>CAJJBE010000007.1 GCA_905182335.1 Flavobacteriales bacterium UBA4466 | reverse complement strand
ATTTACATGGCCAGTGAATATTTCTCTCTTTCCGGTAAACTTTGTCCCAACTTCTATTTTCCATGTGTATACCCCATCTTGAACAGCAGCGCCATTTATAGTTCCATCCCATCCAACTTCAGGATCAAAGCTCTCCCAGATTAGCTCACCCCATCTATTAAATAAAGTAATGCTGAAGTCATAGATGTCAATTTCTGAAATCTGAACCACCCAATTTTGATTAAATTCATCACCATCAGGAGTAAAAGTATTCGGCACAAACAGCAAAGTCTCACTGGAAACTTCAAGCTGATAGCTAATAGTATCGTTACATCCAAATTCATTGGAAGCTATCAAGGTTATGGAATACGTACCAATGGTAAGGTACGAATGCGCTGGGCTTTCTTCAATAGAATTCACCCCATCTCCAAAGTCCCATTGCCAACTTGTAGCATTTGTCGAAAGATTCTCAAAATAAATGTCTTCACCAAATAAAACAGTATTCGGAAAATAGCTAAATTCAGCTACAACCTGAGGATAAGCATTGATTTGCATAAATACCGTTGTATCATCCGTACAACCAAGGTCCGATGTTACGATTAATTGAATGGGGTAAGTGATACCTTCTTCATTTAAATACGTTTGATTCGGGTTCTCAACATTGGAGTTCATTCCGTTACCGAAATTCCAATCCCAAGAAGTAATGCTTCCAATACTCACAACAGATGTACTGTTAAAATCGATAGTTACGGGAGAACAACCCGATTCATTTAAACCTTCAAATGCAGCTGTTACAATTTGTTCTTGTACCTCTATGGAATCCCTTTGCAAACAAATCCCGGAGGATACCTCAACCCAATATACTCCAGCATCTGTCAAAGTCAAGGTTGGATTAGTAGACCCAGTACTCCATAAATAGTCTACACCCGACGCTTGCGTTTGTGCATTAACTAATAATGATTGCCCTTGGCAAATTACTGTGTCGCTGCCCAGATTTAAAGCAAGTGAGCCAGCAATGATTTCGGTGGTATCCAAAGCAGTGCACCCAGAAGAGTTCGTCACCTCGACACTGTACATGCCTGTATTTAAAGCATTTAAAGTCTGGTCGGTAGAATTATCACCCCATAAATACGATACGAAAAGAACTCCAGCATCAAAAACAACAGTATCTGGCTGACAAGTGATAATATCGGGCCCCAGATTCACAATTGCAGGATCATAGTTAATGACGATACTATCAGTGTTAATACAAACACCATTATCAACGGTTACAGAAAATACACCAGAGCTATCAACACTGAAAAGTTGTGTATTGGAACCATCTTGCCAAGAAAAAGAAGCTCCTATATTTCCTGCATCCAAGGTGAACGGAACAAAGCAAATGGCGGTGTCATTTCCAAGATTTATTACAGGTGGCGCAACAACGGTGATGGTAACGATTGCGGTGTCCGCTAGGCCGGTTGAATCAGTTCCAATCACTTCATATGTCGTTGTTGCTGTTGGACAGACGTTTACGACACTATCTGTTGCTATGATGCCATTATTCCATGCATAAGTAACTGGCGCAGTAAAAGAACCTATAGTTGCAGCAACTAGGTCGACACATTCACCAACACAAATAGTATCATCTGGAATAGAAATATTTACACCGCAAAGCGTGGCCGTGTTACTCACGAATACAGAATCTGTGAATTGTTGAGAAAAACAACCTCCACTGATAGTCACAGAATACCAGCCTTCGCACAACCCCGAAATAGCTGGAGTATTTTGCCCATTGGACCAGAGAATATCTAGCGAATCAAGATCTCCGCATGGAAATGATGTTGTATCTATTGCGGCTGATCCGATGCATAAAGCACAGGTGTCTGGAGTAGTACTTAAGGTAATATTATTAGTTCCTGAAAAATAAGGTAGCGTAAAAACTTCCAAATAGTTGAACCCACCAACTGCCAGTTGATCTTCATGTATTTGGATATCCAGAATAGTATCTAAGCTAGTTGTGAGATACTGAGTCAAAAAATTTAAATTTGAATCATATACTTTTACAGCTTGCGATTGCCCAACATAAACGTTACCGCATAGATCAAGATCAATTCCATGCGGAGACACATTGACAAATGAATTGACAGCAGCATTAAATACATCGCCACTCAATAGAATTGGACTATTTACATTGATTGTAAGAGTATTCAAAAGCGCTCCTGTATTCTTGTTTCTTTTTTCAATCGCAGAACCATCAAAATAGTAAAGGTAATTTCTTCCACAAGTTAAAACATCAGAACTTGCTCCTCTGGGATATGCACTACTTAAAGATAAATTTTGCCATGTTAGGGAAGGAGAAACACCAACTTGCCCATAATTCATTTTGTAAATACGACCTGGTCCGATGGTTGCTGTATTCATTACAAAATAAGCGTCGCCCCCTTCAGGATCTAATGTTAAAGCACTGGACCCTTGCTGATAAAATAAACACGGTAATAAATTAATATTATTTGATACCCCGGTCAAAAGATTAGGACTAAAGACTACAACATCATTATCAACAGGGATAGGACCAGGATTGCAACCTCCCAAGCCCATGACAACCGTATCCAAACAAGGGTCGTATCTCACTGACAATTCTGAATATACATTATTTACGCTTGCAATTGTAAATCCATTGCTGTCAATTGATACTAAATCGCCAGTTACTGCGTAAGAAGTTCCCGTTTGTGGATTAACTGTGACATCAGAAATTTTGATATATAAAACAAAAGTATTATTCGACCATAATAACACCCCATTTGGCGAATACTTCCGATAAATAAAGTCATTACCAAAATTCTGGGCTCTATCCACTGAACAATAAAGATTGCCGAACATGTCAAAATTGATATTCCTAAACATAGGCTTCAACGGGTAAAATGTTCCGCTGCCTGAAACAAAAGATGAATCTGGAGAAAAATCAATGACAGGATCAATAATAAGTGTCTTACTCTTGTCGTATGGTTCAGTTTCGAAAGAAACTAAGTTGTTCTTTAACTCAAAAGAAACGGCTACCGGTATGTCATCTGAATCAAAAGCTGTTGGAGCTTTATCTGTGAGCATGTAGCCTTCAGTTTGAATATTTAGATTGCCCTCTTTTTTTATATCCAGTTTACTGTCTTTATGCATGATTTGGACATCCTCAATATTTCCACCTGGATGAACAATAATATCATATTTTAATCCACCCGTTTCAGGCAGGGAAAAGATAATGTCGATGTTGGGATATATGCCGCGATAAACAAGATTGTTGTAATTGCTAAGTTTAGTTCGTCCAAATACAGAATAATGCGAACACTTTAGACTGCCTATGAGCTCTGCATCTTGACTAGAATTAATAAACAGAAATTCATATTTCAAAGGGTTTAGATCATCATATATTTTATTTTCTCCACCCTCCTCAATTTTACTCAAATCTTGATGCTCTTCTGTTAATCGACGTGGATTTAGAATCGTTATTCCACTTTTTGTAAATAGCAGTTGTCCAAGCCGTGTCGAACTAGAAAACAATACAGCTTCTGAAATACCATATGGCAGATTTTGTTCACTAACATCAGTAAACCAATAATCAAATGCATCAGCTGACCATGTCGTTTCTTTATTTCCGAAGCTATTCTGAGCATTCGCATTGAAAATTGAAAATATTAGGATTGATGTGATCGCAATCTTTAATAACATACTTATTTTTTTTAGCTTGTGTTTGGTTGATTAAGTGTCTGTTTAGCAATGGAATGAAGAGATCCTTCAATATCTGAGCTATGAGTACAATCCAGGTTTTATTTTATTGAATAGACATTTCCTGTTTAATTTTTTCTCAATATACTTAAGCAAAACGGATGAACGACTTAAAAGGTTGCATAGTGCACATTTCTCACTCCTTCACAAAGCGCAATCGTTCTGTTCCGTTAGTGTGTGTAATGGATAGGAAATAGGCTCCGCTGCTGAGCCTCGACACGTCTATTTTCAGTGTGCCGACTTTCAATACAGCAACTACCCTACCCGCTGAAGACAACAGCTCCATACTTTTAATTTCCGTTACATTTTCAAGCCCTACAATGGTAATAAAATCACTTGTGGGATTTGGTGTAAGGAAGATCGGTTGGTGATTTAGCTCTTCAATTCCGGTATGGCTCATCGTAAGTGTAATGCTTATTACACTATCACATCCTGCAGCATTTGCTATGGTATCGTTGAACACGCCGCTCGTTGTATAAACAGCTCCACTTGGTGCAGTATACAAGTCCAAAGCCGTTTCGGAAATACTGCTTGCAGTTGCATTGTTCACCGTAAGATCAATCGTAATAGTACTGTCGCAATTTGCTGCGTTTGAAATTATGGCAGTGTAAATTCCGGTGGAAGTATAGACCGCACCATCCGGTGCGGTGTAAGAGTCACATTCAGTTCTGGTATCAGTTCCAGTAGTAGAAGTATTAATAGTCAAGTCGAGTGTTACTAAAGAGTCACACAAATTAGAAGCTCCACCGATTATGTTGAATGTTGCAGTGTTATTATTTGCATAATAAGTGTTACCATCAATCCAAAGAAGTGAATTACATTCTGTTCTTGTATCAATACCTGAAGTAGAGTTAACAATAGTCAAATCTAAAGTTACCAAACTATCACAACCATTAGAACCACCATTAGTAATGTTAAAAGTAGCTGAGTTGTTACTAGTTGTGTAGGTATTCCCATCAATCCAAGTGTAAGAATTACATTCTGTTTTGGTATCTGTACCTGAAGTAGAATTAACAATCGTCAAATCTAAAGTTACCAAAGAGTCACAACCGCTAGCAGCACCACCGATAATATTAAAAGTAGCTGAGTTGTTACTTGCTGTGTAGTTGATACCATCAAACCAAGTATAAGAATTACATTCTGTTCGGGTGTCCGTACCTGAAGTAGAATTAACAATCGTCAAATCTAAAGTTACCAAAGAATCACAACCATTAGCAGCACCTCCGACAATATTAAAAGTAGCAGAGTTGTTACTTGCTGTATAGGTATTCCCATCAATCCAAGTGTAAGAATTACATTCTGTTCTGGTGTCCGTTCCTGAAGTAGCGTTAACAATAGTCAAATCTAAAGTTACCAAACTATCACAACCATTAGCAGCACCATTAGTAATATTAAAAGTGGCTGAGTTGTTACTTGCTGTGAAGGTGTTTCCATCAATCCAAGTGTAAGAATTACATTCTGTTCTGGTGTCCGTTCCTGAAGTAGCGTTAACAATAGTCAAATCTAAAGTTACCAAAGAATCACAACCATTAGCAGCACCATTAGTAATATTAAAAGTGGCTGAGTTGTTACTTGCTGTGAAGGTGTTTCCATCAATCCAAGTGTAAGAATTACATTCCGTTCTGATGTCCGTACCGGATGTTGAATTAACAATAGTCAAATCTAAAGTTACCAAACTATCACAACCATTAGCAGCACCATTAGTAATATTAAAAGTGGCTGAGTTGTTACTTGCTGTGAAGGTGTTTCCATCAATCCAAGTATAAGAATTACATTCTGTTTTGGTGTCTGTACCTGAAGTAGCGTTAACAATAGTCAAATCTAAAGTTACCAAAGAATCACAACCGCTAGCAGCACCATTAGTAATGTTAAAAGTAGCTAAGTTGTTACTGGCTGTGTAGGTGTTTCCGTCAATCCATGTGTAAGCGTCACATTCTGTTATTGTATGAGTTCCTGTAGGGGAGGCAAAATTAACTGCACTGTATAAATTAGTTATTTCTCCTGGGGTTAATGCATGATTCCAAATACCGATGTCGTCTAAATAGCCATTAAAATAATAAGGGTAGGATGTGTTATTAGGCATCTTTCCGAAAACGATATCGCTTGCCAGATTAGGAATAGCAGTTGTTGAAGCTATCGTATTCATTAGCAATCCATCAAGATAAATTTTGTAATTCGTATTATCAAATGTATATACTACATGATGCCAATTTGGTTGAGGAAATGGATATTGTGTTAAAGAACTCACAGATAAACTATAATCAGTTGCCCCCGCAAAAGTTTCTCCTCCGGTGTCTTGAGAATACTGAATACTAATACGCCCACTTTGCCCATCATCCCCTTTTGTTACAAGAAATTCAGCACATCCAAAAGAACAATTTGTATTTGTATTTGCACCTAAAACTTTTGCCCAAACACTTATAGTAAAGCCCGAGGGGAAATTTACAGCAGAAGTGGGGGTTTGAATAAAAGCACTGTTACCATTAAATGAATATGCTGAATTAGTAGCACCTAATCTATCAGTAGTTAGTGCTGCGCCATTAACAGTGCCATTATACGCATTTCCACTTTCATCATTTGCATTGCCATTAAAAGGCCACCAGCCAACTAAACCATTTGATGGCAAGTAATTAGTATTGGTTGTACTGTTATTTATTGTAAGTACTAAAATCTCAGTCTCTGTACATCCTGATGAATTCGTACTTACATCAGTATAAGTTCCAGTCTGAGTATATGTAGTTCCATTTACAGACCATGTATAAGAATCACAATTAGTAATGTTGGTGTATGAAGTATCTGATTGATTAATAGTTAAATTAAGTATAGCTATACTATCGCAACCATTAGCATTGGTTAAGGAGCAAGATTGTGATGGCACATTTGTGTCATAAGTAGCTCCATTAATGATTCCATCATTTCCATTGGAGGTTTGGTCATAAGCAGTATTACCACTACCTTCTTCAAAGTTCCAATAGCCAACTAGACCTACTTCATTTCCCTGAGGTGAGCAGTTCATATAATTTTGAATTTCTTGTTGAGATAGTGCAATATTCCAAATGCTAACTTGATCTATTTGACCGTCATAGTATTGCAACTAGGCGAAGTCCCACGCCCTATTTCTTTTGAAGCATTATTATTAGCAAATGTATAGGGATAAGTATTGATTGCCTGCGGTATACCATTAATATAAATTTGATGATTATCGCCTACACCATCTCTAGTATAAGCAATATGTACCCATCCACTGTTAGTGTTTATTACGTTACTACCTGTAATAGCTATCCATAGTATCCAGGCCCAGTAACTGCAACAAAACTTGTCCCGAGATGACTTTCACTTCCTATTTCAAGTTGAAATGATCCAGGATCGTTATTCTTTCTTGTTGAATAAATTGCATGACGGTTAGACAAATTCGCAGGGTTAATCCAGGCTTCAATAGTTACTGAATTATCAACATCTAATACACTATTGTTGCCGACATCAACGTAATCATTAATACCATCGAGGCTTGCAGAAGAATTATTAATTGTAGAAGAACCATTATAAGTATAGGTACCACTGCTATCATAAGTAATTCCATTCCAAACTAAACTGTCATTTACATTAATATAAGTAAAAGAAGTATCAGGTAAACAAGGGTAAGAACATGAACCATCATCTAATGTTGCTAAAGGATCATAATTAAGAGAAGTGCTATCTGTACAACCGTAAATTATTGAAGGATCATTAAAAAATATACTAGCAATAAAGGGATAACCCCATACTCCATCAGCATCTTTTACTCTAATATTAAAGGTATGATAACCATTAAATAGCAAGCTAGATATAGACTCTGAAACACTTTCCATACTCTCATCCCAATTACCATCAAAAGCAACTAAAGGAGTACCATTCCCCTCTCCTGGATCTGTATCCCAAAAATATTCTCCTTGAGTTAAATCAAAATCAGAAGCGCTTAAAGACTGTAGTTGATCAAAATATATAACATTGCTAAAAATGCTACTCCATACTCCATCAGCATCTTTTACTCTAATATTAAAGGTATGATAACCATTAAATAGCAAGCTAGATATAGACTCTGAAACACTTTCCATACTCTCATCCCAACTACCATCAAAAGCAACTAAAGGAGTACCATTGCCCTCTCCTGGATCTGCATCCCAAAAATATTCTCCTTGAGTTAAATCAAAATCAGAAGCACTTAAAGACGTTAGTTGATCAAAATATATAACACTGCTAAAAATGCTGCTCCAAACTCCATCAGCATCTTTTACTCTAATATTAAAGGTATGATAACCATTAAATAGTAAGCTAGATATAGACTCTGAAACACTTTCCATACTCTCATCCCAATTGCCATCAAAAGCAACTAAAGGAGTACCATTCCCCTCTCCTGGATCTGTATCCCAAAAATATTCTCCTTCAGTTATCGAGTTGCTAGGAGCTGTTATCTGAGCAGACAATAAAACAGAATAAAAAAGACAAAATAATAGAACTAATTTTCTTACAATCATTATTCGTTTTTATGAATTGCTTTTGAATTAAATTCCAGAATAGTTCCTGGAAGAACTAACATATAATAAGGTATCTCTAAATCGATTATTTGAGCTGGAGAATTAGAATTATTATGATAATTACTCCAAGAATGAGGTCCTCCATAAGTTCCAATATCATTTATTGTATTGTCAATATCTCTACATTCATAAATATCAGCTCCAATATCAATTCCACCACCCCAAGCTGGTGTTACTACACCTGTTGATGAATTATAACTTAAAGGATTTGATTCTAGATTATTCTGAGAAATTATTGAACCACAAGTACTGCTCAAACAGTAAGTGAAATCATATGGTAGGTTGCAAACATTAGATTCTATATTTCTAACCCCAACATAAGTACAAGAGATTCGTCTATCTGAATTTTGATTATTAAAATAGTTATTTCGAACTGTTAAGAAATCACAGTAATATATATTGATATTTCTTTTTGCGTAAACTGAAGTAGATGAACTAGATTTATATATGGTATTATTCTCTATTAATATATTATTTGCATAAATACCACTACCTGCCTCTATACGAATGTTATCTCCAAGATTATTATCGCCATTAAAAATGTTATTTGCAATATGGATATCAGCATTTTCTGCAAAATCAATTTCCAATTGATGGAATGAATTATTTTGAGAATTAAACAAATAGAATGAGTTTGCGTAGATTTTAACCTTTGGAGGGTTAGTATCAAAATCTTGATTTATTGATAATTTCACCTGATTATTAAAATCATTACCTATCAATTCTGCATGATCAAGTCCAACATAAGCATCAAATTTGGAATAGTAAATAAATGAATGGATTGAAGAATTTGGATTCAGACCAACAAATCCAGTAAAATAACAATCATTTATAATTATTGTAGCAGAATCTGTATTAATCCCACTAAAAGTAGATGAGATTCCAGCACCATCAAGTCCTTGAATATAGATTGAAGTATTATTTACAAAGTCAAGTGTCAAACCACCATTAATTGTATACCTAGAACCTTTATTTAGGGGGTAAAAAGAAAGTGATTTATCTATTGTCACATTTTCTGTAAAAACAGTAGAATCGATATAAATATTATCATTATTACTTGCTGCATTAACAGCAGATTGAATAGTGCTGTAATCTGGCGCTTGTGCACTAGAATAAACAAAAAAATCTGCAGCTTTAACAGAAGATGACAAAAATATTAAAGTTAAAAAGGAATAAATGATGTGATTTTTCATAATGTAATTTGTTTTAATGCACTCTGCAAAGTAATGGTATCTAAATGTTTTAAATCATTTTTTCGTCTGTACAATGTCCATACAAAGCATATATTTATCCGTACATATTTCACTTAAGTTATTGATAATAAATTTAGGTGTTTAATTGGATTACATAGAATATTTTAGAGTATAAAACTTACTCTAGATCTTAAAATATAATATTGGGATAAATTTGACTGAATAGGATTGGTTATGTCTCAAGGAAAAAATAACTCGGGCAATAAAAAGGCTCAAAATAGAGGTGTAAAGGGGTGGATTTGAGTACGTTTCTTAAATAAAGGCATTTAAGAAATTAGATAGATCTTTATCTGTAGTAATGTCAAGCTTTTTTCTTAATCTATATCTATTTACATCAACACTGTTTGGAGATATATTTTGAATAGATGCTATTTCTTTAGATGAAAGATTTAGGCGAAGGAGGGCGCATAAACGTTTGTCAGTTTTTGTCAGTTTAGGAAATTTCTCATCTAATTTTAGGAAAAAGGAATCGTTCAAACTTTCAATATTAGCATTAAATTCTTCTCTATCTTTCTCTGTGGAAAGGTTCTGAGCAATTAGTTTTTTAAGCGTCTTTGGATCAATCTGATCATTAGACGCATTAAGCGTTTTTTGGAGATTTTCTAAAAAATCATTCTTTTCGGCTATGTGTAAGGCAAAATTAACTACTTCATTATGCTTGTATTCTAATTCAGATAAAAGGTTTTTATTCTCCAGCTCTTTGTTTTTAAGGTTAACATTAGTAAGCTCCTTTTCCTGTTGGGAAATCATTTTATTTTTCTTTATCCTTCCTCTTTGAAGGTAGATAATAAGTAATGTTACAATTAAAATAATGGAGCCTATTATTACAAAAGTGATAATCTTCATCTTACTCACTTCTTTTTCTCTCAACAACACTTGATCTTTGATTTTTATTTCGTTAACATGGGCTAAGGAGTCTATTTCTGTTTGTTTCTGGTATTCATATTTTGCTTCTATTTTTGCTAATTCTTTTGTTTTTGTTTTGTCAAATAGGCTGTCTTTCGAGATGATATATATTTCTGAAAACTCTATTGCTCTTTTATAATTCCCCAATTTTGAATACGTATTCATAAGAGAGTTACACGCTTCACTTACCAGAGGTAATGATCCTATTTCTTTGGCTAGTTTATAACTCAGTGAACTATTTTTAATAGCTTTTTTTAAGTATTCAATTCTTTGTTTTTCATTTCTTGCTAAAGAATCAGCAAGCCTAATATTTAAAGAGGCTATATTTATGTGTGTCGTTGCAATCCCATGTTTATCACCAATCTCTTCAGCTATATTCAGAGATTTAAGATAATACGATAGAGTTTTGTCGTAAGAACCTTTCGTATAGTAAGAAACACCTAAGTTTTGATAAGAGCTAAACAGACCTCTTTTGTCTCCAATTTCTTCTTTAATCTTAAGTGATTTAAGATAATGTTGGATTGATTCATCTTCACGCCCTTGATGCCAGTAAATACTTCCAATGTTGTTGTAAGAGTCTGCTACCCCCTTTTTGTTGCCGCTTTCGTTAGATATTTTTAATGATTTAAAGAAATAAGACAATGCCTTATCATAAGCACCTTGATTAGTGTGAAGACCACCTATATTATTGTAGGCACTTTGTATTACTTTTTTATCGCCAATTTCTTCGCTAATTTTTAAAGACTTAAGATAATAAGATATTGCTTTGGTGTAAGCGCCTTGATACTCGTAAACAAGTCCAATGTTGTTGTAAGAGCCTGAAATGCCCTTCTTATCACCAATTTTTTTGTAGGTGTTAAGAGACTTAATATGATAGGCAATGGCTTTTGTGTAAAAACCCTGATAATAGTAAATAATACCTATATACCTTGAGCATTTTGCAATAAGTGTTTGAGATTTAATCTCTTTTGAAATGTCAAGCGCTCTATGGTAAAAAACTAAGGCGCTATCTGGTTTGTTGTGTTCGTATTGGTCTCCTAACTCCAATAATGTTATTACTTTGTTTGTGTCTTGTTTTGCTAATGTAATTATTTGTTTTAGGCTGTCAATTTGTTTCTGATTTTGAGCAAAGACTTCTCCTTTGAATAAAAGGAGTACTGAAATAATTATTAGAAAAATATGTGGCCTGTTCTTCATGGAGTCAGAGTAATTTTTTCAATGTTTGTTAACGTCTCGTGTGTGGTATCCTAGCATCCCAAAGGGTTATATTCACCTTGTACGGTCCATTTAAAGGTAATTTTATTTTATCAAAAAAGTATGTTTGATTTCTGTTACTTTTTCACTTAGATGAATTAGAACTATATCAATCTTTAATTCTCTAAATATGAAAAACTTATTATTAGGTATACTCTTAGCGGTTAACTCAATGGTATACAGTCATACAACATACGGAGATGTATTAAACGGTGAAGAGGATGTAAAAGATGCATAGATAAAAGCATTACTATGAATAACTGTATGGTTTGGTTCTTGCATTTGGCTACTGTAGATTTTTGCTAATTATGTTTTCTTCAATCCATGCATGTTCGTTTAATTCAATTTCGAATTTATCTAGTCGTTGAATAAGAAGTTGACAAAATGGATTTTTTGAATAAGAAGTTCTATTAAGTAATTTTATGATTTCATTTACGTAAGGCTCTTGAGCTTCGTGAGACCCTGTCATTGAAATCTCACCCTCTCTTTTTAGAATGCACAAATATTTAGGAAACACAATCTCTTCTTCCATTCGAATATGCAATTTAAGAGATAATTGAAACTTTAGAAATAGATTGAATATTACAGGTAAGGTTGGCTCATTAGGTAAAGTTTTAATGAGTCTAATAAAATTCTGTTCAATTTTTGGAATTATTTCATGCTCATACCTCCAGTGAGAAGCTGTTAAAAAGTCAACCACAACTTTTGGCTTTGATTGGACTAAAAATGAACGAACAAAGAAATCATTTTCTAGCCCTTTATCCTCATTTATGACTGAATTTTCTAGCATGTAAAACAAATTTTTTATAATTGAAGTTCAAAACTACTCACGAAAAAAATTTTGTGCAATACCCTCATTAAGGTATTCTACATTATATCAACAATATAGCCGTCATATATTCTTAGAAATCAATACCCTAAAGACGGTATTTTTAATCCATATTCTGATTTTATTTAGATAAAATGATGTGAATTAGGTCTTCTCGATTACGTTTGTATAACAAAAACAAATGAGACAGCACCCATTCTTGCACAAGAGAATGAACAATTAAAAGATAAAGGAGAGAAACTACTTTTAAACCCAGCACACCTCTTATCTACATCTATTCAGATGGTACTGTAGAAAGAGTGTTTAAGTTAGAACAATAGAAAGCATTCAAGCACAAATTAAGAAGCCTTCCATATCGGAGGGCTTTTTTATGCTTTAAACTTTTGCCCCCTCAACATATACAATAACAGATCTTACACAACAGGTGTAACTAAAAATCATATTGTAAAAACAACAGAAGGATTGTGTTTTAAGATACATTTTATTGATTTTTATAATCAACAAGGTGATAAAGGATCTCCTATGTTTGAGCTCAGTTCATTATAGTTTTTTTTAAGATATCCACACTATAAGTCATAGACTTTTAAACCTCTATTTTTCAGATAATTAAATTAATCTCTAGTGTCTAATAAAACTAAATATTTCAAATCATTCACCCTTGCAGTATCGTGTGGCATCTATTTAATGTATTTCTAACGTTATTGTGAATAAAATTTTATTATTTTTGATTTTGAAAATTTAAACCTAGAACACGATTAATTAATTTTTTAGAACATGAAAAAAACAATTAGTTCTTTAGCAATTGCAGCAGCAATGACATTTGGTTTTGTAAACCTTCTATCAGCTCAAGACACATCACTTACTGAAGCTCCTGACAGTGTAGTTTCTGAAATGGAAGATTCAACAAGTTCAATTGCTGATCAAGCAAACGAAGGAGCAAATGAGACAATGGTAGTAAAAGATGAAGTTCTAGAATTAGACTTCGTCCAAACGTTAAAGCAAAAGTATATTGAAGGAGACCCATTTTGGATGACTCCAGTATTGATTTGTTTAATTATCGGTTTAGCTCTTTCTATTGAGCGTATTGTTTATTTAAACTTATCTACAATTAACACAAAGAAATTTTTAGATGAGGTAGAGACAGCATTGAAAAATGGTGGTGTTGAAGCAGCTAAAGATCTTTGTCGTAATACAAGAGGACCAATTGCATCGATATTCTATCAAGGATTAGATCGTTCTGATGAGGGCATTGAAATGGTTGAGAAATCAGTAGTTGCTTATGGAGGAGTTCAAATGGGACTGTTAGAAAAAGGACTTTCTTGGTTAGCACTGTTTATCGCTCTTGCTCCTATGCTTGGTTTCTTAGGGACTGTAATTGGTATGATCTTCGCATTCGACAAAATTGTTTCTGATGGGCAAGTATCTCCAACAACAGTTGCGGGTGGTATTAAGGTGTCACTTTTAACAACAGTATTTGGTTTGATTGCTGCGATTATACTTCAGGTATTTTACAACTATATTGTTTCTAAAGTAGACGGATTAGTTAATGAAATGGAAGATTCATCTATCTCTTTAGTAGACATGATGTTGAAATATAAAATTGCTAAGGTCTAAGGTCGCCTTTTTAGACTAAATTATTAATCTTTAAAGTAAACGATATGGAGACTAAAAAACTCAATTTATTCATGAGTATTCTTAAGATCGGACTCGTTGCAATAGGTGTTATTTTATCCCTATTCATCATCGGAGGGCCGAACATGGAGGGTACCGTGGAGGCACAAGAAACATTTAGAGAAGGCGCTAGTATGAGTTTGGCTACATCCTTTACAGGATTTATCATATTCGCTAGTGTCGGTTTAATCCTAGTGTTTTTCGTGATTCAGTTAATCACAAATCCAAAAAAGACAGTTATGTCTATTATTGGATTATTAGTAGCGCTTGTGTTGTACTTAATCTTTTTAATGATTGGGACAAGTGATACAAATGAATCTTTAGCATTACTTGAAGATGTTCAAGTAGCCCAAGGAACAATAGCATCTTCATCTGCTGGGCTTTACACCGTAATTTCGGGTGTAGTTATAGCATTGTTAGTTGCAGTATTTGGTCCTTTATTGGGACGTTATAGAAAATAAGATAATATGGCAAAACGCGAAATTCCTGAAATAAATGCTGGCTCGATGGCGGATATCGCTTTCTTGCTTTTGATTTTCTTCTTAGTTACTACAACTATGGATAAGGATCAGGCATACGTCAGAAGTATTCCAAAAAGAGTAGAGGTAACAACGCCTCCTGTTGATGTTGAACAAAGAGATATCCTTGCCATTCGTGCGAATAGTAAGAATGAATTAATGGTTCGTAAAGAACTTATGTCAAATGCAGATGATATTTCTGAGCGTGTGGTGGAGTTTTATACTTTTAATGAGTTGAAAAATGACGTAGCAAGTAACTTCCCACTATACTCACGTATTAGCCTTTTAGAGATTGAAGGTAGGATTAAATCCGCATCAGCTGATGCTGAGGCTACTGAAGCTACTCCAGGTGCCTCAAAGGACATTATTGACTTTAAATATACTATTCTCAAGGAATGGGAGAATAAAAAGCGTGCTCTTCAACTTTATGGAAAACCAGAGTTGCCAGAAATTTCTTCCCAAGCACACGTTCGTATTGAGGTTCAAAAAGGAACAGAATATAGTTTGTTTGCAAAGATTCAATCTGAGCTAGAAGAAGCAATTTTTGTTTTACGTGATAAAGCTGCGAAAGAAGCTTTTGGCGAAAGTTACGGCACAATTAAGAGTCGTTATGCTGTGGATAAAAAGAAAGATTCAAAAATGGATAAAGAAAAATTAGATCTTTTGAAAATTTTGTATCCAGATAAATTCATAGAAGTAACACCTAAAAAGTAGAATTATGTCAAAGTTTAAAAAAGACGGCAAGAAAGGTGCTCCTGGGGTAAATACATCATCACTACCTGACATTGTGTTTATGCTCTTGTTCTTCTTCATGGTGGCAACTACAAGCAAGGAGTCAGACCCTACGGTGAAAGTTGTTCAACCAGAGGGATTAAGAACTACGGACATGACACCTTACAAGCAAAGATCTGAAATAGATTTTCTTTATTTAGGGAAACCCTTAAATCCAGCACGTGCTGCAAAGTATAAAGAAAGGGGAATGGAGTTCTTGTTATTTATGGATAATGTTGCTCAGTCTAATCCAGATGATTTATATAATGTAAACTCAATCCGCCGTTGGAAATTAGATAAGTTTGAATCGAAGCCTGCTCGAATGAGTGAACCAATAGAGTCTGTTATTACATGTGTAAAAGCAGATCAAGGTACGCCATCAGGTATGGTATTTGATATTCGAAAAGAATTACAAGATATTGACGCTTTAACTATCGCTTATGCGGTTAGAGATAACGGAAATATTTGATCGACAATAAGTTGTTTTAACCCCGTTTTGTTTCTCAATCCGGGGTTTTTTTATGTTCGGTAATTATGGTGAATTTTGAATAGGCTGATGGGAGATGTTAGTGCAAATGTAGTTGTGAAAAGAAACCCCAAATTTGGACAAAATTTTTTTTCAACAAACTCCATTTATACATCAGGATTCGATTTTATTTGATTATTGTAAATTTGCGGTAATATATAAGAAATGAAATATCTCGTTATTGGTTTGGGAAACCCTGGAAGTAAGTATGAAGAATCGCGACATAATATCGGGTTTAAAGTCGTGGACGCGTTTGTTAAAGAACGTGAGGGAAGTTTCGAAACAGAAAAGCTCGCCGATGTAGCACGTGTTAAGTTTAAAGGGAAACAAATTATTGTAATTAAACCCACAACATTCATGAATTTATCAGGTAAATCTGTGAATTATTGGATGCAACAAGAAAAAATATCAAGAGAGAATATACTCGTGATTACTGACGACATCGCACTACCATTTGGAAAGCTTCGCATGAAAGGAAAAGGTTCTGATGGCGGGCATAACGGATTGAAAGATATTCAAGCGGTTTTAAACACGCCACAATATGCCAGAGTTCGATTTGGTGTAGGCAATGATTTTTACCCCGGTCGACAGTCTGACTATGTATTGGGAGAATGGTCAAAAAACGAAAACCTAGACCTTCCTGAACGTATTGATGTAACAACGGAATTCATTAAAGGGTTTGTATCTATCGGACTCCAACTTGCAATGACAAACTGGAACAACAAGTAGCCTATATTCATTCGTATAAACTAGGTGTTAAAGCGCTAAAGGTTGGCCTTTTTTTACTTTAAAGGTTAATCTAACCTAGTTTCTTGCTATTTTTGAAACATTCAATAAAACATCGAATGAAAAGACAAAAAATTATAGACATTCTTGCAACCGGTAAAGCAGGAGATTCAGTACTTGTAAAAGGTTGGGTAAGGGCATTCAGAAGTAATCGCTTTATTCAAATAAATGATGGTTCTACAATTAAAAATATTCAAGCGGTAGTTGACTTTGAGAATTTTGATGAGGCGTTATTGAAAAGAGTATCTACAGCTGCAGCAATTGCTGTTAGTGGTGAAGTTGTAGAGTCCCAAGGAGCAGGGCAATCGATAGAGATAAAAGTTAGTAAGATTGAAATTTTAGGTGATGCTAATCCGAACGAGGTTCAGAAAACAGTAATGCAACCTAAAAAACATAGCTTAGAGTTCCTTCGTGAACAAGCACATTTACGCTTCAGAACAAATACGTTTGGAGCTGTTTTTAGAATTCGTCATGCGGTTGCATTTGCAATTCATAAGTTCTTTAATGATGAAGGATTCTATTGTTTACACACACCGATTATAACTGGTTCTGATGCAGAGGGAGCAGGCGAGATCTTTCAAGTAACGAACCTTGATCCCTTGAACCTCCCAATCACTGAAGATGGAGCGATAGACTATAAGCAAGATTTTTTCGGAAAGCCGGTAAATTTAACTGTTTCTGGTCAACTAGAAGCTGAACTCGGAGCAATGGCATTGGGTCAGGTATATACGTTTGGCCCCACTTTTAGAGCAGAGAACTCAAATACTTCAAGGCACCTTGCTGAATTTTGGATGATTGAGCCAGAGGTTGCTTTCAACGATTTGAAGGATAATATGGATTTAACGGAGAGTTTCTTGAAATATTTATCACAATATGTTCTGACAAATTGTGCAGATGATCTTCAGTTCTTGAATGATCGGGAAATAAACGAGCAAAAATCGAAACCTCAAAATGAACGTAATGAGTTAACGCTTAAAGAGCGCTTAGAATTTGTAGTAAATAATGAGTTTAAACGATTGACATATACGGAAGCAATTGATGTATTAAGAAACTCAAAGCCGTTTAAGAAAAAGAAATTTAAATACGATGTTGAGTGGGGTGTTGATTTACAAAGTGAACATGAGCGATACTTAGTAGAAAAAGAGTTTAAGTGCCCTGTTATTTTAACAGATTACCCATCTGGAATTAAAGCGTTTTATATGCGTCAAAATGATGACGGAAAAACTGTTGCTGCAATGGATGTCCTTTTTCCTGGTATTGGTGAAATTGTCGGTGGTTCCCAACGTGAAGAGCGTATAGATTTTTTAAAATCTAAAATGGCTGACTTTAATATTCCAGAAGAAGATTTAGCATGGTATCTGGACACACGTAAGTTTGGTACTGCTCCGCATGCTGGTTTTGGACTTGGGTTCGAGCGCATGATTATGTTCGTTACCGGTATGACAAATATTCGCGACGTTATTCCTTTTCCAAGAACACCACAAAATGCAGAATTTTAGGTTCTCGGCATTATTTTGGAAAAAAGCACTAAATTACTAGTAACAGAACTCAGATGGCATTAAAACAATTCTTATCGACAAAGTTAGAGCAACGACTTTCTCCTCAGCAAATTCAACTTATGAAATTGTTGCAGGTGCCTACGATGGAATTGGAGCAAAGAATCAAACAAGAAATTGAAGAGAATCCAGCACTTGAAGAAGGGGCGGAAAAGGATGAAGATGATTTTGATGAAAATGAAGATATTGATCAAGATGAAACTTCAGATGAAGAAGATTTCAATATCGATGAGTATTTGAGTGATGATGCAGATTATAAAACACAAGTAAACAATACGAGTAAAGACGATGAAGAGAAGGTTATTCCTCTGTCTGGTGACCAGTCTTTTCAAGAGCGTATCACCGTACAAATACATTTACTCGATTTAAATGATGTAGAATTTACAATTGCTGAGATAATTGTTGGTAATCTAGATGAGTCTGGATATTTAAATAGAGAAATGGACGCTCTTGTAGATGATTTAGCTTTCTCTGCAAATGTAGTAGTTACTGAAGCGGAGATTGAAAAGATATTGAAAATAATTCAAGAATTAGATCCTGCTGGAATAGGAGCACGCGATTTAAGAGAATGCCTTTTATTGCAAATAAATCGTAAACAAGATGGAAATATTACACGGTATACTGCTAAGAAAATATTAGAAGAGCATTTCTCAGAGTTTACAAAGAAACACTATCAAAAGATTATTAAAAAGCTGGAGATTTCAGATGAAGATTTGAAAGAAGCCATCGAAGAGATCGTTAAGCTTAACCCTAAACCGGGCGGATCTATGAAAGAGTCTAGGGGGAATTATCAGCAGATTATCCCTGATTTTTCAATCACTGAGAATGAAGGCCAGCTACAGTTGACAATCAATGGTAGAAATGCTCCGGAATTGAAAGTTAGTAATCAGTATAAGAACATGCTTAGAACCTATGCTGAAGGTGCTAAAGCATCAAAATCAGACAAGGAAGCATTTACTTTTGTGAGGCAAAAACTGGATGGTGCGAAATGGTTTATTGATGCAATTAGACAACGTCAGAACACCTTATTTATGACAATGACTGCAATTATGAATTACCAGAAAGCCTATTTTTTATCTGGTGATGAAACACAGTTGCGCCCAATGATTCTGAAAGATATTGCTGAGATTGTTGAAATGGACATCTCTACGGTTTCACGTGTTGCAAACAGTAAATATGTTCAAACAAGTTCGGGAATTTTTTCATTAAAGTATTTTTTTTCAGAATCACTTTCTACAGATTCTGGAGAAGAGGTTTCTACACGTGAAGTAAAGAAAATTCTTTCTGAAGCGATTGACAATGAAGAAAAGCGAAAACCTTTAACAGACGAGAAGTTAGCAAGTCTATTGAAAGATAAAGGATACAATATAGCACGAAGGACGGTTGCTAAATACCGAGAGCAACTAAACATTCCTGTCGCTCGTTTGAGAAAGGAATTATAATGAAACTGTTTGCAGAGATCATATCATGGGTTTTCATGCCCCTATTAACACCTGTTTATGCATTGTTGATAGTTATGTATGTTCCGGCTGTGGAACAACAATTTTATGGACTAGAGTGCCAAGATTGTATTTACCTATTGCAGGTTGAAGTTAAGAAGGCGCTGCTTTATATGTTTGTCATTTTTTGTGTAGTTGCTCCAGGATTTTCATTCGTTTTATTAAAGCGAAACGGAGTCATTATTTCCTTAGAAATGGAAACAAGGCAGGAGCGAAATGTGCCTATTATTATTATGTTCATTTACTGCATAGGTCTTTATTTCATGCTCATTTATACTGCAAGTGCAGCAAGCCTTCCTAAGTTTATTTATGCTTTGCCTTTATCAGGAGCAGCTGTTACTGGATTTTTTGTTCTACTAAATCAGTGGAAAAAGGTAAGTATCCACGCTGCAGGAGTTGGTATATTGGCAGGGTTTATTCTAGCGTACACAAGTGTTAACATGAAATTTGGAGTCGGGATGTTAATCGCAGCAATATTATTATCAGGAGTTGTGATGGCTGCTCGAAGCTACCTTCAAAAGCATACCATGCAAGAGCTTTTAGTTGGATGGTTGACAGGGTTTATAATTACTTTTAGCGTTAATTATTTTTATTAATTTAATCTTTAAAAGGAGTGGTTTATCTAAACATAGAACATGCTCACACTTAAAAAGAAACAATAACTGCGTTAGCAATAATAGAATAACATAAAAATACTATAGAATGACGAAAAAATATCTTACAATACTTTTAATAATATTAGGGCTTCAGTCTTGCCGGATAGCAAAAAGTAGCGAATTCTTTACCGTATATTTGGTCAGGCACTCAGAAAAAGAAGTAGGGTCTGATAATTACTTAGACCCTGTACTTACGCAATGTGGAAAGCAAAGATCAGAGAGTCTAAGTCATTTCCTGAGCGATGTACCACTTGAGGTTATATACAGTACGAATTATAAACGAACCAAAAAGACAGCTTTACCTACAGCTACTTCCAAAGACATGCGAATAACGGAGTATAACCCTGACGAACTTTCAGACTTTTCAAAATTATTAATCGATTCTAAACAAAACGCACTTGTTGTTGGTCATAGTAATACAACAGGGGTTTTAGCAGGTCTTTTAGTTGGTGAAGAAATTGGCGAGTTTGGTCTAGATATTTATGACCGAGTGTATCAGATATCCATTTATAAAAATAAAAAGCGGCTTCATTTACATCACATGGATTTTAATTGCATCACTTACTCTAAATCATATGAATAGTATAGCCTCATAAGATAAGTTATACCGAATAACGGCTTATTACTTTGAGAGCAGTAAATTAATACAAACTTAGGCAACCAATTTAGATGCTCTCCGTTAAGCTGTTAGAACATAATTTACTAATCGACATTGCTTGTACGGCAAAAGTCAAGATGCTTAATCAAGATAACTAAAAACTTAAGATAAACATTTGTATCTTGTCGTACACAATTAAACAATTATAACGAATATGAAATATTTTTTAGTACTCCTTTGTGCTGTTTCTATACACATTTTTTCTTACGCTCAAGTAACTATAGATAATTACTCAGTAAATAATTCTGGGCAAGTACAATTGTCTATTCAAGCGCAATTAGGGAAATATTATATTCTTCATGCGGATCATAGTCCAACTTACAATTGGGCAGTTTCTATGACTATGGGAGTCAATGGAACTATGGTCATTTCTGAGCCTTCAGCAGCATATCCCTTAGGGAATTATACTATCACGGAACATGATGTTTCAAATCCTGATGATTACGACGGTGATGGGATCGACGATATTACAGAGTTTAACAACATGCCCACTGACGCCCCTATAAACAATGCCGACCCTATTGATTTTATCGATGGTTCAACCTCAATACCAGATGCTCAAACCTTTCAGGATTTGGCAACCGTACAGAATGTTGGTTGGGCTCCATTCCTTGATGATCAGCTATATGTTAAGTTTGGAATATTAGATAGAGATACTCCTGAACCAAAAATTTATTTTATTAATAGTAATACACATATCATTCATGGAAACTTTTGGAATGCAATTAACGCAAGCGTAACAGGAGATGATGGATCAGGAGAAATTGTGTTTAATCCTAATACCATTACTCCAGATGGCGTTATTGGCACTTATTCATTCAATTACTCTTTTGGAAATGCTTATGATTTTGAAGCTTCTCAAAGAACATATGAGTTATTAATAGCTAATATGCCATTTCTTCAAAATAACATGAATCACTTTATAGGTGCTAGTGATGAAAATGATTACCTTAATAATTACGCTTCAGACTTTGTTGGAGCTAGATTTGATGTTGTTTTAGAATCGGATGTTTTTGCCGAAGTAAACTATATCCCTTTTCATGAAGCAGAAGGTTATGGCTATTTTAAGCACATGACAGATCTTAATGAAACTCCTGGCAGTAGAGATATTGTTCTTTATGACGCATTGCCAAATTCGTTACCTAGAGTAGGGGGAATTATGACCTCTGTAGTACAAACACCATTGTCACACGTGAATTTAAGGGCCATTCAGGATAATGTTCCAAATGCATATATTGCTGATCCTTTGTCTATTGATTCAATTTCAAGCCTATTAAATGGCTATATTTATTTTAAAGTTGAAAATGAGACATTTCAAATACGAGAAGCCACTTTAACTGAAGTTAATGATTGGTATGAAGATCTTAGGCCAACAGAACCTCAAATCCCTATTCGAGATTTGAGTATTACCGAAATCAAACCATTAGATTCAATTCAATTTTCAATGTCTACTGCCTTTGGAGCAAAGTGTTCCAATGTTTCAACAATGAGAACATTTGGTTTTCCAGAGGGAACGATCCCAGATGGATTTGGTATTCCATTTTACTACTACCATGAGTTTATGCTTTTTAATAATTTTTATGAGGAGGCGCAGGTCATGATCGATAATCCTTCTTTTCAGAATGATATAAACTTTCGAACTGAGCGGCTGAAAGATTTTAGAAGAGATATTAAGGATGCACCAATGCCGCAATGGATCATGGATGATTTACAAACGATGCATGATGATTTTCCTCCGGGAACAGCAGTTAGGTGCCGATCAAGCACGAATAATGAAGATTTACCTGGATTTAGTGGTGCTGGTTTGTATACATCGAAAACGCAACACTTAGATGAAGGACATATCTCTAAATCAATCAAACAGGTGTATGCCAGTATGTGGAACTTTAGGGCCTATGAAGAAAGAGATTTTTATCGTGTCGATCACTTTATGGCTGCTATGGGGCTACTTTGCCACCCGAATTTCGAAGAGGAACAATCAAATGGTGTAGGTATCAGTATTGACCCTATTTACGATACGGAAGGCACATTTTATTTAAACACTCAAGTAGGAGAATCTTTGATTACAAACCCTGACCCAAACTCAGTTCCAGAAGAAATCCTGTTGTATGAAGATCCTACACAGGCAGGAGGATATCTTGTATTGAATCTCTCAAATTTAGTCAATGCAGGAGAGCTTGTAATGGATGTGCAATATCTCGACCAGATGAGAGAGTATCTTTCTGTTATCCATGATGAATTTGAAATTCTTTATGATGTTGTTGGGGCAGAAGGTTTTGGGATGGATATCGAGTATAAAGTAACCGCCCAAGATCAATTAGTGATTAAACAAGCGAGACCATGGGTGTCCTTTTGGTCAGATATTAACGGTGATTACGACTTAGGGGTTACAGCCATTGAGCCTCAATCATCTTCAAGCTTAGGGAGTAACGAATTTGTAACCGCAACAATTGCAAATCAGGGATTAAACGAGATGAGTAACTTTAGTATCGAACTTCTCTTAGATGGACAATCCGTAGAAACAATTTCGGTCCCTCAAGCGATTGAGCCTTTTCAAGAAGCTGACTTTCAATTCTCTACACCACAAGACTTTTCTAATATCGGCGACTATGAAATCACGGTTATTGTAAACCATATAGGTGATGAATACGGAAATAACGATACATTAAACGTTGTAATAAGTAAGGTTCATGAATTTGATGGAGCGATTTCAATTGAGGAACTAAATGTGGTTTGTGATGATCTAGTTCAAGGTAACGTGATTATAACTAACCAAGGAGAAGCTACGATCACTGATGTATCTATTCAAGTATTTGTTAATGGCACAGCAGTAGATGTTATTAATGCCTCGGTTGACATACCTTACCTAGATCAAAGTACGTTAGCAATAAATATTAACCCCACCCTACAACCGTCCAATAATAACATTACACTGAATCTATTAACTGTAAATAATCAATTAGATGAAGATTTAACTAATAATTCGGCATCTACAATTACAAATTTAAATTCAGAATACGATATTGTAACTCTTACTATTAACGCAGATAATTGGCCTGAAGAAACTTCTTGGGAAGTATATGATGGAAATGAAGTTATTGCAAGTGGTGATTTATCTGATAATAATGATTATGATATTATTTCTGAAGAAATTTGCTTAGATTATTCATCCTGCTATTCACTTATAGTTTATGATACATACGGAGATGGAATTTTTGACAGCCCTGGAAATCAATATGCTTTTCTAGTTGATAATTCATCAGGTCAGACTATTGTTACAAATGATGGTGATTTTGGCGATAAAGCATTGGAGGTCTTTTGTCCTGATGGGACAGGCTGTGATATTGCGGCTTCTGTAAACGTAACGCATGCGACATCAACTTCTACCAATGATGGAGCTCTTAGCATATATACGAGTGCTGGATTGAATCCATTTCAATATAGTATTGATGGGGGACAAACATATGTAGACACCAATAATTTTGACAACTTAGCTCCAGGGGACTACTTTGTAATTGTTTTAGGAGCTACTGGAGATTGCTCATATGAAGAAATTATTACTATTGAAGCTTGTGAATTTACTTCTGCGGATATAATTGCGATTAACGCTTCTTCTGTTGTTCAAACAAATGGTTCTATTGAAATCACTCCAAGTTCGGGACAGGGGCCATATATGTATAGTATTGATGGAGGGCAAAGCTATTTTTCAACAAACACTTTCACTGGTCTACCTGTTGGTCCTTATAACATCGTTGTCCAAGATGAATCAAACATTTGTTCCTATGAAGAAGGAGTTCCTATTGAAGTTACACCATCATTAGGGATTAATGAATTAATGTTAGCAGAAATTCTTGTTTATCCAAATCCAACTAAGAACGACTTTATCATAGAAATCAAATCGATTTCTACTTTATCGGAATCCATAAATATCGAGATTTATGATAATTTGGGCAGAACGATTCAAATGGGATCAATTTCAAAGGATGGAAGCGGTAAAACTAAAGTGTCTTTAAAGGGCTCTGTTCCTGGAACTTATTTTATAAAGTGCTCTAACAATTCCTTTGAAAAACATTTTAAAGTGGTAAAGATTTAAGCCTTTAACTAGTGATGCTTTTTTAAAAGCATGTTTTGTACTATCTCGAGATAGAATTAATTAATAGGGAATAAACGTAACGCGCTTATTCCCTACTTAATATTAAGGCATGTAGACATATGGCTCAATTTAGATGAAAATCAAATTATCTTGATCTTTGCTTTATAATATAATCAGATTAATTTCGCTAGTATCTAGTGTAATAACTTAAGGCATAATTATGAAAAACGTATTTACTATTATAATTGGGCTGTTTTTTATTTCTTGTGAAACAACTCACTCATCGAGAAAACTAATCATAAATAATTCAGACTTTAGCCTAGTTATAAATTATAATAATTATTGTTGTCCACCAGATTCATTATTTTACTTGGCTCCTAATGAATCTTTTTATATTGTGTTGTTTGAAAAGCTTGGCAATCATCCCTCTGAACTTCCAAATATTCCTTGTTCTATTTCAAGTTTTGATACGGTTTTTATTTCAGTAAACTCAGCTCCCTCATATTCTTTTATCGGAGATTTTAGAGACGAATATAGATGGGATGAATCAATTAGTGGTAAAAGAAATACAGTGCATTTATGCACTTTCACTATTACGAATGAAGATTTTATTGAATAAGAATTCAGGTGCTTTTTCTGAATTAGTTATTCTACAATTTTGATTATTAGTAAATCATCTGTTTTTGTAACTTTTGTTAGTCCATGCTTCCCAAGGCTCTTAACTCCTTTATCCCATTGCTTGTTAGATAGACCTGTCGCTTCTTTTAGACGGTTTAATTCCATGGATTTTTCTTTTGAAAGAAGATCAAAAATTAATGTTTCATTTTTAGATAAATCAGGACCTTGTTTACCAAAAATCTCGGGTTTCATTTGAGGAAATAAAACAACCTCTTGTATAGATTGGTTATTGGTCAAAAACATAATTAAGCGATCAATACCAATCCCTAATCCAGATGTAGGAGGCATTCCATACTCTAAAGATCTTAAAAAGTCGTAATCAATAAATTCTCCAGCTTCGTCATCTCCTTTAGCTGCTAATTTTATTTGCTCTTCAAAACGTTCTTTTTGATCAATAGGATCATTTAATTCTGAGTATGCGTTAGCTAGCTCTTTGCCACAAATAATTAACTCGAAACGTTCTGTTAAACTCGGATCATCTCTATGTTCCTTGCAAAGCGGAGACATTTCTTTCGGATAATCAGTAATAAATGTTGGTTGAATATAATTCCCTTCGCAATGCTCACCAAATATTTCATCTATTAGCTTCCCTTTACCCATTGTTTCATCAGCCGAGATCCCATTATTAAGGCACCAACTACGCAGTTCGTCTTCAGATTTATTCTTAATATCAAAAGCTGTAAATTCAAGAATTGCTTGGCGCATTGTTACTCTTTTGTAAGGGGCCTTAAAATTGATTTTATGATTACCAAAAGTTGCTTCTGTATTTTCATTTACAGCAATTGCACAATATTCTAAAAGGCTCTCTGTAAAATTCATCATCCAGTTGTAGTCTTTATAAGCTACATAAATTTCCATCATAGAAAATTCAGGATTATGAGTCCTGTCCATTCCTTCATTCCTGAATGTTTTTGCAAATTCAAAAACTCCATCAAAACCACCAATTAAGGCCTTTTTTAAATACAATTCACAAGCAATCCTTAAATACATTGGTACATCCAATGAATTATGATGTGTTATAAATGGACGAGCAGCAGCTCCTCCAGGAATTGGCTGTAATATTGGTGTTTCTACTTCATAGTACCCTTTCTCTACAAAGAAAGAACGCATAGCGTGTATTAGTTTTGACCGTTTAATAAACACCTCTTTTACATGAGGGTTTACAACCAAATCAGCATAACGCTGTCTATAGCGCATTTCAGGGTCAGTGAATGCATCATGCACGTTACCTTCCGCATCTGTTTTTGGAAGTGGTAATGGCTTAAGTGCTTTACTTAATAATATGAGGTCACTCACTTTAATTGACGTCTCACCTACTTTTGTTTTAAAAACAGTTCCTTTAATTCCTATGAAATCGCCTAAATCTAATAGTTTTTTAAAAACAGTATTGTAATGTGTTTTATCTTCTCCAGGACAAATTTCATCGCGATTAACGTAAACTTGAATTCTTCCTTTTGAATCCTGAATTTCAGCGAATGAAGCTTTCCCCATATCGCGCTGAGACATCATTCTTCCTGCAATACAAACTTCTTTCCCTTCTTGAAAATCCTGTTTTATAGCAGTCGAATAGTCTGTTACTGGGTATAATGCTGCAGGGTATGGGTTTATACCTAAGTCACGCAGTTTTATCAACTTTTCTCTTCGTTGATTCTCTTGATCTGAAAGTTCGATTGTGCTCATAAAAGTTATTAAGTGAGCAAAGATAAGGATTTACGCAGAATCATGAACGTTTCTTGTATATCTGTTGTACAATTCACATTTAGTAACAGATAATAGAGAATTCGAACTATATTTACGATATGGATTTTGATAATACGGTCAAGGCATTACACATCATTTTTGTGGTAAGTTGGTTCGCAGGACTTTTCTACATCGTTCGCTTGTTTGTTTACCATACAGAAGCACAAGAAAAGGAAGAAGTTGAGAAAAGAATTCTTTCTGCTCAATTTGAAATCATGGAAAAACGTCTGTGGTGGATTATAACAACGCCCGCAATGATTTTAACAATTGTTTTCGGAACGTGGATGATTTTATTAAATCCTGATTATTATCTTCAAGCGAGCTGGATGCATATTAAATTGTCCTTCGTCGTGTTATTGTTGGTGTATCATTTTGTATGTCAAAACATCATTTCTAATTTTGTTAAAGGAAAATTTAATTGGAAATCAGGGTCACTAAGGTTATGGAATGAAGTTGCTACTTTATGCCTTGTTGCAATTGTTTTTTTAGTTTCATTAAAAGATTCTCTGAACTGGATTAAGGGAACTACAGGGTTTTTTGCAGTAGCTGTAGGGTTAATGATTTTGATAAAGTTTTATAAACGTATCAGGACAAAAGATAAATAAAGATTAATTAGAAAACAGAATAAAATGTATAACAATTTACTTTTAGAGCAAAAAGGGCATATTAATGTAATTACGATTAATCGTCCAAAGCAATTAAATGCCTTGAATAAAGAAACAATTGAAGAATTACACAAGGCAATTAAATCAGCAGATGAAGACTTAAACACGGGGGTTATTATTTTGACAGGATCAGGTGAAAAGTCATTTGTAGCCGGCGCTGACATTAAGGAGTTTGCAGACTTTACAATTGCACAAGGGGGTGAGTTAGCTCAAAAAGGACAAGAATTGTTATTTACATTTATTGAGAATTGTTCGAAACCAGTCATCGCAGCGGTTAATGGATTTGCATTAGGTGGCGGGCTTGAGCTTGCAATGTGCTCACATATTCGTGTAGCCTCTTCTAATGCTAGAATGGGACTGCCAGAGGTTAGTTTAGGTGTTATTCCAGGCTATGGAGGAACACAGAGGCTAGCTCAGTTAGTTGGTCGAGGAAAAGCAAATGAAATGGTTTTTACTGCGGGCATTATTAAAGCAGATGAAGCACTAAAATGCGGGCTAGTCAACTATGTTGTTGAATTAGATGAATTAATGGCCAAAGCAGAAGATATTGCAGAGCGAATTTTAAATAATTCAGGGACAGCAATCACCTCAGTAATTCGTTCGGTTAACGCAAGCTATATAGATGGTATTAATGGATATGATGTAGAGATTGAAGAATTTGGAAAATGTTTTGGAACGGTAGATTTTAAAGAAGGGACAATAGCATTCTTAGAGAAAAGAAAACCTAATTTTAGAAAATAATTGAATCCACTGAAGAGTTTATTGGGGCAAACGGCTATTTATGGGTTACCGACAATCGTCGGCAGACTCCTGAATTACTTGTTAGTGCCTCTTTATACTTTAGTTCTACCAGCAGCGGAATACGGAAAGGTTTCTGAGATATATGCATGGGTAGCATTTTTAATTGTACTTCTTACATTTGGTATGGAGACAGCTTTCTTTAAGTTTATAAATGCCAAAGAAGATAAGAGTGAAGTTTTTCGAAATAGCTTCTTAACAGTCATTAGTTTTAATGTAATTTTTCTTTTAATTCTAGTAGTGTTTAGTCAGCATATTGCAGATGCAATGCTATATTCTGACCACAGTATTTATATTGTGTTACTCGCAATAATAGTTAGTATTGATGCTACATCAGCGCTACCAATGGCGAAGTTGCGCGCAGAGAAAAAAGCAAAGAAATTCGCCGCGATTCATTTTACAGCAATTGCTGTAAATATAACGTTGAACTTAATTTTTCTTTATGGGTTCTTCGATAAAGCACACCCAGAAGAAGGGATTCTATTTATTCTGGTTGCAAACTTATTGTCATCGCTTATAAAGCCAATTGGGACATATAAGGACTACATCGGACTTAAATTGAAGTATAGTACTGAGTTGGCACGAGAGATGTTTAAGTATGCGTTGCCACTTGTCATTGCTGGATTTGCTGGAATAATCAACGAAACGATAGACCGCGCAATGCTTAAACATATTTTGTATAAACAAGGTGGATTAACATTGAGAGCTGCTGAAACACAGCTAGGGATTTACAGTGCATGCTACAAATTAGCAATGATTGTTACCATCTTTTTACAAGCATATCGCTACGCAGCTGAACCTTTTTTCTTTGCTCAAGAGAAAAATAAGGATAGTAAAAAGATGTACGCAAAAATCATGAATTACTTTATAGCTTTTATCTGCTTAGTATTTATAGCTGTAAGTCTGAATATTGATATTTTTAAGTATTTCATCCGTAGTGAAGAATTCTGGATAGGATTGGGAGTGGTTCCAATACTACTAATTGCGAATGTATTTTATGGAATCTATCTAAATCAATCCATTTGGTATAAATTAAGTGGGCAGACAAAATATGGTGCGTTTATAGCAGTTGGAGGAGGGGTAGTCACTATTCTTATTAATCTCATTTTCATACCAATTTATGGTTTTTGGGCAAGTGCATGGGCAACTTTAATTGTTTATGCTGGACAGATGATAGCGTCTTACTTCTTAGGGCAGAAGCATTATCCGATAAAGTATAATTTACGAAAGTTTGCATTTTATTTCGGGCTTGCCCTATTTCTGTTTTTAATAACCTTCTTCATAGACCTTGATCCGGGTGCGTTTTCTTGGAGAAAGTTCTTTTTCCACAATAGTTTAATCCTACTTTATATTTTTATGGTTTGGCTAATAGAGAAACCAAATAATCAAAAAAAGTTAACGATTGAACGTTAGTAACTTCTTTCTAAACGAACAGTTTAAGGTGCTTTCGGCAAGCTAAAATTCTTATTTTTGGTAGCTTATAGAATAAGCATGAAAGTTAAAGTAATCAACAAGTCAAAACACGCTCTTCCATCGTATGAAACGAATGCTTCCGCAGGCTTGGATATACGCGCCAACATCGATGAGTCTATCACTTTAAAACCATTAGAACGGACACTAGTTAAAACAGGATTATTTATGGAAATTCCAGTTGGATACGAATGTCAAGTGAGACCCAGAAGTGGGCTGGCTTTGAAAAGAGGCGTTTCTGTTTTGAATTCCCCTGGAACTGTTGATGCAGATTATCGTGGTGAAGTTGGCGTTATACTAATTAATATTTCAAACGAAAACTTTGTTGTAGAAGACGGAGAACGCATTGCTCAACTTGTTTTTGCGGAAGTAAAACAGGTAAATTGGAATGAGGTAATTGAACTTGCTGAAACAGAACGAGGGGAAGGTGGCTTTGGCAGTACTGGTATTAAATAGGCAGTTTTTATACGTTATTAAAAATTAAAAAGTTTATGAAAATTATAGTCCCAATGGCAGGTCGTGGAAGTAGACTTAGGCCACATACACTTACAGTTCCTAAGCCCTTAATTCCAGTTGCTGGACAGCCTATCGTGCATCGATTAGTCAAAGACATTGCTGAAGTTGTAGGTGAAAAGGTAGAGGAGGTAGCTTTCATTTTGGGAGACCCTGCATTTTTTGGAGATGGTATAGTTAATAGCTTGATTGAACTTGCAGAAGGAATAGGTGCAAAAGCCTCAATATATCGTCAAGATGAACCGCTTGGGACAGGACATGCAATTATGTGTGCAAAAGACTCATTATCAGGGCCTGCAGTAATTGCATACGCCGACACATTAATTCAGGCTAATTTTGAATTAGATCCAGCTGCCGATGCCGTGATTTGGGTGAAAAAAGTGAATAGTCCTGAGGCATATGGTGTTGTTCAGTTGAATGATAAAAAAGAAATTATTGAGCTGGTAGAAAAACCAGCTGAATTTATAAGTGATTTAGCAGTAATTGGAATTTACTATTTTAAAGAGGTTAGTCAGCTTAAAGTTGAGTTGCAATCGGTAATAGATAACAATATTATTCATGGTGGTGAATACCAAATAAACGACGGAATCAAAGGGATGATGTCAAAGGGGAAGATATTTAAAACCGGTCAAGTTGATCAATGGATGGATTGTGGAAACAAGAAGGTTACAGTTGAAACAAATGCTCAAGTTCTAGAAAATGATGCGAAGAAAGGTGGGCAATTGATTCCAGAATCAGCTACTCTAGAAAATTCAATCGTGATTAAACCCTGCTTTATTGGTGAAAAGGTTCACTTGAAAAATGTGGTAGTTGGACCTCATGTTTCTATTGGAAATGGAACTAGAATCAATGATAGTGTTGTCAAGAACTCGATTATACAGCACTCAACGGATATAAAAAATGCAATCCTAATAGATTCAATGATTGGTTCAAATGTTAATTATGACGGTTTGGCGCGAGATTTGAGTCTAGGAGATCATACAACTATAAATGAGTAGACTCAGTATATATATAATTGCAGTATTTCTTTTAGCCACATCGTGTGTGACAAAGAAAATAGCGAATGAGCCGCGTATGATTAGCACTGCTGATTATCCGCACATCACAAAATTTCATGAGGGAATTCGCCTAAAAACGACAGGTAGAACTTCAGAAGCAATCACGAAATTTGAGGAGTGTTTAGCTATACGACAAGATGATGATGCGGTCTATTACGCCCTATCACAACTAGAGTTATCTTCTGGGAACATGAATAAGTCTGCGGAATATATTTTAAGAGCTTCCGAAATTGATCCTAATAATATTGGATACATCCAAGAGTTGGCGTACATGTATTATGAGCGTGGAGAACTTGATGAATCATTGAATAACTTTGAAAAAATAATAAAACTAGCACCGAGAAATATTGATTGGAAATACGGGTATGTAGAAGCTTTAATAAAAAAGAGAGACTTTGAAAAAGCTATTGAGACATTAAATAAAGTGGAAGATCAAGTGGGGATTAATCTTGCTTTATCCATTCAGAAGTATACTCTTTTAATGCAGGCTAAATTTCCAAAAAAAGCAGTTGCTGAACTCGATAATGCTCGTGAAGTTTATACGAATGATCCGGAATTGATAGCGGTGTATGTTGATCATTACTTTAAGACAAATGAAATGGGGAAAGCCCTTGAAATGTTGAAAGAATTGGTAGTAGCTGATCCAAGTAACGGTCGTGCACATTTAGCATTAGCAGATATTTATAGAGAGCAAAAAGAGGATGATAAATCTTTTGAAGAGTTAATATTGGCTTTTCAGAGTGATGATGTGAGCCTCGATACTAAAATGAAAATCTTGATTAATATTCATGATTCTAGTTTTAAAATTGATCCTGAAGTTTATATATTGGTTAATCTCTTGGTTGAATCATACCCAACAGAAGCGAAAGCTCATTCAATTCACGGCGATTACTTGTTGCGTGCTGAGAAAAATGATGAGGCCTTATATGCATATAAACAAGCACTTGAATATGACAAAGCGAAGTATCCAATTTGGAATCAAGTACTGATCATGGAGTATCAAAACCGTGATTTTGAAAATTTATATAAAGACAGTAAGGAGTGCTTAACATTCTTCTCTACATCAACAACAGCTGCTTTATTGAATGGAGTCAGTGCGAATCAATTGAAAAAACATAATGAAGCAGTGGATGTATTGTCTGCTGGGAAAGAGTTAGTTATTAATGACAAACCATTGGAAGCAGAATTCTATGGAGAATTAGGCGAGGCATATTTTGGAATCAAGGATTTTTCCAATGGAAAGAAGAGCTTTAATAAAGCGTTGAGTATTGATCGTGAAAGCTTAATTATTCGCAATAATTTTGCCTACCGATTGGCGATAAATAGAGAAGATTTGGACTTGGCTGAATCATTGGCATTACAAGCGAGTGAAGGGGGCCCATTATCCCCACAGTTTATAGATACCTATGGATGGGTGTTGTTTCAAAAAGGCGACTACGACCTAGCATTATTTCAGTTTAACAGAGCTTTTAAGCTTAAGGAAAATGATTATATGATAGTGGAGCATTTAGGTGATGTCTACTTCAAAATTGGGAAAATTACAGAAGCGCTTGTGTTTTGGGAAAAGGCAAAAGAGTTGTTGTCGGACAATCAAAGTTTGGAGAAAAAAATAGAAGATAAAAGATACTATGATCCAGTGTACTAAATATGGTGTTTGGATTTTATCCATTCTACTTTTAACATCTTGTGCTAATCATTATCAGTCTGAAGCACAGAGATTAGAAAAGGTGAAAGACATCAAGATAACAACCATTTTGGATAGTCTTTCTTCCATGGAATTTTCTCATTTTTACACGAAATTATCTACGAAATATAAAGATTCCTCTCAAAATGTTTCTTTTAAGACGTCGATTAGAATTACACGTGATAGTGCTGTCAACACATTGGTTACTTTCGCTCGTTTTCCTGTTCTCAATGCTCTTTTTACTAAAGACTCTGTTAAAGTAACAGATAAGCAAAAAAAGTGTTATTCAAAGAAAAGCCTGTCATACTTGAAAGAGAGTTTTGATTTAGATTTTAGTTTCTCTAATGTGGAAGAGTTACTTGTGGGGATGCCTGTAGGGTTTGATAATGAGAAGAAGTATTCCAGAGTTGACGATTCATACAACTATACAATGAGTTCACACAGTAAGCGTGAAATTAAAAAGAATGAAAAGAAGGGCGAGCGTGAGATTATAACATATTACACACTTACTGATGATTTGAAGCAGTTAAAACAAATTGTTATTGAAAGCCCTCTGGATACAACATTTGTTAAGTTAGAATACAAATCTTATGAGATCGTTGATACTTATGTTATACCTTACGAGGTAGAGGTTACGATTGAAAGTCCAAGTAAATCAATTTTCATTGAACTGGAATATAAAAAGACAAGACTCAATGAGCCTGAGCCTATTTATTTCACAATACCAGAAGGATATGATCAGTGTAAATAAGATACTTTTAGTGTGTTTCTTGCTGCTCACACTTATTGGTTTTGGACAGCCTACTAGTGATAAACTGAGGCGTGAACAAGTAAGATTAGAACAGAAAATTTCTGATACAAAATTCCTCTTATCCAAAAGTCAATCTGCGAAAGAGACATCGCTGAATGAGTTGAAGGTTATTGAAAATCAAATTATTTATCGCGAACAGTTATTAAAGAATTATGACAATCAAATTCGTGCTGCTGAGTTAACTATCCAAAGTAAAAGTCAACAGATAGAGCTTTTACACGGAAAGATAGACCGACTTAAAAAACAATACACAGAGCTATTAATTTACGCCTATAAGCGTAGGAACAAGTATGGAAAGATGATGTCTATCGTTTCATCCGGAAGTTACTTTGAAGCTGTAAAGCGCGCTAAATACTTAGAGCGTATTTCGGAAATTCAACAAAAACAATTCTTAGCGATTAAGCAAAATCAATTGTTGATTAAAGCAGAAATAATCACTATTGAAAAAGAGAAGCAATATAAAGTTGCCCTCATTAAGGATAAAATCAAAGAGAAGGCTGCAATTGAATTTGATCGAAAAAAGCAGCAGGAAGTTTACCAAAAATTTAAAAGTGAAGAATCGTTATTAATCACCAAATTAGCTGAAGAAGAAAGAAGCAAAGCGATTTTAAGAGAGAGGATTAATACAGCAATCCGCAACGAGATTGCAGCTGCAGAGGCTAGAAGAAAGAGGGCGGAGGCTGAACGTAAACGCTTAGAAGCTGAGAATGCAAAATCTAATACGCCAACTGTTGCGAAGAAGTCAGAACCGACATTCTCAGAAACAAAGGAGTCTACGAAATTAAGCGCTTCTTTCGAAGGGAATAAAGGGCGATTGCCTTGGCCAGTTGACAAGGGGAGTATCACAGAGTCTTTTGGTAAAAATGCACATCCGACACTGAGGAATGTCACAACAAATAATCGTGGCATTGACATTAGCACCCCTAAAAATGCTCAAGTAAGGGCCATTTTTGAAGGAGAAGTGACTAGTGTATTGAACATACCAGGAGCAGGAAAGGTTGTAATTATTAAGCACGGAAATTATCGTACAGTTTATAGTAATCTTCAAGATACTTATGTAATTTCTGGAATGAAGGTGAGCACTAAAAAAGTAATTGGTTCTTTACTTTTGGATGTAACCCTTAACATGTCTATCGCACATTTTGAAATACATCATGTAGTTGGTAATGTAGTTAAATGCTTAAACCCAACACTTTGGGTTTCACACTAAATCAATGTACTATTTCATCAATAGGGCTATTTAACTTACATTTGGTTTCCTCAATTATTTGGACATAGAATTATGAGTAAAAAGATTCAAACCGCAGAACGAGTTTCACAGCAAGATAAATCGGATAATTACGTTTATCAAAGAAGTATTTTGGCTTATGTTGAGGCTGCAAAAATAATCTCAGGAAATGTATTAGAAATTGGAACTGGAAGTGGTTATGGCATCGAAATGCTGAGTTCAAGGGTAGATTTATTTTTAACAATTGATAAGTTCGAGTCGGCTGCCGGTTTAAAATCAAGTCAAGAAATTGAAAATGTTGAGTTTCGTCAAATGAGTGTTCCGCCATTAACAGGATTACCAGATAATCACTTTGATTTTGTAGTTTCGTTTCAGGTAATTGAGCATATCAAAGATGATGTTCAGTATGTAAAGGAGATTCACCGCGTATTAAAAAAAGGGGGAAAGTTCATTGTTACTACGCCAAACAAGAATATGTCGTTGACAAGAAATCCTTGGCATATTCGTGAGTACACGATTCAAGAATTGAAAGACCTATTGTCTATAGAGTTTAGTTCTGTTTATACTCTTGGAGTTTTTGGGAACGATGAGGTGATGAAGTATTATGATGAGAACAAGAGGTCGGTGAAGAAAATTACACGATTCGACATCTTCAACCTTCAGTATAACATGCCAAGATGTATACTTCAAATTCCTTATGACATCTTGAATAGAATGAATAGAAATAAGCTTTCAGATAAAGGGGTTGATATTACAATGAAAGATTATTCTGTTACTCCTGCGAAGGAGGGATGTATTGACTTATTCTATATCTCAGAGAAGTAAAGGCTTACCTTTGTGCGGAATCTCTTGGAGTCTTGTTGTATTCCTCTAGGGCTATAAACGCTGCACAAAATGCCCAAATTGGAACAGCTGCTTTGTCCGTATCTAAATAGTTATTTAGTATTCCGTGAATAAAATATGTTGTCAGTGACAAAATCATGGCCAAAATGATTGTTTTCATTTCACGGTCTTCCTCCGGCCAAGCATAGTACAAAGTGATTCCTTTGTAGAAAATGGCAGACACAATAAATAACATGGAAAATAACCCCATCAATCCCATTTCAGATAATGGGCCTAAATATTCGCTGTGTGCATTTCCGGCATCTCCAAAATTCGTTGATATAATGGTGGTATTCTCGGGCTCTTGGAATCGCGCATATTCAAAAGCATAGGTTCCAGGCCCAAATCCAAATATGGGGCGCTCTTTAAACATTTCAATCGCAGAGGACCATCTGTTCAACCTTTCTAGATTAGACGCGTCAGTTGTTACGTTGGTTGCACTTTGAATCTTTTCACCGAACTCTTCTGTTGTGTGCTCATACTTGTTTCGCTCAAGCTCCATTTGAATATTATCCCAACTAAAATAGAGTGTGATTAATCCCACTCCTGCAATTGTCGCAAGGATACTGAATTTAACTCTTAATTTGATGATAGCCAATACTATCAACGACAGGGTAATACTCAACCAGGCCGCTCTTGTATATGAGAAGTAGAGTCCCGTAATGACGATAACAATTAATCCAATAATTATCACCTTCATCAATAGGTCATGTTTCTTCGAAAAGTAAAGTGCGAAGATTAGCGGTATCGAAAATGCTACAGTTGATCCATAAATGGTATGATCTTTAAAGAACGGCCACATCACCCAGTGCCCCTCTTTCTCCCCAAAATTATACCTAGCATGAACGGTAATAGTATAAAGTATAGCAATACACATGGCGATTATAAAAAGCCAAATGAATGTTCGAACATTTTTAGGTTTGATAAAGACACGTGTTCCAAAAAATAATAACGGAATGATAAACCACAACCTCGAAAGTAAAAACTTGAATGATATCATAGGAGAACTACTTGTCATTGAGGTAATGAACATCCAAAACAGATAGAATCCAACAGCCCAGACAATTGGATTGCGCCAGATGTATCTGTTTAGCATATTCTTTTGTGTCTGCTGCATAAGTAGTAGCAATAACAATCCAAATAAAATGGGCTCTGTGGGAATGAACAAGCCGAAGCTGTCAGTATACTCTTCAATATTGACAGAAAGGGGGGTTAAAAAAGCTAGACTTAAGAATGTGTATTCAGTATAAAATAATGCAAAATAGATAGCCATCAATCCAATAGGGGCTAATGTCAGATACGCCTGATCTGTCCAGATTAGAAAGCAAGAAAGCACGATGTATAAAAGGCTAAGGCCTAGTAGAGCACTATTTTTTTTAAGCATGTTCAATTAGGCGATTTTTTTCAATTCGCTAATACGAGATTTAATTAAAAGCGCGAAAATGATAAAAATGAAAGCACCTATTGTAGTAATAATGATAATAACTAAACGCTCGGGTTTTGATTTTTTATCTGCAACAACTGCAGGCTCAACAACGAATTTATGGGTAAAAAGAGTATTTGCATCAGATTCAGCTTGTTCATAAGCATCTTCAAATTTTGTCAGTTTTGTGATCTTTTCATCTCGCACCTTCTCAAAGCCATCGAACGTTGCACCATATTGTAAATTTATATCGATTTGCTTTTTGAAAAAGACTCTATCCGCTGCATTCTTTGATTCATTGTATGCAGAAAAAAGATTCGCTCTTCCTTCAGTTGAAACAACACCTAACTGTGATAAACTATCCATTTTTCTTAGGATTTCTTTTTTTTCAATTTCTAATTGGTCTTTCTTACGTTGGTTTATTCTGAATGCAGGAATAGTTCTCTCTTGGACCATTTCATTTTTAACAGTATCAATAATCTGGACAATCTTGTTCGCTATTTCAGCTGCTAAAAAACGATCTTCATCAAATACATCAATTTGAATTGATCCATATCGAGTTCGAGTGAAGTTGATGTGGTTGCCCCATGCTTTTCCAAGCTTGTAATTCTTGTTAGCATCATCAGAATCAATTTCATAATGATTCATTAAGTCATAGCGGCTAACAATGATATTCCGAATTTTAGAAGATTGAAGAATTTGAACCAATTGCTCGGCTTGTTCTTCTTCACCAAAATCCATAGAAGATGCTTTTGCATTTCTTTGCTCAGAGAATGACACCGTGCTTGTTGCTGCAGGGAATACAATGGCAGTAGATTTAAATATTGGAGTTAAAAGAATAGAAACTACTGTAGCTGAAATGGCTGCAATCGCTGTAACAGTAATAATAATCTTTCTTTTCTTCCAAATGAATATTAATAGAGATTCTCTTTCTTGTTCGAATTCACTAGTGGTTTTACTCATGCTTTAATTTTTAGTAGCGCAAAGCTAATGTTTCTAATTGAGTCTATTAACTTCCAAAGATTCATTTTATTATATCAATGAGTGAAAACTTTTGTTGACTTATTTCCCCGATGAATAAATTTATTTTCTTATTTCATAATAAGCTTAAACCCTTTACCGTGAACGTTCATAATTTCAACTGATGGGTCTTCTTTTAACACCTTTCGTAGCTTGGCAATATAAACGTCCATACTTCTTCCGTTAAAATAATTATCATCTCCCCAGATTGCTCGTAAAGTGGCATGCCTATCTAAGATTTCATTTTGATTCTTAACTAATAAATGAAGTAATTGATTTTCTTTTGTAGTCAATTTCCTTACCTGGTCCTTTAGATGTAGTAAACGGAATTCTGGTTCATACTTGATTTTGCCAACCTTTAATTCAGCCATTTCTTTTCTAGAAGGAGCTTCTGTACGCCTCAATATTGCATTAATTCGAGCAACTAATTCTTCCATTGAAAAAGGCTTTGTCAAATAATCATCTGCACCAATAGAGAACCCTTCTAACTTATCTTCTTTCATTGCTTTCGCTGTTAAAAATAGAATTGGAATTTTCTTGTCAATTTCTCGAATCTCTTTTGCTAATGTGAATCCGTCCATTTCAGGCATCATGACATCAAAAATGCAAAAGTTGTATTTGGCTTTATTAAATTTTTCAAATGCAATTTTACCATTCTGTGCGAGAGACACACTGAACCCTTTCGACGTTAAAAAAGTTTGTAGCAATTGCCCTAGATTTAAATCGTCTTCTGCGAGGAGTATTCTTATTTGATTGCTCATGCTAGTCTTGTATTATGAGGATAAATTGTGATCCTTGTCCTAGTTTACTCTTAACTTGTATATCCCATGCATGTAGGTCCGAGATTGCTTTAACATAGCTAAGTCCTAATCCAAATCCTTTAACGTTATGAATGTTCCCAGTAGGTATACGATATAGTTTGTCGAATATTTTATTGAGGTGCTCTTTTTTTATTCCAATTCCATTATCTATAACTGATAACATGTTCTTTTTCCCTTCTTTTTGAAGCTCTACAATTATTTTTGCAGCACCATCACTATATTTAATCGCATTGTCAATTAAGTTAGAAATAGTATTTGTTAAATGCATTTTATCCGCTTGAACATAAATTAAATCGGGTGTAAGGTTTAATTCAATGAGCCCATTTTCTTTGGTAATTCTAAAGTTTGCATTTTGTACGATGTCGAGAATGACCTCATTGATTAAAACCCTTTCTTTTCGTAATTGTACCTCGCCACGCTCTAGCGTAGCACTCTGAAGAATCCGTTCAACAAGTAGCCCTAATCGCTGGTTCTCATCGCTAATCATATTAACATATGGTTTTGCAGTTGAAGTATTGTTGCCAACCATATCAGAATCATTCATGGCTTCACAAGCCAATGATATTGTAGAAATTGGTGTTTTGAATTCATGTGTCATATTTGAAATGAAATCATTTTTCATTTCCGACAGCTTTCGTTGAGCTAAAATCGTTCTAAACATGAAAACTAAGGCCATAATAATTAATAGAACTAGCGAAAGATTAATCGCTAATGGCCCCCATAATTTCCCAAACAAGAATGCTTTTTGCTTCGGGAAATTAATGTGTAAATATAAATCATGGTCGATAGGATTACTTGGGTATAAAAGAGTTTTATAACAATAAGTAGTATCTATATTAGCAGTATAGTTTTTTGATGATTTTTCGAAATGAACTGGAGCACGGTATTCGTCAGTAATCATAAAACGATACCCTTTAGGTAAATTATCTAAGGCAAGTTCATTAGACAGAAGAGAATCTAGAAAGAACAGATCAACACGATCTTCGGGACCTTCATATATATTATTCCGAAATGCTTCAATCATCATTTCGTTAACGAATCGTGCTTTTTTAAAAATTTGTTGAATAACACGCTGGTCCAATTGAATGGCATATTTGAGAGAATCATGACTAATGGTGGCGTTATTCCGATCAAACAAATCGCGAAATTTTCTTACATCTCTTCCTATAACACGCTGTTCAGCTGTAACACCAGAAATAGAATCGTATGTTTTACCTTTTATTATAAGGTAGTTTTCAATTTTACCGTTCTCAAAAATAGAGGTGTCTTGAATTGAAATTGATTCTTGTGCAGAAAGTAAATTTTGAAATTCTTCTTTTAATATGTCTTGATACTGAACACTAAAATCGTTATCTGCGAGAGACATATACTGACGGATGTCTTCTGCTTTTTCATGCTTTAAAGTGATTCGCTCTAATTGAGTTTTGAATTGATCATTGAATTCAGTGCTTTTACGGTCGACCAAGAATGCAGTTTGCACGGACTGAATTAACAGCAAAGCCATCATTGCAGTAACAACGAGTATTAAAATAAAATGTACCCTAACTTTTTTCAATTCAAATCGATTTTTAACGAATGTAAAAGATTACAGTAGTGGTAGTTGGATGCTTAACTTTTTTTAACAGCATCTAAGCTAAGGAAACATACGTCGTATCGAGTGAAACCGTTTTGGGTATCCAGATTCGTAATAATCAGTAATAACAACTCCAAAATGTTTTTTTGAGCTTGAGCAGTGAATGAATTTCAATCCATTTTCATCATTTGAAATCACAATGCCAACATGACCTATACCAGAACCTCTTCCGGCTGTTCCCGTAAATACAATACAATCTCCTTTTCGAGAGTTTTCTATATCGACTTTAGTACCCAGACTTCCATAGGCTTTTGAACTCCTAGAATAAGGTACATCTGCTGATGAATAGACAAAAGAGGTAAAACCGCTACAATCAAAACTTACATTGGGATTACTAGTTGCCCATTTATAAGGAACACCTAATTGAGATTTCGCAAACATAACAATGGAATCGGCTTTGTTAAGCAACGAATTATCTTGCCCAAAACTGAGTTTTGACATTAGGATGAATGCTATGTATAACGTTTTTTTCATTTATTTACTTAATGTAAAACTACATTAAATCGATGTAATTCAGCTGTTTATTAACCTTTTTTAGGGTAACGTTAAAGTTTAATCTGTTTTAAACACGATTTTTCTCCTTACAACGTTGTACATTCGTGACGATGCCTGTTTTTTTGAAGCGACTAGTGCTATTTATGCTCTTCGTATTGCCCTTTTATGGCATAGCGCAGGAGTCAAATTTGCGTTCCAAAACAATCAAGGTACACTCAGATACAATTCAATTAGATACCCTTAGTATTTATCCAAATTCATTCAAATTAACCTGCAATGGAAATAGTCTTTCAGCCGAGGAGTATAAACTTGACTACGCTGCATCAGAACTTATATTATTTAATAAATGCACTGGTGAGTTAAAGACTGAGTACCGCGTTTTACCGATGGATTTATCCAAAATATACGCCAAGCGAGATACAAGTATAATCTATTCAAAAAACAAAGGGTTTCGCGATCGTTTCTTGATTAGTAATGCAACTTCTACCACAGATCTTTTTGGTGGAGCAGGATTAAATAAGTCGGGGAGTATCTCAAGGGGAGTTTCTTTTGGCAATAATCAAGATTTCGGAGTGAATTCAAGCTTAAACCTTGAACTTTCAGGTCAAATTGCACCAAACTTAAAATTACTTGCTTCGGTTTCTGACGATAACCTACCAATTCAGCCAGAAGGGAATACGAATACATTAAGAGAGTTTGATCAGGTCTTTATACAGGTGTATAACGATCGTTTCAAAATGGTAGCTGGTGATTTTTGGTTGACCAAACCTACAGGCTACTTCATGAAGTATAAGAAACGGGCTCAAGGGCTAACAATTGATTATAGATGGACAGCAGACACAACAAAGGCATGGAGAACTCAAGTGAGTGGAGCGTTGTCGAAAGGAAAGTTTCAACGTCAGATTATACAAGGAGGCGAAGGGAATCAAGGGCCCTATCGTTTAATTGGAGCCGAAAATGAGCCGTTCATTATTATATTAAGCGGCACGGAAAAGGTTTATATAGATGGGCAGTTGCTTGAACGTGGACAGGAATATGATTATATCATAAACTACAATACGTCTGAAGTTACATTTACAACACGTAATCAGATTACCAAAGACACTCGGATTGTAGTAGAATTTCAATATTCGGATCAGAATTATGCGCGATCACTGTTTCAAACATCTACGACCTATACCTCAAAACGTATGAAATTTTGGTTGAATGCTTATTCGGAGCAAGACGCAAAAAACCAATCTCTTCAGCAGAATCTAACTTTAGGCCAGAAACGCCAGTTATCAGAAATTGGTGACACCTTGGACTTGGCAAGAATGTCAAGTATAGATTCTACGGGTTATTTCGAGAATCAAAATCTATATAAATTAGTGGATTCATTAGGTGTTGATTCTGTTTTAGTCTATACAGTACATCCAGACTCAGCAATATATAGTACAACGTTTGAATATGTTGGTTTAGGAAAAGGGGATTATGTTTTTGAAAGCTTCAATGCCTTGGGTAAGGTTTATAAATGGGTAATTCCATTAGGAGGAATTTCTCAAGGAGATTATTCACCTTCGCGCTTAATTATCACTCCAAAGCAGCGTCAGATGATAACCGCCGGGATAGATATTAGACTGGGGGAGTTTCTAAGCTTAGAATCTGAGCTTGCCTACTCAAAGAATGACATAAATACTTTTTCACGTTATGATAGTAAGGATAACAATAGCTTTGCTGGAAGAGCAAAATTAAAAGGAGAAATTCCACTTTCAAAAGATAGTATTTCTAATTGGGTCTTACGAACAAATTTAGGAATTGAGGCCCGAGATCTTAATTTCAATCCGATCGAAAATTATCGAAGTGTTGAGTTTGATAGAGATTGGAATACACGAGACAAGGGTTATCTTGGAAATGAAGTTGCGTCAAATCTGGGGTTTGATTTTAGAAGAAGAAAATATGGAAACATAAATTTAGAAGCGCAGCATTATGTCATTGGTGGAGATTATCAGGGGTTACGAGGAAGTCTGAATGGGAAATGGAAACAAAAAGGATTTCAAGGGTTTGTTGATGCGAGTTATTTATCAAGTAAAGCGGTCAATACAAATGAATTCATTCGACATAAATCTGAATTTTCGCAAAGTATAGGTTGGTTCAAGGTTGGGTATAAGGATGATCATGAATTTAATCTTTACAAGACAAGTGTTTTAGACCCTATTAGCTATCAGTTTTTTGATTATCAGGTATATATTGCAAATAGTGATTCAATTAAAAATGAATACCGCCTGTTTTATCGAGAGCGCTATGACAATAAATCAGATAGCACTCGTTTAACTCGTGCTGCAAAGGCTAGGTCTATTGGAGCTGAGATGAAATTTACACAGTGGAAACGTCAAAAGCTGAACTTCACTACGAGCTACAGAGAGCTTCGCATTGAACAACCTGATTTAATCTCTCAGTCACCAGAGAACACCTTGTTAGGAAGAATAGAGCATGAGCTTAAAATATTAAAAGGCGCACTGACGTTGAATACTTTTTATGAGGTTGGATCGGGGTTAGAATTGAAACGTGAGTTCTTATATATTCAGGTCAATGATGGTCAAGGAATTTATACTTGGATTGATTATAATAGCGACGGAGTTAAAGATTTAAATGAATTTGAAATTGCCCAGTTTGTGGATCAAGCAAGTTATATACGTGTATTTACGCCGAGCAATGAGTATGTAAAAACATTCTCGAATGAGTGCAACCAATCGATAAATTGGAGACCTGATCGTATTTGGTCTTCTAAAAAAGGCTTTTTGAAGTTTTTGTCTCGTTTTTCAGACCAAGCACGTGTCCGGATCAATCGTAAGACAAATACTCTTGATGGCGCTGAGGCTTTCAATCCATTTGTTTCAAGAAGCGTAGATACGAGTTTGATTTCAACGAGTTCAAACCTTAGGAACACACTATTTTTTAATCGTACTTCTAGTATTTTTGGAGCTGAGTATTCATATCAAGATATCAGAAATAAGACATTATTGGCAAGTGGATTTGATTCAAGGTTAAACGAGTTTCATCAGATTTCACTCCGCTGGAATATCAAACGAAAATTCACCCTTAAATTATCTGGTAAAGCAGGAGAAAAGGCTTCAGAAGCAGACTATACATCAGGAAGAGATTATAATATAGGGTATTACTTCATTGAGCCAAGCATCATTTATCAACCAAATACAGTATTCAGAATTACACTAGATGGAAGAGCCTCGGAAAAGCGAAATGCTCAAAACTTAGGGGGAGATTTAGCCATTGTATATGAAATTGGTTCAACATTCAAATTTAATCAAGTGGAAAAAGGATCTATGCAAGGAGGAATGAAAATGGTGAGCATTCAATATACGGGGGTACAGAACTCAGCATTGGGATTTGAAATGCTAGAAGGATTAAAGCCAGGTATAAATTACACTTGGAATTTAGGGTATCAGCGATCCATTGCTAAAAACCTTCAATTGTCTATACAGTACAACGGGAGAAAATCTGAAGATAATAAGATGATTCACTCAGGCGGAATGGAGGTGAGAGCATTTTTCTAAATATGTCTAATCTTTTAGGCCATTTATTGTATAGTAAGGTAATAGACGAGATTAGAAACTAAAGAATCTTTTAACGAAGATTGAACTAAGACGAAAGTATTTAGAAACCAGAGTTTCTAAAACACACACACACCTCAAGGGTCAAGTTTTTTTTACTGATGAGTTAGTGAGACGAATGAAATCTATGCAGAATTGGGCTTCAGTTGAAAATAAGGGAAAAGAGGTTACTCTCTAAATGTCCTTACCAATACGTTTTAGTATTAAATAGCCTTATTTTTTTCTAAAGAAAATCTTAATTGGAACGCCACAGAAATCAAATTCTTCTCTCAATCTGTTCTCAAGGAAACGTCTATAGCTGTCGGGAATGTATTGCGGTAAATTGCAGAAGAATGCGAATGCTGGAGAGTGGGAGGGTAGCTGTTGAACATATTTAATTCGAACATATTTACCTTTTAAAGATGGAGGAGGAGTACGTTCAATAATTTCAAGCATCACTTCGTTGATCTGAGAAGTAGGTATTTTTTTTGTTCTGTTCTCATGAACTTCCATTACAGTCTCAAGCGTTTTGTGAATACGTTGCTTTGTAACGGTTGATGTAAAGATGATAGGAACATCATTAAAAGGGGCTAATTGTTCACGTACTTTATCTTCATATGCTTTCATGGTTGTGTGGTCTTTGTCGACCAAATCCCATTTATTAACAAGTACAACAACCCCTTTTGAATTGCTCTCTATGATATAGAATATGTGTAGATCTTGCTTTTGAATACCTTCTTCAGCATCAATCATGAAAACACAAACGTCTGAGTTTTCAATCGCTCTAATTGAGCGCAGTACAGAATAGTATTCAATGTCTTCAATTACTTTTGCTTTCTTTCGGATACCGGCAGTATCGATAAGCATAAAGTCGAATCCAAATCCTTTATATCGTGTGTTTACAGAATCACGAGTTGTTCCAGAAATTTTAGTAACGATGTTTCTTTCTTCACCTGTAAATGCATTAACTAATGATGATTTACCAACGTTGGGTTTCCCAACAATTGCGATGTGGGGAAGTCCCTCACCTTCTAAGACGGTATCGTCGTCTTTATCAAATTCCTTCACTACCTCGTCTAAAAGCTCACCTGTACCACTCCCGTTTGTTGCTGAAACATCGAATACTTCACCTAGGCCAAGAGACCAAAACTCAGAGGATAAACCATAACGTTCCGTATTATCGACTTTATTGGCTACGATGAATACTTTTTTCCCTGACTTACGGAGGAGCCTGGCAACTGTTTCATCTAAATCGACAATACCAGTCATTACATCTAGCATAAAAACAATCACGCTCGCTTCGTCAATAGCAATTTCTACTTGCTTTCTTATCTCCGCTTCAAATATATCGTCAGACCCTTTTACATAACCGCCAGTATCAATTACTGAGAAATCAACACCATTCCATTCACCACGACCATATAAGCGGTCTCTAGTAACACCACTTATTTCTTTAACGATTGCTCGTCTAGACTCTGTCAATCTATTAAATAAAGTTGATTTCCCAACATTTGGGCGTCCTACAATTGCAATAATGTTACTCATAACTCAAGTTCGATTTCTAGTTAATCAATTGATTTTCTAGTATCCGTATTTTTTTAATTTTTGATCAGATCCTCTCCAATCTTTATCAACCTTCACGAATGTTTCCAAGAAAACTTTCTTATCAATGAATTGTTCCATTTCAATACGTGATTCTCGACCAATTCGTTTCAGCATTTCACCACCTTTCCCAATAATGATACCTTTTTGAGAATTACGTTCAACTATAATAAGCGCTCTAATACGAGTGATGTGATCTTCTTCAATATATTCCTCTATTTCTACTTGAGTAGCATAAGGGATTTCTTTTCTACAATGGATGAATATTTTTTCACGAATCATTTCTGATATGAAAAAACGCATTGGGCGATTTGTGATAGCATCTTTTTCGAAATAGGGTGGACTTTCAGGAATGTGTAAAAGGATTTCTTCCCAGACACCCTCAATACTAACACCATGAAGCGCAGAAATAGGGAAAACGTTAGCCTCAGGCAAGCGTTCTTGCCAATAAGCTAGCTTTTCAGCTACTTTGTCTTGACTCGATAAATCCATTTTGTTTACCAGGCATACCACAGGAACTTTTGCGTTTTGAATACGTGATAAAGTGTCTATGTGATTCATTTCAGTTTCTTTCGTGTCGGTAACGAATATGATAACATCTGCATCTTTAATCGAGGAGTTAACATACTCCATCATATTATCATGCAGCTTGTAAGCTGAATTCACAACACCCGGAGTATCTGAAAAAACAACCTGATGGTCTTCGGTGTTAACGATTCCCATGATACGATGTCTTGTCGTTTGTGCTTTAGAAGTAACGATAGATAACTTTTCACCCACAAGCTTATTCATAAGAGTTGATTTACCAACGTTTGGACTCCCTACAATACTAACAAAACCTGATTTATGTGCCATTTCTTCCAATTGAACTGCAAAGAAACGGAATTTAGTTGGAACAAGGTCTTTAAAGTTTAACCCTTATATGGCTCTAATATTAAAGAGCAATTAATTTAAACTTATTTTTGATTTATTTTCACAATTATAATAACATAAACAGGGTGCTTTAGAATTATTATTTTTTTGTATAAAAAGAAAAGATATATTTGTAGCTAACCTGAGGTAATCACTACACACTTAATAATGAATTATAGAAATATACTATTTTTATTAACACTCTTTTTTTATACGTCATTGTCAGCACAAGATGTAATCTCTACTCAGGGGGACTCTTATGTTAATCCATATGCAAATATAGACTTTACTATAGGAGAGTCTGTCATAAGCACTTTCTCCAATAGCAATATATCCATTACTCAGGGTTTTCACCAAACATGGAACAATCAGAACATATGTTCAGACCCTACAGATTTGATTGTAACTAATATCACTTCTGATGCTGCTGACATAGCATGGTCAGATGCCGGCATTTCAGGATTATACAATATAGAGTACGGCATTTCAGGGTTTGTATTAGGAGACGGAACTTTAATTACAGGTACAGCAGATACAACAGAATCTCTTGCTGGATTGACTCCTAATAGTTCATACGAGTTTTATATTCAATCAGATTGTGGAGATGATCAAAGTGCCTGGGTGGGGCCGATTATGTTTAATACATCTCTTTGTAATGCCATCGATCAATGTGACTATGTATTAAATATGACTGATGATTTCGGTGATGGTTGGGATGGTCAAGAAGTTAATTTTTATCAAGGAGGAAGTATTGTTTCTCTCCAGACATTAGATATTGGTTTTACTGGTTCAGCATCGATTCCGTTATGTGATAATGTTATTACTTATATAATTGCAAGTAATACAACAAACTTTACGGATGAGATAGGATTTAACTTAATAGATCTACATGGAAACACTGTTGTGATTTGGGCTGCAGGAAATGCTTTTTCGGCAGGAGATACATTAGCTACGTTTACAACCTCATGTTCAGAAGTTGATATAGCTATATGTGAAGATCCAACATCGCTCTCAGTAACTAGTATTACTGTGGATTCAGCTGATTTGAGCTGGACAGGTAACACAGGAGGTGACGCAGTAAATACTAGCTACTTAATTCAAACTGTTGGGTCTAGTTTTAGCCCGAATTCCTTGGATATAAATGTGGGAGATACGGTAGTTTTTGTAAATACGGGAGGAAATCACAATGTAAATGGAACAACGTCTACGTTTGTGGGTAATCCAGAAAGCTTCGGAAACTCAGTAGGCCAAGGATGGACATATACTCATGTTTTCCAAGCTGAAGGAACATATAACTACCAGTGTGATCCGCATGCTGCTAATATGTTCGGGTCAATAACAGTTTCTCCAATTAACAATACAGGTTTAGCTAATGTTGAATATGGTGTTGCTGGATTTACATTAGGCTCAGGAACACAAATAGTAGGAACATCAAATACAATAGAATCAATTTCTGGATTATCTGATGCAACTACTTATGAGTTCTATGTACAATCTGATTGTGGAGATAATCAAAGCACTTGGATTGGACCATTTGACTTCACAACGCAAACAGTTCTACCAACGACACAGCTACAAGCTGCAGATTGTAACTCAACACTTAATACGTTGGCTGATGTTATAAGAGCAGATGCTGTTCCAGGGTCAGAGGGTTATAGATTTAGATTGATTAATGGTACAGATACACTGATTGTTGATCGTCCATTTAGAGCTTTACCATTGAACCTTGTTTCTTTAGATTACCTTACAACATATAATGTAGATGTTGCTGTAACTCTAAATGGATCAATAGGAGACTATGGTACAGTTTGTACTATCTTTACTCCAGGACCTCAAACAAAACTTGCAGGTCAGTACTGTGGTTATGTTACGGACAACTTAGCTGCACTAGTTTATGCAGAGATTGTAGACAACGCATCTAACTTCAGGTTTAGATTTATCAATGGAAATGATACGCTTATAGCAGATCGTCCGTTTAGAAATATACCATTGAACAGTATTGCAGTAGAGTATGATAAAACATACAATGTAGACGTTCAGGTTACTGTGGCAGGAGCTACGGGAGACTATGGAGATGTTTGTACAGTAACAACAACATTCCCAACGACACAGTTAGCCCCATTGTATTGTGGCATCACAACTAACAACTTAGTTAGTCAAGTGTTTGCTATGAACTCTGAAGGAGCAACAAATTTTAGATTTAGATTTATTAATGGAAATGATACCCTTATTAAGGATCGTCCATTTAGATCTCTATATCTGAATACAGTTCCAGGGATAACATACGGTGTAGTATACAACGTAGATGTTCAAGCGACATGTAATGGTGTTACAGGAGACTTCGGTGATGTTTGTACAATAACAACAGTTCTACCAACAACACAGTTGGCAGGTCAGTACTGTGGTTACGTAACACAATCAGTTACATCAGGTCTAATCAAAGCAGCGGCTGTTGATGGAGCAACGAACTACAGGTTTAGATTAATAAATGGAAATGATACACTGATTGTTGACCGTCCGTTTAGAGCTCTACCATTTAGTCAAGTTGCCGTTGAGTTTAACAAAGTCTACAACGTAGATGTTGCAGCAACAGTTCAAGGACAGGTTTGTGATTACGGTGCAGTTTGTACAGTAACAACCGACTTCCCAACAACTAAGTTAGCTGATGCATATTGTGGTATGACAACTCAATCGTTGAATAGTCAAATCTTCGCAATGTTTGCTGCAGGTGCAACGAACTATAGATTTAGATTCATAAGTGGAAACGACACGTTAATCCTTGATCGTCCATTTAGATCTTTAACTCTGAATACAGTACCAGGAATTACATTGGATAAGACATATAATGTTGATGTTCAGGTAACAGCTGGTGGAGTGGTAGGAGACTATGGAGATGTTTGTACAGTTCAAGTAGACTTCCCAACGACACAGTTAGCACCTCTTTATTGTGGTAGCTCACCAGGGTCAATGAGTAGTCAAGTGTTTGCACTGTTTGCTGATGGCGCAACTAACTATAGATTTAGACTGATTAACGGTACTGATACATTGTTAATAGATAGACCATTTAGATCTCTATCTTTATCAGAGCCAGGTATACTTACGGGTGTAACATATAATGTTGACATTCAAGTAACAGCAGGTGGAATGACAGGAGACTTTGGTCCAGTTTGTACAGTAACTACGCCAGATGGGTCGTCGACTATTGTAATAAACGACAACCAAAAAGACCTAGCACAGGAAGAGGGAATCGAGTTCGAGACAACATTGTCTCCTAATCCATTCAGTGATGCAACAACGCTTCACATCGCTTCTGAAGATGCAAGTTCACCAGTATCAGTTTCTGTATACGACGGAACAGGAAGATTAATCGAAACACGATTAGTTGACCTACGTCAAGAAACAGATGTTAGAATTGGAACGGATTACAATCCTGGTTTCTATCAAGTAATAGTTATACAAAACGAGAATACAAAAACAGCTAGAATTATAAAACAATAGTTTTAAATAAATTCTTAAAAAGAATACCACTATTAAATTAGCATTATGAAAAGAATACTACTTTCACTAGTTGCCATAGCAACACTATCACTTAGTTCTTTAGCCCAAGCTCCAGAATCGGTTAAATATCAATCTGTAATAAGAGATGGTAACAATACTGTGTTAACTAACCAACCAGTTGGAATGCGCTTAACTATTAAGCAAGGTTCCGAAACTGGGCCTTCAGTTTATTCCGAAATATTTTCCACTCCAACAAATCAGTTTGGATTAGTTAATCTGGAAATAGGTACGGGTTCTTCAACGGATAATTTTGGATCTATTAATTGGGCAAATGGTCCATATTTCATCGAAACAGCAACAGATATTACAGGTGGGACAAGCTACGTTGTAATGGGGACTAGTCAATTAATGAGTGTGCCGTATTCTTTACACTCAAATACTTCAGGTTATGCAGATAGTGCTGCTGCACTAACAAATCCTTTATGGGAAGAGAATCAATATGGTGAGTTAAAAAACACTAATACTTCAAACCCAGTAATTATCGAAAGTCAAAACGGTATTGGGGTTTTTGGACAGAATTTTGTTGATGTTTCTGGGGATTTTGTTGATGTTTCTGGACAGAATGTTATGGTTTATGGAGAGAATGAAGCTAGAGTAGAGTCTTATAGTGGAGATGTTAAGCTAAAGTCTTATAATGGTAATATTGATCTTGATGCTCCTAACGTAACTGTTAGTGGTGAGGTAATGTTCAATGGTAACGCTAGTAATATGAATGCTCCACAACTTGGAGAGCATTTAGCAAACAAAGATTATGTAGATGTAGCAGACGCTGCTTTACTTGATAGCATTAATGCATTGGATAGCACATTAGTGGCAAACACGTTATGGGAAGAGAATCAATATGGTGAGTTAAAAAACACTAATACTTCAAACCCAGTAATTATCGAAAGTCAAAACGGTATTGGGGTTTTTGGACAGAATTTTGTTGATGTTTCTGGGGATTTTGTTGATGTTTCTGGACAGAATGTTATGGTTTATGGAGAGAATGAAGCTAGAGTAGAGTCTTATAGTGGAGATGTTAAGCTAAAGTCTTATAATGGTAATATTGATCTTGATGCTCCTAACGTAACTGTTAGTGGTGAGGTAATGTTCAATGGTAACGCTAGTAATATGAATGCTCCACAACTTGGAGAGCATTTAGCAAACAAAGATTATGTAGATGTAGCAGACGCTGCTTTACTTGATAGCATTAATGCATTGGATAGCACATTAGTGGCAAACACGTTATGGGAAGAGAATCAATATGGTGAGTTAAAAAACACTAATACTTCAAACCCAGTAATTATCGAAAGTCAAAACGGTATTGGGGTTTTTGGACAGAATTTTGTTGATGTTTCTGGGGATTTTGTTGATGTTTCTGGACAGAATGTTATGGTTTATGGAGAGAATGAAGCTAGAGTAGAGTCTTATAGTGGAGATGTTAAGCTAAAGTCTTATAATGGTAATATTGATCTTGATGCTCCTAACGTAACTGTTAGTGGTGAGGTAATGTTCAATGGTAACGCTAGTAATATGAATGCTCCACAACTTGGAGAGCATTTAGCAAACAAAGATTATGTAGATGTAGCAGACGCTGCTTTACTTGATAGCATTAATGCATTGGATAGCACATTAGTGGCAAACACGTTATGGGAAGAGAATCAATATGGTGAGTTAAAAAACACTAATACTTCAAACCCAGTAATTATCGAAAGTCAAAACGGTATTGGGGTTTTTGGACAGAATTTTGTTGATGTTTCTGGGGATTTTGTTAATGTTTCTGGACAGAATGTTATGGTTTATGGAGAGAATGAAGCTAGAGTAGAGTCTTATAGTGGAGATGTTAAGCTAAAGTCTTATAATGGTAATATTGATCTTGATGCTCCTAACGTAACTGTTAGTGGTGAGGTAATGTTCAATGGTAACGCTAGTAATATGAATGCTCCACAACTTGGAGAGCATTTAGCAAACAAAGATTATGTAGATGTAGCAGACGCTGCTTTACTTGATAGCATTAATGCATTGGATAGCACATTAGTGGCAAACACGTTATGGGAAGAGAATCAATATGGTGAGTTAAAAAACACTAATACTTCAAACCCAGTAATTATCGAAAGTCAAAACGGTATTGGGGTTTTTGGACAGAATTTTGTTGATGTTTCTGGGGATTTTGTTAATGTTTCTGGACAGAATGTTATGGTTTATGGAGAGAATGAAGCTAGAGTAGAGTCTTATAGTGGAGATGTTAAGCTAAAGTCTTATAATGGTAATATTGATCTTGATGCTCCTAACGTAACTGTTAGTGGTGAGGTAATGTTCAATGGTAACGCTAGTAATATGAATGCTCCACAACTTGGAGAGCATTTAGCAAACAAAGATTATGTAGATGTAGCAGACGCTGCTTTACTTGATAGCATTAATGCATTGGATAGCACATTAGTGGCAAACACGTTATGGGAAGAGAATCAATATGGTGAGTTAAAAAACACTAATACTTCAAACCCAGTAATTATCGAAAGTCAAAACGGTATTGGGGTTTTTGGACAGAATTTTGTTGATGTTTCTGGGGATTTTGTTAATGTTAATGGGCAGAATGTTATGGTTTATGGAGAGAATGAAGCTAGAGTAGAGTCTTATAGTGGAGATGTTAAGCTAAAGTCTTATAATGGTAATATTGATCTTGATGCTCCTAACGTAACTGTTAGTGGTGAGGTAATGTTCAATGGTAACGCTAGTAATATGAATGCTCCACAACTTGGAGAGCATTTAGCAAACAAAGATTATGTAGATGTAGCAGACGCTGCTTTACTTGATAGCATTAATGCATTGGATAGCACATTAGTGGCAAACACGTTATGGGAAGAGAATCAATATGGTGAGTTAAAAAACACTAATACTTCAAACCCAGTAATTATCGAAAGTCAAAACGGTATTGGGGTTTTTGGACAGAATTTTGTTGATGTTTCTGGGGATTTTGTTAATGTTTCTGGACAGAATGTTATGGTTTATGGAGAGAATGAAGCTAGAGTAGAGTCTTATAGTGGAGATGTTAAGCTAAAGTCTTATAATGGTAATATTGATCTTGATGCTCCTAACGTAACTGTTAGTGGTGAGGTAATGTTCAATGGTAACGCTAGTAATATGAATGCTCCACAACTTGGAGAGCATTTAGCAAACAAAGATTATGTAGATGTAGCAGACGCTGCTTTACTTGATAGCATTAATGCATTGGATAGCACATTAGTGGCAAACACGTTATGGGAAGAGAATCAATATGGTGAGTTAAAAAACACTAATACTTCAAACCCAGTAATTATCGAAAGTCAAAACGGTATTGGGGTTTTTGGACAGAATTTTGTTGATGTTTCTGGGGATTTTGTTAATGTTTCTGGACAGAATGTTATGGTTTATGGAGAGAATGAAGCTAGAGTAGAGTCTTATAGTGGAGATGTTAAGCTAAAGTCTTATAATGGTAATATTGATCTTGATGCTCCTAACGTAACTGTTAGTGGTGAGGTAATGGTCAATGGTAACGCAACTATTTTAGGGGATGCATTCGCAACAAGTTTCGTTGCAAGTTCTGATAAAAGATTCAAGAAGAATATTTTAACAGTAGAGAATGCACTAGAGAAGGTATTACAGCTTAGAGGTGTAAACTACTACTGGAGAAACAATGAGTTCCTAACCAGAGGCTTTGATGATAAATTAGAACTTGGACTTATAGCGCAAGAAGTTGAAGCTGTAATTCCAGAAATTGTATCCGAAATAGGTAATGGATATAAAGGCGTTGAGTATCAAAAATTAGTAGCTTTATTAATTGAGGCAATTAAAGATCAGCAAGCTATTATTGAAAATCAAAATTCTGAAATGGCAGAAATGAAGTCAAAGCTTGAAGGACAAACAACAGAGGTAGATGCTTTGAAGGCAGATCTTGAGAGCAGATTGAGCGCTTTAGAAGAGATGCTAAACACATCTGCAAAAATAAACAAATCAAATAAGTAATAAACATGAAGACATTAAATATAATAATTGCCATAAGCTTATTTTCCTTTTTTAGTTATGCACAGGAAACTGAAATTAACTGGTTAAGTGTGGCTGAATTTGAGAGCAGTGTAAATGAAGGAGAGTCTAACTGCTTAATTTTTATTGAGGGCTCGTCCTATGGAAAAATGTCAAAGGAACAGCTAGAAGAGCGAAACAGAAAAATGACAGCATTTTTACAAGATACTGAACTTGCTAGCTATGTTAATCAAAACTTTATTTGCTTTAAATTCAACCCTTCCTTAGAAACTATAAAATTTAAGGGCAATGAGTATAATAAATTAGAAAAAAACGGAAGATCATCTCATGAATTCACTAAGTTTTTGACGGGTAGTGATCGAGATCGATTACCTGCTATAGTAGTAAGAGATAAAGAATTTAATTTATTTAGCTATACTGCAAAAAAAGTTGATGGAAAAGCATTAGAACATATAGTGGCTGCAGAAAAGCTAAAGATGGAGTACTTAAAGAGTAATGTTTCTGAAGACAACTCAGCACTTATAAGGGCTAATAGCGAATTGACAAGAGCTCAAAAAGCACTTGACTCTCATAAAACTGAAGGAGAGAAGAAAACTACATCTGTTTTAGCCGGTAGACAAAAAGCAAATATGTTATTAAACACACTACGCTATTTTGTAGAGAATAAGTATGAAGATCAAGATCTTAATTCTTTTTTAGAGTCTATAAAGAAATAAAATTACTATGAAAAAACTACTATTTATATTGCTATTAATCCCAATGATTGGATTCATTTCCTGTGATATAAAGCCAGGAAAAGAAATTATGATTTCTGAGTTATATGAATTAAATGACCTTCTTATAAATAATAATTACAAAGAAGCTCTTGGTTCTTTTTTCACATCAGATCTTTCAGAAGAGAAGTTATTAAAAATGATGCCTAAGCTAGTCAAAAAGAAAGAAATCTCTGAAAAAGGTATAGACTTCTTAAAAGCCAATGCTACTTTTGGTAAAGTTTCAGAATTATATGGAAGTAAAGGCAAGAGACAAATGAAAAGAAAAAAGCTAGATACAAATCAATGCTTTGGTCTATATATAGAAAAGAGTAATGTTGAGGTTATGGCTTTATGGAAAGACAATAAATTCCTGTTTTTTAGATTAGATAATATTGGCAAACTATAACATAAAAATTTTCGCACTTTAGGAAAGTCAATATAAAGAGATACATACTAGCTTTTATTGATATTTATACGGAATTATTATTCTATATAGTCTGTATTGATAGCCCCATTTTTAGTGGTGTATAAGTAGTATTGTTTTATGCTGCCACCTCTTTTCTTATTCGAATAACTCTAATGAAATGAAGTATTTTAATTATAGGATAAGCCAGGTCTAATTCATACCATTTAACTCCAAAATTTACGCGTGACCCGTTCTTGTGATGGTTGTTGTGATATCCTTCCCCCATCATTAAGAAATCGAAAGGCATTAAGTTTACAGAAGTATCTTTTACGTTAAAATTCCGATACCCAAATTTATGAGCGAACCAATTTATTATCGCACCGTGTAATGGCCCCATGATGAAGTGTATTGGTATTAGTAAAAACATCCACCAAGAAGTAGCGAAGAAAGAATAAAATAAAATGTAAAAAGCACCCCAAGAAAGACGCGCAATCCAATGATGTGCAATTTTCTCAAAAGAATGCCATTGCGGAATATCTTTTTTGAATTGGCTCTCAATTTCAATTTTTTCATCAAAGATAGCTGTGTAAAGCTCTTTTGTTCTCCACATCATGGAAAAGATACTCTTGTCATACTTAGGCGAGTGAGGGTCATTTTCAGTGTCAGTATAACTGTGATGCATACGATGTAATATCCCATATGCATATGGACTTAAATAAGAAGATCCTTGCGTTATAAATGTGAAAATGAAAAAGATCTTCTCCCAAAACTTGGACATACTAAACATTTTGTGAGCAGCATATCGATGTAAAAAAAATGTTTGACTGAAAAGAGAAAGGTACCAATGCGCAATTAAGAAAATTAAAACAATCATTTATATAGTGCTTTTCCCTCTAAAAAGAGGCGTTTAATAAAAAGTTCAAAATTAATATAACCATTGTGATAATAGGTGTTATTAAAAAATAATAATTAATATTCTGAGCCTATTTCTTGTCAATAGTTCTTAGGGAATATTGAAATAGCTATAAGTATATAAGGTATATTCATAGATTAAGTCATTGAAAATAAACACTTTAAATTCTTGATAGATAAAAAAATAATTCATAAGTTTAATACCTAATCACATAAAAAAAACAAAATGGAAACAACTAATCAGAATGACATGCCATCAACTGGCTTAAACATTATTTCTTTTCTAATTCCTTTAGTGGGTTTAATTGTCTACTTAACTCAAAAAGAACAATTTCCTAAAAAAGCTAATTCTGCAGGCAAGTCGGCTCTTTGGGGGGTTTTAATTTCTATTGTATTATCAGTTGTTGGATCAATTGTAGCTGCAAGTATGGTTGCATCGGCAGTTTCGTCTTATCCTTATTAATTTTCACTTCTTTGCCAAGTCTATTTTCTTATAACAGACCTGGCAAAGAACTTGAAATAAAAAACCTCCACATCGGAGGTTTTTTTATGCTCTAAAATAGCTAGTTTTCCCTATTGTTAACAAGTTATTTCAACACTACTTCCCTCTCAACTGTACCATAATTATAGATGTATATAAGAGGTGTGTTAGGTTTAAAGGGGGTTATATGCCTATACAACTATCTTTATTAGCTTCTTAAGAGTGCTGTTTAGTTCGCCCATTCCTGTGAAGTCTATTGAGAAATATTACTTTTAATGTCAGTTTAACGTAGAACTTGAATGAACTTATTTGAACACCACTCTGACCCTAGTAAAAACTGGCTTCCCAAGGATGGAGTTGTCAATTATTACTGTAAAATATTCAATCAGGAGCAATCGGATTATTTTTTAAATGCTTTATTGATAGACATTGAATGGCAACATGATGAGTTATACATGTTTGGTAAGAAAATAGTTACCAAACGAAAGGTAGCTTGGTATGGAGGAAAAGACCTAAAATACACCTATTCAAATACAACTAAACAAGCACTCGAGTGGACGGATGAATTATTGAAGTTAAAACAAAAAGTACAGCACTTAACTGGTACGTCTTTTAATTCATGTCTTCTCAATTTGTACCACGATGGTAATGAAGGAATGGGTTGGCACAGTGATGATGAAAAGGAGCTGTTAGAAAATGGAGCAATTGCTTCATTGAGCCTTGGTGCAGAAAGGAAATTTTCCTTCAAACACAGGGAAAGCAAACATAAAGTAGATTTCATATTGGAACATGGGAGCTTGATTGTCATGAAAGGTGAAACACAGCGTCATTGGAGACATCAATTGCCCACAACAACAAAAAGCAATCTCCCACGCATCAATCTTACTTTTAGAACGACATTATCTACTTGAACTGGAAACACTATTGCCTGTAACCTCATTCACACCAAAATCTATGTATGAACTACTAAGAACAATTCATTTAATTGCAGTAAGTCCTTGTTTAATTATAGGAGCATATTTAATTTATTTTTCAACTAAGGGCTCTGGAATTCATAAGAATATTGGTTGGGCATATATGATTTTAATGTTTTTTCAAGCAGGGATATCTCTTTTTATGGAGGCAAGAGTGGGGCCTCAATTTTTAAATCATTTTGGATGGATCCATCTACTAAGTATTCTGACTATATACACCGTACCAAAGAGCATCTATTACATAAAGAAGGGTGATATTAAAGGTCATTCAAGATCAATGATTATACTATTTTGGGCCGGTTTAATAATAGCAGGAGGTTTTACACTTGTTCCTGGAAGGTATCTATACAATGTCTTTTTTACATAAAAAACGGTTACACTATAATAGTATAATCGTTTTATTATTATAGTAGCGGGGGCTACTCAATTATCTAACTTCGTTTTTGATTTTAATGGTGTTGTTAAAGCACATGGTGCTATTGTTAAACATTAAAGTCTTACCAGCAAGCTTGCCAGGTAGAACCATCGTAAACCATTAACTTGTTGGTTGTATCATCCATATACATATCGCCCTTTGATGGGTTCGCTGGTGCTGTCGCTCTTGGCTCTAAACGCATAACATCATTAATATGAAGTTTTCTGGCAGGTGAGTCGGTTCCAATACCCACATTACCCACTTGACTACCGGGGAAATATGGCATATGCATAACATCTACATATTCTCCTAAATCATCTTTTACTTGAAAGATTAAATTATTTGTTGCTGTTCCATCGACGAGTATTCTGGCTCCACGTGCCCCTCCTAATTCGCTCATAACCAATCCAGCCTCATTATTTCCTGAGGTTTCAATATTTATAAAGGCAGAGTCTTGGTGATATACGTTGAAGGCTTGTTTAAAGTTGCCTGTACCATTACCAACAGAAACTCTACCCGCAGTATCGATACTAAAAGGGTCGCTATTCAACCCTAACCATGTTGTGCCACCGAATCCTGAGTAATCGGTCCATGGACGTATTGAAAAGATGTTGCCTCTAGATTGGTCATTATGTATTCTCCAGGTAATTGAAGAGTCAACGTCTCTTAGCCAAATATTTGGGTCTCCTACTGCATTATTTGAAACAATCAAATCAGTGAAATTTGAGCCCTCCAAATGCATTCGTGGCGAATTGATGTCTACGTGATAATCAGTATTAGTTGTGTCTCCATCTAAGTACCAGCTATCTGAATTCCTAGCATGTAAAGCATAAGGAACACTCATTAGCTGACTAGTTCCCATTACTACATAAGTAACTCCTCCTGTAACGTCCAATGCTGTTTCCATAAAGTATGGTCCATTTGCCCAATCTATAGTTGTAAAGTCATCTGTAGTCGTTCCTGTACCAATCTCTAGATTAACTAAACCATAACCATTACTACTAGGTGCAAAGGTTTCTGTGTAGACAGCTGTTCCTCCAATTGAGCCTTGTTGAATAGTAAGTTGAACACCTACAGCTTGGTTTGTAAGTATAACACCGCCAGCATCTCTTACGACTGCTTGGTATTTAAATCCTTCGGGTGCTTGACCAAAAGAAGTTAATGTGATTGCTAATGCAACGATTGTAAGTAATGTAGTTTTCATAATTTGTTATTTAGTGTGTCTTAACTAGTTTGAATGTCTTTATGTTTTCTTGATTCTCATTTCTAAGAACCAATGAGTATGTACTTGGAGCTAATATGCTTACATCAATTCCTGTTTGTAATGCGTTTAGTTTATTCTCAGCTACGATTCTACCTGCAGCATCATACAAGACATATGTCACAAACTCGAAATTCTCAGTCTGAATAAACAATTCACTTCCTAAAGGATTAGGATAAACTGTAGCTTCAAAATTCTGTTCGTGGTTATCTACTCCCAAGAAATTCCAAGTGGTTTGATGAAAGCCCTGAGTTAAATCATTGGTTCCATCTGTACCTGTATTGATTACAACTTCTCCAATAGTGAAGTCTATGCTTCCGCTGCCATTAGTGTATGAGTCTCCTTGTGTGGAAACTACTTCTTGACTGAAAGAAATTGAGGATAGTGCAAGAGCTCCGAATAGTAGTAGTTTTTTCATAAAACTGATTTTGTAATGCCCGAAAATAAGAAAAATTATTGAAATTATTTATGTCGGATGAAGAGCTCTCTCATAAGTTTTAGCCATAAAAAAAGCCTCTCCAAAATGGAAAGGCTTTCGTTGTAGCGGGGACAGGACTCGAACCTATGACCTTCGGGTTATGAGCCCGACGAGCTACCAACTGCTCCACCCCGCGATATATTCTGTTATAGAATAACAGCGCTGCAAAGATACATGTTCTTTATCTAATTACAAGCATTTATTGAAATAATTGGTATTTTTATTTTCTCTACTAACATTTAAAACGTGTTACTTTTGTAACCTTCTGAATTAAATAAACAAAATCAAACCTTATGCAAAAAGCAAGATATAGTTATTTCGTTATTCTCCTTGTTTCAGCTTCATTTATTGGTTGTCAGGAGGATAAGGGGAATGTTAGTTCGGAATCAGATATTGAGATAGTGCAATATGCTGCATCTGAAATTGAATTGAATTATAAACAATATGCCTTATACGTTGATGCTGACACGTCCTTAAGAAAAGGGAATAGTTTATATTATTCAAGAGAAGATGGTGCAACAATGGAGGTTTTCATCAGTGTTGATGATGAAGACGAGACTATAAAAATAGAAGAGCTATACTCAAATGCTGGTTCAGCAAGTCTTTGTTCGAATACATTTTACTTCAAAAATGGAAAAAAAAACATTTCAAGAGAGTTATTTGAAGAAGGGAATGAAGTAACAGGAAACTTCACGGAGCGAATTTCTTACTATGATGAAAAAGAAATCCCAATACAAACACTTGAGCGTAAAGCTGAATATGAGGATCAATTAGAATTTGAACAATTTTCAGTTGTAAAGAAATATAATTGTAGCACCAAACGTGCATTGATGGTGTTAAATCAAGAAGGAGAATTTGCTTCAACTTTTCAAGGGTTTATTAGTGAAGGGCCTTATTTGTATTTGATTGTTGGAGAAAATGAAAAAACTGGTTTTACTTCATCGCTCGTAGTTCAGTATCAGGATCAAACGATTCAAGAATTAAAAGCATATGATAAAGAGATGATTGGAAAAGGGATTCAAGTTGAATTTGAAACCTTAAGTAGTCAAGGCTACGAGTATCAAATTCTCAAGAGTATTAGGTTAAGGTAATTTAGCATAAGCAGTTTTGCCAACTATAGGAAAAATAAACCTTTGGGCATTATTATTCAGCCTTTAAGACAACGAATTCATATTTTAGCATGAGTTTTTAAAAACCATATTTTATGTATATTTTTTCTCGTGAAATTTTTGTTGTTTACCTTTCTTTAATAAGCCTTTCAAGTTTTGGTCAAGAGATGAAAGTGACAGGTACTGTTTACGATTCTACTGGTGTGAAGCCTGTGAAGAATGCAATGGCGATGGCAGTTAGAATGAAGGATTCGTTGCTTCTTGGATTTGACAGGACGGATGCTTCAGGTAAATTCGAATTGTCAGGGTTTTCAATAGATACGTTTTCATTGGTTATTGATCATCCCGGATTTGATGACAAAATCTATTATATGTTCGGGCATAAAGAAAACTCTGATATAGATATTCCTGCTATTAGAATGCTACTAAAGTCTCAAGAAATTGAAGAGGTAATTATATATGCTAATCGTGAACCGATCTTTTACAGAGGAGATACATTAGTCTATGTGGCTGATTCGTTTAAGGTGAATGAAGGTGCTGTTGTTGAGGAGCTTTTAAAAAAGTTACCTGGTATTAAGGTAGATAAACAAGGAAATATTACTTCTCAAGGACAAGAAATTAGTCAAGTTCTTGTTGATGGAGACGAGTTTTTTGGAACTGACCCAACTATTGCTACTCAAAACTTAGGAGCTGATGGTATTGCTACTGTTGAGATTTATGAAAAAGAAAATGAAGACGGCATTGGAGGGGATGATGAAAAGATTCAAGTACTTGACTTAAAATTAAAAGATAGTGCCAAGAAAGGCTATTTCGGTAGAATTTCAGGAGCAAGTGATTTTTCTCTAACACGAATAAGTGAAAGACTTGATACAGACCCCTTTTTAAAGAATACATTTTTTGAGGGAGAGATGTTATTTAATAAGTTTAGTGGGGCTCAAAAGTTTTCAATATTTGCTTTAGGATCAAATACACCAAGGTCTTCTTTTGGCCGTAATGACATGAATAAGTTTGGTTTGTCCAATGAAGATGGTTCAGGAGGTAGATTTTGGGAAGCAAGTAATACACAGAACACGAGTGGGATACCACAAACATTAAAAGCAGGGGTTTATTTCAGTGATAAAATTGGAAAGAATAAAGCTGCTAAAATCAACATGAACTACTCGTATTACAACACGGAGTTAGAGGCAGTAACAGCGAGCGAGTCGCAGTATTTTTTAACTGATACGACGTATTACACAGACGATTCTAATCGAAACTATTCGCAGGATCAATCACATCGGGTTAATTTTTCATTTGAAACACCGCTTGATTCATTAACTACATTTAAAATTAAGCCTTCCTTTAGATATGATATAGGTACATCAGAAAGCGATGATGTTTCAGCCTTTATAGGTCAAGATGCTGTAGAATCTTTAAGGACATCTATCCAAAACACTAGCGAGTCAAAAGGGTATACTATTAATACATTGGCTTCAATAAAAAGAAAGTTTAAGAAAAAGAAACGTGAGCTAGAATTAAGATATGATCTTGCCCTAATTAATAATCAAACAGATGGAGAATTATTGTCAGGATCTAGACAGTATAATGCAACTACGGATACATTAAAAGTTGATCAGTCGAAAATAAATAACAATGCGAACACGAGTCATTACGCAACTCTTACTTACGTTGAACCAATTGCAAAGCGTTGGAAGACAGAGTTTGAATATTTGTTTGAGTATGGCTTAGGTGAGCAAGACAAAGAGACGTATAATATTGATGGAAGCGGCTTAGTGTCACAAGATCTTAATACGGACTTTTCAAATAGCTTTGAAACAACACGTCAGCAACATAGAGGAGGCCTGAAGTTAATTTATGATAATAGAAAACACTCTTTGAGTATTGGTGCTAAACTTAGAAATATTGACATTCAAAATTTTAATCAAATCACAGAGTCAACCATTAATCAAAACATTACCAACGTATTACCAAATTTTAAGTATCAGTTCAAGCCTAGTGTTAGTAAACGATTTCGAATTAATTATAATACGAGGTCTACTCAACCATCAATTACAGATTTACAACCGGTAAGGGATAACTCAAATCCGAATCAGGTGCAAAAGGGAAATCCAGATTTGAAGCCAAATTATTCGCATAACCTTAAAATAAATTTCAATACATGGGATGCGATGTCAGGGAGCTATATTTGGAGTGGAGCTAATTTGACGTTGACAAATGATGCATTTGCCTCTTCAACAAAATATGACAACTTAGGTCGTGCAGAAACCCAAACTATAAATGTTGACGGTAACATCTATGCGGGAGTATTTGCCGGAGCAGGATTTCCGTTTTTCAATAGAGTTTTAACGATTGAGCCAAATGTGAATGCTTCTTACAGTAGATATTCAAACGTCATTCAGGATCAAGAGAACACAACTAAAAATTATGACCTTACTGGAGGGTTAGACTTTGATTTAGAATGGGATTCTTTAGAGGTTTTCGTTACATCTAGTTTTTCGTATAATAATCCTATTAGTTCTTTAAGTACAGTTTCAAGTACGCCATTTAGAATAGAGAACTACAGTGTCGGGTTTGAATGGAAATTACCATTAGGGTTTATTATTGGGTCGGAAGGAACTTATACAAAAAATACTCAACCAGGGGGAGGCTTTTATAATACCGAGTTTTTCGTTTGGAATGCAGAAGTTAGTAAGTCGTTTTTGAAAACAGATAATTTACGAATTTCGATTACAGGTAATGATATTCTAAATCAAAATATAAATGCAAGGCGACAAGTAAACGGAAACATTGTGACCGATTATAGGACTTCAATAATTTCAAGGTACTTTTTGTTAAAAGCAACACTAAGATTTAATAATAGAAAAACGAAAGAAGAAGATTTCAATGGTTGGCATTAAAAATTATTTGGCAACAGTTGCGATAGCGCTCTTGTCTACATTCTCATACGGTCAAATTACTTCGGGTAAAATAACATTCGAACGTAGAACAAATTTGAAAAAGAAATACGGAGAAGATGAGCGTATGAAGCGTTTTCTTACTGAGGAAAATAAAATTAAAAAAGAAATATTTGAACTTTATTTTGATGAGACTAGGTCATCATTTAAAGTCGTGGAAAATGAAGATGCCGAGAAAGGTTTCATGAGCTACACAACGCAGAGAAACATTACATATCAAGATCTTCAGAAAGATGAAATGGTTGTTATTATAGATCTTTTTGGGAGCAATGTTTATGTAAAAGATTCATTACAAAACCGCCCATGGCAAGTCACAGAAAGTAAGCGAAAAATAGGAGATTATATGTGTCGTAAGGCCATTTGGGAGAAAAACGATTCTACGCGTGTTTACGCTTGGTTTTCGGTAGACATTGTACCTTCAGTAGGCCCTGAAGGATTTAGTGGTTTACCAGGCGCTATTTTAGGCTTAGCTTCAGAGGATGGTGGAATTATTTACTTTGCAAAAAGCGTAGAAGTAATTAAACTACCATTAGGAGTGTTGGACTATGATAGTGAAAAGAAGAAATTTAATACATTGGAAGAACTGAGAATCACATTAGAAAGCAAATTTTCAGGTAAACCATGGGGTAAAAGGATCTTAGAAGATATGTTTAAGTGGTATTAACTAGAATATTTCAGTAATCTCTATTTTACCATTGTAAAGGTGAGCCATTTCGCAAGTAACAGCCTCTAAGACACCAAAGCATTCTTCGAGCTCGCTATAACTAACCTTGACTTTGTCTCCGGCAGAATAGTTATCAAGCAGATCAGTGTTACATACGTAATAGTCTCTACTATTGTCTCTAAGATATGTTCCCGTACAATCTTTTATTATCGTCATTCTAATTTTAGACTTATCACAGCTAGAAAAAACGGAGAATACGATTATTAAGACACTGATTTTAATAAATGAGCTCATTACTATACAGCTTCATTTTCTGCGATTACTTCTTTTACCTCAGGTAAGTGTGCTTTCAATAAGCTTTCAATTCCACCTTTTAAGGTCGCGGTACTTGATGGGCATCCAGCACAAGACCCTTTTAATATAACAGTAACAATACCATCTTCATATCCTCTAAAATCAATTGCACCGCCATCATTTTCTACAGCAGGTCGAACAAATTCATCTAATAAGTCACAAATTGCATCATCATATTCAGAGGCAGCATATACTTTTTGGGGAGCATCATCTTCCTTTTGAACTGGCTCTTTTGATGGCATCATCACCAACACTTCTTTACCTTCTGATAGCCAAGTGCGAATAAACTCACGCAATTCCATTGTGATGAAATCCCAAGATAAATTATCTGTTTTCGTAATGGTAATAAAATTTGAAGCAAAGAAAACACCGTTAACAAAAGGCAAATTGAATAGCTCTTCAGCTAAAGGCGAAAACCCTTTTGTCTCAGCCATTGAACTGAATTGAGCTGAATCGCCTATTCCTAATAGGTGTTTATTAACAACAAACTTCATTGTTGATGGGTTTGGCGTCATTTCTGCATATACGGTCACTGGAACACTCATCTACTTTTTTTACAAAACTAACTGAAACAATTCAAGAATAGAGTATTTATAACCTTTATCTTTCAATAGAAAACTTTAACTTTGTGTAGGTGAGAAACTTTAAGTCTATATTTTTAATATCGTTTTTGATTATGCTGTTCATTGGCAGCGTGGGAATCAATATATTTAAACATGCTTGTTTAGATAATGATGTTAGTGTTTCCTTTTTTGTTCAAAACGAGCATGAATGCGGTAAGCATGAAGTCAAAATAGATGCATGCTGTCATTCACTTCCTGAAAAAGATCATGGTTGCTGTACCGATATCGTTGAATTGTTTAAGATTGATTTAGATTTTTTTGAAACTAATGAGATGTTAAATTTTGTCTCTACTAAGGCGATACCAAACAAAACATTTCTTTTTGAGCAATCTCCTGTTGGGTTTGAAAAGGCATATATTACCCATTTGTATGATGATCCGCCTCCACATTCGCCTAATTTTTTACGTATATGCAACCAGCGCTTTATTATTTGATTTTAATTAATGATTCCATGAATTTTTAATTAAAACCATTAAAATAATGAAGACAATAATATCTTGTTTGCTTGCTCTCACTTGTATGAGTTCAGTTCAGGCACAAATAAAAGGCGTTGTATTTGGTTCTAACAATGCTATAAAATCAAAAATATACGGGGCAAAAGTAAAATTACTTGGTGTAAACCGGGGAGTTTTTACAACGGAAGAAGGAGTCTTCGAAATCATTCTTCCAAAAGAATTACCCGACACCTTAGTTTTCAGTGCTATGGGGTTTAACTCTGATAGTATTGTTGTAAATAAGAAAGATCGTTTTATCTCTCTTGAAGTAATTTTATATTCGGACCAATTACTGCCAGAAGTAGTTGCATCTTATAAAAAGGGAACACATACAATTTCACGATTAAAAACCCTACACGTTGAAGAAATTGGTGCAGGGGAGCTGCGTAAAGCAGCATGCTGTAACTTATCAGAGTCCTTTGAAACAAATGCTTCTGTAGATGTTAACCTAACAGATGCAGTTTCTGGAGCAAAGAAAATACAAATGATGGGGCTCGATGGTGTTTATACACAAATTCAATTTGAAAACATTCCATATCTCAGGGGGTTAGAGAGTTCTTATGGGCTAAACTCCTTGCCAGGCACTTGGATTAATTCGATGCAAATCACAAAGGGAACAGGCAACGTAGTAAACGGCTATGAGTCCATGGCTGGGTTAATCAATATTGAAGTTAAAAAGCCTAATAACATGAATCGTGTTTTCGTTAATGCGTTCGGAAGTACAATGGGTAGGGCAGAGTTGAACTTTGATTCAGGGTTTCAGTTAAATGACAAATGGAGTTCAGCTTGGTTTGTACATGGTTCAGGTATCTTTATTGAAATGGATTTCAATAAAGATAAGTTTCTTGATATGCCCAACGGTACAAATGTCGCTTTGATGAATCGTTATCATTATCAAGGAGAGAAAATGGAAGCGCAATTTGGTTTAAATGTCTACCAAGAAAATAAAGTAGGAGGACAAACCAGTGACATGCGAGAAGCAGATAAGAAGTTTTATAGTGTAAATATTGACTCAAAGCACGCTGATATTTTTGCGAAGACAGGGTTTTTCATGAAGAAACCATTACATTCAATAGGCATTGTTTACAACGCGAAGTATCAACAAACCAACGCATCCTTTGGTGATCGTAAATTTGTTGGCGAAGAAAAAAGAGGTTATATTAATGCAATCTATGACGGAATTTTAGGGAATTCAGACCACAAGTTTAAACTCGGTGTCAGTGCCGTTTATTCTGACATTAAACAACATACTATACAAGATCTGGACTCTTTAAATGATGATCGTGAGGAAATTGTACCAGGAGCTTTTGCTGAATATTCATTTATTGGAATGAGACTTTCGTCTGTACTTGGTACTCGTGTAGATTATCACAATTTATATGGAGTTAAATTTTCACCTCGTGTACATTTGAAATATACATTAACCGAGTATACAGACCTTCGACTTACAGTTGGGAAAGGGTGGAGAGTACCAAACTATATGATTGATAATGTATCTCTTTTAGCAAATTCAAAAACGTGGATTGCTCCAGACACAATAATGCCTGAGATTTCATGGAACATTGGAGGAAGTATAATGCAAGAGTTTAGCTTCTTGAAACGAAAAGGAAATATTACAGTTGATTATTATTATACTATGTTTGAGAATCAGATGTTGGTAGACCGAGACGTTAACTCGAGTCAAATCGTATTTAACAATTTGGATGGACGCTCTTTTTCCAACAGTTTTCAAGCGGAGATATCTTATGCAGTGAGTAAAACAATTGATTTTAGGATGGCCTATAAATATTTGGATGTTCGAGCAACATACGACGGTACATTACAGCAGCAAGTACTTTTACCTCAACACCGAGGCTTCTTCAATTTAGCATATAAGACAAGAAACAAGCGTTGGGAGCTTGATTTTACTGCATCAGTTTATGGATCTTCTAGGCTCCCGGGAACTATGTCATCAGAGAATCGAAGTCTCGTCTACCCAATTATAAATGCGCAAATTACACATAATTATAAAAAGTGGGAGTTTTATGTGGGAGGAGAAAACCTAGGGAATTATAGACAGGAGAATCCAATTATAAATGCCGAGAACCCTTTTGGAGAAACATTTGACGCTACAAAAATTTGGGCCCCTATTTATGGTATCAACGGATATGTAGGGATACGCTTTACGATTAAAAAAGAAGAAAAATAGGTACAAATCATCGAGTGCTTAGCTCGAAATAAAAGAAAGATTATGAAAGTGTTATTATCAATTGTAATGTTGTTTCTAATGATGGAAATGACAATTGCACAAGAATCAAGAACATCAACGGCAATAATTAAAACATCGGCTGAGTGTAATTCATGTAAAGTTAGGTTGGAGGATAAGTTAAATTATACTTCAGGAATTAAATTTGCTGAGCTTACCCTGGAAGATAAAAACTTAACGGTGAAGTTTAATCCAAAAAAAATCTCGTTAGATAAAATCCAAAAAATAGTATCTCAAACGGGTTATGATGCTGATAGAGTTACTGCAAATCCAGAATCAGTGAAAAATCTTCCAGCGTGTTGTAGGCCGGGTGGAATGCAAAAATAATGTTTGGGTTTTTGTTCTATCTCTACCACTAAATGAATCAATAGAATTAATTTCACTACCTTCGTTTTTCAAATAATAAAAGCATAATATATGTCATATTTGTTTACATCCGAATCAGTTTCGGAGGGACATCCAGATAAAGTCGCTGATCAAATCTCAGATGCACTTATAGATAACTTCATGGCGTTCGATCCACAATCAAAAGTGGCTTGCGAAACACTTGTAACAACTGGTCAAGTTGTTTTAGCGGGTGAGGTGAAAACAAACACGTATTTAGACGTTCAGAAAATTGCGAGAGAGACCATTAGACGTATCGGTTATACGAAGTCAGAATATATGTTTGACGCAAATTCTTGTGGTATCTTGTCTGCAATTCATGATCAGTCTGATGATATAAATCAAGGGGTTGACCGTATAAATCCTGAAGAACAGGGGGCTGGAGACCAAGGGATGATGTTTGGCTACGCAACTGATGAAACTGAAAATCACATGCCTTTGGCACTGGAACTTTCTCATAGATTATTGATTGAACTGGCTTTATTAAGAAGAGAAAATCAGGAAATCGATTATTTAAGGCCAGATGCAAAATCGCAGGTAACAATTGAATATTCTGATGATAATGTGCCACAAAGAATCGATGCCATTGTAGTTTCTACACAACATGATGATTTCGTTAAGACAGGAAATAAGGTGGCTGATGATGATAAAATGTTGGCTAAAATTAAAGCCGATATTGTGAATATTTTAATTCCAAGGGTAAAGGCTAAGCTACCAGCAAACATTCAAGCATTATTTACTGATGGAATTATTTACCATATTAACCCAACAGGAACGTTTGTAATAGGTGGTCCTCATGGAGACACAGGATTAACAGGAAGAAAAATTATTGTAGATACTTACGGAGGTAAAGGAGCTCATGGTGGTGGTGCTTTCTCAGGAAAAGACCCGTCTAAAGTGGACCGTTCTGGAGCTTACGCTACTCGTCACATTGCGAAAAATTTAGTTGCTGCAGGATTGTGTAAAGAAGTATTAGTTCAAGTTTCCTATGCTATTGGTGTTGCTGAGCCGTGTGGCTTATTTATAGACACTTATGGGACATCTAAAGTTGATATGACAGATGGAGCAATGGCAAAAAAAATATCTGATATTTTCGATATGCGCCCTTACTTTATTGAGCAACGCTTGAAATTGAGAAACCCTATTTATTCTGAAACTGCCGCCTATGGTCATATGGGGAGGGTAAATGAAGTTGTCACTAAGGACTTTACAGCTCCTGACGGGACTCAAATATCGAGAGAAGTGGAATTGTTCACTTGGGAGAAGTTAGATTACGTAGATAAGATTAAAGCTGAGTTTAGCTTGTAATCCCTTTATATTTAAAAAGCCCAATCAGATATGATTGGGCTTTTTTGTGCTTTAAACTTTTTTCTAATTGGATTTAGATCCAAAGGGCTCTTATTTACTTTTAATTCAGCAAATTCGAAAACTATGCAGGGATCATATAGCTTTCAACACTTGGACATGTACAGATTAAGTTTCTGTCTCCATAAGCGTTGTCAACTCTACGAACAGGAACCCAATATTTCCACTCCTTTAAGTAAGCAACAGGGTAAGCCGCCTCTTGGGGAGTGTATGGATAATCCCACTCTTGATTGATGATGCAATCTGCTGTGTGCGGTGCATTTTTTAATAAATTGTTTTCCGAATCAGCTGTACCATTTTCAATGGCAGCAACCTCTTTCCGAATCGAAATCATTGCCTCAATAAATCGATCTAATTCTTCTTTATCTTCACTTTCTGTTGGCTCAACCATTAGTGTTCCAGAAACAGGGAATGATACTGTAGGAGCATGGAAACCATAATCGATCAATCGTTTCGCGATGTCAGCTACTTCAACGTTTGCTGTTTTCTTGAACTCACGACAATCTAAAATCATTTCATGAGCAACTGTTCCGTTAGCACCAGCATATAGAATCCCATAATGATCTCTCAATGCTGCTGCAATATAGTTGGCATTTAAAATTGCTATTTCTGTCGATTCTCTCAATCCTTTTGCTCCTAACATCTTAATGTAACCGTAAGAAATCAATAGAATTACAGCGCTGCCATAAGGAGCAGAAGAAATTGCATTAATTGCTTTCTCTCCTCCAGATTTAATTAGTTTAGAACCAGGTAAAAATGGTGCTAAATGTGCTGCAACACCAATTGGTCCCATTCCAGGCCCACCTCCTCCATGAGGGATTGCAAATGTTTTATGCAGGTTTAAGTGGCAAACGTCTGCGCCAATGTTTCCAGGGTTTGTTAGCCCTACCTGAGCATTCATATTCGCTCCGTCCATATATACTTGACCACCATTTTCGTGAATGATAGATGTGATCTCACGAATTCCTTCTTCATAAACACCATGTGTTGAAGGATAAGTAATCATTAATCCACCTAATGTATCTTTTAATTCGGTAGCTTTTTCTCTTAATTCATCAATATTGATGTTTCCATGCTCATCACACCCGGTAACAACAACTTCAAACCCTGCCATAACTGCAGATGCAGGGTTGGTGCCATGTGCTGAAGATGGAATAATCATCACCTTACGGTTTTTATCACTATTTGATTCATGATATGCTTTGATTACCATCAGTCCCGCATATTCTCCTTGTGCTCCAGAGTTTGGTTGAAGAGACATAGCAGCGAATCCAGTTGATTCACACAAGTCACGTTCTAGCTCTCTAAACATTTCGTGGTATCCTTCCGATTGATTTAAAGGAGCGAAGGGATGCATGTTTGCAAATTGAGGGTTTGTTATAGCCATCAACTCAGAAGCAGCATTTAATTTCATTGTACAAGACCCTAATGGAATCATACTATGAACTAGTGATAAATCTTTATTCTCCAGGCGTTTCAAGTAACGCATCATTTTAGACTCAGAATGAAATCTATTAAATGTTATATGCGTAAAAATTGCGTCTTTACGCAATTTATTTGGAGCAAGCGTGCTTTCCCTGTTAGCCGATACTGTTGTAGTGGTTTTACCTTTTATTTTCGCGAAAATTGATAAAATTACGTTGACATCTTCTGTCGTGTGGGGTTCGCCAAAACTCATAATTAGCTCATTATCGTTTAAATAATGGAAATTCATTCCCGCAGCTTCTGCTGCAGATTTAACTTCAGAACACGGAACACCTTTCACTAAAATAGTGTCGAAGAATTGATCTCCACCTACTTCAACCCCTATTTTCTTAAGGCCATTGTATGTTTTTGAAGCTAAAGAATGAACGTGATTAGCAATTGTTTTCACCCCGTCAGGGCCATGATAAACAGCATACATACTTGCCATTACAGCTAGCAATGCTTGAGCAGTACAAATATTTGATGTCGCTTTACCACGTTTAATGTGTTGCTCACGTGTTTGAAGCGCCATTCTCATGGCAGTGTTATCATCAGCATCTACAGAGACACCAATAATTCTTCCTGGAATGTTACGCTTGAATTCATCTTTAGCAGCAAAATAAGCTGCGTGAGGCCCACCGTATCCCATAGGAACACCGAAACGCTGAGATGTACCAAATACAACATCGGCTCCTAATGAACCAGGGGATTTCAATATAACTAAAGATAAGATGTCGGCCCCAACAGCAACACGAATACCGGCGTCATTCATTTTTGAAATAAAGGATTCAATATCTACAACTTGACCATTTGTATTTGGATATTGGATAATAGACCCGAAATATCCTTCAGTCGGTATAAATGTATCTGGATTTCCAATTGTTAATTCTATATCAAGATTGTTAGCCTTCCCTTGAACAACGTCAATTGTTTGGGGAAATGCATTTTCAGAGATGAAAAACTTCATTTTACCCGCTTTAACATCTGCTCTTGAACGTGAATTCAAAAACATAAGCATTGCTTCAGCAGCAGCAGTCCCTTCATCAAGTAAAGAAGCATTAGAAAGCTCTAGTCCTGTTAAATCGGTAATCATTGTTTGGAAATTCAACAATGCTTCTAATCTTCCTTGAGAAATCTCAGCTTGATAAGGAGTATATGCAGTGTACCATCCTGGATTTTCAAGAACATTTCTTAAAATTACTGAGGGAACAATCGTCTCATTATAGCCTAAACCTATAAATGATTTGTATAATTTATTCTTCTGTCCTAGCTCATTAACATGGTTGATGTACTCTTGTTCTGACATGGCATCTGTAATTGCCAATTCTTTATTAAGCCTGATGTGAGCAGGAATTGTTTTATCAATAAGTTCCTTAATTGAAGCAACTCCAATTGTGGACAACATCGCATTTATCTCCGCTTCGTCTGGTCCAATATGTCTTTTAGAAAAATTATTCATTTGCCTTAAAATTATAAGTGTACAAATATACTTTGTTCTATTTTATTAATCAATACTAAACATCAATGTTATTGTCTTTTTTTATCCACATTTATCCCCACGACTATTGCGTCTTTTATGAGAATTGTTGGTTTAGTTATTCCCAATCAGCTAAATAAAAAACAAAAGTAAGGTTAGCTTTAAAGAATTAAACTTAAGTTCTTAACAGCTCTAAGCGTCAGATGAAGGGGGTTAGGCTAATCAACATAGCTTAATTTCAACATGTTTGAGTTCCCAAGAGCTTCGATAGGCATTGATGCAATATTAATAACCATATCACCGGTGTTTAAAATACCATCAGTTTTCAATAAGGATTTAATATCAGCAATTGTGTGATCTGTACTTACAGTCTTATCATAATAGAATCCTTTAACTCCCCATATTAAACTCAATTGAGTTAGAATTTTTTTATTACTCGTAAAGACGTAAATTTCCGCATTTGGTCTTTGAGAGGCAATTTTATATGCTGTATACCCAGAGAATGACATTGTTAAAATAGCTTCGGCGTCAACTCTTCTTGAAAGCCTACACGCATTAAAACAGATTGAATCCGTTATAAATCGGGATTGATTTTTTTCAGGGGGCTCTTCTTTATTATAAATACCGTCGAATGTTTCCATTTCAAGCACAATATTGTTCATTGTACGAATTACTTCAACGGGATACTTTCCAACAGAAGTCTCTCCAGATAGCATTACTGCATCAGCACCATCCAAAACCGCATTGGCAACATCATTAACTTCAGCTCTTGTTGGAGAAGAATTAAGAATCATACTCTCCATCATCTGCGTAGCAACAATAACTGGCTTCGCATTAAGAATACACTTGTTAATTAACATTTTTTGAATTAAGGGTACATTTTGATATGGAACCTCGACTCCAAGATCTCCACGTGCCACCATTAAACCGTCACTTTCTAATATAATTTCATCGATGTCTTCAATTGCCTCAGGTTTTTCAATTTTAGCAATAACTTTCGCTTTACCTGAGCTTATAGAAATAAGTCTTTTCAATTCAATGATATCTCTCGCTGAACGCACAAAAGAAAGTCCAATCCAATCCACATTTTCCTCCAGTGCAAAATCTAAATCAATAAGGTCCTTTTCAGTCAAGCAAGGCATTGAGATTTTTGTATTCGGAAGGTTAACACCTTTATGAGATGAAAGTAATCCGCCATAAATTACTTTAGCGGTAATTAAATCTTTTCCATTAGTTTCAATGATTTCTAAAGACATTTTACCGTCATCCAGCAGGATTCTTTCACCTTTCGTTACATCTTCAGGCAATTGAGAATAGTTAATTGAAAAAGCATCACCTTCTCCAAGTTGCTCTTTAGTATAAATTTTCACGATTGATCCTTCAATCAAATCCATGCGGTTGTCTTTAATTTTACCAGTTCTAATTTTCGGTCCTTGTAAATCAGCCAATATAGCAACGTTTAATCCCGTCTCAGCATTCAATTCACGAATGGTTTTAATTGTTTTGGCGTGATCATCATGACTACCGTGTGAAAAGTTTAATCGGCATACATTTACACCTTCAAAAAACATTTGTCTTAAGATTTCTTTATCACTGGACGCTGGGCCCATTGTTGCAATTATTTTTGTTTTTTTCATTCTAATTAAATACTAAATTTTCTGAGGAAGCTATTTCTTCAGGGAAGAACAAATAAGCCCCTAGTATACTATTTACAGTTTTGAGTTCAGCGATGAGATCATCAACTTCAATAACTTTATTGTTACAAAGAAATAGAAAGTAATCAATGCTTGGCTTCTCAGGGATTAAATAATGTCCTTTCACTTTATTTTTAATCATGTAATATTCCAAGCGATTCTCTTCATCAATAAACTCGTACATCGAATGTGTTGATGTTACCTCTCCTTTTTTGTTCGTAATATCATATTCTAAATCACATCTTGTTAAATGGAGTTCTGTCTTTGTATTGAGTCCCCAGACAAGACGGTAGTCGCTGTGATGAGAGCAAATCCCAATCATTTCGAATGCCTCTTCAGGATCAAGAGCAAGAATATGTTTTTTACGTTTTGCCATCTAAACTACACCATACGGTAGTACGAATTTAGTGTTTTAACTCTAAGGATAATTCTCTTCAAACTTTCCTTATTGATATTTAACAATTAAGATGGATTTCGTTTTTTTTAAAAAAACTTGGAGATTATTCATCTAATGCGCCAATCATTTTCTTTGGATCAACCCAATTATCATATTCTTCAGCAGGTACATAACCTAAGCGCACTGCCTCTTCTCGTAATGTTGTGCCATTTTCATGAGCAGTATTTGCTATCTCTGCCGCTTTGTAATAGCCTATTTTTGTATTTAGAGCTGTTACCAACATTAATGAATTGTTCAATAATTCATTAATTCTTTTTTGGTTTGGTTCAATTCCTCGAGCACAGTTAGCATCAAATGAAACACAAGAATCGCCAATCAGTTCAGCACTTTGCAGAAGGTTATATGCCATCATAGGCTTGAAAACATTCAATTCATAATGTCCTTGGGTTCCTCCCATTGTAACAGCAACATCATTGCCGATTACTTGAGCACAAACCATAGTAATTGCTTCTGCTTGTGTTGGATTCACTTTTCCTGGCATAATAGAAGAGCCTGGCTCATTCGCTGGAATAGTAATTTCACCAATACCTGATCTTGGGCCAGAAGCCATCATTCGAATATCATTTGCAATCTTATTGATTGAAACCGCAACTTGCTTTAATGCGCCGTGCGTTTCAACGATTGCATCATGGGCGGCAAGGGCTTCAAATTTATTTTTAGCAGTAATAAAAGGTAAACCTGTGAATTCAGCAATTTTCTTTGCAACTAGCACGTCGTATCCTTTTGGAGCATTTAATCCTGTACCAACAGCGGTTCCTCCTAGAGCTAATTCTGAAAGGTGTGGCAATGTGTTGCGAAGTGCTTTTAAGCCATGATTTAATTGAGAAACATAACCAGAGAACTCTTGTCCTAATGTTAAAGGTGTCGCATCCATTAAGTGCGTACGACCAATTTTAATAACTTCTTTGAAGGCTTTTGATTTCGCTTCTAATGTATCTCTTAATTGCTCAATGCCAGGAATAGTTTTCTCAACAACCATTTTGTAGCAAGCGATATGCATTCCTGTAGGGAAAGTATCATTACTAGATTGAGATTTATTTACATCGTCGTTTGCTAAAAGCGTTTTTTCACCTTCTCCAATTTTATGTCCAGCCAAAACGTGAGCTCTATTTGCGATAACCTCATTGACGTTCATGTTACTTTGAGTACCAGAACCAGTTTGCCAAATAACCAATGGAAATTGATCGTCAAGTTTTCCTGCTATGATTTCTTCAGCAGCTTTAGAAATGTGATTTCTTTTATCTTGCGCTAAAACACCTAGTTCACAGTTCGCATATGCGGCAGCTTTTTTAAGGTAAGCGAAGGCGTGAACAATTTCAATTGGCATCGATGCAGATGGTCCGATTTTAAAATTGTTTCTTGAGCGCTCAGTTTGCGGACCCCAATACTTATCAGCTGGAACTTTAACGTCACCAATCGTGTCTTTCTCTATGCGATATTCCATAATTGTATGTTTGTTATTTGAATTAATTATTTACTTTTACAGTAGTAATACTTTACAAAAATAATAAGAGATGAGCATATTAGGCATAGTTATTTTTCTTTTAATTGGTGGAATGGCATTTTGGATGTTATTATTTCTATTAGGATTCATTGTTCCTTACTGGATAACATTAGGTGTTTTTGAAAAAATGCAGCCTAAAAGAATATATGAAGAAGAAGAATAATAGCCACTGACAAATGGTGTTTCAGGCTAAATAAACTTAAAAGTCATTCCACAAGGATGGCTTTTTTTAGTCTTAATTGTCGTAATAAAATAGGTAGATTGAAAGCAGAAAGTAATCCTTTTATATAGGGTGATTTTATTTTAAATTACAATCAGACGGTCTATTTTATGTCCCTTTTTTGTATAAATAGGTATGTTGTATACTCCTTTTGACAGAGAGTTGATGTCTATTGATGTTTTTGTTATTGAATCAAAATGTAGTGATTCAATTATTATTCCTAGCATGTTTTATTATATCTACTTGCGTGAAAATCTCACTTTTACTAAGTATTACCTTTGATTTAGCAGGGTTTGGAGTTAGTGAAACATTGACTTCACTACTACCTACAATTGCAATGACGTCTGACAATTGAACATTACCATTAATATCGCGAATTGTTTTAATCTGTAATAATTTGTCCCTGTTTGAAATGTTCTATCGATGGATTGGTAGTTTGTTGTAGTAACATAGCTATTGATTAGATCAATTGCCTCCCAAATAGAGAACTAAAAGTAAGATAATCATAGTAGTTTATCTCAATAGTGTAATATGACCCGTTATTATTTTATCTGGGTTTTTAGGTTCACAGGTCGTATATTCAAGCTTCCAAATATAGGTGCCATTTTGGGACATTTCCCCATTTAAAGATGTACCATCCCATCCTTCGTTTATATCATAGCTCTCGAATAGGGTTTCTCCCCAACGATTGATAATTATCAAATGCCAGTTTTCAGCTCCTAAATATGCGATCGGCATGAATGTATTATTAAACATATTACCGTCTGGGGTAAATGTATTTGGTGCGTATAGTGTGTAGGGATTAATAATGATTTGAGATCGTATTGAATCTATACAGCCAAATTCATTTGTTACTATTTGCATTGGGTAGTGTGTACCACTTGTAATATAGGTGTAAGTAGGAGATTGTTCTGTAGACTCATTATCTAAATCATCAAAAAGATAGAGGTATGAGATTGCTCCATTCGATTCATCATTAAATGTGACTATGCTATTACAAGCATTTGTAATATATGGATTTGGCGAGAACCCTGCTTGCGGATTCGGACTAGCATTCACTAAGTCTTGTTGCATTAGATTTAATGTTGCAATACAACCAGTTTGCGTTTCAATGGTAAGAGTGACAGAATAACTACCAGCTTGTGTATATGTGTTTGTTGGGTTTTGAAGCGAAGATAAATTCCCATCGCCAAAGTCCCAAGAGTAAAAAATACCTGTTTCAGCAAAGCTTTGATCAATAAATACAGCATCAAAAGGGGTGCACTGGATGCCTGGGGTTATAGTAAAAGCGATAGTAGGGTCTTGGTAAATATAAATTGAATTTGTTACACTTTCTACACAATTATCATGAGCTCCTAGTAAGGTAATTGGTATTGTTCCTGTTGTTGTAAATGAAACATTTGAAACATCAACATCTGCTGATGTAGTAATTGTTGAGTTTGCCCCAAAATCCCATGTAAACATAGTGTTAGTAGGCCCACTAACGGTAGCATCAAAATTGAAACTATTATTAGAAAAGCATAATGAGTCTTCGGAGATAAATGAAACAGACAAGTCCTCATTTAAAGTGATTGTTTCAGTAATTGTGTCATTGCAATTTACTGTTGATCCTGAAATCAGAGTAATATCATAAATTCCAGGTATAGGAAAAGTAAACGCTGGCTCTTCGAGATTACTCACATCAGTATTCGTACCAGAAACTCCAAAGTCCCAATTGTAAATAATAGATTCTTGAGAATTATTTCCGAAGTCAATTGACAATCCTTCACATGCAATGTTAAGGGGGAGTATTATTTCTGCTATTGGCTCTGGAAAAATGTAAACTGAATCAGTAAAGGATCCGGTACAAACGCCAAAATCTGTATCTAGAGTAACGGGTATAAACCCGGTTGAAGAGAAAGTAATATCATTGACATTTTGGGTTGAAGCATTACTTTGATTTGCATTAGAACCAAAGTTCCAATTAAAAACCGTTCCAACTGGAGTTGAGCCAGACATGTTTACATTACCAATAAAGTCAAAGCTATTATCAAAAATACATAAAGAATCATTCGACATAAATGAAACTAGTAATTCATTATTTACACTTATATCCATATAAGTAGTGTCGGTACATGGCGATCCAGGATTCACGACAAGTGTAACTTCATAATTACCTGAAGCGGGGTATGTGAATATTGGCTCAAATGAATTACTCACATCTGAACTGACACCTGGAACACCAAAGTCCCAGCCATAATTGGTTCCTCCAATAGAGCTATTGATAAAATCTACTGTAAGTCCTTGACAAAAGGAATTAAAACTAGGCAAGTCTATTTGATTTGGAAGAATTGCCTCTAACTCCACTATGCAACTAGAAACGGTAAAAAGGAAATCGCGTACTGTTTCATTTAGAATAACACCGTTTCTGGTTTCGGTTACTTGAATCCCTACAACAAATAAACCTGTTAGATTAGGAGAAGCTGTTAATAGACCTGTAAGAGGATCTATGTTAATTACTGCCCCTGGTCCTAATGGGTTAGCAGCAGTGAACCCTACCGCCCAGGGAACATTGAAATAAGGTGGGGGAGGTGCTGGATTAGGCGCTGGATTAGCAGCAGAAGCTCCAGTAAAAGGTGTAATTAGTGAATAAGTTAGTAAATCTCCATCTGGGTCAGTTGCGCTGTGATCAAAAATAAGATCGGCATTATCGCACAATACTAATGGTGGATAATTTGTAAAGCGTGGACTGCTGTTTACGACGTTAGCAGCCCCAGGAACATGACAGGTTAATGTAAATCCGGCATCATCCGGGTTAATCAGATTTGAAATATTAGGTCCCCTACAGCAGCGCTGGTAAGTTATATTATATCCATTCGGAGAAGAGGGTAAATTAATAATCGTAGTATACAGTGCGTTCTCTGTGCAGATATTTGAAGGAGGTGTAACGCAGGGGTTGTTTACTACAATTGGAACATTGGAACTTCCAGGGTAAGGAACAGCTATATTTTGAACCAATGAATTATTTTCATTATAAACAGCTAGTTGCAATGGACTATCAAAGGCTGCTCCAGAAGATAAACAATCTCTAAAGACAGAGATATAAAACTTATAGTTATTGTTCCCTAAATAATCGTAATAGATATCACCCCCAACAATATGCGAAGCACTTGACGAGAATAGATTTAAAGACAGTATTAAAAGTAGACTGAATCTCATTTGTAGTACAAAGACGTAAAGTTATATCAAATAGTGTCTTAAACCTGAAAAAAAAAGATAAAAGGATGCATTCTTAGCTATTAAAATTACGTATTGATGAGGTGAATTTAAAACTTAATTCTCTACAAATTTTAGAAGCACCAATTTCTCTTCTGATAATTTCACCTGATTTTTCGAATTGAATAGGCAATAGGTCATTAGCCTTAACGAGTTCTTGATAATAAGATTCGCGTTCAGGATGATCAGGATTAACAACATTATAAATGTGACCAAACCTGTCTTTTTTTATAATGGCATCAAAAGCACTTATGGCATCGTTTAGATGAACGAAGTTAATTATACCGTTAGGGTTTTTAATGTTTTGTTTTCCCTGGAGTGATTTTATTGGGTGACGGAACAACCCAATGAGACCACCTAACCTCACAATTGTCAACCTTGAATCAAGCAGCTTAGTTAGCGCTGTTTCTGCCTGTATAATAGTGGAAGATACATTTAGGTCAGTAGACGTTTCATCATAGCGACCTGTTTTTTTTGAATAAACACTTATTGAACTTGTGAATATAAATGCTGTATTACTAGAGAATTGAGCAGCGATTCCATTCAGTTTATCTCCATAATAAGTTTGTAAATATTTTCTGATTGGTGGCACAGTGAAGATTACTAAATCAATGTTTGAATTGAGCTCATTTGGCAGGTTTTTAGATGTTTCTAAGTCGAAAAGCACGGTTTTTATGCCTTCGTTTTGAAGTACTTTTTGTTTCGCTATTGTTCGTGTTGAACCAACAACAAGATGTCCTTCTTGTTGAAGATGCTTTGCTAAAGGAGCCCCGAGCCAACCAAGGCCAATGATACAAATATTCAATGTGTATATTTTGTTGGGATAAATGTACGAATGATTACTTTTGTATATGAAGTTTTCAAAAGCATTTATTCGATTTAATTGGGTAGCCCTAGTCTTAATTTATTTAATTGTAATTGCAGGAAGCTTTGTTCGAATTACAGGTAGTGGGATGGGATGCCCTGATTGGCCTAAGTGTTTTGGTGAATGGATTCCACCCACAACAGGTGCTAGCCTTCCTGCAGATTATAAGGATATGTACTCTGAAAAAAGAGCAGGAAAAATTGAAAACTTTTCCAAGTTGCTTTCTAAGTTGGGGCTTACTGAAACGGCAGAAAAGTTAAAGACTGATCCTATGCTGCGTATTGAGCAAGATTTTAACGTTCGAAAAACCTGGATAGAATATATAAATCGATTGTTCGGATTTCTTGCAGGAAACGCAATGTTACTTTCCTTTATCTGGCTGTTAATGAAATATAGGAAACGAAATTTAATCCTGTTGACATTCTTTAATTTGGTATTAATGGCATTTCAAGCATGGTTTGGATCAATCGTCGTTGCATCAAACTTAGTACCTTGGACAATTACAATTCATATGTTGTTGGCATTAGTAATTATTGCCATTCAGATTTATTTCATTAAGAAAATAAGCCCAACATATAGTGTCGGCCAAAAGCACCCTAAATGGATGATTGTATTAATTTGGTTGAGTTTTACAATCGTTTTTTATCAAATGTTCTTGGGGACACAGGTACGTGAGTCTATCGATGAGTTAACTAAGATGGGGTTAGGGAGAGATAGCTGGACGGATGAGCTAGGAATGCCATTTTATATTCACCGAAGTTTTTCATGGCTTGTAATGCTTATTTTAGTCTTTATCACCTGGAAGAACGAATCGCTTTCTAAATATTCATTTATTAGAGCAGCGGCAATTGTTTTGGCATTAGAGCTATTATCAGGCGTTTTATTAGCTTATGCCGATATGCCAGGGTTGGTTCAGACGAGTCATTTAATTTTTGCAACAATTATTTTTGGAATATTAACCATGGGTATTTTTCGCGGGAGGTTTATTTCCTAGTATTTTCTGACAATTCAGCTAATATTTATTTCGAATGCGTGTTTGATAATCAATTTTTGAATACTATATTTGCACACCTGATTTGAAAAAATTACCGGTCCTATAGCTCAGCTGGTTAGAGCACCTGACTCATAATCAGGGGGTCCATGGTTCGAGCCCATGTGGGACCACT
>CAJJBE010000006.1 GCA_905182335.1 Flavobacteriales bacterium UBA4466 | reverse complement strand
TGGGAAAATAAAAAAGGGAGAACTCTTTAAAAATTTAGAGCTCTCCCTTTCAGTGGAGTCGGAGGGGATCGAACCCTCGTCCAAACGACGAATAATTAAGTTTTCTACATGCTTATTCTCTGATTGATTTTCGATAGATTCTTGGACAAAGACACCCAAAAAAATCTACTTATCTTCTGAGTTTCAAGTTAGCTTAGAAGTATCACTAACCCTATTCTGTAATTATTAATCCTTCTTAGTCCTCTCTTAACAGACGGAAGAAAAGGAGAAGGAACTTGTCTGTGTACTATGCTTCCACGAGATTAAGCTTAATTAGCATTCAGCTAATTAGGCAGCAAGTCTGTATGACGTGTTGTCAATTATAGTTTGCGACAAGATATTTACGAGCTTCACCACAACGCTCGACATGCTTATACACAACAACTGCTATCGCTGTCAAATCCAATACGACCCCAAAGAACTACTATAAAGATATCTATTTTTTTTACTTAATACGACAGAATTAAAATCGAATATCATATTTATTTCAAAACAGAAGTTGTTTCAAAATATAAGGCTTATGAATTAAAAAAAGTATTTGTGAAATCTAAAAGTTTAGACTTCGAAGGGTTGACGATTAAGTAGTGAGCGACTTAAAGTGATTTCATCAGCGTATTGTAATTCTGCTCCTACGGAAACACCTCGTGAAAGGCTTGAAATAGATATGTTTAAACTTCTAAGTTTTCGGTAGAGAAAGAAATTTGTTGTGTCTCCCTCCATGGTCGCGCTTAAGGCGAAAATAATTTCCTTAACTGACTCTTGCTGTGCACGATCAACTAGCGATGATATGTTGAGGTCATTTGGTCCAATACCATCCATTGGTGATATAATACCTCCAAGGACATGATATATTCCTTTATATGATTCTGTTGCTTCAATCGCTAAGATATCTCGGATATCCTCCACAACACAAATTATAGATTTGTCTCGTGATGTATTGCTACATATAGTGCAAACATGAACGTCAGAAACGTTACCACAGGTATTACATTTTTTAACATTATCCTTCATTAAAGTGAAGGCATTGGAAAAGTCTTCAATTTCTTCTCTAGATCTACTCATTAGCTGTAGGACGAGTCTTAAAGCTGTTCTTTTTCCTATCCCAGGTAGAGATGATATTTGATTCACTGCGTTCTCTATATATTTAGAAGGTATCTTCACGCTATAAAGGTATTGATTTATTCAGTATGGAAATCGATTAGAAGTATTACTTTTGTTGAATAATAAATGTCATTTTAATATCGATACATAACTCTTGAAGAATCAGATTAACATAAAGAATAAAAGAGCTAGATTCGAATATCATCTTTTAGAAGAATTTACTGCAGGAATGGTGCTTGCCGGGACTGAGATTAAAAGTATACGGGTGAGTAAAGCTAGTATTCTTGAGGCTTATATTGTTTTTGACAACGGTGAGGTGTGGATTCGAAACATGTATGTGAATGCATACGAAAATGGTTCTTTTTATAATCATAAGCCTCGTGGTGATCGTAAATTATTATTGAATAAGAAGGAGGTTAATCGTATTGAAAAATGGCTTAAGGTTAAAGGAAACACTGTTATTCCTTTAAAGATGTTTTTATCTGAGAAAGGATGGGTTAAACTTGTTATCTCCACTGCGCAAGGAAAGAAACTTCATGATAAAAGACATGATTTGAAAGAAAAAGACGACAAGCGCGATATGGATAGAGCTATGAAAAGCTTCTAGTAGTAGCCTAGAGTCAATACGTGTGCCCATCGATTATCAGTAATTAGATAAAAAACCATAAGACCATTTACTCCATAATAACAGAAATGAAAAAGCACGGTAAAGCTAATTTTCTTTCGCTTATGCCATAATGTAAATAATGGTGTTAAAAATAGTATTAAAAGAATCCAGGTAGCAGAATAGAAGGAGAAGTGGATGTCGAAATCTTTGGCTTTAATATTCTCCTTAGATATTAATCGAATTGAATTATGAAAAAACCAACTCGATTCAACTAGAATTTTTCTTGATCTACCATACATTGAAAAGCTAATTTTACTTACCCAAAAATAATTTTCAGTATTAGTTTTGACTAAGCTTATTTTTTCTCCATCTGAAGAGTAAGCAAAATACCTTTTATATTCAACGATTTCTTGTTCTTGGTAATGATGGGGTAAGAAAAGATCTAATATCAGAAAGCTAGAAAGTAATACACCTAGTAATGCAGATACCTTCATGACTCGCCATTTATTACCTGTTGTCAGTTTTTTGAAGTAAAGCTCGTTTTCTAAATGATTTCGAATGAGTTGTTCTTTAAAAATTATTCGCGCCTCCGCTGTACGTTTAAGTCTATCTTCTTCAGTACCCCCCTTCGTTTTAATGTTTTTATTCGTTAGCGAAGTTTTACCCAATAACATATCATGTGCTTCTGTCAGTAGAATAAATTCTTCTTCAGCAGAGTGAGAGCTATTGTGGTCAGGGTGTACTTTTAGGGCTAGAGCACGAAACTTTTTCCGAATCTCCTCTTTACTTGCATTTGGACTTAGTCCTAATAGTTTATAGTACTTGCTTTTTGGCATTACCTAAGGATTCAATCGTAAGAAGTTTATTTATTTTGCCACTTTGTGTGTAGCTGAATTTATCTAAGTAATATATTTCTTTCGGAGTCATATAGTTATCAAGGATATTGAAATCTGATTTCTTTAATTTAAGGTCGCTAGTACTTTCGATTACAAGTATGTGCCTTTGCCCCAGCTTCATATCTGGTAATCCAAAAGAGAATAAATTAGCATGAATAAGTGTGCTTAATCGTCTCTCTATAATTGATGGGATTATTTTAATTCCCCCACTATTTATTGCAAAATCACTTCTTCCAAGCCATTTGAAGCTGGTTTTAGATTTTAATTCAACAATGTCATTTGTTACTAACCTATTTATTCCCAGAGCAGCAGCAGATATGACAAGACAATCATTTTCAGTTTCTATATTTACTTCATTTAGGGTTTGGAAATAGGAATTATCTGATTTAAGATCTCTCAATGCAATATGTGAGATAGTTTCCGTCATTCCAAAAGTATGGTAAATATCGCATTTCAAATTTTTTATTTGATTTTCAAGTGTATTTGAAATTACGCCTCCACCGATGATTAGCGTTCTGATTAAATCAAATTTATCTGGAGATGTTTCTATAGATGCTTTTAATTGCATTGGCACCATTGATACAATATCTACCTTGTTCTTAATTTGAATAAGCGGCGTGGAAGTTACATCTACAACAATTAATTTCAAGTCTAAAACGATAGCTCGAACAATAATCATGATGCCACCAATTGTTTTGGGTGACATGTTTAATAATATCGATTCACCTTTTTTTAAATCGAAAAAACGCCCTGTCATTTGTGCTGAAGAAACCATATTTGACTTCCTTAGTTCAATCAATTTAGGCGTTCCTGTAGAGCCGGAAGTCTTTACAGCAATAATAAGTGAAGACGATTGCCATTCAGCAATAAAACCATTTACTTCTGTAATTAATTTGTCGTTATTCGTTATAAATTCTGGAGTCATTCTACTTTTGGAATGAATATTGTTTTAAAGATAACAACTTTGAACGATAAGAAAAAGACAAGGTATATTTTTTAGCTTGTCACTAAATGACTAACTTAACGTTCGTAATATATAAAAGATGATTAAAAGTATAAACGTATTATTTGTAGCCTTGGCGTCAGTCTTAATGATGTCTTCTTCCAGTCAGAATAGTGGGATTTCATTTAATGAGATAACCCTAGATGAAGCAAAAGTCTTATCTAAAAAAACCGAAAAACTTATTTTCATAGACTGTTATACTGATTGGTGCGGACCATGTAAGCGTATGGCAGCTACATCATTTATGGATGATAAAGTTGGTGAAGTATTTAATGATAAGTTCATCAATATTAAGATTGAAATGGAAAAAAACCCAATTGGAACGGAATTAGCGAAGCGATACAGGATTAGAGCCTATCCGACGTTATTAGTTATCGATTCTGAAGGAACTTTGATTAAACAAGTAATTGGAATGCAAAACTCAAATGGGTTAATTACCATGGCAAATGCTATTCCATAGGTACTATATATCTGTATAAAGATTGTTTTGATTGAATAGACAGTACATAGCCCCCTATACTATTTATACCTTACGGAGACTATTATTAATAAATAAACCACTCTGATTTATATCCTCTTTTTATAAGAATTATAGATGTAAACAAAAAAAGGCCTTGATTTCTCAAGGCCTTTTAATATGAAGTGGAGTAGGGTTTTATTTACCTTTTTCCATTTTCTCTTTTAATTCAGCTAATGCACCTAGGTCACCTAAAGTAGACTTTTCTATGTTAGAATTATTTGCTTTAACTGCTTTTGATGCTTTTGACGCTCCAGCACCAGAAGATTTTCCTTTAGAAGACGACGGTCTATCGTCACCTGCTTCGAAAGTTCTTGTGTGAGATGCAACAATTTTACGAGCATCTTTGTTGAATTCAATAATAACGAAGTCTAATGTTTCTTCCACTTGCGCGTTAGTCCCATCTTCTTTTCTCATATGACGTGCTGGACAAATGCCTTCAAGTCCGTATGGTAAAGAAACGATTCCAGATTTATCTTTGTTTTCAACGATTGTTCCTTGGTGAGTTGAACCTTCAGTGAATGTAGATTCAAATACTTGCCATGGATTCTCTTCAAGTTGCTTGTGTCCTAAAGAAATACGACGGTTTTCACGATCTATTTCAAGAACAATAACTTCCATTGCGTCATCTACTTTGCAGAATTCAGATGGATGCTTGATTTTCTTTTGCCAAGAAAGGTCAGAGATATGGATTAATCCATCAACACCTTCCTCTAATTCAACAAACACACCAAAGTTTGTAAAGTTTCTAACTTTAGCAGTGTGTTGCGTATGAACAGCATACTTTCCTTCAATAGCTTCCCATGGGTCTGGCATTAACTGCTTGATACCAAGAGACATTTTTCTGTCTTCTCTGTCAAGAGTTAGTACAACAGCCTCAACCTCGTCGCCAACTTTCAAGAATTCTTGTGCCGAACGTAAATGCTGAGACCAGCTCATTTCAGAAACGTGTATAAGACCTTCAACTCCAGCAGCTATCTCAACGAAAGCACCGTAGTCAGCCATAACAACAACTTTACCTTTAACTTTGTCTCCAACATTCATTCCGCTTTCAAGAGCATCCCATGGATGTGGCTGTAATTGTTTTAATCCTAATGCAATTCTTTTCTTCTCATTATCGAAGTCAAGTATTACAACGTTTATTTTTTGGTCTAACTCAACAATTTCCTCTGGATGGTTAACACGACCCCAGGATAAATCAGTAATATGAACAAGTCCATCAACACCTCCAAGATCTATAAATACACCGTATGAAGTAATGTTTTTAACTGTTCCTTCTAATACTTGACCTTTCTCAAGTCCAGAAATAATTTGTTTCTTTTGCTCTTCAAGCTCAGCTTCAATAAGTGCTTTATGAGAAACAACAACGTTTTTAAATTCTTGGTTTATTTTAACAACTTTGAATTCCATGTTTTTACCAACATAAACATCATAATCTCTAATTGGCTTAACGTCAATTTGAGAACCTGGCAAGAATGCTTCAAGTCCGAATACGTCAACAATAAGACCACCTTTAGTTCTGCATTTAACAAAACCTGTGATAATCTCACCAGTTTTAAGTACTTCGTTAACCTTGTTCCATGCACTATGTACACGAGCAATTTTGTGAGAAACTACCAGTTGACCATATTTGTCTTCTTGTGTTTCAACGAAAACTGGTACAACATCTCCAACAGCTAAGTCAGGATTGTAGCGAAATTCGCTAGTTGGAATAACACCTTCAGATTTTGATCCAATGTTAACTACAACTTCTTTTTTATTTAAAGATACAATAGTACCTTCAATAACTTCACGCTCTGCAACTGAGTTAAGAGTAGCTACGTAGGTGTCTGAAAGTTCAGCTCTTTCAGCTAAAGAATAACCGTCTAATGCTAATGCATCCCAGTCAAATTCTGCAGTTCCCTGCATTTGTATTTTTTTTGCCATCTTGGCTTTTTCTTTGTATTTCGAGCTGCCTAAAGTCTCGAAAGGATTAATAAAAACCGCTAAATAAAGGCTTGCGATTTATTTTGTATTCTAAGAACTACTCCTAGAAGGAGTGCAAAGATATATATAATATCCGATTATCACTATCTAAGCAATAAAAAAAGGCACTCAAAAAAGAGTGCCTTTTCAATGGTTTAAAACCACGTGCTATAATGATTCAGCTCTTTTCTTATACTCTAATGCTTTTTCTGAATTTCCGAGGCTTCTATTAATTTGAAAAAGTATATTTAATACTGCTTTATCATTAGGATCGTTTGCAATATATGCTTCTAATGGAATTAATGCTCTTTTATATAACACATTACTTTTATTCAATAACTTATTGTAGCTTGGGTCACCAAGCTTTAATTTATTCGCTTTCGTTTTTAAATCACCAGCCCAAGTAACTAGGTGGGCACCCAGTTGGTATTGTGCATCAGCGTAGTCCTTATCTAAAGCTAGAGCTTTATTTAATGCTTCTTCAGCTTTTGTGTTTTCTTTTAGCTCAATATAGATTGTTCCAATGGTGTAGTGTAACTTTTTATTGTCAGGATCAGTAGTTATTGCATCGTTTAATGCAGCTTGTGCACCAGCAGCATCGCCAGCCTCAATATTTGTATTTACTAGTTCTAATAGTAAGTCACGATTTGAAGGATTTGTTTCTCGTGCTTTACTTAAAATTTCCTTCGCTTTTAAAAGGTCTCCTGATTTTCTGAAAGATGAAGAAGCGAGTATGGCACAATTCGTAGTTCTATAGCCTGCGCTGGATAGTTTTTCATATCCCATTGCCGCAACTAAGTATTCTCCTGATTTTTCATGGCACAAAGATGCGTTGTAGATTGCTATGCTATCAAGCTCGTTAATCGCATCTCTATATTTTGCTTGATACTCGTAAATTTCAGCAGCTTCTTTAAATTGATCTGCTTTATAAAGCATGTTTCCCATACCGTTAAGAATAGACGCCTTTTGATAAACAGATTTTTTGATTTCATCCTTCATCTTTTTACTGATACCATATCCATGTTTGAAAGCAGCAATGCTTTGCTCTAGTGCGTCTTCGCCAGCTAGCTTTATAAACACTGTGTCTTGCGATTGAATACCTAGTGTAAGGAAGCTTGCATAGATTTCACCTTTAAGCCAATTTGTTTTCTGACTATTTTTTGTATCAGGGTGTACAGTTGCTAAATCAATAAAACCTTTTGCAGAGATTAATGTTTTTTTTGCAGTTTCTAGATCACCCTTTTGCATTGCAGCACGATACTTGTTTTTATATTCAACTGCAGCACTTGTTTCATTCTTCTTTTGAGCGACTGAAACGGAGGTTAATGCCATGACTCCTATAGAGAGCCCAAAATTTATCAACAGCGTATTCATAATTATTTTTTTGTTATGTATTATATTATAACGACTTGTTCTATTCCGTAGAATCATTTTCAATATCCGTTCCATTTTCCTCGGTTCCTTCGTTGTCGCTATTAGGCTCTACATCTGTGGCGTCTAACATTTTCTCAACTACTTCTCCATTCTCGTCTAGCGCAACATCTTCGTCTTCATCTTCACTTCTTGGTACTCTTGCAACGGCTGCTATTTCTGATTTGCCTTTAAGATTAATTAGCTTAACCCCTTGAGCAGCTCTACCCATGGTTCTGATGCTGTCAATATGCATACGAATGGTAACTCCAGATTTTGTGATAATCATTAAGTCCTCTTCGTCTGTTACGTTCTTAATGGAAAGTAGTTTTCCAGTCTTATCGGTAACATTCAAAGTTTTAACGCCTTTACCGCCACGGTTTGTAACTCTGTAGATTGGTTCGTCGTCTTTAGGATCATTTAGGTAAGTTCGCTTACCGTAGCCTCTATTTGAAACTACCATGATAGTAGAGTGGATGTCTTCAACGCAAATCATTCCAATTGCTTCGTCGTCTTCTGATGTTAATGTAACACCTCTGACTCCTGCGGCATTTCTACCCATAGCCCTAACTTTTTCTTCGTTAAATCGAATTGCTCTACCGTTAGTAGTTGCTATAACAATTTCGTTAGATCCATTGGTTAATTTAGCTTCTAATAATTCATCGTTTTCACGGATTGTAATCGCATTAATCCCATTTGTCCTTGGTCTAGAGTATGCTTCTAAAGATGTTTTCTTAATGACACCTTTTTTAGTAGCCATAACAATGAAGTTGTTTTTAACATAGTCATCATCTTTTAAGTCTTTAACATTCACATAAGCTTTAATGCTGTCGTCTTGCTCTATGTTAATAAGGTTTTGAATTGCTCTACCTTTACTTACCTTTGTTCCTTCTGGAATTTCGTATACACGCATCCAGAAACACTTGCCTTTCTCAGTGAATATAAGTAGGTAATTGTGGTTTGTTGCAACAAAAAGTTCTGCTAAGAAATCTTTGTCTCGAGTAGACGACCCTTTAGATCCCATTCCACCTCTGTTCTGGACTTTGTATTCAACTAAACTTGTACGCTTAATATATCCAGCATGAGATATAGTAACAACGACTTCTTCATCTGGAATTAAATCTTCAATACGCATTTCGCTTGCAGAGTATTCAATTTGAGATCTCCGTGCGTCTCCGTATTTATCACGAACTTCAATGAGTTCATTCTTAATTATTTCCATTCTGCGCGTTTCGCTTGCAAGGATGTCTTTTAAGTCTGTGATTAAAATCATTAGTTCATCGAACTCACCTCTTAACTTGTCTTGCTCAAGACCAGTAAGGTGACGAAGTCTCATTTCTACTATAGCCCTTGCTTGAAGATCACTTAGATCAAATCGTTTGATAAGATTCTCTCTTGCTTCGTCTGGGCTTTTAGAGGCTCTAATAATTTTTATTACTTCATCGATATTGTCAGAAGCGATAATTAAACCTTCTAAAATATGAGCTCTTTCTTCAGCTTTTCGTAATTCAAATTTTGTTCTTCTGACAACAACTTCGTGACGAAATTCTACGAAGTTTGAAATCATTTGTCTCAAATTCAATTGCTCAGGCCTCCCTTTTACAAGGCATATGTTATTTACTGAGAATGAGCTTTGTAGTGCTGTATACTTAAATAGTTTATTTAGTACTACATTTGGAATCGCATCTCTTTTTAGTTCGTAGACAATACGCATTCCATTTCTGTCTGATTCATCTCTAATATCAGAGATGCCATCAATTTTTTTATCATTAACAAGATCAGCAGTTTTCTTAATCATGTCTGCCTTGTTTACTTGGTAAGGAATCTCAGAAACAATAATAACCTCTTTGCCGGCATTATTTTCTTCAATTTCAGCTTTACCACGCATTACAATTCTTCCACGGCCTGTTAATAGTGCATCACGAACTCCTTCATAGCCATAAATAGTTCCTCCGGTAGGGAAATCAGGTGCTTTCACATAGGTTAGTAGTTCTTCATCGTCAATGTCGTTATTCTCTACATATGCAATTGTGCCGTTTACTACCTCTGTAAGGTTGTGTGGCGCCATGTTTGTAGCCATACCAACAGCAATACCACTTGCGCCATTAACTAAAAGGTTGGGTATTTTAGAGGGGAGCACAGAAGGCTCCACCATGCTATCATCAAAGTTAGGAACGAAATCAACCGTTTCTTTCTCTAGATCTCCAAGCATGTCTTCAGCGATCTTACGAAGTCTTGCTTCAGTATAACGCATTGCTGCCGGACTATCACCGTCAATAGAACCGTAGTTACCTTGTCCGTCCACTAATGGATAACGTAAAGACCATGGCTGGGCCATACGTACCATTGTGTCATAGACTGAACTGTCTCCGTGTGGATGGTACTTTCCTAATACTTCACCAACAATTCTCGCTGATTTCTTATATGGTCTATTGGAATAGACACCTAGGTCTTGCATTCCGTAAAGTACCCTTCTGTGAACTGGTTTAAAACCATCTCTAACATCTGGAAGTGCTCTAGAAACAATTACTGACATTGAATAGTCAATGTAAGCTGATTTCATTTCATCTTCAATGTTAATTTGGATTATTCTTTCTCCGTCTGCCATCTTTCAATTAATAATTATTGTGCGTCATGCAAGCGCATTAAAATGCAAGCATCGAAATTAGTCAATTTAGGTCGTATTTCCTTTTCTTGTGTGATTGTATTTACTAACAAAAAACTGTGGAAAATTGACGATTTGGTTGACTTATTAACAATTTTATTCGTTATATATTTGTAAGTGATGTAAAATGTACATTTTTGCAAGGCACAAACATTATAGAATATCTTTGAACATAAATTATGGAAGCGAAATTTTCACAACGAGTTAAAGACGTAATTAGTTATAGTCGAGAGGAAGCACTTCGATTGGGTAATGACTTTATAGGTGTTGAACATCTCCTTTTAGGATTAATAAGAGAGGGAGACGGCAAAGCAATTGTAGTTTTAAATGAATTTCAATTGAACCTTAAGATGATTCGAAAAGAAATTGAACAAAATTTAACTAGGAATACAAGTGTGGTAAATAAAAAAATATCAAACATTCCACTAGTAAAACAAGCAGAACGGGTATTAAAATTAACATATTTAGAAGCTAAATTATATAAGAGTTCAATGATTGGAACTGAGCACTTATTACTTTCGATTTTAAAGAACGAAGATAGTGTAGCATGTAGTATTTTAAATAAATACGGTGTGATTTATGGAAATGTAAAAGATGAATTAGAAGCCATGAAAGATGAAGGGATAACTCCTCGTGCTGAATACCCAGGTGGAGCAGAGGAAGAAGGTGGGGCAGAAGAGTCATTTTCTACTCCAAGAAAAAGCGCTGACCCGAAATCTAAGACTCCAGTTTTAGATAATTTTGGCAGAGATTTAACGTTAATGGCTGAGGCTGGAAAGTTAGATCCTATAGTAGGTCGTGAAGCTGAAATTGAACGTGTAAGTCAAATTTTATCACGTAGAAAGAAAAACAACCCGATTCTTATTGGTGAGCCAGGTGTTGGTAAAAGTGCTATCGCTGAAGGTTTAGCATTGAGAATTGTGCAGCGTAAAGTTTCTCGAGTTCTTTTTGATAAACGAATTGTATCCTTAGACCTCGGCTCTTTAGTTGCTGGCACTAAATATAGAGGGCAGTTTGAGGAGCGAATGAAAGCTGTTATGCAGGAAGTTGAAAAGAATCCGGATGTAATTTTATTTATAGATGAAATTCACACCATTATTGGTGCTGGTGGTGCTTCTGGCTCTTTAGATGCTTCAAACATGTTTAAGCCTGCTTTGGCAAGGGGTGAAATGCAAGTGATTGGAGCTACGACTCTAGATGAGTATCGTCAGCACATCGAAAAAGACGGTGCACTTGAGCGTAGATTCCAAAAAGTAATTATCGAGCCGACAAATATTGAAGAGACTATTCAGATTCTAGATAATATTAAAGAACGCTATGAAGATCATCATTCCGTTACTTATGATGCTGATGCAATTAAGTCATGTGTTACTTTGACAGAGCGATACATTACTGATAGGCACCTTCCGGACAAGGCAATTGATGCATTGGATGAAGTTGGATCTCGTGTTCATTTAACTAACATGAACGTCCCTCAAGGGATTTTGGATGTTGAGAAAAAAATAGAGGATTTAAAAGCGGAGAAAAATGAAGTAATTAAATCACAACAGTACGAGAAGGCTGCGGAACTTCGTGATGTTGAGCGTAAATTAATTGAGGAGCTTGAAGCTGCGAAGAATAAGTGGGAAGAAGATTATAAATTAAATCGTGTAATTGTTACTGAGCAGCATGTTGCAGAAGTGGTTTCAATGATGAGTGGTGTTCCTGTGACACGTATTTCTGAATCTGAGACTGGCCGTTTAGCTACAATGTCTGATGATATTAAAGCAAAAATTATTGGTCAAGATGTTGCTGTTGACAAAGTAGTCAAAGCTATTCAGCGTAATCGCGCTGGGTTAAAAGACCCAAACAAGCCAATTGGGTCTTTTTTCTTTTTAGGGCCAACTGGGGTAGGTAAAACACAATTAGCTAAGGTTCTTGCTCAGTACTTGTTTGATTCACAAGATTCACTTATTCGTATTGACATGTCAGAGTATATGGAGAAGTTCTCCATCTCTCGTTTGGTAGGCGCACCTCCAGGATATGTAGGTTATGAAGAAGGGGGGCAATTAACGGAGAAAATCCGTAGAAAGCCATATTCTATAGTCTTGTTAGATGAGATTGAAAAAGCCCATCCAGACGTCTTTAATCTTTTACTTCAGGTGTTAGATGATGGCCATATGACAGATGGTCTAGGAAGGAAAATTGATTTTAAGAATACGATTTTGATTATGACTTCAAATATAGGGGCGCGTCAACTGTCTGATTTTGGAACGGGTGTCGGTTTTGGAACTAAAGCACAGTCTGATCAAAAAGAAGAGCACTCTAAAGCAGTTGTTCAAAATGCACTTAGAAAGGCCTTTGCTCCTGAGTTTTTAAATCGTATTGATGATATGATTATGTTTAATTCTCTTTCTAGAGAAGGTATTCATAAAATCATTGATATTGAATTATCTAAGCTATATGGAAGAATTGTTGATCTTGGTTATTCTATTGAAATGACTGAGGCTGCAAAAGACTTTATCGCAGAGAAAGGATATGATGAGAAGTTTGGTGCTCGACCATTAAAAAGAGCAATACAAAAATACATTGAAGACCCTTTAGCAGAAGAGATTGTAAGGTCTCGTTTGAAAGAAGGTGATGACATAAAGATTGATATGAAAGAAGGGTTGACTGAGTTAATCGTTGATGTTAAGAAAGGCAAGAAAAAGCCTGCGAAAAAGAAAAGATGATTATTTTTTTACTGAAATTGATTAGAAGAAAAAGGGGGGGTAGCTTCCCTTTTTTTATGGTGTAATGTTTTGAATTATTTACAGTTGAAAGCATCAATTGCTTTCCTTACATTGCCATGTTTCTCTAGTAGCAATTTTCCTTCCTCGTATGTAGTATCGATAGAATCTTGAATCATTCTTACTCCACGATCCACTAGCTTCTGATTACTCAGTTGCATATCAACCATTCTGTTTCCTTTTACTTTTCCGAGCTTAATCATTAAGCTCGTGCTAATCATATTTAGAATTAGTTTTTGAGCTGTACCTGACTTCATTCGCGTACTTCCAGTCACGAATTCAGGTCCTACAATTGCTGTCATTGGAAATTCAGCTTCTGATTCAATCGGGTTATTAGGGTTGCATGTAATGGCCCCAGTTAATAATCCATTTTGATTTGCGTTTTTTAATCCACCAATTACGTACGGTGTGCTACCTGATGCTGCAATCCCAATAACCGTATCTAATTTTGTAGTGTTAAATTCTGCAAGATCTTTCCATGCTTGATTCGTATCGTCTTCGGCAAATTCAACGGCTTTTCGTATTGCACAATCTCCACCAGCGATAACTCCAATAACAACCCCATGGTCTACGCCAAAAGTTGGGGGGCATTCACTAGCGTCTACAACCCCTAGTCGTCCACTTGTTCCAGCTCCAATGTAGAATAAGCGTCCGCCTTTTTGCATTCTCTCATAACAAGCATTAATGAATAATTCAATTGAAGGAATGATTTTTTGAACTGAATTAGCAACTGTACTATCCTCAGTGTTGATTCCGTTTAATAGCTCCTTTGTCGACATTAAATCGAGGTTATCGTGATTTGATGATGATTCAGTTACTTTCATTATACTAAATATGCTTTTTGTTCTGATTCTTTAAAAATAATCTCTACGCGTTCTTTTAATGTTGTTGATAATTCAAGCCCTACAAAATCTGCTTTAATTGGGAATTTACGGTGTTTCCTGTCGACAAGCGCAACAGTTTTTATTGCTTTCGTTGGGAACCTTAAGATTTCTGTAAGAGCATATTGCATTGTCTTTCCCGAATTTAAAACATCATCCACGAGAATGATGAAACCATTTTTTAATGAATCAACTTCAGAAGAAAGTGTAATGGGCTCTGACCAGGGCTCTGACTTATTCATTATGATTTCAAACGGATTTACTTTTAAATTAGAATGTTTTGTGATTATTAATGAAAGTTTACTTGCAAGCAGTACGCCGTTACCAACAATTCCACCAATGTGAATTTCATTTTCTTCGAAGGAGTTCTCGATAATTTGATGTGCTAAACGATTTATTTTTTGTTCAATCTCTTGATTTGAAAGTATTTCTTGCATAATATTACTTGTTAGTAAAACAGATGATAATTTAAGAATATTCCTCTTTGAGACATGTGTTTGTCGAATCAATTATTAATACTTTTTCACAGTGTTTCAATGGTGGAATATAATTACCAGCTTGTTAATTTATTACATCAAAAATAACCTCTTTTTTTTATTAGAAGAGCTCTTCTAATAGCTAGTGTGTGAAAGTTATTCACGATTATTGTTAACAACATCTATAAAAACAATTAAAAAACGGTTTAAGCAATGCCATTTTTTACCTAAATTCGCCTTCAATTTGGCGCTAACTTAGCGTAGTAGTTGAACACCATAATTTGAGCATGATATGCCGAAAGATAATTCGATTAAGTCCATACTAATTATAGGTAGCGGACCAATTGTGATAGGTCAAGCCTGTGAGTTTGATTATTCTGGATCACAAGCAGCAAGATCTCTTAGAGAAGAAGGCGTTGAAGTAACATTAATTAACTCTAACCCCGCCACAATAATGACGGATAAGGTTGTAGCTGATAATGTCTATTTAAAACCCTTAGAGCCTGCAAGTATTTTGGAAATCCTTGAAAAACATAATATAGATGCTGTTTTACCAACGATGGGTGGGCAAACAGGGTTGAATTTATGTATCAAATGTGACGAAATGGGCATTTGGGAAGATCATAATGTGAAAATTGTTGGAGTAGATATCAACGCAATTGAAATCACTGAAAATCGAGAGGCTTTTAGAGATTTGATGTTATCAATTGATATTCCAATGGCACCTCAGAAATCTGCAAAGTCATTCTTGCAAGGAAAAGAAATTGCCCAAGAGTTTGGTTTCCCTTTATGTGTAAGGGCTTCTTATACATTGGGTGGTGCAGGAGCTTCAATAGTTCATGATCCAGCTGATTTTGACACCTTATTAGAGAGAGGTTTAAAGCTGTCACCAATACATGAGGTGATGATTGACAAGGCTCTTTTAGGGTGGAAAGAATATGAATTAGAGTTGTTAAGAGATTTAAATGATAACGTTGTTATCATTTGTTCGATTGAGAATTTTGATCCAATGGGAGTACATACAGGAGATTCAATTACTGTTGCGCCAGCAATGACATTATCAGATACGACATTCCAAAGAATGCGGGATATGGCGATCAAAATGATGCGCTCAATCGGTAATTTTGCAGGTGGATGTAATGTGCAGTTTGCCGTTTCTCCAGATGAAAAGGAGGATATTATCGCAATTGAGATTAACCCTCGTGTATCAAGGTCTTCAGCGTTAGCGTCAAAAGCAACGGGTTATCCTATTGCTAAGATTGCCGCTAAATTGGCACTTGGTTATCATTTAGATGAATTACAAAATCAAATTACAAAAACAACGTCAGCTTTATTTGAGCCAACGTTGGATTATGTAATTGTGAAGATACCACGTTGGAATTTTAATAAATTTCCTGGTGCAAATAGAGAGCTTGGACTTCAGATGAAATCTGTTGGGGAGGTTATGGGAATTGGACGTTCTTTTCAAGAGGCATTGCAAAAGGCTTGTCAATCATTAGAGATTGGTAGAAATGGTCTTGGGGCAGATGGAAAAGAACTTACGAATCAGAATGAAATTTTACATAGTTTAGAGCATCCATCATGGAATCGTTTATTCCATATTTATGATGCAATGAAATTAGGTATTCCTTTCAAGCGTATTCAAGAGAAAACAAAAATTGACAACTGGTTCTTAAGACAAATTGAGGAGATGGTTAAAATGGAAAGAGATATTGAGAAATTCCGTTTAGACACACTTCCTAAAGATTTATTGTTCGAAGCAAAACAAAAAGGATACGCCGATAGGCAAGTTGCCCACTTATTGAGGTGTCTCGAGTCAGAGGTTTATTCAAAACGTGAAGAATTTGGAATTAATCGTGTTTATAAATTAGTTGATACTTGTGCTGCCGAATTTGAAGCGCAAACGCCATATTATTATTCAACATTTGAATACGAGAACGAAAGTGTTGTTTCAGACAAAAAAAAGGTAGTTGTTTTAGGCTCTGGTCCAAATAGAATTGGCCAAGGAATTGAATTCGATTACAGCTGTGTTCATGGTGTTTTAGCGGCTAAAGAATGTGGTTATGAAACAGTAATGATTAACTGTAATCCAGAAACTGTTTCAACTGACTTTGATACAGCGGATAAGTTATACTTCGAACCTGTTTTTTGGGAGCATATTTATGATATAATCAAGCATGAAAAACCCGATGGTGTTATTGTTCAATTAGGTGGCCAAACAGCATTGAAGCTTGCAGAGAAATTAGAGCGCTACGGAATTAAAATTTTTGGAACGAGTTATGATGCATTAGATTTAGCTGAAGATAGAGGGCGATTTTCTAAGGTGTTAGAAGCAAACAACATTCCTTTTCCTAAGTATGGAATAGTCGAAAGTGCTGAGCAAGCATTGGTGTTATCAAATGATTTAGGTTTTCCATTATTGGTTAGACCTTCTTATGTTCTTGGTGGACAAAAGATGAAGATTGTAATTAACCGTGAAGAGCTCGAGCATCATGTGGTTGATATTTTAAATGAGATGCCAGGTAATCAGATTCTTTTGGATCACTTCTTAGGAGGAGCAATTGAAGCAGAAGCAGATGCAATTTGTGATGGAGAAGATGTTTATATTATTGGTGTAATGCAACATATTGAACCCGCTGGGATTCACTCTGGAGATTCATTTGCTTTACTTCCTCCGTATAATTTAGGTGATTTTGTGATGCAACAGATTGACGATATTACGCGCAAAATTGCTGTGGAATTAAAAACAGTTGGTTTAATGAATATCCAATTCGCTATTAAAGATGATATTGTTTATGTCATTGAGGCCAATCCTAGAGCTTCTAGAACAGTTCCCTTTATTGCTAAGGCATACGATGAACCATATGTAAACTACGCAACAAAAGTAATGTTAGGTGAGAAGAAAATTAAAGATTTCAACTTCCAGCCTAAGAAAAATGGATACGCAATTAAAATCCCAGTATTCTCTTACGAGAAATTTCCAGAAGTTAAGAAAGAACTTGGCCCAGAAATGAAATCTACGGGGGAAGGAATCCTTTTTATTGATACATTGAAAGATCCTTACTTCTTAAAAATATACTCTGAGCGTAACATGCATTTATCTAAATAATGGTTATTGAATCCAGTGCTACCGGATTATTCAGAACACTTCTCGTAATTGGTGGAGTGCTCTTTGTTTTACGCTTTTTAGGCCAATTTATGATTGCTAAACGTAATATGGAAGATGAGCGAAAGCACAATCAAAATCAGCAAAATTTTGATACTGAAAAGCGATCTAAAAAGAAATCTGAAGGAAAGATAAAGATTTTAGGGGAAAACATATCAAACAAGAGTGATATTCAAGATGTTGATTTTGAAGAGTTAGATTAACCAAAAAACTTTACTGCTTTGATTGTTGTTAAGCTATTTCTTTAACGACAATTTTATTATATTCATCCTTTAATTATTTGAAATTTCACACTATGGATATTAAGTCTTTTCTCACAAAGAACTGGAAACATTTTGCAATTCTTGCTGTATTTGTTATTGTTACTGTTGCTTATTTTTCTCCAGAGTTTGATGGTTTCGGATTGAAACAGCACGATGTTGAGCAACATAAAGGGATGTCCAATGAGACGCAACATTTCCGTGAAGCCACTGGAGAGGAACCCTTTTGGACGAATTCGATGTTTGGTGGAATGCCAACTGTTCAGATTTCGACACTATACAACGGAAATGTATTTCAAAAGATAACTATATGGTTTTTGGGATCCATAGGTGTACCTGCCGGCATTTTTTTATTACATCTAATCGGGTTTTATATTCTTGGATTGTGCTTACGAGTTAAACCTTTGATTGCTCTTTTTGGGGCACTAGCATTTGCTTTATCTACTTATGAGATTCTAATTTTACAGGCTGGGCATAATTCCAAAGCTATTGCTGTCGCTTTTATGGCCCCTGTAGTTGGTGCATTTATAATGTCGTATCGTAATAGTTGGAAATGGGGAGTGATTCTTTCAGCGTTATTTATGACTTTTGAGCTGTCTTCAAATCATTTACAAGTAACGTATTACTTAGGAATGTTGCTTTTTGCAATTGGCCTTTACGAATTGGCTAAAGCGCTTAAAACAAAAGAACTTAAGCAGTTTTCAATTACAAGTGTTGCTTTGGCTGGGGCTTATGTATTGGCTTTGTTGATTAATTACGGAAACATCACTGCAACCAATGATTATGCAAAACATACCATTCGTGGAGCAAACGATTTAACGATTAATCCAGATGGCTCAGAAGCTAAAAATACAGGTGGTTTAGATATCGATTACATTACAAATTGGAGCTATGGAATAGGTGAGTCATTTACCTTTTTATCTCCTTATGTTAAAGGTTCACATTCGAACATTTTAGCCAATATGCCGTTTAGAGAAAAGCTAGAGATTTCAGGTAGAAGTTCTGCACAGGTTAAGTCTGCTCTTAGCGCTTCTTATTTAAAAGCTGATGGTCGTGGAGGTGTTCAAGCAAGACCATTTTTACTTTACTGGGGAGAGCAACCAATTACATCTGGTCCTTTCTACCTAGGAATCGCTGTATTATTTTTAGCAATGCTTTCATTGGTCTTTTTGAAAGATAAGATCAAGTGGGTGTTTTTCGTAATTACAGTCTTAGCGTTAATGCTTTCATGGGGAAAAAACTTTATGTGGCTTACAGAATTTTTTGTAGACAACATACCAGGATATAACAAGTTCAGAACTGTAACGATTATCAATGTGTTAATTGAATTGTGTATTCCGTTAATGGGAGTTCTCTTTCTTCAAAAGATATATCAAAACCGTGAAGAGTTTAAGGCAAAGAAGAAATTGTACATTATTTCATCAACTTCATTTCTATTTGTTATGTTGGGGATTACTGTAATCGGAATCGGGGATAACTTCACAAACCCTACGGAGGTAAATAGCATGCGTGATATTGAGTCTTACGCAAGAACAGACATCTACACTACTAATCCTCAGGAGTTATCGGAATATGGAATTGATGTAAATAATCAGTCTCAAATGCAAAGTGTTATTGAATCCCAAGTGAATCAATATGAAGAGTCATATAAAGAGTTGAAGTCATTTCGTTCTGAATTGTTTACGAGTTCAATGTTACGTTCAGTGGGGTTCTTAATTCTCTCAATTATTATAATTGCTTTATTTTTCTTTACAGATATTTCTTCAATTTCAATTGTTGGAGGTCTAGTTGTTATTGTCTTAATTGATCTTGTGCCTGTTAATCGAATGTACTTAGGGAGCGATAAAGATGCTTCTGACAATTACGTTCATTGGGTGCCAAAAGCTGAAATTGCATATCCAATTAGTTCTCAAGAAACTGATTTGATAATTTTAGATACTGAAATTAATCAGAATCCGACTTTAGCCATAGCGATCAATGAAGGAAAGATTAGAGGAGAAAAGAAAGCAGCTGAATTAGAATATTCAGGGAAAGATAAACGTAGAGTTATTGATTCATATATATTTTCAGCGTTAAATATGAATACTAATTATCGCGTATTTGATATGAATGGAGGATGGGGTAGTTCTCGTGCTTCATATTTCCATAAATCATTAGGTGGGTATCATGGTGCGAAATTGAGAAACATTCAAAACTTGTTTGAATTCCAGATTGCGAAATCAAATTCAGCAGTATTGAATATGTTGAACGTAAAATACTTCATTCAAGGTGGAGCAGTAAATCCAAATTTAGGAGCACTTGGAAATGCTTGGTTAGTAAAAGATATCAGATCATTTGAAACTCCTGATGATGAAATTAGAGCGTTAGGAGGTAAGTATCAATTGAGTAATTTTGGTAAAGGTAAAATGATAATTAATGGAAAGACTGAACAATCGTCTGTAGTTTATGGCTCTGAACAAATGCTTTACATTTCATTGCTAGGTGATACTTTGGAAATCCCATTGTCTAATGGATTAGCGATAGGATTAAAAGTGTTATTCGTTGCCGATATTAATGGACGTACTAATTTGGTTCCTGAACAAACAATAAGGTTAGATACAGCTAATTCTTTTACTTCTATGGTTTCTATTGAGAAGATAGAAGAATTTATTCCTTCGAAAGAAGTCATAATGCTATCATCAGAATCTAAGAAGTTGTCAAAACAAAATTATACCGGTATTGGCACGATTAAAATGAAGTCTTATGCTCCTAATAAAATTGTTTATGATGCTGAAATCGATGACAAGCAGTTAGCTGTATTCTCCGAAATATACTATCCTGAAGGCTGGGGCGCTAAAGTGGACGGGGAAGATGTGGAGATTCTAAAAGTGAATTACTTGTTAAGGGGATTAGAATTAGATGGAGGAAATCACGTGATTGAATTTTCGTTTGATATCCCTAAGATTAGAACATCAAATACAATTGCTGTTTTAGGTACAGTATTCTTAGTACTTTGCTTTGGAGTTGGATTTTGGAAAATCCCTCTTTATGATACAGATGAAAAAGAGTTGCCTACAAAGACTTAGAGATAAGGGCAAGGATTTCTTTCTCTCTTCGCTCTATACTGAACTCAGAAGCGATTCTATTTCTAGCCTTAATACCAAGCTCAATAGAATAATTTGATATTGCTTTTTCTATGATTAAGATTAATTGATGTTGATCTTTTTCTTTTAATAGATAACCTGTTTCACCAATAATGTAAGGCATTGCTCCAGTATTAGATACAATAGGCGTGCATCCTGATAACATTCCTTCACACAAGGCGTTAGGAAAGCCTTCACTTATAGATAATTGTAAATAAAATTGTTTAGTCGAAATAAAAGCAGGCAATTCATCGTGAGGTATATTATCAACAAGGATTATATTTTCAGGAACTTCAACGTTGATTTTGTCTCCACCAACTATGTAGAAATTACAGTCGTTAAAGTTTTGTGCGATATTTAATATTAAATCAATTCCCTTTAATTCAATTCCAAAACGACTTCCTAGATCTGCTGCTATAGTTACAAAGGAGTTCTGTTCCTTTGTATCCGAAACAATCCATTTATACGAGTTGTATCCGTTATAAATCGTTTTTACCGGCGTATTTATAGAAGGTGCATGAAAAAGGTAGCCTTGCTTGTTAAAATCGTTGTTTTGATATGTGTAGTCATATTCAATTAAGGTTTCTGAAACAGGCACAAGTAAATCGGCCCGTTCTAGACTTTTTAGAGTAACAAATCTTAAATACTTTTTGTAAAAATTTCCGTATTTAATAGAAGGAAAGCTAACGGTATCTGTACCGCCTAAAACGAGAATACATTTCTTATTAAATAGCTTAGCTAATATAGTAGGGAGGTAAGATTGATATCCTGCAAATTGGATAATGACTCCTTCAGATTTCCGAAGAGATGTCAATAACATCCAAAGTTGATTAAAGAAAGTTAATGGAAGTCGCTTCTTTTGCTTTAAATCGAACTCATGAATATTTAGTATGTACTCCTTTGAAAGAATTTCTATATCCTTTCTCACAAATGATGAAAGTCCAATGTGGATATAGATAAGATTCTTTTTAGCCATTAAAGATATTTAGCTTTAATATTCTGAATAAGCTGAATGAATTTTCCTTTTAATACAATTGATTTAGTTTTTGTGTCACGAATTAAAACGATAGATAAATAATTATCGACATTGGTATGGATGGCGTAAGGGCGGATACTTTGAACTTGGAAGCCGTAAGGATAAGTATTATTTAATAAATCTTGCATAGACAAGGATTGATCAATAATCTGTAAAACCTCTGGGCGATTTTCTCTTGTCCAATTTAATGCATTCGGTTCGGGAATATTAATGAGCACTTTTGTGTTTGGTTTGCAAACACTAGCGACATTCTTGAATAGATTTGAATGCTGTTCAATAGGTATATGTTCAAGTACATCAGGAAAAACAATAAAGTCAAATTTAAGGTCTGATCTGAAAGAAGTCATATCGTCTACTCTAAACTGTACAGAATTACTCTTGTGTAGTTCATTAGCCAATTTAATACTGTTTGGTGAAATGTCACACCCTAAGAATTTACCTTTTGGAGTTGACTTAATGATTAAGCTACTCGCTGTGCCAATACCACAACCAATTTCTAGTACATTAGAATCACTTCTAAGGCCTATGGTTTTAAGTGCTTTGTGCATTAATTGATGACGGACGGATACTCCGATTTTTGTTTGTGTTTTAACAAAATCATCGTAAAAATTTTCGACTTGCGCTTTACCTGCCATTTCTATCTTTCAATTACTCGGAAAGCTAAGCTAACCGGGTCATAATTATTTTATAAACGCTCTAATTTGAAGCATGTGTACCTTTTCAACAGTGTTTGCTGTTACAGTAACTGTTTTCTTTATTTCATTTTTCTGACCAGCTTTTGATTTAAAAACTACTTCAATGACATCAGTTTCTCCAGGAAGGATAGGTCCATTCGGTTTCTTAGGTGTTGTACATCCACAGCTTGCTGAAACCTTCGATATAATTAGTGGGGTATCACCTGTGTTTTTGACAATGAATTCAGCTCTGTTTTCTTTTTCAGCTACAACATCTCCAAAATCATGATTTAACTTATCAAAGCTGATAGTAGTGACGCTTGAAAGTTCATCTCTTCCGTCTTTAAGGACTTGCGCGAGTGATTCCTTAAGTTCTTTGTCAGTTTTATTGCCTGCAGATATATATGAGGTAACCTCTCCATCTTGAGTTTTAATTTCTAAAGAGTTTTCCACACAAGCACTTACTATTAATAGTACTCCAATTGTAAAATATGTTTTAATCATTATTTTATTTATTAAGTCAAAAATATAAAATCTATTCATTCTATTTAGCTAAATCAGCTTTATTATATTGATTGGACTCAATAATTTTAAGTGCTCTTTGAAGTATTTCGTTTGAATCGTTATAAATCTGATAGAATTCGCTATATCCCCAAATGTTTTGAGCAAACATAGCTTTAATTCTAAGCTTTAAAAGGCCTTCACTTTCTTGGTATTCCTTTTCGTCAAAAACAAGCTCAGGATCTTCGTTTTCTACGTATTCAAAAAATGTATCCATGAAAGATTTGTCCATATTGAAATCAGTTTTAAATTTTTCGAAAACAGGATATTTTTTAGTCAAAATAGATCTGTTTTGATTTACGTATGTTAGGATGTAGCTATTTAGATGGCCTCCACGAATAATGGAGGTAAAGTAATTAGATACTCCATTAGTGTCTAATGGTACAAAATAATCTGGCATAATTCCACCTCCACCATAAACAGTTCTTTGTGTGATAAGCGTTTTACGCTTTAGTGAGTCTGGGAATTTAATCGAATCCTGATTCATGAATTCTCCGTTTTCATAACGGTTCAATAAGTCTTTTTTGTAAGAATCAACATCATCATATGGTTTTTGGATAAAACGCCCACTTGGCGTGTAGTAACGTGCTATAGTTAATCGAATCTGAGACCCGTCGGTTAAGTTAATAGGTCTCTGTACTAGTCCTTTACCAAAAGTCCTTCTCCCTACAACTAAACCACGATCCCAATCTTGCACGGCTCCTGAAAGGATTTCACTGGCACTAGCAGAATATTCATCAGTCAGTAGGATCAATCGTCCTTTTTCCCAAAGTCCTTTTTTTTCGGAATTCAAATCCATCCTTGGTTGAGCACGACCCTCTGAGTAAACGATAAGCTTGTCGTCAGATAAAAACTCATCTCCAAGATATTTTGCTGCATAAAGAAGTCCACCACCATTACCTTGCAGATCAAATATTAGATTTTTCATTCCTAACGCTTTTAATTTCTTAATGCCACCTACAACTTCTTCATGTGAAGATCTAGAGAATGTATTAAGTTTTATATAGCCAGTTTCTTCAGTGATCATGTATGCTGCATCCACTGAGTTAACAGGTATGACGTCACGGGTTATAGTGAAGTTGAGTGGCGTATGTTTGTTTTTACGTTTAATGCTAACATTAACCTTTGTTCCTTTGTCGCCTAGTAATTTCTTTCGCACTTGACTATTCTTCAAACCAATTCCTGCAACTAGTTGATTTTCGATCATAACAATCTTGTCGCCTGCAAGTATACCTAACTTTTCAGATGGGCCTCCAGGAATTGTAGCAACTACATTTAATGTGTCTTTTAGTATTTGAAAACGAATACCTATACCAACAAAATTACCATTAATACGCTCATTTGCATCATCAACATCATCCTTTGATATATAAGTTGAGTGGGGGTCAAGCTTTTGCATTAACGCTACGATTGCAGCATCAGTTAATAATTTATTTTGAACATCATCAACGTACATATTGTTGATATAAGTAATTACTTCATTGAATTTGCTTACTGACAAGGCTTTTTCGTCTTGCTGCGCGAAAGTTGTCCCAATAAATAGTAGAGATATAAGCGATATATAAATTTTCATTATTATTTGATTTTAATACTTTTTTTTTTCAAAAAAGTACATACAGATACAATAACGCGATTTAAACGTTTTGCGAAGATACAAATTATACAATTTATGTTAATGTGTGTGTAATTTGAAATAAACAATTGAGTGTGGAATGAATTATGCGTGATGCTCAAAATACGTAATAGAATATTTGTTACTTCGCAATAGATTGTATTTCTATGAAAAAGTCTGCCCTATTATTTACATTTATTTTTATTGGTTCTCACGTTCAGGCTCAGGTTTCTGAGTTTGATAAATTGGAGATGCTTTTTTCACAGCGACATTATAAAAATGTATATCGTAAATCTGGGCGTTTATTAGATAATTCTGAATACAATTATTCCATGATACCTTCATATTATCGAAGTCTAAGTATAATAAAATTGGCACAAAATAGTTTTTGGAAAGAACGCCATTCTAACGCATTAGAATCTGTGAAAGAATTTTTCCTTTCTATTAAAAAGTCAGAGCATTCAGAAGCATTATTTAGTGCACACATGTATGAACTTAATCAGTTAAAGGATAACATGGAAAATTGGGCTTCTGGCTTAAGGGATAGTGGTTACATCTCAGGTTTTGAAGAGGTGCAGTCTTTGACGCTAATGATATTTGGTGTTTTACCAGAAGGTACTGCAGATGGATTAGCGGATATTAACTTAATTGAATCACCAAATGGGAGTGATATTAGAGCATTATTGGTCTTGTCCGCGAAGAAGCATATTGGTATACCTTATGTTTGGGCAGGAAACTCTCCATCAGGATTTGATTGTAGTGGATTTACCAAATACATAATGAATGAGAATAAAATAGACTTGCCACGAAGAGCCGAGGATCAGTATAATGAGAGCAGGAAATTAAATCGTAAAAATGTTTCTATGGGAGATCTCATTTTTTTTAGTAATGGCTCAGGTGTTTCGCATGTTGGGATGATTGTGTCTGAATTAGGACAGCCATTATCAATGATTCACTCAAGCTCAAGCAAAGGAATTATTCTAACGGAAATAGATAAGTCTGAATATTGGCTAAAGCTACTGCATGGCTTCGGAACTTTTGTTAAGTAGCCTGTTTGCGAAATAAAGTGCTTATACTGACAATTGTTGTTGTGAATAACGAAACCCTAATTAGGGACCCAAAACTTTGAAGCCAGCCTGTAACAAGACAAAATCCGATTAAGATAGGTCCTGTTAAGAAAAGTATTTTTTGAAATAAGTTCAATTGATTTAACTTCAACCTAGTCCAAAGAACAAATGTACTCTGCATAAGAAAAAATAGGAGTAGGTAATTCCAGATACTAAAAAAAGACATTGAATTTTGAATACAATAAATAGTTGTAAACATTGTGATTACCGATAGTGCTAAATTGATTAAATTCATTTTATCGTCATCTTTTAAAGAGAATAGAAATAAAATTAAGCTAAGTGTGATTAAACAAAAAGTAGAAAGTATTTTTCCTTCACCTAGCCAATCAAAACTAACACTTGTTATATTTATATATGTGTAGATTATGCCTATGACCAATAAGACGATAAAGATGCTTAACATAGTTCTTAGCGTTTTCATATTCTAAAACTAATCTTTTTCTAATAAATTATTGGGTATAAAAATACACAGACAGAGTTGGATTCCGCATTATAAAAGCTTGTAACAACACGTTGAATATATTATGCTGTTAGCAGGTTCTGTAACCTAAGTATAAGTTTCTCGTAAAATTATTTAGAACACCAATCAAATGAAAGTACTAATAATATTAATCTGGATTATACTCACGACTTCAACTTTCGCTAGTACAAAGTCAAATATTTCAAGAGATCAGTATGCGGAAGCATGGAGCTCTCTGGCTATTAAACAAATGACTCAGTTTAACATCCCTGCAAGTATTAAATTGGCGCAAGCTATTTTAGAAAGCGCGAGTGGGAATTCTTATTTAGCTGTAAAAGGAAAGAATCACTTCGGGATTAAATGTCACGGCTGGAAGGGGGGGGAGATATATCTTGATGACGATGAAGAAGATGAGTGCTTTCGTGTTTATAAAACAGTAGAAGAGTCATATTCGGATCACAGTGAGTTTTTAACTAAAAATAATCGCTATACTTTTCTGTTTGAATATGAATCTGGTGATTATAAGTCATGGGCAAGAGGTTTAAAGAAGGCTGGTTATGCTACTAACCCTAAATATCCACAACTACTTATAGATATTATAGAGGATATGGGGTTAGATAAATACGATGCTTGTTCTAAGCCTTATATAAGAAGGAATTTTAAAATTTTTAAGGATAAAAAGAATTCAGCGAATGAACAAGAGGTTGAAATATTAGAGGGTCCTACGAGAGTTTTAGTACAAGAAACTAATGAACATGAAATTCAGACGCATACTAGGGGAGTGAATTATGTCATTACTGAAGCAGGAGACACATTTTTCTCAATCTCAAAAGAGTTTGGCTTGAAGTTGTCTCAATTGTATAGATACAACAGTTTTTACAAGGAGAAAGATATTCTAACTGAGGGGGATGTTATTTATATAGAACCAAAACTAAGGAGGAAAGTATTCAAAAAAGAAGTGATTACGCTAACAAGAGTAATGTCATTGGTTGATATTTCTCAAAGTAATGCTGTAAATCTTAAATCATTAAGAAGGTTAAATCATTTTCCTGACAGTAATAGAATTATTGCTGAAGGAGAAAAAATAACCCTTAGATAGTGTGTGAAGGCACTGTGTGAGGTTTTTTAGTTTCTTGTATTCTTATTTGTAAATTTAACGCATAATCTTACTGTGAAAATCAAATAGTATGAAGCCATCTACTGAACTATTTAAACTTATTAAGTCGCTAACTAAATCTGAAAAACGATTTTTTAAGCTTTCATCTTCTTTACAGTCAGGAGAAAAGAACTATTTGAAGATTTTCGATTATATTGAAAAAAAAAATGAGTACAATGAGTCTGAATTGAAATTGCATTTTAAAAATGAAACATTCATTAAACATTTACCATCTGAAAAAAATCACGTGTACAAGCTGATTTTAAAAAGTTTGCGCTCTTATTATAGTGAACAGTCAGTAAATAGCATCTTGAAACAAGATATAAAAAATGTTGAAATACTTTATAATAAAGCTCTGTATCGGGAGTGCGAGAAATTTGTAAGTCGAGCAAAGCAAATTGCCGAAAAGCATGAGAAGTTTTATTATTGGGTTGAATTAATTAATTGGGAGAAAAAGCTGTTAGACTCAGCGTATGAAGCTGGAGTATTCTCAATTAACCTCGATAAACTAATTGAAGAGGAAGAAATTGTAATAGCGAAACTTAGAAATTTGGCCGAGTATACTGTTATCTACTCAAAAATAAACTTGGTTTTTAGGAGTGGAGGATTTACCCGAAACGAAACAGAGCGAAAGGTTGTTGAGGATATCGCTGATTATCATTTGATCAAGGGAAAAAACACGGCGCTTTCTACTAAGGCTGCTTCTATTTGCTATTATATAAAAGGTCTTTGTGCTGCAACAAATAGAAATTATGATGATAGTTTTCAGTTTTTCAATAGAGCAAGAGAGATTTTAGATGAAAACCCACACATTAAATCAGATACAGGAGTTAGATACGTGATGACGTTATTTCACTTGCTTAGGTGTTATATTGATAATAAGGAATTTGATCAAGCGAAAAATTTGATTTCAGACATACGTGCGCTGCAGTATAATAAAGGCTTTAAATCTGTTGATATATCTGTTAGGATATTTGCTAATTCTTACAATCAAGAACTGGTCATGTTACACGCGAAAGGGGAGTTCCAAAAAAGCGTTGCTTTAATTCCTAAAATTGAAAAAAAGCAAGAGATATACAAAGGTAAAGTCAGTAAAGAGATGGAGTTGATCCTTACTTATAATAAAGCCTATAGTTGTTTTGGGATTGGTGATTTTAAGCGAGCGTTACTCTATTTAAATGACGTATTGAATGATAATGAGCAAAAGTTAAGACAAGACATTTACAGCTTCGCTAGGTTGTTCAATCTTGTTATTCATTATGAATTAGGTAATTACGAATTTTTAGAATATGTTGTGAAATCAACAAATCGTTATTTGAACAAACAAGCGCGTAACTACGAAATAGAAAACGCATGCATTAAGCAAATTCGAAAACTTTCAAAAACACCAGTAGAAGTTAATAGAATTGAAATATTCAAGAGTCTAAACAATGATATTCATACCCTTTTAAAGGACCATAATGAACAAGTAGTGCTAGAGTATTTCAATATTGAAGCTTGGGTGAAAAGCAAGATTCAGAAGCTTAGTTTTGAAAAGGTAATTCAAGACTCTATTAAGGAGTAGTTTCTTTCTTTTAGTCATTGAAATTCGTATTTTTACATCAACAAAATAATGACTCAATCGATTATTGAATGGCGAAAAAGCATACAACAAGAGCAGAAGATTATTCAAAGTGGTATAACGAAACAATAGATCGTGCTGATTTAGCTGAGAACTCAGGTGTTCGTGGATGTATGGTTATAAAACCTTACGGATTTGCTATTTGGGAAAAGATCCAGGCGCAATTAGATATTATGTTCAAGGAAACAGGACATCAAAATGCTTATTTTCCATTATTCGTACCGAAAAGTCTTTTTGAGGCAGAAGAAAAAAATGCTGAAGGATTTGCAAAAGAATGTGCTGTTGTTACTCATCATCGCTTGATGACAGACCCTAACGACTCGACAAAATTAGTTGTTGACCCAACGGCAAAGCTCGAAGAAGAGTTAATAGTAAGGCCTACATCAGAAGCTATAATTTGGAATACTTACAGAGGTTGGATTCAATCATATAGAGATTTACCTATTTTAATAAACCAATGGGCTAATGTTGTTCGCTGGGAAATGAGAACCCGTTTATTTTTGCGTACTGCTGAATTCTTATGGCAAGAGGGACACACTGCTCATGCTACTAAGCAAGAGGCGATATCAGAGACGATACAGATGAATCAAGTTTATGCTCATTTTGCTGAAAAATTCATGGCGATGCCAGTGATTCAAGGTGTAAAAACTGAAAGTGAGCGCTTTGCAGGAGCAGATGATACGTACTGTATTGAAGCGATGATGCAAGATGGTAAGGCGTTACAGGCTGGGACATCACATTTCTTAGGGCAGAACTTTGCAAAAGCGTTCGAAGTTAAATTTGCAGACAAAGAAGGTAAGCAGGAATATGTTTGGGCTACTTCTTGGGGTGTATCCACCCGTTTAATGGGAGCGTTAATTATGACTCACTCTGATGATGAAGGCTTAGTGTTACCTCCAGCTCTTGCTCCAATTCAGGTTGTTGCAATTCCTATTTGTAAGTCTGAGGAAGATTTAGCCGTAATTTCTGAAAGAATCAATGAACTAGGTTTAAAACTAAAAGCAAAAGGGATTTCATTTAAGTTCGATAATGACAATAATCGCAGACCAGGATGGAAATTTGCAGAATACGAAGCGAAAGGTGTCCCGATTCGTTTGGCTATGGGTATGAGAGATTTTGAAAACGGCAATATCGAAGTTGCTCGCCGTGATGAGAAAACAAAAGAAGTTGTTCCTTTTGATGATGTTGATGTTTACATCGAGAACCTTTTAAATGAAATCCAAGAGAATCTTTATGAACGTGCGAATAACTATAAAGCAGAGAAAACACAAGAGATTGATACTTATGAAGAGTTTAAAACAAAACTTGAGTCTGACGGTGGTTTCTTATTAGCGCATTGGGATGGTACCAAAGAAACGGAACAAAAGATCAAAGATGAAACAAAAGCTACAATTCGTTGTATTCCCTTAGATAGAAAAAAGGAAGAAGGATTTTGCATGGTTACCGGAGCTAAATCTTCCGGTCGCGTAGTTTTTGCTAAAGCATATTAAAATGAAAAAAGAAGAGAAGAGAGCAGGTATTATTGATCTTTTGATTAATAAAGCTGCAATGAAGCAGGATATAGCTGATTATTCAGCAGAAGTATTTATTGCCTTCAAGCGTATTATTCAAGATGAGATTACTGAAATTAAGAAATCAATCAATGATAAACGTATTCGATTAAGGTTTGAAGAGAAGGGAAGGCACGTTTTCAGGCTGTTTGTTGGGAGTGATGTTATTATTTTTCAATTGCATACTAATGTATTTAGACTGCCAGATGATGACCCTTCATGGAAAACGAAATATATTGAATCTAATGGAGCTAATGGTTATTTTGGGATGATTAACATTTATAATTTCCTAGCTGAATCATACGAGAATAATCGCTACAATGACACTGGACATTTAATTGGAAGGATCTTAATGAATCATGACCACCACTTTATGGTGGAGGGTAAAGGGCAATTGGGTTCCTTGTTTACAGACCTTGAAAACGGTTACATTTCAGACAGTGTAATTAGGCAGATTATCCAGGCGACAATCATGCATGCAATTGATTTTGATCTGATTACACCGCCATACGAAATAGACAAGGAAGTTCCATTAGGTCAAGTTCAGGCTATTAGTTCTGATATCCAGCTATCTACTAGGAAATCGCTTGGATTTAAGTTTAGTTCAGAAGACCAAAAAATAATTTAAAAAAAAGTTCTTTTCTGTTTGTAGTTACAGAATTTCACTTTATATTTGCACTCCCAAAACAAGAGGTGAAAAATTTAAATCGGCCCATTCGTCTAGTGGTTAGGACGCCAGGTTTTCATCCTGGTAACAGGAGTTCGATTCTCCTATGGGCTACTAAGTTTGAATAGTTGATATTGGCCCATTCGTCTAGTGGTTAGGACGCCAGGTTTTCATCCTGGTAACAGGAGTTCGATTCTCCTATGGGCTACAGAATAATTTGTTTAGAAATTATATATAAATAAAAAGAAATAAAATGGCGAATCACAAGTCAGCAATAAAGAGAATTAGATCTAACGAGTCAAAAAGACTACGTAATAAGTACCAACATAAATCTACGCGTAACGCAGTTCGTAAGCTTAGGGAGATGACTGATAAGAAAGAAGCTGCAAAAGCTATTCCTTCAGTTTTCGGTATGTTAGATAAATTAGCTAAGAGAAATGTTATTCACAAGAATAAAGCTGCTAACATCAAATCTGGTCTTCAGGTTAAAGTTAACAACTTGTAAGAATCACTTATAGAAAGTATTAGGGGGCTTTGCCCCCTTTTTTTATACCTTTACTTTCGAAATTAACCCTTGAAATGAAGTTATTAGCTAGCTTTCTTTTTATTGTAATTAGCCAATTGTCTTTTGGACAAGTTTTCTACAATATTGATACCTTGTATTATGCAGATAGAATTGATGGCTCAATTGATTCTATCGATGTGAATAGTGGAGATCTGCCTTCTACTTTTGATGGTGGCATAGTTACTTATTCTTCAGGAGGAGTTCTGGCAAGTATCCTTTACAAAACAATTATACAGCCTAATTTTCAAAGGTTACACAAATTCTCAACGATAGAGTATTCTTCATTACCACATTTAGGTTTTGCATATTCATTTGGTGCACAAGGAACTCAGTTCATTCATGCAAAATACAATCATGCGTTTACTGATAAATTAATGCTTGACGTAGATTATAAAAAGTCTAGTGGAGGTGGCGTGATTAGAGAATCTGATTTTAATCTTAATGATCTTGGTTTACAACTAATTCGTTCAGGGAAACACTATTCTACATGTTTGAAAGGTGGATTTATACTTAATACAGTATCTCATTCTGGGGGTATATTGTCTATCGATTCTACCATCCAACAATTTGGTCTAGAATTCTCGACTGTCCAAAAAGGAAGTGCTGATAGTAAAAATAAGAATGGACAGATTCAATGGGAAAACTACTTCAATTTCTTGCAAGACTCGATAAAACAATTAGGATTTAAATCTTTCCATAAATATACAATTCAAAATCGCGTATACACAGAGTACTCAGACACTTTATCACAGCTATACTCAATTATTAACATCAATTCAGATTCTACACGAGATCAATCTAATTTAGCGTCTATAACGAATGGTGCAGGAGTGTATTTCGCATCGAAACACCTATCTATTGATGGTGTTCTAGATTATCGCTATTGGAACTTTCAGAATTTGGGAAATCATTCCGACACTACAGAAATTGGTGTTAGATCTAATATTCGTTTTTTCGCAAAAGAGCTAAAAATTAATAATTATTTACATTTCAACCTTATTGGAGCAGCAAATGAATTTGAAAATCAGATAGCTGCGAGCTACAGGTTTAAAAAAATGAATTTTTCGGTAAATTACTTCATTGAAAGTAAAACGCAATCTCCGCTTCAAAGAAATTATTTTTCCAATAATACCTCGTATTCTAATACCTTGAGTAAACAAACTTCAATGGGTATTAATACATTATTAGACGTTGATATTCTCGCTCAAAAATACAGTGTGGGTTTTTTGGGTGGTTTTACAACTGTTAGTAATCCATTTTTATATAACGGTTCAAATTGGAGAAATGACTCAATTGATTTCAATCTCGCTTATTTAGGAGTAAAGGGAGCAATTAAGTTTGGTCCATTGCATATCAATCCAAAATTTATTTATTCAGTTTCTGGAAATGGTTACTTACCAGGAGTACAAGCTCTAGGTAGGGTTTATGTTAAGGGTAATTTGTTTAAAGCAAAGAAACTAGAAGCTATGATAGGTATTGATGCTTCATACGTATCATCATACCGCTTAAAAACATACATATCATACATGGATACGTATGAGTGGAGTGGTGTAGAAGTGAACTCTAATCCTGTTACGAACCTGCATGCTTTTGTTTCAATAGGAATCTCTGAATTTAGATTATTTCTTCGTTATGAAAATATAGGGTACTTCTGGAATAATAACTTAAGTCAGGAGGTCTTGAATTATCCAATCGCTGGAACAAGAATGAGAATTGGAATTACTTGGGACTTTTTTAATTAAAAAAAAGCAGAGCGACGAAACAAGGTTCATCGCTCTATACCTAACCTACCATTTAAACTAAGCCTAATACAAAAAACACCTTCAAAGTTTATCTATTGCAAGAGATTGATAGTATGATGAATATTAAGGTATGTTTCATTTAGCCTTTACTAAGAATAGACACATATTTATAGCTATTCTAATATAGATAATAGTGTGTTTTTTAACACCTTTCACTATATTTACAAAAAAAAAAACTGACAAATGAAATTACTAGAAGATAAAGTCATTCTTATTACTGGTGCATCAAGAGGTATTGGTAAATCAATTGCTGAAGAATGTGTTCGTCAGGGAGCTAAAGTAGCATTTACATACCTTTCGTCCGTTGAAAAAGCACAGGCTTTAGAGAAAGAGCTTGAAGCCTTAGGTGGTATTGCTAAAGGTTTTAAATCTGATGCCTCTAAATTTGATGAAGCTCAAACATTGGTTGATCAAGTGCTTGATGTGTTTGGGACGATAGATGTTTTGGTTAATAACGCAGGAATAACAAGAGATACTTTGTTGATGCGAATGACTGAAGAGCAATGGGATGAAGTTATGAATACGAACTTAAAGTCGGCATTCAACTTGACTAAAGCTGTTCAGCGACCGATGTTAAAAGCAAAAAAAGGTTCTATAATTAACATGTCATCTGTAGTTGGTATTAGTGGTAATGGTGGACAGTCAAACTATGCTGCATCCAAAGCAGGACTAATTGGTTTTACAAAGTCAATAGCACAAGAACTTGGATCAAGAAGTATTCGTTGTAATGCAATTGCCCCAGGTTTCATTGAGACTGAGATGACTGCTGCACTAGATGAAACAGTTGTGGATGAATGGAGAAAATCTATTCCTCTAAGAAGAGGTGGTTCTCCAAAGAACGTTGCTGATTTAACTGTGTTTTTAGGGTCGGATATGTCGACTTATATTACAGGTCAAACAATCAATGTTTGCGGTGGGATGTTAATGTAGAATAGAGTAATTAAAATAATACAAGGCTTCTAGTTTTCATTAGGAGCCTTTTTTATATTGAAGCGATTCAATAACTCCATGATAAACAGTATACATTTTTTTAGTATATCAAAGTAAAGAGCGAGATAGGCGATTATACTTAATATCCAAATTACAATCACATTGGCAATAAACGTATTCATTCCCCTTCTGAAAACAATTATAAGTGTGATTAGTGCGACTATGGATAGTATTCGTTTTCTGATAATAATTTAGCATATCATTAAGTCGTGTCTATTGTAAAAATAGAGAAAATAGTGAAAATCAAAGTTGAATTATTACTTTTGTCTATGCACTTGACAAACATGAATATTAGACCAAGAAGAAATAGAAAGAATAGCGCGATAAGAGCTATGGTTGAAGAGACAAAATTGGGGACAGAAAACTTAATCTATCCTTTGTTTATAGAGGATGGTGCTTCGGTAAAAACTGAAATTAAATCCTTGCCAAATAACTTTCGCTGGTCCCTTGATACATTGTTGCCAGAGATGGAAAAGTGTATAGAGCTTGGTATTAACTCATTTGTACTGTTTCCTGCCGTAAATGATTCATTAAAAGATACAGTTGCATCTTATAGTTATGCGCATGACAACTTCTATTTAGATGCTATTCGGAAGATTAAAGAAGTATTTCCTCATATTTCTTTAATGAGTGATGTTGCCATGGACCCATACTCCTCGGATGGACACGATGGTTTAGTTCGTGATGGGATTATTCTTAATGATGAAACACTTCCTGTATTGGGTCAAATGTCACTTGCTCAAGCTCAAGCAGGAATTGATGTCTTAGGCCCCAGTGACATGATGGATGGCAGGGTAGGTTATTTACGTGAAGTTTTGGACAGCAATGACTTCATAGACGTAAGTATTATGTCATACTCAGCTAAATATGCAAGTGCTTTTTATGGTCCATTTAGAGATGCTTTAAACTCTACTCCTAAAAGTGGTGATAAAAAATCGTATCAAATGAATCCTGCTAATAAACGCGAAGCTTTACTTGAGGCTCAATTGGACTTTGACGAAGGTGCGGATATGCTAATGGTTAAGCCTGCCACCTGCTACTTGGATATTATTCATATGTTAAAAGAAAATTTTAAAATTCCAATTACAGCATATAACGTAAGTGGAGAGTATTCAATGGTTTACGCAGCGAGTCAAAATGGATGGTTAGATTATGATTCTGCGATGTCTGAAATGCTTTTAAGTATAAGAAGAGCCGGAGCTGATGGTATTTTAACCTATTTCGCTAAAGATTTCGCCTCTTTAGTAAATAAGTAATTTTTACTGCTATATTTTAGATATATTTAAAAGATATGGAGGACTACAATTTCTCTCAAGAGAAACCGGAACTAATTGATCATAAGCCTAAGACTGGACTATCATTGACTGTATTTTCAATTGCTTTATTTGTTCTTGTGTTTATAGTGGTTTTAGGTGATGAATTGAGTTTTATTATTTTCATCCTGACTGTTTTGCTGGTACATGAATCAGGACATTTTATTGCCATGAAAGTATTTAAATATGAAAACGTAAGAATGCTATTCGTTCCTTTAATGGGTGCGTTTGTTCAAGGCTCAAAGAAAATATACTCTCAGAAACAAAGCTTTCTAGTTACTGTTGCTGGGCCATTTCCAGGCATACTAATTGGCGTCATTCTGATGTGGTGTGGAACAGTTTTCCATTCAATTTGGATGATGGAATTAAGTGGACTTTTTTTAATGTTAAATGTTATCAACCTTCTTCCTCTTGACCCTCTTGATGGTGGGCAAATGTTCAAATTGTTTTTTAGGAGAAATCATGAACTGTTTTTGATGATTTTTGCTTTTATTTCTTCAATTTTTATGATTGGTGTAGGTTGGATGATGAGCAGCTCTATTATTATGGTTTTTGGTTTTTTTATGGCTTTCCGCGTTAGAGCAATGCAAAAGCGTTATCAAATGCACAAAGAATTAAAAGAGGTTGATGTAAATTATACAACAACATACAAGTTATTGAGCTATGGTGATTTTATTAAAATCAAGAATGTTTTAATAGAAAACACTCCAACTCTTCGTCAATACATTGAACAAGTTTCTCAAGATGAAAGCGGAGATGTTATAGCAAATCAAGTTAACAATGTGTTAGATGTGCCTCTTAATCGTGATGCATCTATAACCTTTAAAATAAGCGTTTTACTTTTATGGGTGATTTCATTTATAACTCCAGTACTATTATTTTTTTACTTAGACCTAAAGTGGTATTTTGATGCAGTTTAATGTAGGTGAAAAAGTTGTTTTTCTAAATGAGGCCGGGGGTGGAATTATTAGATCATTTATTAAAGGAAACCTTTATTTCGTTGAGGATGATAGTGGTTTTGAGCGAAAGCACCGTGCTATTGATCTTGGGAGAATTCATTGTGAAGATTACAAGATTGACGATGATCATATCGCATTAATGCACGAAGAAGCGTCATTTACAAAAGTAAATCATGTTGTTTTAAAAGAGCAGTTAACAGGCCGGAGGCGTCCAATTGATGTTTGGGAAATCGATTTGCACATTGAAGAGATAACTGATTCAAATCGTGGTCTATCTAATTCTCAAATTCTATCGAAACAAATGAGTGCTTTTAAGATTTTTTTTAATAAAGCACGTGCCAAATCAATTCGAAAAGTAATTGTCATACACGGTGTTGGTGAAGGAGTTTTAAAGGAAGAGGTACGGCTTTATTTAGATTGTATTGATGGAATTGAATTCTATGATGCTGATTTCAGAGAATACGGGAAAGGTGCTACAGCAATAAAAATGTATCACAACCACGATTAGTTAAATTACACGTTTATGCAAACGGAATATTCCCTTAGCTATACATCTTGTCTAAAGGAATGAATGTCATTATGGTTTTCTTCGATTTGATCTTTGATTTTTTTTATTGATTTAGCGAGCATAAAGATGTCTGCAGGTGTATTTTCACCTAGCCAAAGGAAGCTTTCCTGCTCATCTTCTACGGCAAGTGCAATATGATATAGGATATCGAACCCATGAGTTTTTAACCAATGTTGTGCGCTTTCGTTTCCTTCAGTACCATTAATCATGGCTAATAAGTGAGGATAACCATTTTTTGGAAGCCAGGCTCTAGCATCATCTTTTAAGTAAATTGCATAGGTAGCCATCACTAATTCAATATATCCATTATCCTTTAGCCAAAGCATAAACTCATCACTTCCTTCAATCGCCTTACTCCAAGCAATGATTATTTTAGCAGAATAGTTGATTGGTTTAACTTCATGTTTCGTTAATTCATTAACCTTATGCTTTCGCTTTTTACTGAACCAAATAGCCATTTGTATAGAATAAATATGAAATAATTATCGCCGAAATTATACCGACAAAGTCACATAGAAGTCCAACGCCAGCTGCATATCTTGTGTTCTTTATGTTTACTGATCCAAAATATACAGCTAATACATAAAACGTTGTTTCTGTGGATCCTTGCATGGTTGCAGCAATCTTCTCTTGCATTGAGTCAACACCAAAATGATTCATTACTTCAACATAAGCACCTCGTGCCCCCCCCCCACTTAAGGGTTTCATAAAGGCAACCGGTAACGCGTCAACCCATTCAAGCACTGTCACTCCAAAAATCACAGCAAGCTCCTTAATTCCGTCTGTAATAACATTAAGTGAACCAGAAGCTCTGAAAACAGCAATTGCAGCAAGCATAGCAACTAGGTATGGAATGATCGAGATTGCTACCCCGAAGCCTTCCTTTGCGCCATCAATAAAAGACTCATAGACATTGACTTTTTTTCGCCAAGCAAGCAACATAAAAAGGACGATAACCAAAAAGATAATAAAATTACCTGCTATGTTCGATATAACATCTGTATTCTGAGGATTATTAATTACGTAATATAAAAGAGCACCAATTAATAAGGAAATACTACCTAAGTAAGCAATAATAACAGGCTGAAATAAATTAATTTTCTGACGAATTGAAACAAAGATTAACCCAAAAATAGAGGAAATAAATGTAGTAATAAGAATTGGAAGGAAAACCGTAGTTGGAGATGCTGAATCAGCGCGTAAAGCAAATATAGACACAGGAATTAATGTTAATCCTGATGTATTCAAAACTAAGAACATGATTTGAGCATTTGAAGCTCTGTCCTTTTCTGGGTTTAAAGACTGTAATTCTTTCATAGCCTTTAGCCCTAGTGGGGTTGCAGAATTGTCTAAACCCAGCATGTTTGCGCTAAAATTCATCATCATTGCACCGTTTGCAGGGTGGTCTTTGGGAACTTCAGGAAAGAGTTTAGAAAATAAAGGAGAAACAAACCTTGTTAGGTGTTTTATAGCTCCACCATTTTCACCGATTTTCATTATTCCCATCCAAAAACAAAGTATTCCTGTTAGAGATAATGAAAGCGTGAAGCCAGTGTTAGCGGCAGAGAAAAGAGAATCAACAAGATTATTGAACACATCCAAGTCTTGCCAAAAAAGGAGTTTACTCATCGCAACAATCATCGCAATAACAAACATTCCTATCCAAATTCTATTTAATAACATACACAAATATCAATATTATTGAACAGTGTTTATAATAAAAGTTAAACGAACTATTAACAGTCCATTAATGATAATCTTCAGCAGGAGAGCAAATTGCAACAAAGTTTTCGAGTAGAATACGCCCGAAATTACCTGATACTTCAGGGTGGAACTGCACGCCAAAAACTCTTTGCTCCTTGTTTTGCATGACTTCATTAACGCAACTGTCTGATGATGCTAAAAGTGTAAAACCTGGTGGAATCGAGATTGTTTCGCAATGATCTTGCATCATTTCAAAGTCGATAGGAAGGCGGTTTAATATTGGGCTGGCTTCAAATGAACCTATTTCTTCCCAGTCTCTGGTAGGTGTCATTTTTTGAGCAAAAGCACCATGGAGTAGTCCGATAATTTGATGACCGAAACAGATCCCTAATATAGGAATAGAAATCGTTTTTACCCAAGCAATCATTTGAACATATGGTCTTGGATCAATATCAGTAATGAGAATAGGGGCACCAGAAATAATTACTCCCTTCACATCGTTTAAGTCATCTAAATTAAAATCTAATAGTTTACATTGCTTAACATCGATAAATTCATCAATGATTTGCTTAATATACTTTGATTTATTGCTTCCGCAGTCAATTACTAATATCATAATTCTACTCTCCCTATTCCTTGTCGAATAATTTCCATATCACCATTTACACAGTTTACTAATGTTGAAGCTTCTAGTTTTCCTAGGCCACCATCAATAATCAATTCAATTTTACGATCAAACTTTTCATAAATAGTATATGGATCAATGAAGTATTCTAGTATTTCATCTTCGTTATTGTTAAGTGATGTTGTTGCGATTGGATTCCCCAAAACTTCGACAATTCGCCTAACAATTTTATTGTCGGGTATACGAATTCCAACCTCTTTTTTATTAGTGTCAAACAATCTTGGAATTTCATTTGTTGCAGTTAAAATAAAGGTGAAAGGTCCAGGCAATGACCTATTCAATAATTTATAGGTAGGACGATCGATAGGCTTTACATAGTCAGATAGATTACTCAAATCTGAACAGATAATAGAGAAGTTTGCTTTTTTTAGTTTCAAACCTTTCAATGTAGCTAAAGCATTGAGAGCTTTCTTATTGAATAAGTCACACCCCATTGCATAAACTGTATCTGTTGGAAATATTATTACCTCGCCTTTTTTTAAGGTTATGACAGCTTGCTCAATAAGTCGTTCATCAATATTTTCTTCATTTATCTCTATAATCATGTCATAAAGATACTGTTATTCCAAATCCTTAACAAACACCTTACAATCGATCGCGTAATGATCACTTAACTTTTCCTGTTGAATTGTGAAATCAAGTGATCCAAGGTTTTTGGAGTGAAAGATATAATCTATTCGCATTGCTGGAATATTCGCGGCATAAGTAGCTCCAATTCCACTTGAAGTGTTTCTAAAAGCATCGACTAAAGTAGAGTTGAATTTATTATAGCAATAAGAAAGTGGTGTATCATTAAAATCACCACAAACGATTATGCTATAAGGAGACTTTACCATATGCTTCTGAACAAGCATTGCTTGTTCAGCGCGTATCGGATATGCGTTCTTAATCTTAGAAATCAAATTAATAAAGTTGGAGGACTTATTGCTGCCAGATCTCTTTTTAGTATCAAAAATAGCATAATCATTTTTTTTTAGTCGAATTGATTGCAGATGAACATTGTACACTCGAAAAGTATCAATCCCTTTTACTATATCAGTATAAATACAGTAGTTGTAATCTCTTTTATGGCCTTCAAAATTGATATTTCCCTTATTGATAATGCGATGTTTTGAAAAAATTGCTACCCCAAAGTTTTGTCTACCTGAAAGCTTGTGCGCTAAACGCTCGTGATAATACTTCGTGCCCATTAACTTAAGAATAGTATCCTTAGTAATAAATGAGGTAGGAGGGTCCTGATTATAAAACTCCTGAAAACAAACGATATCAGGATTTCGATCCTTAAGGTATTCTAGAATTTTGCTTTTGGTTTTATAGCTTTTATTGCGATCAGCATTATATCGGTCGAACAAGTGAACATTGTAGCTCATAACTCGAAGTTCAGTCTGAGTTGAATTCTCTTCATTAGACCCAAGGGCATAAGTTCTAAAGTGCAATCGGCCTCCAAAAACAAGTACGAACAAAATTACAATAGACCATTTAGATTTATTTATGACCCAAAAAATGAGTAGCGTAATATTAGCTAGCACTATTATCCAGTAAGCCAGACCAAAGAAGGGTAGTAGCGGTATTGAATTCGGATGTATGTATGGGGTTAAGTAAGAAAAAACAAGAGACAATAATGCTACCAGAGTCAATAATGTGAGAATAGTCCGAAATCTGAATAAACCCTTAAGTAATTTACCCATTCTTACTTTGATTAAACAAAAAGTCTTTTTCTTTTTTTGTTAAGGATTCATACCCTGATTTTGAAATCTTATCCAAGATCTTATCAACTTGTGCCTGTCGAGACTTTTCGTCTGCATTGTATTCCTCGTCTGTTTTAAAGCGATTATTGACTTTCCCACCTTTCTTAACACACATCTTATTAGGGTTGTTTTTAAACAATACGACAACAGTATTCCACAGTTTTTGTGACCAATTAACAATGTTGCTTGAAGCATGAAGGTTCTGAATTGAAATCATGCCAATAATAGCACCTCCTAAATGTGCAAAATGCGCAGTTCCATCTACTTTACCTAAAGCTAATAGATCAACTAAAATGAATATTCCAGCAATAACTATAATTCGAACAGGAAGTATCCCAAATAAATTGACCTTTAATTGAGGTTTGTAAAAAGCGATAGCCACAAAAATAGCCATTATTGCCCCAGAAGCCCCAATCACGACATCGTTAAATATTTGTAATTTTGGAAAAAGGCTGTGTGCAATCACTTCTAACAGTCCGCCAGTAATACCGCCGAGGATATAAGTAAAGACTAACCTACGGCCATCTAATAGTTGAAGAAACATTTTACCAGAGAAATACAAGAACACCATGTTAAACAGGAGATGCATAAAACTGTAATGTGTAAATATACTGGTGAATAAACCCCAAGGATGCTTAATAAAAGTGATAAACCTTGTGTGTAAGCCAACTATGTGGCTTGCATAATTATTGATAAAGACACCTTCGCTACCCGTTATCAGTCCAAAGAATACATCGATAATCCGTATAACAAGAAATAAACTTACATTAATAAATATAAGTTGAACCACAACACCACCATTTTTATATTGATATTTTAATTCATCCATGAAATTCCTTTCCATTTAGTAAAAGTTTTGCCTATCGATTCTACGCCAAACTAGAATGAATATAGCTCCAACAATTGCTCCTCCAACATGTGCTAGGTGAGCAATTTGATCATCAGGGCGTGAAAAGCTACTGTAAATTTCAAATGCGAGATATCCTCCGATTAAATATTTTGCTTTTACAGGGATAGGGGGGAATAATAATTGAAGCTGTGTATTAGGGAAGAGCAATGCGAATCCTGCTAATAAACCAAAAATGGCTCCTGAGGCACCTGCCATTGTACTATATGTCATTCCTGTATAAGCATCAATCAAACTTTTCGATTGATTGGAGTGAGGTAAATATTGAAATTGGCCTTGTAGAACTTTGTTATTTAAAATAGAAATATCGTAGCCATCATTAATTAGAGCTTGTTTCAATTCCATGATTTGCCATACCCCAATAGTATTATACATCAGGATTGAACCTAAGCCGCAAGCGAAGTAGAAAACAAAGTAACGTTTTGCGCCCCAAGTTCTTTCTAAATGAGCACCAAACATTATCAATAGAAGCATGTTAAACAAGATGTGGAAGAAGTCTGTTAAACTATGCATAAACATGTGTGTAACGATCTGGTATGGCTCAAACAAAACTGAGTTAAAATAATGTGAGCCTAATTTTTGACTAATCTCAATCCCATTCGATGCTAAAAACAACGATATAACGTAAAATAATACGTTCAATATAAGTAGGTTTTTCGTTACAGGTGGTAGGTTCTTAAACATGTCTATTTAAATTTATACTGAATTTCATCAAGAGTAATTGTCTCTATGATTTTCTTGTTTCTCGGTGAGTAGGTGTGATTCTCACATTGAAATAACTGATTAATCAATGCTTGTATAGACTCATTTGTGTTCATGTTAATTTTTTTCATTGCAGCAGATTTTGCAATCGCTAAAACCAGTGTGTGTGCAATATCACCTTTCTCAAGTTCTTTAAATCCAATTCCTTGAAATATTTCATCTAAAGAATTTGAAATCGATTCTTCTTGAATTACAGCAGGAACAGAATTAACCTTTAAAAGGTTATCTTTAATCTCACCATGATAGCCCAGCTGCTTTAAGATTGAGGAGTTTTCATTCCAAAGATTTATTTCATTAATTGAAACTTCTCTTTCAAGGGGGAATAGTAATTTCTGAGAATCTATAGGCTTTATTATAAACGACCTATGTATACTTGAGTAAACAATTTGTTCAATTGCTCTTCTTACGTGAATCATCATTAATCCAGACTTGCTAGGTGTGATAATGTAGCTACCTTTTACAATAAATGTAGAGATGTTTTCCATTGTGTCGTCCATATTGATTGGTGGGTAACCCTCTTTAATATTATCCGATTCTTCTTCAATTGTATAGAAGTTTTCCCAGTCCGAATTAGAGGTGTCAACTGATCCAAACCCTTGTTCTTCAATACCCTTAGTGATATTCTCTTTGGTTTTTCCGGTGCCAGAGTTAGCTGAATTAGGACGACTAGTAGTCTTGAAAGGGTTAAACCCTGTATCTATATGAATCGTTGGCTCAACAGTATGTTTCGACCTCATTGTATGAGGAATGTCAAAACTGGTTTCTTGCTCGAACTCTAGTGTTGGAGCAATATTGTATTTCCCAAGCGCTTGCTTGATGCTGCTTAATAGTATTGAGTAGATGAATTTTTCCTCCTCAAATTTAATCTCTGTTTTTGTAGGATGCACATTGACGTCAATTTTTTGAGTATCAACACTCAGGTACAAAAAGTATCCTGGGAAAGCACCTTGCTTGAGTAGACCATCAAAAGCTTTTGTTACAGCATGATTGAAGAAAGAACTCTTAAAAAATCGATTATTTACAAATAAAAACTGAGCTCCACGCGTTTTACGTGCATGTTCAGGCTTAAGTATGAATCCCTTCAGTGAAACAATCTCTGTAGACTCTTCTATTGGTACTAGCCGGTCATTCGAATTTACACCAAAAATATTTACTATTCTCTTACGTAAAACGGCAGGGTGTAAATTGTATATTTCAGATCCGTTGTGAGTTAATGTCAAATATAAATCTGGATGAGCGAGAGCGATACGATCAAACTCATCTTGAATATGTTTAAATTCTGTAGATTCTCTTTTGAGGAAGTTACGTCTAGCAGGAACGTTATAGAATAAGTTTTTTACTTCAAACGAAGTTCCAATAGGGCAGACAACATCTTCTTTTCGTTTAATTTCACTTCCTTCGATTAATATAGCTTGTCCAACATCATTACTTGCTATTCTCGTTTTCATTTCAACATGAGCAATTGCGGCAATAGAAGCGAGGGCTTCTCCACGAAAACCTTTTGTTGTTAATGAAAACAAATCCTCTGCAGTGCTAACCTTACTCGTTGCGTGACGCTGAAAACAAAATAAAGCGTCACTAGGGCTCATTCCATTACCATTATCTACGACTTGAATTAATGTTTTTCCCGCATCTTTGATGTTTACATCAATGGCCATAGCACCAGCATCAATAGCATTTTCCAAGAGTTCTTTAACTACAGAGGCAGGCCTTTGGATCACTTCGCCAGCTGCAATTTGATTCGCTATGTTAGCGGGTAATAGCTTTATAATATCACTCATTAGTGTTTACCAGATTTTAGTGACTACAGTATCGACTTCGTCAACACCATTAAATATGAAATACCCTAATCCTACAATAATTACAATTAAGATTAAAACTCGAATATTCGAACTCTTATTCGCATTCTGCCTATATTCAGAGCGATTCCAGCCTTCTTTAATAGTATCTCTGAATATTTCTTTTCGCTTATACTCAGACACATCTTCTTTTGCAAGCTCCTGATATTGAATCTTCTTACGCTCAAGACGTTGCTTACGATCATCGTAATACATTGGGGAATAGTTGAATCGTTGATTCTCAATCGTTTTATTTAAAAATCTAAACTTCATTGGATTACAAATTTAGCAAATTATATCCTGTTTTCTACGTCTCTTTTAATTCAATTATTGTGACTTTCCATTAGTTCTGATAAAGTGTCCGTTTGAGAATCAGGAAGTTTTGGATTCCCTAATGTTTATAACTAATAAACGGCATGTAAATTGCTTATAGATACTATTGTATTTTTGATGTATATGAAACAACTCTTTACCGTGAAATTAGTTATAATGCTTCCATTTTTGATTGTCATATACCTTTTTGCATCTTCTTTTTCTGTTGCAGAGCATTATACAAAAACGAACCACGTCTATCAGTCATCCACATTTCTAGTGGAATCAAATTCTTGGGTAGAAAAGGAATTAGATGGGTTATCATTACGAGAGAAAATTGGTCAATTCTTTATGGTTGCAGCTTATTCTAACAAAGAGGAGTCACATTTAATGGAAATCGATTCGTTTGTCATGAATGAGAAAGTTGGAGGTATCATTTTCTTTCAAGGGAAAAGAGGTAAATTAATGACATCTATTGATCGTTTTCAAAAAGAAGCAGAGACACCATTGTTGATTGGAATGAATGCTGAATGGGGTTCGGGGCTGTGCTTACCTGAAGAAGAACCTTTCCCTTGCAATTATACTTTAGGTGCTGCTAACGACCTTGAACTAACCAGACGTATTGCTGAAATGATTGGGCAAGAATGTAGGGTGTTAGGCATTCATCTTAATTTTGCACCAGTTGCAGACGTGAATAGTAATCCTCTAAATCCAGGAATTGGTTTTAGATCGTATGGAGAAGATCCAAAGGAAGTCGCTCAGCATGTAGAAGCGACCGTAAAAGGTATGGAGTCACAAGGTGTATTGACAAGTATGAAGCACTTCCCAGGTCATGGTGATACAGATACTGATTCTCATTTCGAACTTCCTGTTGTAAATAATACATACACGCACATTAATGCGATTGATTTCTTCCCATTTAGATCAGGTATTCGTGCCGGGGCATCTTCGGTTATGGTAGGTCACCTTAACGTTCCTGCTTTAGACTCTTCTGGAACTCCAAGTAGTTTATCAAGACCTACTATTCATAATTACCTGAAAGGTGAATTAGGATTTAAAGGCCTCATAATCAGCGATGATCTTGGGATGAAGGCCGTAGCAGACAGGTATGGTGAAACGGATGTTTGTGTGAAGGCATTTCAGGCTGGATGTGATATTTTATTATTCCCAGAAAGTTTAGGGAATGCTATTAATGCTATACTAAATAAGGTCGAGTCAGGAGAAATCACACGTAATGAAATTGACAGTCGTTGTAGAAAAGTATTAAAAGCTAAATACAAGAGTATTATTAATCCTAAGAAGTTTAAATTATATACAGAAGGGGAAATTCAACTAGCTAAGAGACGGGTATACGAAAAAGCGCTAACTGTTTTAAAGAATGAAAATGAAGTGCTTCCAATAAAACGTTTTGATAAACGTATTGCTCATGTTTCTATAGGGTCATACACGGGTGTATTAAATGCATCTATCGATTTAATTAGTAAAGTAGATCATTTTTATTTTTATACTGGTGAAGAAGCACAACGTATATTCACTTCGAAACTACCCGAATATGACATGGTAATCACCTCTGTTCACGCTAGCTCACTAAAAACTCGAGACGATTATGGAATGCCGAAAGGCTGGAGAGACTGGATTAAATCACAAGATACTTCAAAAGAAAATGTATTACTTGTTTTTGGAAATCCATTGGCACTAACAAGAAATATCAATTTAGGGGCTGTCAATACTATCATAATAGGTTATGAAAACAATGCGATAGCACTTGATAGAGCAGGACAATTATTAATGGGTACTTATGCAAGTGCGGGGAAACTCCCATTAACTCTGAATTCAATATTCAGAAGAGGTGTAGGGATGAAAATAAAAAGCGGTGGAAGACTCAAGGAATCACAACCTGAAGAATTGGGTGTTTCTCCTAATAAACTATCTGAAATTGATTCTATTGTTGCAAAAAGTATCCTTGCCGGTGCCTTTCCTGGATGTCAAATTGTTTTAGCTGTAAAAGGAAAGGTGATTTATAGAAAATCATTCGGTCACCATACTTACAAAAATGACAATGAAGTCACTAATACTGATATTTATGACATTGCTTCTATAACTAAAATTGCATCATCTACATTGTCTTTAATGCATATGGAAAGTAATAATGAATTCAATCTTGATGGTAAGCTGTCTGACTACCTTCCTGAGCTTACCAAAGGAACACCATATAAGGATGTTAGACTAAAAGCTATGATGTCACATCAAGCAGGCTTAAAACCATGGATTCCTTTTTACATTAAAACATTGAAGGATTACAAACCTAAACCTGAGTTTTACCAAAAGGCTATAAGTGATTCGTTTTCAACACAAGTATCTACGAACCTTTGGATTGTTGACGGATATACAAAAATGATTTACAAGCAAATACTAGAGACACCACTGAATACAAAACGTTATAAATACTCGGATGTTGGATATTATTTTGTTAAACAAATCGTCGAGAAGAAATCTGGGATGACTTTAGATAGATATGTTGAGGACAACTTCTACAAGCCGATGGGGTTAAATTATTTGAAGTATAATCCAATAAAGCACTTCCCGCTCAGTCAGATTTTACCAACTGAAAATGATATTATTTTCAGGAAGGAACAAGTTCATGGGTACGTACATGATCAGGGGGCTGCAATGATGGGAGGTGTAGGAGGGCATGCCGGTTTATTTTCAAACGCAAGTGATTTAGCTAGTTTGATGCAGTTATTTCTAAATAAAGGAGATTATGGAGGTATTTCATATATCAGCCCTGATGTGATTGATAGATATACTGAGTGTCAATATTGTCCGTCCAACAGGAGAGGTGCAGGATTTGATAAGCCAACAAGAAGTCTAAATGGTGGGCCTACATGCGACATGGTAAGCCTTGCTAGTTTTGGTCATTCTGGATTTACGGGAACCCTTGTATGGGCCGATCCAGTACACGAAATAAATTATGTATTCCTTTCTAATCGTGTATATCCAGATGCAGAGAACTGGAAGATAGTTAAAATGAATATTCGTACCGACATTCAAAAAGTCATATACACAGCTCTTATAGAGGCTGATTTATAGAGAATAAACGCACATCTATTTTTAACAATATTAGCATAATAGACTTACTGTTTGGAGCTGTTCGGTTTTAGATCTTCATGGGCTGAGGCTAGATATTTTTTTTAGTGGGATTCCAACTTCCCTGCATTTACCTCCTTTCTAAAAGTCAATTATACAATCTATATTTTAACAATTGCTATGGTGAAATTCTTTCATTCCTTGTTTTAGAAGTAATACTTGACTTAATACTTATAAAGTAAAGTACTCACGATCTCATTTATGTTATCACGGCCTTCCCTTTCGTTTATATGAGTATAAGAGTCAAAGAATACTTTACGTCTATGTGCGTAGGTAATGATTAAAACTTTATTTTTGAGTAAGCGAAAACTGTTAAGAAATCAAAACATGAAAATAGGAATTGTATTATACCCAACTTATGGTGGGAGTGGAGTTGTTGCTACAGAACTAGGCAAGTCATTGGCAGCCAGAGGTCATGAAATACATTTTATTACATATTCACAACCCGTTCGATTAGGTTCATTTAGAGAGAATTTATTTTATCATGAGGTGTCGGTGTCGAACTATCCTTTATTTGAATATGAGCCTTATGAAACTGTGTTGGCAAGTAAAATGGTTGATGTTGTTAAGCATGAGGGGTTAGATATTCTACATGTGCATTATGCAATTCCACACGCCTCTGCAGCTTTTATGGCGCGTCAAATATTAAAATCACAAGGAATCAATATTCCATTTGTAACTACACTTCACGGAACGGATATTACTTTGGTAGGAAAAGACCCTTCTTTTGAGCCAGTAATTACATTTTGTTTAAACGAATCTGATGCTGTTACAGCTGTATCAGAGAGCTTAAGGAATGATACTTACAAGCACTTTTCTACAGAGCGAGAGATTACGGTAATCCCTAATTTTATTGCTATCCAGAATAAACAGCCTGAAAATAATTTGGATTTACGGAGAAGGTATGCCTCAGATGATGAACCAGTATTTTGTCATATTTCTAATTTTAGAAAGGTCAAGCGTGTAAAAGATGTACTTAGAGTTTTTGCTAAAGTAAATAATCTGAAGAGGTCACGAATCCTTTTAGTAGGAGATGGGCCTGAACGCTATTCACTCGAAGAATTGTGTCGAGAGTTGAATTTGGGTGATCGAGTTATTTTTTTAGGGAAGGTTCGTGACACAAGACAGGTACTTGAATTGGCTGATTTATTCCTACTACCTTCTGATACTGAAAGTTTTGGCCTGGCAGCGCTTGAGGCAATGGCTGTTGGGGTACCTGTTATATCATCAAATACTGGCGGTATTCCTGAAGTTAATGTTCATGGTGTCACGGGCTTCTTGTCTAATGTTGGTGATATTGATGATATGGCGAAGAATGCACTTCATATATTAAGAGATGAAGTTACCTTGAATACATTTAAGAAAAATGCCATTGAACGAACAAAAGAATTTGATATTGAAAAAATCATTAAACAATACGAAGACTTATACTATGACGTTTTAAAAAAATAAAATATTCACAATAAAAACATAAAAAAAGTCCCTAACTATTTTCAGTTAAGAACTTTTTAAGTTATATAATATTACTCTAACTATATATTTTCAATAACCATTGCTGAAGCGCCACCGCCGCCATTACATATTCCTGCAGCACCATATTTACCTCCGTTTTGTTTTAAAACATTAATTAAGGTAACAATGATACGTGATCCAGAATTTCCAAGAGGATGGCCTAACGCAACAGCTCCACCATTAACATCTACTTTCGCAGGATCTAATCCTAACGCTTTCATATTGTATAGTCCAACAACAGAAAATGCTTGGTTTAATTCCCAATAATCAATATCAGCAATAGTTAATTTCGCTTTCCTCAAAGCAACGGGGACCGCTTTTGAGGGTGCAGTCGTGAACCACTCAGGCTCATGTGCAGCATCTCCATAGCCAATTATTTTAGCAATTGGCTTAATCTTTAACTCTTCAGCTTTTGTCTTACTCATTAAAACTAGGGCAGAGGCACCATCATTTAGGGTAGAAGCATTTGCAGCTGTAACGGTTCCTTCTTTCGTGAATACTGCTCTTAATCCAGGTATCTTTTCCATTCTAACATTGGAATACTCCTCATCTTTAGAAACGATAACAGCATCTCCACGTCTTTGAGGAACTTCCACTGGGACAATTTCATTGTCAAATTTACCATCACTCCATGCTGCAGCTGCACGGCTATATGACTCAATTGCGAAATTATCCTGATCTTTTCTTGAAATATTGTGCTCAGCAGCACATTTATCAGCACATACACCCATGTGAGTATCATTATAAACATCAGTTAGGCCATCCTTAACCATTCCGTCGTGCATTTTAACATCACCTAGTTTAGTTGCAATACGAGCATTGTAATAGTGGGGAACCATGCTCATATTTTCCATTCCGCCGGCAATAACAACGTCGTTATCACCACAAAGGATAGATTGAGCAGCTAAGCTCAAGGCTTTCATCCCAGAAGCACACACTTTATTTACCGTAGTGCAAGGAACACTGTTAGATAGACCAGAAAACACTGCTGCTTGACGTGCGGGGGCTTGGCCTAAGTTAGCCTGAAGAACATTTCCCATAAAGACTTCATCTACGATGTCTGCGGAAACACCTGATTTATCGATTGCTCCTTTTATTGCAGTAGCGCCTAGCTGTGTAGCTGGAACGGTTGACAATGCCCCTCCAAAACTACCCATTGGAGTTCTTACTGCTGATACTATGTATACTTCTTTGCTCATTTCTAGTATTATTTATTTCGGTTCGAAATTAATAAATTCTTATCAGATATTGCAGTTATTCGTGCTCTTTAGCAAATATTACTAATAAAGTGATCACCTTACATTTTATTTGTTGAGAGATAAAAAACAGTTAGTTTTGAATAAAAAAAATGAAAAATACATTCCTCTCTATCCTGACTTTTGTGATCATTGGGAATTCTTTGGCGCAAGGAGATACGCTTCCTAATAATTGGAGGCTTAAAGCAAGTTATGGATTTAATGGAACTCAATCATCATTTGTTAACTGGAATGCAGGTGGTCGTAATAATATATCACTTTTAGGCTATATAGATGCTTCTGCGAACTATATTAAAGGAATTTACAAGTGGGGCAATGATTTAGGATTAGCATTAGGTGGAATAAAAGACATAGGCAAGGGTGGCATGAGTCCACTCCAAAAGACAGATGACAAAATTGACTTGACATCTAACTTTGGACTTGAAATTAATAACCACTTATATGGTGCAATTTTAGGGAATTTTAAAACACAATTCATGGATGGGAATAGTTTTCCAAATGATTCAATTATAACATCTAAATTTATGGCTCCTGGTTACTTAACATTTGCTTTTGGAGTTGACTACAAGCCAACAGGGTACGTTTCAATTTATTTATCTCCAATTGCCTCAAAAATGACTTTCGTTAACGATGAGCTTCTGTCAAATACGGGAGCTTTTGGTGTTAAAGGTGCAACTTATGACGGCTTAGGAAATGTTATTGCTGCTGGGAAACGCTTTAGAGGTGAGTTTGGTGCATATTTTAAATTGATGTATAACAAAGAGATTGTAAGGAATATTAATATGAAGTCTAAGTTGGAATTGTTTTCTAATTACTTGAATAATCCAGGTAACATTGATGTTGCTGCCGAAATCATTTTTAACTTCAAAGTGAATAGTTGGTTCTCTGCTTCTTTGAATTTGAATTTGTTGTATGATGATGATATAGAGGTCAGAGATATTAATGGGGATATTGGCCCGAGAACTCAGTTTAAATCTCTATTGGGATTAGGGGTTTCTTACACGGTGAGGAATTTCAATGGAAAATAAAATTGTTTGGTTTTGAGAGAGAAGTTTTTACTTCCGTTTTTTTTATGCCGAATAAATCGTTGAGTTTAGTATTTTCGTGTACAAATGAATTTTTTTTCAGACATATCGTTTTTTTGGCTGGTCCCATTTGGACTTATTTGTTTCGGATTGGCATTTTTGTATTATAAGAATCAGCCTCAATTAAAAGGAATAAAAACAGTAACACGACTTGGCTTGGTTCTTCTTCGTGGCTCAGCACTTTTTTTATTGGTTATACTTTTATTTGGGGTAATATTTGAACTAAAGGAAACTAAAGTTGAAAAACCTGTTTTTATTACATTGACAGATAACTCTACTTCTTTATTGAATTATACTGACAGCAGTCAAGTCAAGAGTCGTATAGAGGGAATTCATGCACAATTACAAGAACAATTCAAGGACCGATTTGAATTTAGAAACTATACGGTTGGAGAAAGTGTCAATTTAGATTCGATTACACTTAATGAGGAAGTATCAAACTTAAATGCGGGATTTGATTTTATATATAATGAATTCTACAATAGGAATATTGGTGGAATATGCTTTGTAAGTGATGGAAACTTCAATGAAGGTCTCAGTCCAATATATGGTTCTGAGAAAATAAATTTCACACCTATATTCACAATTGGAGTCGGTGACACGATCGCTAAACGAGACCAATTACTGAGAAATATTTCGGCAAACGACATCGCATTTTACAAAAATAAATTCCCAATTGAAGTTAGTGTGGAGGGGCATAAAATGGGTGTAGGGAATACCGAGATTTCTCTTTGGAAAGGTCAACAAAGAATTGATTCAAAAACGATAAACTATACGGATGGAAATTTAGACTTTATCAATGTCAATTTTATGGTTGATGCTAAAGATGTTGGTTTTGTTGGTTATACAGTTAAATTGAAAAAAGAATCTAAGGAATCATCTTACGAAAACAATTCACGTACGGTGTATGTAGAGATTATTGACTCACGGAGTAAGGTGCTGATGATTGTAAATGCTCCACATCCAGATGTTTCCGCAATCAAACAAGAATTAGACAAGGATGACAATATGGAGGTTTCGACAGTCTTATTGAATGAATGGGACGGAGAAATTGCTGGCTACTCATTAGTTGTTTGGCATAACCCTACGGAGAATGGAGCATCGCTATTTAATATCATAAACTCTACAAAGACTCCCACTTTATATCTGTTAGGAATGAATTCATCGAAATCTTTTGTAGACAAAATGAGTATTGGCGTAAGTTTACCAGTGTCAAATTCTACAGATCAAGTTCAAGGAACTTTCGCAGATGAATTTCAACTCTTTGATATATCAGATGAATTAAAGAGTGCTGCTAAACGTTGGCAGCCTTTAACAGTGCCATTTGGTGATTTAAATCAAAACGGAAACAATGTACTTATTAAGCAGAAAGTTGGAGGTGCTGTTAAAGACACTCCGATACTTTGTTTTAATTTAAGTCAAGGTATCAAACGAGGTGTTTTAATTGGAGAGGGGCTTTGGAAATGGAAACTATCTGAATACTTACAATCTGGAAGTAATAACTTATTCAATGAGTTGATTCAAAAATCAACCCAATACCTCACTGTTAAGACTAACCTAGATCCCCTTCGTATTAATTTACCTAAACGATTAATATCAAAAGAACCAGTTATTATTAATGCTGAGTTTTACAATTCTTTATTCGATCCAATTACAGGGCCAGAAATAAAGTTTAGCCTTACTTATAATGATGGAGTAGCTACTGAATATACGTTTGGCAAAAATAGCAAGGACTATACGATAGATTTAGGGTCATTAGAAGAAGGCGTATATCAATGGCTGGCTAGTGCGAAACATTCAGGGAAGAGTTATGTTAAATCGGGTTCATTCATAGTGGAGATTAGTTCAATTGAAGATTTAACGACTCATGCTGACCATAATATACTAGAGCAGATAGCAACTAAATCAAATGGTTTATTTTATCAGCTGAATAAGACTGATCAACTAATTAATGACATAAGAAAGCGTAAAGACATTGCTAATGTTAGTTATCAAGAATCTAAGTTTTTAGATCTTATCGACTGGGGAATTTTACTGTTTATTATTGCGTGCTTATTGAGTGCTGAGTGGCTTATTCGAAGGTATTCTGGGGTGTACTGATTTTTTTCAAAAGACTCTTTGCAATAATTTAAAAACTTAGGCGTTATTTAGTTTAAACAAATGATAAGCGCCTATGTTAAAAAAATACACTCCAATTGCTCCTCGTGAAGAGTTTAAATTCACCCCAAGTAACTCAACAATACAAGCAGTATTAAGTTACAGTAAGTCTGTTGAAGTGAAAAAAACAAAGAGTATAAATAAAATACTCATTTCATTAAATTAATCTAAGCATATAAAAAAGGTGGGCTAAATGAGCCCACCTTTTTTATATTCGTGTTTAACTTATTACTACCATATTTTTGAGATTTTATCTTCAGAGATTCTCATCTCATCACCTTCCTTAACACCGAAAGCATCAAAAAACTCTGGGCAATTCATAAGAGGTCCGTTTACACGATACATTCCTGGGGAATGGGAGTCGTTCGCTATTCTGTTTTTTAACTCTTCTTCTGTATAGTTTATTTTCCATAACTGTGCATACGCAATAAAGAAGCGTTGCGCTGGAGTAAATCCATTTCTTGTTATATTTGACTTGAATCCAGCAGTCTTAGTGTATGCATGATATGCCATAGTTAATCCTCCCAAGTCGGCAATGTTTTCACCCATTGTTAAATCAGGGTCCACACAATGACCTTCAATAGGGCAAAAGCTAGCAAATGTTTGACCTAGCTTATCCGTACGCTCTTTGAAAGCAGTGAGGTCTTGTTCTGTCCACCAGTTTCTAAATGTTCCATCAGCAGCAAACTTAGATCCAATATCATCAAAACCGTGTGTAAATTCATGACCGATAACCATTCCAATTCTTCCATAGTTAACAGCGTCTTCGTAGGTGTTACTAAAGAATGGTTTTTGCATAATTCCAGCAGGGAAGGCAATCTCATTTAATAGAGGATGGTAATATGCATTGACCATGTGAGCTGGCATTCCCCATTCCTCTTTATCCACCCTCTCACCGAATTTAGCGATGTTTTTTCTATGTGATCTAATAGCCGCCTTATTTATATTGTCAATATAATCAGTAGCAGTAAATGTCAAATCACTAAAATCCTCCCATTTATTAGGAAATCCTAATTTTCTTCCAATCGCATCTAGTTTTATTGTCGCTTGTGTCTTTGTTTCATTTGACATCCAATCTAGTCCATCGATACGCTCTTGAAAAACAACTAGTAAATTATCAACCATTATATTAACTCTTGATTGGGCCGCATCAGAAAAATGACGCGCCACAAATACTTTTCCTAATAACTCACCAAACTCCATCTTCGTTATTTCTTCAATAGCGCGATCATCAATTGGCTTCATTTCGCTCTTACCAGTCAACACTTTTCCGTAGAAGTCAAAGTTTGCTTGAACAAATTCATCAGAAAGATGGCCAGCATAGTGATTTACCACTTTCCATTTTAGGTAATTCTTAATTACTTTTAATTCAGTGTTCTGAATTAAAAAATTTAATTGCTTTAAGAATTTTGGTTGACCTACAATTATAGAATCAAAACTCTCAATTCCGATATTTGAAATGTATTCCTCGATGTTTAATTCTCCTGCACTTGCAATGAAATCTTCACGAGAGAACTTGTTATATGTCTTTTCCGGTACTCTAAGTTCCGCTCTAGACATCATAGCCTTTGCTAATTGTTTTTCCACGGTTAGAATATCATTAACAATTATAGCCCTAGAACCTCTTGAATCTATCTTTGAAAACATTGTGATTAAATGATCTTGATACTGATCTAAAATATCAGCCTTGTCACTTTCAAGATAATAGTCTTTATTAGGTAGTCCAATGCCCGATTGATAGAAATTAACAGAATAATAATCTACATTCATTAAGTCTTGCCCAACACCAAAATAGAAAAAAGAAAAAATACCCCTTTTATGATGTTCAGAAATTAAATGGGCTAATCTCTCTTTAGACTTTAGTCCATCTATTTTAGCAAGTTCATTTTTTACAACTTCTATTCCAGCTGTATTTCTACGATTCATATCTGTATAGGAAGCATAGTAATCACCTAGTATTTGCATTATTGTCCCTTTCGGCGCTTTTGCGTTCTTAGCCTCATCTAGTATTGTCGCTAATTTCTTTTTGTTACTTTGATCTAGTTCATTAAAACTTCCCCAACGAGATTCTGATGCAGGGACAAGATTATTAGCTAGCCATTTTCCATTTGCGTAATTAAAGAAATCTTTACGCGGACTAACATTTAAGTTTAAATATTCCGCTTCAATTGTTTGGGGTATTCCATAGTCTTTAGTGTGATCCACGTTTTCAATACTACTCTCAGTAATTTTTTTAGATGAGTCGCACGAGACAAATATTAATGCTATTGATATAGCTAGTATTAAAAATTTCATATTCTTATTTTTTATATCTCATTTCAATATGTGGAATACCATCTTCCAGGTACTCTTTACCTGTAGATAGAAAATTATGTTTCCCATAATAATTTTTTAGGTGTTTTTGCGCAGAGATCACAATCGGAGAGTATCCAAATTCTTGTAAAGCGAATTTAATTACAAAAGACATTAATTCATGGCCAACTCCATTGCCACGCACTTCACTTTCAATGACAACTCTTCCTATAGCACAATCTGGGTAAGAAAGACCAGGAGGGAGTATGCGTGCTGTAGCAACCACATTACCTTTGCCGTCACGACATAATAAATGATAAGATTTCTTATCTTTTCCGTCTAAATCAAGATATGCACAGTCCTGTTCTACAACAAATACACGCATACGAAGTGCTATTAAATCGTGAAATTCATTCAGTGTCAAATCTCTGTAATGTTTTACCTGCCAATTTAAATTCATTGAGCTTATTTTAATAGTTATACTTGAATCACACCTACGTTATAAGCTTTTTCTGCTTTTTTATGATTCGCCATCTCAATACCCATTGAAATTACTTTTCGTGTATCAGCCGGGTCAATAATGGCATCAATCCAAATTCTACTTGCGGCATAATAAGGAGATGTTTGCTCATCATACCTGTTTTTAATAGTGTCGAATAATTCTTTTTCACGTTCGGGAGTAATTTCTTCTCCACGAGACTTGAGTGAGGCTACTTCGATTTGAAGTAACACTTTAGCCGCTGCAGCACCACTCATTACAGCCATTTCAGCTGTAGGCCACCCTACAATTAATCTTGGGTCATATGCTTTCCCGCACATTGCGTAGTTACCAGCTCCGTATGAATTCCCCATTATAATTGTGAATTTTGGAACAACGGAATTCGCCATGGCGCTAACCATTTTTGCCCCATCCTTAATAATCCCTCCATGCTCACTTTTCGATCCTACCATAAACCCTGTAACATCTTGAAGAAAAACCAATGGAATATTCTTTTGATTACAATTCATAATGAACCGAGCAGATTTATCTGCAGAATCAGAATATATTACACCACCAAATTGCATTTCTCCTTTGGCATTTTTCACAATCTCTCTTTGATTAGACACAATGCCAACACTCCAACCATCTATACGAGCATATGCACAAACGATAGACCTACCGTAGTCTGCCTTGTACTCTGTGAATTTTGAATCATCGACGATACATTTGATAATATCCCTTACATTGTACGGCTTAGATCGATCCTTAGGCATGATGCCATAGATTTCCTTTGGGCTTCTAGCGGGTTCAATTGATTCTTTTCTATTAAAACCAGCATTTTCAGAGTGCCCAACTTTATCCATTAAATCACGAATTGTTCCTAGGCAGTCCTCATCATTCTCAGTGTTATAATCACAGACACCTGATATCTGAGTATGTGTCGTTGCACCACCTAGCGTTTCATTATCTATAGATTCTCCAATCGCTGCCTTTACTAGATATGAACCAGCTAAGAAAATCGTCCCTGTTTTATTCACAATTAAAGACTCGTCAGACATAATGGGTAAGTAGGCCCCGCCAGCAACGCAGCTGCCCATTACAGCTGCTATTTGAATTATACCCATTGAACTCATTACTGCATTATTTCTAAAAACACGTCCAAAATGCTCCTTGTCCGGAAAAATTTCATCTTGCATTGGAAGATAAACACCAGCAGAGTCTACAAGGTAGATAATCGGAAGCTTGTTTTCCATTGCAATTTCCTGAGCCCTTAAGTTTTTCTTACCCGTTATAGGGAACCAAGCACCAGCTTTTACTGTAGCATCATTAGCAATAATAATGCATTGCTTCCCTGAAACATATCCAATTACGGTAACAACACCGCCAGCGGGGCAGCCGCCATGTTCCTTGTACATGCCGTAACCAGCAATTGCACCCATTTCAAAGCGCTCTGTTCCGTTATCTAATAATAAATCTATTCGCTCACGTGCTGTAAGCTTTCCTTTTGCATGTAATTTTTCTATTCTTTTTTTTCCTCCACCATCATAAATGAGTTCTAACTCTCGGTTCAGCGCAGAAATCTTTAGGCGCATGGCATCCTCATTCTTATTGAATTCTAGTTCTTTCTTTGAAGCATTCATATTTAATCTATCATAAAGTCATTCAAATATAGTGATTTCTTAATGGATTTAAAATATCTTTTGTTCCAATACATAAGAATATTCAGCAGCTTATTGTTATGAGAATATACTTAAATATAACTCATAATTGAGTTATATTTGACGTATGAAAGACACGTTTAAATATAAAGGAATGCGAAAAAAGCTCATTAATGAATTGAGAGAGAAAGGAATAAGTCAAGAGTCTATTTTAGAAGCTTTTGATTGTGTTCCTCGTCATTACTTTTTGGATAATGCTTTTGCTGAGCAAGCTTATTCAAACATGCCTTTTCAAATTGGATCTGGACAAACAATAAGCCATCCATACACGGTTGCATTTCAAACACAATTACTAGATGTTAGGCAAGGAGATAAGATTCTTGAAATTGGTACTGGGTCAGGTTTTCAGACATCAATACTGTGCTCTTTAGGTGCCAAGGTGTTCAGTGTTGAAAGGCATAAACCATTACATTTAAAAGCAAAATTAATCCTTCAAAAACTTCACTTTACACCTCGACTTAGTTTTGGTGACGGATATAAAGGTCTTCCATTACTTGCTCCTTTTGATAAAGTGATCATTACGTGTGGTGCACCAAAAATCCCTAAAGATTTGATTGACCAATTAAAAACAGGAGGTATCATGATTATTCCTATTGGAGAAGGTGAGAAGCAACAAATGAAACGAATTACTAAAACTTCAGAAACAGAGTTAGAAATTGAAGAGTTTGGTGTTTTTAGTTTTGTACCGATGCTCGAAAAAAGAGCAAAATAAAAAAAAAATGGGATAACTTCCGCTATCCCATTTAATTCGAATATCAACCTAATATCAATGTCCTTTAGAGGCAAGATATCTTTCTGCATCTAGAGCAGCCATACACCCCGTTCCTGCGGCAGTGACAGCTTGTCGGTATGTTTTGTCAGCAGCATCTCCAGCAACAAATACGCCTAAAACATTTGTTTTAGATGTGCCTGGTTGAGCATACTCAATATATCCAGTACTATCCAGGTTTATGTACTCTTCAAAAATGTCTGTATTCGGTTTATGTCCAATTGCAACAAAGAACCCAGTGCAAGGAATTGTTTTTTCTTCTCCAGTAACATTATTTTTAACTAATGTGCCAGTTACGCCTTGTCCATCACCTAATACCTCAACTGTATTTGTATTGAAAAGGATTTCAATATTTTCAGTTTTTTTAACTCGATCAACCATGATTTTAGATGCTCTAAATTCGTCCCTACGAACTAGCATAGTTACTTTTGTACATAGTTTTGATAAATAATGGGCTTCTTCACATGCGGAGTCTCCAGCGCCAACTATTACAGTTTCTTGGCCTTTGTAAAAGAACCCGTCACACACAGCACAGGCAGAAACACCCCCGCCATTTTTAAGATAGTACTGCTCACTCTCCAGCCCTAGGTACATCGCAGATGCTCCTGTAGATATAATAACTGTTTCCGCATGAATTTCTCTACCGTCATCTGCCCAGCACTTATGAATGTCTCCGGAAAAATCAACTTTAGTAATGAATCCAAAACGAACATCTGTATCAAACCTTTTTGCCTGTGATTCCAGCTGTAGCATCATATCTGGCCCAGTAACTCCTTCTGGGTATCCAGGGAAGTTTTCAACCTCATTTGTTGTTGTTAATTGACCGCCAGGCTGCATCCCTTGATAAATTACTGGATGCATTTCTGCACGCGCAGCATAAATAGCCGCAGTATAACCTGCTGGCCCTGAACCGATAATAAGACAGTTTATTTTCTCAATCTCACTCATTGTATTTCGTGTATCTATTAATATGATAGTTTTATGTTGCAAAAATAATTCTTTATTCCTCATTTCATAGGTTTTGTTGAATAGTTATGATTTACACTAGGAGTACAATCAGTCACTTGCATTATTACATTGAATTAAACTTTGCAATTCAAGAAAAAGACCGTAGCTTTGTAGCCGCTTTTTTGCAGAACGAAATATGATAGATACAGAACTATATCAGGCTAAAACATTGTATCCTTTTCAAGAGGATACAGTTAAAGTTATACTAGACAAGCTTAGTGCTAATGGTAAGAAATTCAACTTGTTATTTCAACTTCCAACGGGAGGTGGAAAAACTGTTATTTTCTCTGAAATAGCAAAAAGACATATAGAAAAATCAGGTGATAAAGTTTTGATTCTAACTCATCGAATTGAGCTTTCTGTTCAAACGTCAAAGCAATTGGCGGCAATAAATGTTAATAATAAAGTAATTAATAGCGAAGTTAAGGAGATTGATAGCCCAGATGACTACCAATGTTTTATTGCAATGGTTGAAACACTTAACAATCGCTTGAATGACAATAAAAATTTTCTTGAGAACATAGGATTAGTTATTGTCGATGAGGCTCATTATAATAGTTTTAGGAAAATATTTCAATTCTATAAAGAAGCAAATATACTTGGTGTGACAGCAACACCATTGAGTAGTAATAAAGCACTACCATTAAATGACAATTACGATGAGTTAATCGTCGGAGAAAGCATTAAGTCCTTGATTGAATCAGGGTATCTTTCTGACGCTGAAACCTATACATATGATGTTAATCTTCATGGTCTTAAGATTGGTACAAATGGTGATTTTACAGTAAGTAGTTCTGATGTGGTCTATGGGAACTATTTCATGCAAGAAAAATTACTCTTTGCATATGAAGAGGTTGGACTAGGAGATAAGACATTGATTTTTAATTCTGGAATCGATACCTCAATGCGTGTTGAGGAGACATTCAAGAAGCGTGGGTATAAAATACGACACTTAGATTCTACATTTAGCGACAAGGATAGGAAAGAAGTATTGCGCTGGTTTAAGGAGACTCCGGATGCTATACTTACTTCTGTGGGTATATTGACAACTGGGTTTGATGAGCCTACAGTAAATACAATTATATTAAATAGAGCAACTAGATCGTTAACGCTTTACCATCAAATGATTGGTCGTGGATCCCGTAAACTACCGAATAAGCACCAGTTTAAGTTGATTGACCTTGGTAATAATGTTAGGAGATTTGGAATCTGGCAAGACTTTATTAATTGGCAAGATGCCTTTAAGTTTCCTGATCGCTTTTTAGAAGCACGTTTAACAGAGGTAGAAGATGTTGAATTTGTGGCGAAATTTGAATTCCCAAGAGGGTCAGCTGATATTATGAAATTAGAGAAACTCGAAGGATTCAATATAAAAGAGATATACTATGATTGTATTGATAGTGGGCTTAAAGGAAAGGATGCTGTAAATAGATCTTTAGAAAATCATTATGAAGTAATCCATGAGGCAGCGGAAGATTATTTTCATGGACTTGATCTCCTAGATATTTTAAAAGACCATATAGAGCATCGTTTAAAGCATTACACAAAGTGTATTACTAAGAGTACCCCAAATTATTATAAATACATTATTGAGACTTATAATCGACAACTTCGACAGAAACTAAGAGCGAATCTAGAAGATTAATACTCGCACATTCTAGTACACTAAATTTATTGTTGTTGTATCAAAAGCCACAGTTGTTATAGACTTAAGCCCTTGGTTAGATGTTCCAACAACGAAATATTGATAGGAAAAAACAGCATTTCCGTCATTAGCGTATATGACAGTGGTGTCAATTATTCCATTTAGTGATTGTTGTGTATCTGGACAGCAATTATTACACCCTGACCTTCCTTCTTGCTTAATATATTTTAATGCGTCAGATGCCTGGCCTGCTGTATTGATGAAATTTAATTCTACCCATGATTGAGCGGAAGTAGAGAAGTTGTAAATATTGTCATTTTCTATTGTTATGTCTGAAAATGATATTGACTCATTTAAGTCGTAATAATTACTTTTACTTGACGTTATAAGGTAAGATTCTGTTTGGTCTCTGTCAAATAAAAAGGAGTATTCGCCATTTACATTTGTTGTAGTCTGTCCTATTAATTCATCTGAAATACCAGATTCTATTTGATGAATTACAATTGTTGCATTTGAGAGTGGTAGACCGAAGGATGTGTCAGAAATAATTCCTTTAAGTGTAACTTCAGCTTTACCTTTCTTACATGAAGAGGTACCTATTATAGCTATCAATAAAGCAACCATTATTTTCATGGTACTAATTTATATATTTCTGTGAACAAATGTTATGTTCATAAGATGAATAGATATATTATATAATACTATTAGTTAATATTTATTAACAGTGCTTTATAATTAGTATATTGTAAGAGAAACAATGTCTATTATATCTGATATATTTTAGTTTAATTTAAAACGTTTATTTTATGAGTTTAGTTACTGTAATCATTCCTGTATTTCTTGTTTTTTTTCTGTTGTACTCTTTATTTTTCACGGTCAAACAACAGTCTGCAGCTATTGTAGAGCGTTTCGGAAAGTATCAAAGCGTCCGACAGTCGGGTCTGCAATTGAGGGTGCCATTAATAGACCGAATTGCTGGCCGTTTGAGCCTAAAGATCCAACAACTTGATGTCTTAATTGAAACAAAAACACTAGATGATGTTTTTGTTCGATTAAAGGTTTCTGTTCAATTTAAAGTTGCTAAAGACAAGGTTTATGATGCTTTTTATAAGTTAGACTACGCACACGATCAAATCACCTCTTATGTGTTTGACGTAGTAAGGGCAGAGGTTCCAAAAATGAAGCTAGATGATGTCTTTGTTAAAAAAGATGATATCGCAATTGCAGTAAAGACTGAGCTTAACGAAGCTATGATGGATTATGGGTATGACATTATAAAAACCTTAGTGACTGATATTGATCCAGACGCACAGGTTAAGGAGGCCATGAACCGAATAAATGCATCTGAAAGAGAAAAAGTTGCCGCTCAATTTGAAGGGGATGCTGCACGTATTTTAATTGTTGAAAAAGCAAAAGCAGAGGCTGAAAGTAAGCGCCTTCAAGGACAGGGTATTGCTGACCAGCGACGTGAAATTGCTCGTGGTCTTGAGGAATCTGTAGAGGTTTTAAATAAGGTAGGGATTAATTCGCAAGAAGCGTCGGCTTTAATTGTTGTTACGCAACATTATGATACGCTTCAGTCTGTAGGTCAGCATACAAACAGTAATCTTATATTGTTGCCAAACTCACCTCAAGCAGGTAGTAATATGCTAAATGATATGGTAGCAAGCTTTACGGCAAGTAACCAAATTGGCGAATCCATGAAGAATACCCCTAAAAAAGGTGAGTAGATTCAAGTGATAAAATAAAGCATGTAATCCTTTTTATTTTTTTGACGCTATCCATTTTGGAAGATTTAAACATTAATATTTTATTTGTATATTTATCAACTAACTTAAAAAAAAAACTTATGTCTGAAGAAAACAATTTATCACAACCTCAAGGAAAATCAATGGGAGTTGCTGGTTTTATTTTATCACTTGTAACTTTATTATTCTCATCTTGGATCGCCGTTATTGCTACGGCATCAATGATCGCAGGAGGTAGTCCTTGGTTAATGTATTTCTGGTTAGTACTTGCTATTGCTGGTGTAGTATTCTCAGCAATGGGAATGTCTAAATTAGGTAAGACTGGTGGTAAGAAAGGACTTGCGATAGCTGGTTTGGTTATCGGTATCATATCAGTGATATATTGCTTAATGCTATCTGCAGGCTTGTCTGCTGTGGATGCAGCTGCAGATAACTATACAGATATTGTGGATGGCGTGAATGAAAGCATGGATGCTCTTAAAGACCTTGAGGATATTTACGGAAATTAATCATTTCGTACTTTAAAAAGCCTCTGTATTTATTTGCAGAGGCTTTTTTTTTGCTTATCAAAATTGTCATGTGTGTAGTAATTTGATTATAGGTTACTATTTATTTCAAGGTTAGTTTTTAAATTGAATTTATTCTCTTAGTTTTGATTTTGTTTAGTTGCGATTTTTTTAACTATAATTACTTAAAGAATGAGTGAATCTAATAATGTGTCTAGCGTAGATTTGGGTAATGATAATCAAAATGAAAAAGAAACGTTACCTAATGCTACAGCTGTCTTAGTTCTTGGTATCATGTCAATTGTAGGATGTCTATTCTATGGTGTAGTTGGATTGATTTGTGGAGTGATCGCTCTTATTTTACACAAGAGGAATAAAGAAGTTTACGCGACAAACCCTCTTAAGTACGCTGCTTCTTGGGAAAATGCAAGAGCAGGATATGTGTGTGCTATTATTGGAGTGTCCATTTCAGCATTGTATTTCATCTATTTTATGATCGTATTCTTTATAGCAATAGCGGTGGTTTCAACTGTATTATAGTTTTGATTAGCTGTAGCCGGAACGAGAGTGGTGGAATTGATTGTTTAAGGAGAAGTTTCCAGAAAGCTTCTTTATGCTTAAGTACTGAGTAAGGGGTGCTGTTTTTATTATTTATCCTTCTACACAGAAAGCTCAAGGTATCAATATATTAAATAGTAAGTCTAGTATCTTGATGTTTATCAAAGATTATTTTCTATACATTAGTAACTTGAATTAATTAAAAAGTTATGAATTTAAGTTTAGCTGCCTTTGGGCCAATTCAATTGTCAATATTGACAATGTTAGTATTAATACCATTAGTCGTGTTTATGATTATTGCCCAATGGAAAATCTATGAAAAGGCGGGAAAACCAGGATGGGCATCTATCGTGCCTGTTTATAATGCGATTGTATTATTAGAAATAGTCAAGAAGCCTATCTGGTGGATAGCATTACTTTTTATCCCCTTTGCTAACTTTGTAATTTTAATAATTATTTATATTGAGCTAGCCAAGGTATTTAGGAAAGATATAGGGTTTGCACTTGGACTTGTGTTTTTAAGCCCTATTTTTATTATGATATTAGGATTTAGCAGTGCTAAATATATAGATGAGCTAATCCCTGAAGATAGTAGCCTTGATCCAGATTTGTCAAGCAGTAATTTGAATGAAGGAGAAGCGAAGGTCTTGCCGAATGCAACAGCAGTTCTTGTTCTTGGTATTATTTCAATTGTAGGATGTGTATTCTATGGAATACCCGGACTTATTTGCGGAATAATTGCACTTGTTTTACATCAAAAAAATAAATTTATATATTCCCATAACCCTCAGTTTTACGAAGCGTCTTGGAAGAACTCTAAAGCTGGACATGTATGTGCTGTAATTGGTGTTTCCATCTCTGCACTATATCTCATTTTCGCATTAATATTTATCATATTTGCAATATCAACGGCATCTGATGTTTTTTATGATTCACCAACAACATATTACTCATAATTACTCTTTACTATATAAAATGTAGTTGGAAAAAAGGTTTCGGTATCGACTGTTTAACCTGTGGTTTTCAGCGTTCACTTGAATTGTTATTTGAGGGGGAGTTACTAGGTAGTTTTGTTTTGTTTCCTGCATTAATTCCATTTATAATAATGGTTTTTACTCTTGTTCTGCATTTAATTTTTAAATTTGAAAATGGAGCAAAGGTTATTGTTTTCCTTTTTAGCCTTACCGTATTATTGATTTTAGTGAATTATGCGATTAAGCTATCACAGTGTGGTGTTTTTCATTAATATCTTGGTCGTTTCTTAAAGATTTTATTATCTCTTTTGTTAACTTTGGTAAAATTCATTTTTTTCAAGTTATGGCAGACGATAAGAAGATTATATTTTCAATGGTTGGAGTATCTAAAGATACTCCACAAGGAAAGCAAATTATCAAAAACATTTACCTTTCATTTTACTATGGTGCTAAAATTGGCATAATTGGCTTAAATGGTTCAGGTAAATCAACAGTGATGAAGATTATAGCTGGTTTAGATAAGTCGTACAAGGGAGATGTTGTTTTCTCGGATGGCTATTCGGTCGGCTATCTTTCTCAGGAACCAGAATTAGATGAAACCAGAACAGTAAAAGAAATTGTTACAGAAGGTGTTCAGGATACTGTTGATATTTTAGCAGAATTCGAACAAATCAATAATTCATTTATGGATGAGGATATTATAAATAACCCAGACAAAATGGATAAGTTAATTGCTAGACAGGGTGAGGTTCAAGATATCATTGACTCCCAAGATGCTTGGGAGTTAGATACTAAACTTGAGCGTGCAATGGACGCACTAAGATGTCCACCAGATGATCAGTTGATTGGGACTTTGTCTGGAGGTGAGCGCAGAAGAGTTGCTCTATGTCGATTACTACTTAAGAACCCTGACATTCTACTATTAGATGAGCCTACCAATCACTTAGATGCTGAGTCAATTGAGTGGTTAGAACAACATCTACAGCAATATAAAGGAACTGTAATTGCAGTGACACACGATAGGTATTTCCTTGACAATGTTGCTGGCTGGATACTAGAACTTGATCGTGGAGAGGGTATTCCTTGGAAGGGAAATTATTCGTCTTGGTTAGAGCAAAAAGGAAATCGTTTGAAATCAGAAGAAAAAACTGAATCTAAGCGTCAGAAAATGCTTGCTCGTGAGCTAGAATGGGTTAAAATGAATCCAAAAGGAAGGCATGCGAAGAACAAAGCGCGTATTGCTAATTATGACAAAATGCTATCTCAAGACATTAAGGATAAAGAAGATGTTCTTGAGATGCCTATTCCAAACGGACCTCGTTTGGGTAATAATGTAATTGATGCAGAGCATGTTTCAAAAGCATTTGGTGATAAATTACTTTATGGTGATTTAAGCTTTAGTTTACCTCCTGCAGGTATTGTTGGTATTGTTGGGCCTAATGGTGCTGGTAAGACAACAATATTTAAAATGATTATGAATGAATTGATGCCAGATTCTGGTGAGTTCAAAGTGGGAGATACCGTTAAATTAGGCTATGTGGATCAAACTCATGATGACATTAAGCCAGAAAGAACAGTTTTTGATGTTGTATCAAGCGGGTTAGAGTTTGTAGAGATAGGGAATCAAAAAATAAATTCTCGTGCTTATCTATCTAAATTCAATTTTAGCGGTTCAGATCAAAATAAAAAAGTAGGTGTTTTATCCGGTGGTGAGAGAAATAGGCTTCACTTAGCTATGACATTAAAAATCGAGGCAAACGTTCTTTTACTTGATGAGCCTACAAATGATATTGATATTAACACTTTAAGAGCACTAGAGGAGGGGATTCAGAACTTCGCAGGTTGTGCTGTAGTTATTTCCCATGATAGATGGTTCTTAGATCGAATTTGCACTCATATACTTGCTTTTGAAGGTGATTCTGAAGTGTACTCTTTCGAGGGTTCATATACAGAATATGAAGAGAATCGTAAAAAACGTTTAGGTGATAAGGCACCAAAAAGAATTCGCTACAAGAAATTAATGAAATAATGGCTGAACAACCCAACAATCCTCTTCATGGTCAAACACTTAAGTCTATCGTGGAAGAACTTGAGTCAGAGTTTGGATGGGATCACATGGGGTATTTAGTCAATATTAATTGTTTTAAAAACAACCCAACACTAAAGAGTAGCTTGACATTCTTAAGGAAAACTCCATGGGCTAGAGCTAAAGTGGAAAACCTATGGATAGAAAGAATTTATCAATTTTCGAAAGACAAATAATGAGTGTAAGAGATTTAGAACCTAAGGCATTGTGGAATCACTTTGCGGATTTAAATGCTGTCCCTAGAGCATCTAAGAAAGAAGAGCAAGTGATTGAGTTCATGATGAACTTTGGGTTTGAATTAGGACTTGAAGTCATTAAAGATGGAATAGGAAACGTTGTTATCAAGAAGCCTGCGTCTTCTGGAATGGAAACTCGAAAAACAATCATCCTTCAATCCCATTTAGACATGGTGCATCAAAAGAATAGTGATACTATCTTTGATTTTGACCATCAAGGGATTGATATGATTGTAGAAGGTGATTGGGTAAGAGCAAGCGGAACTACTTTGGGTTCTGATAATGGAATTGGTGTAGCAACTATTATGGCTATGCTAGCGTCCACGGATATTGATCATCCAGCGATTGAAGCAATGTTTACAATTGATGAAGAAACAGGTATGACTGGTGCTATTCAATTAGACCCTTCAAATTTTTCTGGAGAAATTCTTTTGAATTTAGACACTGAAGATGATGATGAGTTATCTATTGGTTGTGCCGGTGGAATTGATACGAATACATCGTACAAGTATAAAAAAGAGCCTGTAAATAGTGATGCGGTTATACTTGAGTTATCGGTAAAAGGACTAATGGGAGGCCATTCAGGAATGGATATCGATAAAGGCAGGGGTAATGCAAATAAATTTATGAATCGAACTTTATACCATTTATTTTCAACTGTTGAATACCAATTAATTTCAATTGATGGTGGCAGCTTACGTAATGCAATACCTAGAGAGTCTGTTGCAATAATTGCTGTTGACAAAGATGCTGTTACACCACTAATAGCTGAATTTCAAAAGATTAGTGATATTATATCTACTGAATTTAGATCGATTGAGTTTGAGCTAAAATGTACTATTAATGAAGTTTCAGTTGAAGTTGATTACGCTGTTGAGCACGGGGAACTATATAAAATTCTAAATGCTATCTACTCATTACAGAATGGTGTTTACAGAATGAGCCCTGATATTGAGGGGCTTGTAGAAGCATCTTCAAGCTTAGCGCGTGTTATTCTTCACAATGGATCATTTGATACTCAATCACTACAAAGGAGTAGCGTGGAGAGCACAAAGGATGATTTAGCAAATACCATTAGAGCAGCTTTTGAATCTATAGGTTGTGTAGTAGTTCAATCAGGCGATTATCCAGGGTGGCAGCCAAATAAAGATTCTGTGATTTTAGATATCATGGCGAATCTTTATAGGGAGCGATATAATGAAGAGCCAAAAGTGAAAGCGTGTCATGCAGGATTAGAGTGTGGGATTCTATTGAAGCATCTACCAGATGTGGATATGATTTCATTTGGGCCAAATATAAGGGCGGCACATTCACCTGATGAAAAATGTCAAATTTCCTCTGTACAGAAATATTGGGGCTACCTATTGGCTGTATTAGAGCAAATTCCAACTAAATAAGATAGGGGTGGGTAGACATGAATTGGTTGTTTTAGCGAATGCGCGAATGCCTTATGGTAAGTACATAGGGAAGCATCTGATCTATATCCCTGAGCCATATCTCGTTTGGTATAAGAATAAAGGCTTTCCTGCAGGAATGCTAGGAAGGCAGTTAGGATTAATATTAGAGATTAAAATTAACGGGTTAGAAGATCTAATATACCCGTTAATAGAGAAAAGATAACATTCTATGACCTCACACAAACATATTGTTAATAATTTGATTAACAGTACTTTACAATATATAATATCATTTATGTAGTTAGATGTTTGTTTACTGAAAAACTTTTTTTTAATTATTTTGTAACATTCTAGAACTAGGCGCCGTAAACGCCCTTGTAATTAATATTTTATCAGATATGCAATTAACAGGGATAGATATAATGAGTAATACAATGAAGACAGCGAAATATAAATTATCGCAACATAAAGTAGAGGGACAAAGTAGTAACTTGACTATTTTTCAAGTAGCTAAATTAATGGATGCAATTAAGAGAGGTGAAGAATCAAAATCAACTCAAGAAACGTCAATCTACTTTTCTTTAAATTAAGTAATCAGCAGATTTATATATAGCCACGTGATGATTATCGCGTGGTTTTTTTTGATTTAATTACTTTTGTAAACACGTAAATTTTGATTTTTATTGTAAACGAAAACTATTTACAAATGTTAATTCAAGATCGAGTAAAGATTATCATCAAAGCTAATGACCCCATAATCATTTGCAGATAAAATTGAGATAAAAAGATCCAACCTTTGGCATTTTATCAGTGGAAGAAAAAATCCAAGCCTAGATTTTCTCTCTAAAATTATTTCGTCCTATTCTAGCGTAAATGCTTCATGGCTAATCACTGGGGTAACGCGAGATGTTGAATTTGAATCGTCATCAAGAAAGGATGAAAAAACAATTATAGGCAGTGCTCCTCAAAAAGAAATAGAGCGAATTGTTATTGTTTATACTGACGGAAGTTTTAAAACTTATAACCCCCTAGTGAGCAATAACACCTGAAGCGATTAGTTCGTCTAAAATGTAGAACGCTGCAAATTGACCAGGTGTAACACCCCTTTGAATAGCTTCAAATAAAACATAAACACCAGAGTCCTTTATTATAATCTTACCTTTTTGTAATTCTTGCCTATAGCGAATTCTAATATTGCAATTCAATCCATTAATATTAGCGTGATTATAAAGACTTGAAATAAAATGTAAATCTTCTGGAGCAATCTTAAGAGCATGTTTATTCAATCCTGGATGCTCATCCGTTTGGCCCGAGTATACGGTATTCGAAGTGACATTCAATCCAACAATAAATGAAGGTTTTGGTCTACCACCAATGTGTAGTCCTCGTCTCTGCCCAATGGTATAGTAATGTGCGCCTTGATGACTAGTAACAACTTGCCCCATTTCCGGAGTGTAAACAAAAGGAGCTGCTAATAATTCAATATTATCCTCTATTCGCTTTAAGGCTTGGTATTTTTTGTACTGAACTAAATCAGATGGTAACTCAACGATATCACCCTGAATGGGATCTAATTTTTGCTGTAAAAATATAGGTAAGCTTATTTTTCCAACAAAACATAATCCTTGAGAATCCTTTTTGTCCGCAGTATGGAGGCCATTTTCCTCGGCAATCCTTCTTACCTCAGGCTTTAAAATAGCCCCAATAGGGAAGAGCGCCTTGGATAATTGCTCTTGACTCAATTGACACAAGAAATAAGATTGATCTTTATTAGGGTCGGCACCAGCGACAAGCCCAAAGCTACCATCCTTATGCTCAGTTTTTTGACAGTAGTGTCCTGTAGCAACATAATCAGCGCCAAGTTCTATTGCTGATTTTAAAAAAACATCAAATTTTATCTCACGATTACATAGTATATCAGGATTTGGAGTTCGACCATTTTTATACTCACCGAACATATAGTCAACGATCCGCTCTTTGTATTCTTTACTTAAATCAATTACCTGGAACGGAATGTCTAATTGCTGAGCAATTAGGAGTGCATCGTTAGAGTCATCAATCCAAGGACAATCATCAGATATAGTGACAGTTTCATCGTGCCAGTTACGCATGAACATACCAATCACTTCATACCCTTGTTGCTTCAAGAGCAATGCTGTTACACTTGAATCGACACCTCCAGACAAACCTACTACTACACGTTTCATAATGCAAAATTACCACTTATTTACTACTACACAATAAAAAAGCACAAGATCAAGTTTAACATTTGTTAAGCTCTACTAGAGTAGGAATGGCGCACTATTTTTGTAAATTAGCCAATATTGAAAATAAATATTATAATAGCACTAATTCTAGCATGCATCACAATGTCTCATGCGCAAGAATGCGACAAGGTACTTTTTACAGGGAGTATTTCGGATACTTTGCGACCTCAGGCATTTTATAATTTAATGGTAATTAATAGGTCAAACGGAAGGGGCGTTTTTGGACAGCCAAATGGCTCTTTCTCTGTTTATGTCAGTCAGGGCGACTCGATTTCTTTGTCTGTAAGGGGGTATCCAGTTGTGAACGTTATTGTTGTCGGAAATAATGATTGTCAGCATGAGGCTTTTTACTTTATTGAAGGTAAGGCTCAAGAGTTTGAGGCTGTTAACGTTAAGCCCTTAAAGTCTTTGAAGCAAATCAAGGAAGAGCGACAAGCTTTGGCGATGCGTGAAACACGAATGGTTACAGGGATAGGTGTGCTTCTGAGTCCAATTACGGCTCTTTATCAGGCTTTCTCTAAGAAAGAGCAATCAAAACGCTGGGTCGCCAAGCAAGAGCATATAGATAATCAGCAGCGCATTCTTCAAGAGTTATTGAGGACATACGCAGCATATGATATCATCGAACTTTCGAACAATGAATTTGAGTCTTTCATCTCATTCTTAAATATGGATGAAACGTTCTTAAAAACTGCCTCAGAAATGGAGTTAATAACGTTTATCAAGGATAAGTTTGAGCACTATCAGCAAATGAATAGATAATCTATTTAGACATCTCTTTTAATCTCCTATCTCTTTGCATTAGGTTTTCTCCAGTATTTTTCTTTTTAAATAAATCATACCGTGATGGTGTGTTTTTCGAAGGCCAATTATTATTACTTAAATCAGTATCAGCTGTTTCAAGAAATGGATCTAAACGCAATGAAGAAACTGCCTTATTAAAAATGAATACTTTTGAAATATTGCTCTCATGTCTCCTCCATATTTCTGCTGGAATACGAATTACTTCAGTAGTATTATCTGAAAACGTAAACTCTAGGATTAGTGGCATTGGTATTCCTCCAATGTTTGATAATTTTACTTCATAAATCTGTTTCTCTGAATTCAATAGTTCTAATTGCTTTTTAGTCAAGGTCTTCTTGAGGGTTTCGTAATCCTGATTATCCAAAGCATCAACTTTATAAATATCACGATTACCGTAGAAATCATCGATATCAGCATCCCTTTCGTTAACGGTCTCTTTGATTGTTTCTTTATTTCTCGCTACACCGATATGTTTGTCAGACACTTCATTCGCAGTTCTAGATTTAGCTTTTTCCACTAAAGGGTCTCCAGAATTCAACTCAAACCAATTGACTTCATCAATACTGATATCGACATGATTTGTTGTATAAAACCATCCCCTCCAGAACCAATCTAAGTCAACGGCAGAAGCATCTTCCATTGTTCTAAAAAAATCAGCAGGAGTAGGGTGTTTAAACTTCCAGCGTTCACAGTATGTTTTAAATGCATGGTCAAATAACTCGCGGCCCATTACCGTTTCTCTTAATATATTTAAGGCTGTCGCAGGTTTTCCATAAGCATTATTCCCAAACTGCCAGATAGACTCTGAATTAGTCATGATAGGAGAGATACGATCCTTATCTCCACGCATATAATCAGCAATTAAATGTGCGGGACCTCTTCGGGAAGGGTATCCGCGCTCCCACTCTTGCTCTGTCAGATATTGAACAAAAGTATTCAGCCCTTCATCCATCCATGTCCATTGCCTCTCATCAGAATTAATAATCATAGGAAAGAAATTGTGTCCTACCTCGTGTATAATAACTCCCCACATTCCATATTTCTTACGTTCAGAGTAAGTGCCGTCATCATCAGGACGACCACCATTAAAGCAAATCATTGGATATTCCATTCCAATCCACTTAGAGTGTACTGAAATTGCAACAGGATAGGGATAGTCAACAGTATACTTGGAATAAGCTTTTAGGGTGTGGGCAACTAATTTTGTTGAATAGCGCTCCCAAAGTGGATTCCCCTCTTTTGGGTAATAAGACATGGCCATAATGTTTTTACCGCCAATTTCAATACCTTGGGCATCCCACATGAATTTTCGAGATGAAGCAAAGGCAAAATCTCTTACGTTTTTAGCTTTAAACAGCCATGTCTTCTTGTTCTTAGATTTTTCTTTCTCTGATACTTCGGCCTCATCTTGAGTAACAATAAGTATAGGTATGTCTGAGTTTTTAGCTTTTTTTAGTCGTGAACGCTGCTCAGTAGTCAATACGCTACTCAAATTTTGTAATTCTCCTGTAGAGCCAACTATGTGGTCTGCAGGTACTGTGATTGAAACTTCGTAATCTCCAAAGGGAAGTGCAAATTCACCACGACCTAAGAATTGTTTGTTCTGCCATCCTTCTACATCACTGTAAACACACATTCTTGGGAACCACTGAGCTATCGTGTATAGGTAATTATTATTCTCCTTAAAGTGTTCAAAACCACTTCGGCCTCCAATTTTCATCCGGTCATTTATATTATACCACCACTTTACACTAAACGACATAACACCTTTAGAGTCAAGGGGTTTTTCAAGGTTTATTCTTAGCATTGTTTTATTGATTGAATAAGAAATTTCTTTCCCTGAAGTTGTTTTTACTTCTTCAATTTTAAAGCCTCCATCGAAGTATAACATTTTATTCTCAACATCACTGATAGATTTAAAGTCTTCCATTCGTTCTATAGAAATCAGCTTTGAATCAGAATTATCTGCGCGCACATTTTGATCAAGTTGAATCCACAAATACTCTAGTTTGTCTGGGGAGTTATTTGTATAGGTTATTGTTTCTTCACCTATTATCTTTTGATTCTCATCGTCAATCTCGACTTTAATCTTGTAATCTGCTTTTTGTTGAAAGTAATTATGGCCTGGTCCGCCAGCGGCATTACGATATTCGTTTGGAGTAGGTAGCTCTTGTCCAAGTTGAGCGAATTTGTTTTGCTCTTGGCTAAAAGCGAAGGCAGGAATGAATCCGGCTAAAAGTAAAAGTTTCTTCATTCTAATTCTTTTCGATTATTATTAACTGCTTACGCTCAGTGTATAGGAACGTACGCGTATATTTTTTATTTCTGCAGGTTAATGTGATTTTATTCTGTTGTTGCTTAAAAACATCCATTAGTAAATCAAAGGTTATATTTAATTCTCTTTTAAGCTCTATTGATTCTGACTCAAAGTAGAAGTTTGTCGTTCCATTTAAGAACACTTCAGATCCAATCAGGTTGAATTTTATCGTTTCATTGGCTTCAACCACGAAATGATTCATTAAGTAGTTTTTTACTGCTTTTTGTTGAGGGCTATCGACTTTAAGCTTTGCTAAGTCACCAGAATTAACAGCTGAAATTGCTAAAGCTCTTTCTAACTCATGTGTAGAAACAATAATAGTTGCTTCTAACTTCTGTGTAATTTCATTGTATTCTAATTCAGAGAATCCAAAAAAGTATTCATGCCCAAGAGACGATAAAGACAATAAAAAAACAGCTAAGAATGTAAAAAGCTTCAATATAATTGGTTTAATAAGTTTCGCAAATTACAAATAAAAGTATTAGGCTTTTAACCGTTCATCATATAAGAAGGATTAGCTTTGTTGAAAACACATTAATAATGAATAAAATAGGGATAATTGGATGCGGTAATTTTGGTCTTTCCATATTGGAATGGGATCCAAGCTAGATCACTTAATTCAAGAGTGATCACCTCTAAAAGAAACATTTCAAAACTGGAGCATTTGAATAGTAATTCGACCATAATAACTACGGACAATACTTTGTTAATAAAAGAGTCTGAAATTATCATACTTACTTTAAAACCCTATACGATTCTTCCTTTTTTAAAAGAACACGCATCTCTTTTTGACACGAACAAACATACCATCGTATCTTGTGTAACAGGAATAACACTTACAGAAATTCAAAATGTAATCGGAAAAACTATTGGAGTATATAGAGCAATACCAAACACTGCGGCCAGTGTTAATGAGTCAATAACTGCAATTTCTAGTAATATTGATCTGCTAAACAATGAAGAGGAAGTGAGTAAGGTATTTAAAACGCTTGGTGTAGTAGTTACGATTGAAGAGTCTTTAATGGAGTCAGCGACGATTCTTGACGCTTGTGGAGTTGCTTTCGTACTTCGTTTTATGAGGGCAATGATATAAGGGGGAGTGCAAATCGGGTTTGATGGGGATACAGCAACAAAGATTGTAAGTCAAACTATGAAAGATGCTTCTGAATTAATCATTCAAAATGAAAACCACCCTGAGCAAGAGATAGATAAAGTTACAACACCTAAAGGATGTACAATTGTGGGGTTGAATGAAATGGAGCACTCGGGATTTAGCAGTTCTTTAATAAAGGGATTGTTACTTCGTTTGAAACGATAGAAAAATAGACCTTAGATCTTTTTATAGCTTAACTCATAAAAGGAGAGAGTAGGTTGTGAATATCTATTTAAAGCTAGCTACTGTACTTGTAGGCGCAGCATATGAAACTAGTCCTTAATTTCAGCTTACTCCTCTTAGATGGTATTAAAAAGCCACTCAATACTGAGCGACTTTTTTAATTCTAATAACGACCTATTCTATTTTTTTTTGTTCTTTAACGATTCTTGCTGTTTTTTTTGCATTTGCTCAAGACGCTCTTGGAACTTGGACTTTGTTTTTTCTTTCTTTGGGTTTGCTGCGGCAATTGATTTGCGGTTAGCCATTTTCAATTTAAGCTTCTCTTCATCTACAAAAAACTTCTTTATTAACACCATGATCAATATTGATGTTAACGTTGAGATAAAATAGTAGTAAGATAACCCCGAAGAGTAATTATTAAAGAAGAAAATCATCATAATAGGAAAGAAATACATGATTACTTTCATGTTCGGCATTCCAGGCTGAGATGGCTGTTGCATTTGCCCACTATTAAAGTGAGTATAAATTAACGTTGTAAATGCCATTAGTAATGTGAATAGGCTTATGTGATCTCCATAGAATGGAATTGCTGGAATAGTTGCAATTGAATCATATGAAGACAGATCTTCTGCCCATAAGAATGATTTTTGGCGTAGATCGAATGTAGAAGGGAAGAAACGGAATACGGCAAGTAGAATTGGCATTTGAATCAACATTGGGACGCAGCCCGCCAATGGACTGGCTCCAGATTCTCGATACAATGTCATAGTTTCCATTTGCTTCTTCATTGAGTCAGCTTTATCTGGAAATCGTTCATTGATCGATTCAATTTCTGGTTTCAATATTTTCATTTTCGCAGAAGAGGTGTACATCTTCCATTGAATCGGCATCAATGCAAATTTGATAATTAAAGTAAGTAAAAGAATAGCTATTCCCATTCCCATTCCTGTTGATTTCAAAATATTAAATACCGGCTGAACAGCATAGATGTTAATCCAACGGAAGAGTCCCCATCCATAGTTTAAAACGTCGTCATAACCTTCATTGTAAGATGTTAATACCTTATAGTCATTTGGTCCGAAAAACCAGTTCATGCTAACAGTCGAATTATCAACATCTTTTAAATTAAGATTTGCAGTAGTGTAGAAGTCTTTCAAGTGTGTCCAGTCTTTTGCCTCATCTTCTTCATATTGATTAACTCCAAATTTTGAACCTTCTTTGACAAATCCATCTTTAGGATTGATAAATGAAGAGAAGTAACTTTGCTTATAACTGATCCAATCTATTTTGTCCTCAGCGATCTCTTCACCATCACTCATTTCGTTTAACCAATCAAAACCTTTATCTTCATACTTAAAGCAAACTGTAGAAACACGACGTTGCTCAGTGAACAATCGCTCTGTCTTACGCAAAGAGGCATTCCAGTTAAACATAACATCTTTCGGATTTACTTTTCCCTCAAATCCACGCACAGTAATCTCGTGATCTAGATCATATGCATCAGGCTTAAGGGTATATGAAAACTGAACAATTTCCTTGCCTTGATTTTTGAATTCGAATACAATCTTTGTATCTGTGTGAGATTTGACAGTAAACATTTCATTGGCTGTATTCAAGTCAGTACCATCCATTGGTAAAACAATACCATTTGTAGCATCACCTTGTTTAAAGAAAATTAATGGATCAATCTTGTTATCATTCTTAGCGTAATTTGCATACGTCTCGAATTCTTTCATCCGAACAGCAGCTATCTGTCCACCTTTAGTTGAGAAATCAATTATTAACTTGTTGTTAAAGATTCGTTTAAGTTCACTTTTAGCAGTAACCTGAACAGGCAATATTACCGAATCCAGTATTGTATCTCTACCCGTTTTTGAATCAAAGTAAATTAGATTTCCATCGTCATTAGTTAATTGTTCTCCTTCAAGACCTAACCTTGGCGCTATAGTGTAAGTATCTCGAACGTTATCAGAGATTTTATTGACTTTATTTTCTTTTTTAGCATCTTCTTTCTTGGTTAGCTCAACTTTTTTTTGCTGATCTTGTATTTCCTTATCAGAAGGCTGATTGTATATTGTAAATACTGAAAGTATCAATCCAATAATGACTAGTCCAAAGACCGTATTTTTATCCATTACGTGTGTGTTTTTCTTTTTTAATACAAAATAAATTTTTACTTACTGTTTTTGAGAACAGCGCTAATAAACGCAGTAAAAAGTGGGTGAGGCTTTGCTACAGTACTTTTATATTCAGGGTGGAATTGAGTACCAACAAACCAAGGGTGATCTTTAATTTCGACAACTTCAACTAATCCAGTTTCAGGATTTTTACCTGTTGCTTTCATTCCGCTATTCTCGAATTGCTCTAAATAGTTGTTATTAAATTCATATCTGTGTCTGTGACGTTCTGATATCTTATCTATGTGATAGGCCTCAGAAATATTAGAGCCTGGTGTAAGTTGACATTGATATGAGCCCAAACGCATAGTTCCTCCCATTTCAGAGATTTCTTTTTGTTCTGCCATGATATCAATTACGGGGTCTTTACAGCGATCAGAAATCTCAGTGGTGTGTGCCTCTTTTAAATTAAGAACGTTACGAGCAAACTCAACAACAGCACACTGCATACCTAAACAAATACCAAAAAAAGGAACCTTGTTCTCACGTGCATAACGTACAGCGTCAATTTTACCTGAAATACCTCGTGATCCAAATCCTGGAGCAACAAGGATGCCATCAAGGCCTTCCATGCTCTCATCAAGATTCTCTTTAGTCACCTTCTCAGAATGAATCCAACGTACTATTACCTTTGTCTTATTAGCAACACCTGCGTGAATTAATGATTCGCTAATTGATTTGTAAGAATCTTTTAACTCTACATATTTACCAACTAATCCGATTGTCACTTGAAATTCAGGATTCTTTAGTCGATCTAAAAATTCTTTCCAAGAGCCTAAGTCAGGGGTTAATTTTGTAGGAAGCCCAAGCTTTTCCAAAACAACTTTATCTAATTCTTCAGCCTGCATTAATAAAGGAACATCATAAATAGACTCAGCGTCCCTTGATTCGATAACTGCGTTCATGTTTACATTACAGAATTTAGCAATCTTTCTTCTTAATGTTAAATCCAATTCATGTTCAGTTCTACAACAAAGAATGTCAGGTTGAACCCCCATTTCCAATAATTGCTTAACTGAATGTTGCGTTGGCTTTGTCTTTAACTCACCCGCAGCAGCTAAATAGGGAACTAGGGTAAGGTGAACAACGATACAATCTTGCTCAAACTCCCATTTCATTTGACGAACAGCTTCAATATATGGTAATGATTCAATATCACCAACAGTTCCACCAATTTCAGTGATGACTATATCATATACACCTTTATTGCCTAATATCTGGATACGCTCTTTTATCTCATCTGTAATGTGAGGAATGACTTGAACTGTTTTTCCTAAAAAATCACCACGTCGTTCTTTTTCAATAACTGATTGATATATTTTTCCGGTAGTTACATTGTTAGCTTGAGAAGTTGGAACATTTAGAAAGCGCTCATAATGACCTAAATCTAAATCGGTCTCGGCTCCATCATCTGTTACAAAACACTCGCCGTGCTCGTATGGATTTAAGGTTCCTGGATCTATATTGATGTAAGGATCAAGCTTTTGAATAGTTATTGAATAACCTCTAGCCTGTAATAATTTCGCAAGTGATGCAGATATGATACCCTTTCCTAGAGAAGAAGTTACCCCTCCAGTTACGAATACATATTTAGTTGAATTTGACATAATATATTTTGTAACTACGGGATACAAAGTTACAAGATATCTAGTTCCAACCGCGAAAAATCAAAATTAATTTCAACGGCTTACTAACAATTATTACTGAAGAGCTATAAATCTATTTTAGATTCTTAGCAAGAATTCTTATCCTGAGTCTTTAAGCAGTATGATATTAGATAGATTATTCTATAAAAACAATTGTTACAGGGTTATCATTAATATTACCTCCCTCACATAAACCTATGAAAGTAAATACTATATAAGCGGTTTCAATTGTAATGAAGCGCTCTATCAGAAACAATTACCCTAGTAGATATCATTCATTCTAAACTACATATAGAATATTGAACATCGATTATTTTATTAATGAAAGGTAGTACATTCGTGCTTATCAAGTCGTGGGTGAATGGTAGAAAGTGATGTATCGTTAATTTCCATTTCAAAGAAAATAATTAACATGAAGATCATTCATATAATCAGAAAGATGTATAAAATATACTAAATTGAAATCCATACTGGCAGAGCGAATCATACCCAATAATTCTAAAGTCATTAAAAACCTTGAATAAAAAGTTAGTTTTGTTTTAAGATGAATACGAAAGGATTTTACTGGCTTACTCAACTAATAGGATGGTTTTCTTATTCTGGACTTATTATTTTCTCGGTTTACAATAGAGATGCCAGCAAGATTGACACTATATTCTTAATGAATATCTTCGCTTTAATCACAGCAGGGATAACTGTAACACACCTACAGCGGATGTTACATGTAAGAATGGGGTGGTTGGGAATTCGTTTACCTCACTTAATCCCAAGACTATTAGCAACATCGTTTATTTCATCCATATTAATTGCAGTAATTGAGAATGGAGTGGCTTATTTAAGTGGGCTTCTAGAGCCTGATCAATATCCTTTCTCATTCAGTCAGATGATGGTGAATATATTAGCAACCTTACTATTGATTTTATTCTGGAATGCACTTTATTTTACATTTCACTTCTTTGATCAATCTAGAAAGCAAGAAATTTCGAATTTAGAATTGGAGGCAAGTAACAAAGAGGGAGAATTAAAAAACCTGAGGTCACAACTAAACCCTCATTTTTTATTTAATTCATTAAATAGTATTCGTGCTTTAATTGATCTTGAACCTAAAAAAGCAAAAGTCTCAATCACAACATTATCCAACCTTCTTAGACAATCATTAGTACTAGGCCGTGAGAACTTGGTCGCATTGGAAAGTGAAATTGATTTAGCAAAGAGCTATTTAGCATTGGAGAAAATTAGATTTGAAGAACGCTTAAGAGTTGATTGGGAGATTTTACCAGGACTTGAATCGTTTCAAATACCACCATTTTCTTTACAAATGATGGTTGAGAATTCTATTAAACATGGTATTTCAAACTTGCCTAATGGTGGGATTGTAAAGATTTCAGCAAATGAGACAGATGACACAATCATTATTACAGTAGAAAACACAGGTACACTGATAGATATTATTGACTTAGGGGTAGGAATTCAAAACATAAAGCAACGACTAGCACTACAATATGTAAATGGCGCTGAATTTAGTATCAAGGAAGAAGAAGGGAGAGTATTTGCACAAATGAATTTTATAAAAAATGAAACAATTTAAGACAATAATCATAGATGATGAGCGCTTAGCTCGACAAGAGCTGCGAACAATTTTGAGCGATTATCATGAAATTGAAATCATCGATGAAGCTAAAAACGGGCTTGAAGGAATTGAAAAAATTAAAACTCTTGATCCTGATTTAATATTCTTAGATGTAAACATGCCTGGAATGACCGGATTTGATATGTTGAAACATCTTTCTGATATTCCGCATGTTATTTTTGTTACAGCTTATGATAAGTATGCGCTTAAAGCATTTGAAGTTAACGCACTAGACTACATTCTAAAGCCAGTTGATACTGATCGTTTAAACGAAGCAATTGAGAAATTAAAACAAAAAGATAATCAAGATTTTGAATCAGATACTAATATAGAATCATTACGCTCTGAGCGCAAACTGAAATTTAAAGATAAGGTTTTCATTAAAGACGGGGAGAAGTGTTATTTTGTTAAACTTGGTGATATACGTATTCTAGAGTCAGACGGAAATTACGTTAAAGTTCACTTTGGCAAGAGCCGTCCATTAATTCTTCGTTCACTAAACAGTTTTGAAGAAAAATTAGATCCTGAATGTTTCTTTAGAGCTAATCGTAAATTTATCATCAATTTGGATTGGGTTGAAAAAGTAGAGAATTGGTTTAACGGTGGGCTTCAAGTGGAATTGCGCACAGGCGAAAAAATTGAAATCTCTCGAAGACAAGCAATTCGTTTTAAAGAAACGTTAAGTCTTTAGTTATTCAATAAGTGTGATTTTTCCATCGCCAATAGCTATCAAACGTTTTCTATACAAGTTCCCAACAGCTTGCTTGAACGTTTTTTTGCTCATGCCAATGACTTCACGAATGTCATCCGGATCACTCTTATCTGTTAAATTCAATGACTTTTTCCGTTGCAACAATTCTAAGAGGTCTTTCGCAGAACCACTTATTTTATCGTAACCGGCAATATTTAGTCGGACATCGATTTTACCATCCCCACGAACTTTTGCGACATATCCTTTAATACTATCTCCTCGTTTTATAGGTTTACTAATATCACTTCTAAAAATCAATCCAGAGTATTTATTGTTCACCACAACTTTAACCCCTAAGTCTGTAGTTTCACAAATCAATAAATCAACTTCCATTTCAGGTAGTAATTCCTCCTCACAATCTTTCAAGTAGCGATTTACACGAGTAGAACCAACAACACGGTCGGTTTGGTCATCAAGAAATAAATGCGTTAAATAATAACGGCCTTCTTCGAGTTTTAAGTTTTGCTCCTTGAACGGAACCATTAATTCTTTTTCTAACCCCCAATCAACGAAAGCACCAAAATGACTTACTGCTGTAGCTTTTAAGTATGCAAACCCCCCCATTTCAATTAGTGGCTTCTCTGTAGTAGCCACAGCACGATCTTCGGAATCTCTATAAACGAAAACATTCACAATATCATCTAGCAGCATTTCATCAGTTAGATATTTATTAGGTAAGAGAACATCGTTGTCTTCTTCATCAGTTAAGTAAGCACCCACTGAAGTGAACCTGAGTATAGTCAGTTCGTTATATTCGCCAATTTTCATGTATTAGAAATAGAGTGCGGACGCTAGCTTTGAATTCACGATTAAAACAGGCAGTCCTAACTTGTTTGTAATTAAATCTTGTGCAAAGCTATCAAATTGTGGCAATAAACTCTCAGAATGATAGGCAATTGCTATTAATCCACCATTATTCTCTTCTACATAGTTGATGATTTTTTTACCATAATTGCCGCTTGAATTCAGGAAACACATTTCAGAATTAATAGAGCGCTCTTCATATTCCTTACTCACAATACCAGTTCTAATATTAATTCGTGTATTAAGCATTTCATCTGCTTGCTTTTCAGCAAGCACATGAACTTTAGATTTAAAAATATTAGCCATGTCTCCAGCAATAGAAACAATTTGAAGGCTTTCTTTTGTTAGGTCAACAGGAACCATAATGTTTTCAATTTCCATTATTTGGGTGTCCTTTTGAACGACTAAAAATGGAACTTCTGCGCTTGTGACCACCTTCATTGCATGAGATCCTGATAACCTCTGAAATCCTTTCATCCCATGAGTTCCCATTATTATAAGTTGCGCTCTTTCTTGTTTAGCGATCTTACCGAGATCACTAAAAACATCACCAACTTTAACTAGGGAAGTTACTTCTACAGTGGAAGGGATATTTAACCCTTCTATCGCCTTATCAATCTCTTTAGTACGTTCGAATGCTTTTGTTTTGTCGGTAGTAAAGTGAACTAAGCGAATCTCTGTAGCTATGTGTCCCCCTAAAAAAAGTGCATATTCAACCGCTTTATCACTTACTGGAGTGAAATCATAAGGAACAATGTACAGGTTCTTACTCATAGCAAAACTTTAATCAAATATATATATAATAGCAACTTATTATAAAGCAAATAGGTAACAATGAGTATTAATGATATGGCACTGATTGTTTTACTGTTTAAAGCGAACAATTTTAATTTCGTCTCCGTTTAAAGCGCCTCTTTTTTTTCTTTTCATTACCATAAACAGATAGCTCTGATGGGTCACGCCTATCGCGTTTATTAATCTTTGGTAGCCTTACGTCATTTTTCTCTTCTCCTTTAATTTCTACATCAGGAGTGACAGCAACATGATGACCTCCATTTGCAGGATTTCCTGAGTCTTCCGGATTCAGCCATTCAACTTTCACCTCCTTGCCCTGAACCTTACCTGTTTTTTCATTCTGAACGTATATGTATTGTTTTTTTTGATTAGAGCCTTTGTTTACACCTATAATATCTTCGTGAAGCACCCATTTACCTTTTTTTAACTTAAACCCGTCATAAGACATATCAGGAACATAGAAGGTCCTAAATTCATTCATACTTGGTGATTCAGGAGAAAGGTGGTCAAAAATAATTCGCTCACGATCTTCTTCGTACTTGAGTGACATTGTAACTTTCTTTGAATACTCAAAGAATACACGTTTTTCGGTCGTATTTCCAGATTTAAAAATAGGGCTGCCCAATTTTACATTTTTACCATTAAAGTAGATAGCATCAATTATTTTAATCTGACTTAGGGATGTGTTGTAGTCCCAGCCGAGAAGAGTATATATTGTTTTACTTCCTTTTTTTACAGGAATAACTTTATAGTACAATGCTCCATACCAATTATCAGCAGTAATGAATTCATTAGTCTGCACAGGTATTCCGGAACTATTATCTTCTAATTCGGTTACATACTGTACCTGCCCTCTTTTATCAAGATGAATAACAAAGGCAGTGTATTCCTGGCTCAAATCATCTTGTTCAACGTTCCAGTTAATAATTCTCATTTGCTTGTCGGGGCTGTCAATGAAGCCAATCGTAGTCAGTTTCAAAAAAGGATAGAGCATCGCTTCTTTGGATTGAAGCACGCGACTCATTTCAGCTTTTAATAAAGCATTTTTTTCTTTTTTTTCTTGATTATTTTTTGACGATCTTAAATCAATAAGTAATCGCTCTAACTCAACCTCCTCAGCTGCCAAATCAAATTCTTGCCCAATTGCTTTGGATATTAAGGTAATACATAAGAATAAGAAGAATAATCTTTTCATAAACATATTAACGTAAATACAATCTAATTGTTACTTAGTATTAAGTCTTTCGCTATTTTTCAACTACAGTGATTTCAAATCAATGATTGTTTGAGCAGGACTATCAGAGTTGAAGACAAAACTACCGGCAACAAGTACGTCAGCACCTGCATTAATCAATTCAGCTCCTTTAGCTGTATTAACACCGCCATCAACCTCTATAATCGCGGTTGAGCCTGTCTTTTTAATTAAAGCTTTTGCTTGCTTAACTTTAGTCACCGTATGCTGTATAAATTTTTGACCACCAAAGCCTGGGTTTACTGACATAATCAGCACCATATCCAAATCCATAATCACATCTTCTAAAACGCTAACTGTTGTATGAGGATTTAAAGCAACTCCGGCCTTCATTCCATTTGCTTTAATCAATTGAATCGTTCTATGTAAATGGCGACAAGCTTCATAATGAACTGATAAAACATCTGCACCAGATTTAGCAAAATCTTCAATGTAATGATCTGGATTTTCAATCATCAGGTGTACGTCTAATGGCTTAGTTGCATGTTTTTTAATGGCTTTAATTACCGGGAAACCAAAGGAAATGTTTGGTACAAATACACCATCCATGACATCAACATGAAACCAATCAGCTTCAGAGGCATTAATCATTTCAATATCACGCTGAATATTAGCGAAATCACATGATAAAACCGAAGGGGCAATTAAATGAGGCATTTGTTCGTTTTTTTCTTGTAAAGGTAGATAATATTAGGTCATTATTTACGCATAATGATCAAGTATTCTTCATCACGATCGTAAATATCCAGATAAATTACTATATTCTCTTTATTTCTTGATACACTCTGATATTCAATAAAAATAGGAACGGGAGACAGTAGTTTAATTTCATGGTTTACACCTCGTGAAAAAATGGAATCCAATGAGTCTGAAATTACACCATTAAACCTATTTCTGTGTTCATCATTCTCAAGAATTATTTTAGCTAAACGAACCGGATTCTGTGTCCTCATGCAGCCATGAGAATACGCACGAACATTAGCACTAAACAATGATTTAGAAGGAGTGTCATGAAAGTATACACTATGCTTATTGTAAAAATCAAACTTAATAATTCCTAAACTATTATTTGGTCCAGGCTCTTGTCTAATTCTAAACGGGAATGAATTTTGTTTAATTGTATTCCAGTCAACAGAATCCGGGTTAATCTCTACCTCCTTTTTCAATAGCTTATAATTGTGCTTCTCCATATAGGAGACTGATTGTTTTAGGTGGGGGAGAATCTCTTTACTTGAAATAGAATAAGGAATATTCCAGTATGGGTAAGCGACAATCTTCCGAAGCTTGGAGGTTAATTCAGGAGTTTGATTTGTATACTTTCCAACAATGATATTATGCTCACTTTTTAAAACATCATTGATGTAGTAGCGTAATTTAAACTCAGGTATGTTGATGTATATGTACTTATTTGGTCGAGGTGTTCGGTCTCGAATCTTATCCATAGAAAGTATGATTCGCTCTATCTTGTGATATGTGCTTTCATTCAACGCTTCAGAAGTATACTTTCCAATAACACCATCTGGGTTAAGGCCATTGTCTTTCTGGAAACGTTTTAAACTTTCAGTTATTGGTATGCTATCGTTAATGTTTTTAGGAATATAACCTTTTGAAAATAGTGCCTTACGTGTTTTTTTAACAGCATCAAGTGTATCATACTTTATTGATTTAATATCAAAAGTAGTTTTGTCAAGCGGAAAAGAATCAATAATCGAGATTAGACATTTACCTAAAACCTGATAAGTTGAATCGCTAGGCCCATACCTTAAAAACTGTAGCCTTAAGTCAGAATCAAAATCAAATGCAAGAAGTGAGTCTAGCTTATCAAAAGGAATAAGCATTTTGCTTTTTTTAAGTTTAGTATCATAGTCCACAAAGCCATGTTGTAAATCACCGATAATTTGTGCTAAAGAAATAGTTAAATTGATTTCATCTTGAATATAATTATCTGTTGTAGCGAAGTAGATACGATTTAAAGGTATCCCTAGTGAAAATGTTTGATTCAAAATCCCTTTCATGGCAGCACCTTCATTTGTAATCATTGAATCATTAATCCAACGAGGGATGTAATCTCTTTGTGAATAATAATCCTTCAGATATCTCACTGTAGAATCAGGCAATCCAATTTGACTAATATATTCTTTAGAAACCGCTATTTTCATTTTTTCTGAAATACTAATCTCTCGTTCCTCAAAAGAAGGAATGTTTGGCGGTTCTTTTTCTTCAGAACATCCAAAAATAAAGATGGAAGTAAAAATGATTAGTAGTGGTCTCATACAAATGCGTTTTGAAATATGTAAATTAGCAGAGGTTCAATTATAATAAAGATATAACTATTTAAATGGAGTTAAATATACTTAAACTAATATTATTAATAACTGTCGCTATCTCCGTGATGGCATTCAACAATAAAAACTTAATGGATAAAATGATGTTTATCCCTTATGAATCTAAGCACAACTCAAATTACGTTAGGGTTTTAAGTCATATTTTGATCCACGCTGATTATACACATTTACTGTTCAATATGATCTCCTTATATTATCTAGGAAATAGCTTGTTGAACTTTCCGGGTGGGTTGATATCTGAATTTGGTGTTTTGGGTGGGCAGGTTCATTTTTTAATATTATATGTACTTGGTGGATTATTCGCTACCTTAATTCCATTCGCACGAAATCAAGACAATCCAAACTACCGTTCTCTTGGAGCATCAGGAGCAGTTTCATCAGTAATTTTTGCAGCAATAATATGGGAGCCTAGCATGAAACTGAACTTAATGTTCATACCAATTGATATACCAGCATATATTTTTGGTCCATTGTATTTATTATACGAGTTCTATCAAGATAAGCGTGGAAACACAGGAATTGCACATGATGCTCATATTGGGGGTGCTATTTTTGGTATTATTTACGTTTTAATTATTAATATTGATAAAGGAACAACATTCGTCAATTATATTTTTTAATAAATGCTGTACATCAACAACAACGATTCTATTATAGCGAACAATGGACCAATTGTTTACGCTGGAAATAGAGGCTATTTATATGGCGATGGTGTTTTTGAGACCATCCGAATTATGAATGGTCGAGCAATCAATCTTGACAACCATGTAAAACGTATGCTGGAAGGCGCCCGTAAGATAATGATGCGCCCACCAAGCTTTTTTGATGTATCATTTTTTGAGAGTCGAATAAACGTGCTCCTTAGCAAGTCAGAGATGAAAGAAGGAGGGAAATGTCGGGTTTCATTAGACAGGACTACTGGAGGAACATATCGTCCAGAATCAAATGAAGTTGAATTCTTAATCGAAGTTTATCCTTTAAGTGAAAATAAGTTTGTTCTGAATCCGAGAGGAATAGAAATTGATTTATTCATGGAGCACCAAAAACCAAAGACAAGCTTATCTAACTTTAAAACTAAGAATGGACTAATATATGTGTTGGCATCAATCGCAGCAAAAGAAAAAGGGTTAGACGATCTATTAATTAGTAATAATGAGGGGGGGATTCTTGAATCAACCTCTGCAAACTTATTTGTTGTAAGTAATGGTGTTTTATATACTCCACGATTAGAAGATGGATGCCTGGCAGGAACGATGAGGATGCAAATCATCAACTTAGCCATAACAAATAGGATAAAGGTTTATGAGTGCAGCATTATGCCTCAAAACTTATTGGTTGCTGATGAGATATTCTTGACTAATGCCATAAAAGGTATCACCTGGGTTAGCGGATATCGGACAAAACGATATTTTAATAATACTTCAAAAAAATTAGTCACCTCATTGAATCTCAACTGGGCTAATAAAATTACGTTTTGAAGAAGAATAAAGGAAATAAAACAATATAGACTATCAAGACTAAATTCACATTACTTAATGCAATGAGAGGAGAAATTAAAATAGGAGCATTTGTTGGTATCGTTCTGAAGAATAATCAAGGAAATGGATCAATAACAGAGGGTATTGTAAAAGAGATCTTAACAAAATCAAAGTCTCACTCACATGGCATAAAGGTTAAGCTTGAAGATAATCAAGTTGGAAGAGTCAAGGAAATAATAAACTCAAGACTCCAACAATAAGCCTCAAGTAAGTATTGTCATATTTACAGTAAATTTGAACCATGAAAAAAAAAATAATAGTATTCGCTGGAAGCAATAGCAAAGAATCTATAAACCAAAAACTTGTATGTTCAATTTCGAATTTACACGAAGGAATAGAGGTTATAAATTTAAGGGACTATCAAGCACCTGTGTATGGGGTTGATATGGAGCAAGAAGTTGGATTCCCCGAATTAATGACATCTTTAAATAAAAAGCTTAAAGAAGCAGATGGGTTTATTGTGTCGATTCCGGAGCATAATGGATCAATGCCAGCAGTGTTTAAAAACACAATTGACTGGCTATCTAGGATTGAGCCAAAAGTGTTCAACGATAAACCAACAGTATTCTTAAGTACATCTACAGGAGAAAGAGGTGGAGCCAGTGCATTAGAGCATGTCGTAGCTATTATGTCTCGTCGCGGAGCAAATGTAATTGGTTGCCATAGTCAGGGTAATTTCCAAGATCATTATAGCAATGGAGAATTATCAGGAGAACTAAGAAGTTTTTTAAGTCCTATTATTAAAAAATTATATCAAGCCATATAGTCAACTCATTCAGTCACGTTATTAATTATTTAATTGTATTGCGTACACTGATTTTTTGAATTATATAAAATAATCTTATAATATTTTGAACTGATATTGCCCGTTTTACGTTCAGAAAAAGTATCTTTGTGAAAGATTTTAAAAGTAAAAGTCAGTTGTTTTGGCTATTCATTTTCTTTTCTGTTGTATTGTTTTAAACTTCAGAATTCGATTTATTTAAAATCAATACATCTGTAAAAGACAGGTGAAAACAAAGAAAAAAACTGATAATTAATACTTAATGGCAAAATCTCAGGAGACATTTAATAAAAAAGAGAAAGAAAAAAAGCGAAGGAAAAAGCGTCAAGATAAATTGCTGAAGAAAGAAGAGCGAAAAGCAAATTCTGATGGAGGAGGGTTAGATAACATGATGGCTTATGTTGATGAACATGGAAATATTTCTAATACCCCGCCAGACCCAACTAAGAAAAAGAAAGAAGTCAAAGCTAGCAGCATTGAGTTAGGTGTTCCCAAGCGTGAAGATTCAGACGAACCATCAGGGAGACAAGGGAAAGTTACTTTCTTTAACGATGCTAAAGGTTATGGATTTATCAAAGACAGTCAGACACAAGAAAATTTCTTTGTGCATGTTAATGGTTTACTTGAAGAGGTTAGAGAGAATGATGTTGTAACTTATGAGTTAGAGCGTGGGATGAAAGGAATGAATGCGGTGAATGTTAAGAAATATGTAGCCCCAGCACCAAAACCTATCCTAGAAGAAGAAGAAGAAGAAGAAGAAGAAGAAGAAGGTGATAAGCCAGATGCTGATGCAACTACTGCAGAAGCTTAATTGCTAGAATATATATTATAAGTCCTATCGCGTTTGTGGTAGGACTTTTTTATTGCTATAAAGAACCAATTACACTTATATGTGTAAGGACTAATTTGGGACTCGAACACAACTCGGCTTTAATAAAAAAATTATAGTAACTCTTGCGCTTCTAGAATAAAATATTTAGGGCTGAAAATCTATTTTTTTTCACAAAAAAAAGCCCCAACATTTATGTTGAGGCTTCTTAATATAATTAATATGGTTATTAAACCAATCCTTTATCTAACATAGAATCTGCAACTTTTACGTTAAACCAGCAATGTTTGCTCCTTTAACGTAATCAGTATAGTTTCCTTCAGTTCCATACTCAACAGAAGCGCTGTGTATAGAAACCATAATTGCATCTAATTTTGAATCTACTTCTTCAGCTGTCCAAGATAATCTTAAAGAGTTTTGAGACATCTCTAAACCTGAAGCAGCAACTCCAATAGCGTTAGACGCTTTTCCTGGAGCAAATAATATTTTAGCATCATCAAAAGCAGCAATTGCATCTGGTGTAGATGGCATGTGAACCCCATATTAGGTATTTGGTAACTCAGTTATTTCCTCAGAGAGATTTGCAGTCCGTATTAGACTTACCGAATGTTCAAATAGGGAAGATGTTGGATTAAAGCCTTTTGTCTTTATAATTAAAAATTGTCACGTGACAATTTTATGAGAAATTGAGCGAATTATTTATTTTTTTGAAAGTACTGCTTTAATGAAGGTATAGCAATAAGAAGGATAATAAGTCCTAAAATAAATGAACCAGCTCTTAACGTACTGAAAACTCCTGTAAAAGAGGAATGTCAAAATTAAAACTAGATAAAGTATTAACATGATTAAGCGAGCTCTTTTACTTAGGGTTTTATAATGTATTTTTACTTTTCAGTAAGTAACCTTTTAACGAAAAATAAAAAAAAATACAACGCGCATTCGATGAGATTCTTCATTTTCCTATTTTGGCAAAGCTTATATGTCGTACATTTGCCCAAAATTATTCAATATGAGCACGTTTGACGATTTTAGATTAACGAAGCCTTTGCATAATGCAATTAAAGATTTGGGTTTTGTTAAACCGACACCTATTCAAGAAGAATCGTTCTCTGTTATTCTTTCAGGAAAAGACATTGTTGGTATTGCTCAGACTGGCACGGGTAAGACACTGGGGTATATGCTACCTATTCTTGATGAGTTAAAATTCTCAAAACAACTTAACCCGCGTATTCTAGTAATTGTTCCAACACGTGAGCTTGTAATTCAGGTGGTTGATAATATAGCTTCTTTTACACGCTATATGAATGTGCGTAAATTGGGAGTTTACGGTGGTGTCAATCTAAACAAACAGGTTCAATCTATTCTTATGGGTTCTGATATCATTGTAGCGACACCTGGACGCTTGTACGATTTAGCGCTAAGTAATGCGTTAAGCCTTAAGGGAATAAAGAAGCTAGTGATTGATGAAGTTGATGTGATGCTGGACTTAGGTTTTCGAAGACAGCTGACTAACATTATGGAATTGCTTCCGGATAAACGTCAGAACATCATGTTCTCGGCAACAATGACAGAACATGTAGATGTGTTAATTGATGACTTCTTCATTAAACCAACAAAAATATCTATCGCACTCTCTGGTACACCGTTAGATAATATTTCTCAAACTTGTTTTCAAGTAAGAAACTTTTACACAAAGGTTAATTTATTGAAGCACTTATTAATAGACGATTTGGAGTTTAAAAAAGTGATTGTCTTTGTTTCCAATAAGCGAAATGCCGATCGTCTGTTTGAAGCCGTAGAAAAGGTTTTTAACAGTGAAGTATGTGTCATTCATTCAAATAAAACTCAGAATTATAGAATTCGCTCTATTGAAAATTTTGATTCAGGAAAAAATAGAATATTAGTTTCTACCGATGTTATGGCTAGAGGGTTAGATTTAGATCGTATTTCACATGTCATCAACTTTGACACGCCAGACTACCCGGAAAATTACATGCATCGAATTGGACGTTCGGGTAGAGCAGAACACAAAGGAAAGGCCATTTTATTTTACACGAAGAAAGAGCTTGAATACAAAAACGCTATTGAGAATTTAATGTCTTATGAGATTCCACAAATTCCTTTTCCGGATGAAGTTGAACTTTCAAGTGAATTAACACCTGAGGAACGGCCAAAAGAAGAAGAACTTATAAACCATAACAGGAATACAAAGCACAGGGCTCCAGGTTTGGCTTTCCATGAGAAGAAAGAGAAAAATGCTAAGACAAATCAAGGGGGTTCTTATAAGCGAGATAAAGAGAAGAAGTACAAGAAGGCGCAAACGCGTGGTGATAAGACCTATCATAAAAAGCAAAAGCGTGGCTAGCTTGTTTTTTTTTTAAAAGGGGGTAATTGATACATCGCCCTTTCACGCTGCTTAGCTACTGCCTACCACCAAACAACAAAACATTTTTCTAAAACACCTGTGCTAGACTTGACCCAACACAGGGGTGATTTTTGTTGATTTAAAAACTCGTGTATTTCTAAAAGCCCTTGCTCAAATGTTTTCCACTCGACATTCTCATGAGGCTTCAGTAGCCAATTGATCTTACTAGGGATAGCATAGAGCGCATCAGTAGGCAATTCATTTAGACGGTAATAAACCCCAGAAACTGCCTCCGGATTAATCAGGTTAAATTGGACCGATTTTGTTTTAGGAATGAATAGTTGCGCCTTAAAATGAACCCTTTGTTTAACTTGTTTAATTGAAATGTTAAAATCGTTAAGTACTTGTTTTCCTTGGTCTGTATGTAAGACTGGGAGTTGTTTGCCTTTTAGTTTAAGCAACTTAAAATTTAAGCAATCTTTCCTGTTTGGGCCAATCCAACGACCCAATTCTTTTCCTCCTGCTGTTTCATCGTATAAATAAAACTTATAGACATGTTCAACATGATAAAAAACACCTTCCTTTTTAAGAATGCAATCAATTTCACCAATGGTAATTTTACCTGACTTTAATTGAATGTTCTGACAGACAAGTTCATACTCTTTTGTACTCTTGATTAGTCCAGTAAAGAATTGTTCGACACGTTTTCCTAGTCTTCTTTCGGGCTTATCAACATTAACTTTACACGTTGTATAATTGAACTCAAGCTGCTTTAAATCAGTCAAAATAGAGCCTTTCCATAAAACGTGAGTAGCTAAATAGCCATCGACTTGTTGCTTTATGGCTATTGCTTTATCTGCATCAATAGTATTGAATAGTGTGGAGTTCATTTATTGCTGGTACTATTTTGAAATAAATTTATAAAATAAAAAGGTAACTTGAAGCTTGTGTTAACTTTGTTTCAATGTTAAACGTCGACGACATCGTTAAATCGTACACTAATGCGACTAAAATGACCGTCAAGGAGCTTATTCAAGAGCTTTGGAGTGGTTATGGGGAAATTGTAAGATGTAGGCTAGAAGGCGCTGATTACTCTAGTGTTGTAATCAAACATATTAAATTAAATCCGAACAACAGTCACCCAAAAGGATGGAACACAACAAGTTCTCATGAACGCAAAGTTAAATCGTACGAGGTTGAAGCGAATTGGTACCAGTTATACGCTAAAAACATATCAAACAAACTTAGAATGCCTAAGCTAATTGGCTTGATTCAAAAAGAAGAGGAAATGCTTTTTATTCTAGAAGACTTAGATGATGAGGGGTATCATATTCGTAAAGAAAAAGCTACAATTTTTGAGCTGAAGAAGTGTGTTTCGTGGCTAGCAATAATGCATGGAGACACCATGTCTATTGAAAACGTAAAGCTTTGGGGAAAAGGATCTTACTGGCACTTACACACACGGCTGGATGAGTATATCTCTATGCGTGAGTCTCCCTTAAAAGATAACAGCTTTAAAATTGACAATACATTAAGTAATACAGTGTATAAATGTATTATTCATGGTGATTCAAAACTCACTAATTTTTGCTTCCGTGATGACCACAAAGGGGTTGCTGGATTAGATTTCCAATACACAGGAATAGGTTGTGGTATGAAAGATCTAGTCTACTTAATCGGAAGTGCTCTTTCTCCAAATGAATGTTTTGAGTATGAAGATGAGTTAATTAACTTTTACTTTAAAGAATTAAAAAAGAGTACTAAAAATGCTATTGATTTTGAAGGTATAGAAAAGGAGTGGAGGCCTTTATTTACAATTGCATGGGCTGATTTTAATCGGTTTTTATTGGGGTGGATGCCTAATCATTCTAAACTAAATAAATACAGTGATAGCATTACATTAAGAGCACTAGAAGAGCTAAACAACTATTAGATGAGTAATAAGAATTACCCTTGTGGAAAAAGCGACAGTTATTTAAATTGCTGTAAAGAGAAGCATTTAAACATCACAACAGCGCTTACAGCTGAAGACTTAATGCGCTCACGCTACACGGCGTTTACAAAGGGAATGGGCGACTACTTGATGAATAGTCATCATTCATCGACAAGACCGCTTAAACGAAAATTAGAAATTGTCTCCTGGGCTAACGCTGTCAAGTGGGCTCAGTTAGAAATCATCACAAAGGCGGAGGGAGGTCTTAACGATCAAAAAGGGACTGTTGAATTTAAAGCGCACTTCAAGGAGAAAGGAAAAAAGGCGTTTATTCACGAGAACTCAAAATTTATTCGTGAAAATGGTCACTGGGTTTATCTCGGTTTTAAAGATTAATTACCCGCTTCATTCGTACTAATTGCTAATCTTAAAATCTCTTTCAACTTTATTTTAGTTGCTTCTTTTTGAAGTTTTTTCTTATTGTTTTTCTGGTTCAAAAGCTTTGTGTGTTTGGTTTTATTACTCCCATTCTTTTGTTTAGCCATGCTACGAAGGTAATTGAAAACAAGAAATATGGTCTATATTTAAAAAAAAAGATAGAACCATGAAGCTAAATTTACAATCCTATCTTTTTTAAAGATGCAAAGCATCAACTTATTTTGAATCAATAAAGAAATAAAAGGAATCGAATTCCTTATTATAACTAGTTTTGTCTAATTATTAAAACACACGTATTTTGACACAGGAAACAATTGACATTAATCAAAAAATCAACGAGGCAGTTGAAGTATATTTTAACGACAACCCAGATACTAAATGGTTTCCTGCGAAAAAACTAATGCCATTATTGATACAGAGCGGTGTCTTTTTGAAAGACAAAAAGAGTGGAATGCCGTTGAGAAAAGTACTTAGGGAATTAGATAAAGCGAAACAACTTGAAGCTATTCCTCGAATTCATACTGAACGTGTTGAAATTGATACCTACTGGTACTTTGTACGCGAAGGAGTAAGCTATGTTTCTGATAGAAAAGACCCTAGCACCCCAAATAAAAAAGAATTAAAGGCTATTGAGCGTGCTAATAATGATGAGAACTACCTGATTGGATTAATTGATGGGTTGATGGAAAAAGAAGGTTCTAGGAAGCATAAATTTGACTTCTTACTTGGAGATTTACATCAAAACGGGAAAAAGCGTACACAGCTCCCTATTGACTTGTATTACAAACACAAACGATTGGCAATAGAGTTTGTTAAACATCCGAAAGAATTGGATGATGCCAACGAATTATTAGAAGGTAGGTTAACAGTTAGTGGCATTACACGTGCAGAACAACGTATAAAATATCACCAACGCAAGAAAAAAACACTTGAAGAAAGAGCAATGAGTTTTATTGAACTTCCAATTGAAAAATTTGAAGTTGACGATATGTTTCAGTTGGTTCGTAATACAGCCAATGATGAGCGCCTACTAAGAGAGTTACTTTCTAGGTTTATTGATTAATAATACTAAGTAATCATACTTAAGAACAATAGATGAACTTCGTAGCGATAGATTTTGAAACAGCGACATCAAAAAGAAATTCTGCATGCTCTGTAGGTATTGTTACTGTTAAAAACAGTGAAATCGTAGAAGAGTATCACACACTCATACAACCACCTAATAACGAATACAACTGGCACAACGTCCAGGTTCATGGTATTACAGAAGTGGACACATATAAGGCTCCTAGATTTAATGAAATCTATCCTGAAATAAAGAAGCGACTAGCGGGTAATTTGATTGTTGCTCATAATGAATCCTTTGACCGTAGTGTGTTAAAGAAATCTTTGTTAGATTTTGGCCTGGATTATATTGATCTTGATTTACCGGATAAATGGGAATGCACAATGAAAATATTCAAAGAGAAAGGGTATGTTCCTGCTAAGTTAAATACTTGCTGTGCTCTTCATGGGATTCAATTACACCACCACGATGCACTTTCAGACGCAAGAGCGTGTGCAAAACTATATCTGATAGTAAGATAAATGTACAGGTCTGATAAATAGTTTTGGTTATCATGCTATGATTCCTAATGATGTATTCGTGAATACCCTGTGTTATACTAAAACAATCATGCCTGTCCTATAATTAATATTATGTTAAATAGAATAGCTCACATTGTTCTGTCTAGAACATACTTAGTCCCCTTATATTATCTAGAACTCGTATATTGTAGCCATGTCAATTATAACGGGAGTTTTATTAGGGTTAACAACACTTGTCTTTATAGGCCCTGTACTCTTCTATTTAATTAAAAGCTCCATTGAATCCGGGTTTAAAGCTGGAATAGCTGTATCTCTAGGAATCATTTCAGGAGACATTATCTGTGTGTTTATTGCACTGTATGGCGCTGAGTACTTGTTTATCAATTCTGAATACCAGAAATGGTTTGCACTTTGTGGAGGCTTGATTCTTTTAATTATTGGCTTAAAATATATTGTAAAGCCCAACGTAAGTACCAATGTTAATGGTAAGCTTCAAAACAAAAAACTGGTTACTTATTTTATAAATGGATTCTTAATTAATTTCGTGAATCCCTTTGTTTTTGCAGTTTGGATCGGCTTTATTTCCTACAACGCAACAAAATTCTCTTCTGTTGAAATAGCAATTTCACTTGGATTCACACTGCTTACTATATTCACCACAGATGTCCTCAAGGCCTACTTTGCCAACAAGCTTATGTACCTAATGAAACCACAAAAAATAACACGCTTATTCAAGATATTCGGCGGGTTGATGATTTTATTCTCTTTTCGATTAATAGTCTTCTATTTAATGGCTTAACAACAAAGCCTTAACGAGCTAATTCCCCTTAATACGTTCAATTAAGTCACTGAACATCTGACCAGTATCTCCCATGCTAGGTCTGCTCCGCTCAACAGCAACCTGATTTTCAGAGTCAACAGTTAGTTCGTACCTCCAAATAAACTTGGAATTGATAGCCTTTATCCCTGTTTGTCCAAAACGCATGTCATAAAAGATGATCTTATCCGCTTCTTGTTCTAAGAAATACCAACCTTCAGAAATAGTGATTAATTGTTGTACGCTTTTTTGATCTTTATAAGGTTCTAACAGATGATGATTTTTTGGAAATTCCTTTGAGAACACGATGTCTTTCGTGTCAAATAAAGAGTAATACGCTACACGGTAGCCATTATTGGTTTCTACCTGCGCATTCCAGAGAATAGAATTCAAAGGTGTTGGCTTTGTATCCATTTCTAAATATTCAATATTATTTACCTGGAGACTTTCTTGAAACTCTCCAAATGAAACCCATTTCAAAATAAGCGTCAAGACCATATAGCTTGTGCTTACAATCAGCCCTGCATTGTTAAATAGTCTTCTCCGTGGGTTTGTACGCTTATGAAATAGTGCAATTAGCAGAAGGATTAAAAATGGAATTGTATACAAGGGGTCAACAACAAAAATGTTCTTATAAGCTAAACGATATTCAAAAGGCCAGAAAAACTGTGTTCCCCATGTTGTGTGAGCGTCTAATAAAGGGTGTGTAACAGTAGCCCAAAAGAATAGCCATGACCAATTTTTGAAACTAACTCCTTCCCTTCTCTTGTGAGCCTTATGCGCAACCCAACCTAGTATAGGCGCTATAAGAATTGCAAACACCAAGGAGTGTGAAAACCCACGGTGCATTTCTGTAGAAGTGATGTCATCTAAAAAAAAACGTAGAAAGACATCTAAGTCTGGAATTGTACCAGCAATAGCCCCCCAAAGCATTGCCCGATTACCAATCTTCTTCCCTAATACCACTTCTCCTACTGCAGCACCTAATACTATCTGTGTTATTGAATCCATTAGTTTCTATAATTACTTTTAAACGGTTTTCTTAACTCAAATTCACTTGGGGATATTGACTTAATGATTGGCTTTAATAAAAAATTACGAACACTACTTCGATGCTTTGCATACAGCGTCATGTTTTTAGGTAACGCACCAATTGAACTTTTCATTAATTCGGCTGTTCTCCCCAGGTGTAATTCTTTTGAATTAGTCTTTAATGATAACTCTACATAGTCGTATAGAATACGTTGATATATAGATAGTTTATTATTATATTTGTAATCCAACCCAACATAGTTAGCTTCAAAAACATCTCCATTCAAAAACGAAGTGCTAAACCCTACCATTTCATCATTTAAGTAAAAGGCACGCAATAAAAACCGATCATTCAAATTACGTTTAAATAGCTCAAACACATCTGTATTTAGACGGCCAACACTAAAGTCAGACTTCTTAATCACATTTTCAAACAACTCTGAGATACGTCCCCTATTCTCTATAATTTCAGCTACCGTTAATGTTTTTACAACAATGTCTGCAGATTTCTTAAAAACACGTTTTGCACGCGTTCTAAACTTAGTCTTCATACTCGCCAAGTAGTCATCTATAGTTTCCCATGACTTGTCAATATTTAAGACCATGTTAACATCAATCATAAAGTTTCGATAACCATTCGTCTTTAAATGATCACTGTTCACTTTTGAGGTAGACCAAAACTCCTTAAACAAGCTTACTGAGGCTTTTAGTTTAGCGTTTTCATTTTCTTTAAACTCTTTGACAACGTGGCAAGCTTCATTCATGGCCTCTTTTGTTGACAGCGCTGACGACCATAAAAAACCATTCTCGCCATCAGAGAAAACATTTCCACACACCAATATATTAACCGTAAAAAAATCGGTCAATTTTTTGTAAATATGGCAAGGCAACCTACCAAACAATTCAGAGTGTTTTTTACGTTTATTAATGAGCTTAACCAACTGTAACACCATTACCAAAGCAGCCCCCCCCTCTTTGGTGTAAGAAACGCTATAATAAAAGTCTATCTCCCCTTTCATCGCTGTTTCTAATGAAATAAGGTAGTCGTAAGATAAATAGATGTTTCGTGAAGCTACAACATCATCCCAATCCTGTTTATCTACCAATTGAATGGATTCTAACATTGCGCGATGACTAACGATACTTGACTTTTTTTGCTTGAGCACTTCTTATCTTCTTGAATTTAAGTAAAAGTAAGGATAATGGTGCTAAACAACCGTTAAATAGACATGATCTTTTTCACATACCTGTCAGGTATTCTCTACCATTAATCAAAGCTACTGTATCGTTAATACGTTATATACCTGGTGTAAATCGTGGTTTCCAGAAACTTAATCAATATTTGACCTGCAATTGTAGCTACTTTTAAAGAGGATAAGCGTACTTTTACAAAGCATTAACAGCAAAACATACTTATGTTATCAAAAGAAGAGAAGAAAAATCTTAACACAGAGTTCTGGGAGGGTTTTAGAAAAGACATCAAAGACGTTAGGTCAGTTAACGGAAGACAGATGAATTGGATCAATTACCCTACAGACTTAAAAGATGCTTACATCCGTATGGAGGTTGATCCTAAAGGTGTTCGCTTGTGTTACGATATCCAACCAAAAGATGATGGTATTCGCTCTATTCTTTGGGAACAAATGAATGAAATGAAGTCGCTTATGGTTTCTGAAATGGGACTTGAAGCAAGTTGGGAAGAAGAAAGTCACTACTGGAATGGTCGATTAATTTCACGTATCAAGTGGGAAGACAACACGTTGAACTACTATAACAAAGAAGATATTCCTAAAATTTATGACTTCTTGAAAGATAAACTTGTTCGTTTTGATAAGTTTTATCAAGTGTATAAAGAAATACTAATCAACTTAGCGAGTTAATTCGATTTAACTATTTTTGAATTATGATTAAGAAAGCGATACTAACTACTGCCCTACTTTGTGGTTTTTACACGAGTGCACAGACAGAAATTTATGCTGAAGATTTCCAACCTACATTTCCTGTAACTTATACTGTTGTTGACAATGACGGTTTAACGCCAAACGCAGCAGTATCTGAGTACACTGCGGCCTGGATATTCATTACAGATCCTTTCGATACATCAAACACAAATATTGTCGCTTCTTCAACATCATACTTTGAACCAACTGGTCAGGCTGATCGTTGGTTAATTACTCCGGCTATTACGTTGGGGGCATTTGGAAACTCTGCCTCTTGGAAAGCACAGTCTCACGACCCTTCTTTTCCTGATGGCTACTATGTACTTGTTTCTGGAACAGACATGCAGTTATCAAGCTTTACAGATACCTTGGCGTATGTTTATGGTGAGGTGTCAGATTCTCTACACTTAAATGAAGCCAATATTAGTGACTTGGGGTTTGACAATCAAACAATTCACCTTGCCTTTGTAAATAGAACCGTTGATGGCTTCAAGCTATACTTAGATGATATTCGTGTTACAAAAGATGATCCAGCAGCTCTAACTGAACACAAGGATGTTCAAGCGAGCATATACCCTAACCCAACGTCTGATTTCATTACGATTAAAGGATTGCAATCAATTCAGAACATTCAGCTTGTTTCATTAGACGGAAAGGTTCTTATTGAATCAACTGCGTCTAAGATTGATATTACTCACTTAGATGCAGGAAATTACATCTGCTTGATTCAAGGTGACAATACAATTTCACAAGTCTCAATTGTAAAACTGTAATACGTAGACTTTTTTTAGTAAGTTTAGCTGGTAAGAATTCATGCAATTCTTTCTTTACTCCTTTTTGACGCGGTTAAATTATAGCTGAAAATCAGTATATTTAGACTAAACGTTAGCTATAACTACAAAAAACAATTTGAATGTCGATATGGACATTGGCCCCGCATACGGGGAGTGGAATGAGGCTAATGGAGGGCTAGGGGCAGTTCAATATAAAGAACCAACTAGTACCACTTTGTATTTCTATGGAGATTTAAAGACTGGATTTCGTTTTTAAACTACCTACAACAAAAAATAAACATCATTAAAACCAAGGTATACCTTAAAACAATATTGCGTTAGACATTAACGTTTGATAAACCTCTTTGGAAACTGCAGCTTTAGCCGAAGATTTTACAGAACCATGCCCTCCTGCCCCATCAATTGCCTCGACAGATTCAAATTTATATTTTCCATTATTCCAGATAAATAAACAGTTCATAAAGGCACCTTCATTTGGAATGTAGAATCGAATCACCAAGTCTTTAATACCTGATTCACTTTCTCTTGTCGCAATTAAATTCCCTCGAAAACCATTCACTTTAACCAAAGCGCCTTTTTCGCGTTCAAACACAATCAAATGGCGCATTGGCAGCGGCACCTCCTGCCCTTTCATAATTGTTAATGCCTTTACCTGTAGTATAAATGCGTCGCTTAACGTTTTACGCTTATTAAAAGGAAATATCTTAAAGTGCTCAGGTGTACATGATGCACATGGCGAACCTTCTAATTCATTCGTATCACAAATGTTTAGCTCTTTTAGTAATTCAAATTCTGTAACAGAATTGAACTCATCTCCATTAAAAAACGTTTCAATATGCGTTATTTCACCTACCTGAAGTTTATCTAGCTTAAGGGATGTGTCTATACCAATATCTGAGTTATGCTTTTCAGTCTCAGTACAAGAAGTTAGTGCAACGGTAAGAATAAGTAAACAGAAAAAATACTTCATAATAAACGAACTAGTGTGTTTTGTTTTAACAATTAAATCCTAGTAAAATTAAGGGAATACCGCTGCTGTTTTTGACATTGTGTCATTAAACTTAAGTATATCAATTCCCGTATAAATTTCATTTTTATTGAACCAATCTAACATTAACTCGGTAGGCATGTTACCTGTCAATTTATCCACAGCCATTGGACAGCCACCAAAACCTTTAATTGCTCCATCAAACCTTCTGCATCCTGCATTGTATGCTGCTTCAACTAATCCTGATGCGTTTTGTGGTAAGGTGTGTAAATGCGCCCCAAACTCAACGCTTGTTAAGCTAGAACTCAATGTTTCAAACAGCGATGTTACGAGTGTAGAATCAGCACAGCCTATGGTGTCTGAAAGCGCTTGTGTTTTTACGTCTAATTTTGTGTATAATTTCTCTGCCCACTCAGCAACAATATCTGGGTGCCAAGCCTCATTATACGGATTACCAAAGCCCATTGACAGATAGACAACAAGTTCTTTGTTGTTTTTCTTTGCAATTTCTTGAATTAAATCTACACGTGAAAAGGACTCTTCAAGTGTTGCATTTGTGTTTCTAAGTTGAAATTGTTCCGAAACGGAAAATGGGTAACCTAAAAAATCGATGCGTTCAAATTGAGAAGCTTCTGTTGCTCCTCTTTCATTCGCTACAATTGCCAACAACTTACTATCCGATTCCTCCAAACGATCAATAAGATCGGCAGAGTCTTTCATTTGTGGAATTGCCTTAGGTGAAACAAAGCTTCCAAAATCTACAGTGTCAAACCCACAAGAAAGTATGGCGTTGATGTAGTCAGCCTTAATGCTTGTTGGTATAAAGTCATGTAGACCTTGCATGGCATCACGAGGACACTCTATTAACTTCAATTTATCATCCATACCCATGCTGTTATTTCCTTGATAAGATTGCTTTGTTTATACGCTTAACTAAGGCTGGCCCTTCGTAAATGAATCCGGTATAAATTTGAACTAAGTCTGCTCCAGCATCAATTTTATCTAAAGCGTCCTGTGCTGTATGAATTCCACCCACTCCGATAATCGGAAATGCTTTTTGTGATTTCTCAGCTAAATACTTAATTACACGTGTAGATTTCTCTTTAACTGGCTGACCACTTAAACCTCCATTACCAATTTCAGTTAGTCGATTATCAGTGGTTTTTAGATTGGCTCTATCTACAGATGTGTTTGAAGCGATAACGCCATCAATTTTAGTTTCAGCTATCATTACTATAATTTCATCTAATTGCTGGTCATTTAAGTCTGGAGCAATCTTTAATAAGATGGGCTTTTGCGTTTCTTTTGAATTGTTCAACTTCTGAACCTCTGTAATCAACTCCTTTAAATAGTCAACATCTTCGAGCTTTGCATGACTTCCAACATTGGGACAACTTACATTTAAAACAAAGTAATCTACATACCAATGTAGTTCATTAAAGCATTCTAAATAATCTGCGGTGTAACCATCAGGCAGAGTTTCTGTGTTTTTACCAATGTTTCCACCAATAATAACTTTCCCTTTATTCTTCTTTAAGGCTTCTATGGCATTCGACAGCCCTCTATTATTAAAGCCCATTCGGTTAATCAGGCCAGCATCGTTCTTGATGCGAAACAACCTTGGTTTTGGGTTTCCCTCTTGCGCTTTAGGAGTAACCGTTCCTATTTCAATAAATCCGAAACCACAATGTGCTAAGTCATTGAACATCGTAGCGTTTTTATCAAAACCAGCGGCCAAACCAACAGGATTGCTAAATTTCAAACCAAAAAGTTCTTTTTCTAGACGCTTGTCTTGAACCTTATACATTTTTGACCAAATCCACTTCATTGCAGGTAGTGAAAGCGCAACACGAATCAATTTTGCAGTAAAGTAATGGATCTTTTCAGGATCAAACTGAAATAGAACAGCGCGAATAATTTTATACATCTAAAGTCATTTTAGACAAAGGTACAAATGATAAAGAGGTGACAAAAGCCACACTTTGATTATTTTCTAGAAAACAATCAACAATCACCTATAATGTTTCACGCCTCCCCTTCTCTAAATTATTAGCAGTCATGGTTTTTAGTAGTTTTTAGCATCTATTTACTGAGAGTGAAGTAGTGAATAATATGCTTTTATGACTCTCCTTTTAGCGTAGTGTTTTTATCAAAAAATATCGTTTTAGCTCTATAAATTCTATTTTCTGAATTAACAGGTTTAATAAGTAACATGCAATCCATTTTACCTGCTGCATTTTTCACTTTCATATCTAATGGAGGTTCAAGGGCGGTTATTGACACGGCAACTATAAAAACAGAAAATCCAATGGGACCATAGAACCATGCGGAACTCCATATTGGAGGCTTGAGTTTATTTACTTCATTCAAGACTTGTCCAAAATCCTGCCTTGATTTAATGTAGTCTGAACCTAAGCCTTCACGATCTATATTGATTTTAATTTTTTTCATGACGTCTGTTTATTCATAACGAGATTCTTTAATCGTTCCAAAGCTCTAAAAGCTTTTACTTTCGCATTGTTTTCAGTAATTTCTAAAACATTCCCGATTTCGCGGTAAGACCTTCTTTCAAAAAACCTCAATTCGATTATCTGTAAATCATTCGTTTTAAGTAGTCTTAAAGACTTCATTAAACGTATCTTATTTTCAGAAGAGTCCTCTTCTTCAAGCTCCTCAATCATTTCAAAAAGGTGCATGCTTTCAACGTTTATTGTCTTTCTTGCTTTTCTATCGCGAAACGCTTGATACAATTCACTTTTAGCAATGCGGTACAACCAAGAAGAAAATGGCACGCCTCTGTATTCGTATTTATGAAGGTTACTAATCGCTTTTACAAAAACTTGTGATGTAACATCAAACGCCAATTCCTGGTCATCCATACGCTGGTAAACGTAGCGGAATATCTGCTCATGATACTTCTTGTACAATGGTCCGAAACATTCCGAATCTCTTTTTGCATTTGTGATCCAATCCAATTCTTGTTGGAGCTTATCACTAGTTTGGTGGTAAACTGGGTTCACTCTCATTTGTTTTAGGTTTATAGTTTAGTAGGTATTGTAGAATTTTAGCAGGCTCTACAACGAGTATAACAGGTTTACATTATATAGTTAAAACGTATATATAACCGTGTTTAGTATAAATTCCTTTACGTTTTGTCCGTATTGTTAACAATAAAGCAGGTTGTTTTAAGGCTGTAACAGTAACGATAGCTATTAAAATCAAAATATATAGCGTACATTTAAGCTGTAAAATGAATTAACTCGATTATTATGAGAAAAATATACACACTTATAGCTGCTACTTTTCTGCTAACATCATTAAATGCACAAGACTATAACATTACTCTTAACGACACTATAGAGCAAACGGTGATTGTAGGCAGTTACACAGATGCAACGATATATATGAATTATGATAACAGTACAACTGATTCATTGAGACTCCAATGGGAAATAATTGAAAATACCATTCCTGCTGGCTGGGATTATTCAATTTGTGATTATACAAATTGTTACACTGGAAACATTACATCAGGAACAATGTCAAAATTTGGAATGAACCAATCTGGATTCATAAAGTTAAACATGTTAGCCTCTACTGCTGAAAGTGGTCAGCTTCGATTTAAAGTTTACAATACAGGGAATGCTATAAACGCTGATACAATTGCATTTATATACAATGCTGTTTTAGGTTTAGAAGACATTGATTTAGGGCAACACATTAACGTTTTCCCGAACCCCTCTACCGGTAATCAAGTTTCTATTCAGAATATTTTGCCAAATACGAAACTCTCAATTATAAATGCACTTGGACAAGCTGTTTTATCGCAAACAATTAATTCAGATAAGCTAGTTATTTCAAACTTAAACTTAAGAAAGGGTTTATATTTTATTCGTTTTGAAAGAGCTAACACGCTTTATGCAACGCGTAAATTGATTGTAAAATAGAATCATGTTAAAATCGTGTTTAGCAATTCTATTATTCGTTGCTTGTAGTTTAACACATGCTACAACCATTGATGTACGTCTTTGTATTAAATCCGGATCACTTACTTTATCTGGAGGGAACTCCCTAGAGGTTGTTACATACAGCAACACCAATTTATTTTTAGAGAACAGTGCGCTCCTTGTTTGGAATCTTGGAGATGTTGTTAACCTTACGGTTGTAAATAATGACAGTGAAGAACATGGGTTTAATGCTGACGGATTAGTTTCATACAGTACAATCTCCTCTGGTGATTCGTCGACACAAACCATAAACCTAAGTAATGCTGGTGTATTCAGATACAACGACAATGTTAACTCCCCTTTTAATGCTTACCTAGGACTTTCAGGGATAATTCACGTTAAAGACCCAAGTGATTTAACACCTTACTTTTACTGGGATATCCGTGAAATTCATTCCGATTGGAATCCAATCCTAACCAATTCAGGAATAGTAAATATTACAGATTATGACCCCGACTTTTTTACGGTCAATGGTAATCACAACCCCAATATTAACCTAGACACAATTGCACGAGTTACAGGGAACGTTGGTGTTGAATTTAAAATTGTACTGGTAAACAATGGACTTAGTATTCATTCAATGCATTTTCATGGGTATCACTTGTTTAACATAGACGATTCTAGGTCACCCGCTTTTATTGGGCGAGAAAAAGACACATTCCCACTATATCCTCACGAGCACCTTGTTCTTTCGTGTACACCTGACAAGCCAGGTGAATACCCTGTTCATGATCACAACTTAGTTGCGGTAACTGGTGGGCAAGAATATGCTACAGGTATGTTTCTCACATTATTGATTGCGCCATGATTAAATTAATTCTATCTCTTTCACTAGTCTTAATTAGCTTAGACTGTCTAGCGCAAATTGATTACTCAAAGCTTATTATCGGAAGAAATACAGGGACAAAAACATTGCACGATGGTAATGTGACTAAGGTTTTTGGATTTACAGAAACCTTAAATGAGGTAACTGACACGCCTGGACCAACTATTCGTGTTACAGAGGGAGATACGGTTCAAATTGATTTTTGGAATGTATCGCAAGGTGCACCACACACAATTCACCTTCATGGATTAGATGTTAATCAAGAAAACGATGGCGTCCCCCACCTTTCATTCGCAGTTAATCATATGGATCATGGTTATTATCAATTTAAAGCACCACACCCTGGAACTTATATTTATCACTGTCATGTTGTCTCAACAATTCATGTTCAGGCAGGAATGTACGGGGTCATTATTGTAGAGCCGTCAAATGGATCAACCAATACAACTTGGGTTGGTGGAGAAACATTTGATCGAGACATTTTACTTACTGCATCAGAAATAGATACAAATTGGCATACAGAAGCCGTACTTGATCATGAGCACGACCCTGCGAACCCTATTTCCGTTTTTGTGCCGGAAGATTATATTCCTCAGTACTTTTTAGTGAATGGCCTATCTGAAACGCAATTGGCAGACCCGTTAAACCATTACACTACGGGGGCTAACGAAGACATTTTTATACGCCTAGTAAATATTGGGTATTATGGAGTCCGCTATGTCTTCCCTGTCTCTATGAATGCACGAACAATCTTAAGCGACGGAAGGCCTCTTCCACAAGATTTTGTAAACGATACAATAGAAGTGTTACCCGGAGAACGCTATGGCACTCTAATTCAAACTGGAACTGAAGCCTTCTATAATGTAGATGTTGAGTATTTTAATATGAACACGCAAGTTGTAGCATCTAGCCAACAGGTAACACTAAGAACCTCTTTAGCAAGTATCAACAAACTTGAATTAAACTTAGTTATTTACCCTAATCCTTCAGGAAATGGTATTTTTCATGCTGTAAATGCATTTACAGCAGACTACGCTGTTTACGATGTTGATGGAGAAATGGTATTGAAATCTTCTGAACAACTGATTGACCTTTCAAAACAGAAGCCTGGTATGTATATCATACGCTATCAAGGCAGTGCAGTTAAACTCTGTGTTCAATAACTACTTGTAATCTATCATATAACTCGTATCGGTTAAGCTTGACAAAAAGTTTTTTAGATCAGTGCGTTCATTTTCCGAAAGACTAAACGGAACTATTCTTATGTCTTTATTGATGTGAGAAGATCCTCCTGCTACATAATGATTAATAACGTCATCAAGGGAATGAAGTGATCCGTCATGCATGTAAGGTGCTGTTAATACTATGTTTCTTAATGATGGCACCTTGAACTTCCCAATGTCTGTTGAGTCATTAAAGATTCTAAAACGCCCCTTGTCATTACCGAAATCGTTATACATTCCATTATTAATGGCTTCAAAATTGGTGAAATTAGGTGCAGCATGACACTGAGTACAATATAATTTTTCTGAAAATAGTTTCCAACCATTTTTTTGCGATTCGGTAAGTGCACCCTGCTCTTTTTGATTGCAATATCTATCAAAGGGTGAATTATTTGAAACAAGTGAACGCTCATAGGCAGAAATAGCTCTGGTTAATACCCAAGCGTCAAATTCTCGATTAAAAATCTGCTTTGCTGCTTTTTGGTACCTATCCACCTTTCTAAGTTTTTTAATCAATTCAAGCATATTCATGTCCATTTCTACATGCTCTTGTATTGGAACGATAACCTGTTGTTCTAATGTAGGTAGGTGCCCATCAAACATCACAGTTGGAAGAAGTGCTGCATTTAATAAGCTTGGGGAATTCCGTTGTGTCGTTCGTCCTGCGACACCAATAGATACTTTTTTACCATCGGTAAATGCCAACTCAGGAATGTGACAACTAGCGCAAGAAACCTCATTATTGATTGAAAGTCGGCTGTCAAAAAATAACGCCCTGCCAAGAGCTATTTTTTCTGAAACCATTAAGTCGTCAGAAGAAATTGCCGTAGTTTTTTCTACATCACGATTCTTAGACTTTTTATATTGGCACAAAAAAAGGGGAATCAATATGACTCCCCCTAAGTAAATAGTATATCTCATTACGTTCTAATGAACTAAATTGATCGTGTTTAATCTTTTACCCGCCTTATTGAAGGTTGTGAAAATATACGATCCTTTTAAAAGGTTATCTATCAAAACAGTATTATTCACATTTGACACCCTTGATTTAGCAACCACCTTCCCTGAAATGTTAATCATCTCATACGCGTAAATAGATGTCATTTCTTTCCATGTTATCCTTACTCCATCTGCCTGGTTTACAAAGTACATAGACCCAACCTCAGATACTTCATTAATAGATGCATTTAAAGGTGCTGAAAAAACAGCACGATTAGTTACATTATTCATTGTAGATGCGTTTACACCTGAGCTTCCATGTTGAATACCAATATTATTAGGACTAGCACCGTAAATCCACTCGTCTAGGTTACAGTCAACCACAATATCTACCTGAGCACTCGCACTATAAGTTGCAACAATTGGAAGTTGAACATTTTTAAAGTTATTATCTCCTAAGTTATGTAACTGAAACAATGTTTCTGGGGTGCCGTCTCCATTAGCATCGCCATTTCCATCTAACAACAAAAGTTTATATCCTGATGTCCAACCCCAATGCATAGAAGGTGTCTGGAAACTTAAAAAATGTCCCGTTGGATATTGTGTAATGTCTAAGTGATTAACTACTGCAGGAACTCCTACACTAAAGTTAATCTGCTCAATGTTTGAAACACTCACATTGTCTAATAAAAACGTATTTGCATTTGCCTTAACCAAAAGAATAGTGTCAGAAAAATCCATGTCTTGACCGCCATCGTATATAACATGAATGTTAGAGATGTAATAATTAAAATGATTGATTTCCATACTTGCACCTGTCAAGTCTTGAACTGTAGCTCCAAGAACCAGGTCATTCCCTGAACATTTCGGGCTGAATGTTAAGTAAAGATTATTTTGAGCAATCGTAAGACTGCTTAACCCAACAATTATTAGTGTTAGAAATAATTTCATAATTAATTTTTTCTTACAATATACAGTATTTCACTCTTAGATAATCTATATTTGTGAATTAATTCTTCGCTGTAGTTCGACTCCTTGTCAAATACATCTACATCAAAACCTGCTTTTTTAAGCCAATTTGGATAGTCTTTTCCGAACAGACGTACATGGTCTTTTTGCCAAAAATGCTTCTCTCTGTCTTCGGGGGACACTATTAAAGGGTCTTCATAGGTAACGTCTCTGTTCGTGTCTTGCGGAACTTGCATTATCCCCCACCCTCCTGGCTTCATTACACGATAAAGTTCACTCATGCACTGAATAGCATCATCAACATGTTCCATTACATGATTACAAAAAACAACGTCAAAACGATTGTCTTCCAATGGAATTGAATGCAAATCAAAATGCATGTCCGCTATTGGAGAAATTAAATCACCGGTTAAGTAATTCAAATTTGCTTGTTTCTTAAACCTTGCATGAAAGCATTGTTCAGGTGCAATATGTAAAACAGCTAGTTTTTCTGCAGAAAAAAACGTTGAGTGATCTTTAAGATACAACCACAGAAGGCGGTGCCTCTCTAAGGTTAAGTCATACGGGCACAAGACATTATCTCGATGAACAATATCAGCTCCGTAAGATAGAAACTTAGAAAAACTACGTGTACAACAAGGACATTCAACCTTGTCTCCTCTATATAAAAGTGGTGCAATTAATTTAAAGGGATAACTTAACCGAATCAGTAATGGACGAGGCAACTTATTTAATAAAAATTTATACAGTTTTTTCATAGTATGGTTTTCAATCGTAAAGTTAATCAAAACTCTTTTTTAGCCTTTACTTTGTTCAATAAATGGTGAACATCCATTCCGACACAAGAAAAAACAAATTACTTCGAGTTACAACAAACGAACTTTATGTAATTTAGCATGTTGTGAAAAAAAACATTTATGTCTTCTTATTGATTACATGTCAAGTAACCTTTGCGGTTGCTCAAGAGAGTGACACAATGAACTACGAACTTTTTAAGAAACGTGTTGTACTATTCTCTGACCTTGGCTTTAACTCTGCCCCATTTGCTATTAAAGATAATTATTCACTAGGAGTTGAAAAGATTAAATATAGAAATAACATAAAGCCAACTTTAGGAATTGGTGTTTCCCATAAGTGGTTCGGAATCCGTATTGGGCTAACTCTTCCACTAAACATTCTTGATGAAAATAAATTCGGAAACACGAATTATTTCGATGTTGCTGTTAAAGTAAATATCAAAAAAACATTCTGTAACCTTTCTTTCAGAAACTACCAAGGGTACGCCGTAAAAGGTGCATATAAATTTAATGACTCTCTAAGTCAAGACACTCCAAATGCAATAATGCCACTTATACATTCAACTAGTCTATCTGCAAATGTTTGGTGTTTTAGAGACGATTCGTTTAAGATGCAGGCATTCCAAGGTAAGACAGCACACTTTACAGGAGAGTCTAAAACATGGTATTTGAAAGGATCTTTGAATTTCTTTCGTGTTTCTAATGAATCCGGAACTATTATTCCAACTGAGCTTACAGATATAACTGATCGTAAAAATGCACAGAAAATTGGAGCAATCGATTTAGGTATCATTCCAGGCTATGCCTATGGAAATAGAATGAACAACTGGCAATATGGTTTCTTTGTAGGGTTGGGAGGTGTTCTTCAATCGAAGTACTACACAAAAGATGGAACTACTCGCTCATTTTTAGGATTAGCTCCTCGCGTAGACTTTAAAATTTCAGGAGGATATTCTCAATCGAATTTTTTCATTTTACTAATTTCCGATTTCGATATAAAATCCTTAAAAATTCAAGGTATGAATTATAATCAAACCTATTATAATGTCCGAATAATGAGTGGTTTTCGTTTACATACAAAAAAATCTAGAAAAAGGGACTCTTAGTTACTGATTGCTTCCAGTCTGTTCTCAACCCTATTAAATCTGTAATCATTGGATTAAAAACATTCCAATCTGAGAAGTTTTTCAATTCAGAAATATGCGATCGATTGAATTTTCCATCTTTCTCAATAACCAAGTTTAAGCGATCAAAGAAATCTACACTTAACTCTTCCCCTATCTCTTTTATGAACTTCACTGAGCTATCAATAGAACAGCCTGACGCATTAATGTCGGATTCATCTACACTTAAGATAACGAACTGATTATACTCCAAAATACCATCTGCTTTTAAGCCTGAACCATGTGCAGCCCAAGATTTTGTAAAAGTTTTCATTTCATTACTAATGAACTTTTGCTCAGACTCAGTAAGCACTCGATTGGCCGCATATATCCAAACTTTACTTTGCGGATTAAATGTTGGGAAATACATACTATAAATCTGCTGCATTAGCAATTAACTCTGCAACATCAAGAACTTCAACCTCCCTTTCTTTCTCTAAGTTTTTAACACCATCTGTCATCATGGTGTTGCAGAATGGACAACCAGTAGCTATTATATCAGGTTTCAGCTCTAAAGCTTCTTCTGTGCGTTCTATATTAATTTCTTTATTCCCTTTCTCAGCTTCTTTGAACATTTGTGCACCACCAGCTCCACAACACAATCCTTTTGTTTTGCAGCGTTTCATTTCAACAAGTTCACTGTCTAATTTTTCAATTAGCGCACGAGGAGCTTCATAAACATCATTTGCCCTCCCTAAGTAACATGGGTCATGGAATGTAATTTTCTTTCCTTTATACATTCCACCGTCAGACAATACAAGTTTCCCTTGATTAATCAACTCTTGAATTAGCTGTGTATGATGAATAACTTCGTAATTACCACCTAATTCAGGGTATTCATTTTTAAGTGTATTAAAACAATGCGGGCAAGCGGTAACAATTTTCTGCACATCATATCCTTCTAATACTTGAATATTCATCATTGCTTGCATCTGGAATGTAAACTCGTTACCTGCTCTTTTAGCCGGGTCACCAGTACAACTTTCCTCTGCACCAAGGACTGCAAAATTTACTTTACAATTATTCAATATTTTAACCAGTGCCTTTGTTATTTTCTTTGCTCTATCATCAAAACTACCGGAACAACCTACCCAAAATAAAATTTCAGGAGATTCACCTTTAGCCATCATCTCGGCCATTGTAGGAACAGTTAAACTCATAGTTTACTTCTTAAATACCTGTATATTAGTACTTTCTTCAATTAAATCTGAAAATATACCTTCGTAACGCGTTGCTCGTACGATATGATTATCTATCCAATGATAGTTTCCTCCTCTTGGCTTACCCATTAAAACTCCATGATAGTTGAACCCATGCCTATTTAGCCAATCCTCAGTAACTCCCCTATGCTCTTCTATTCGCGACGTAAAAAAGTTAATAATATGTCCTTCACTAAACCACTTATTAATTGTTTCCAATGCATCTGGATACAACTCAGCTGTTGCCATCCTTTCCGGCTCTTCATTTGGAATATCATCACAAATAGTTCCGTCGATATCAATCATGTAGTTCTTGACATCCTCCGGAAGAACTGGAGAAATTTTCTGTCCGCCTTCTTCTACTTCTAGTAATTCAAAATTATTCTTCATTTGCCCAGTTTAAACGATCCGATGGACTAAACTGCCATGGAGCACCGTTATTTTCAATATTGGTTAACATACCTGTTAGTTCAGTAGGCATATTAGATTCTTCCATCACTAAGTATCTTCTTAAGTCAATAATTATTGATAATGGGTCAATGTTGATTGGACACTCTTGAACGCATGCATTACATGATGTACACGCCCATAATTCTTCTTCTGTAATATAATCTCCTAAAAGGCTCTTACCATCCTCATAATCTTTACCATACTTACGTATATTATCTCCAACTTCCGTTAAACGATCACGGGTATCCATCATTATTTTTCGAGGAGATAATAATTTACCAGTAATATTAGCAGGACAAGAAGATGTGCATCTTCCACACTCGGTACATGTATAGCTATCCATTAAGCTTTTCCATGTTAAATCTGCAACATCTTTAGCGCCAAATCGTTGTGGCTCTAAGGCGCCCTCGGCAGTCGCTACGAAAGCATCAGCATCTGGATCCATCATCAACTTAACCTCTGTTGTGACCGAATCCATGTTTGTAAACCTTCCTTTCTTATCAAGATTAGAATAATATGTATTTGGAAATGCTAATAAAATATGGAAATGCTTAGAATAAGGCAAATAATTCAAGAAAGAAAAAACCATAAAAACATGTCCCCACCAGCCAATTCTTTCTAATATCTGCAATGTTCCCATACTCATGCCTTCAAAGAAGAATGGTCCCAAAAAACTACTAATTGAAAAGCCATACGACCCTCCTCCATTCATTTTATGCATCACTTCATCAGTACCATTCATTGTGAAAATACAAGACACCAAAATTAGCTCCATGTATAAAATCATGTTAGCATCCATTTTAGGCCATCCATTCATTTCTTTCATGTTTAAGCGAGGAATTTTAAGCAAGTTACGTCTAGATAAAAATGCAAAAGTTGCAATTAATGCTAAAACAGAAAGAATTTCAATAAAACTAATTATGAATGTATACCCCCCTCCTAATGATTCTTTAAAGAAGCGATGAGTCCCAAAAACACCATCAACTATTATCTCTATTAATTCAATTTGAGTAATGACAAACGCTGCATAGATTGCAAGATGAAGTAGTGCAGGGATTGGTCTAGTAAACATTTTCTTCTGCCCCAGAGCTACAAGAATCATTGTTTTCCAGCGCTCTTTTTTATTATCCGTTCGATCAATATCACGCCCTAAACGAATATTAGACCTTACTTTAAGTACGTTCCAGCCAAAAAAACCGAATCCGCCAATAAGTAATATTAAGAACAGTATCACAGAAATCATGTAATCGATTTTAAATAATTTGATTAATGAATTGAATCTAACAGCTGTTTTAACTTTTTCTCATCACTATTTTTTATTGGGACACCTTTTGTTTTTGCACCCAAAAGAGAAAAATGAATATATCTTTCTGGATGAACTTGAATATCATTCAATAAGTCTTGAAGTTCAGCGTTTGATTTAACCAACTCGTCATACAGCGTCTCATCCCCTAAAAGCTTTCCAAGTGTTCCTTCTCCAGACTTAGCAGCGGAAAGAACATCATTAATACCAGCAAGTGTTTCTTTAGCATTACCTATTACACCTTTGAAATCCACTGTTACTAAATCGTCTGTAATCGTTTCCACGTTTCCCACAATGTTTTTGACAGCCTCATTACTCTTTTTAAGGTTTAGTGTAATTGTTTCAACATTTGCCAATATACGGGTTAGCTTAACTTTTTCAGAAACCACTAAGCCCTCAATCTCTTCAGCTGCATTGCCAAATCTTTGAATTGCAATTTTGACCTCTTTTAAGCTTCCTTCAATTTCAGAAGTAGCCGTTGAATCCCAAAAGGCACTAATTCCAGTAACCATTTTATCAATAGAATTCATCATTACCTGGAGCTTCTGACTTATTGGGTCTGCATATGACTTTACTTGTGCAATCATGTCGCTAGCTACAATTCCATCTATATAATCACCAGATTCGTGATACCCTTTTGATATATCTGAATTTAGATGAATCAACATTCCTTTACTAAAGAGGTCCAACGAACCAATCTCAACATGCGAACCCTTAGGGATCTTCAAATTATCATCACTAATATTAAATGAAACTTTCACTTTTTTATCTGTAATATTTTCAGGAATATAATCAACAGATAAAACTTTCCCAACACTAACCCCATTGATTGTTACAGAACTAGCAGGAGCTAATTGCCCTGAATTACGGAAGTACGAATAATACAAATCATCTCCACCAAAAAAGCTACTACCTTTCAGGAAATTTACCCCAGCAACTAATAGCCCTATTGCCAAGATCGCGATTACACCAGTAATTAATTCTTTAGATATCTTCAAAACCTTTATTTTTCTGCTAATTTAATAGCTTTTTGCAAATTAATTCGCTCTTTACCCAAGAACCCTACAACAAATGCATGTTGATATCCCTGTTCAACCATTCTTGTTTTATAAGCTCTAGCCGCCTTAACGTCATTAATAAAGGCTCCTACCGTGTATTTAAAGATGTTGTTTTGTTCGTATTCATAAACAGTATATCCTTTAAATTTTTTTGATATTAATGGGATTTTCGTTTCTGATGTTTCAATTTGAATGCGAAAAATAACATCATCCTCATCTAAAACTACTTGTTTATTTATCTTAGGTCTAACAATTGGCTTATCTTCAATCAATTCTTCCACCCCCTCTAATTCATTTTTATACTTTCTGAATGCAATAAACATAGAATTTGCCATTTGCATTTGAGTTTCAGTAATACTTAAGAATTTTTCCTCTTTCGGATTTGTCAAAAAACCTGTTTCAATTAGAACTGAGGGCATTGTTGTTTTATATAAAACCAAAAAACCTGCCTGCTTCACACCACGATCGAACCTACCAATCGACTTAAACTCTAATTGAAGCTTCGAAGCAAAACTGATTGACTGATCTAAAAAGACACTTAGTTGAATTTGACGTGCGATAATTGCGTCAGGTGATAAATCGAAATCATCATATTTAGCACCTCCATCTTCTTCTAAATGAATAATTGAATTTTCTCGTTCTGCGACTTTTTGTTGAGACTCAGTTCTATGTAGACCCAGGACATAAGTTTCTGTACCATAAGCCTTTGAGCTTGCTGCGTTTGCATGAATGCAAATAAATAAATCTGCATTATTTCGATTCGCGATTTTAGCCCGTTCATTCAATTCTACGAAAACATCCTTATTTCGGGTATAAACTACTCTAATATTCGGATATTTTTCTTTAATCATATCCCCAAGCATCAATGCCATAGAAAGGCAGACGTGCTTTTCTTGTGCAGAAGCACCATGGCAACCAGGATCTTTACCTCCGTGACCGGCATCAATTACTACAGTTTTAATAGCAGCATAGTCCGTTTCATCGTCTTGAGCAAACAATGTTGTGCTAAAGATAAATGTTGCCAAAAATAAAATGGCATGAATTCTGATGTTAATGTATACTTTTTCAACCATTTGAAACGTAATTTTAATAGTTTTGCTTCGTTAATGTTGGACACAAACAAATATAAAGCACAATTGGTCTTCAAAAAGCATTCCATTCCTCTAGTTATAACCTTTGCATTGTTAATAATATTGCTCCCGAAGTTTGCGTTAACACAAATTAAGGACACATTATCGTTTAATGAATCCGCAGTGGACAAGCCTATTAGATACAGCGCATCCGACTCTGTTTATTCCGATTTAAAAAACAAACAAATTCACCTTTACAATAACGCAAAAGTAGATAATGGTGAAATAAAAATTGATGCTGGATACATTCTTATTGACCTAAATAAGAGTGAAGTTTATGCAACATATCTTTATGACAAAGATTCAAATCAAATACAGTTACCTAAATTCTCTGATGGAAACGAAGAAATAAATGCCTCCAGTATCCGGTATAATTTCACCACAGAAAAAGGATACATTGAAGAGGTCGCTGTTAAGCAAGATGAGAACTACCTCTACATGGAAATTGCAAAACGACACACAAATGAAGAAGTTCACTTCAAAAAGGGGCGATTTACAAGTTGTGATTTAGACGACCCTCATTATCACTTCCAATTATCTAAAGCGGTAATGATTCCTGAAAAGCGAATTGTTTCTGGACCTATGAATCTATGGATAAAAGGTGTACCTACTCCCCTTGGCCTTCCTTTTATTATCCTTCCGCAAGCAGAAGAACAATCAAAAGGATTAATCTTCCCGGAAATTGAATTGGTTTCGGCATATGGCTTTGGATTTCGTGATTTAGGATATTATATTCCAATCAATAATCGCCTGCAAACGACATTCTACGGGACATTATATAGTAGAGGAAGTTGGGGGGTGAGAAACCAGACTGATTATGCAAGACGCTATAATTACCAAGGAAGATTTGAGCTAGGGTTTCAAAAGCTTAAATCTGGATTCCCAGATAACATTAACAATAATAAAGTAAATCTTACTTGGATCCACAATAAAGACCCAAAGTCAAGTCCATATTGGAAATTCACTTCAAACGTAAACTTCATTTCTGACAACAACTCTAAAACAGATCTGGATCTATCAACGGACAATTACTTTAAAAACTCATTCAATTCTGACATAAACTTAAGTAGATCTTTTCCCGACAAACCAATAAGAGCAGGAGCGAAAATATCTTTACGTCAAAATGGTATTTCGAAAAATATTTCACTTACATCACCCATTATTAACGTAAATGTTTCACGTGTTTTTCCATTTAAGAAGTTCGTTAATGGTAAAGGTGCTTGGTCCCAAATAATTTCTCGTTTAGGCGTGACATACAATTTTGAAGGTCAAAACAGAACCTTATTTGCGGACTCCCTGATTGATAATTCCGATTATAATCGCATCGGTGATCAATTCCAAAATGGAATTAGGCAGTCTATGGGCATTCAGACTACAGCTGGATTATTTAAAAACACATGGAAGCTTACACCGTCTGCTAACTATACTAATAATATTAATTTTCAACAAGTTGAAAAGAGCTACGACCCAATACTTAACACAACGGCGATAGATACAGTTACTCGATTCGGAATGAATCACAACCTTTCTCTGAATACGCAACTTACAACAACTGTTTTTAGCTATTATAAATTCATAGGCGAAAAAGAACTGTTACTGAGACATGTACTTACACCTTCGCTTACATTCTCTTATGCTCCCAATTTAGCAGACAACATAACTGACTCAATTGGTGTTGATATGACGCCTATTACCTACTCTCCATTTGAACGAAGTTTATATTCATCTCAAGCAAACACAAGGAAAGACCAGGCTTTATTAAGGTTTGGACTCAATAACACATTTGAATTAAAGCGTAAGTCAGATAAAGACACGATTACTGGGTTCAAAAAAATAAGAATAATTGATGCCTTGTCAATTACAGGTAGTTATGACTTCTCAAAAGACTCTATGAATTTGTCAGATATTAAAATAAGCATGAGAATCAACCCTATTCCATGGCTAAACTTTGTAGGGAACTCAAGTTTCTCACCTTATGGATGGGTAGATTCAACTGGTACAAAGCTTGGATATTACGCATCAACTACAAATGGAGTTTTAGGTAGATTCATTTCTAACAACCTCTCAACATCTATAACATTTACCTCTAAAGAAAGTCGTGATAAACTAAAATATAACGTTGGCGCTGTTTCTACAAATTGGAATTCAGATTACGAATATTTTTTATTACACCCAGAGCGCGTAGTGAGTTTTGAAATACCTTGGAAGGTTTCCTTATCGCACATATACCAAGTAAACGCGAACCAATATAGGACAATAATTAATCCAGATAAATGGTCACAGGTTCAGACCTTAATGCTCAATGGTGACGTAAGCTTTACTAAGCGCTGGAAGTTAGTGACAGCAATAAACATTGATCTTAAAACAAAAGAAATTACAAATACTCGATTTGCCTTAACACGTGACCTTCACTGCTGGGCGCTCGCATTCAACTGGACGCCAATCGGAGGAAACAAAAGCTTCTTGTTTAGTATTCGATCTACATCAAAATTATTTACGGATGCCAAATTAGAACTACGTAAACCACCATCATTTTTATAAGCCTTGATAGACTTTTATTTCGAAAATAAAGCCCCACTAAAATCAGGAAGTATTCTGATATCTGAACCTTTTTCAGAAGATGAGTACTTTTCACGTTCAATTGTCTTCATATGTAATCAAAGCGAAGATGGTCATTTTGGTTTTATATTAAATAAATATATTAAAAATGAGATTGGTGATTTTATAGAATATTTTCCGTCGGTGAAAACTAAAATTAGTATTGGTGGGCCGGTTGATGTCTCGAATCTATTCTACATCCATTCATTAGGCGAAGAAATTCCAAATTCATTACCAATATCAAACGGATTGTTTATTGGAGGTGATTTTAATACAATTAAAAAAATGCTATTAATTGATGCTGATAAAGCAAGTGAAATTAGATTCTTTGTTGGTTATTCTGGCTGGGAAATCGGACAACTAGAAGGAGAGATTAGAGATAAGGCCTGGATTGTTCTAAATAACATTAAAAAAGAAGAGATACTAGACACAAGTCATGATGATATATGGACAGAAATGTTGGAGAAACTTGGTGGTAAATACAAAGTAATATCACAATTCCCACAAAACCCATCAGACAATTAAGTGAAATCTTTTCTATCCGTATAGTTTATTCTTATTTTTATAGTCAAATTAAAATATTAAATGAGTGTTTTAGCACCTTTAGCAGAGCGTATGCGTCCAACTACCCTAGATGAGTATAGGGGTCAAGACCACCTACTGAAAGAAGGTGCATCATTACGCCGTGCATTGGACTCTGGATTAATTCCTTCAATGATCTTTTGGGGGCCTCCTGGCGTAGGAAAAACAACATTAGCACATCTAATCGCTAAACATCTTGACAGACCTTTTCACACACTGTCTGCCATTTCTTCGGGAGTTAAAGATGTTCGTGAAGTAATTAATAAGGTTGAAAATGGTGGTATTTTTCAACAATCTGGCACATTGCTATTTATTGATGAGATCCATCGTTTTTCAAAAACACAGCAGGACTCATTACTAGGAGCGGTAGAGAAAGGTGTGGTTACATTAATTGGTGCAACTACAGAAAACCCTTCTTTCGAAGTTATTTCGGCTTTACTTTCTCGTTGTCAAATCTACACATTGAAAGAACACTCGAAGGAGTCATTATCTGAAATACTTGATAAAGCAATTGCTAAGGACAAAACTCTAAAGACAAAGAATATTCAATTAAAAGAAACAAATGCACTACTTGCTATTTCTGGTGGAGATGCACGAAAATTACTTAATGTCTTTGAAATAATTATTGGCACTGTTAAAAGCGATCCGATTATAATTACAAATGACCTTGTCCGTTTAACGGCACAACAATCTATCATGTCTTACGACAAAGACGGTGAGCAACATTATGATATAATTTCAGCGTTTATTAAATCAATACGAGGAAGTGACCCAAACGCTGCAGTATATTGGTTGGCACGAATGGTTGAGGGTGGAGAGGATCCAAAGTTTATTGCACGTAGATTATTAATCTCTGCTTCTGAAGATATTGGATTAGCAAATCCAAATGCATTGCTCATGGCAAATAATTGTTTTCAAGCTGTTCAAGTAGTAGGCTGGCCTGAAGCACGTTTAATATTAAGTCAATGCACTATTTACCTTGCCAATTCTCCAAAAGGAAATGCTTCATACATAGCCATTAATCGCGCTCAACAACTGGTGAAAGAAACTGGGGATTTAGGAATACCTCTTCCCCTCAGGAACGCCCCCACCAAGTTAATAAAAGAACTTGGCTATGGAGAAGGATATAAATACTCACACGATTTCCCTGGAAATTTTGCCCAACAAGAATTTTTACCTGAAGAGATAAAAGGAACTAATTTCATTTCTCCAGGTAGCAGCTCAAAAGAACAAGAAATAGCAACGAGAACAACGAAGTTGTGGGGAAAAAAATACACTAAATAATGGCAAAAATAGGCTACTATATATTCCTTATACCATTGTCATATCTACCCTTGACTGCCCTATACATATTAACAGATTTATTCTATTTATTAATTATTACTGTTATTCCTTATCGAAAGAAAGTTATTGAAGAGAATATTGAACGAAGTTTCCCTAATAAATCAAAACAAGAACGAAGAAAAATTAAATTGAAATTTTATCGCCATTTGACTGATTTGTTGGCTGAAGGAATAAAATCACTTACAATTTCGGAACATGAAATACACAGACGTCTTAAAGTAACAAATCCTGAAATAATGGATGAATTACACAAGAAAGAGCGAAACGTCATTCTGGTTTCAGGCCACTACAACAATTGGGAATGGCTTGTAAACGTACAGGATCTACTTTTTAAGCATAAGGCAATTGGTATCGGAATGCCTTTAAGCTCTAAGTTTTGGGGTAAAAAAATTAATGAACGCCGATCAAGGTTCGGAATGACTATTGCTCATGCAAAGAGCTATAAGGCTGAATTAGACAAAAGGAAAAATGAATTGAACGCTATCTTATTGCTAAGCGATCAATCTCCCGGTAATTCTCTAAAGAGCTATTGGATGGATTTCCTAAACCAAAAAACAGCTGTTCTATTTGGCACAGAATTAATGGCAAACACACTAGATTACTCTGTAGTTTTCTTTGCGATAAAAAAAATGAAACGCGGAACTTATACAATGGAGTTGACACTTATTGCTGAAAACCCAAGGGATTTCAATTGGGGGGGAATTACAGAAGCGCATACAAGGTTATTAGAAAAAGAAATTATTTTAACACCTCAATACTGGCTCTGGTCACACAAACGATGGAAACGAGAATTACCAGAAGACATTGAATTACTAATGAATGAACAACGTGAAAAATTTAATACGAAATTCAATAAGTAGCTCCTTCTTTATTTTAATTGGCTTAGGTGTCAGTGCACAACTGAGTACTAAGAGGTACATTAAGAAGAATAAAAATACCGAGAGTGTTCAATATGGAGACTCTAGCATTTATGCCAGAGGATTACTGTTTATGGACGACCGATTGTTTCTGGGTAATTCCGATGGCTCGATTTATTATATGAATCCAAAATCGAAAGAAAGTCAACTTATCTTCAAAAAAAAGAAAATCAACGAAATTCGTGACATTGATGTAAGTGGAAATAAAATTATCGCAATGCATAGTGGTGAAAATGGAAAAATAATCTTACTAGACGTAGAGGGAAATATACATATTTTAGCCTTAGAAATATGGGAAGGTGTATTTCTGGACGGAATGGATTTTATTGGAGACAGAGGGTTTATGATGGGAGACCCAACACAGGGAGCTTTCAATTTATTTCATACAAATGATTCTGGTAATTCTTGGGATAAGTGCAAAGGAAACATTCTAGCTACGCCTGGCGAAGCGGGGTTTGCTGCGAGTGGGACAAACGTTCAAATCTTAAATGACAGCACCTACATGTTCGTTTCAGGAGGTTTGAAAAGTCGTTTTTTCAAGAGCACAAACAACGGAAAGACTTGGTCAAATGTATATTTACCATACTATTCCAGTGAATCCACAGGAGCCTACTCTATGCATTTCATGAATGATTCTATCGGTGTAATTGTAGGAGGAGATTACCTTTCTCCTGAGCTGAAAAATAACGTTTCTTTTTATACAGAAGATGGTGGGAAAACTTGGCTTAACCCTATTAATCCTGTTGGGGGATATCGTTCGTGTGTGTTTTCTAAAGACAATGTTTACTATAGCTCTGGCAGAAACGGAATAGATTTTTCACTGGATGGAGGTAAAAACTGGACGGCTTTTGCACAGGGTTCATACTTTAGTCTAAACGCTACTGAAACCCACTTAATAGCAACTACAAAATTTGGAAGTATCCAATTCTTTGAACTAATCAAACGATAATGGCACTAATTGACAAAGTAAAAACAGCAATTTTTGAACAATTTGACGGTGAGGCAACAGGGCACGATTGGCACCATATTAATCGTGTAGTAAATCTTTCTAAACATATACAATCAAAAGAAGGTGGTGACGCCAACACCATAGAGTTGGCCGCTTTTTTACATGACATTTCAGATCATAAATTTAATGGTGGAAAGCTAGACGAAGGAGGGAAAGTAGCTCACGCCCTTCTTCTTGAATTAGGCTGCGACAAAGAAACTGCAGACAATGTGAAATACATTGTTGATAATGTTAGCTATAAAGGCGCAAACACAAAAACTGAAATGAATTCATTAGAAGGTAGAATTGTTCAAGATGCGGATAGACTAGATGCGATTGGGGCAATTGGCATCGCAAGAACCTTTGCGTATGGCGGAAATAAGAATCACCCCATATATGATCCTAATCTAGGGTCAGAAATACATGATTCTTTTGAAGAATACGCAAACTCAGAAACAAGTACAATTAATCATTTCTATGAGAAATTACTACTTTTAAAAGATCGATTAAATACAGAAACCGCAAAAAAAATTGGATTACACAGGCACCAATACATGGAACAATTCTTAGACGAGTTTTATGGTGAATGGAATTTTAAATCTAGCTAAATGAACAAGAATCTTGCATTAGGGGTTGACATCGGAGGGACTAACTCAGTTTTTGGATTAGTTGACATTCAAGGGAACCTATACTTTGAAGAGTCTCTAAAAACCTCTGCATTCTTGACCCCAGAAGATTTAGTAGACAAAATCTACGAGCGAATTGATGCGATTGGTCAACTTAAAAATATTATTGGAATTGGAATTGGTGCGCCAAACGGAAATTTCTTTTCTGGAACGATTGAATTTGCTCCAAATTTAAAATGGAAAGGAATTATCCCCTTAGCTCGACTTTTTGAATATCGATTTAAATCTGACGCGATACTGACCAATGATGCTAATGCTGCAGCCATCGGTGAAATGATTTATGGTGCAGCCAAAGATTTAGATGATTTTGTAACAATTACACTTGGTACGGGCCTAGGTAGTGGTGTCGTTGTTAATGGAAAGCTTGTTTATGGTCACGATGGTTTTGCTGGCGAATATGGACACATTAGAGTAATAAATGATGGAAGACCATGTGGGTGTGGACGAAAAGGATGTCTAGAGGCTTACACTTCTGCAACTGGTGTTACTCGTTCAATCACTGAATTAGAATCTATAAACAAATCAACGTCAGAACTTAAACTCATAAATAACCCAAGCTCTAATGACGTGTTTCGACTCGCAGATGAGGGAGATTTATTTAGCAAGGAAATCCTAGATTATACAGCAAAAATACTAGGGTCTTCCCTGTCTGATTTCACTTGTTTTAATAGTCCAAAAGCATACATTTTATTTGGAGGCATTGCCCAAAGTGGTAAACCATTTGCTGACAAGGTTAAGAAATACATGGAAGAATCTTTACTGAAAATATACAAGGATAAAATTGAAATTAGAATATCTCAACTACATGATAAAAATGCAGCTGTACTAGGTGCTGCATCGTTAGTTTGGAATCAACATAATTAATATGAAATTAACTCTTACCCTACTTCTTTCGAGCGCTACATTATTTTGTTCATCACAGATAAAAGAATTAAAAATTGCTCAGAAAAAAGGTCGTACTCAAATGAGTATCGAGGTTGATAATAGCGAAACAAGAACAAGTAAATCACTTTACGTTAACCCATTCATCGGAACTGGCGGACACGGTCACACCTATCCCGGAGCTTCTGCTCCATTCGGTATGGTACAATTGAGTCCTGACACTCGTTGCGAAGGCTGGGACGGTTGTTCGGGTTATCATTATTCTGATTCAATCATATATGGTTTTAGTCATACACATCTTAGTGGAACAGGTATTCCAGATTACGGTGATTTACTTATTGTTCCACAGAGTGGGAACCCTAAAATTGACCCAGGTCACTCAAGTAAGAAAGGTTATGGCGATTATTTTTCACACGAATCAGAAAGTGCTTCGCCTGGATTTTACAGTGTTCATTTAGATCAAGGAGATATTGATGTACGTTTGACCGTTAGTGAACGTGCGGGTTTTCATGAGTATACATTCAATAATCCTAAAGGAAAAAAATTCATTCTTATTGACCTAGATCATCGTGATAAATTATTGAATAGTTCTATCAACTTAATCGATAAGAAAGATCAATCAACAACAGTATCAGGATTTCGTATTTCTGAAGATTGGGCATCAGAACAGCACTTCTACTTCCACCTAGAACTTGACTCGCCATATCAAAAATCACGTATTTTCAAAGAAAAAGGCCGAAACAAATTACTATTAACCTTCCCTAAAGAAACAAGACAGGTCAACATTAAAGTTGGGGTTTCGGCAGTTGATGAAGTAGGAGCACGATTAAATCTAGAATCTGAGATTAACGATTGGAACTTTAACAAAGTTAGAGCAGAAGTAACGCGTAAGTGGAACCAAGAATTAGATAAAATACATTTTCATTCACTGGACAAGGATATAATGACTAATTTCTACACAAGCCTATATCACTCTTTTTTAGCACCAAACATATTTAATGATGTCGATGGAAGATATCGTGGAAGAGATAAAAAAATACATCAGCTAAAAGAAAATGAGAGCGATAATTACACTGTTTTTTCACTCTGGGATACATACCGTGCCACTCACCCATTATACACTTTAACGCAAGTAAAACGCACAAACGATTTTATAAATACATTTTTACGCCAATACGAACAAGATGGGGACCTACCTGTTTGGGAACTTGCAGCGAATGAAACAGAATGTATGATAGGGTATCACAGTGTTTCTGTAATTGCAGATGCATACACTAAAGGAATTCGAGATTACGATATTGATCTCGCTCTAGAAGCAATGATTGCTACAGCTAAATCTAGTGAATTTGGTAAAATTAGCTTTCAATCCAACGGATATATAAATGCTGGAGACGAACCTGAGTCAGTTTCGAAAACCTTAGAGTACGCATATGACGACTTCTGTATTGGTTTACTGGAAAAAGAAAATAGGGGCTTTAAACAAGCTAATACTGCGTTTAACTTTGTCAACACCTTTGATCCATCCACAAAATTCATGAGGGCAAGAAGAAGCGGAAAATGGTTTTCACCTTTTGACCCAGCAGAAGTTAACTTCAATTATACAGAAGCAAATAGCTGGCAATACTCTCTATACGCACCACATGCAGTTGGTGTGTTGATTAATCTTCTTGGCGGAAAAGACTCCTTAGAAGTATGGTTAGATCGCCTCTTCACAACTGAATCTAAACTTTCAGGAAGGCATCAAGTAGACATTACAGGGTTAATTGGACAATATGCTCATGGAAATGAGCCATCACATCATATAGCGTACTTATACAACTACACAAACGCACCAGAAAAAACTCAACACTATATCGACAGAATATTTAAAGAGATGTATTCTAACACCCCAGATGGGTTGTCTGGAAATGAAGATTGTGGACAAATGTCATCGTGGTACGTATTAAGTGCTTTGGGTATATATCAAATTGCACCAGGGAATCCATATTACGAAATTGGAAGACCGTTAATGGATGAAGCATCTATTCATCTAGATAATGGTAAAATACTGTCATTCAATGTTAAAAATAATAGTTTTAACAATAAACACATCCAATCTATCTCTTATAATGGAACACCACTAAAACGAAATTATATAGAACATAAAGAGTTAATATCAGGAGGCGAAATTGAAATATTAATGGGCCCAAACCCTAAATTAAATCGTGATAATTTCACACATGCTCCAACAATTGATAAGTTACCAAATAATTTTGTTCCTCTTCCATTCTTTAATCAAACCGAACATGTTTTTATAGATAAAATGACAATTAGCTTGGATGCAATTAAAAATGGAAAAACTCAATTGTTTTATACGCTAGATGGTTCAGTACCTACGAATAAATCTAACCTCTACAAATCTGACATTATAATTAGTGAATCAACAACGATAAAAGCCATAGCTTATAATGAATGTGGCAAAAGCGCCGTTATAGCTAATAGTTTCATGAAAAAAGACCAAGGAGTTAGCCTGAATATAGAATCCAAATATGCCAATCAATACGCTGCTGGTGGAGAGTTTACTTTAATTGATGAGACACGCGGCACAGATGAATACAGAACTGGTGATTGGCAAGGATACTGGGCACAAGACCTAGTAGCTGAAGTGAGCTTTGATAAGCCTAGAGAGTTAGAAATAATTGGGATAGGATTACTTTCAGATATAAAATCATGGATTTTCCTACCAAGTAAAGTGGAATTCCTTATATCATATGATGGTCAAACATTTAAGTTATTAGAAACTTTAAAAATTGAAACACCTACGAAAGCTGATGTGTACCCCCATCATAAAAACTTCCAAATAAAGACAAATACAACCCAGGGAATCCTAAAAATACGGGTAATTGCTAAAAACCATGGCAAATGTCCAGAGTGGCACCTTGGCAAAGGCAATGATACATGGCTTTTTGCAGACGAGATTTTCTTTGAGTAACAGTAAATATTTAAATGATTAGAATACGCTTATGTAAAAATTGAAACAGTTAGATTCTCTCTAGCCAACTCATTACATCTACCCCATCCGCATAATCATCCAACATTGGACATTGCGCTGCTCCAAAATCAATATTTGCTTTGCCCACAACAACTTGAATTTGATTTTTATGCTCATTTACATATGCATCAACTTCATCTTGATTTTTGTAAAATTGATAATTAATCATTGCCAAAGGAGAAAACAAGTCTACCGACTCTCTCAATAAAACAAAGTTATTATCGAGTAACGCATGCTGACTCATTAAATAGACGGCCTTATTGTAGTCGTAGTTGTTTCCATATTTATTATTATGAAAAACCTCTCCGTGATCAATGATACCTTCAAAAAAACGACTTAAATCAAACCCTTCAGGCAACAGTAAATGAGAAACATTTCGACATCCTAATCCAAAATAATTAAAAATATCATGTCCTAATCGGTTTATTTCCTCTGGAGTCTCAGAGCCATCTAGTATGGCAATTGAAGTTCTATTTCTTCTAAAAATATGTGGATACTTTCCAAAATATTCCTCAAAGAATTTTAAAGAATTATCACTTCCAGTAGCAACAACAGCTTCAATGTTATTAACTCGTCCAGTTGTGAATTCAATTTTATCTTTTAACTCAGGTAAAAACTCTAGTAAATGTCCACCAAGTGCTGGAAGCAATGTCTTGTCATCAGAACTTAATTTGCAAATCGCTTTATTCCCAGACAAGACTACGCATAAGAAATCATGAAAACCTACCAATGGAATGTTTCCAGCCATAATAATAGCAACACGCTTGGGATCATCGGAAAATGAATAAACGCTCGTCCATTCTTTCAATTCAGTTTGGCTCAAACGCTCTCCCAAAGCAATTAAACTTTGACGTACATTCTCCTTTGTAAACCAACCATTATAAGACACCTGTCGATTAATCAACATATTCAGTGCGCCATATTCTTTTTTAGTTACCCCTACAGAGAAATCAACCCATTCTTCACTCTTTCCCAAGGACACCATCAAGGTTCCTAATTGAACAAATCCCTTAATTATACTTTCTTGTTTCACACTGTAAAATTATCGCATCTAATCGATTTTCCTACACTGAAGAACTTTTTTTAGACATTTCATTAAAAATAGATAAGGTTCTACGTATATTTGTGGTGATAAAAAGAGACTAATGGCAATAATTATAACAGACGAGTGTATAAACTGTGGAGCGTGTGAGCCAGAATGCCCAAACAATGCAATCTATGAAGGTGGCGCTGAATGGAAGTATTCTGACGGAACATCATTAGTAGGAATGATTACTACTTTAGGTGGAGATGAAACGATGGCAGATGATTCGGAAGAAGCTGTTGACATGGATGTTTACTATATCGTAACAGATAAATGTACCGAGTGTGTTGGTTTTCATGACGAACCTCAATGTGCAGCTGTTTGCCCAGTTGATTGCTGTATTGACGACCCTGATTTTAGGGAATCTGAAGAAGAATTACTTTCAAAAAAGGATTTTATGCACTTGTAAATCACTTGACTTCAAACACTTAAAATCTTAAAGCCTTTTATTAGCAGATTTTTTTTTGCTTTCTTTTAAATTTCCATTGTGGAAATCAATATTCGTATTACTTTTGTAGTTGGGGTAAGTCTTGTACGACCAGCTCCCTCTGAATCCTCCAGGACGGGAACGTAGCAAAGGTAAGAGGTTGAGCGGTGCGATATAAGTAGCTTACCCCTCTTTTACAACACAACCTTTCGTTACCGACATTTTATTTAAGACAAAAAAAAGGTATTTTTCGCGTATTCTATATAGCTTTGTATTGAATACAACCTCAATAGCACATGAATTTTTTCATAGACACAGCCAATTTAGACGAAATCAAGGAAGCAAATGACCTTGGTATTTTAGACGGAGTCACAACAAACCCTTCATTAATGGCTAAAGAGGGTATCATTGGTGAGGTGAATATATTAAAACACTACGTAGATATCTGTAACATTGTGGACGGACATGTAAGCGCTGAAGTTATCTCTACTGATTACGAAGGAATTATACGCGAAGGAGAATACTTAGCAACACTCCACAAAAACATCGTTGTAAAGGTTCCTATGATTCTCGATGGCATAAAGGCAATTAAGCACTTCTCTAAAAAGGGTATTAAAACAAACTGCACATTGATATTCTCTGCAGGGCAAGCTTTATTAGCAGCAAAAGCTGGGGCAACTTACATCTCTCCTTTCTTGGGAAGACTCGATGATATTTCGACAAATGGAATTGACTTAATAGGCCAAATTCGTCACATTTACGACAACTACACATTTACAACTCAAATCCTTGCCGCTTCAGTAAGACACCCAATGCACATTATTAACTGTGCTGAATTAGGTGCTGATGTTGCAACCTGCCCGTTAAAAGCAATTAAAGCTCTAGCAAATCACCCATTGACTACTTCTGGATTAGAAACGTTCTTAGCAGATCACGCAAAAGGAAACAGCTAATATTTACTGTTATTTCTAATTATCACTTAAGGAAAGCCTTATTTAAGTACTAGCTAAACAAACTGGCTAAGGTATTTAAACACCCTAAAAGGCAATACATTGCTAACAGTGAATTAAATTTGTTTATCTCGTAATTCGATAAATTCTTTCATTTTTTCATTCTCGATAAGCACGGTTAAATTGTAATATGCCAGTTTCCATTTTCCTTTTCGTTTAACCATAACTCCACTTCCTCTACATGCGCGCATCCAAGTATCTAGGTCCTCATCAAACCAGGCTACTTTCTTGTTTCTAGAAAATTTCCATCTGCGATTTTTAGCAGTAAAACTCCATGCTTTTCCTTTGTCAAAATAAGGCTTAGAAAATTCTGAGAATTGCTTTTTATCCCAGCGTTCCTCCCCAGCAGTCCCTAAGAAAACGAATGATGCATTCATCAATCCAAAATAGTATTCGTAGTCAGCATTAGAGGCTGCAAGGTGCCACCCATCCATCAAGGCATCTAAAGTTGGCTTCTTTGAATCAGATTGCATGGATAGCAATGCAAAAGATATAGTGATAACTGAAAATAGCTTCATCTTGGTTTTTTTAGATAAAAAAAGGCTACTTAAAACAAGCAGCCTTTAAAACTAATATTTTAATTTTATTTAGCATTCTCAAGCTCTAAACAAGTATTGACAGCATTATATAAATTAATAACACCACCAGTAACAGATAAGTTACCAAAATCAATTGTTTCAGAAACCTTCTTTGGATCGTAAGATTTACCACCTGGTAAAACTACAGACTCACCAATATATTTCGTTGAAGAACTTAATAAAACATTTTTGATTTCTTTCATTGACATTTCAGGGAAGTAAGACTTTAACATTGCAGCTGCACCAGCAACCATTGGACAAGCCATTGATGTACCAGCGATAGCAGCATAATCACTTTGAGGAACAGAATTGTAAATCTCAAACCCTGGAGCGAATACATCTACACCTTTCTTTCCGTAGTTAGAAAAGTCAGCAGATAAATCATTTCCAGCAAATTGATTATCAATTCTTAGCTTAGCTAATTTCTCAGGATTTCCTTTAGCTTTCGCTTCGACATCAATATTTTTAACCTCTGAAGGGAAACGGGTACTTGCACCAATTGTTAAAAAGTGATCTAACTTTCTATCTTGGAATTCATACATTGAAGTAGGGAAGTTTGGCTCCTCATCAATATCCTTATTGTCATTACCAGCAGCATGGACTAACAAAACCCCTTGAGAGTCAGCATATTTAAATGCCTCGTAAACTTCCATTGCGTTTGGAGAGTACGCCTTTCCAAAAGACATATTAATTACAGAAGCTCCATTATCGACTGCATAACGAATAGCTAAAGCGATATCTTTATCAAACTCATCACCATTAGGCACCGCTCTAATTGACATTAATTTAACATCGTTAGCAACACCATCACCTCCTAATTCATTTCCTCTGACCGCTCCAACAATACCGCCAACGTGGGTTCCGTGAAATGCATCAGGACCTTCAACATCATTATTACCGTAGTTTACATCCGTAAAATCATTAGCATCATCACCGATTAAAGCACGACCATCATGATCAGGGTTGTAATGAATATTTAATTGAGTTTCAAAGTGATCTTTAGCACGCTGCATTTGAGCTTTACCAGCCTCGTCAGCGCTAGCCATTCTTTGTTCAACGACACCCAATACCATTTGGGCATATTGACGAGTTGACTCCACCTCTTCTTTAACCTCTAAGTATAAATCATACTCAGCTGAGTCTTCTTCTGAAGAAATTGTAAATGGAGTATTTCCATACTTCTTATTAAGCTCAGCGTATATACGCGTCATCTCAAGACGAATATCATTTGCATTCTCACCATCTGCGTTCCCTAAGAAATTCCATCCATGAACATCATCAATGTAGCCATTGTTATCATCATCAATTCCGTTTCCAGCAATCTCATCTTCATTAACCCAAATCTTTCCTTTTAAGTCTTCGTGCTCAATATCCATTCCTGAATCAATGATGGCAACGACAACAGTGCTAGACGGACGATTCTTTAATTTCTTATATGCTTTTTCCGTTTGCATTCCTGTTCCTCCACCATTATACCAGTTAAGGACTTTTTTATCAACTTGACCGTAAACCAAGCTTGTTACACCAAAGGCAAAAATGCTTAGCGTTAATTTAATTACAATTTTATTCATCTGTTCTACTTTAATATAAAAATTAGATTGAGGTTAAAAATAGAATTATTCTTTTGAATATGCTTCTATTAATTAATCTTTCCATGCCTATTTATGTCTATAAGGCATAAAACAATGACAAATGGTAATAATACTACAATCCATATTCTTTATTTAAACATAACTATTCAGCCCTATCAATACCCACTCTCAAAAACTATCTTTTAAAGATGTTCTGGAAAAAAATCTACACGACTTACAATATTTTGTGTATCAAACAACGATAAAACCTTTAGTTAATTATTATCATAGCATTACCATTAAAGATGGTCTATAAAAATGATAATTCATCACTGCAACTCCAGCATCTGATCTTCTAAGTTTCGTTACCGAAGATGAAATTGACGATATTTACTTAATGTCAATCGATGGGGGCGAATTTAAACTTAACGTAATATCTATAAGATATATTTATTTAAAAACCACAACTTCAATTAGTTAAATAGATAAAACAACATAATTAAAAGGCTGATTTATTTCAAAAATAATTTGATTGCAAACAGATAATAAGGCGATTGTAAGGATTAACACTAAGAATTTATATTTTTACAGTATTCAAAACATAAACAATGGATTTATCAGGTATTATTTCTATCTCTGGACGACCAGGATTATTTAAAGTAGTTGCTCAAGCGAAAAATAGCATTATTGTCGAATCAGTAGTGGATAAAAAACGTTTTCCAGCATATTCAGCAGATAGAATCTCTGCACTAGATGACATTAGTATTTATACACACGAAAATGATAAGCCTTTGAAAGACATTTTCATAGACATGTATGCTAAAACTGCAGGTAAAGCGGCTCTATCTCATAAAGAAGATTTCAGTAAATTAATTGAGTTCTTATCAGATATTCTTCCTAACTATGATGAGGATCGTGTTTATCCTTCTGATATTAAGAAATTGTTTCAATGGTTTAATTTATTAATCAACTCGGGTAATTTAAAACCAGAAATAAAAGACGCTCCAAAGAAGAAGGCCCCTGCTAAAAAGAAAGAAACGAAAGACCCTAAAGATAAAGTCCCTGCAAAGAAAGCTCCGGCAAAGAAAAATGCGCCAGCGAAAAAACCTGCTCCCAAAGACGAAAAAGCAAAGTCAAAGGCTAAAGTAAAGCCAGCAGCGAAAAAGCCGGCAGTTAATAAAAGCACTGAGAAATAATTTAAAAAGTCGGGGAACCGACTTTTTTTATGCCCTTTATTATGACAATCAATAAACCTATACGACAGTTTGTAGCGCAAGATCTTAAAATAGAAAATTGGGATTCAATTTCCGTTTACTTTAAAGACCTTGCTGAACGTGACATTAACTCCATTGAAGATTTTAAAATTTGGCTAAAAGATAACAGTGAACTTGAAGCAATTATTGAAGAAGATGCCGCTTGGAGGTATATAAAAATGACTATCAACACAAAAGATGAAGCATTAAGTAAGGCTTATACATTATTCGTTTCAGAGATTCAACCTCAAATAGCACCACTTGAAGATACAATCAACCGTAAACTTAACAGTATTGAATTTACAAAAGAACTTGAATCTGACCCAGCTTATCACATTTTATTCAGGGGCATACGAAAAGCGCTAGAGCTGTATCATAAAGAGAATATTCAACTCATTTCTGAAGTTGCAACAGAGAGTCAAAAGTTTGGTTCTTTAGCTGCTGCTCAGAGCATTGAGCACGATGGTGAAACACTTACGATTCAAAAAGCTTCTTCCTTATTAAAAGAAACAGACGAGGGTTTAAGAGAAACTGTTTTTAATAAGATTTCAACAAGACGTCGTCAAGATACTCATTCATTTGACGAATTGTTTGACACACTCTTAAAGAAACGACATCAAATTGCCGTGAATGCAGGCTTCAAGAATTTCCGAGATTACAAGATGGAAACATTGGGAAGGTTTGATTATAGCGTTCAAGACTGTTACGATTTTCACTCATCTGTAAAACAGGTTATCGTTCCTATAGTTCGTAAAATACAACAAGAACGATTAAACCTTCTAGGTAAAGATAAATTCATGCCATGGGACACACAAGTAGACCCTGAAGGAAAAGCACCATTAAAACCCTTTTCAAATGGAAAAGAACTTCTAGACGGAACCGTAAATATGTTCAATGAAATTGATCCTTATTTTGGAGACTGCTTAAGCACAATGAATAAGATGAATCATTTAGATTTAGAATCTAAAGACGGTAAATCTCCTGGCGGATATAACTACCCACTCTACGAAATTGGTGTTCCTTTCATCTTTATGAACGCAGTAGGTTCACAGCAAGACCTTGTTACTATGGTGCACGAAGGTGGGCACGCAATACACTCATTTATGAGTAGAGACCTAGAGCTAACAGGCTTTAAAGATGTACCTTCCGAAGTGGCTGAGCTAGCATCTATGTCAATGGAGTTACTCTCCATGGAAAAATGGGGTGAATTCTACATAAATGAAGACGACTTAAAACGCGCAAAGAAAGAGCAACTTGAATCAATTTTAAAAATTCTACCTTGGATTGCCCAAGTAGATGAGTTCCAGCATTGGCTCTACGAAGAATATAACCACACAACAGAAGAAAGAACGCATAAATGGGTGTCCTTGTGTAAGGAGTATGGTACAGGCTTGACAGACTGGACAGGGAATGAAGATTTACTTGAAACATCTTGGCAGCGTCAACTACATATTTTCGAAGTGCCTTTTTATTATATTGAATACGGTATTTCTCAATTAGGAGCATTGGGAATTTGGAAGAACAGTTTAGAGAACAAAGCCTTAGCGATTGAACAGTATAAAAGCGCATTAAAACTGGCATACACAAGAAGCATACCTGAGATATATAATGTCGCTGGAGTTAAATTTAATTTCACAATTAGTCATATCAAGAGCCTTGCCGATTTTATAGAAATTCAATTGGAAAAACTATAAAACATTCTTAAAAAAAGTCTTGCTCAAATGAAATTACTACTATATTTGCATCCGAAATAGCACTATTCTAGTGTATGGCGAGGTAGCTCAGTTGGTTAGAGCGCCGGATTCATAACCCGGAGGTCAGGAGTTCAAATCTCCTTCTCGCTACAAAAAAGACTCATCGTTGTGGGTCTTTTTTTATGGGGGTTCCCGAACAATTAACAGCTTACATCTGATTTAGAATCTGACATAGTTAATATGTACTAATATACGAAAACTGACAGTAAAAAAGCCAAAAACTGACAGTAAATTTGTCAGTAAATACCATAAAGATATCAACAGGGGGGTGCTTCTCTAACAGGGTATTAACTCTAAAGAACGGGGTATAATACCAAACCAGTATACACCTAGGTACGGCCACACCTTCCCCCCACCCTTACACACTCACCAAGCCCTTTGTTTATAGGTGTTTAAGATTTGTATTAGTTGGTGTTTTGTTTAGGATTGTGAAAGTCCTGGGGGTGTTTGAGAGGTGTATGGGTGCAAATACCATTAATAATTGATGAAATTTATTTTTGATAGAGCCCAATCATGAAATCAGAATCTTTTACTGAAAATAAAATATAGCTTATTTTCT
>CAJJBE010000005.1 GCA_905182335.1 Flavobacteriales bacterium UBA4466 | reverse complement strand
CTACTCACAAGATATTGGTCTTTAGAGTATTAATATTACTTTTAGGGAAAATTAAAACCACTATGAAAACACTACTACTAAATAGCCGAAGAAAATTTCTCAAAAATACTTCTTTAACATTACTCTCTATGGCAGCTTTTCCATCTGTCGTTAATTCAGCTACTTCTAAAAAAAATAACACAAAAGGACCATGTGAACAAACAACAATAGATGCATATGGCCAAGGGCCTTTTTATACAGCAAATGCTCCTATTATTCAAAATAATCAACTTACAGACTTAAATGAATCTGGGCAGCGGATTATTATTAGTGGACAGGTCTACAACCTAGCTTGTTCTGAAGCTATTCCTAATACAGAAATTGATATTTGGCATGCTAATGATTTAGGAGAATATGATAATTCTGGCTTCAATCTTAGAGGAAAAACAATGTCAAATAATCAAGGTTATTACATCTTTGAATCCATTAAACCTGGCTTATATTTAAATGGTTTAACCTATAGACCTTCTCATATTCATTTTAAAATAACTCCACCAGGTTTTAATACACTAATCACTCAGCTATATTTTGAAAATGATCCTCATATACCTACTGATACAGCTGCTTCTATAACTAGCGGACAATATGATGCCACTAACAGAATTATTCCATTAATACAAAATACTAATGGAGATCTTGAAGGTACTTGGGACATTATAATTAATGGAGATGGTTTTCCAATTACTGGGATGAATAATCTTCATCTTAGTAAAGGAATAATTTATAACGCACATCCTAATCCATTTGTTGATGAAATTGAAATCAATTATGGCGTGTTTCAAAAGGCAAATGTTACAATTTCAGTTCACGATATTAGTGGTCAGATGATAGCGACACTTAATCAAAAGATGTTAGAGCCTGAAAAATATCAAATAGTTTGGAAGCCAGAGATTGATTTACCAAAAGGAAACTACTTCATTTCAATTATGATTAATGATATGCAAGTTCACTATATTAAAGTTCTCAAAAAATAAAGAAACACCATTTAAGCCTAACCCACCCTTCTATACATCTATAATGATGGTACAGTTGAGAGGAAGATGACAATTAAATAACTATGAAAACACTACTACTTACTTTACTATTAGTCCCAATGATTAGTATTGGACAGAATAGAAATTCAAGGAAATTAAATGGTGTTAATTTTAGCAAAAGCTACATACATATCAATGAACTTGCTTTTGTGCCATGGATTAATGTTAGTGATTTTAATAGTGTGGATAATCTCTTTAGGATAGATTTGAATAATTGCCTATATCTCTGTGGAGAGATTATTTTTAAGCTTAGTAAAAACTCTATTGATTTTAATATTGATCAATCTCTCCATGTTACTGGAAAGTATGATTTCAGCCAATTAAAATTATTTACTAGCGGGGCTTTAGATGAACATTATGAGATTAACAATAGAAACTTAACACCTTATATTGGTATTGATGAAAAGTTCTATTTAGGAACTAGTAAGCCTTTATCTGATAATATTCGTGCTCCAATGCTGGAGTTTTTTCATGGGAATATAGATGATGCAAATGCCTGGTTAAGAGTTTTGAATCAATCTCCAATCCAACAATACATCAAATCCCCTGAATCAGGATTTAAATACTATTGACATTGCTGCTATCTCAAGAAAACACTACTACTTCTTTTACTATTAGTTCCAATGATGAGCGTTGGGCATCAGGAATGTTTAAGTCAATCACTACAGTAAAATTATCTCAGCAATGAAAAGTTTAAACTTTTCATTGCTTTTATTGCCAACCAGAAATGTAATTTGCTCAAAATAATCACTATTAAAATTTTTCATATTTAGTTTTCTACCACGAAAAGAAGCATACATTTCTTTTAAAGGAATATTTATTACTTCCCACTCTCCTGATGTTTTAAAAGGAAGGATGTATGAATAGTAATCACCTTTATTCGCTTTAATTCTCAACTGATATTCTTTTCCATCTCCTTTTATTTTTATTTTTAAATTGGCTCTATCCTTTATAAAAGTCTTCTTAAAATTAAGTCTTACAGAGGAAAACCCGCCATTATTAGCTGTTGATATAGTACCTTCAAAAACCCCATTCCCTTCTTTGTTAATGCTTAAACTACTTGATGACATCCCTCCCATAACATCATCATCAACAATTACCCACCTTCTTAAATCTGAGTTATTATCAAAATTATAAATCATGTTTTGAGACATTAGACTTTTGGGATTAAGCATTAATAATATTAAAAAATAAATGGCTATAAATAGTAGTTTTTTCATAATGAAAATTTACTTAACAGTCTAATGAAAACTTTTATAAATATGAAGTCTTAAGCGAAACAAAAAAACCACTCATATAAGTGATTTTTTTGTTTCGCTTAAAATAGAAAATTATCTTATAATAATCGGTCTTGAAATTGAATTAGCACCATCAGTTAAATTAATTAAATACAATCCCCTTGATAGGTTATAAAGATTGAAGTTAAATAAATTAAAACCTGTATTAGTATGCTCTTTTATCTCTGACATTAACCTCCCTTTTGTGTCGTATATGGCAATTGAAATATTACTTTCCAAAGATGAATTCACACTAAGATTAAATGATCCAGTTGAAGGATTAGGATAAATATTAAATTCTGAGAATAACTCTTGTTCTGTTGCATTAAGAGAAGCATGGTCTATTGGAGGGAATAAAATATAATCTACCCAAGCAGCATCATCACCATGAATTACAGCAAAATCTTTGTCGTAAATCCAAGTAAATGTATGCTGACCTGCAGTCACAAAATATGACTCTGCTGACCAATCGACATCTCCACTCCACTCATCATGAAGCTGACCATCTATGTAAAATTGAAGGAAATCATATGTTAACTCTGAAGATACTTTTTTCATAAAGCTAATGTCACCATCAGAAAGCACATCTAAATCAATTTCCATTATTGATGACTCATCATCACCAATACTGCCTGAAACTGAAGAAAAAGAACCCTCATAGACTTCTGCTGCATCAATAGTCCAAGGGTTTGAAGCAATAACGTTCCAGGCAAACAGACTATAGTCCCCAGTTTCATAATCTTCAGAGAAAATTCCAGCCATTTCGGTAAAAGTAATTGTTTCAGAGTATGCCCCATCTTGTAGTAAATAAGTAAATTCTAGTGATTCTCCAAAAGGAGTATTGGAATTCACAACTATTTGGAAAGTACCTGTTGCATTTGAAACAGCACCTAATTGACCAAAATCAACTGTATTATTAGAAATTGTAACATAAGGGCTAGAACAGCTTAATGTACCTACTAAAGAAGTGCATGAGCTAGATCCAATATTATTTGAAGGAATTGAGAAATCAATTGTTTCACCAGCTTCAATGGTTCCATTTCCATTTAGATCAGACATTGTAACCTCTTGTATCTCTAATAAAGGAGCATGAGCAGTCATCGAAAAAAAAGATGCCCAAGAATTTGAACTATTGTCTGAAACTACAATTTCATAATTAATCACTTGCTGATCTATTATATCGTTGGCAATTGAAACAGAAAATGCATTATTTACCATTTCAGTATCATTTGAAAGAATAGTACCCCAATCATCAATACCATCAACAATGGTAATACTAGAATTTGTGCAAGCTAGCTGAGCAGTCACACCGTATGCATCAAGCATTCCAAAATTCCCTAAGGCTACATTAAGACTTATCAACTCTCCATAATCAGCTAGTCCATCGTTATTGCCAGTTGGATCTAAATTCACATGACTATCATAAGCAACAAAGGCAGAGTTTGTACTGATAATCTGAACAGTGCCAACATAAGGCTCTCTATTTTGTTTAGTAACTACAACATCAGCAGTTCCTATATTTGAAAATGCATTAAAACTTAAACTAACTGCTCCTGAAGCATCTGTTAATTGAGCATCTAATAAAGAGCCATTCAACGAAATTGCAACGTATGCATCCGGTTCTGAATTCACAACTAAGGAAGAAGTCCCAATGGGAACAGCCCCCATGTGAGTAACATTCATAGAGGCAGGAACACCAAAGTAAGTCATTAATGAAGGATCACCCATAAGATGATAAATCTCATAATAATAATCTTCCGACCCGCCCGCTTGAGTAACAGCTAAATTACCCGCAAGCATCATTTGAGCATTCGTTATGTGCCAATCTGAAGCTGCTTCTCCATTCTCATGGAAAGTTCTATCATAAGCTGCAAGGCTAGATGAATTATAAAGAGGGGTTGCACTAATTGACCCTGCCCCAACAGCCCACCAATAATCTTCGTTCCAATAAGTATTATTTGAACCACCAATGTACCCAATAGCACCCTTGTTTTGAACTCTTAATAAAGCTTCTCCAAAGCATTCTGGAGAATCAAACATATTTGATTGACAGCAATTCCCTATCATTAAAGGAAATTTATGCTCGTTGGTCATATTGTAAACATCTGTACATGTAAAAGAAGGATCTGCCCAACCTTGATCATATCCGTGCGCAGTATAATTGACAAAAGATGCACCATCATTTACATCGTCAATTATTTGTGCCCCACTACTTGCAGATGCTGGATATAAGTATGTTTGAGATGCTATAGAATGAGCAGGATTAAAGTAGTAATCGGTACCATAATTTATTTGTCCATTACCATATGTTGGAGCCATAGAAGCATCGACACCCGAAATCATTACCACATCCCCTAAAAAACTTGGATCAGGAAATAAATACTGTTCATATTCTAATGTTTTATCGACCATATTTACACATTCGGCAAGCGTTGATGCAGGAAACCTACCATAATATAATTCAGGATAAAAATCTCCTCCTCCATCGTATTCACAATAATAAAGATCTGAAACATGCGTACCTGTAACACCATTAAAAGAAGGTACTTGAGCGACATCTCCTACAATCAACAAATAAGATGGGGCAGGGTCATTTACTGTGCCGGCAGTATATAAATTTTGTAAATATGCTTTAATGGACGCTGTAGTACTCCCTACTGCAGGATCATTAGTATATGCTTCAACAACAGTAAATCCTTTCTTTGTTTTCCATTCTATAAGTGGTTGTAAGGCTGATTGAAATGCAGGATCAGAAACAATTACATACTTAACAGGATATGTAGTTATGATATCCTTATCCTGATAATTATTAGGGCTAATAACCTGGCTGAACGATGTGTTAAAATGATTGGAATTGTTCTTAGAATGAATTTCACCTGTTAATAACTGATCAGCACCAACAAAAATAATTTCAAATTCTATTTCTGAAATTACTTTTAAACTATTTGTTACTGGATTATATTGAAATGGACAAATTTCTAACCTGCCTAATTGGTGCCCTCTCATTTTACCTAGGGATATAACTTTAGCAATTTCTGGAGAAATAAATGCATTCAAATTATAAAGAGCTGTATCGCATTGGAATTTTGCTAACGAAGCATCGTCAGACTTAGAAATAGATGGCTGAGCCGGGGCTATTTTATCTATTGATTTATTAGCTAAATTAATTAGCTCTTCCGTTTTTGAAAGAATATTAATTTCTATTGATGCCCCATAAGGGATGTCAATCAATTTATTTAGAGTAGGTAAATCTGGTGACCCAATTTTATGATTTGTAACATACCCACCTACAAAAATCTTCGAATAAATCATAGAATTCCCCTTAACGATGGTAAAATCTAACTCTTTAATTGATGATTTAACAGTAATTTTATTTACCGTATTATCTATGATTGTAAATAGATTTTCTTCAGGGCTTAAACCTATTTTCTGAGCAGAGAGATTGAAAAATAGAAACGAGCTAAAAAGAAGTAAACAGAGATGATTTTTCATAGTTTTTTTTTTTAGTATAACTTATGTATAAATATAAAGAAAAATACTTTGCATTCTTAAATGATCAACCACAACCATTTATTTAGTGTCATAAAATTCTTTTTTTTTAAAATTAGATAAAAGCATTAGATACTACAATACGCTATAAAGCGTAATCTAATATAGTGAGTGCAAATCTGAAAAATTTAAGTCATAATAGCGATTATGAAACAACCGATTAAAAGAGTCCCTCTAAGTGATTGGATTCAATTCACTATATTGGATTTGAATTCCTAAGCTTTAAAACTACAATGAGTAACTACAGCATTAAAAATCTAGAAGAATACTTTAACGTTTATCGAGAATCAATTGAAAAACCTGAAGTTTTTTGGGGTAAGATTGCAGAAGAGCATTTCACTTGGAGAAAACGATGGAACAGTGTATTGAGTGGCGATTTTGAATCTGCAAATGTGAAATGGTTTGATGGTGCAAAATTAAATATTACAGAGAATTGTATTGACAGGCACCTGGCTGATCGGGGAAATAAAACAGCAATTCTATTCGAGCCAAATGATCCAAACGAAAAGACACAGTACATTACATATACTAACTTATCAAAACGTGTGAATAAATTCGCTAATGTTTTGAAGGCACAAGGCATTAAAAAAGGAGATCGCATTTGTATTTATTTACCTATGATTCCTGAGCTAGCAATTTCGGTACTAGCATGTGCGCGGATTGGCGCAATTCACTCTGTAGTATTCGCTGGATTTTCATCTACTGCTTTGTCTACAAGAATTAATGATAGTAACTGTAAATTAGTAATTACCTCTGACGGTTCATATCGTGGCGAAAAAACCATTGATTTAAAAGTAATTGTAGACGAGGCTTTAAATAATTGTTCTTGTACTACATCTGTTTTAGTAGCAAAAAGAATCAATGCTGACATTAAGATGAAAGCTGGAAGAGATCACTGGCTTCAACCTTTACTTGATGAGGCTTCGGATATTTGCGAACCTGAAATCATGGATGCAGAAGACCCCCTTTTTATTCTATATACTTCAGGATCTACAGGAATGCCTAAGGGTATGGTACATACAACTGCAGGATATATGGTTTATACCGCTTATACTTTTAAAAATATATTTCAATATCGTGAAGATGATATTTATTGGTGTACCGCTGATATTGGTTGGATTACAGGTCATAGCTATATTGTCTATGGACCTTTAGCTAATGGTGCCACGACAGTAATGTTCGAAGGCATCCCTAGCCACCCTGATCACGGAAGATTCTGGGATATTATTGAGAAAAACAAAGTAACTCAATTCTATACAGCACCTACGGCAATTAGGGCATTGGCAAAAGAAAGTTTAAGCTTTGTCCAAAATCGTGACTTATCATCCTTAAAGGTACTTGGCTCTGTAGGGGAACCGATAAATGAAGAAGCGTGGAACTGGTACAATAATAATGTGGGAAATAAAAAAAGTCCAATTGTGGATACATGGTGGCAAACAGAAACCGGTGGTATTATGATTTCACCTATCCCTTATGTAACTCCTACTATACCAACATTTGCAACACTACCATTACCTGGTATACAACCAGCTTTAATGGATACAAACCAAACTGAATTAATAGAAAATCAAGTTGAGGGTGCACTATGCATTAAACAGCCGTGGCCTTCAATTGCTAGAACAATCTGGGGTAATCACAAACGATACAAAAAAACATATTTCTCCGCTTTCAAAAACATGTACTTTACCGGTGATGGAGCAAGACGAGATGCCGTTGGCTATTACCGCTTAACTGGCCGTGTTGATGATGTAATTATTGTTTCTGGGCATAACCTTGGTACAGCACCTATTGAGGATGCCATAAACGAGCATCCTGCTGTAGCGGAATCTGCAATCGTTGGTTTCCCGAATGAAATTAAAGGAAATGCCCTTTATGGATACATCACACTAAAAGATAAAGGAGAAAGAAGATATCAAGAGAAGCTTAGAAAAGAAATCAATCAAATAATCACTGAGAACATAGGTCCAATGGCAAAACTAGCCAAAATACAATTTACAAATGGGCTTCCTAAGACACGCTCGGGAAAAATAATGAGAAGAATTCTTCGAAAAATAGCTTCAAATGAAACTTCAAATCTTGGAGATATAACAACTTTACTAAACCCTGAAATTGTAGCAGAAATTATTCAATCACGACTATAAAACAAAAAACAGTAAATTAGCATCAAATTAACTAACATAAATAATTATGAAAAGACTTTTACTATCGCTAACAATTACATTTTTAAGTATCCTCAGTGCGAATGCTCAATCATGTACACCAGGTACGAACTTTGCTGATTCAACATATGGAGTTTGGCCTGACACTACTACCAATTTTCCTGCAGCCTCAGTAGGAGTAGCATATTCAACTGACTTGAATTTCAAAGTTCCTGAAGCAGTTACTGCTGAAATTGCTGGTGATGATGCACAGCTCAAGATGTTATAGGGAGTCCAATAGAAAGTTTTGAAGTAACTAACGTTGATGGACTACCAGCAGGTATTAATTATGCATGTAACATCTCTTCATGTAGCTACAATGGAGGTGCTAACGGATGTGCAAATTTATTTGGAACAACTAATACACCAGGAGTTTACCCCGTAACTATTACTGTTACTGGAGATAATAAGACTCCCTACTTGTTGGATGTATTGATCCGGTCCCTCAAGAATTAAGCTTTGATGGATATAAAATTGTAGTTGGTTTAGCTGGTACAATTGAAGAAATTATTCAACCACTAACCGTTGTACCTAATCCTGCAAGCGAAAGTATTTCAGTAAAAGGGCTTAACGCATTTGAGACTAATCAAGTAGAGATCATAAATCTTGAGGGGAAAGTAGTTTCTCAAAAAGATTTATTTAACGAAAGTAATATTGACTTTGACTTAACATCTTTAAGAAGTGGTGTATACTTTTTAAGAGTTGGACATACAAATGGAAATGAAATTGTAAGATTTATTAAGAAATAATCTTCTAAACCTCAAAAAAAGAGCGAGTTTATTAACTCGCTCTTTTTTTGTGCTAAAAAGGCACTTATTTTTTTCTTTAAGTACTTGTATCAAGCGGTAAAAATGTACTACTCTTTGCTACACCTTAAATAAAAAGTGTACACAATTTCCAAAATTGACTGTCGTCAATAGTTGAAAAACTCAGAAAATTGGTTTGGTAGTTCAGTTGGTTAGAATATCGCCCTGTCTGTAATATAATCTATGAGATGTCTCCCTGTAACACTGAACTAAAGCAATTGATATATGATAATTTTCACATGTTTAAATTGCTTTTTTGTTAAAAACAATTTAGACTTATATTTCCCATTATGATAGATTTATCTCATGCTGAAAATCAAATTAAAATTGTCACAAATATTCAAGATCTTATTTCCACACCATTTCATGGAGAAATTAATGCAATTTGTTGGACTCGCAAGCTAAGAGGTGACTTTGAGGATATTGTTAACCAGGTCGAGTTAGACGGTAACATAATGGAACTAAATAAAGAAGAACTTTGTGAGCTTCAGCTAAGTGAACAAGGTAATATTGCTCGTGAAATTATTTTAAATGACTTGATGGTTTTAAAAGCTCATGGCGCATCTCCAATCCTTAATGTGATCAAACACTATGAAAGAGACGATATATACCCTCTTTTCCCAACTCATGTATATTCTTTTCATGTAGATAGATCTCCTGTACCAACCGACACCTTTTTATGTACTTACTACGGTGAGTCGAGTGAAGTATTGCCCAACTCACAAGCCAAACAAAAAGTTCTTATCCCCGAAATACGTAATGAACTCGAAAAACTATATCGTGGAAAAAATGAAGGTTTTGAATCCTTTTTAAGTGAATATTTTTTTGATCTACACTATCAAGCTAACAATAAGGCTAACACGATCAGTTTAGGCCTCGGTAGTATATGTAAGCTGGCGGTAGATCACCCAAAGAGTCAAGTTCTTCCTTGTATTCATCGTGCACCAAAAGAAAAAAATGGAAAAAATCGGTTGTTGTTGATCTGTTAAAGTGCAAAAGCTTATATTCTATTATAGATAGCTACGTTCGATATTAAATATCGCAACTAAAAACAAACTTGAATGTAAGTATATAAAAAAAGCGCTCCAGATGGAGCGCTTTCTTTTTATATCAAATAATTAACTTATTTAATGATTACTTTTTTAGTAAGCATCTGACCGTCAATTTCTACAGAGCAGAAATAGATACCAGCCTTTAAATTCAAATCAGAAAAAGAAATCATATTAGAAGAAACATTCAATTCAGAAAGAACTTTCTCTCCAAGAGTAGAATGAATTTCAATAGATTCAATAATTCCCTCTTTAGCTCTAAAAACCAAGACATCTGATGCTGGGTTTGGATATACTTCTAATAGCGGATTTAAAACAGTAAACTCTTCAAGACTACTTAAGCCATCAAGATTCGTAGCTCTAACTATTCTTCTACAGAAATAACCTAATGTAGAATCAACGTATGCAGCAGACTTGGCCGGTCCCATATCTGGATTTGTAAGTAATGCATTCGCACTAATAGCTAATCCATAACCAGCAGCATTTCCCTGTGCAAGTGAAACTTGTTCAACGAATTGCTCATCCCAAAGATCCCATGGAGATGCATCACTCGCAGTCCCTGTCACATATGGAAATACGTTATCAACAGGTGTTCCTACTGTATTCCCCTCAAAATCCATCATTCCCTCTGCAGATGCTGATGCTGCTTGAGCGGCTAGGGTATACACGTCACTACCAGCATTTACGGGTGCTAATACATCATTGTTTCCTAGCATATTTGCTTTTGCCATTACATCATAAGAACCACTAATATCTGTTGTAATTAAACCTGCAGAAGCAACAGAAACATTACCCGTAGTATATATGGCAACAGGGTCAGTTGGACAATGAACAGCACACATTGGAATCTCACCAGCTTCTAACCAGCTTAAATCTCCAATTCCACCACCCATACTACATACCATGTGTACTTCATTAGAATAACCAGGATTGTTTTCCATATTCATTGATCCTCCGTATCCGTCCCAATCTCCAATCTCAGTAGTATCTATAAGAGCAGTTACGACTCCTGTTACAGCATCAACATCTAAAAATTTAGAAAGTGTAATCTCTTCATATTTATCAACAGTTGCATAACCCAAAGCGACCCAACCGCCAGAACCTTGTCCAGAAAGAATAATTCTTGATGTATCAATACCATAAGTATTACCATTTTCATAGTCTTCTCTGAAAAAACGAACCGCACTTTTAGTATCTTGAATTGCACGGTAAACAGCTTTCATTAAACTAGCTCCTTTCAATGCTTGAGTTGCAGCACCAGGGTTCCATCCTAATCTATATTCCAAGTTAGCTACAACATAGCCACGTTTCGCGTAACTTTCGCAAATAGCAGTAGTTGCTGCATCTTGACGCATACCAGTTGGGTTTCCGTTTGCAATTATTGGCGCAAAAGTTCCTGTATGTAGAACAATAACTAAAGGTCTTTCCGTTTCCGTATCTCCATCTGGCTGGTATAAATCAAATACTAATGCCGGAATATCTGGTGTTCCATCTTGATTAAGATCTGTTCCTGTTGGAACAGAAGGAATACCTAGACTTGCGGCTACTACAGTATAGTTCACGCCGTACTGAATATTGTTGTCCACGGTGAAATTGGTAAAGACTTCGTCAACGTATCTTTGGGCGTATGAGCTTCCAAGAATAGCTATACAGCTTAAAAAAGGTAAAATTATTTTTTTCATGTTATAAGTTTTTAGTTGGTGAAAGATAGACAATAATTAGCTAAACCTAGCCTATTTAGCTCTTTTATCTTTCCAGTTAAAAGATAAAGAGGTATAAATCATTCTTCCAATAAATGGACCTCCATATACTTGCAATACTTTATTGTTAAGTAAATTAGATGCTCCAACCTTGACAGTAAGGTTCGCTTTTTCAATCTTCTTGTTAATCTGAGCATCAAGTAATCCATAAGAAGGAACGCTACCAGTAAACTGAGGTGAGCCCTCATAAACAAAACCTTCTATCCATTTATAATTCACATTAAAGCCAAAACCTTTCATTCTCTTAATGCTAAAATCTCTACCTCTAAACCCAATATTAAACTTATGCTCTGGAGTATTGTAAGATGGAATAATAGGATCACTAGACTCCTTATTCAGAACATTCCATGAATAATTTCCGTTAATTGCATAATGATCACCTAGATAATAGTTTAATCCAATGGTTGCTCCCTGGGTAGTGATCGTTTCTTTTGAATTTGTTGCTATACGGTACACATCACTAATAACAAGACCGGTCTGTATGAATTTAGTGTCAGCACCTGTTATATAACCTATAAAATTGGTATACGAATTGAAATAATAATTCATATCCAAATAAAGGTTATCTAATAGCACTCCTCTATATCCAAATTCAATAGATCTTACTTTTTCGGGGGCAATTGGGTCTAAACTAAAGTAGGACAGAGCATCTGGGTTTTGTGTATTGAAGTAACTAATTAAAGATTCAATGGTAACCAATGAATCATAGCCACTGATGTTTCCCACAAGCTTTGCTCGACCTACATTATAATACATATACTGATTTAATAGGGTTGGGTTTCTTATAGCTGAAGTCACGGTAGTTCTGAGTGTATGTTTTTTGTTAGGCTGCCAAATAAGTGATGCAGCAGGAGAGGGTAAATAATCAAAATTTTGATTCTTATCAAGACGCATTGTAGCTTTAAAAATCAGTTTTCCATCTAAAAAACGTTTTTCAATTCCCGTATAAACTCCAAATTCTCTGTTAATAATTCTGACATCTCCTGTATCGCTAAACAAAGCACCTTCAGATTTAGGTGTGTATATTCGTCCGTTTGCGCCTAAAGTAAACTTGGCAAAAGAAAAATCAAATATCTTTTCGGCGTGAACATGATAAAGTGCAGATTTATCTTGAATTCTAGAGCCACCTTCTAAGAAAGAAGTCTTACTTGTAATCTCTGTAAGCAAAGAATCAAAACGGGCGGTACCTGGTTCAAAATAATCCTGTCCACCGTCGTAATCTATAAATCCTTCATTTGCAAATGCTTCAGCCTCATCATGCCAGGCTGATATTAAGTCAGGATTAGCAGCGACAACGGAATCAACTGCTCCAATATCAAATGTTGTACCAAGCTGTGGTACCCAATCTACATTAGGATCTAAAGCACGTACTTGATCTACAACCTGTTCTGTCCAATAATCTCTATAACGTTTATCCCAGTCAGAATCAATAGACGCTGCATCTTGCATTAAAAAGGCAGTCAATACAGCGTCATATGAATTACCCGCATCTTCATTTGTTGCGTAAGCACGGATAAAAAAATCATCTTTTTTTCTAAGTTCTAATCGATTTTGAAAAAATACAATGTCCTTTAAACTAAATCTGTTATCCCCCTGATAAACAGTTGTTCCTGTGCCTAAATTAGAAGCGTAGATAAGCTCGATATCCTCAGTAAATAGATAATGAAAAGCAGCTGATGCCTTTAAATTTTTTGTGTCGTAATCTACAATATCTTTTTCCCAGTAGCCCGTACGATGCCAGCGCCCCAATCCAGGAGACTGTATCCTAGAATTTATATCTAAAGCATTATTAATCGTTGGAGATAAGTTTTCGTCTCCATATCTATTGACTGCATCATAGCCTCCAAGGTTATTTCTATCAGTGTCTAGACCCTCTACAGAATTAGCATTATCAGCAACCCAATCATCGGCAGATAGGTATGAAAAATTGAGCTTATAGGCGAACTTATCTTTGCCTTCACTATTCTGAAACGCTTTAGCATAACGAACAGCATATTCATTTAAAAATCTTTCTCCTCCTTTCACGGAAGCACTAAACCCCTCAAATTTAAATGGACTTTTTGTGTACATACTGATAACGCCGTTAAATGCATTTGGACCATAAAACGCAGAACTTGCACCAGAAACAACTTCAACCTTTATCAAATCTAGTTCTGAAGCTCCTAAAAAGTTTCCTAAAGCAAAATTTAATCCTGGAGATGCATTGTCAACGCCATCTATAATCTGTAATGTTCTTACAGGAGAAGTACTATTAAACCCTCTGGTATTTATAACTTTAAATCCTAAACTTGCCGATGTTAAATCAACGCCTTTCATGTGGCTTAGCCCTTCATAAAAATCAGTTGAAGGCGTTTCTTGAATTTCTGAAAGAGACATCGTTTCTATTGAAAGTGCAGATTCTTTTTCTCGATCACTTGCAAAAACTCTTACGTTAACTGCTCTAAGATCTAATGTACTATTAGTCTTCAATCTAAGTGAAAGTGTATCAGCTGGATTTGTAACTACCGTTTCCAAGTCTAAATAACCAAGAGATGAGCTTATAAGCACTACTGGAAAATCGGTATTCAATGAAATTGAAAAGACCCCATTCTCATCTGTAAAAGCACCGCTATTAATTCCTTTCACCTTTATTTTCGCACCCTCAATAGGAGCGCTTGTGTAATCATCTAGAAGCGTTCCCGAAATTTGAGATTGAGCATTAGCTATCAAATTAACACAAAGCACCAATAAGCAAATCAATTGTAAAATAAGAATTCTCATATGGAATAATGATATGTTATATTTTTTCTAAATATAAGAAATATTGGAGCAGCTCTCAACTATTTTAATTCATCTAATTTCCTTGTTTATAGATGACATTATAAAACATTATATATTAAAAGTTTACATCCATAACCTAAGAACTAAGGTCTCCTTTTTTAAACAGTTAGCAAGCCTCTTGTTTAGACTACTTAATTAAGTAAAAAAACACGAATAACCACCTCAAATTGATTACCTTTGGAAGACACATCAACGACACCTCCCCAGCTTTTTGAAGACGTAACGAGCGCACTATTTTTTAGAATGAATTCTTTTATATACTCAATACCAGCTAGGGAATAGAAGTCTTCAAAACTAAACAAACGTGAATCTTCCAATGTATTTAATTTGCGCCCGATCAATCGGAATCCAGAGAATATTGAGTTGGCCTTTATGAATCGCTTCTTGATCGGCAGCTGGTCCTCGGGATGAGTATCTTCGTATTTCACTAACTCGTAGAGTGTTTTTTCGGGCTCTACCTGAAGTGTTCTGAATTGTTCGGCTAAGCTACTGAATAATTTAAATTTTACCCTGTCCATATCTCTAGGGTAATTTTTATATTCTTGACCATTTTCTTTATATAAATTAGGGAATTGGTCAGCGTTTTCCCCAAGGAAATCAACGCTAATTGTGTCTGGTGAATAATATTTTTTTTTGATTATAAATACACTTGTAGCATATTTAGAAATTTTCCCAAAAACGATACTCGTGCCATGTGCCAAATGATCCCTGCGCAACATGTTTTCATTATGACCGGGAGAATGTTTCCACAAGTCAAACATATCTTCAGCAGCGTCTTTTGCCATTACAATCAAATCTTGCATTGACACATCTTTAAATCCATTTAAATCAGGTCCTCCAATGCCTCCTACTCCAGCAACAGCTATGTTCTCAGCATAGCCAGTGAAATCTTCTTGCTTCATTGTTTGGTGGATCACATAATCAATTCTATTTCCTGGAGATTTTCCAGTAAAATATGGTTTTGATCTCGATTCACGATGACTAAATTCACTTGGATTATGGAGCATAAAAACACTATGGTTTCGAGCAGCTAACCAAAGTTTAAAATCCCAATAAATTGTCTTCTTTCTTTTAGATGTTCGATATTTATTGATAAGCTGATGAAAATGATACGACGCCATAAGCTCTAACATCATTACAGTATCTTTCTTTAAATCCCGACTAAGGTGAATCAATTCAGCCTCCTGATAGATGGTATCTCGAATGTTTTTTAAGGAATATGCTTGTGCAGATATAGTACAAAACAAGATTGCCAACAAAGAAATTATTTTGATCATATTGAGTTTTAACACAAAGCTATTATAAAAATCAAACTGTAATCCGTCTTACTTTTTTGATGTATTGACTTATAAGTGTAACACTTTAATTCTCATACTATGAAAAATCTCCTTTTATTATTTACTGTCCTCACCTTTAGTCTTCCGACACTATCACAAGTAAACGCAAGACTTCATGTTCGCATCAAGGACACTTTAGAAATTGATAAGTACAAACCACTAGATAATGGCTTTAAAACACAAAAGCTATATATGTCTTCAGGTAGTTGGCGAATAAAGAATGAAGCAGCGGCTGAATTACTAAAAAAAGAAACTATTATAGCTGTTGATCTTGTATATACAGACTACCCAAAAGGCAACGATTTTACAGAATTAAATAAACGCAGATTAATTGAGTTATTCGGCGCCTTACCTTCAGTATTTAATCGTCAGGTTATTTCATGGCGGCTTGTAAAACAGACAGGTGTCCAAAAAACAGGGGGTATACATAATTATTTTCATGGGTTTGTAATATACTATAGGCCTATGCCAAGTAATTACGATGAAAGTAGATTAATTGAAGACATCGTTTCAGGAAATATTCAACCCGAAGACTCAAGCATATTAAAAGTTTTTCAGAGAAACGAGGACTGGAAAGATATGCTAGTTGTATGCGATGTTACAGGTAGTATGTCTCCATATACTGCACAGCTCCTTCTTTGGATTAAAGCAAATCAAAAGCTACGATCAATGAAGAGCATTGTATTCTTTAATGATGATGATGAAAGAAGCACCTCTCAGGTTAAGGTTAAGGATACAACGGGAATGTGGAGTGTTAGTTCTAGCAACTATAAAGAGGTTATGAAGGTCGCAATTGAAGCTATGAAAAATGGGAATCATTATGAGAACAATCTAGAAGCTGTTTGTAGAGCAATCGATGAATTCCCAGAAGATAAGGGAAAGGTAATTATGATTGCAGACAATTGGGAGGATCCTTGTGACATGTATCTCTTAGATTATCTAAAATCAAAAAAGATTCCCATTAGAGTTATCGTTTGTGGTGTAAATGCTAGTTTCAATATGAAATATCTAGACATTGCAAGAGCTACAGGCGGAACAGTCCATACGATGGAAGAAGATCTTAAGAATCTAGCTTCAATGAAAGATGGAACTAAATTTAAGATTGCCGGAATAAGAGTTATGCTATCGAAAGGAAAGTTTTATAAAATAAATTAAGTAGTTTTATTCGACAAGTGAGTAAATGAGCTAAATCCGCAACTGTTCATATACAAAACACTGTAACTAACTCATGACAATACAAGAAATTCTAAATACGACAAATCACAGACCTTGGAAAATGCCAACTCGAAGTTGGAAATTTTATCAAGAGTGGAATCATGCCATATTTCTTCATTGGCAAGTGGAATTAACCGAATTAGAGAAGTTTGTACCGAAAGAATTAGAAATAGACCTTTTTGAAGGTAAACCCTGGATTTCTATTGTTGCGTTTACAATGGAAAAAATTAGACCAAAAAACCTCCCCTATTTCCCCCCTATTTCTGATTTTCATGAAATTAACATTAGGACATACGTAAAATCAAATAATAAAACGGGGGTTTACTTCTTAAGTATTGAAGGTGGAAAAGTTTTATCTTGTAAAGTTGCTAAAGGAATAGCGGAACTTCCATATAGATATTCAAAAATCAAAAGAACAGAAAACCAATACCAATCGAAAAACACAGAGTTTAATGATAAATTGGATATAGAATATACAATTGGAAAAGAACTTCAAGAAAAAACAAAACTAGATAAATGGCTCACTGAGAGGTATGCCCTTTTTCATGACACCAAAAAATCCATTAATGAATTTGAAATTCACCATTTGGAATGGCCAATAAATGAGCTTACCCTTAAAAAAACAGATATTAATTATCGTAGGTTTAGCAACTTGATTAAAACAGAACCTGATAAAACCCAATACTCAAAAGGAGTAAAAGTGATTGCTTGGAAAAAGAAAAAAAGATCTAAAACCAGCTACAAGACTTAAAAAAAACCATCGCTTTCGTATTGAGATAGGTATACAATACCAGGCCTAATCTTTGAAGAAATTTACAGATTTTTCTTTATTATTATCAGTTCCCCAGAAAATTTTCTTTTCTTTTTTTTCTAGCTTAGGTACATGCTTGGAGCAATGAATATATGCCTCATCTATCTGAATTAAAACCCATCTCTCAATCTTAGTTTCTATACTTTTTGATAATTCTTGAATTGCAACAGAAAACTGTTCAGGAATATTCGATAATTGATAGCTGTTTGCTTTGCCATTAACATGAAGACCAACAGCAGTTTTAAAAAAATCTAGAAACACCATACCAATATGAGGGTTTTCTAAGATATTACCAAGACTCGCAAAAACACCATTACCTCTGTACTCTGGATATGCAAGTGTTCCTTTATCAATAACGGTAACAAAACCTTGCTTACCAAACCTTGGAGAACAATCACAATTACCATCTGCATCCGAAGTAGCAATAAAAACCATTTCTTGCTTTGAAATCAAATCAATCATTTTTGCATTTAAATGATCTTGCATTTGACGACTGTAAAATCTACTCGCCTTATCTGAACTCCCCTGGTGAATCTGAATTTGTTTTTCTCCTTTATTTCCTGTGTGCATGCTTTAACTAAATTAATTATCCAAAGCTAACAATAATGAACTTTATGACGAACACCTGTTCGTCATATGAATTAAAAAATTTAATATGACTCTTGCCTTATTAAAGGCATTAAGTATTGATATTTAATTACATTTATAGTAAAATATAACACCATGAAAAAAATTATTTTATTTATCACTCTGCTGATATCAATCTTTTCATTTGCACAAAAAATAGAAATAAACTCTTCAACAGCAGTTGCTAATTTCAACTACTACAGCAAGTCTGCCAAAGGTACTTTAGGAAATGTGAAAGCTGAAATAAACCTAAACCTTAGCGACTTATCAAAATCTGTAATTTCCGGTTCTGCAGATGTTTCTAAACTAAACACAAACAATAAAACTCGTGACGAACATTTAATGGCAGAAGATTATTTTGATGTAAAAAGTTATCCTAAAATGAAATTTAGAAGTTCTTTGATTTATAAGAAAGAAGGATCATATTTTGTCAAGGGAAACTTAACTATAAAAGATATTAAAAAGGAAGTGATTTTCAGAATGAATATTAAAGAAGATTCTATGACTTTATCCCTTGATATTTATGCGCTTGACTTTGGGGTTGCCATTAAAAATGATAGAGATCACAGCCGTGTAGGTGTAAACCTTGTCTTTAAGATTTAAAATGTCTTTTCTCACAGGTGTTTGGGATGCTATAAAAGTAACCTCTTTAATAGAATGGCTGGCTGTTGCCTCAAGTGTCATTTATGTTATTCTAGCAGCAAAACGATTGATTACCTGCTGGCTATTTGCTTTTGTCGGCTCTTCGTTATTTGTATACCTATGCTATATAGGTGAATTATACCTTGAATCTATGCTTCAACTTTTTTATGTTGCAATGGCAGTAGTTGGATGGATTAGTTGGAGAAATTCAAGACCAGAGAATACGAATATTAAAAAATGGGGAATAAATAATCACGTACTTAACATTTTAATAAGCGGGCTTGCTGCGGTTATATTTGGATCTATTTTCGATAATTATACAAGTCAGGTAAATCCGTATTTAGATGCGTTTACAACTTGCTATAGCTTATCAGCAACTTTTATGGTGACGAGGCAAATATTAGGAAACTGGATCTACTGGATTGTAATTGATTTGGTTTCTATTTATCTATATGCTCAGCGCGATTATAATTTAACAGCGATTCAATATGGAATCTTTACCATTTTAGCTGTTCTTGGTTTTCTTGCTTGGAGAAACGAGTATAAGAACCAAGTAATAAGGAGATAGATAGAAGTATTAAGAATACTAGTATTTTTTTAAACTATGAGTTTAAACCAAGAAAAAAAAATAATTTAATAGCACTTCTTCAGAAAAAATCTTGTAGTTTTGTAGCATCTCTAGGGGGTGCTACTATGTTAGTGGCTGAGATTATACCCATTTAACCTGCTCAGGATAATGCCTGCGAAGGGAAGTGATATTAAATAGCTAATTATTAATTACATAGAGAATTAGCCCCTTGTTCTTTGTTTAAATATTTTAAATATGAAAACAAGAATTTTATTGAAAATCATTGGCCTTATTATTTTTATGCCTTTGGTTTCATTTACACAAGACCTTGACTCTAGAGTCAATTCAAAAGAAAAAAAGGAGTTTAATCTGAAAAGTGGAGAAGTAAAAGATTCTCTTCAGCTTTTAGAAGAAATGACTGTCACAGTTATTCGTGCAGGTTCTAAGACGCCAACAACGTATTCAAACATTGATCGTAAGGAGATTGAATCCAAAAACTTTGGACAGGACATGCCTTACATCTTAAACAGCCTTCCCTCTACAGTTGTTACTTCTGATGCAGGAGCAGGTATTGGTTATTCTGGAATTCGAATTCGTGGTGTTGATCCTACCAGAACAAATGTTACTGTCAATGGAATTCCAATAAATGATTCTGAGTCTCATGGGGTCTTTTGGGTAAACATGCCCGACTTTGCATCTTCCGTTGATAATATTCAAGTTCAGCGTGGTGTAGGGACATCTTCGAATGGTGCTTCAGCTTTTGGAGCAAGTATTAATATTAAAACGAATTCAATAAACAGAAAAGCGTATGGTGTTTTAGACAATTCATATGGCTCATTTAACACATGGAAAAATACAGTCAAAGCGGGAACCGGATTAATTAATGGGAAGTTTACCTTAGACACACGACTTTCTCGTATTAGCTCAGATGGATATATTGACAGAGCTGAATCAAATCTACAATCATATTATCTATCAGGATCATGGCATAATAAAAAATCACTCCTTCGTGCTACGGTTTTTAGCGGAAAAGAAAAAACATACCAAGCATGGTATGGTACTCCTGAATCAGTAATAAATGGAAATTATGAGCAAGGAATTTTAGCGTATGCAGATCGAAATTATTTTTTCGGAAGTGATAGAGATAACCTATTAACTTCAGGTAGAACATACAACTACTACACTTATGAAAATGAAGTAGATAACTATCAGCAAGACCATTATCAATTGCACTTCAACCACTCGTTTAATCAAAAACTTAAATTTACCAGTGCGCTTCACTATACAAGAGGGAAAGGATACTATGAGCAGTATAAAACGGACCAAGATCTTGTTGATTATGGATTTTCTCCTATTATTTTTTCTGCCGATACAGTAACATCAACAGATTTGATTAGAAGAAGATGGTTAGACAATCACTTTTATGGTGGTATTTTTTCACTTTCATATGACAAAGGTCCACTTAATTTAGTTTTTGGAGGTGGTGTTAATCAATATAATGGAGGACATTACGGAGAAGTTATTTGGGCAGAGTTTTCTTCCGATAGCGATATTAGAGACCGATATTATGATAATGATGCTAAAAAAGTTGAAGCTCATTCTTATTTAAAAGGAAGTTATAAAACGGGAGAACTTACCATTTATGGAGATGTTCAGTACCGACATATAAATTATTCATTTGTAGGAATTGATGATGTAAATGGTTCTATTCAAGCAGTTGATCAAACAATATCCTTTAATTTCATCAATCCAAAAGCCGGGTTTATGTATGATTTCAATAAACGTAATAATGCTTATATATCTTTAGCTATTGCTAATAGAGAGCCTGTTAGAAGAGATTTTAGAGAAAGTACTCCTGAAAACCAGCCAAAGGTTGAAAAACTGACGAACCTTGAGCTTGGATATCGCTTTAGAGGTAGTAAGTTGATGGTAAATGCAAATGCCTACTTAATGCATTACAATAATCAGCTAGTACTTACAGGACAAATCAATGATGTTGGAGGTTCTACAAGAACAAACGTAGATGTAAGTCATCGAGCAGGAATTGAATTGGAAGCAGGATACTCGTTAACAAAAAGACTAAGTATTACGGGTAATCTAACGCTAAGTGATAATAAAATTAAGCAGTTTAATGAATATGTAGATAACTATGATGTTGGTGGACAATCCCTAATAGTGCATACAAATTCTGATTTAGCCTTCTCCCCTGATATTATAGCCTCTGCAGGCATAAGATATGAGCCAATAAAAGGATTAAACATCAATCTATTAACTAAACATGTTGGTGATCAATTTATGGATAATACATCAACAGAAACACGCAGTTTAGATGAATATACAACGGTTAATCTTCAAGTTAACTATACTATCAAAGATGCCTTGTTTAAGGAAATGACAGTTGGGCTATTAGTAAATAACATTTATAATACAATGTATGAGAATAATGGATATACTTGGGGCTATATTTCTGATGGAAAAAGAACAGTAGAGAACTTTTATTATCCTCAAGCAGGAAGAAACTTTTTAGTAAGGGTATTGCTTAAATTTTAGGATAAATTAAAAAGAGGGTTCATAAATTCAGCCCTCTTTTTTATAGCTTATTTTTAATTAGAAAGAAATCCATATATTTTCTAATCATTCACACCTCATTCAGAAAAAATATATTACATTTGCCCACGCTTTAAACGAAAAGTGTACACAATTTCCAAAGTTGACTGATGTCAATAGTTGAAAAACTCGGAAAATTGGTTTGGTAGTTCAGTTGGTTAGAATATCGCCCTGTCACGGCGAGGGTCGCGGGTTCGAGTCCCGTCCAGACCGCCATCTCGCAAGAGAAAAACGTAAGCTCATATGGCTGTGAGACTAGAAACCCCTAAGATGTATCAAATGTCTTAGGGGTTTTGTTTTTTGTAACTGTGGCAGAAGTGTTGTCAGTTTTCCAAAACGTTTTTTCTACTTATTAATGATATAGTCCTATATTATTAACATCGTAAATTACAAAAATACAAAATTTGCTCTTTTTTAAGTGAATGAAATTAGTGTATATTTCAATAGGTACATATCACAAGGGTCTTCCCAATTGTCGGCAATCATCAGAACCTTCCCTTTCCCTTCTGGAAACTCATCAACTGCCCTGCATATAGCCTCTATATACTTTGCCGTTTAGTTTTTTTTTTATAACTAGTTATTCCTTCAATACCATGTCGATACAGACTACTGCCGCAAGAATTAAAATTCTCAGAGGATCATCTTTTGGAACCGTATCGTTAATTTCGAGCATATAATTGTCGGCACTGGTAAACATTTCTTTGCCTAATCCAGCCCATTTTTTACTTACATGACCATACTCATTGTTTTCTTTTACAAATTTGAAATCCCAACTTGTCCACTTACCCTGAAGTTTACACAGAAGATTTTCATTAGCATCAAGAACATTAAATTTACCTCCTATAGAAAAGAATTTCTGTTTGAATTTCCCAACTAGGTTATCGTTTTCATCCAAAACATCAACTGTGGAAAGAATGATGGATATACCTCTTTTTACAGTTAATACTTTTTCTCCAGAATGAGTTTTTATTTCCACATTGAAGGGAGTCATCCTTTTATAATCTGTAAACCTTAATAGCTTAGTAAAAAAACCAAGTTTTTCTTCACGACAGCTCATTATCATTTCTTGATCGTCTGGATTATAGATGTCGTAATTATTTGCAGCCTTGAACATTCCAACGTGTTCCTTTACAAAAAATAAATTTCGATTTAAAATTGAGTTCATGATTATATTTTTTAATTATTTATTTTTTAGTCAAAACTGTATCACCCCTCTTTTATATAACTCATAAATTATAGCAGCTTCCATTTTAGAATCATCAAGACCTCTGTGCTTTTCTATTTTAGGTGTTTCTGGAAATAATATATCCCAAGCTTCCTGGGCTTTTGCCCATTTATATCCATAATTACCTTCAATCTTAAAGAAATCAACACTTTGTTTCATTGGGCATAAAATATCAGCCCCTAAGTCAAAACCACTCTTTATTAAGAACTTACTATCAAAATCTCTATTCCATGCTGTTATTCTACCCTTATAAGGATTCATTATGGATTGAATCTCATCAAAGTACTCAGACAATGGGAAAGCGGTTCTAATCTCTTCTATATCCATAAACCCATTTTCAAAAATCCAAGATTTATGATGTCTTGCAGTTAAGTAAGGGTCCTTAAAAACTTGATTAAACAGCTCTGTAATCCCGCCATTATCTAGATTGAGCTCTACCATTCCAAGTTCAAGAATAAAATCTTGATTAGGGTCTAAACCTGTAGTTTCTATATCAAGTATAATGATTTCGTTTTTCATATTTTTTTTTCATAAAACCCTTTGAATACTTACAATTCAAAGGAATATTTATTCTTAGTCTTCATTGAAAGTGAAATTTATTACAAAGCCACTATTATTAATCTCTTCAGCATTCAAATCACCTCCATAGATCTCTAGCGCTCTATCTTTAAACGTTTCAATTACACGTGCGTCTTCTTCACAATCTGTTATTTCATAAAAACCGCTTGTATCCCAACACTCTGCGTCAATACCTACTCCAAAAACTTTATAATAGTAACTGTTTAGCGAATTTATTCTACATAAATCAAAAGTTGTTGTGTATCCACCTCCTTTCAGTTTTGCATCGACCAACCATTTTCCTTCTTGGAATTCTTCCCAATGTTCTAAAAAGAAACCTTCTAATGTGTCATTTTCATAAGCTGATTGAACAGCAATTTTGATTAGTACATCTAAATCAATTTCTTTTTCCTCATCATCTGGTTCATAATTTAACACATCTAAAACATCTTCAATATCACAGATGAGGTTATTCGCTTTAATATATTCCAATAACGATTCAATCATATATTTACGCTTTAGGTTCTGTCGCATTAATCACATCTGATTCTGAAATTTAGTGATTCGGGATGAATTATGCTGCTAAAGAACAAAAAATCTTGAACGTTGTTTTTCTCGAATCAGCGATTTGACCCTTCCCAATAATGTTGACAACTTCGATACCTGCCAAGGTGCGTTGTGCTGACTCAAACTCCTTGAAGCCTGTATCTATCGATATCCGCCTCTTTATATTTCGGTGGTCTTGTTCTACTATATTGTTTAAGTATTTACATTGTCGGATTTTGATTTTTTTCACGGTCAACAGCTCACGATTAATTGAACGGATTCCTGATTTGTTCGCACCACTCTTATCGATATTAATTACTCTTGGTTTACTATTATTACCTATAGCTTTGTTTAGAAACTTTTGCGCTGAGCCCTTCATTCTACGTTTGGTTAGCAAGAAGTCTACTGTATTTCCAAACTTATCTACGGCTCGATAAAGATAGCGGTCCTTACCACCCACTTTAATATAGGTTTCATCCATTCGCCAACTTGAACCCACCTGCCGTTTTCTTTTGTTCATATTCTTTTCAACCTCTGGACTAAACTTAAACACCCATCTCTGAATTGTAGAATGATCAACTTCAACACACCTGATTTGTAACAACTCTTCCACATCTCTGTAGCTCAAGGTAAATCTCAATTTGAAATAAACGGCTTGTAAAATGATCGATTTTGGAAAACGGTGATGTTTGAACATATCTTTAGAATTGTGATTGCCAAGATAAGTATCTTAACTTTGAATAGAATTAATGCGACAGAACCTCAATATCTTCTTTTCGAACTTTTTTTTTTAATAGACCTAACAGTTTTTGCTTTTTAAAACCTTTTACACCACTTTTATACTATGAAAAAAATACTCTCACTTCTCATCTTTGGATTATTACTGACTTCATGTAACAAAGCTGAAAAACAAGCTCAGCAAGATGAAGAGGTTATAACACAATATATTTCAGACCATAATTTAAATGCAACAGCGACAGGTTCTGGATTGTATTTTGTAATCACAGAACCAGGAACAGGAGCAAGTTGTAACTCTAGCTCAACTGTTACAGTTGATTACAAAGGTTATTTTACAAATAGTACTATTTTCGATGAAAGTAATTCAACTGGAATTACATTTAATTTAGGTGGTGTAATCCCAGGGTGGACCGAAGGTATTCCTTACTTTAAAGAAGGAGGTAGCGGGACTTTACTTGTACCATCTGCACTTGGATATGGAAGTCAAGCTACCGGTGGTATTCCAGCAAATTCTGTTTTAATCTTTGACGTGGCTCTTTTAGATGTTCTATAATTTAAGTATATACATTCAGTCTAAGACTTATTCTTTTCCTCAATCCATTTAGACAAAAAACGATTACTCATGAGGGTTTGATGTTGGACTAATTGTTGAATAAAATGCTCCTTTCTATACGCTTTAATATTCTCTTGAGTCGATGTTAAACGGCTTTCAAAATTTGAAAGGTGAATTTCCGGTTCAAATCGACTCAAGAGAATTTCAAATCCTTTTAGCTGAGCTTGATTCCAAAGTATCTCATCCGTACACAAAGAAACAGCACCATTTACAAACTCGTCAACACTATCTGTGACTATACCACACCAATTTTGCGCATCAGCCATGCCTTCTATACCAATTAATGTAGTCACTGATGGGGTTCCTGCAGCCATAGCTTCTAATAATTTACCCTTTATCCCAGCACCAAACCTTAGTGGAGCTAAACTAACTTTTGATTTAAGCGTAACATTCATTGCATCATCGACTCTTCCATGAATTAAGAACCCTTGACTAGGATTATGAAAATCCAATACCTTTTGAGATGGATATGCACCGTAAACATTCAACACTGCTTCAGGTAACTTTGTCCTAATCTTTGGCCAAATTGATTCTTTTAAAAAACGAAGTGCATCCCAGTTTGGTTCATGATAAAAATTACCGATAAACATAAACCCTTCCCTTGAATCAAAAGAAGGTATTGATCCTAGATTCTTTTTAGAAAAAACGGGTAAATGAAATAGAATTGATTTTGGCACTTGAAACTCCGAGTTCAGGATATCCATCTCAACATCAGAAACCAATAAGGTTAGATCACTTCTATAAATTGAAGCTATTTCTCGCACTGTATCGTCTGTACGTAATTCAATATTCTTTAAATTACCCGTCGTTTTAATACTTAACTGTCTCGCACGTCTTAAGAAATGAAGGTCTTCTGTATTTAGAATACGGAAAGCATTTGGACATTGTTCGGTTACTCGCCAACCAAATTGCTCTTCAGTCATGAATCGATCAAAAAGTACAATGTCTGGATTTAAATTACACACAAACTCATCAAATGAAATCGAATTCAATTCTATGAATTTTGTAATAATGCCTAAGGCCTTCAAATCGATTTGAAATTCACTTTCTTTTGCAGTAGAAGCAAACGTAATATGACACTCCTTAGATTGATAAAAATCAATTAGTTGCATTATTCTAATACCTGCAGCAGAAGAGGCTGGCTCTGGCCAAACTTTTCCAATAATTAAAAGTGATTGATTCAATTTCACAGGATAAAGATAAAGCAATAATCAGGAACTACACCGAGGTTTCTAATGGATATTATATCTTATATTCAAACGCAGGATGAAGTTCCATGGTTTCTTGTATTTTTGTTAAAACCCATATTATGAGTAAGCCATATCATGTTATTGAACCTAAGGGTAAGAAAGTACCATTCATTTTAAGTATTCCACATTGCGGCACTGATTTTCCTAAAGAATTAGCTAACGACTATGTTCCAGAAATGATGGCTTCACCTGACGATACTGATTGGTTTGTCCATGAACTGTACAATTTTGCTTCAGAAATGGGAATTACAATTATCTATGCAAAGTACAGTCGATGGGTTATTGATTTAAACCGTAATCCTGAAAGTGAACCTCTATACAACGATGGTAGAATCATTACAGGTCTGACAACTACAACCAACTTTTTCGGAAAAGATATTTACATATCAGAAAGCAAAATCCCAAATAAAAATGAAGTAGAACGTAGACTTGAAAAATATTACTGGCCCTATTATTCACAAGTTCAATCCCTTTTAGATGAACGTAAAATAGAATTTGGAAAAGCCTTATTATGGGACGCCCACTCTATTCGACATTTCGTTCCTACAATTCATAAGGAAGTCTTTCCTGATATGATTTTAGGTAATAACGATGAAACAACAGCGAATAAACGTATAATTCATTCAGCATTAGAAGGATTGAATTCAGATAAGTATGGACTCAATCATAACACACCATTTAAAGGTGGACATATTACCAGATACTTCGGGAAACCAAAAAATGATATTCATGCGCTACAGCTAGAGATGAATAAAATATTATACATGAATGATGCAGAAACTGAATTTAATGAGGATAGAGCAAATGCTGTTCGATCAGTATTAAAACGAACATTCAATGATTTAATCAAAACATTGGAATCACTTTAATTGAATCAATCATGAATCACTACAAGTTCAAAGGGATTTTACAAAACGACGGTTGGCATAACGATGTGACTATTTCTACTGATAAATTAGGTGAAATTAGTTCAATATCTCAAACAGATAAGAGTCAAGCAATCGCAACGAAAATAAATGGGTTTGCTATCCCAGGTTTTCAGAATGCTCATTCTCATGCCTTTCAATATGCAATGGCAGGTTTAGCCGAAGTTTATGATGTATCACATACTTCAGATAATTTTTGGTCGTGGAGAGATGCGATGTATAAATTAGCATTGAATGTGAATCCTGATCAAATGGAATCAATTGCAACAATGCTTTACAGTGAAATGATCCGTCATGGCTATACAAACGTTGCTGAGTTCCACTATGTTCATCACGATAAAAATGGCGATCAATATGACAACTTATCTGAAATGGGTAGTCGCATGATTGCTGCAGCAAAGAACACAGGGATAAACATTACGTTAATTCCTATTTTTTATCAAAAAGGAGGATTTGGAAAGGAGCCCGCTGAAGGTCAAAAAAGGTTCATCTCTCCTACCATTGATGCTTATTTAAAATTATTGGAATCCAGTGCCCAAGCTTGTAAGTACTATTCTGGGGCAAATATTGGTATTGGTATTCACTCCATGCGCGGTGTAGACCCTTTAGATATCTCAGAAATAGCTAAATCAGGACCACAGGATATTCCTTTTCATATTCACATATCAGAACAATTGAAAGAAATTGAAGATAGCCTCGCTTACCTGGGTAAACGCCCTGTTGAATGGTTATTGGACAATGTTTCTCTAAATGATCGTTATCACCTTGTTCATGCAACGCACTTGACACACTCAGAAACAAAGGGGATTGCTCAATGTGGTGCAAATGTAGTTTTATGTCCAACAACGGAGGGCAATTTAGGTGATGGTATCTTCCCATTGGTTGACTTTCAAAAAGCGGGAGGGAACTGGAGTATTGGAACTGACAGTCATATCGGAATTAACCCACTTGAAGAACTTCGCTTATTAGATTATGGTCAACGCTTAATCACACATAATAGAGATACTTTTGCTAAAACAGATGGAGATAGCGGAAGGTTCGCCATTGACATGAGTTTAAAATCTGGAAGAAAAGCTATGAATAATTTCTCAGTAGATTATTTCAAGATTGGCGATTTCTTTAATGCTTCAATTATTGATGCTAACTCTCCATTAATAGCGACGGCATCTGATAAAAATAAAGCGTCAACTATTATTTACACAGCAGATTCAGCTCATCAGCTTGGAACAATTGTAAATGGGAAACTACTTTCTTTTAATGGTAGGCATACCCGGGGAGAAGAAATAAAGTTGAACTTTATAAAAACACTAAATGAATTAAAGAATCGTTAATATGCACTATGTTTTTTTTTCTTCGAGTTCAATAAAAACAATAGATTGGTCAGGAGGAACGAGCTCTGAACTTTTCATTTACCCAGAAGGCTCTGATTTTAAGTTAGGCAACTATTCCTTACGATTAAGTATTGCAACAGTTGAGGTAGAATCGTCAACATTTACTTCACTACCTGGAGTAAGCCGTACATTAATGGTACTGAATGGACAATTACGCCTGAAACATGAAGGACATCATGAATCAATATTAAATCCACTTGAAAAAGATAATTTTTCAGGAGATTGGAAAACAAAAAGCTGGGGTAAAGTCACTGATTTTAACTTGATGACCAAAGGCGAATGCTCAGGAATATTGAATGGTTATCAGTTGAGGAAAAGGCAATCCTTTTCAATAAATAGTATTGAGAAAAATACGTTCATCCACATCCGTACTGGAAAGGTTCTACTAGGAGATAAAACAATGACAAATGGTGATTCCATCTTAATTGTAGATTTTAATTACATCAATATTGACGTCATGGAGGATTCGTTAATTGTAGTTGTAGAGTTTCGCTAAATCTATTTAGCGAAGCTAATTGTACTTATTCCAACGACGAGTCTCTCGATCTAACAGCGTTTTAAACTTATACGGCATATCAAGGGAGACTCTTATTTCTTTGTATGTAATGGGATGAACGAACTCCAATTCAATCGCTGATAAGAACATTCCTTTTTTCAACAAGGTGTTTCCTTCTTCTCCATATGCTTTATCTCCAACAATTGGATGACCAATTGACTTTGAATGAATTCTTAATTGATGAGTACGTCCTGTTTTAGGCATAAACTTAACTAGGGTTAGAAACTCATTCCTGAGTGATTCAATAACCTCAATCACTTTTAGTTCTGAAATAGCTTCTTGATTATTTATAGGTGAATCTATAATTATATCTTCCGACTGATGGCCTGTTAACAAAGCTATATAGGTCTTTTTAATCTGTTTTCCTTCAAATAATTTAGCCAATTGAATATGTACATTTGCCGTTTTGGAAAATAATACTAAACCAGATGTTGCAGAATCTAATCTATGAACAGGTTTCACCCATTTCCATGCATCAGGCTGTGTTGATAATTTCACTTTATCAACGAGCGCATTCTCTAACGTTTCATATCTGTTCCCACTCACCGTTAAACCAGGTGGCTTATTAACAATAACCAAATAATCATCTTCATAAATGACAGCGATATCACAAGCGTATGGCTTTGGTAATCGATGACCAGGATCAACCAATACTACCTTATCGTTTTCTTTCATCCACGCCCCTTGAACAGCTAAGTTATCATTCAAGAACAACTCCTTTCGCTTAATTGACTTCTTAATGGAATTTTTGGTTTGGAGTTGAGGAAATATACCAATAGCATAATCCACGAAGCGGATGTCTCCCTGTAATTCAATCACGAAATGTGTATCAATAATCACCATAAATAAGGACGAAAAAAGCCGCTCATTACTGAGCGGCTTTTAATGTTTCACAAAAAGAACTTATTGTCTAATAACGAATGTTATATGACGATTTTTCGCCATTTTTAAATCATCACTATCTTCTTCTTGGGTTTCTTTGTTTGGTTCACTAGATCCTTTCTGAGCAGCAATTAATCTACCTTCTTGAATTCCTTTTTCCATTAGGTATTTCATTACAACACGTATACGTTTGTTATCCATATCAGCATAATAATCATTCTCAGCACCAACATTATCTTCCATTATATTATTATGGCCATTGATTTGAAGTTTAAAGCTTGGGTTTTCTTCCAGTACTCCAGCAATCATGTTTAAAGATGATTTTCCGTCTGATGTTAATTTAGATTTACCAAAAGCAAAAAATGTTTCTTGAGCTTCAATTTTATCTTCAGCTGTAACATCCTCATCAAGGTTAACTGCTTTTTGATAAATAGTTGTTGAGTATTCATTACCGCCCTGATCAGCTTGGCAATCACAAGACTCCTCTTTATTCAATAATTTCACAGAAACATCATCGAGGTAATAATACGCAAATGCAAACACTGGAACTTTTAACTTAGGATCAGGTTTCATTCTAACAATCTTTGTTTTATCTTTAGAAAGAAAGTTTCCAAGTGTAATATATTTTTCACCCCCTTCAGCTTGAACAACTCCACAAATCTCTGTCCAGTTATAACGTGCAGTCATTATTTTTTGATAGTTATCAAAATGTAATAATGTAGGATCTGTAAAAAGTGAAACTTTTTCATCGTTTTCAAAAGGTTTCTTACTCAACTTTGCACCAATATTATTTACAGCATATTTAGAAGCTTCGGCCAATGAAACATTGAATTTCACACAATATCTCATTCCTTTTTTTAGTGGCGCATCTAATCTGGACATCACATAAGAACGATTTATTTTTTTATCCTTACTGTATGCTGTAATCCCAACATAGTTTTCACCTTGTCTCGGATCTTCCTTGCCATAAACATTTACTGGAGTTGCTATCTTTGGTTCTTTACCATCAGTAAATAAATCAGCTTTAACAGCAGTAGGAGAACTCCAACCTGTTGCGTTTTCAATTGAACCTAATCTTTTCGGACTCTTTCGAACTGATTCGAAACTAGGGTTTGTTACTAAATTATCTTGATCTTGACCAAAAGAAATCACAGACAACACAGTGAACGTGATTGTTGATATTAATTTAATCGTACTAGTAGTTAATTTCATAATTTTTTACTGTTTTAATAAATGTTTTAACCTTCTCTGAATCCACATCTGGATAAACACCATGTCCTAAATTAACAATATGCCTTTTACTTTTAAAAGAATCTAGCATATTATTTGTTAGTCGCTCCACTTCAGAATGTGATGAATATAAGACACATGGGTCTAAATTACCTTGTAATGTCCTTGATTCGCCGACTGAATTTCGGATTTCATCCATGCTCATGTTCCAGTCAACACCAATTGTCTTACAATTCATTGCTGCAATTTCATTGACTGAGTTGTAAGCCCCTTTAGCAAATATAGTTAAAGGAACCTCAGTTATTGCTGTTGCAATTTTATCTATGTATCTCAATCCAAATTCAGCATATTGTCCCTTTCCAAGAATACCCGCCCAAGAATCAAACACTTGCACCATATGTGCACCTGCTTTAATTTGTGCTTTCAAATACTTAATTGTCACTTCCGTAATACGATTAAGCAACTCATGTGCCAAAGTTGGATTTGTATATAATAATTTACGTGATTCAGAAAATGTTTTTGACCCTTGACCTTCTGTCATATAACAGAATACTGTCCAAGGAGCACCAGCAAAACCTATCAATGGAACACGTCCGTTCAATTCTTTATTGGTGATTGAAATAGCTTCAGTAACATATCCCAATCGATCTTCGATATCAAAATCTGTTTGTGCATAAATCAATTCATCAATTGAACGAATGGTTTTTTCAAACCAAGGTCCTTTTTTCTCAATCATTTGATACTCGAGCCCCATTGCTTCAGGAACAACAAGAATATCAGAAAATATGATTGCCGCATCAACACCAAGTAATTCAACCGGTTGAATTGTAACTTCAGCAGCACGCTCTGGTGTTTCTACTAGCTCTTTAAACCCACTTAGTTTACCTCTAACTGCTCTATATTCAGGAAGAATCCTTCCTGCCTGTCTCATTAGCCATACGGGATATCTCTCAATATCCTCTCCACGAGCTGCCCTAAGAACTAAGTCATTTTCAAATTTCATCGTCGCTAAGTTACTAAAAAGCTAAAGTAAATCAGAAGAATCACTAAGTGAATTACGTTCAGTAATAAATAGAAATTGTCTTTAACACCAAACAATCAGATCCCCTCCTCTTTGCGAGATGTAATCATTTGTTTTAGAAAATGGTTTAGAACCAAAAAAACCTCGATATGAAGATAAAGGTGAGGGGTGTGAACTCTCTATAATACAATTTCGGAATCGATTAATATGACTTGCTTTTTCCTGGGCTTTACTTCCCCAAAGAATATATACAATTCCTTCTTTTTGATTTAACAATGAAATAACCTTATCTGTAAAAGCCTCCCATCCTTTTTTAGAGTGACCATCAGCTTCTCCCTCTCTAACTGTTAATACGCTATTCAATAATAATACACCTTGCCCAGCCCAATCCTTTAAATCACCTAAAATCCTTTCTGGTTTACCTAAATCACTTGCTAATTCCTTAAATATATTTTTTAAGCTCTTAGGTAAGGGGCTTATCCCATCATTTACAGAAAAACATAAACCATTTGCATGACCCTTTGTAGGGTATGGGTCTTGACCTAAAATCACAACTTTTACTTTATCAAATGGACACGCTTCAAATGCTCTAAAAGTTAATTCTTTTTTAGGAAAAACAATACAATGGGTCTCAGCATGCTCCTTTTTTAGAAATTCAACTAATTCTTTAAAATAAGGTTTTATCAATTCACTTTGAAGCTGTTCCCCCCAAGTTGGCTCAATAGAAATATCCATACAACGAATTTACAAGAAATTTACAAGAGAACTATTAACTTTGTATTTATGAAGTATCTCTATTTATCATTACTATTTCTTTGTCTATTTTCTTGCGCAGAAGATCATGTCCAAAATAAAACTTTAGACAAACCATTATCAGAAGTGAAAAAATCTCAAACAGTTGAAGAAATGATTGTTAGACATATTGAAGGAAGTTTAACTATTCCAGCAACCGAAAAATATACATACAAAATATATTCGGAAGAACTAAACGGTGACGACAGTCTAGATTATATAGTAACTGTTAATAGATTAGATTTTGCTTTAAATAAAGCCATTGAAAAAGGAAATACTGCGCAGCGTGCTGCAATGGGATACATAGGGAAATACAATTTCATTTTCTACATGGATGGTACATCAAAGAAAATCACACAATCTATACCTGTACCATCTAGTCCACATGGTAAATTAGAAGTTTCTTTTGAAAATATAAAAACAGAGTCATACAAGGATATTATTGTAGATTTCAGAATTAGAAATTCAAAATTCAGACGCTATTTTAGTGTCGTTGATAAAATTCCAATGCAAACTTTTGAAACATTAATTTTTGATGGTTTGGGAACAAAAGAAAGTATAGGATACCACATCGAATACGGTCCTGGAAGTTATTCACTTTCAAAAGATATTCTTGTTTATAAAGCAGTAATTGAAGCTGTCAAAATTAAAAGTCCAAATGATGTTTATGGAATAAACCCTAACATTTATTCAATAAAAAAACTAGAGCGATTATGGTTCTTTAACGATTATAAGAATAAGTATTTCACGCAGAAATAATTTAGAATGTCGCTTTCAGAGAAAGACTAAAACTTCTACCCGAAGCTGATATTCCAGATCCAAAAGTGCGATACAGCTGATCTGTTATGTTTTCTACTCCTCCATTTAGAGATAAGTGTTTATTGAAGAAATACGTTGCTTTAATATTTAAAGTATACCAATTTGGTGTGTAAGGGTTACCTTCATCATCAAGCGCATACGATTGATTATTTCTTTCAATTAACGGTAAGTCATCATGGTTCATTCTTCCATGATATACTGCATATACTTCCATTCTTAAATGGCGTCTCTTATAACTAAAAGAGGTTCGTCCATAAGTTGGGGTTATGTGTGACTTCGGGAAATATGACTCACTATCTACATTATATTCAAACCCTTTTTGATACGAAATCATACTTTTTAAACTAAGCCCCTTACCGAAGTTTATCTCAACTCCACCTTGCAAACCATAAACATATGCATTTGAAATATTTTGAATTGCCTGAACTTGACTTAAAACCCCATTATACAGAATACTATCCTGGCCATTAAACTCGAATAGTGTTCTCGCTAAAGCATCTTTTAGGTATGTATAATATACAGCGCCGTCTAATTTAAATCGGTTCTTTATTGCTTTAATAAACCCTATTTCAGTACTATATGCATATTCCGGTTTCAAATTTATATTTGGTACAACCACACTTCCGGGCTCAGAATCAAACACTTTTCCAATATCATCAATATTTGGAGCTCTAAACCCAGAAGATACATTAATATAAATTTGTGATCTACTATTTGGATTATACACCAATCCAATACTACCGTTTAACGCCCCATTCGAATTATTAGCTTCATTTACAGGGAAAGCAAATAGAGTCGTATCAAATTTCGCTTTAATGCCGTATACGGTATAGCGTATTCCTGTATTGAAAACCCATCTCTCGTTAATCATATATTTAAAATTTGTATATGCTCCATATGTTTGCCATTGAGAGCCATTTGGATATCTAGAATTTATTGAATCACTAATCCCATCAGTAATTGATGTTTTATCGGCATTAGAACCAACTAAATTAAATACACCTTCGATTCCATAGAACAAATTTGATCTAGAATTTAATTCTTTATCGAAATCAATATTTAAAGAAAGTGCATCTACACGTTCATATTTATTTATTCTCTCATCTGCTCCCATTTTTCGTTCATGGCGACTTTCTTTATACGATTGATGAGCAGTTGTTAATCTCATTTGATCATACAGCACATTATTAGCAGGAGTATTAATTACTGTTAGCCTATTCATCATCCATTGTTGGGGACCATAATACCATTCTACATTATCTAATTGTCCATCATCATTCGCATCAGATGTTAAACGATCATATCGTGGCGCATCAGATGTTGTCGAAAAAAGAAAACCATAATCAAAAGACCATCGATCATTCGGTTTAAAAAGTATCTTTTGAATTGTATTTACCTGCCAATAACCAGAGCCTATTTGCAATTTATCATCTTTATTAATTACCGTAGAGTCAATTCCATGAATGGTTGCTTGATACGATGGTCTTAAAAAAGTACTATCCCCATAGGTTCCTGCTTTAAGATCTCCAAATTTTGAAAAAGTAGCCGTTGTCATAAACGCCCATTTATTTTTACCATAATTAAAGTCCAAATGGGTTGTTGATTCGTTACTTGCTGTTGAATAGCGTGTAAACAAATTAGTTTTAACAAATGAACTTATCGTATCTATGGATAACCTTGCTTGTTTCGATCTAAAATCCATGACCCCACCGATAGCGTCACTACCATACATTACGGCACCAGGACCGAATAAAACCTCCACCGACTCTAATGAGTTAGGATCTAAAGAAATTACATTTTGAAGGTTCCCCGATCTGAAGATAGCATTATTCATTCTAACGCCATCTGCAGTAATCATGACACGATTAGTTCCGAAACCACGTAATTGTGGAGAACCTCCAGCAAGTTGACTCTTTTGAATAAACACATACCCACTAGTTTCTAATAAATCTGCCGTTGTCTGAGGACCTAGCAATTCAACATCCTTCATGTTCAATTTGGCAATTCTATTTGGTACTTTAACTTTATCTTGTTCCCAACGATTTGCGGTAACAATCATTTCGGATACAGAAAGTGAATTATCAGACAACTCGATCCATGTCAAGCCTTTCAACTCCGAAACCATAATCCCATGAGTTTCATAACTCTTATAAGAAACATATATTGAATCGCAACCAACAAATGATTCTAAACGAAACCTTCCATTCCCATTAGCTAAAACTTGTACTTTAGGGTTAATCGAATACACTTTTGCTCCAGGGATATGCTCTTGAGTTATCTCACCCAACACCGTTATCTCTTGCGAAAGAGAAATGAAGGTAGCAAGTAAAACAGCTGTGAAGGCAAATAAGCTGGAGATTATTTTCATGAAACAAAAATAGTAATTCTCCCTAAAAATACTCGATTTACTTATATCTTTGACAGTAACATGGAGCATACACTATCTTTAAAAAAAACCTTTCGCTACGAAATATTAAATGACGTCTCTGATGCCACTACGGTATTCTATGTTTTACATGGATACGGACAGCTCGCTAAATTCTTTATCGAAAAATTTAAAGGCTTAAATCAAGACCTTCTAATTGTAGCGCCCGAAGGAATGCACCGCTTTTATCGTAAAGGAAATTCTGGACGAGTTGGAGCATCATGGATGACAAGAGAAGCAAGAGAAATTGACATTGCAGACAATATGGATTGGTTAACTGCTTTAGATAAGAAAATCTGTAAAAAGTATCCTATAAAAAAACGGCTTCTTCTTGGCTTTTCACAAGGAGGTTCTACTGCAGCACGATGGAGATTGACCAATAAAGTTCTTTTCGACTCCCTGATGGTTTGGGGTAGTGACTTCCCATCAGAAGTAACAAATGCGAAAGAACTATTAGCTGAAGACACTAATAATTATTTTGTCATTGGAACCGAAGATGAATTCTTTGATGCAAAGCAACGAGACAAGTTAATAGAGGACTACAAATCGCTTGGATTTAAAATAAGTACTTATATTGGCCCTCACGATATTAACATTCAGACATTAATTGACTTAACTTAATACTAATCATAAGGTCTTTTTGGCACAGTTTTAGATATTTACATTGTAAACAAAATAACATGAAGCTATTAATTACACTCTTAACATTTATATCGCTTTCACTCATTTCATTTGGACAAGATGATAAATCTCAAGGTATACTTGACATACTCTCTTCTAAAATGAAAACCCAAAGTTCCTTTTACATAGAATTTAGTGCTAATATCAAAAATACATCAACTGGAACAAACAAAAGTGAAACAGGAAAGGGTTGGGTGAAATCAAATAAATATTATGCTTCTTTCGGAGATAATACTATTATTTCAAATGGCTTAAAGACATGGACTATTGTTAAAGAAGAAAAATCTGTTTACGAATCTGATGCTGATGAGGAAGATGAAGAATCAATAAACCCTCGCAAACTAATGACGATTTGGGAGTCTGGATTTAAAAACAAATACAATAAAGAAATTATACTAAACAATGAGGCAATACATGTAATTTACTTATATCCTAATAATCCGAGCAGTGTAGATTATCATACAATCATTCTTTATATATCTAAAAAAGAGAACGAATTAAAGAAAGTAACGATAAAGACGAAGGACGGAACCACAATGACGTATAATCTCACAAAATTCACTTCAGAAGCGGCAGTAGATGATTTAAAATTTGTTTTTGATTCGAAGAAATATCCTGGCTACAATGTAATTAGAGATTAAATAGTTAATAAATAATAACTATTTAGAACTTCATGACTTCGCCAATCACTTCATCCAATCTATCTTTTGGTAAAAACTGCTGTTCCAGTTGAGTAACAAATGGTACAGGTGTATCCATCGAAGCCACACGTTTAACTGGAGCATCTAAATACTGAAAGCAGTTCTCAGAAATAAGAGCTACAATTTCACCTCCAATACCACCTGTCATACAATCTTCGTGCAACACCACAGCGCGTCCTGTTTTTCGGACAGCTGTATATATCGCTTCAGTATCAAGTGGTAATAGCGTTCTTAGATCTATAATCTCTATACTTAAGTCTGAATGCTTCTCCGCATAATCTCTTGCCCAGTGGACACCTATTCCGTAGGTAATAATCGTTAAATCATCTCCTTCTGAAACTCTATTTGCTTTACCAATTTCTACCGTGTAATAATCATCTGGGATATCTTCACGAATACTTCTATATAAGAATTTATGTTCAAACACCAAGACTGGATTTGGGTCTTCAATAGCCGCAGCTAATAAGCCTTTCGCTTCGAATGAACTTGAAGGGTATACAATTTTTAATCCTGGTGTATGAAAAAACCAAGCTTCATTACTTTGAGAATGAAATGGGCCTGCCGCTGCTCCTGCTCCTGTTGGCATACGAACAACTACATCTGCATTTTGTCCCCAGCGCCAATGTATTTTCGCTAGGTTATTAATAATCTGATTAAATCCACAAGTCACAAAATCAGCAAATTGCATTTCAACCACTGCTTTCATTCCAGCAATAGAAAGTCCTAAGCCCACACCAACAATAGCTGATTCACAAATTGGTGTATTTCTTACTCGTTCTTTTCCAAATTGCTCAACAAATCCTTCTGTAGCCTTAAATACACCACCATATTCCGCGACATCTTGCCCCATAATAATAAGGTTATCATATCTCTCCATTGATTGGCGTAAACCATCTTGAATTGCATCAATAAATCTACGTTCCGACTTAGCACCACTTGCCACTTCAACTACTTGGTTGTGTTCTGCAAATAAATCTTTGACTTCTTCCAATGGATTTGGAATAATATCATCCTCAGTATAAGCAATATCTAATCCGTCTTGAATTTCTTTCTTTATACCTTGTCGATAAACTTCTTCTACTTCATCCGTGAGAATTCCTTGCAATTTCAAATATTCTGCATAGTTTTTAAGTGGATCATATTCTTCCCACTCATCCTGGATTCCTTCTGGGTAATACTTTGTTCCTGAAGCCTCTTCATGCCCCCTCATTCTGAAAGTCATAAATTCTAGCAGTACAGGCTTAGGATCTTTTCGCATTTCTTCAGCCAAGGCTCTAACTGTTGAAATCACTTCTAGTATATTATTTCCATTCACCTGAACAGCTTTCATTCCATACCCAATACCCTTATCAATAAACTGATCACATTTGAACTGCTCTGCAGAAGGAGTAGATAATCCCCAACAATTATTTTCAATCGCGAAAATCACGGGCAAATCCCAAACAGAAGCAACATTTAGCGCTTCATGAAAATCACCTTCACTTGCTCCACCATCTCCTGTAAATACAATTGTTGCTTTTTTTTCATCTCTAATTTTAGAAGCTAATCCTACTCCACCAGCCAAAGCTAATTGCGGACCTAAATGAGAAATCATCCCAACAATATTATACTCTTGCGTTCCAAAATGAAATGAACGATCTCTACCTTTCGTAAAACCGGACATTTTCCCTTGAAATTGAGCAAAAAGTCTATTCAAAGGAATCTCGCGAGTGGTAAACACACCTAAGTTCCTGTGCATCGGAAAAATATACTCATCACTATTCATAGCATAAGCAGACCCCACAGAAATTGCTTCTTGACCCCATCCAGAGAACCATTTTGATATTTTACCTTGACGAAGTAAAATCATCATTTTTTCTTCAATAAATCTTGGGCGAAGAGTCTTTTTATATATGTCTAATAACTCTGTATCATCAAAGCCTGTTCGATTGTACTCAATTGTTCTTTTGTCTGCGACAGTCATAGTTCAAATAATCTATTAAACAAATCTAATAAAATGCGTTCATTCATGTTAAATATTTCGCATAAAAAAAGGTCACCATTATTATAATGATGACCTTTTAAAATGTATTAATTGAAATTAAACGATACCTTGATCGATCATAGAATCAGCAACTTTTACGAAACCAGCAATATTTGCTCCTCTCACGTAATCTACTGAGCCATCCTCATTTTCACCATATTTCACACAAGCTTCATGAATAGAGACCATGATACTATGTAATTTTTCATCCACCTCTTCTCTCGTCCAGTTATATCTCATTGAATTTTGAGACATTTCTAAACCTGAAGTAGCTACACCACCTGCATTTGACGCTTTTCCTGGAGAGAAAAGAACACCTGCCTCTTGAAATGCTTCAATTGCCTCTGGAGTAGTTGGCATGTTAGCGCCTTCTGCAACACACACAACACCATTTGAAATAAGCATAGCAGCTTCTTCACCATTCAACTCATTTTGAGTAGCACATGGAAGTGCAACATCAGCTTTTATTTCCCAAGGACGTTTGCCTTCTACAAATTTGAAACTATCATATTTATCAGCAATTTCTTTGACCCGACCTCTTCTTATATTTTTTAACTCCATTAAAAAAGCTAAATGCTCCGAATTGAAACCCTCAGACGAATAAACATATCCGGAAGAATCTGAAACAGTTAAAACTTTACCTCCTAAATGCAATACCTTCTCTAAAGCATACTGTGCAACATTTCCAGATCCAGAAATAACAACTTCCTTCCCTTTAAATGAATCACTCTTGGTAGCTAACATTTCTTTTGCAAAATAAACCGTTCCATAGCCAGTTGCTTCGGTGCGAATTAAAGATCCACCCCAATTCAATCCTTTACCGGTTAAAACACCAACGAATTCATTACGAATTCTTTTGTATTGTCCAAACATGTAACCAATCTCACGACCACCAACGCCAATGTCTCCAGCAGGAACATCTGTATTAGCTCCTATATGACGGAAAAGTTCAGTCATGAATGATTGACAAAACTTCATTACCTCATTATCAGATTTACCTTTAGGATTAAAGTCAGAACCACCTTTACCACCACCCATAGGCAATGTTGTTAAAGAGTTTTTAAAAACTTGCTCAAAGCCTAAAAACTTAAGAATTGATAAGTTAACAGAAGGATGAAACCTTAATCCACCTTTATATGGTCCAATAGCTGAGTTAAATTCAACTCTGTAACCTCTATTCACATGTACTCCGCCATTGTCGTCAATCCAAGGAACTCTGAACATTAAGGTTCGCTCTGGCTCAACCATACGCTCAAGTATTTTCGCCTCCTTATATCTAGGATTCTGTTCAATTACTGGAATTACAGCCTCTGCTACTTCAAGAACAGCTTGTAAAAATTCAGTTTCGTGCCCATTCGTTGCTTTCACTTTATCCATGAAAGCATCAATCTCAACTTGATATTTATTCGACATCTTTTAAATAAGGTTTATTTCTAATTATACAAAAGTAAATATTTTTTGAACTTAATTTCATATTAAATGGAATATCATTGAATTCTTACAAAACACACATTAATAGGGTCAAACCATATTTTTTATCTAATATTACAATGGTAAATTCGCTAAATATAAGCCTCTTTTTTTCAAAAAAGACCCTCTTTTATCGTAGAGCGGCAACTAATATAAAAACTACTGCGTCTAGCATATATAATACAACTAATTCACTAATGAAAAATCATAAGACATATCAAATTTTGGCTATCTTTTTAGCTATCGTTCCAAGTTTCGTTTTCGCACAAGCTCCAGGTAATATTTGCGTTGGTACAGATGCGGCTGTTTGCTTTGGAAATACAGTTACAATCGAAGATTGTGCAAATATTGGTGCTATTGGTAATCCAGATCCATATACTACAGGAATAATACCTTACAACCCAGATTCTTTTATTGGTGGAACTACTATTTCTCTAAGTGATGATGGTCAATCCGGTATGATTAATATTGGGTTTGATTTTTGCTTCTACGGAACAACATATTCACAGTTCATCATAGGTGCAAATAATTTTATAACATTCACAGCTGCTGGCTCTGGTACGTGGGTAACAACTCCAATTCCAAACACAGGACTTGTTCCACAAAATGCAGTAATGGGTCCATGGCAAGATATTAATCCAGCTTCAGGTGGTAGTGTAAACTATCAAGTTTATGGTATGGCCCCTTTTAGAAGGTTAACTGTTACCTGGAGTAATGTACCTATGTTTAGTTGTACAGCTGACTTATATTCAAGTCAAATTATTTTATATGAAACAACCAATTTAGTTGAAACACACATTTCAAATAAACCACTTTGTACTGGATGGAACTCAGGAAACGCAGTGCATGGACTTCATGGTCCAGGAGGAATAGATGCAATTACAGTACCAGGAAGAAACAATACTCAATGGGTTACAAATAATGAAGGGTATCGATTTACACCACAATCAGTAATTGAATGGGGGAATACATTAGGGCAATCATTTCCTTATAACGCAGGGATACTTTCTGTTACACCAACAGTACCTGGACCAATAGGATACTTTTTACAAGGCTCGACATGTGGAAGTGGTGCTGTTGGAATTTCTGACACATCATGGGTCTCAATTACCAGCGCATCAGTTTCAGCAAGTGCCGTTGATGAAATTTGCTCTTCCGGAAATGGCTCAGTAACCGCATCACCAATAACTGGAACAGCTCCGTACATTTTTGATTGGCCAACGTTAGGAGTAACAACTCAAACAGTTAATGGCGTTTCTGCTGGAAATTATCAAGTGACTATAACTGATTCTAATGGTTGCTTTGGATCAGCGAACATAACAGTTTTTGATACACCAGCTCAGTTTCAAGGAAGCACAGCTGAGGTGTCTTGCCAAGGTGGTAATAATGGAACAGCATTTGCCGAGATGCTTCCTGTTTTAGGGAATGTCACCTATCAATGGGATGATCCAGTGATGCAGACTACACAAACAGCAACAGGACTTTTAGCTGGGAATTATAGTTGTGTAATCACTTCTGATATTGGATGTTTTGATGTAATTAATGTAACCGTAAGTGAAGTTGCGGCTTTGGCTGGAGTCATTTCTTCTCAATCGGATGTTAGTTGTAACAGTGCAAATGATGGAATGATTGAAATAATAGTGACACAAGGAACTGCTCCTTATAATTATTCTTGGAATAATTCATCATCTACGTCTAATATGGCTAATGATCTTTATTTTGGTACACATACAGTAACTGTGACTGATTCAAATGGATGTACTATTACCATTAATGGGGTCCTTAGTGAACCGCCATCTTTATCAATAGACTTTCTTACCCCAGAAACACAAATATGCCCTGAAGACGACATCTTGCTATCTGTTAATGGTAGTGGAGGTTCATCTACATATATATTTACTTGGTTCGAAAATGGAAGCCAAATTGGTACAGGAGATCAAATCACGGTTGATCCAGAATTCACCCAAACAGAATTCTGTGTAGAATTATCAGAATTATGTGGGTCCCCTACAGATCAGCAATGTACAATGATCAATTTGCCAACACCTATTGATCCAAGTGCAACTGCAGATGAGTATGAAAAATGTGTTCCTGATACATTCTATTTCTATAATACTTCAACAAATTCCGCTGAAATTGCATCAACCTTTTGGGAATTTGGAAATTTCGACAATGCTATTGTAAACGGAAGCGACCCTACTTCTCATTTTTATGACCAAATAGGATTTCATACAATTACTATTAGTACCACTTCTATTTTTGGATGTGTATACTCTGATACTTTGGAAAATTTCATTGAAGTAAAACCTTCTCCAACTGCAGACTTTAATTTCTCTGATAATCCAGCAACAATATATGAAACAACTATTTATATGCAGGATAAATCTTCTGTAGATGTTGTTGATTGGCAATGGACAAGTATATACTCTGACCCTATGAATAGCAGTTCTTCTGAACCAGTATTTGTATTTCCGGAGGAGTCTGGCACTTATCCGGTTACTTTAATTGTTACCACTAATCAAGGATGTATAGATTCAATTACTTACCTTATGAATGTTGTAGAAGATATCTTATTTTTTGCGCCAAATACATTTACCCCTGATGGTGATGAATTTAATCAATATTGGAAACCCGAGATTTCAGGAATTGATGTCTACGGATTTGAATTAACTATATTTAATCGTTGGGGACAAGTTATATGGGAGAATCATGATCCTTCTATGGGTTGGGATGGTACTTTCAACGGAAAGATTATTCAAGCCGGAGCATATGCATGGGTAGCGAAAGTGAAAAGTCCGTACAATGATGATAAAAAAGTATTTACAGGCTCTGTTTCTATTATAAAATAACACACTTAAACTTATCTTAAAAAGATAAATACTTATTAAGCTTGAACTAAATAGCCTAAAATGAAAAAAATATTTATTCCATTTATAATTGCTACAGCCTTTACACTTATATCCTGTGGAGTTCTTCAAGGTGCAGCGGATATAATATCAGATATTGATCCGTCAGCAGTAAGCACTTCTAATACTCAAGTATTATCTAACGGTGAAGTTATCTCAGGATTGAAAGAAGCTTTGAGTATAGGAATTACAAACTCCGTTAATTTAACCTCTGTAACAGATGGCTTCTTGAAAAATAGCGCAATAGTATTGCCGTTTCCAGAAGAGGCGCTTAAAGTGAAGCAAAAAGCACTAAATTGGGGGTTAGATGGTAAGATTGAACAGTTTGAAACTACACTAAATAGAGCTGCAGAAGAAGCAAGTAAAGAAGCCTTACCCATTTTCAAGAATGCTATCCTTAACATGAGTATCAAAGATGGCTTCTCTATTCTTAATGGTGGCAATGGAGCTGCTACTAAATTTTTAAAGGACAATACGACTGAAGCTTTAGTTAACACATTCTCTCCTAAGGTTGATGCTGCAATTTCTAAAGTACAACTAACAAAGTACTGGAATCCAATCATCACTAAATATAACTCAGCAATGACTTTTACAGGAGGTGAAAAATTAAATCCAGATTTGACTCAATATGTTACAGAACGTGCAATTATTGGATTATTCTATATGGTAGAACAAGAAGAAAACAAGATCAGGAAAGACCCTATAGCTAGAGTTACGGATATACTTCAAAAAGTATTTGGAAGTATCGGGAAATAGTCATCAGTCAAAGAAATATATAAAGCGTCATCTTTTGGTGCCGCTTTTTTTCTGTTCTAATGCAAAAGGTTATTTTTACATAAGTAAAAATAAAATACATGCAATATCCGCCTACAGAATTAGTCCTTGATAAGAATGGTAATGTTTACCACTTAGGCTTTTCTCCTGAAAATATTGCTAATAAGATTATACTTGTTGGTGATCAAAATCGTGTACATCTAGCAGCCTCTCTATTCGACTCTATAGAGCATTCCTCTCAACACCGCGAATTTGTCTGTAAAACTGGAATCTATCAAGGGAAGCGTATTTCAGTATTATCTACAGGAATTGGAACAGATAATATTGACATTACAATTAGTGAATTGGATGCATTGGTTAATATTAACTTAAAAAATCGAACAGATAAACAAGATTTCACAGCATTAGATATAATACGAATTGGAACTTGTGGTATTTTACAGCCAGAAGTCCCTATACATTCATATATACTTTCTACATACGCATTTGGCTTAGATAATATTGCTCATTTTTATGACATCACATTTACGGAAGAAGAAGAACGATTAAAAAACGATATCTTATTTCAGGTTGATCTACCCAAATTAATAAAACCTTACTTAGCTAAGACTTCACAAATACTCAAAGACAAAATGAGCTCTGATCAGACAATTAATGGAATTACAGTAACCTCAAGTGGATTTTATGGTCCCCAAGGAAGGCAATTAAGATTAAAAAATAAAGTTTCTAAAATCAACGAACAATTGACAGCTTTTAGGTCTGGTCATCATAGAATTGTCAATTTTGAAATGGAAAGCTCTGCTTTATTCGCAGTAGGAAAAGCATTAGGACATAATTGTGCTACAATCTGTCTTGGTATTGCTAATCGTCCTAAAGAAGAGTTTTCAGCAGGATATAATGATGAAATGATTAAACTTATCAAATACGTATTAGGACGTATCTAAATTACTGCTTTTTGCAGTTTTTTTACCTTTTCCTTATTGAGTTTTAATATCGTCTCTGAGAACATTGAATTTTTATCGAGAACAAACTTTTGTGTTCCCGAAAAATGAATAGCATCCGGCTTAACCTCCTTAGCAATTTTCGAAATATTACTCAAGTTAACTCCTCCTCCTGTCATAATTTCAATTCTACCTTCAGCATAGTCCACCATTCCCTTAAGGTTATTCATTCCTAGCTCTACATTTGAACCCAATCCCGAAGAAAGCAAACGTTTTACACCTAATTCAATAAGGATGTCTATCGACCTTTTATAATTCACTGTATCATCAAAAGCACGGTGAAAGGTAACCTCCATACCTTTTGCCTTTTCTAACATTAATGTAACTACTCCTTTATGGATTTCACCGAATTCATCAAGGGCTCCAATTACAACTCCGTGTACTCCAAGTTCACTACATACAAGAATATCTCTAATGATTATTTCTATTTCGTCGCAATTGTAAATAAACCCCCCTACCCTAGGTCGAATAAGTACATGCGTCTCTACTCCATATGCCAAAGCATAATCAATCAACCCTAGTGATGGCGTTATACCACCTTGCTCTAAGTTTTGGCACAATTCTATTCTATCAAAATTTAACTCTTTTGCGATTTTAATTGCCTCAATTGAAGCTGCGCACAGTTCTAGTTTCATAAGCATCAAAATATTTCAATTTCATCAATAAAGGTCCATGGCACATGTCCGACTCCATCTTTCCCTTCTGGAATTAAGTCTATTGCATAAACTACAATTTTAAGATAACGTGATTTTCCTTTAAAGTGGAATTCGTGATTATAGAAAGGTGTTTCACAATCTTTTAAGTCAACTTTACTCGTACTTTTCCAAGTGGCTTTATCCTTAGACTTAAATACTTGTATTTTTTCAGGTAAGTATATCCAAGAGCCATTGTCTTCTAAAAATCCAATTCCTAAACCGCTTACCTTCTTCTTTTCTTCTAAGTCGATGATGAATTCTACACGATTGGTATTAAATCCGAGCCACTCACTACCCTTCCAAGGTCTTCTGCCACATACTCCATCAACTAAATTTAAGCTTCCATTGTTATTATATTTTGGATGAGCCGGAGTCACTAATTCTACTTTCGCACCTAGCTCATCTGTGACCACAAAATTATAATTCGCCTCCACAGAATTAGACATAGAATTTACCTTAACCTTTAAATATGATCGTTTGGAATTATTTGCTTTTGGAATAAAAATAGAATCTTGTGATCCTAGATTTGGGTAGTTAAGAGAATGGTTAAGATTATTGTTTGACCACTCTAATAAAACATCAAATTTTGATTCTTGATATGCCCCAGTAAAATTAAGGTTAATGCCACCTTCTTTTCTTGTTATATTTAATTGAGGAAAGTGAATAGAATTAGCGTAATTTACCTTATGATTATTTAAATAATCTTGGTGCTTCGCGAGATAAACAGATAAAAAATCATCATAACTTGGTTTTGAAAAGCACCATAAACTTTGAATTAGTGCTAGTGCACGTGGATAGGTCATATACTCAACTTGCGACATTGTTGGCATATACTCAGACCATAAATTTGCTTGTCCTCCAAGAATATAATCGGCATCAAAATCGTTCATCCCTTCTGGAATTGGATTAAAGTCGTAAACTTTCTTTAAAGGTAAATAACCACCAATTGCAAGAGGTTCATCTGGGTGACTACTTTGATAGTAATCAAAATAACAATGTGTATTTGGAGACATGACAACATAATGACCTTGAGATGCCGCTTCTTTCCCTCCTTTATCACCTCGCCAAGACATTACTGCAGCATTAGGTGAAAGGCCACCCTCCAGGATTTCATCCCAACCTATTAGCTTTTTTCCTTTTTCAGTTAAAAACCGATCCATACGTTTTATGAAATAACTCTGAAGTTCATATTCATCTTTTAATCCTTTCGATTTAATCACTTGTTGACAATTAGAACAAGATTTCCATCTTATTTTTGGAGCTTCATCCCCCCCAATATGAATGTATTCAGAAGGGAATAACTCAATAACCTCCTCCAGTACATTTTGCATAAAAATGATTGACTCTTCCTTTGAACAATAAATATCATCAAAAACACCCCATAAGCCAGGAACAGACTTTATTACTCCATCACAGGACAGCTCTGGATAAGCAGATAATGCAGCCCTACTATGCCCGGGCATTTCAATTTCAGGTACGATGGTAACATATTTAGATTGTGCATAAGTAACGACATCTTTAATTTCTTCTTGCGTATAAAACCCCCCATAATTTTCGACTGTATAAGACCTTGGTGATCGACTGTAATGCCCATAGACTGTACTATCTCGATAAGCCCCAATTTCAGTTAGTTTCGGATATTGCTTAATTTCAATTCTCCAACCTTGGTCGTCTGTTAAGTGCCAATGAAAGGTATTGAATTTGTACATTGCCATAATATCGATGAACTTCTTGACCTCATCTACTGAAAAGAAGTGCCGGCTGACATCGAGGTGTAACCCGCGCCACTCAAACTTAGGTGAATCAATCACTTTAGATTTCTTTATATTCCATTTTCCCTGCTCTCCATTTATAAGCTGAAGTAAAGAATTAACGGCATAAAAGCAACTTGCGTCTGAATTATACTGAATCTCAATATTATCATTAATAGTAATCGAATAGTAGGTCTTAGGAACATTAGATATTCTCGAAAAAATAATTTTAGGATCATCTTTTTCCTGCTCTAAAGCGATATTGAATTGTATATTCAATTCATTTCTTAAGAATTCAGAAATATTCTGAGGGATAAAAGAGTAGTCTAGGAACAACTTATCTACAATGTATAACTCTCCTTTATTTACCTCATAAATCGAAGGTGTTGGTATTATTGGACATAGCTGTTGAGCTAAATTACTTAAAGCAATGGCACATGTAATTAAAAATAAGAACCCCTTCATGAGATTGAAGTTAAAACCTGCATTAAATTGTCATAAGAACAACATAAATAATATACTAAAACTATTACATATTTCTTCTATATTGACCACCAACTTCAAATAATGCAGAGGTAACTTCACCTAAAGAAGCTACTTTACATACTTCCATCAGTTTGTCAAAGATATTTTCATTATTAACTGCAGCATTTTGAAGGTTTTTCATCATCTTCTTTGTATTATGCATCTTATGGAGCTCTCCTAGCATTTCAATCTGATATTTCTTTTCTTCTTCAGTTGCACGAATCACCTCATCTGGAGTAACCGTTGGAGAACCATCTTTACTTAGAAACGTATTCACACCAATAATGGGAAAATCACCATTATGCTTTAAGGTTTCATAATAAAGTGACTCTTCTTGAATTTTAGAACGTTGATACATTGTTTCCATTGCACCTAAAACACCACCTCTTTCAGTAATACGATCAAATTCTAGCAATACAGCTTCTTCAACTAGATCGGTTAATTCTTCAATAATAAAGGATCCTTGAATCGGGTTCTCATTAGAAGTCAATCCAAGTTCTTTATTAATAATCAATTGAATTGCCATTGCTCTACGCACAGAAGCCTCTGTTGGAGTTGTAATAGCTTCATCGTATGCATTTGTATGTAACGAGTTACAATTGTCGTAAATCGCATATAAAGCTTGTAAGGTTGTACGAATATCATTGAAATCAATTTCTTGTGCGTGCAATGAACGTCCCGAAGTTTGAATATGATATTTCAACATTTGAGCTCTTGAATTAGCTCCATACTTATCCTTCATTGCTTTCGCCCATATCTTACGAGCAACACGTCCTATAACTGCATACTCAGCATCAATACCATTTGAAAAGAAAAACGACAGATTTGGTCCGAATTTATTGATATCCATTCCACGACTTAAATAATACTCAACATAGGTAAAACCATTTGCCAACGTCAATGCTAATTGTGTAACAGGATTTGCTCCCGCTTCAGCAATATGATAGCCAGAAATAGATACTGAGTAAAAGTTACGTACGTTCTTTTCAATAAAGTATTCTTGAACATCTCCCATTAAACGCAAGGCAAATTCTGTAGAGAAAATACACGTATTTTGGGCTTGATCTTCTTTTAAAATATCTGCTTGAACTGTTCCACGAACAGAGCTTAGTGTGTATGCTTTAATCTCAGTATAAACATCGGCAGGGATTACTTGATCACCAGTTATACCCAATAAAAACAAACCTAAACCATTATTTCCTTCAGGTAAATCTCCTTGGTATTTTGGTCTCGCAACTCCTTTCGTTTTGTAAATAGCTTCTATTTTAGCTGTTACCTCAACTTCTAATCCATTTTCTTTAATGTATTTCTCACATTGTTGATCAATAGCAGCATTCATAAAAAAACCTAATAACATAGGTGCTGGACCATTAATAGTCATTGAAACGGATGTTTTTGGATCTGCTAAATCAAAACCTGAGTATAACTTCTTAGCATCATCTAAACAGCATATAGAAACACCGGCATTACCAATCTTACCATAAATGTCTGGTCGTAAACCTGGATCGTTTCCATAAAGAGTTACAGAATCAAATGCCGTTGATAAACGTGCTGCTGGCATTCCCACACTCACATAGTGAAAACGTTTATTAGTACGCTCTGGACCTCCTTCTCCGGCAAACATTCTAGATGGATCTTCTCCTGTGCGTTTAAATGGGTAAAGCCCTGAAGCATAAGGGAATTCTCCCGGTACATTCTCTTGTAAGCACCATTTTAAAACATCTCCCCAAGCAGAATACTTAGGTAAAGACACCTTTGGAATTTGAGTGTGTGACAAGGACTCTGAATGCGTTTTTATACTAATCTCTTTGTCTCTTACTTTAAATGAATAAATTGGGGTTTTGTATTTATTCACTTTCTCTGACCAACCAGTAATTACTTCCCAGTTATATGGATCTAAGTCCATTTTAACACGGTCAAACTGACCATTGAGTAGCTTTAAGAAAGCTTGGTCTTCTGATTTCACAATTGAAAGGGATTCTGAATCAATTCCAGTTTTATCTAATAAAAGTTCTTGGTCAACAATCGTTTCAATTGTTTTAAAAATACCATATAATTTTTGAGCAACATCTTGTTGAGCCTCTGCTCTTGAATCGTATGCTCTATTGCTTTCTGAAATTTCAGATAAGTACCTTGTTCTATTTGGTGGAATGACAAAAATCTTCTCGCTCATTTCTTTCGAAATTTCAAAGTTTGATTTCAAATCAGCTCCAGTTTTCTCAACTACCTTATCAATAATCGCTTTGTAAAGCGTATTCATTCCTGGGTCGTTGAATTGAGAGGCAATTGTTCCGAATACAGGTAGATCATCTTGATGCGTATCCCACAAGTTGTTATTACGCATGTATTGTTTTTTCACATCTCTCAATGCGTCTAGAGAACCTCTTTTATCGAATTTGTTGATCGCTACTAAATCAGCGAAATCTAACATATCAATTTTCTCTAACTGTGTTGCAGCTCCAAACTCTGGGGTCATTACATATAAAGATGTATCCGAATGCTCTATTATCTCCGTATCAGATTGACCAATGCCTGAAGTTTCTAAAATGATGATGTCAAATTCTGCAGCCTTTAATACCTCAACCGCTTCATTTACATATTTTGATAGCGCTAGATTAGACTGACGTGTTGCCAATGAACGCATATAAACACGACTATTATTAATTGCATTCATTCTAATTCTATCCCCTAAAAGTGCACCACCCGTTTTTCTTTTGGATGGGTCGACTGAAATAAGCCCAATCGTTTTTTCAGGGAAGTCAATTAAAAACCGTCTAACTAACTCATCAACTAACGAAGATTTACCAGAGCCACCAGTACCTGTAATCCCTAACACCGGTGTGTTTGATGTTTTATTTTTTTCTATTATTTTATTTAAAGCCGCCTTTGCCACTTCAGGGAAGTTCTCTGCTGAAGAAATAACACGTGCTATTGCTCCAATTTCTTTTTTCGCTAAGCTTACAATGTCAACATTTAATGTATCACCTATCGCGTAATCAGATTGCTCTACAAGGTCATTAATCATTCCCTGCAATCCCATTTTACGACCATCATCTGGAGAATAGATACGAGTAATACCGTAATCTATAAGATCTTTAATCTCACTGGGAAGAATAACTCCACCTCCACCTCCGAAAATTTTGATGTGTTCAGCACCACGCTCTTTCAATAAATCGTACATATATTTGAAGTACTCATTGTGCCCCCCTTGGTACGAAGTGATTGCGATAGCATTCGCATCTTCCTGAATAGCACAGTTGACAACCTCATCAACACTACGATCATGCCCTAAATGAATCACTTCTACGCCAGTAGTTTGGATAATTCTTCTCATGATGTTTATAGCAGCATCGTGACCATCAAATAAGGCAGCAGCCGTAACTATCCTTACTTTATTTTTTGGCTTATACGTTTCTATTTTATCCATAAATCAAATTCTTTGTGCTTTTATCAAGCATTGCAAAAATAAGGATTTAAGCGCAAAAAGTAAAGCACAAAAAAATCCCGATTTTACTTTGGTGCGCACATCAAATAATCCTTCCTAATTAATCGATGATGACATCATAAAAAAGGATTCAAAGAATTTACTTTATTCTAACATTTGATGAAAAGAGTTCTTATTTTTATGTTATGCAAACATCTATTTTTTGGTTCCGAAGAGATTTAAGACTACTAGACAACACTGCACTCAACGCTGCACTTGAATCTGGAAAAAAAGTAATCCCTGTCTTTATTTTTGACGCCAATATTTTAGATGATCTAGAAAAAGATGATGCTCGTCTTGGTTTTATCCATGAGACTTTGACTCAAATTAATGATAAACTAAAAAAACATGGAAGTGCTATTCAATGCTATCATGGAAACCCAATAGATGTTTGGCGTAAAATTATCGAAAAACATTCTATCTCTGATGTCTACATCAATAAAGATTACGAACCTTACGCGATACAACGAGATTTGGAAGTTGAGCTATTACTTGAGAAGTATAGAATTAAATTACATCAACATAAAGATCAAGTCATTTTTGAAGAAAATGAAATTATTAAAGCTGATGGCTTACCATATACAGTATTTACGCCATTCAAAAACAAGTGGCTTAGTGTCTTTTACAATGGTGATTACAGTCCTGAAACAGTGCTTAAATTTAATGAATTTAAACCATTAGAATCTTCTTTTCCAACATTAGAAGAAATTGGGTTTATTCCATCTAAGATAAAAGTTCAACCATACACTTTCAATAAAATATCGGAATACGAGAACATTCGAAACTTTCCAGAAATAGATGGAACTAGTTACTTGAGCCCACATTTGCGTTTTGGAACTGTTTCAGTACGTGAAGCAATCGTATTGAATAAAACAAATAATGCGACATTCTTAAGTGAACTAATTTGGCGTGAATTCTTCATGCAAATCTTATTTCATTTTCCAAAAGTGGTTCATTCAAATTTTAAATCGAAGTATGATGGAATTCAATGGAGAAATAACGAAGCTGATTTTAAGCTGTGGTGTGAAGGGAAAACTGGTTACCCTATCGTTGACTCTGGTATGCGTCAATTAAACCGGACTGGATATATGCATAATCGAGTTCGAATGGTAGTTGCAGGCTTTCTCTGTAAACACTTACTTATTGATTGGAAATGGGGAGAAGCATATTTTGCTCAAAAACTACTCGACTACGATTTATCCGCTAACAATGGAAATTGGCAATGGGCATCAGGAACAGGATGTGATTCTGCACCTTATTTCAGAATATTCAATCCGATTGAACAACTAAAAAAATTCGATAAAAACCACATATACATTAACTCATGGGTTGAAGATTTGCAGGAGCTGACTTACCCACAACCTATGGTTGACCATAAATTTGCTAGAGAACGTGCCTTATCAACTTACAAGAAAGGCTTAGAATAATTATTTAGTTTCGCGAAGTTGCTTAAAACCTATTCCTAATGTTCTTTCATAGTTACGTAGAACTTTCACTTCTTTGGTATTAACCAAACAGAAAGAAACCCCTTCTTTCCCTGCACGCGCTGTTCTTCCTGATCGATGTGTATAATATTCATCACTTTCAGGAAGCTGGTAATGTGCAACATATGATAGCCCTGCAATATCAATTCCTCTTGCAGCAACATCTGTAGCCACCAAAATTTGAAGAGATTCGTTTTTGAATGCACGCATTACTTTATCACGTTCTTTTTGAAGTAAATCTCCATGAAGAGCATCAGTAGCTACATTTTTGGCAATCAACTGTTTTGCTAATTTTTGAGCCATCACCTTTGTTCTACAGAAAATAACACCTCTATTTTTATGTTCTGATTTAAGGAATTGCAATAAAACATGTAGCTTTTCATTATCCTCACACACAATATATTGATGTGTAATTTTTTTATTTACAACATCTTTTGTATTAACCTCTATTCTGATGGAGTCCGCCGACATGTGCTTTTTGATAATATCTTGAATTCCGGATGGCATTGTAGCTGAAAACAACCACTTACTTTCAACCTTTGAAACGAAAGACATAATTTCATCCAACTCTTTCTTGAACCCCATACTCAACATCTCATCAGCCTCATCAAGAATAACTGTTTTTACATTTCGTAAATCAACAGCTTTTCTTTTTACTAAATCAATTAAACGACCTGGTGTTGCAACTACAATATGTGTTGTTCTTTGCAAATTTGATATTTGACGATCAATATGTTCACCGCCATAAACTGCTTCAACAAAAATCTTTTCAGAGAATTTAGTAAACTTAAATAGTTGCTTTGCAACCTGTTGTCCTAACTCGCGTGTTGGACAAAGGATTAACCCTTGAATCTCATTTAGATTTGGGTCTATTTGCTGTAATAGTGGTAACCCAAAGGCCGCTGTTTTTCCTGTTCCTGTTTGAGCTTGACCTATTAAATGTGTAGCACCTTCCAATAAAACTGGAATAACTCGTTCTTGGATGTCAGTCGGTTCGATAATCCCCAATTCAGCCAAACCTTTAATAAAGCCATTCTGTACACCTAATTCTTCAAAACTCTTCAAAACACAAACTTTTTAAATTCAAATGCAAATGTAACTTAAAGATTTTGAGTTGCTCTATTTAAAATGACCCTATGAAAGATATACTACTCGTAAACAAATTAAAATTTATCAAAAAAATTGACATCGATATTCCATTCATTTCACGAGTGAATTATAACTTTGCATATAGTTATGAATAATTTAATTCAAATAACATGAATGTAGCGATTATAGGTGGTGGTGCGGCCGGATTCTTTGCGGCCATTGCAGCTAAGGAAAATTTCCCAGATGCTAAGGTTACAATCTATGAAAAATCACAAAAATTACTTTCTAAAGTGAAAATTTCAGGAGGTGGTCGCTGCAATGTTACCAATGGTTGCACAGACATAAAAGAATTAGCTCTTGCTTACCCTAGAGGTGGGAAAAAACTGAGGAAAGCATTTGGCAAGTTCAATACTTTACATACGATGGAATGGTTTGAATCTAGAGGTATTCCTTTAGTCATTCAAGACGACAATTGTGTGTTTCCTGTTTCGCAAGATTCACAAAGTATAATCGATTGTTTTTTTTTAGAAACAAAACGTTTGGGAATAAATATTGAAATTGGTTGTGGAGTAAAAACACTTCTTCCAAAGAATCAGCAATGGAAAATGGACTTCATTAACTCGTCAACAGAATCAGAAATTGTAGATAAAATAATTATTGCAACTGGCGGTTCACCAAAACGATCAGGCCTAGAATGGCTAGAAAACATGGGGCATCAGATTGAAGAACCGGTTCCATCATTATTCACGTTTAATATGCCGAATGAGCCTGTAAAAGAATTGATGGGAATCGTTATAGAAGATGTAAGCGTAAACATTCAAGGAACACAATTAAAATCTTCTGGCCCTTTGTTAATTACCCACTGGGGAATGAGTGGCCCCGCAATATTAAAGCTATCTGCTTTTGGCGCAAGAACCTTAAGCGAAAAAAAATATGGATTTAATCTTCAAGTGAATTGGGTACATATTCAAAATAGTGAATTGGTTGCAGATGAACTTCGAAACATTTGTGAAGAGCACGCAAATAAAAAACTCTCGAATTATCGCCCTTATGCTCTAAAAGAAAGACTATGGATTTACTTAATAGAAAAATGTGAGTTCACAAAAGAAATTACCTGGTCCCAAATAGGAAAAAAAGGGATAAATAAATTAATGAATATTCTTACCAATGATGTTTACGAAGTAAAGGGAAAGACTACATTTAAAGAAGAGTTTGTTACATGCGGTGGAATATCACTGGACAATATTAACTTCAAAACAATGCAGAGCAATATTTGTCCAAATATTTATTTTGCGGGAGAGCTTCTGGATATCGATGGTATTACTGGGGGATATAACTTTCAAGCTGCTTGGACTACAGCATTTATTGCTGGAAAATTAAAATGATTTTTTGTATCTGAATTATTGATTAGCAGCATCCTCCGCCATCATAGAAAAATGTTGAATCAGAAATATAAATATCATCTCTACTTAACTTAGACAGCGCACCTGCTGTTTTATCACAAATAGCTAAGGGTGAATTCTGCAGTAATATATGCCCTTCTCCATCATCGAACAAATCATCATCACCAAAAAATATTCCCGTTTTACCCGTAAAAACACAAGGGCCATCTGCTGGCATAGGATCTTTTATGGCACAAACCTCAACACTTTCAAGGTAGATTAACTTCTTCGTATTGTAATGCTTAGGATCTAAAACTCTATAAGGACGTTTTGCTCTAATTTCTATTGTTCCAAATCCTGCATCAGTTAACATCTCAATATATTCATTTAACGGTAAAGAACCACTTAAGCATAATGCTCGCAACCTCTCATCATTCTTTAATGATTCTGGTATTGGATTTTCAGTAACAGGGTCAGAAAGTACCAAACGACCATTTGGTTTTAGTACTCGGTACATTTCATTAATCGCTTTTTTTAAATCTTCTTTATCGAAAATATTAAATAAGCAATTTTGGGCAGCAACATCAATTGAGTTATTATCAACAGGTAAGTTCAAAGCATCTCCTTTTCTTAAATCTACAAAATCAGACTTAAACCAAGGATTTGTTTTCTCCGCTTCCTCAAGATTAGCTTTACAAGCATCGATCATTTCATCTACAACATCAACTCCGATGACACCCTGTTTTTTACGGCTGAAATAAGAAAACTGGAACACTTCCATTCCACCACCTACACCCACGTAAAGAATAGATGGATCATTTACTAAATCGCGTGGATTCACTGTTGATCCACAACCGTAGTTCATTTCTAACATTATACTTGGCATGTCCAATCCTGGTAATACCCATACTGGAGTTGTAGTACAACAGAGCCCAACATCAGGTGTTAAGGCTGCTTCTCTATATACATCTGCTGTAGTATCTAAATATGATTTCATATTTTAATTTTTTACGACCTCACCACCACAACTAGATCCTGCACCTGCAGTACACCCATAACAATGTTGATTCACAATTATATTTCTATTTAATAACCTTTCAATATTGAATTCTGACAAGTGTTGCCCTTCAGCGGCAACTTTTAAATCAAGCATTTGATTGAAATCACAATCAAAAATATATCCGTCCCACCCAATTGATATTGTATTCCTACACATCACTGAAGAAACTGCAATAGGATTGTATGCGTCCACCAATTTCTCCATATAACCCTGATAATTGTCACTTGCTAACAAATACTGGAGATATCTCGAAATAGGTAAGTTCGTAATTGCGAATAAACTATTAAAAGAAATATCGAATTTTATCTTTAGTTTATTTTTGAACTCTGTCTCGAGCTCTCCTTGATCAGGTGGTAAAAATGCACCTGAAGGATTGTAAACCAAATTTAATATTAATCCAGACCCTTCAATCCCATATCCAACTGCATTTAACATTCTTAATGCCTCAATGCTCTTATCGAAAACACCATCACCACGTTGAGCATCCGTTTTTTTTGAATTGAAATAAGGAAGAGAAGACACAACTTCTATATTGTGTTTTTTAAAGAATTCTGGAAGATAATTATATTTCTTATTCGCAACGATTATCGTTAAATTACAGCGTACTAAAACCTTCTTTCCTTTAGCTGATAATTGCTCGACAAACCATCTAAAATTTGGATTCATTTCAGGGGCACCGCCAGTAAGATCAACCGTAGAACATGTAGTTTTGTCAATTGCATCTAAGCAAAGCTGCATAGTCTCACGCGTCATAATCTCTTTACGATCAGGTCCAGCATCCACATGACAGTGTTTACACACCTGATTACACATTTTTCCTACATTGATTTGAAAAACATCAATACCAATTACTGTTAAAGGAAATAAATCTGCTTCCCTTAATTTATCCTCAAAACACATTATATTCGCTTCCTTAAGGAGTGTCAACTGCTTATCAGTTTCAGATAAAGCATGACTTTGTGCTGATAGAGATTTATGAGTAAGTACTCCCATTACATTGAGAGATCTTTGTATTTGTTCATCATTTGCACACCATGAACTAAAGTTGCACCACCTTTAATTGCTGAAGCAACATGAACCGCTTCCATCATCTGTTCTTCATCAAACCCTTGTTCCATTGATTCTTCTGTATAAGAATCGATACAATATGGACATTGAACTGCATGAGAAACTGCCAATGCAATTAGTGTTTTCTCTCTTTTTGTTAAAGTACCATCTTCAAAAACAGTTCCATAGTAATCGAAGAATTTCTTCCCTAATTCAGGTTGCCATTCTGAAACCTTTCCGAATTTCTTTAAGTCCTCTGGATTGTAATATGTTTTCATGATGTTATAATTTTGAGCTGTAAAACAAATAATAATGTCATACCTAGATGACGAGAAAATATTTTCTTACCTAAAGTTAGATAAATATTATTCTAAAAACTTTTCTTTCCAGTGCTTCCAGCGGTAAACTTTTGAAAAAAGTAAAATTAGTAATGGTTGTAGCACAAGAATTGTAAGAAAGGATTCTGCACCTAACATTGGTTCTGAATGATCAATATACATTGCCTCCGTCTGAAATGCTTGCCAATCATTAGTTAAAATTAATGACGCGAAAATATTATTAATGGTATGATACCCCATGCTTAATTCTATGCCATCATCCATATGGGATATAATTGCCATAAAAACTCCAGTACCTATATAAAATAGTAATAGGATATTTCCGAGTTTAGCAACCTCTGGGTTAGCTAAATGAAGTAGTCCAAATAAAGTTCCTGTCAAAAGTATTGCTATCCAACCTTTCTTAAAGAAGAAACCGAATCCCTGAAACAAATAGCCTCTAAATAGAAGTTCTTCAGCAGTCGTTTGTATTGGAATTAAAAATAGAGAAATAAATAATAGTGGAATAAATGTTGTAAAATTTAGGTTCCATTCAATTGGAGCGCCAGTATTCATACTCACAATCATAAATGCAAACATAACTACTCCCCAAACAAGAAAAGAGAAGCCAAACCTTTTCCAATCGAAGGATTTACGTGAGGTGAATACAGATAAAACCGGTCTTTTATGAATAAACTTCACACTCAACAAAATCCCTGTAAGCACAAATGAAAATGGGATAAGTAATAAGGATAAAGTTAGGTTTAAGTCTGCTGATTCTGGGATTTTCGTTAATGAATACCCCAAAGTTTTAACAGCAAATATTTCGGTGAATAATTGACCAATAACAAGAGATAAAAAAGCAATTCCAACAGTAGTGAAATACATCCCTAACTTTTCGCCTGCTCCTGACCCTTGTTTTAGAAAAAACATCCGCTATTGAAACATATCTTTCATTCGTTGGAAAAACCCTTTTTCATTGCGATCAGGGCTTGGAATAAAGTTTTCACTTTCTTTTAATTTCTCAAGTATTTCGTGTTCTTCTTTCGAAACTTTTTTCGGTGTCCAAACATTAATATGAACGAATAAATCTCCGCTACCATATCCCTGTAAAATAGGTAGTCCCTTGCCTTTTAAACGAAGTATCTTTCCACTTTGGGTTCCTGGATCTACTTTAATTTTAGCTTTCCCTGAAACTGTTGGGATTTCGATAGAAGCACCTAAAACTGCATCTACAAAGTTTACGTAAGCATCATAATGAATGTGATCTCCATCTCTACGTAAGTCCTCATCAGTGACCTCTTCTACAACAACGATTAAATCTCCTGCTACACCATTAAAAGGCCCAGCATTTCCTTTGCCAGAAACACTTAATTGCATTCCATCCATAACGCCAGCAGGAATATCAATTTCGATAACCTCTTCTTTACGTTCTAGACCATTAGCATCGGCACCTGCAGGTTTTTTATCAATCATTTTTCCAGCACCATGACATGCTTCACAAGATGACTGTGTTTGCATTGCACCAAGGAACGTTTGAGCCACTCGCGTAACTCTACCAGAACCACCACAAGTTTGACACTCCTTAAATGTCACACCATCAGCATTCATCAATTTATTAACCTTTATTTTTTTATTTACACCTTCAGCAATTTCCTGAAGTGTTAATTTCATTTTCACACGAAGGTTTGTACCACGAACTACTCTTGATCTACCACCGCCTCGACTTCCGCCAAAACTACCTCCACCTCCGAATGCACCACCAAATACGTCACCGAATTGAGAGAAGATGTCGTCCATATTCATGCCTCCACCGGAACCACCGGAACCACCCATTCCTGCGTGTCCGTATTGATCGTAGCGCGATTTTTTCTCAGCACTACTTAGTATTTCATATGATTCTGCAGCTTCTTTAAACTTATCTTCAGCAGCAGTGTCCCCTTCATTTTTATCTGGGTGATACTTCAATGCAAGTTTACGGTATGCTTTTTTAATTTCAGCAGCAGTAGCATTTTTTGAAACACCCAATACTTCGTAATAATCTCTTTTATCGCTCATAATAGCTAATCTTTATTGACCTACAACAACTTTCGCAAAACGAATCACCTTATCGTTAAGGTAGTACCCTTTTTCAACAGCATCAATCACTTTTCCTTTTTGCTTTTTTGTCGGAGCAGGGACATTAGCAATTGCTTCATGGATTTCAACATCAAAAACTTCTCCATTCGAGTTCATTGGCTTAAGACCTTTACCTTCTAGTACCGTTTTGAATTTATTGTAAATAAGATTGAAACCCTCTTTCACTCCGTCAATATCTTCAGAAGTTAAATTATTTTTAATTGCACGATCAAAATCATCCATTACTGGAAGCATATCTTTCAATATCCCTGCATTTGCATTCCCTATGATATCAATCTTTTCTTTATTCGTACGTTTTCTATAATTATCAAATTCTGCATGAATTCTGATATACTTATCGTTCAATTCGACATAGCGCTCTTCTGCAGTAAGCTCAATCTTCACTTCAGCTTCAATATTCCCCTCTTCATTTATGGTATTATTTTCCGCTACGTTTTGATCTTCTGTATTTTGATCTTCTACTGTTTGCTTTTCTTCTTCAGACATTATACTATAATTTTGTTAAAACCATCTACACAAAGATTCTGCCATTTGAATAAATAGGACAGACTGTCATAAAATAAGATTTCGTAGGTGTAAAGTTGTCAGAATTGCAGAGAAACAGACGGAAAGAATGTCTACTCTGCCAGTAATTTGTCCAATTCGATATGGATACCTAATCCTCTTAATTCAGAACCAGATGCAACAATTTTCCCATTACCATCAATTAAGAAAGCAGTTGGAATAGAAGAAACTTGATATTTTTTTGAAGCGACTCCTTCATTATCCCACACATGGTTTTTCCAGATTAAACCATCTGTTTTTATCGCTTTAATCCAAGGTTCTTTTAGTCTATCAAGTGAAACACTTAAGACTTCAAAACCTTTACCTGAAGTAAATTTAGCTTTTTTATACTTATTATACACCTCAACAATATTTGGGTTTTCTTTACGACAAGGCCCACACCATGAAGCCCAAAAATCAACAAGCACAAATTTACCTTTCAAATCTGAAAGTTTAATTGTTTTTCCTTTCGGAGATTTCAATTCAATTTCAGGTGCCTGTTTTCCTCTTTGTAGATCATTCGAGCTAACGAAGCCTAATAGAGTAATTGCCGTAAAAATAAATACAAATTTCATTAGCCTATTCTTCTAATATCTGCCCCAAGATTATTAAGACGAATGTCAATATCTTGATACCCTCTATCAATCTGTTCAATATTGTGAATTGTACTCTTTCCTTTGGCAGAAAGGGCTGCTATTAATAAAGAAACCCCAGCTCTAATGTCTGGAGAGGTCATTTGAATCCCTCTTAAGTCATACTTACGATCCAATCCAATAACTGTCGCTCTGTGTGGGTCACAAAGAATAATTTGAGCTCCCATATCGATTAATTTATCAACAAAGAACAAACGTGATTCGAACATTTTCTGGTGAATCAACACTGATCCTTTTGCCTGGGAGGCAACAACCAATATTATTGATAATAAATCTGGTGTAAAACCTGGCCACGGCGCATCAGAAATTGTCATAATTGACCCATCGATAAATGTTTCAATTTCATAACTTTCTTGAGCAGGAACATAAATGTCATCTCCTTTCCGCTCTAATTTAATCCCAAGTCTTCTAAAGATTGTTGGTATAATACCTAGATTTTCCCAGCTAACATCTTTAATTGTAATTTCCGACTGCGTCATTGCTGCTAGCCCAATAAACGAGCCTATTTCAATCATATCAGGAAGTATACGGTGGTAGCAACCACCTAATTCCTTAACCCCTTTTACAGTCAACATATTTGAACTAATACCTGAGATTTTGGCGCCCATCGAGTTCAACATTTTACACAATTGTTGCAAATATGGCTCACAAGCCGCGTTGTAAATTGTTGTCTCACCTTTAGCCATAACAGCTGTCATAACAATATTTGCAGTACCTGTTACTGAAGCCTCATCCATATGAATATAAGCACCTTTCAGATTCTTACCTTCAACAGCATAGAAATGCTCTCCAGCATCGTAGTTAAACTTGGCACCGAGACTAATCATACCAGTAAAGTGGGTATCTAATCTTCTGCGTCCAATTTTATCACCACCTGGTTTTGGTAAATAACCAACACCAAAACGAGCTAACAGAGGGCCAACAATCATAACCGAACCTCTTAAAGACCCTGCTCTGAATTTAAAATCTTCTGTTTGCAAATAATCTAGATCAATGTCTTTTGCTTGGAAAATATATATCCCTTTCTCAACTTTTTCAATATTCACTCCCATTGCTTGCAATAAACCAATTAGTTTATTTACATCTACGATATCTGGAACATTAGAGATTGTTACTTTTTCAGGAGTTAAAAGAGGGGCACACAAGACTTGTAAAGCCTCATTTTTTGCACCTTGCGGAATTAACTCACCATTAAGTGGCTTTCCGCCATGAATTTCAAATGAAGCCATCAATTATTTTTTATACTGTTTCTTCTTAAACTGTTTCTTCTGATTATTGTTGTTGTTTGACTTTCTATTATTATTGTTAGTATTAGTCGTGTTTTGAAGCCCTAATGTTTTTAATAATTGATTTGTACTTGTCAAGTCTTCTTCAGGATTTTCCAAACTCAACTTACCTTCAGAAAGCTCATCCAATTTCTCTGCAATCACTGTGTTTTCAACAGCAGTATTATTATGCTTTAAAAACTGTTTTTTCATAAAATTACCCATTACTGAAGATAGATAATCTGTTTCTTTTTTATCTGTAACATTCTTTGAATCTCGTAAAATCCTCTCTGTATACTGACCAAAATGTCCATAGCGAATTTTACTTTTCGGATATCCCATTGTCGCTGGCTTCTCTTCAAGACTCTCTCTTTCTGGTATTTCATATGGGGAATCTACATCTAATTTAAAGTCAGACATTATGAATAAATGCGTCCATAGCTTATGTCTATAGTCATCTACGTCACGAAGATGTGGGTTCAATTGCCCCATTACTTCAATAATAGCTTGAGTAGCACGATTTCTCTCTTCGCGATCTTCGATCTCCATTGCATGAGAAATCATGTTCTGAACATTCCTTCCATATTCTGGAAGAAGCATTTTGGGTCTTGCTGTATTATATTCCATTCGTGATTGTTAGACTTCGAATTTACTAATTTTCAAAGTGCTTCGCAAGTGCGCTGTTAAATAAGCTTTTTGCTTCGGCTATGAAACCAAAGTGCTCATCGTCTACCATCATCTTACCTTTTGTTACATGTCCTAATAATGTAAACTGTGTTCCGGAAGCCATCATTCTCTCTAAGAACTCATCTTCTTGATCTTCATTTACAGTTACAACTACTCTACCTTGTCCTTCACCAAATAAGAATGCATCTTCTCTAACTTCAGAGTCAGTTACGATATCGAAACCTAAATCTCTAGGGATTGCCATTTCTGTTAACGTTATAAAAAGTCCTCCATCAGATATGTCATGTGCAGCATTAATTAATTGATCAGCTATTAATCCTTTAACCGTCTGTTGCATTGTAAACTCCTCTTCTAAGTTAAAGTAAGGAGCAGGAGATGCTTTAACACCGTGGTAAGATACTAAGTATTCAGATGAAGAAATATCATTATGAGAATCTCCAATAATGAATATTAAATCTCCTTTATCTTTAAAATCTAAGGTCATTATTTTAGTCTTGTCTTCAACAATACCAATCATTCCGATTGTAGGAGTTGGAAAAACAGGAACCTCTACCCCATTAATTACTGATTGATTGTAGAAAGAAACATTCCCACCAGTTACAGGTGTTTCAAATTTCAAACACGCTGCCGACATTCCTTTAATCGCACCAACAAATTGCCAAAATGATTCTGGGTTGTATGGATTACCAAAGTTAAGGCAGTTTGTAATTGCACTTGGATTACCCCCCGCACATGTTATATTTCTAGCAGCTTCAGACACAGCAATCATAGTTCCGATTTCAGGATCAGCATTCACATAACGTGAATTACAATCAACGGTCATCGCTAAAGCTCTATTTGTTCCTTTAATATTTGTGATACCAGCATCAGATGGACGATTTGTCGTCATTGTCCTAGTACCTACCATTGAATCATACTGCTCAGTAACCCATTTTTTAGAAGCGATATTTGGATGTTGCAACAATTTGAATGCAACTTCCTTTAAATCTTCTGGTTGAGTAACATCATCAATATTGAATTTTTTATACTCTTGGTAATAAGCTGGCTCTGTATACTCTCTTTCATACACTGGGGCTCCACCACCAAGTACAAGAGACTCAGCAGGTACATCACCTACAACCTCGCCTCCCATCATGTATCGAACACGCCCACCTTCGGTAACAATACCAATTTCCTCGGCATGTAAATCCCATTTATCAAAAATATCTTTCACTACCTTTTCTTGTCCTTTTTGAACTACAACTAACATTCTCTCTTGAGACTCAGAAAGTAAAATCTCATAAGGAAGCATATTTTCTTGACGTGTAGGCACTAAATCAAGGTTGATATCCATACCAACACTATCACCTGCAGCACTCATTTCGCAAGAAGAACATGTAATACCAGCGGCCCCCATGTCTTGCATCCCAACAATGGCATCAGTATCTGCAAGCTCCATCGTTGCTTCCAATAATAACTTCTCCATAAATGGGTCACCAACCTGAACCGATGGTAAATCATCTGCAGACTCTTCAGTAATATCTTTAGAGGCAAATGCAGCACCAGCAATTCCATCTTTACCAGTTGAAGAACCAACGATAAAAACAGGGTTGCCTGGGCCAGCAGATGTCGCTGAAATAACTTTAGTAGGATCCATGATGCCTGCGGAAAATGCATTTACCAATGGGTTTGTGTTATATGAATCATCGAAGAATACTTCTCCTCCAACGATAGGAATACCAAAAGCATTTCCATAATCACCAATACCTTTAACAACACCTTTTACCAACCACTTAGTTCTATCTCTTTCAATATTACCAAAACGCAGCGAATTCATTTGTGCAATTGGCCGAGCGCCCATCGTGAAAATATCACGATTGATTCCTCCAACACCGGTTGCTGCACCTTGATAAGGTTCTAATGCACTTGGGTGATTGTGAGATTCGATTTTAAATACACAACCAATTCCATCACCTAAATCAACTAGGCCAGCGTTCTCTTCACCTGCTTTAACAAGCATTTTAGGCCCATCTTTTGGTAATTGTTTTAACCAATGTATTGAGTTTTTATAAGAACAGTGCTCCGACCACATTACTGAATAAACGGCCGTTTCAGTGAAGTTTGGAGTTCTTCCTAAGATCCCTTTAATCATTTCAAATTCTTCAGGGCGTAAACCTAATTCTACGGCCTGATCTAATGTTGCTTCTTGAGGTATTGTGCTTTCCATAAACTTATAATGATATTGCAAAATTACAGATAATAATGCACTAGACACAATCAGAGTGTGTTCTTTTATTAAAGTTTTTAAACAATTTGTTACTAATTAAAATCAGGTACGCCTTCACGCACTAAATCGTGTATCTTTCGAATAATTAATTATCTTCGCAGTTATCAATTATTGAATATTATGAGTTACGATATTATTGTTATTGGAAGTGGGCCTGGCGGATACGTCACTGCTATTAGAGCTTCACAATTAGGAATGAAAACTGCCATAGTTGAGCGAGAAGAACTTGGTGGAATCTGTTTAAACTGGGGTTGTATCCCAACAAAAGCTCTATTGAAAAGCGCGAACGTTTTTGAGTACCTATCTCACGCAAGTGATTATGGTATTAATGTTAAAGAAGCAAGTGCAGATTTCGGAGCAATGGTTGATCGAAGTCGAGGTGTTGCCGATGGAATGAGTAATGGTATACAGTTCTTAATGAAGAAAAATAAGATTGATGTTCTTTCTGGAACAGGTGTTATTAAAACTGGTAAAAAAGTTGCTGTCACAGATGATAAAGGTAAAATGACAGAGTACGCTGCGAATAAAGCTGTTATTATTGCTACTGGTGCAAGGTCTCGTCAACTTCCTAATCTTAAACAAGACGGAGAAAAAATTATTGGCTATAGAGAGGCTATGACTTTAAAAAAACAGCCTAAGAAACTTGTTGTAGTTGGTTCTGGGGCTATTGGTGTTGAGTTTGCATACTTTTACAATGCAATAGGTACTGAGGTTACAGTTGTTGAATATTTACCAACGATTGTTCCGATTGAAGATATTGATGTTTCTAAGCAATTGGAAAAATCATTCAAAAAATCAGGCATTAAGATAAAAACAAACTCTTCCGTAGAATCCGTAGAGACTTCAGGGAAAGGATGTGTTGTTACTGTTAAAACTTCAAAAGGAGAAGAGAAAATAGAATGTGACATTGTTCTTTCAGCTGTTGGTATTGAAGCCAATATTGAAAATCTCGGATTAGAAGATTTAGGAATTGTTACAGATAGAGGTCGTATTTTAGTAAATGATTTTTACCAAACAAATATTCCAGGATATTATGCAATTGGAGATATTATTCCAAGTGCTGCATTGGCACATGTTGCTTCAGCTGAAGGAATTATCTGTGTTGAGAAAATTGCTGGATACAATCCTGACACCTTAGACTACGGAAACATACCAGGTTGTACTTATACATCTCCTGAGATTGCATCTGTGGGTATGACTGAAACAGCTGCAAAAGAAGCTGGATATCAATTGAAGGTTGGTAAATTTCCATTCTCTGCATCAGGTAAAGCAAGTGCAGCTGGAACAAAAGATGGATTTGTCAAATTAATTTTTGATGCAAAATACGGTGAACTCCTAGGAGGTCACATGATTGGTGCTAACGTTACTGAAATGGTAGCAGAATTAGTTGCATTAAGAAAACTTGAGGTTACTGGGCACGAACTTATAAAAACAGTTCACCCTCACCCTACAATGTCTGAAGCGGTTATGGAAGCTGCTGCTGATGCTTACGATGAAGTGATTCACTTGTAGTAATATACCATACTAAAAAAGAAACGTCGGCTAGAAATAGTCGACGTTTTTTATGTGATATTGTTTTTAACGAGCTACTCTACAATCAAAACATCATTTTTTACAAATACGTTTTTTTCAAAATTAAAATCAACACGACCTACATTAATTCCTGCCCAACCAACCTGGTTAATCAGAACCGTTTGGTCGTCCAAATTTTTCTCTTCAGTTGGCTTATCAAGAAATGTATGCGTATGTCCACCTATGATTAGATGAATATTCTTTGTTTTTCTTGCTAAGATGCGATCTGAAACCTTGTCTTTATGATATTCATATCCTAAGTGAGACAAACAAATCACTAAATCACACCCTTGATTTCTTAATTCTAGTGCTTTATCATTTGCAATCTCGATAGGGTCTAAATAAACAGATTCCCCAAACTTATTGTCAGGTACTAATCCTTTTAATTCTATGCCAACACCAAAAACACCAACTTTAATATTTCCTTTTTTGATGATTGTGTAATCCCCTGTATACCCGTCTATCGGTGTGTGTTTAAACTCATAGTTTGAGCATAAAAAGGGGAAGTCAGCTGACATTCGTGCTTTTACGAACCCCTCCATTCCACCATCGAAATCATGATTACCCATCGTTGCAGCATCATAACCTAATGCAGTCATCAACTTCATCTCAAGAATACCTCCATATTTATTGAAGTAAGGTGTGCCTTGAAAAATATCTCCTGCATCTAGTAATAAAACATTTTCTTCTTCTGCCCTAACCTGCTGTATTAACTCATATCGACGTGCAACACCACCTTTACCTGGATACTTGTGATGATTTTCCGGAAAAGGATCTATGTTAGAGTGCGTATCATTTGTATGCAGAATGGTTAATCGATTCTTAAGGTTCACTCTTTCTCCTTGAGCAATCAAACTTGGAGCAACTAGTACCCCACTAGAAATTAAAACAGAATTGCGTATGAAATCTATTCTTTTCATTACTCTAAAATAATTCGTTTTTCGTTATTAAAAACGAGTACTCCTTGCTTTTTCGCTTCCGAAATCATTGCATCGCGCATTAAAATATTGGTGTAGATAACACCTACATTCTCTTGAAAGAAACCCATATTATCACCTCCATTCATAAGGTAGTCTGAGGTAACCACATAAAACGAACTATAATCATCTACTGCTCTTTTTAAATCAATATGATTTAAATCTAATACGGCATTTGAGATTGGCTCACCTCCACTTGAGGTTAAATATTGAGCAATTTTATCTAACGATGAAAACGGTAATTCCACAACAACAATTTCGTTGTCAAATGGCATCAACTTATAAACATCCCCAAGAACTATATTCCCTTTATTTAATGGACTTCTCAATCCACCAAGATTGAGTAGACAAAAGTATGGCGTTAAACCAAATGTGGTTTTATCTACAGAATTTAAAATTGCATCCGCAGCCCAATTGTTTAATGAACCATTCGGTCTCGATTTTGTAAAATTGTTCTCAGTCGTCGCAATCACTTCGAACATTTCTTCTTCAAGGGCAATTCTATATGGGTAAACAATAGAGTCTACTACACTGACTTTTTGAAATTCATCAGTTACCGAAATAGACTCTGATTTTACTGAAAGTATATTAACAGAAGAGCAGGCTGTTAGGCCTGCTCCAATGATTAAAACTGTTCTATGCATAAGCATTACTGAATAATCAATTTACGCTGTGTACTTCCATATGGAGTAGTTACAGTAATTAAGTATGTTCCTATACCTAAGCTAGAGGCACTCAGCTCAACTAACGGAGCATTGATTCCAGAAACTGAAAGTACTTGTCTACCTTGAGCATCAACTACGGTATACGCTGTAATTTCAGTATCATTCACCTGAACAAACACTTTATCATTTGAAGGAACAGGAAAAATAACCAAGTTGTTTTCAACTTGCTCTTCAATTGAAAGTTGACATCCATTCACTACAAATGAATTATCATCAAAATCAATGAAACATGCATAATCCACGGAATCAATGAATGGATTACGATTGCCTTGTAGATCATTAATATACTCATGACGAGCGATTTCATAATTATCCGGTAAGTCATTGAAATGCCAATCTTTTAAAATCGTTTGCTCTTGTTTATCAGAATTTAAATCGCCATTTAAATTGAATCCATATGCAATAGCCATGTACATAATTGAACGTGCTGCGTTTCCTTTATGAATATCTCTTGGCTCGTAAACCATTTGAGACCCCATAAATCCAACACTTCCTCCTAAGTATGTGAAAATAATATTTCCATCAATATCACCTAGAGGAAGGTTACTTCGAGGTGTATTCGCTTGAGCTAGATTAGCAGGATATAAATTGTGTTGATCATTATACTCTGGTTGTTCTGGATTATTCGCCGGCCATGATGTCATCCAAGAATGTGCAAATGTATGCTCCCTGCTATAACCATTTGCTGCCCAGTCAAACGGGTCATCAAAAATCATTCTTTCTCCAGACAAAGCACAAGTAACGTAAGACTGACCGCCTACCGTATCTTTGATCTCAAATTCACTCATCATTGTTTGCTTATAAATGAAGTATGTTATCATTGTATGTGGGTTAATCAATGCATTCAAGTCAGAAACTAAGGTTGGTGATGCTATTGAAATTCCACTATAATAAGAACCGATATCCTCACCTAAAGATGTTGTATTTCCAGTAGCCGGAGAAGCTGTTAAATAATTTTCAAACCCACCCGCACCATTAAATGCATAAACTGAAAAGTAGTAATCTTGATTTGCGATAATTCCTCTTGGAGTAAAAGAAGTTCCAGCTCCAACGTAAGCAACTTTCGAATCACCAATAACATCTCCTCTCATATATGAAAATCCATCCGATGGAGCAGTTGTAATAGCAGAGCCATTTTTCCAAAGAACGAGATATTTTGAAGCACCTACTCCAGCAGTATATTGCCCGCCTAATGTATAAGCCTCTAATAAAGGAAATGTTAACCCTGAAGGATTTATTGTCGGTTCAGTTGCCAAATTATCAGTACCCACACCCTCTAAATTAATTATATAGGGATCTTCATCCGTATCATTAGATCCTATTTCAATTGTTGCAAAGTGCGAACCATTTCCAGAAGGAGTATAATTAATTGTATATGCTTGATCTGAAGAACCAGCAATAGTTCCTGAAGAAATCGTAGATGTGAAATCAGTAGCATCCACTCCAGTCATTGTATATCCTAAAATATTCAAATCTGTCGAACCAAGATTTTGAATTGTTAGATTAACGGCTGATGAATTTCCCACAAAGTAATTTCCGTTTGTTAAAATAGTAGTGCCTTCAACTAAAATATTAATTTCAAATGCGGGAGCTACGTAAGGAATTATGTCATTTAAATCTCTAGGGACGATTTGATAATTAGCGTTAAATTGACCAACTAAGCCGGTTATAGTAATAGGTCCTGTAGGCATTGCTGTTCCAGCAATATTTGTTGAGCCATTGATTCTAACATCAAAGTTTGTGACCCCATCTGTGACCTCAACTGTACTATTTACCGAAGCAAAAGTTGTTGGATTAACAAATGTCACATTTTGGAATTCAACTAATTGGGACTCCATATCTTCGTTTGCTGACGAAAAAGGAATTTGTAATGGTATTGGTTGAATAACTGCAGGACCATGATTTGTCATACTTGTCACTATAGATATCTCTAATAATCCAGAAAACTCAATTAATGGACCTGTAACCGTTATAGAGTCATATCTATTGGCTCCTGTAATTGGCCCTCCATAACCAGCAATACCAGCAGTTGCATCTTGTATATAACGGATACTCCCTAATTCAGACCCGTTAGTTGTAACACCTGTTACTGTTACTGTTTGACCGGCTCCAAAAGTACGAGCATTTGCGATATCTGTTTGGGCTGAGGTCAATAAAGACAACGTTATTGCAGAGAATATTAATATTACTTTTTTCATTTTGTTTGTTTTTTATTTAACCTTTAAAGCAAGTTAGCCAAAGTAATTAATTATTAAAATTGAAACCCTAGTGAAATATTAAAACGTAAACCTTGACCAACGAATACTCCTGCTGAATTTGCACTAAAATCTGATCCAAATTGGTTTGTTCTAGCATCAGAAATGTATAATGTATTTAATGCATTAAAGACGTTCGCTCTTAAATTTAAACTGCTTTTTTCAAATCTAAAACGATAGCCGGCATGAATACTCATTAATCCGTAGGAAGGGATTTCCCATGATTCTGTTCCCCCATTGGCGCCTGTTAAGCTAAAAGGATCAAAGTCACTGAAATATCTATCGAAATAAGTATATTTAATTTTAAAGTATCCATTTTTAATAAAAGCATATCTTAAACTTGCTGCGTAAGTTGATTGGGCAGCGTCGCCAACATGAACACCTTTTGCATCAAATTCAAATTCAGTACCTAATACATCAACTATCTCTGAAGACCGCCAAGTCCAATCTCCGTAGCTAGCCATCCCTTCAATAGTCCATTTTTTATTTAATCTAAAGGAGGCATCAATTTCAGTTCCCAAATGAAGTGCATCCATACCATTTACATTCGCTCTTATGAACTCCGTAGGATCTTGAGGGTCAGGTATACTGACTCCATATGGAAAGGGTTTGTTTTGCCAATGTGTATAATACCCATTTACATTTACACTGACTCTTTTACTTCTGAAACCATAGCCAAGTTCAAAAGCATATATATTTTCATTTAAAATCTCTTCAAAGAATTCGTTTGTATTATTGTCAACCACATTGCTATACTGTGGAGTTCTACTTAGGTATCCTAAGTTCATAAAAATGTTAGACCGTTCAGTAAAATTAAAGTTAGCACCTGCTTTAATTGTCCCCCCAAATAAGCATTTCCAATCGGTACTTGAAGTTTCTAGGCCATCTGAAGATGCTGTATAATTCACACCACCCAAGGTCACTGTGTCTGAAACATAGTTTAATCTACCATCTTGGCTTAAGATGTGGGTTCCAATCTCAATAATAGAGTCACCAACTTGCATTGTTTTCTTTCTAAAATAATCTTCACCTTTATAGCCATTAGAAACACCGGAAAGATTAAAAAAAGCTGTCCATCTTCCGAAAGAATATTCGGCCTGACCAAAAGCTCCAATCCATTGAACAAAACCAGCACGATCATTTTGATAAGGTTGATTAGCAATTTTATCCCCAACTACTTTTTTAATTTCTATTGCATTTTGATCTGCAGAATTAATAAAATAATCTCCCCCTAATAAGTTTTTAATCTCAGTATAATGTGTCCCCTTATAATAGCGATAATCTAGACCTCCAGCAATATTCCATTTTTCATCTATTTTATAATCAAATTGAGACAAAGCTCCAATCCACATATGATTATTGACAGAAGCAGATAAAATTTGAGAAGATTTTAATAAATTATCATCGTATTTACTTTCTGCAGTTGAAGTTGTTGTTCCAAAAAAAGTTTGCCATTGATTATTATATTCAATTTCATTCCAAGCAATTTGGTTGTTCTCATCACGAATAATTGTTGAAGAAGATCCAAAATAACGCTGCCCTCCGCCACGACCAATTGAAACATAAGCCATATTAGACCATGATAGGTTATCATTGATAATCCAAAAATCTTTTAATGTAACTTGTGGCTTGTGGTAGTAATTTCGGCGCTCATTAAGTAATGATTGATTACCATTTGTACTATCAGTATAATAGCCCCAGTGTTGATTATACCTTGGGCCATTGTTTACATTTGTAGTATCAAAATTAGTTACCCCTAATTTTGAAGCATATGACGAATCCCAATATTCTATTCGTTGATTATAAGACCTTTGCCCATGTTGTTGAGGTGCGCCAAACCCACTTAAAGAAATAACATGGCTCTTAATTTTCTTTTGAATCTTTAAATAATAGAATGCACCTTGTGTATTTAATCCATCTACCCATCCATTCCCTTGCTTGTATGAACCTGAAAATAAAACCCCCCAACCATTCTTAAGTGTTCCTGACTTATAAGACAAGGATGTTCTAAGAAAATTTCCTGAACCATATTCTTGTCTCACTTTAACCTCTCGCTTACCCCCCGTATTTTGAGTAAGAATATTCATCGTACCTCCAACAGAAGGCATAGCTAACTTAGTTGCACCAAGGCCTCTTTGTACCTGTATCTGTTGTGTTATTGCGTCTAAACCAAACCAATTAGACCAATATACAGCACCATTTTCCATATCATTAACAGGAACCCCATCAATCATTACACCTACATTACGCTGATCAAAACCACGAATAGTAATTCGTGCATCTCCATCTCCACCACCTTGTTGTGTCGCATGAACACCAGGCTTAGAATTTAAAATCATTGGTAAGTCTTGAGATCCTAACTCTTCATTAATTTCCCGAGTACCGATGGTAGAAACTGCAACAGGGGTTTTTCTGTCCTGCGCTAAATTTCCAATAACATTTACCTCTTCAATTTCCTGACTCCCACCTAATATAATAGACATGTCAAAGTTTTCACTATCTATAACTACGTTTACTCTAAGGGTATCAAAAGATAACATTGTAATTACAACATTATATAATCCAAAAGGAACAGCATTAATACTATAGTTACCATCATAATCTGAATATGCTTTATGCTTATCAGAAAAGATGATTTTAGCACCAACAACGGGTTGCTTAGCACCATTATCAATTACTGTACCCGTTACAGTTGCAGTTTGACTCATAGCATTCCATGAAGTCATTAAAATTAGAGTACATAAAATTAGTCTCATACGAAAAAACTCAACTTCTTTTAGAAAAAAGAATCTAAATTATTTAATGATTACACGTTTAATAATGCTATTACCTTCATTTCCTGTAAGTTTTACAAAAAATACGCCTCTAGTTTCTTTTAAATCAAAAGAAACTAAAGCACTTGAATTGTTTGTGATAGACTCAATTTTTTGTCCTAATGAATTTACAACTAATATCGTTGCATAATCTGAAGCACCATTTATATAAAACTCACCGTTTGATGGGTTAGGAAAAATAGAAACTGAAGATTTAGAAGCCTCTTCTACTGATAGTGGATTACAATCGCAATCATGTGAACCTAGAGAAGCCCAATTACCATATAATTGCCCACCAATATCAATAACAGGGGGTATTGAATCGTACTCTGCTAATGGATCAAAATAAGAAATTGTTGGATTTGTTTCTCCTTTTACTATATATGCTTTTCGAATCATTGAATGATCTTCAGTTACTACAAGACCTGAGCCTATGTATGGGAATTCTGATGTCCATCCACCAAAACCAGGAATTTCTGGATCTTCTCCTATCTTCCCAAACACATCAATTAAGGTTGCTCCAGTAATATTTGAAGTTGTTCCCTTCGCTAATACAACAGCATCATTTCCATTAAAGTAAAATGCATTTGAAGTATAATAATCAGGACAATAAAAAGCATCAGCCCTTACCTGTAAAGAATCCCAAATCGGAGTATCTTGGTCTATTCCATTTGGATCTAATTGTTCTAATACAGCTACATGAACATCATGAGCAGCTAATAAACCAGTCAACTGTACTGCATTAGCAGCTGTTGCAGTAGTTGCACCATTAGAATATCTAATCACCATATATTGACTCAAGTCAATTGATGTGCTTGTTGGATTATAAATTTCTAACGCTTTATTGTTGCTCCAGCCTTCTGCATATTCAGAAATAAAGAGCTCATTACAATCGATTAGTTGGGCGAATGTCATTGAACTCAGAATTGTACTTAATACAAGTAATGTTCTTTTCATAAGAATTTATTTTTTATTTATTTGGTAAAGATATTGCTTAGGTAGGGATGACGATGTGTACATAAAATTAGACACATAAAGTTTCATGGGTCTTTGCAAGAAACTTAGTAGAATAAGTAATTTGTGGCACATCTTAAATCATTCTTGGTACTGTTTTTTATCTTTGATATGGTTTCAGCAAAAATTAGCATCAAGGTTAACATATCAAATGTATGCATCAAAAATAAGGTATTTTAAGTTAAGTTACATCACTATTTTATCAACAAACCATTAATCTTTTTAACCATTCAACGAATGTAAATCTCTAAACATTTAGTTATTTTAGGCTCACAATTAACAAATAACAAGAAGAAAATGTTCAAGAATATCTCAATATTATTAGTCACATTACTTGTCAGCTCATTAATTTATGCTCAAAAATTAAGTGTAGAAAAAATATGGAAAAACTACGAATTCTTCGGGGCTTCTGTTGATGGATTCAGGTCAATGAATGATGGGAATTATTTTAGCAAAACAAAGCGTAAGGCACAAGGAATATCAATAACTAAACATGCCTTCTCAAACTATGAAGGAAAAGGAGAGGTCATTGTATCACCAGAAATGTTACAATTTAAAGATGAAACATTAGAAATGGATGACTATTTTTTCAACCTAGATGAAACAAAAGCACTAATAACAACCGAAACTAAGAGTATTTATAGAAGAAGCTACTCAGCCGTTTATTATTTATTAGACCTTAAAACAGGTCAACTACAATCATTAGACGACCAGCATTCACCGCAAACATTGGCTGAATATTCACCTGATGGCAAAAAAGTTTCTTACATCTATGAAAACAATCTTTTCTTAAAAGACATTTCAACCTCTAAAATAACACAGGTTACCCAAGATGGAAAAAAAAACAAAATCATCAACGGAACAACTGACTGGGTTTATGAAGAGGAATTTTCACTCACAAAAGGATATGATTGGTCACCTGACAGTAAAAATATCGCATTCTTAAAATTTGACGAATCAGATGTAAAAGAATTCACAATGACTTCTTACAATGAACTTTACCCTGAACTATACACCTTTAAATACCCTAAAGCTGGAGAAGATAATTCTAAAGTGACAGCCGTCATGTATAATCTAGACAAAAACTCAACAGCACCGATAAATCTGGGAGAATACGAATACATACCTCGATTAAAATGGTCTGGTTCAGAAAATAAATTAATTATTCAAACATTAAATAGACACCAAAATAATCTGAAGTACTATTTAGTATCAATGAATTCAGCAGAGATTAAAGCTAACATGTTTTTCGAAGAAAATTCAGACACCTATGTTGACGTAGATGATAACCTTTTGATATTAAATGATGGGGAGTCTATTTTAAGAACAAGTGAAATAGATGGCCATAATCACATCTACAATCTTTATTTTGATGGTTCAACAACTCAAATTACAACAGGAGACTGGGATGTTATTGAATTTTTAGGCGTTGATGACAAAAACACAACAATATACTACACCTCAGCAGAAGCAGGTGCAATACATAAAGGGATTTACAAAATAGATGTCACTGGAAAGAAAAAAACTCCAATTAGCTTAGAAACGGGTTCAAATGACGCAGAATTTTCGAATGGGATGAGCTATTTCATTAAAACATATTCAAATGCGAATACCCCTCCAGTTTTCACACTATGTAATAACAAAGGAAAGGAGCTTACTAATTTAGAAAATAACAGCGCTTTAAATAAAAGACTCTCAAAATACAACCTGAGCAAAAAGTCGTTTGTCAAGTTTAAAGGAGCTGAGCAAGATTTGAATGGATGGGTTATTAAGCCAGCTAACTTTGACCCTTCAAAGAAATACCCAGTTTATATTAATATCTATGGAGGCCCTGGGTCTAATATGGTTTCAGATTCATGGGGAAGTGTTAATTATATGTATCACCAACTACTCGTAGAAAATGGATATATAGTAGTTTCTGTAGATCCAAGAGGAACAATGTATAGAGGGGAGGAATTTAAGAAGTCAACATATTTACAACTAGGAAAGCTAGAAACAGAAGATTTTATTGCTGTTGCAAAAGAGCTGCAAGGATACAACTATGTTGACGCTTCAAGAATTGGGATTATGGGATGGAGTTATGGTGGATTTATGACCTCACTAGCGATGACGAAAGGTGCAGACATATTTAAAATGGGGATTGCTGTTGCTCCTGTTACCAATTGGAGGTATTACGACAATATTTACACAGAACGTTTTATGAGAACACCGCAAGAAAACGAATATGGGTACGACTCAAATTCGCCAATTAATTTTGTAGACAAATTAAAAGGGAACTATTTATTAATTCATGGGTCAGGGGATGACAATGTACATTATCAAAATACAATGGAAATGATTAGCGCAATGGTCGCGGCAGACAAACAGTTCGATTTATTTATTTATCCAAACAAAAATCATGGCATTTATGGCGGAAACACGAGAAATCACCTCTTCAATATGATATTTGAGTACACATTAAAAAACTTATAAAAAAAACATCCTACGAATTAAAATAAACTCCAAAGACATATCGTAGATATCATTTGTTCTCTTATCTTAGCCGGTTAAGTATGAATATTATTATAGACTAGGGAAACAAATGGGTGAAATTGCTAAATTAGAATTAAACGGGAAATTGTATGAATTACCTGTTATAGAAGGAACAGAAAACGAGAAAGGAATTGATATCAGCTCACTTCGTGCTGCAACTGGAGGATATATTACTTTAGATCCAGGATTTAAGAACACTGGTAGTACTAAAAGTGCCATTACTTATCTTGATGGGGAAAATGGAATACTGCGCTACAGAGGCTATCCTATAGATCAACTAGCTGACAATGCAAGTTTTTTAGAAGTTTCATTTTTAATTATTTACGGTAATTTACCTACTAAAGTTGAATTAGATCAATTTAAGGAAAGCATAACAAACCATACATTGGTTCATGAAGACATGAAACAGTTCTTTGAAGCTTATCCAGCTAAAGCTCACCCTATGGGAGTTTTAGCATCTATGATTTGTTCTCTCTCTACATTCTATCCTGAATCATTAAATGAAGATAGAGCGCCAGAAGCAAAAGATTTAACGATTCATAGATTAATCGCTAAGCTACCTACACTAGCAGCATGGTCATATAAGAATGCAAGACGTCATCCTTTCATGTATCCTAACAACAACTTTGATTACTGCGAAAACTTTCTTCACATGATGTTTGCTATGCCTACATCTAATTACGAAATAGATTCAGTAGTAGTCTCTGCGCTTAATAAATTATTAATATTACATGCTGAACACGAACAAAACTGTTCTACCTCTACTGTCAGAATTGTTGGTTCATCTCATGCTAATCTATATGCTTCTGTTTCTGCTGGTATTTCTGCATTATGGGGTCCTCTTCATGGTGGAGCAAATCAGGCAGTAATTGAAATGTTAGAGAAAATTTCAAATGACGGTGGTAATGTTGACAAATGGGTAGCAAAAGCAAAAGATAAAAATGACTCTTTCCGTTTAATGGGATTCGGTCATAGAGTTTATAAAAACTTTGATCCTAGAGCAACAATAATTAAGAAAGCTTGTGATGAAGTTTTAGTTAAGCTAGGAGTCAATGATCCATTATTGGAAATTGCCAAGAAATTAGAAAAGGTAGCTTTAGAAGATGAGTACTTCAAAGCAAGAAATTTATATCCAAATGTTGATTTCTACTCAGGCATCATATATAAAGCAATTGGTATTCCAACAGAGATGTTTACAGTAATGTTTGCTATAGGACGTCTACCAGGATGGATTGCGCAATGGGGAGAAATGATTGAAAACAAGGAGCCAATTGGAAGACCTCGCCAGATTTATACTGGTGAAAATCATCGTGATTATGTTCCAGTTGAAAAAAGATAAAGTATAGAACAAAAAAGGAGCTTGTTAAGCTCCTTTTTTGTTCTATACTTTATCTTTCATCTTCTCGATTTTGAAACTTAGCCTTCTTTGAACCAGCATAAATAGAATACTTTCTGAACGAACATTCCAAATCTCCATTGAAGAGTTTTATTTTTCGATCAGGTCGTAACCCTAAATTCTTATATGCTTCCATATTAGACGAAAGCACCCAACAATTAAACCCTTTCAGCTCAGTTTTCATCCAATCGCCGAGTTGCTCATACATTTCATCAATCTCCTCACCCATTCGCTCACCGTATGGAGGATTTGAAATCATGACTCCAGATTCCGCAGGTTGCTTTACCTCATCAAATGAAGCAACACTCGTTTTAACAAAACGCCCAACAGATAGTCGTCCTAAGTTTCTTCTTGCCTTTGTTACCATTTCAGCACTCATATCTGAACCAGATATTTCACAAGGCAGCTCTTTCACATGCTTCGTTGCATTACCAAGAATTTCTTCCCATAATTCAGCTTTGTAATTGGCGAAATTTTTGAAAGCAAAATGTTGCCTTTCAATTACAGAAGGAATTCCTGAAGCCAACAAGGCTGCTTCAATTAAAATAGTCCCAGACCCACAGAAAACATCTATCAATGGAGACTTTCTATCCCAACCAGACATACGTATCAACCCAGCTGCTACAACCTCATTCAATGGAGCCTCACCAATTTCATCACGATATCCTCTTTGAAATAATGGTGCTCCGCTCGTGTTCATTGAAACCGTTACGTCATTTTTATTAATATAAACATCAAATAAAACCTGAGGTGATTTAATATTCACATTTGGACGTTCTTCATAGCGATCTCTAAATGTATCAGCAATAGCATCTTTAACAACTAAGAATGGATATTGAGTATGTGAAAACAGATCTGAAAAGACAGCTCCTTTCACAGCAAACGTTTTATCTAAATCAAAATAACCGGTCCAATCAATTTTCATCGCTTTATTGTACAAGTCGTCTTCAGATCGAATTCTAAACGAAGCAATTTGAACTAAGACTGAAATTGCACAACGTAAATGTAAATTCAAGTAGTAAACATCTTTCCACGTACCTTCAAGTTGAACCGCTCGATTTAACACTTTATAATTCGTATAGCCTAATTCTACCAACTCTTCTCCGAGCACTTCCTCCAAACCAAAAATGGTTTTTAATGTGATCGTTAATACTTTATTGTCCTCTATATCTTTCACGTTTTATGCTTTAAGGTGGAAATTATCTCTTATTTTTGTACAAAAGAACAAAATTTGAAAGCAATAAGGCTATTTCTCGTCTCTTTTAGTTTAATTCTATCTAACCATATCATCGCACAACAAAAAATTGGAGTGGTGTTAAGTGGGGGTGGTGCGAAAGGATTAGCTCATATCGGAGTATTAAAAGCGTTAGAAGAGAATGGAATACCTATTGATTATATAGCTGGCACTTCGGCCGGAGCACTGGTTGGTGGTATGTACGCTGCAGGATATTCACCCGAACAAATTGAAGCTTATGTCTTGAGCGATCAGTTTCAACTGGTTGCTTTAGGAAAACTGAATCCAAATCAAACCTTTCTTCTTCGGGAGCAAGATGCTAATGCTAATATGATTGGAATGTCCTTTTCAAAAGATAGTACTCTGCAAAAATCAATTCCTACCAATTTCACATCATCGGCTTTACTTGATTTTGAAATGATGCGTTTATTAGGAACAATATCTGCTTCCAACTCTAACAATTTTGATAGTCTTTTTATTCCTTTTCGTTGTGTCGCTTCAGACATAGCGAAAAAAGAAAGCATTGTTTTTAAGGATGGAAAATTAAATGAAGCTATTAGGGCATCCATAACTTATCCTTTTTTCTTATACCCTATTCGTATTGATGACATTCTTCTTTTCGATGGAGGACTATATAACAATTTTCCTGCTGACGTATTACACGAAGCATTTAACCCAGACTATATAATAGGAAGTAATGTTGAAAGCAACACAACAGCACCTCATGAAGATGACATCATGTCTCAATTGACAAACATGCTAGTCTCCTTATCCAATTATGAACTACCTAATAACGATGGGTATATGATTGAGCCTAACACGGATGTTTCTACATTTGACTTTGCTAGTGCAGAACAAGCTATTAATGATGGATACATGACAACAGTTGCTCATATTGACTCTATAAAAGCTCATATTGATCGACGTGTTACCCCTTCAGAACTAGCTATGAAAAGACTTGCGTTTCATGAAAATGATGCGCCTCTTGAAATATCATCTGTTTCAATTCATAATTCTAATAAAAGATTAAGCTATCTATCAAAATCAATGATTCGTAAGAACAAATCAGAAGTCCTGAATTTAAATCTTTTAGAAAAACGTTATTTCAGACTTAACGCTGCTCCTCAAATTGATTTTCTATTTCCTACGCTAGAATTAAAAAAAGATAGCACATATGATCTCAACTTATACATAACTAAAGCAAAAGAAATTAGGCTTGAGGTTGGAGGGCACTTCTCTTCGAGAGCAGTAAACACTGGGTATATAGGGTTGTCATATCAATCTATTGGTAAAGTCGCCACAAAAACAGAGCTTTCATCTTACTTTGGAAAGTTTTATGGTTCTGGAAAAGCAAAGTTCACGATAGAGTTACCGGGTGTTTATCCATTTTCAACTTCTGCTTATTTTGTTCTCAATCGTTGGGATTATTTTAGAAGCTTTGCTACATTTTTTGAAGATGCTATTCCGTCATTTCTAGTCCAAGAAGAAAGATATGCTGGGCTTCAATTTAACATACCATTTAGCAATAACATAAAAAGCACACTTGACGGAAGGTGGTTTACTTTAGAAGATCAATATTATCAGAATAAAAAATTCACAAATAAAGACACTGCTGACATAACTATTTTTAGAGGTGGTTCTGCAAGTTGGAATGTTACTCAAAATTCTTTAAACCGAAAACAATTTGCATCTAGCGGTCATTACTTCAAAGCCTATGCTAAATATATTAATGCCCTTGAGCACAGTATTCCTGGATCAACTAGCAAAGAAGAATTTGAAATAAAAGAAAATCATAACTGGCTGAGTCTAGGATTAGAATTTCAATCGTTCGTTATTGAAAAGCCTATATTTCACCTCGGTATACATGGCCAAATAGCATACAACACACACCCTTTATTTGCGAATTATACAGCCTCCTTACTTACCACTACAGAGTTTAGTTTAGTGCCCGATACCCGTACTTATTTCATGGAAGAATATCGCGCACCTCAATTTGCAGCCGTAGGATTAAACACGGTTTTTACAGTATATAAAAAATTTGATGTTCGTTTAGACGCATATATATATCAACCCTTTAGGCAAATAAAAAACAATAATGGCTCACTAAGTCTATCTGAGTTATTCGAAGGACGAACTTATATGGCCTCTTCATCTATTGTTTACAATAGTTTCATAGGACCTATTAGAATTACGTTTAATTATTTTCCTGAACAAGACAACCCTCTTGCTTTTCAATTCAGTTTAGGATATATTCTGTTTAACGATAGAGCAATCAGGTAAGGAAAGTATTATATTTGCCCATCAAAATATTCAAAATGGAAAAAATAATCTGTGGCATACAACAAATGGGGATTGGAGTTCCTGATGTTCAAGAAATTTGGAAATGGTACCGTAAATTTTTCGGAGTTGACGTACGCGTATTTGAAGATGCTGCAGAAGCACCTTTAATGACAAAGTACACAGGCGGAAAAGTTCATAAAAGAACTGCATCTCTTGCATTAAGCATGCAAGGTGGCGGTGGATTCGAGATTTGGCAATATACATCTAGGAGTACGGGGAAATCAAAATTCGAGATTAAACTTGGTGATTATGGCTTATACTCTTGTCGTGTTAAATCTCGAGATGTAGCTAAATCATACACCTACTTTAAAGAAAATGGTGCAAAGATTATTGGTGAGCTTTCAAAAGCACCAAATGGTGAACTTTCATTTTTCTGTGAAGATCCAAATGGAAACATTTTTAATGTTGTTGATGGAAAAGGATGGTTTAAAGATACGAAACACCCTTCGTTTTGCGGTGGTGTTGCGGGAACATTAATCGGTGTAAGTGATATGGATAAGTCTATCGGATTATACAAAGATATTCTCGGATACGAAACAGTGGTATATGACAAAACAGGTACTTTTGATGATATCGGTGGCTTACCTGAAGGAAAAGGGAAAGTAAGACGAGTCTTATTGTCTCACAAAGAAGCTAGAAAAGGCCCATTTGCACGTCTACTTGGTCCAACTCAAATTGAACTAATACAATCATTGGATCGTGAAGATCGTAGAAATATTTTCGAAAATAGATTCTGGGGAGATTGGGGATTCATTCATTTGTGTTTTGATATTCAAGGAATGGATGAACTACAAAAAGAATGTGAATCAAAGGGATATCCTTTTACCGTTGATAGTTCGAATACATTTGATATGGGGGAAGCTGGTGGAAGGTTCTCATACATTGAAGACTTTGATGGAACATTAATTGAATTTGTCGAGACTCATAAGGTTCCGATTATGAAAAAAATCGGCTGGTACATTAATCTTAAAAAGAAAAAGCCTGGTAAACATTTACCCAACTGGATTTTATATGCGATGGGAATGAATAAGATAAAGGATTAATAATATTATTGATTATTATGTAACATAGGTTGATTTAGCAGCGTTATATACACAACTAATTTTAGTACTTTTGATAAATACTCTCTAGGAAATGAAAAAAATATTATTTGGCTTAGCAGCAATCGTTGGATTGTCTATTTCATTACATTCATGTAAAGAAGAAATTGAACTAGACGGTGACTTCATTGAAACAGCTGTTGTTTACGCGCTATTAGACGTGTCGGAAACTACACACATAATGAAAATCACACGTGCCTTTATTGGCCCTGGAAACTCCTATGATTTTGCTCAAATTCCAGACTCCAGTTACTTCCCGAATTTAGAAGGTACAGTTACTGAATTAAATAATGGACTTCCCACAGGTGTTTCATGGGAATTAATTGATACAACAGTAACAAACAAAGACCCAAATGGTGCGTTTTATGCTCCAGAGCAAAAACTGTACTATTTCAATGGAACACTCAATCAAAATAATGAATATAGGCTTGATTTAGACATCAATAATGGTGAGTTTACAGTGACTTCTACAACAGAATTAGTCAGAAAGTTGAGTGAAGCTATTTCTGGAGCAACACAACCATATAAATTCGTTGATAACTCAAATATACCAAGAGCTTCTAATGTTCATATAACAAGTACTCAAAATGCTTACAAGCTTGAAATTAACTTACGCGTTGAATTTACTGAGTGGATTGGCTCTACAGCAACTGTTAAATCATTTACTTATAGAGCAGGAACATCAGATTGCCAAGAAAATTCAGATAAGATCTTTGCTGTAAATGGGCAAACATTTATGGCTAATATCACTGCAGCATGCACGGATGACCCCTTGATTACAAAAAGAACATTTAACTCAATTACTACAGTATTCACTGGAGGGTCTGAAGATCTTGCCGAATATATATCTGTGAATGAGCCTTCTACAGATTTAACGCAAAGTAAGCCTTCTTTTACAAACCTTGAGGCTTCAGGTGACTTTAGAGCGGTTGGTCTCTTTACTTCTCGTTCAACGAAATCTGTTTTCAAACCTTTCATCGATCCTACTGAGCAAGCTAACGTGAGAGTAATTGACAAGAAAACAACGAGATACCTTTGTCAAAACTTAGGGCTTTTGTTTTGTAGTGATCACCCAGGAGATCTATCTGCTGCAGATAATGCTTGGAACTGCAACTAATTATTATATCTCTCTTTATTCTCTTAAATTAGCGTATGCCTGAAAGGAAAACGCTTTTTGCTAATGTAATTTTACCGATTTCGATTCGGAAGGAATTCACTTATCGTGTTCCCTACGAAATGAATGATGCTATTTTTGAAGGAGCACGGGTAGTTGTACCGTTTGGTAAATCAAAACTTATCACTGGCATTATCACTTCAATTCATGAGAATATTCCTGAAGATTATCAAGCCAAGTATATAGAGCATTTACTTGATGAGCAACCTATAATTACCAAAGAACAATACACATTCTGGAAATGGATTTCAAATTATTATATGGCTCCAATTGGCGATGTAATGAATGCTGCTTTACCTTCAAATTTTAAGCTAGCGAGTGAAACAAAAATTGCACTGCATCCAGACTATACGATTAATGAAAACCTTCTTACTGAACGAGAATTAGAAATTATTTTCACATTGGAAGTTCGTGAATCTTTAGATCTTAAAGAGATTTCTGAATTGTTAGGAATAAAAACTGTTCAACCGATTATCAAAGGATTAATTGATAAAAAAGCAGTTGTATCTTTAGAAGAATTGAACGATAAGTTCACACCTAAAACAGCAACTTTTGTTCGCTTAGCCAATAATTACTTGAATGAAGACTTACTTGGTGAGCTAATTCAGTCATTAGAGAAGTTTAAAGGCAAAGAAAAACAACTCAAAGCAATACTAACATTGATTCATCATGGGAAATACTCCGGAGGTGAAATGATACCCGTACTTCGAAAGAACATAATTAACGATGGAATTTCACTCTCCTCACTTAATACCTTAGAGAAAAATGGAGCTATTATACAAGAGAAGTTAGAAATAACGAGACTGATTGACCAAGAGGAAGGAGCTGAAGCGTTTAAGGCCTTATCTTCATCACAGGATGTTGCACTAAAAGAAATTCATCAAGCATTTGATGAAAATAAAGTTGTCTTACTTCATGGTGTTACAGGATCAGGAAAAACTGAAATCTATGTTCAATTAATTCAAGAAGCATTAGACACGGGTAAACAGTGCTTATTCTTACTTCCTGAAATAGCACTAACAACACAATTAATTCAGCGTTTATCTGCATATTTTGGTGATCAAATTGGAGTATACCATTCTAAATTCAATCAAAATGAACGTGTTGAGATTTGGAACAACGTACTTAACAATAATCCGCATAAATTTCGAATTGTTTTAGGCGCGCGATCTTCCATCTTTCTACCATTTAAAGATTTAGGATTAATAATTGTAGATGAGGAACATGAATCAAGTTTTAAACAATATGACCCGTCACCAAGGTATAACGCACGTGATTGTGCTATTGTTTTAAGCGCTCTTCATAAAGCAAATATTGTTTTAGGATCAGCAACACCCTCTCTTGAAAGCTATCAGAATGCAAAACAAGGTAAATACGCTCTAGTCAATCTTTCTGATCGATTTGGAAGTGTTTTACTGCCAGAAGTACAATGTGCTAATGTTCGAAAAGAACGCAAGCAGAAAAGTATGCAGTCTCACTTTACCTCATTTCTTCTTGACAGTATTAAAGAAGCATTGAAAATTGGAGAACAAATTATACTATTCCAAAATAGACGTGGTTACACCCCACTTTGGCAATGTGAAATTTGTAACTGGACACCAAAATGTAAAAATTGTGATGTATCGCTGACCTATCATAAACATAGTAATTCGCTAAAATGCCATTACTGCAGTTACAATATTAAACCAATTGGATCATGTGCGGCATGTGGTAGTAACCGCCTAAAAATGCTTGGTTTCGGAACAGAGAAAATAGAAGATGAATTAGGTGCAATGTTTCCTGACAAGGTTGTAAAACGACTTGATTTAGATACTACACGATCTAAAAATGCATATGCCAATATCTTAAATGATTTTGATACAGGGAATATTGATATTCTTATCGGTACTCAAATGGTAACCAAAGGATTAGATTTCGACAATGTTAATTTGGTTGGAATACTAGATGCAGACATGCTACTAAACAGGGCTCATTTCAGAGCTTTTGAGCGATCATTCCAATTAATGACTCAAGTTGCAGGAAGATCTGGAAGACGTAAGAAACGGGGAAAAGTAATAATTCAAACGGGAGATCCAGATCATTGGGTAATTCAAAAAGTGATTGATCATGACTTTGTGTCTTTCTTTGAAAACGAAATAATAGAGCGCTCTAACTTCTTCTACCCGCCATTTTATAAAATAATCGAATTAACGCTTAAACATAAAGATGAAAATGTTCTTCATAACGCTTCTAATAAATTAGCTTCTGAATTGCGTAAAACATTTAAAGAGCGTGTGTTAGGCCCAGAGTATCCAGTTGTGAAACGTATTTACAATTACTACTTAAAGAAAATTACGGTTAAAATTGAACGTGAAGCAAATGACAAACAAGTAAAGGAACGTATACATAAAATCGTTGATGATTTTTACAGCGCTCCTCTTCACAAGTCAATTCGAGTGATTATTGACGTTGACCCCGCTTAACCTAGGTATGTTTTTAGCATCCGGCTTCGGGAAGTGTCTTTTAATCTTCGAATAGCTTTTTCTTTAATTTGTCTTACTCTTTCTCTTGTTAAATCAAATCGTTCTCCTATTTCCTCTAAGGTTAATGGTGTTATCTGACCCAAACCGAAATACATTTTAACAACCTCACCTTCTCTCACAGTTAATGTTGAAAGTGATCGGAATATTTCTTTTCTTAGTGATTCAAGTAATAATACCTTTTCAGGTCCAGGCAATGAATCATTTGGTAATACATCATACATACTCGATGATGATTCATCTCCATGCGTCAAAGGAGCATCCATGGAAACATGCCGACCATTGTTCTGCAGTGATTGCCTAACATCGCTAAGTGATACCTCCATATGATCTGCCAACTCTTGAGCTGAAGGTGGTCTTTCTAAACGTTGCTCTAATTCTGAAAACGCCCTATTAATCTTGTTTATTGTACCAATCTTATTCAATGGCAACCGCACTACTCTAGCCTGCTCAGCCAACGATTGTAAAATCGATTGTCGAATCCACCATACAGCATATGAAATAAATTTGAACCCTCTCTTTTCATCAAAACGCTTTGCAGCCTTGATCAATCCGACGTTCCCGTCATTAATTAAATCTGGAAGCGAAAGACCTTGATTTTGATATTGCTTTGCAACAGAAACAACAAATCTTAAATTCGCTTTCGTTAATTTTTCTAAGGCGCCTTTATCACCTGCTTGAATCCGTATAGCCAATTCTACTTCTTCTTCAGCCGTAATAAGGTTTACACGCCCTATTTCAAGTAAATACTTATCCAGAGATGCTGTCTCTCGATTCGTTACTTGTTTAGATATTTTTAACTGTCTCATAATAAAAGTATTTGTTCCTATCCAATTATATGACGTATAAAACACATATTCGTTGGGTCATTTAAACTAATTTAGTTGATAAAATGAATATTTACCCTGGTATAAACATGTAACATTTCTTATTTCCCTTATCTTTACAGACTCATAATATAAATCATATGAAGGTTTTAATGGTGTGTTTAGGTAATATTTGTAGATCGCCTCTTGCAGATGGACTATTGCGAGAAAAGGTTCGTATCAATAACTTAGATGTACAGGTAGATTCAGCAGGAACTTCAGGACATCATTCTGGTGAAGCACCTGATTATCGAATGAGGACAACTGCAAAAACACACAACCTATCAGTCGATGACTTAAGGGCTCGACAATTTCACCGTAGAGATTTTGATGAATTTGATTTAATTTATGTTATGGATAAGAGTAATTATGCTAATATTATTCGACTTGCTCAAAACGAAAAAGATAAAAATAAAGTCAAAATGGTTCTAAACGAAATAATGCCAGGAATGAATTCTGATTTACCAGACCCATACTATGGAGGAGTTCAAGGCTTTGAAAATGTTTTTTCAATGTTAGATGAAGCCACAGATATAATTGTCAATAAAAGACTTAAATAATGCCTAAAGGAACAATATACTTAATCCCAACAACGCTTGGAGGAGAATCAACAGATGATATTACACCAAGTGCTGTAAGAAGCCAAGTAATCGAACTTCGTTATTTTATTGTAGAAAGTGTAAAATCAGCACGTCGATATTTGAGAAAACTAGATCGTTCATTTCCTATTGATGAGTGTACTTTCTTCGAATTGAATAAGAAAACAGATGCTGGTTCAGTTTATTCATTTATAAAACCTGCACTCAACGGAACCGATATTGGAGTTTTATCTGAAGCTGGATGCCCTGGTGTTGCAGATCCTGGTGCTTCAGCTGTTGCTATGGCACATGCTGAAGGAATTAAAATTCATCCTTTTGTTGGTCCGTCATCTATATTACTTGCCTTAATGGGAAGTGGTTTCTCAGGTCAAAACTTTGCCTTTCATGGGTATTTACCAAAAGAGCGGAAAGATCGAATTCGTGAAATGAAAAACTATGAAGGAGACACCCGTAGAAATGGTGCTACTCACCTATTTATGGATACTCCATTCAGAAATATGAATGTCTTAGATGATTTATTGAATGATTTATCTGATACAACGATGCTTTGTATTGCTTGTAACATAACATTACCAACTGAATCAATTAGAACAATGTCAATTAAAGACTGGCGTGAAAATGCATATGACTTAGGTAAAAAACCTACGATATTTGCGATTGGAACAATACAGTAATGGCTTTTTAGAGGTTTACTTAATCCCCCTTCTTTTCTTGATTGCCTCGTATGAATCCTGAATTTTCTGGAATTTTTCCTTGGCGCCTTTTTGATATTCCACCCCCATTTGAACGACTTTATCTGGGTGGAATTTTATAGCCATTTTTCGGTATGCTTTTTTTACCTCATCGTCTGTTGATGTTTGCTCAATTCCTAGAACTTTATAATCAGAATCAACGTTTCTGTAGAACATGTTCTTTACACTCTCAAAGTCAGTCTGAGATACTCCCAACATTGAAGCAATTTGCTTAATCACATCAATCTCAGATTGAGACACCTCTCCGTCAGCCTTGGCTATCCCAAACATATAATGCAACAATTGGGTTCTAACCTCTGGCTGCATTCTTAATTTAATATCTTGACAAATTTGGTGTAACGGAATATCACCTGAATCAAGAAAACGCTTTAACACTTGCAAATGTTCTGTTGAAAAACGAGTTCCAAACTGTTGGTTTAAAAAAGTTTTAACATAGGTTAATTCAGACTTTAAAACTTTACCATCAGCACGCATTACTGCCGCCGACAATGCCATTATCATTGTAGGGATGTCACTGGTAGAAGAACGTTGCTGATAATAATTAAATAAATCTTCTGGAGAAAATGCACGTCCTCCGCGCTGATCTCCTCGACCCTGTGCACTTTTAGCTCTATTTTGATAATTATCTATACCCGAACCAATAGTGAAACCGATAAAACCTCCAAAAAAACTTTTGCCAAAAAACAAAAAACCGGCAATGGCTAATATCCACTTAAACAATACACTAAAATTTAATAAAGCGCCAAATAAATCTCTGGCGCTTTATGAAAATACTATACTAATTCTATACTTCGTTCAATAAACTTGTTTAACTCCTCACCTTTTAACATTCCTTGTGAAAGAAGTGCAATATCGGTTAATTGCTTAACTTTCTTTGTCTTCGCCTTAACTGATTTAGCACTTAAAACCTCACCGATTTTTGCATGATTAGAATTAACTAAAACATTAAATGTATCTGGAAAAGCACCAAAAAAACCAGCACCTCCCATTTTTTGTTGCTCCATCATTCGACGAATAAACTCAGGTTGAGTGATAATTATTGGAGCATCGTCAGCACTCATACTTTCGAATTGAATTTTATACTTCTCTCCGTTTACTACAGATTCAAAGATTGGCTTCAATACCTCTTCATCTTCTTTCGATAATTTGGAAGGAATTTCTTCTTCCTTTTGAATTAATTTATCCAATGAATCAGAATCAACACGAGCAAACATTACATTTTCAAGTGCTTGTTCCGCATTAGCAATCCAGTGTGGCGCTAACGGACCATCAATATGAAGTACATCATATCCTCTATCCTTCGCTTTCTGAATAAATCCATATTGCTCTTCAACACTATTTGTGTAAAGCATCACGACTTTATCATCTTTATTCGTCTGAATCGCTTGAACCTTTTCTCTAAACTCCTCTAGCGTGAAATATTTTCCTTCGCTATTCTTAACTAAAGTGAATTTCTTCGCTTTTTCAGCAAACTTTGGATCAGATAAGGTTCCGTATTGAACAAATAACTTAAGGTCTTCCCATTTAGATTCAAAATCAGCACGATCTTTCTTAAACATATCAGCTAACTTATCGGCTACTTTTTTGGTAATGTGAGACGATATTTTCTTTACATTCCCATCACTCTGTAAATATGATCTAGAAACATTTAAAGGAATATCCGGAGAATCAATAACACCATGTAATAATGTTAAAAATTCCGGCACAATCTCTTCCACATTATCCGTAATAAAAACTTGATTAGAATAGAGATTAATCTTGTTTTTCTGAATTTCTAAATTCTCTTGAATTCTTGGGAAATACAAAATTCCCGTTAGGTTGAATGGATAATCAACATTCAAATGGATATGAAATAATGGTGACTCAATTGTTGAAGGATATAGCTCTCTGTAAAATGAATTATAATCATCTACATCTAAATCTGCTGGAGCTTTTGTCCATGCTGGAGAAACATTGTTTACTTGATTGACTGTGTCAACAGCAACACGCTTCACTTTTCCATCTTCCTCTTTTTCACCAGCAGGATCTTCTACATACTCTGTCTTTGTTCCAAAAATAACGGGAACAGGTAAAAACTTACAATACTTATCTAAAACTCCTTGAACTCTAGACTTCTCTAAAAACTCAGCAGATTCTTCATTTATGTAAAGAATGATATCGGTACCTCTGTCTTCTTTTTCAATATCCGTGATTGTATATTCTGGTGACCCATTACTCTCCCATTGAACCGCTTTTTCACCTTCATGCCTTGATAAAGAACGAATTTGAACTTTCTCTGACACCATAAACCCAGAATAGAATCCTAAACCAAAATGTCCGATAATTTGCTCTGCACCTTCTGTTCCTTTATACTGCTGAACGAATTCCTCCGCTCCAGAAAAAGCAATCTGATTAATGTATTTATCGATTTCATCAGCAGTCATACCGATTCCTCGATCTCTAATTGTTAATGTTTTTTCGACGGAGTCTAAGATAACTTCTACTTTCAAATCACCTAGCTCTCCATTGAACTCTCCATTATTAGATAAAAATTTCAATTTTTGTGATGCATCAACAGCATTTGAAACTAACTCTCTTAAAAAGATTTCGTGATCTGAATACAAAAACTTCTTAATGATTGGAAAGATGTTTTCCGTTTGCACATTAATTTGACCTGTTCTCATTATAATTTGTTTTTTTTTATATTTCTTGTAAGTCAATCTCTATGCCATCTGCTATTTTATGACAAAGTGTCGCAGAGAGATAAAAAAATTGAGACAGAACGTCTTATATTCCTTATTTTTGACAAAAAAATCAGTGATACTTTACACCATAGTCATTTTCTTGTTAGTGTTTATAAGTATCCGCTACTTCAAGAAACTTAATATTTCAAATTAAAACCTGTAGATTCTGCAATTTTATTTTGCGATAAAAGTTGCTGTAGGATTCTATTTTAATTATAGGATAATTATTAATAAGTACATCAAAAAAGAAGTTGTTATGAGTAAATACGTTTTTATAACTGGAGCTACCGCTGGATTTGGAAAGGCATGCGCAGAGCTGTTTGCTAAAAATGGCTGGAATTTAATTATCACTGGAAGGCGTAAAGACCGCTTAACTGAATTGAAAATCAAAATAATTGAAGCAACAAACGCAGATGTCATTGCTCTTGCATTTGACGTACGTCATCAAAGTGAAGTCGCTCAATCTATCAATCAGCTACCCAATAGTATCAGCTCAAACATTGAAATACTCATCAATAATGCTGGATTAGCAGTTGGTAAAGGCCCTATTGACGAGGGAGAATTAGACGACTGGGAACGCATGATTGACACTAACGTAAAAGGGTTATTATACGTTTCTAAAGAAATTATTCCTTTTCTAAAAGCTAATCAAAAAGGACATATTATTAATATTGGTAGTATTGCTGGAAAGCAAGTTTACCCAGGGGGAAATGTCTATTGCGCTTCTAAACATGCTGTTGATGCACTTTCTCAAGCCATGCGGATTGATTTAGTTTCACATAAAATTAAAGTAACTAATATTGCTCCTGGGGCTGCAGAAACAGAATTCTCACTAGTGCGATTCAAAGGAAATCAATCAACGGCAGACTCTGTGTATAATGGCTATTCACCTCTTATTGCCTTTGATATCGCAGAAACAGCATTTTTTGTTGCTACACGACCAAGCCATGTAAACATTAATGACATTGTAATTATGCCAACTGCTCAAGCTTCACCAACAGTACTTCATAAAGATTCGTAAGCATCCAATACTTCATGTATTGATCCGTAGGTATTTAATCTGATTTCGGGGATGCGGTTTTTAGTGAACCATTGAGCTTTCGTGATCCCTTCATCCAATTGCGGAGTGAGTATATCATTGCCTGAATAATTCAATTTGTACCAGTATGTCTTTTTCAGAACCAATCGTCCTTTGAATAAGTATGTGTGATAAGTAATTGTTAACAACTGATCAATTACATGACCATAAATACCACATTCTTCCTCAATCTCTCTCAGCGCAGATTCTTCTGGAGTCTCCTCTTTCTCCATCTTACCTTTAGGTATATCCCAAAAACCATTTCGCTCAATTATTAAAAAACCTTCTTTTGATTCAACAATACCTCCAGCGGCCTCTATCAAATCATAGCCTTCAAATAGGCGTTTAAAATCACGATCAAGATCCTGAGAACAAATCAGCAAAGGGTTATCAATAGTTATGTTATTCAATTCAGCTTCAATGTCGTTAGGGAAATCAATTAATTCATGTGCATAAATACGCTGCGATTTTGTTGAAAACATCGAATTATTTCCAATTACTAATGGTTTATTGTCTATAAAAACTTTGTACATTTGCGACCATGATTTTAAATGAAGACAAGGCACTAAAAGTAGCAGAATTTCTGTTACAAATCAAAGCCATTAAGCTTAATCCAAAAAAACCATTCACCTGGGCTTCTGGAATAAAGTCCCCTATATACTGTGACAATAGAATAACTCTTTCTTATCCTCAGGTAAGAACATTTATTCGTCAAGCATACGCTGAAAGCATCATTGAACATTATGGGAAACCGGATGTAATTGCTGGTGTTGCAACCGGAGGAATTGCTCAAGGAGCACTCGTTGCTCAAGAGCTTGGTATACCTTTCATTTACGTGCGCAGTGAAGTGAAATCACACGGTATGGGAAACCAGATCGAAGGGTACTATGAAGCAGGCCAAAAGGTAGTTGTTATTGAAGATCTATTGTCTACAGGTGGAAGTAGCTTAAAAGCAGTTGAAGCTCTTCGTGATGCAAAACTAGACGTTAAAGGTTTAGTAGCCATATTTACTTACGGGTTTGATGTTGCGCATGAAAATTTTGCAAATGCAGAATGTCCATATGTTACATTAACAGACTACGACATTATGCTGGACAAAGCATTATCAAGTAATTTAATCTCTGAAGATGATTTAAGTTCATTAAAAGAGTGGAAAAAAGCACCTAAAGACTGGCGTAAATAGTGCATTATGATAATAGACGGAAACAAGGTAACAGTTAACTCTTCAAAGAAAGATATTAAAGCATTCTTAAGTGATTCTAATAATTTAATTCATTTGTTACCTCAGAATAACATCTCCGATTTCAAATCAACAACAGAAGACTGTTCGTTTAAAGTTCAGGGAGGAATTATTATTTCTTTGGTTCAAGACGGTATTGATGGTGATAATTTATTCTTAAAATCTGGCGAAAAATCACCTTTTCCATTTCGCCTTACTGTAAACCTTGATGAAAAAGAATCTTCAACTGAGGGTTACATTCATTTTGATGGTGAGGTTAATGCTTTTTTGAAAATGATGGTTGAAAAACCGTTAAAGAATCTATTTAACTACATGTCAGATAAACTTAAAGAACATTTTTCAAAATAAACTTGATTTCCTTAAAGTCATAATCTTTTATCCTACCTTCTTTTTCAATTAATAGTCTTCCTGAAGGTTGAACACCTTTTAAAACACCATTAAATTCACCATTATTATCTTGATACTTTGCGTTTATATCTCTTAAGTATAAGAGATTATGATATTCTTCGTCTAAGCTGTCCAAATTATTTATAAACATATTCCAAGTTTTATTGAATGAATAGAGAAATGAATAGAGAACATCCTTTACACTTTTAAATTCCCCTGTTTCATTTTTAACGCTCGTTGCTATGAAGCCTTTAAAATCAACCTCATTGACATTTAACCCTATTCCAATAATTGAATTTTGAATAGACTTTGACCTAAGTTGATTTTCAATTAATACTCCTGCAATTTTTTTCCCTTTAACAAAAATGTCATTTGGCCATTTTATTTCCGGTTTTAAGTTGAATTTCGTCAAAAGATCAACTAAACTTAGAGATACAATTTGTGTCAAAATAAACTGCTGGTCAACTGCCACATTGACGCTGTCTAAAAACACTGAAAAAGTTAGATTTTCTCCAGGTTTAACGAGCCATTCAGATGACCTCTGACCTCTCCCTGCGAATTGTTCGGCTGCCAATATTACCGTACCATGATCAATTTCACCGTCATGCAACAATTTGGCAGTATAGTTGTTCGTTGAATCTACAGAATGTAAATGAATTATTTTTCTACCGATTTCCATCATTAATTTAACATTTGGTGGATTAAATGTAAGGATTTATTTAAAAAAATAACATTAGCTTTGCAATGCTTAAAAACACTAGATGAATAAAGAATTAGTTGACAACGAATCACAAAATTTAGCAGATACTATCGTTGAAGGAATGCAAGAGAATAAAGCAGAAGATATTGTTATTCTTGACTTAAGAGAAATTGATAGTGCCGTATGTGACTTTTTTGTTATTTGTAGTGGTGAATCATCAACTCAAGTAGACGGAATTAGTAAATCCGTTACGCGGTATGCAAGAAAAGAAATCGGAGAAAAACCTTGGAACATTGAGGGGAGAACGAGCAGTGAATGGGTTCTTTTGGATTATTTCAGTGTAGTTGCTCATGTTTTCCATAAAGAAAAACGAACTTTTTTCGATCTTGAAGACCTTTGGGCTGACGCTAAAAGAACAGACATTCCAAATTTGAATTAAAAAAATATAATGACTGATAATAAAAAGAAAAAGAAAAGTCCCTTTTCAATCTATTGGATTTACGCAATAATAGCTATTGCAATTATTGGATTTCAATTATTCATGTCCTCGGGAGCTAATGCGACAGTTGAGAATGAAGACACGTTTATTGAATTAGCAAAGGAAGGATTCATTGATGAGGCATTTTTAGTGAACAAGATTCGTGTTGATTTCTCACTAACTTCTGAAGGAAAAGAATTTATACGAAGCTCTGAAGAAACAAAATACAACCTAATAAAAGAAGCTCTCAACAAGGGGTCTCAATTTGGTGGTAAGCAAGAATTCTCGGCTAAAATCCTTGATGCTGGCGCATTCACTACAGAAGTGAAAGAAATGAATAAAGAGTTAAAATCCTATAGTAAAGATACTGTTCAAGTACTTCCTAAAGACGAAATTAATTACCTCGGTAATATCTTAAACTTCCTATTACCTATCGCTATTCTGATTGTAATCTGGCTCTTTGTTATGCGAAGAATGTCTGGTGGTGCTGGTGGAGGTGGTGCTGGTGGTCAAATATTTAACATCGGAAAATCCAAAGCTAAAATTTACGAAAACGGAAAATCAACTAATGTTACATTTAATGATGTAGCTGGTTTAGAAGGGGCTAAAGAAGAAATTGAAGAGATTGTTGAGTTCTTAAAAAACTCAAAAAAATATACTGACCTAGGAGCCAAAATCCCTAAAGGTGCATTACTTGTAGGGCCTCCGGGAACGGGTAAAACACTACTTGCAAAAGCAGTTGCTGGTGAAGCAAAAGTGCCATTCTTCTCTTTGTCAGGATCTGACTTCGTAGAAATGTTTGTTGGGGTTGGTGCATCTAGAGTTCGTGACTTATTCAAGCAAGCAAAAGAAAAAGCACCTTCAATTATCTTTATTGATGAAATTGACGCTATCGGACGTGCAAGAGGTAAAAACAATGGATTTAGTTCAAACGATGAACGTGAAAACACATTGAATCAGCTTTTGACTGAAATGGATGGTTTCGGAACAAACTCTGGAGTGATTATTTTAGCTGCAACAAATCGTGCTGATGTTTTGGATAATGCCTTAACTCGCGCCGGTCGTTTTGATCGTCAAATATATGTTGACATGCCAGACATTAATGAGCGTAAAGAAATTTTTGATGTTCATTTGAAGCCACTTAAGTTAGTTGATAACATGGATGTTGATTTCCTTGCGCGGCAAACACCTGGCTTCTCAGGAGCTGATATAGCTAACCTTTGTAATGAAGCTGCATTAATCGCTGCACGCCATGATAAGAAGTTTGTTGAAAAACAAGACTTCTTAGATGCTGTAGACAGAATTGTTGGTGGACTTGAAAAGAAAAATAAAATCATTACTCCTCAAGAAAAAAAATCAATCGCATTTCATGAAGCGGGACACGCAACAATTTCCTGGATGCTTGAACATGCAAATCCACTTGTTAAAGTGACAATTGTTCCTCGTGGTAGATCTCTTGGTGCTGCCTGGTACCTTCCAGAAGAACGGAGTATTACAACAACGGAACAAATATTAGACGACATGTGTTCTGCATTAGGTGGTCGTGCTTCGGAAGAGATTACTTTTGGCAAAATAAGTACTGGTGCACTAAGTGATCTTGAAAAAGTAACTAAACAAGCTTATGCAATGGTTTCTGTATATGGGCTAAATGAAAAAGTTGGTAACATATCTTTCTATGATCCACAAGGAAACAATCAATTTACAAAACCATATTCTGATGATACAGCACGTATTATTGATGAAGAGGTCAGTAAACTAATTGAATCTCAATACCAAAGAGCGAAACAGATCCTCAAGGATAATGAAACACAGTTGATTTTACTTGCTGAGAAGCTACTTGAGAAAGAAGTTATCTTTAAAGAAGATTTAGTTGCTATATTTGGAGCACGCCAATGGGATAAAATTGTAGAAGAAGATAAGATTATAGCTGAGAATAAAACTATTACTGATTCAACAAATGAAAAAAAAGCAATTGATAATGGGGTTGATACAGAATATTCTTCAGAAACGAAAAAGCCTTCGAGCGAAACTAGTGAAGGAGCCTAAATGGGTTACTGCTTTCCAATCGACTGACGAATATATAGTACGTATTTATAAAATGAAACTGGAAGCTCATGATATTCCAGTTTCTATTTTTGATCAACGTGACTCCTCATATAATGCTTTTGGATATATCTATTTAAATGTATGCGCGGAACATGAAAAAATTGCACTTGAACTAATTGAGGGGACAGATGAATAAAATCTTACTAAGATCATTAACAGGGGCGGTATTTATTTCTATAATATTAATACCTATATTCTTTTCCGATAGATTTTTAGCAGTTGTCCTTGGCTTTTTTATGGTAATAGGACTAATTGAATTCTATAAGTTATTTGAGAGAGGTAATTCAGCTAATGTGAGCTGGGAAACTTCTTTGTATTATGGGGTTTTTACTTATGGAGTATCATCATTAGTTTTATTTGACGTTTTACCAAACGAGGCATTGGTTATATTAATTCCTATGCTCTTCTCACTGTTTTTAATTGAGCTTTGGCGTAAAAAGAAAAACCCACTGATTAACCTTTCCGTATTCGTCTTCGGAATTATTTACGTTACAGTACCGTTTATTTTAATGGTACATATTACAGTAATGGACAATAATACATTCCCTTTACTTGCTGGTATGTTCATTCTAACATGGGTGAACGACACTTTTGCATATTTATCGGGACTTATTGCTGGGAAAACAAAGTTGTTCGAACGAATTTCTCCAAAAAAAACTTCAGAAGGAACAATTGGCGGTGCTGTATTTACTATAATTGCAGCAATAATTATCGGGTATGTCTTTGACAATGATCATCTTATATTTTGGATTCTCGCATCACTAATCATTATTCCATGTGCCATTTTAGGCGATTTAATGGAATCTCTTTTTAAACGAAGTATGAACGTAAAAGACACGGGGAACATAATGCCTGGACATGGCGGTATTCTAGATAGATTTGACGGTACCTTTTTTGTCGTTCCTTTCTTCTTAATGTGTTGGGTTCTTTATAATTATTTCACATAAAAATTAGTGCACTAAACACAATTATTGTAATTTAGGATAAATTAAAATTAAATCATGAAAAAAATATTTTTAGCTCTCTCTTTACTTTTATTCGTTGGGACATTTAGTTCTGCAGCTTTTGTAGAAAATTCTGACACTCAAACAGAAATTAAAAAAGACGACGACAAAAAGAAAAAGAAAAAGAAAAAGAAAAAGAAAAAATCTAAAAAAGCAGCCTGCTGTACTAAAACTGAAACGAAGTCATCTTGTTCTTCTTCTACAACAGAGAAATCTTGTTGTTCAAAAAAGAAATAATATTCTTCATTGAAGATAATAAAAAAGCCGAAAACAATGTTCTCGGCTTTTTTATTACGTGATTTTTATTCGCACTGGACAATGATCCGAGCCCATAATATCATTTAAAATGGTTGATTCCTCTACACGTGAAGCAATTGATTCTGACACTAGAAAGTAATCTATACGCCAGCCAACATTTCTATCTCTTGCTCCTCCGCGGTAACTCCACCAAGAATACTTCACTTCATCTTTGTTCTTAAATCGAAACATGTCTACTAACCCACTCTTAGCATAAGCGTCTAATCCATCTATCTCCTCTTGCATATAACCAGCTGACTTATTATAGTTTGGTTTTGGTCGCGCTAGATCAATGTCCTTATGAGCAACATTTAAATCTCCACAAACAATAATAGGCTTTAGCTTTTCAAGTGTTTTTATATACTTTAAGAAAGTAGTATCCCATTGCTGTCTATAATCTAATCTTCTTAAGTCATTTCCAGAATTTGGTGTATAAACAGTAATTAAGAAATACTCTTTAAATTCAGCACAAACAACCCTTCCCTCCTTATCATGTTCAGGAACCCCCATATCATAAGAAACAGAAATAGGTGACACTTTTGTAAAAATAGCTGTTCCTGAATATCCTTTTCGATCAGCTTCATTCGCATAAACTTCGTAATCACTTAATTCGTTAGACACCGTTTCTTTAACCTGATCTACCGTTGCTTTTGTTTCCTGTAAACAAATAAAATCAGGCTGTAACCGACGCATGTCCTCAAAAAAGTTCTTTTTTGAAATAGCTCTTATGCCATTTACGTTGAATGATAATATATCCATCTCTTGTCAATTGTTTACTCAAAAATAAAAAGGTTATCTGTGATATCAGCTTAAAGATAAATTAATTCAAATATAATTCATACATTTACCTAGGTAATTAAAATTAGCTATTATGAATAATAACCAAGGAATCACCGACACATATTCCTCCGTAAGTTTGGCCTTGGGCTTAGCTCAATAAGCGCCATTCCATTTCTTGGATCTTCAAAATAATACTCTAATTAAGCAATTGACATGAAAACTGAACAAAAAATAAAATCAATAAAACCTCTTGGGTTTCAATGGGAAACAGCAGATCCATTTTTATTCTGTGTGCACCATGAAGACAAATATCCAAAAGGAAATGAAGAAATGGGACCATCAACTTCTTTAGAAGGAAGGCATATGGGACAAGACTTTATTATAAAAGATGGCTGGAGAATGTATCATGGGAAACGTGTCCCAGGATTCCCAGGGCATCCTCATCGAGGATTTGAAACTATTACAGTGGTTCGCGAGGGAATAGTAGATCATGCCGATTCACTCGGTGCTTCTGGTAGATATGGTGATGGAGATGTGCAATGGATGACTGCAGGTTCAGGAGTTCAACACTCTGAAATGTTCCCGTTAATAAACGAAGATAAAGAAAACCCGTTAGAGCTCTTTCAAATCTGGTTAAACCTTCCACGTAAAAACAAAATGACTGCTCCTCATTTCAAAATGATTTGGAACGATTCAATTCCAATTATTAACTCAACAGATTTAAATGGGATCAACACAAAAACAGAAGTTATTACTGGGGAATTAAATGGGCAAAGCGCTCCAGCTCCTCCTCCAGGATCATGGGCGTTTGACGCATCAAATCAAGTTAGCATACTTAATATTCAAATAGAAGCTAACGGAGAATATTTTATTCCAAAAACCTCTAAAGAATCGAATAGAACAGTTTACTTTTATCAAGGCAGAAACCTCTTAATTGAAGATGTATTGATTCCTGAATACCACGCAGCTGTAGTTAATCCATCCATAGATTTAAAACTAAAGAATAACAGCTCAGAAATTATAAAAATTCTAATCCTACAAGGAAAACCTATTAATGAACCCATTGTTCAGCATGGTCCATTTGTAATGAATTCAAGAGAAGAAATCCAAGAGGCTTTCGATGATTATCACAGAACTCAATTTGGCGGTTGGCCCTGGCCAAAATACGATCAAGTTCACAAAAGGTCATTAGGACGTTTTGCCAAACATGCAAACGGTGACGTTGAAACGAAAGGATAAAAGCCTCCGTGGAAAATCAACTTAATAAACCTTTGTGCTTAGGCTATCCTTGCTCTTTTTTTAGTACTTTCAAAAAGTATAGATAAACTTTGCCTTAGACAATGAAAAAAATAATTTTAAGCTCGACATGGATTATTCTAATAATGTTTGCAACCGCTTGTAATAAAAATAAATGTTCCGATTCAGTAAAAGCTGAATTGAAAGACTTATCGAGTCTAGATGGGTGTGGGCTTGTTATCAAATTAGAAAATGGAACTAGGCTTGAACCCCTTAATTTGAGTAATTTCAATATTGAAATGACAGATGGTAAAAAAGTTTGGGTAAGCTATCATCTTACAACAAATTTAATTGCTACCATTTGTATGGTAGGCGATATTATTGAGATTGATTGCATCACGAACAGATAAAGCTAACTAGGTTTCTAACATTTAGTTAATAGGCGAAAATTGTACTAATCTAAAGTGAGAGAAAGTAAATTATTGTAGGAATAAACAAAACACTGCAAAAGATTGAAAGTCGCACTGATACCATTTCTTTTGAATGCCAATAAGCTAAGATTATTAATGGGATTTGAAACGGTATCCTAATCAATGCCTGCTCTTTGGTTATTTGCAAAACTTCCCTTGGTATTTCAGATAAATACAAATAAATATTTGCTGGGAATACACCTATAAGTAATATAATGATTCCCCATGCGCCAATTTTTCTAGTTCTTTTAATGAATAGAAATAACCCCATTATTACCTCAAGGAAGCCACTTAAATAGACTAACTCTTTTTTAAACAAAAAAAACTCTGGAACTATCGCTATAAAAAAATCAGGTTCTATAAAATGTTTTATACCTATTACAATATAAAATAGGCACATTGTGTATATCGTAAAGTACTTAAAGTAACTAATTAAAGATTTAGTAGCGTTGACCATTTTGATTAAATCAAAAGCCAAACTTAACATAATATTTTTATTATTTAATAGATAATAATTTTAGGAGTGCATTGACTAACTTTGAAATGCAATGATGATAGACCAACAAACTTTAGAAGATTTAGAATTTACAACTTTACGCAACTGGCTGCAAGAATACGCAATCGGTCCAACGGCGCAAGAAAAATTGGGGATATTAAGTCCAATTAAAGATAAAGAGAAAATCAAGATTGCGCTGCAACAAGTTAATGAGCTCAAAAACATTCGTACTGAAGCAGAAGTATTTCCTCATCTTGACTTCGAAGAACTCAAGAGTGAACTAAAACTACTTCCGATTAAAAATGCATCGATACAACTTGAGGGGTTCATGCGAATTCTTTATGCGTCACAAGTTATAAATAGACTCCTCTATTTTTTTGATAAAAGAGAGGATGACTATCCTCTTTTGTCTAAAGTACTTGAAAAGACTTATTTTACAGGAGAGATTACCAAAGCCATTGAGGTGGTTTTTGATAAGCACGGTAATGTGAAAAACGATGCATCTACTGAATTATTTGAAATTCGAACAAGTTTAAAGTCCGTGAAAAAGCAAATAAATCGGAATTTCGATAAAGAAGCTCGAAAGTTGATCAAGAATAATATACTTGGAGACACAAAAGAAACGTTCATTAATGATCGTCGTGTATTAACCGTTTTATCTAATCACAAACGAAAAATTTCTGGTTCTGTTGTTGGTTCTTCAAATACGGGTAGCTTAACATACATTGAACCCGAAGTTAATATTGCACTGAATAATGAATTTGAATTACTTCAGGATGATGAGCGTAAAGAAATTTTCAAAATACTTCAAGTACTAAAGGAGTATTTACTAAACCACATTGAATTGATTAAAGAGTACCAAGCAGTGCTTACTGAATTTGATTTTATCAATGCAAAAACAAAACTAGCCCTTTCCCTGGATTGTAACCTACCATGTATCATGGATGAGTTAGAGATGGAACTATTTGATGCCTACCACCCTATTCTTTGGAAGACAAATAAAGATCAGAAGAAAAACACAAAACCTCAGCACATCAAGATAAATAAATTCTCTCGTATGCTAGTAATTTCAGGTCCTAATGCTGGGGGGAAAAGTATCACTTTAAAATCCGTAGGACTACTTCAAGTTATGCTACAATCTGGACTACTTGTTTCTGTAGGAACCAATAGTAAAATGTGCTTCTTTGAAAATGTATTGAGTGATATTGGGGACAATCAATCAATCACCAATGAGCTGAGCACTTATTCATACCGCCTAAAACGTATGAATGAATTCTTAAAAATTGCAAATAAGCATACTTTATTGCTTCTAGATGAATTTGGGACTGGTTCAGATCCCGACTTAGGAGGTGCATTGGCCGAGGTTATTTTTGAAGCATTATACAACAAAAAGAGCTACGCAGTAATCACTACGCACTACAACAATATAAAATTAAAAGCAGATCAATTGCGAAATGCTGTTAATGGAAGTATGCTTTTCAATACCGAAACACTTGAGCCAACCTATACGTTTTCAATAGGTCAGCCTGGAAGTTCATTTACATTTGAAGTTGCAAAAATAAATGGAATTCCAGACGAATTAATTGAAGAAGCAAAGAACAAGCTAGACGATAAAAAAGTGAGAATGGACAAGCTCTTAAACCAGCTTCAAAAGGAAAAAACGTATTTATCTAAGCTTAATCAAGAACATATTGAAGCACAGGACCTAGCTCAAAATGCACTCAATGAATATGAAGAAAAACGAGACTTTTACGATGTAAAACTCAAAAACTTTAGAACAAATTCTGAATCAAATCAGCGTTTTATTCAAGCTGGCAAAAAACTAATCACTTTCATTGAAAAGTATAACACGACTACACGTAAGAAGGCTATCAATAATGATCTTCTTGAAGAAGTTCGGAAATATTTGGCCGTAGAGAAGTCTAAAACCGAAGGAGCTAAGCAACGTGAAAATCAACAGCAACTAGCTAAGCAAGGAAAGAATAAGGGGAAAAGTAATGCGAAATCAGTTCCTGATATTCACCAAAGAGAAAAAATTATTGTAGGTTCTCGTGTTAAGCTAATTACAACCAAACAAATTGGAAATATTGAGGAAATAAAAGGTGAAACCGCTATTGTTTCTTTTGGATTTGCTCGAATGAAAGTAGCTAAATCTAAATTGTCTTTCGTTGATTAGCGCTTTGCGTTTTGATATAACCACCAAGCCACTCCTCCAAAAATAATATTGGGGATCCAAACAGATATTAATGTAGATAAGCCTAAGTTTATTGCTGCCACAGTTGTCACCTTCATAGCAAATATATATATAAAGATAATTCCCAAACCAATTGCAATATTAATCCCAACCCCTCCGCGTTTTTTTCTGCTAGCAACAGCAATACCGATAATTGTTAATATATATGTTGCAAAAGGATAAGATGTTCTTTGGTACAATTCAACTTCATACATTGAAACCATAGAAGACCCCTTAAAACGCTCCCGTTCGATAAACTTCTTCAATTCAAAATAAGTCATTGCCTGGGCAATATTATCACGCGTTGCCATCTCCTCTATCCCAAACTGAAAACTAGTATCCATAACAGCTCCTTCAGTAATCTGGTCTCTTGGATAACCTACATTACGTTTATAGTAATTCTTTAGCTGCCACCTGTCAGAACCAATAGCATTTTCAGCTGTTTCAGCTTTAATAAAAGAAACAATCTCCCCTTTGTAATTCCATTGTTCAATGACTAGATTATTAATCAAGTTATTGGATGCGGAATACGATTTAAAATAGACAACCTGATTTCCTGGGAACTCTGCGTGATAGTCTTGCACAGAAATTGCGTGTCTATAAGACCGCTCTTCAAAAGCCAGCCTTACTTTGTTTGAACGAGGTATTACGAAGTGATTAAAAACTAATGAGATAAGCATTAAAATTGTTGCTGCAATCATATAAGGGCGGACAAACCGACTAAACTTTCTGCCGCTATTCCATATAGGAATAATCTCAGTTTCTTGCGCCATCTTAGCTGTAAACCAAATAACGGAAACAAAAATGATCATTGACGAAAACATATTTCCGTAGAACAGTATGAAATTTAGATAATACTCAAAAACGACCTCATATAAGGTTGCATCATTTTCAATAAACTCACCTAACTTGTCGGCAAGATCAAAAACCGTCGCTAGTATCATAATCACACCCAACATGAAGAAGAAGGTTGTAAGAAACTTACGAATGATATAACGATCGATTATTTTTAACATCTAGAGACGGTTTACCAATTTTTGTACCATTTGGTTCTTCCAAGAAGTAAACGTTCCATCTTTAATTTTCAAACGCGCTTCCTTAACCAACCAAAGGTAAAATGCGAGGTTATGAATTGTAGCGATTTGAATTGCTAAATGTTCTTTAGAACGCATTAAATGTCTTAAATATGCTTTGCTGTAGGTCGAATCTACGAACGAAGTTCCGTTTGAATCTAATGGAGAAAAATCCTTTTCCCATTTTTTGTTTTTAATATTGATAACCCCCTCTGAAGTGAATAACATTCCGTGTCGCGCATTTCTCGATGGCATTACACAATCGAACATATCTACACCTAACGCTATACATTCCAAAATATTGGCTGGCGTACCAACTCCCATAAGATACCTTGGCTTTTCAGTAGGTAAAATATTACATACTAAATCTGTCATTGCATATAACTCTTCAGCAGGTTCACCAACAGAAAGACCACCAATGGCATTACCAATGGCATCATGAGAAGCAATTGTCTCAGCGGACTCAGTTCTTAAATCGTTATAGACACTCCCTTGAATAATTGGAAATAATGCCTGCTCATGTCCGTATTTAGATTCTGTGCTATCCATTTGAGCAAAACAGCGTTTTAACCAACGATGTGTCATTTGCATCGACCGTTTCGCATAATCATAATCACATGGATAAGGTGTACACTCATCAAAAGCCATAATAATATCAGCACCAATTGAACGCTGAATGTCTATTGCTTTTTCTGGAGAAAAAAAATGAGAACTTCCATCGATATGCGATTGAAAAGTAACTCCCTCTTCTTTTATTTTCCTTGCACCTGACAATGAATATACTTGGTACCCTCCACTATCAGTAAGAATTGGTTTATTCCAATTAATAAATTTATGCAACCCCCCAGCAGACTCTAAAACATCTAAGCCAGGTCTTAAAAACAAATGATAAGTATTACCCAAAATAATTTGGGCTTTAATGTCCTCCTCAATTTCATGTTGATGCACCCCCTTAACACTACCAGCTGTACCTACAGGCATAAAGATTGGAGTTTCAATAATTCCATGATCAGTGTGTAATTCACCAACTCTCGCTTTTGACTGACTATCAGTAAGTTCTAATTTGAAGTGCATAATTTTGTTAATAAGTAAACAGGGTAAAGATAAATGTATTTAACAAAGCGTGCCATATTTGTATCAAAGCAGAGAAAATGGTAGAGTTTCTTCCTGTATTAGACTTTAGTGTAGCGACTATGACCTTCGTCACTTTTTGCACAATGGCACTCACACAGCTTGTATTTTCATTACTAGTTTTCAGTAGGTTATCCTTTCACAAACAGAGGGAGAAAGAAAAAAATCATGATGGTGTTTCGATATTAATCGCTGCTAGAAATGAATCAGAAAATATTTTCAAGAATCTTCCGTTCATATTAAACCAAGATTATCCGGAGTATGAGGTGATCGTTATCAACCATCAATCTTTGGACGATTCTAAATATATTCTTGATACGTATGCTCGTGATCACAAAAACCTAAAGGTGATTAGTATTGAACGAAGTCAACATATGAAATACGGCAAAAAACTGCCTTTAACAATCGGTATCAAAGGGGCTAAGTACAATAACTTACTCTTCACAGATGCAGATTGTAAGCCACATGGAAATCAATGGCTAAAAAGTATGGCCAGCCATTTCAGTGACAAGCATCAAATTGTTTTAGGATACGGTCCTTACATTAAGACCAAAGGATTATTAAATAAGGTTATTCGTTTTGATACAGCATGGATCGCAATGAACTATCTATCAATGGCAAAAGCAAAAATACCGTACATGGGAATAGGACGAAACATGGCTTACACCAAGAACGTTTTTAAAAATGTTAGCGGGTTTAAATCTCACTATTCAATTTCTTCCGGAGATGATGATCTTTTTATACAAGAAGCTGCCAAGAAGAGGAATTACACCATCAACATTGACCCTGAGTCATTTAGTTATTCAAAAACCTGCTCCACTTGGACGCAATGGATAAAACAAAAATCAAGGCACTACACAACCTCAGAGCGATACAAGGTTATTAAAAAACTCATGTTAGGAATATACCCTTTCTCTCTGTTAATTATGATGATATCCTTTGTTACTTTGTTGTTTGATTCTAATTTTACATGGATGACATTAGCAATATTTACATTCGTACTATTAGTAAAATGGATTATTCTAGGTCGATCATTCAGTAAATTAAGGGAATCCAAATTTATTGCGTTATTACCTTTATTGGACATCACTTATGCTATACTTACTCCAATTATGTATTATGCAATTGACAAAACGGATAAAAACAAATGGTAGACAACAGTCATTTATCAGATAAGGCGCAGAAAGATCTAGAGTTGGTTGGATTAGCTATTGAAGGTGACCAATCTGCTTACGCCATGCTTATGGATCGTTATCGTGAATCAATTTACTTCATGATGCTTAAGATGGTAAATAATACTGATGATGCTGATGACCTGACCATTGAGGCATTTGGAAAAGCATTTAATCGCCTAAATCAATACTCTCCTAGCTACGCATTTTCAACCTGGCTATATAAAATAGCATCAAATAATTGCATTGACTTTATTCGTAAAAAAAGAATTAAAGTAACGTCAATGGACACAGGAGTTACCACTGATGATGGCGAACGTCTTTTCTTTGATGCAAAGAGTAACACTAGAGATCCTGAAGAAGTCGTAATTCACAAGCAAAAAGTTCTATTAATGCGTGAGCTTGTTGGTAAACTAAAACCACGTTACCGTTTATTGGTTGAAAAAAGATACTTCGAAGAATTAAGTTATGAAGAGATCTCAGAAGAATTAAACTTACCTTTAGGTACTGTTAAAGCTCAACTATTTAGGGCAAGAGACTTTTTAGCCAACATGATATCCAAAACCAAAGACACCATTTAGCATGATCGGTATTGATCTAATCTTATCTCAATTTCCAAATTTAACTGAAGATCAAAAAGAACAATTCGGAAGACTTCAAGAGCTTTACAATGACTGGAACAGTCAAATCAACATAATATCCAGAAAAGATACTGAAAACTTCTACGAGCGGCATGTAATGCACTCTCTCGCTATTGCCAAAATCACCACATTTGTAGATGGAACTAGAATAATGGACGTGGGTACCGGAGGAGGATTTCCTGGAATTCCACTTGCAATCCTTTTTCCAAATTGTAATTTCTTATTGGTTGATTCCATTGGAAAGAAAATTAAGGTAGTAAAAGAAATCTCCGCCACACTTGGACTGAAAAACGTTAGCGCAACTCACGAGCGTGCAGAAAAAATAAATAAACAGTTTGATTTTATAGTTAGCCGTGCCGTAACAGCAATGCCAACCTTTCTTATTTGGACAAAAGGAAAGTTTCTAAAAGAAAATAAAAACGAATTAAAGAATGGAATCCTTTATTTAAAAGGAGGGGATCTACAAGAAGAAATGGCTTCTGTTAAAAAAGCGATTCAATATTTTGATATAAAAACGTTTTATCCTGAACTCTTCTTCGAAACAAAGAAAGTTGTTTACATTCGAAATTAATCTAAACGATACTTTTTAAAGAAAGCATCCCAATCCCAAACGAAATTCTCAACGATCTCATCCATTCTTTTCAAGAACAATGGATTTGGAGATTGCATACGTTTGAAATACTCATCTTGAAAATTATACAGTGCATACTTGTCAAAGATACCTTTCGACATTGCATAAACCATATTTCTAGACGGGTGATTTAATCGACAAATTAAACGTTTGTAATCCTTAACCAACTGCTTAAACTCGCTTATAGTCATTTCATAAGCTTTGGCTAACTTACTATAAACCAATAACTCAACCCGGCTAGCCTGATCTGGGTCAAATGCACTTTCTAAGAAAGATAAATTCCCTACTATTATTATTAATGAGAATTCGTAATTATTATTTTGAGGAATATTAGGAGACAGAACAAAAGCATTGTCATCATTGATGAATTCTGCAACAATAGGAAAACCATTATCAATAGAGCTAAATAATCCATTGATAAACACATTTGCCAACTTTTCGTCGCTAACCTTTTTCTTTAGAAGGGTTCCAAACATTTCTTTTAGGTTGAATGAAGTAGTTATTACAAATATAATAAAGCCATAGCGAGCTCTAAGATGGCCACTTTTTGGTTATCAACATTTTTTTCAACACTTATCCACAATCATAATAAATAACGGCTTATCATCTATTAATGCTGCTCAACACATAATAGATCTATTTATCCTCTTTTAACCTATTGTGTATGCTATCAAATAGTACTTTTGTATTGATTAATAACATCCATTCAAATGAAAAGAAGTCAAATAGTTTTAATGCTTGTATTTCTTGTGCTAACAGGGGTTATATACATAGCTCTATCGAATAACAAGAAGGAATATTCAAAGACCATTAAAGAAGAGCAATCTGTGATTTACGTCCCTGTGAGAAAGGTTAAAAACCAACTCACGAAAATGACGTTAATATCATACGGTCAGATAACATCGAATTCTGAAATAATTGTATCATTTGAAGTTCAAGGCAAACTTGAGCAAGGATTCGCCACAATGAAACCTGGGAGTAATTTCAGAAAAGGCCAAATTCTTTATAAAGTAAATAATGAAGAGGCATTCTATGCTTTAAGTGCTCGAAAATCTTCTCTTTCAAACTTATTACTTAATGCTTTACCAGACATCGAATTAGACTACCCTACAGAGAAATCTAAATGGCTTCAGTTTATCGATGACTTAACACCAAGCAAAATAATGCCGGAACTTCCAATATTCAAAAATAAGAAAGAGCACATGTTCATGACCAGTCGTAATATCATTACAGAATATTACAACCTAAAAAGTCAAGAGTCACGTATGGAGAAATACTTATACATAGCTCCGTTTTCAGGAACAATCATTACGACATATGCTGAACCAGGTTCAATTGCAAATCCTGGTGGACAAATTGCTAAAATTGCAAAGACTGGTGAATTCGAAGTCAAAGTACCGATTTCAATGACCGATCTAGACATGTACAAAAACATGAGTAATGCTGATTTTCAAGATGCTTCAGGTAAGAATATCGCTGATGGGAAAATCATCCGGATATCTAATGTGATAAATCAACAAACACAATCAGCTGATGTGTACTATTCTATAAAACCAAGAGAGGGGAAAAAGATTTACAACGGAATGTTTGTCAATGTTTCAATTAATAAAGAAGCAACAAAAGAAACAATGACCTTACCACGAGCTTCAGTAAAAAACAACAAGGTTCGATTCTTAGAAAAGAATACATTACAATATATCGATGTATTGATCAATGGAGCAAAGCCAGACTCCGTTTTCGTTACAGGGTTAACTGATGGCCAACTTATACTTTTAGAGCAAGTTGAAGAGGTAGATAGTAAAGTCAAATATGAGGGGATTACTCGATAATAATATTATTATGAGAAAGGTAATACAATTTTTTATAAATCGCCCGGTTTGGGGTAATGCAGCAATTGCAATTGTCCTCATGTTCGGATTGTTTTCCATATTTACAATGAAGCGTTCGTTCTTCCCTGAAATGGAACCGACACAGATTTATGTCTCTGTCTTTTATCCCGGGGCCTCTCCTGTAGAAATGGAAAAAGGGGTAACCATAAAAGTTGAACAAGCCGTAAAAGGATTGTCTGGAATTGAAGAAATAAATTCAACTTCTTCAGAGAACTTCTCTCAAGTTTCAATTAAAGCGTATACGGATACTGACATCGATGAATTACTCGGTAAAATTGAAAACTCAGTAAACTCGATTAACTCATTCCCTCAGGGAGCTGAACGGCCAATTGTAAACAAACAAGAGTCTGGTGGAATGGGATCTGTTGTTGCGTTTATTGGTGTTTCCGCAAAGAGTAATGATTCAAAAACTACAGAGCTTATTGACATTGCATCTCAAGTAGAGCGTGATCTGCTAAATACAAAAGAAATCACTCAAATCACTAAAAATGGGTTTCCCGAAAAGGAAATCAGTATCAATGTTCGCGAGCAAGATTTGTTACGGTATAACATTTCAATTCAAGAAATTGCCTTAGCAATTGGAACCAAAAATATTGATATTACTACAGGAATAATTCGGGGTGGTGTTCAAGACATGAATGTACGGTCAAACAGCAGGGGAACAACAGAAGAAGATATTTCTAAAATTACTGTAAGAACATCAAGGTCAGGAGACAAAGTAACTGTTGGTAATGTAGCTGATGTAAAACTGGGGTACTCTGAAGGTTCACAAGAAGCAAATTATAATGGAAAACCTGCAGTGTCATTTCAAATTGAAAAGACAACAGACCAAGACATCAAGCGCATTACAGACGAGCTGTATACTTACAAAGAGAAGTTTGACGAACAAAACCCTGGTTTTCAATTCAATATTTTTTATGAGTTCAACAGTATGCTTAATGAGCGCATAGACCTTTTGACAAGCAATGGAATCATGGGACTTGTATTAGTTCTTTTGTTCCTTGGCCTTTTCTTAAATCTTAAGCTATCAGCTTGGGTAGCTTTTGGTATTCCATTTTCATTCTTAGGGATGTTCATCTTTGGTATGCCTTATGGAATGTCAATCAATATGATTTCTCTTTTCGGAATGATCCTCGTTGTCGGGATATTGGTTGATGATGGAATTGTTATTGCTGAAAACATTTACACTCATTTTGAAAAAGGTAAATCTCCTCATAAAGCTGCACTTGATGGCACAATGGAAGTTTTACCTTCGGTTTTCTCATCTGTTATTACCACTATTGTAGCATTCTCAATATTACTCTTTGTTGAAGGGCTTGAAATGATGCGAGAAATGGCTTTTGTAGTAATTTCGTGCTTGGCATTCTCCTTATTTGAAGCATTCATTATTTTACCTGCTCACTTAGGTCATAAAAAAGTACTTAGCCAAGAGAAGAATACTTCATACTCTTCATTGAAGGGGATTTTATTCATGGCGATTGGAATAGTTGTTATTTTCATTGGAACACGTATTATTCCAGCGGAAGCTAGCCTAGCTATTATGCTTTTTCCTTTTACTGTAATCATTGTTGGAGCGTTATTGTTTTTTAACGGATTTGCTAAATCACCAATAGAATCATTTATTCGTGGTGGAGCAGATAAAGGAATTAAATATGTTCGCGACAATTGGTTTAAATCTTCTATTAAAAATATTCTAGGAACAAAAAAAACAAAATGGTATCGTCTGGGATTCTTTTTTCCATTAGCATTTACAGCCATAATGATATTACTTTTGTTTAATGGTACAATTTCAGCGACTTTCTTTCCGGATATTCAACCTGACTTCTTCACAATTGAAGCCGCCTATAAACCAGGAGACAACAAAGAGAAATCAAAAAAATTTATTACTACGGCTACGCAAATTCTATTTGAAGAAAATGATAGGATTATTCAAGAAACAGGTGATTCACTTTTAACTTATTTCTCAAGTAACATTGGCTTCGCAATGAATCTCGGTCAAGGTGGTGATCATGCTTCTATGGTTCAAGTGTTTTTCAACGGAGAAGAAACTAAAACTCCTGTAGATACCTTAATGAATCGAATTATTGCCCGTATAAATGTAATTCCTGTTGGACAATTAGCACAGGACACATATGTTGGTGGATTTAATCGATTTGGAAAAGAAGTTGAGGTTGGATTAACATCTCAAAACGAAACTAGTTTAATTGGAGCTCGAGACCTTTTCAAAGATGAGCTTTCAAAAATGGATGGTGTAATTAATATCAAAGATAATATGCCTCCAGGTAAAAATGAAGTCTATCTGAAAATGAGACCTGAGGCTGACATCTACGGACTTTCTAAAAATGAGGTTCTAAGTCAAGTAAGACAATGTTTCTTCGGTCAAGAAGCACAGCGTGTTATTATCGGTACGGATGAAGTAAAAATTTGGGTAAGGTATCCTGCAGGCGATAGAAGTTCACTTTCTGACCTTGAAGATATGAAAGTAAAATCCATGACAGGCTTAGCTATTCCGCTAAAAGAAATCTGTGACTTTAGCTTAGGTCGTGCACCAGAATCACTAAAAAGACGGGATGGTCAGCGTATCGTTAAAGTTGATGCTGAATGTATTGATCCGGACCAGGTTGGGACAATAAATACCGTTATTTCTGACTCAATATTACCAAAAATAATTCAAGCATATCCAGACATTCAAACAAAGCGTTTGGGTCAATTTGAGCGCAGTCAAAAAACGGCAAACTCAATGCAATATGTTGGCATTATCGGGATCATTATTATGTTTATAATTCTGACACTCCACTTTAATAGTGTAAGTAGCTCAATATTAATTATGCTTGTTATCCCTGCAGGAGTCGGTGGAGCTATTTTAGGACATGGGTTAATCGGTATTCCAGTTTCAATATTGTCCGCATTTGGCATGATTGCATTAACAGGTGTATTGATTAATGATGCTATTGTTTTCTTAGATCGATATAATGGTCTATTACTAGAAGGAAACGATGTGAAAACTGCAGCTATTGGTGCCGCTGAATCTCGATTCCGTCCAATTATTTTAACATCACTTACCACTGTTGCGGGGCTACTTCCTATTATTTCGGAAACAAGTATGCAAGCACAATTCTTAATCCCAATGGCAGCTTCTATTGCTTTTGGCGTATTGTTTGGAACAATCTTTATCTTATTCTTTTACCCGGCTGCTATTTTAATGTGGAACGGCTTTAGACGAACTTTTAGACGGATTTCAACAGGAGAAAGAAACATCGATCCACGTTCGGTTGAACCAGTATTAAAATTAGAGAAGAATCAACATGACTTTGAAAACAACTAGTATAATCGCATTACTCTTCGTTTGTTCATACAGTTTTGGACAAAGAGACTTGTCGGCAACAGAAGCCGTGTTTATATCATTAGAAAATAATTATCAAATATTGATTTCTGAAAAACAATTAGACATTATACAGAAAAACAATAACTGGTCTGAAGCGGGATTGTTTCCAACCGTGGATTTGGTTATTGCTCAGAATAATGTAGTTCAGGATAATACCAATAACCCATTTACGTTTACACCAGGAATAATTTTATCACAGAGTTTTAATCCTTCATTGAGTTTAAATTGGAATATTTTTAGTGGCTTCAGAGTTAAGATGTCTAAGCAACGACTAGAGCAACTTGAAAAGCAAAGTGCAAATAATGTAACCGCTGTAATAGAAAACACGATACAGGACGTATTAAAAGCATACTACACGGTTCAACTACAAAAGGATCGAAAAGTTTTATTTTCGGATATTATGGAAATATCACGGAAACGTTTTAAGTACTATAAATTGAAGGAAAAATACAGCAGCTCAACTTCACTTGAATCCTTGCAGTTTAGAAATCAATACTTAACAGATAGCACAAACTATTTAATACAAGATATCTCTTACAAAAACTCCATGCGTAACCTCATCCTATTGATGAATGACACAACTTACAATGACTTTATTTTAACGGATGAAATTGATCTCGCTTTAGGTGATGTAAATTTCAATGATGCTAAAGTCGAAATGTTTGCTAACAATCAAAATCTAAAGAATCAGTACATTTCTTTAAAATTACAAAATACACAGACTGGCTTACAGCGTTCGTTTTTATACCCTACACTAAGCTTTCAAGCGGGAGCGAATCCAGGATGGTCAAAAATTAGAAATTTAAAAGACTCTAACCTTGAAATAGAAACACAAAGTCTTTCATACTATGGAAACTTAAACCTTCGCTATACTTTATTTAATAATTGGAAAAACAAACGTGCTGTTGAAGTCTCAATGATCCAAGAGGAAATTGCTGAGTTGAGTTTAGAAAACATGAAAAAATCACTTTCGAATACGCTTCAAAACTTGATTGAGCTTTACAGTGTAAGAGTACAACTAGCTTCTATTTCTCAAGAGAATGTTATCTATGCTGAAAAAGCATACAAATTAGCAGAAGATCGTTACAATTTAGGTACAATAAATTCTATTAATTTGGCAAGTTTCCAAACTACCTATCAAAATACGATGATTCAACATTACGAAAATCTATTTAACCGAATGGATACATATTTGGAGATTTATAAGATGTCAGGTAAAATCGGATTAGCATACCCAATGCAGAAATAAGAAAATTCAAACAAATATATTTTAACACTAAATAGACCCAGTATTCTTAAATTCATCGGATGAATCAAATTCCAATTTCATATTTGAATAGCAATAATGGCATTTCCATTTTAGCTTTCGGCGATGGCCCGATGGTTAAAATTACAGAAAGTATTGCCATTGACGCAATTCAATCATTCATAGATGATCAAAAGGATAAGTACATCTTTATGTGCCTTAGCTATGATCTGAAAAATGAAATTAAATCATTAGAATCAAACAGCCTTGATTCTTTGGATTTCCCAAAAGCAATTCTTTGGGTCCCTGAAACAGTTGTTCGCTTCGATTCAGGAAAATTAAATTTCGTTCAGGGGACTGAAAACGAAAAAACTTCGGATTTCATTCACCATTTCCTAAAGAAAGAACGCGATCAAAACTATCCACCTTTTCCATATAAATTGAATCCAAGAACATCAAAAGAAGATTACATCAAGCATGTCATCCAACTTCAAGAAGAGATTCAACAAGGAAACATTTATGAAGTAAATTACTGTCAAGAATTTTTTGCAAAAAATGTCGAGATAAAAGATCCATTGAATACCTACTTCAAGCTGAATAAAATCACAAAAGCACCTTATTCTTCTTATATGAATATTGATGATTTCACACTGTTTTGTGGAAGTCCAGAAAACTTTATTTGTAAAAAAGGAAATCGCATCTATTCCTCTCCAATTAAAGGAACAAAGAAACGCGGGAAGACTAAAGAGGAAGATGAAGCTTTGAAGAAAGCATTATTGTCGGACCCAAAAGAACGCTCTGAGAATGTTATGATTGTGGATCTAGTTCGAAATGATCTGTCGCGCATTGCAACACCGGGGTCTGTTCAAGTAGATGAGTTGTTCGGTATTCACTCATTCGAAACCGTCCATCAAATGATATCCACAATTTCATGCGAAGTTTCAGAATCTCTTACGTTTAAAGAAGTTATTAATGCTACTTTTCCAATGGGTTCAATGACTGGCGCTCCAAAGTTTAACGCCATGAATCTCATTGAAGAACATGAAGATTTTCAACGTGGAATCTATTCAGGATCAATTGGATATTTACAGCCAAATGGCAATTTTGATTTGAACGTTGTAATTCGAACATTGATTTATAACAAGCAATCGAAATACTTATCCTGCCCAGTTGGGGGGGCTATCACCATTAAATCAACTCCAGAAGGAGAATATGAAGAATGTTTGGTGAAAGTTAAAGGGATTTTAGATCAGATGAATGCTTGATATTAGTACACATATCGCTAATAAATGGGGCCACTTAAAAGGAAAAACCATCTATGTTTCCTGTAGTGCTGGGGTTGATTCTACTGTTCTTGCTATTTTGCTAAAACGACTGGGGTTTAAGGTAATCGTAATTCACATCAACTATCAACTTAGAGGAAAAGACTCTGATTTAGATGCTCTTTTTGTGAAGTCTTTCTGTGGTCGGGAACGAATTACTTGTCTTCAAAAAACGGTTTGTCTTCAAAACCAATTAGAAGACGGGGGCAACTTACAAGAAATTGCTCGTAATGAACGATACGATTGGTTCAAACATATTATATATTCCAATCCAAATAATTATATCGCATTAGGACATCATCAGGACGATCAGGTAGAGACCTTCTTTTTAAATATAGGTCGTAAAGCTGGGATAATGGGTTTGTCCTGCATGTTAAAAGAGCACAATAACATCATTCGCCCTTTGCTAGATTTTTCTCGTGCTGAAATCATTGAGCTTGCGAAGGCAGATAAAATTGACTGGCGAGAAGATAAAACCAATGCTTCCAATAAGTACCGAAGAAACTTATTGAGAAATATCGTTCTTCCTGAAATCAAATCAGAAATTCCAAGCATTGATAAAAGTGTATTAACACTAATTCAATACTTTCAAAAAAAACAAGAAGAAATTATGGAGAAAATAACTCCATTAACTCAAGGATTCATTCAACGAGGATTGATTGAAATTGAATCTCTAAAAAAACTAAATAACTTTGAGTCAATTGAGTTTTTACGTCAATTAAATCAGCCTGCGAAATACATAAGTGAACTTTTAAAGCTCTGTAAAGCACAAAAAGGCAAGAAGATTAAATGGGGAGATAATTGGCTGATTAATGAAGGTGATGTCTTACTTGAGCAAAAAGAAAGTCAACAAAATCGGAACCTTAAATTCACCGTAGAACAGGTTGGTTCGTTACCAAATGACTTTGATAAAAATGTAATCTATTTGGACAAAGATAAAATCTCCGGAGCGCTGCAATTGAGACCATGGAACATTGGCGACCGTATTTTCCTAATTGGAATGAAAGGATCTAAACTTGTTTCAGATGTCATATCAGATGCAAAACTTACAACAACTCAAAAGAAATCTGTAATTATCTTACATGACAATAACGAGATTCATTGGTGTATCGGATTAACGATAGGAAGAAAATCGATTGCAAGAGCAAGCTCTAAAAACATTATAAAGGTTACTATTTCTTAAGAACCTCGAGTATAGGCTGACCTCTTAACGAATTAGGATTCTGTAAATATAAGATATGAGCTAATGTAGCCGCAATATCAGGAATACCAATCGTTCTAAATACTTCTGCTGTACCTACATTTTTACCATACCACAGCAGTGGAACATGTGTATCATAGCTATATGCAGACCCGTGACTTGTCCCTTTTCGTGCTAGTTCTGAATCCGACAATTTCGCTAGGTAGCCAGGCTCCAATGTAAAAATTACATCACCACTTTCAGCATGATGATACCCTTTCCGAACCATATCCATCCATTCATCATCAATAGCAGCATTGTATAATTGATCTCCTGTAAATACACGTTTTACAGATTTCCATTCTTGTATCACTCCAGCCACAAATACTGAGACCTCTACCCTGTCTAATTTCAGCGCAGCAATACGTTCATAGTTCAAATAAACATTTAGGTTGTCTTGCATGATGACTAAGTCCTCACCATATTTAGCAACTGTTGCTTCACGTAATCTCCTCATATGATCATCCACAAAGAAATACCCACCTGGTAATTTATTATCAATCAAATATTGTGGTACTGGAACTACAGCGTGATCTGCAGTCAAGAACAATGTAAAGTTATTCTCCCCCACTTTTTCGTTTAATTTTTGAATCAGGTTTTTAATGTCTAGGTCAAATCGAATATACATATCCTCAACTTCTACTGAATACGGCCCAAATGCGTGCCCTAAAATATCTGGTGTTGAGTAACTTATACACAACATATCAGTTTGATCATCCTTTCCTAAATCTTCATGATCAATTGAAGCAATTGCAAAATTTGTTAAAAATGTATTCGAAAAAGGTGTATAAACAAAAAGTTCATAGTTATTTGTATTTTGCGCCATTTCCTTTAAATTATAGGGGAATGTTGGTGTAGTTTTTCCAGGCAACAAATGCTCATATGGCGAATCATCAGGACCACTTTCCGCATACGAATCAATGCTCATAATGGTATTCCATTCCCCTTTTAGGGTTTTTTCAATGTAGTTATGATCATTAAATTCACTCACCCAATTCGGTAATTCTTCTTTAAAGAAACTGCTAGTAATAAAGTTACCTGTTGCGTAATCGTACCAATACGAGCCATCACTCAAATGCCCACCCGGTAGAATAGCGCCACGGTTTTTAATCGACATTGAAATCACCTTTGCATTCGGATAAGTCATTTTCAATTGATCAGTAATTGTATTGGCTTTTAAATTTATTGGCGAATAATAGCCATAACTAGAGGTTGTTCCTACTGGTGACACCGTTGAATCTTCGACACAATTGATCACCCCCTTTTTATTTCTATCGTACCAATCATTTGCGACAATACCATGATTGTTTGGTGTTGTACCCGTATAAATTGAAGCGTGTCCGGGCCCAGTATAGGTAGGAATATAATTATACTGTGTATTTCTACAATTTGTACCATTGGACATAAGCTCTTTCAATCCTCCTTCACAAAACTTATCTGAATATCGGTATAGATATTCGTAGCACATTTGATCTACTACAATCCCTACAACTAATTTAGGCGAATCAACTTGTTGTGCTTTAACAAAGCCTATTGAAATAAGGAGAACTAAAAGGGGGTAAATTTTCATACTTAAAATATTGAACACTAAAGATATTGAATTATTCTCTCTTGGGTGTTAAACAAATGTTACATCACAAAAAAAGTGCTATTGAAAACAACGGCACTTTTTTTACTATTAATAAATATATTTAATGAACAACAACTAATTTAGAAGGTTGAGCAAAAGCCCCCGAGCTTTCGACTTGAATTGTGTAAATACCTCTACTTAATTCTGAAGTATTGATTTTAATGTTGTTTGTTTGCTCACTTATTAATTTTGACCAAACCAATTTACCAGTCTGATCAAACAACAAAATATTTCCACTTGAAATTACTTTAGAAGTAGTTATGATAGCATTATGATTTGCTGGATTTGGAAATATCGTTGTTACTAATGTATTTTCTGACAAACCAGCATTTGAATCTTCTTGATTGAATGATATAGTGAAATCATCAAAGTAAAAGCCATCTTCTCTAGCTCCTCCATCAGACTCTAGCAAGAATCTAACTTTAATAACCTGCCCTAAATAATCTGATAAACTAACCTCATCAAGAACCCATGATGTTTGAAACCCTTCATAAACTGGATCACCATCAGGCTGAACACTTCCATTAGCATTAGTACCAGTAGCAGTATATTTTGTACATTGACCAATCCATGAGTTTCCATCATCTACAGAAACCTGAAACTGACAATAATCATAATTAGCTTCAATTTCCCATTTGGCGTAATAAGAAATCATTGCAGCTGTAGCATCAGTTAAATCAATGCTTTGATCATACTCAAATGCTTCGCTTGTATCATTAGAATAATTATTCTGACTATCTGTAAAGCTTCTCGAAGGAGAAACAAAATCAGAAGTTGTTGTACCCCAAGGTCCCGTCCAGTTATTAGTGTTCGATGCATCATCAAAAGACTGAAGAGTTAAAGAACCATAGGTCTTTATAATTGTGTCGTGTTTTGTCCATAAATCATATTCTGTATTCAGTACATATTTAATTTCATCACCAAATTGAATAGCAGGATCTAATACATAAGAAATTATTCCCGATTCTGTAGCCCTAATAGCAATATCATAAACTAGAGGAGCTCCAACTGATTGAATGTTTGTCAAAGGGGTTAAAGAAACAGTTATAGCGCCATCTTCTCTGCCCAAACGCTGAACATCATGGCTAAAATAACCTGTCATAGTTGCAACACTCGAGGGGTCTGTATCATTCACTACTAAATATTTATGCGCCATGTGTGACAAAATCAAATTCGGGAATACCATTCCTTGGCACGTAGGAACAACTTCAGATGCTGCTGGCCAAAACCCAGAACCTACCTCTGGTGTCATTGCAAAAATAGTATCCTTCACACCGATATTATTATCAACTTTATACATATAATCATCTGAATCTCCAGATGCTGGATACAAACCAGAACTCTTTTGAGGAACATATCCATTCAAAGAACACATATGTACTGTTAAGTCTGTAAAATAATCGTGGTGATCAGCAAATTCCTCATCTGTTGTTCCAATTGGATGCAACAATAAATTACCATATGAGTGTGCATTAAATGCTGATGTAAAACCTATGTTTTCCGATAGCCACTGCATTGCTTGAGTTTCTGGTTCAGAGAAGGCCGTAACCCCAGGGAAAACATCACTTGATTCGTCGCCACTAACGCCTGTAGTATTCCATCCGTACGAATAATTACGGTTTAAATCTACTCCAGGGTTACCTGAACCGTTTCCAATATTTGGATTCTTATTTTTTCTATGCATTCCAAAACCATTTGGATCACTTACTTCGTTCTCAATATATCCATCAGGGTTAATACACGGAACAAAATACATTTCTGTGTTATCTACTAAATATTGGATTTCAGTGTCAGTTGCATAGTTTTCTAATAAGTACCACATGTAGAAAATTGTTTGAGACATACTCATCGGCTCACGTGCATGATGAATTGCAGAGTAAAGCACTTTAGGCTCTAAAGATTCACTCACGGATGGGTTATCAGAAATTTTTACATGGTAAATTGGTCTTTCTTCCCATGTTTGAAAGGTTGAAATTGGTTCTTTGGCTGTAATCAAGTTTGGATACATTGCTACCATATCATCCAACGCATCTAACATTTGTTGATACATATAAAAACCTGCATATGAGTCTGAATTTGTTTCAAAGTTTACAGGAGCAGCAGGAATACCATCCCCATTATCTACATTTTGATTGCATACTACATTTTTTTCAGTAACTATAGGATTTAAGTTTTGGTTTTGATAATATTCTTTTACATCTTCAATTAATACTTCAAACATAAAGCCATTGTCTGCAATAGTTTCAATCTCTTGAGTTGAGAAATCACTAATAAGAAACGTGTTTTGTTTTTGGATGCCATGATCAACTGGAACTCCCAATTGGGCTAATCGCTGTAATCCATCAGAATCAGCATAAATTTTAACCTTTGAATACTGTTGCGCATAAGAGAAACTAACGCATAAGAGCGCTAGAAGAGATAATAAGTTTTTCATTTTCATAGTTCTATAGTTCACTGCAATTTAGTCACTTTTTATGACAAACACCAAGAAGAAACATGATTAAGGTTTTTTTTAAAAAAATCTATGCATAAACAATTTTTCACTTATCCAATTCAAATACTGCTTAAACAATTTCATTTACCACCCATCCTTTTAAATCTTAGTTAAAAATTATATAAACCTATATTTAACTAAAATAAGTACGACTATGCAGGAAAAGAAAATATCATTCGGGAAAATATTTTGGCCAAGTTTATGTGCAGCTATTATTGTTGCTATCATAGGAATCCTTATCTGGGTTGCTATTATAGGTGGGCTAATTAGTAGTTTCGATAAAGAATCAGGATTGAGTATAAAAGACCGAACAGTATTGCACATTACACTAAACGGCAAAATTGGTGAGAAAGGAAGCTCTTCTTTCAATCCCTCAACCTTTAAAATGGATAACACTTTAAGCTTAGCTTCCATCCTTCACGGACTTAAAGAAGGAATGGAAGATGATAAAATCAAAGGATTGTTCATTGAACTTAGTGATGTTTCTTGTGGTTTTGCGACGGCAACTGAATTGAGGAATGCAATCAATGCTTTTGAAGAATCAGGAAAATTTGCTGTTGCCTATAATAGCGGGGAGGTTATTAATCAATTAGAATATTACATTGCATCTGCTGCAAATCAAAATTATGGTTTTCCGGGGTCTTCTTTTGGATTCTTAGGGCTTGGTGCTGAATTATCATTTTTCAAAAACACATTCGATAAATTAGATGTAGAAGTTCAAATAATACGAGGGTCAGACAACGACTTTAAAAGTGCGGTTGAACCTTTTTTCAGAGAAAAAATGAGCGATTCATCTCGTATTCAAATTGATCGCTATATGACAAGTTTATGGTTAGATTACCGCACAGCAATTGCGAAAGATCGCGAAACTACAATTGAAGAATTAGATCTAATTGCAAACAATGTTTTAATTCAACGTGTTACAGACGCTGTTAAATATAAATTAATAGACAAAGCAATGTACCGTGATGAGGTAGTTGCCCTTATTGCAAAAAAAACTGGTGTAAAAGGAGATAACGAATTAAACCTTCAACCATTTGGCAAATATGCAAAAAAGCGTTTTTACCAAAATCAAGTATTGACTAAAGCTAACAATCCTAATGTCGCAGTAATTCTTGCGGAAGGTGGTGTTTCTAAAAGTGGAGACGGATTAACATCTGATGAGATTTGCAAGATTTTTAAAGAGGTCAGAGAAGATGAGTCTATTAAAACGGTTGTGTTTAGAATTAATAGTCCTGGAGGGTCCGCACTTGCAAGTGATGAGATTTGGAGAGAGGTTAAGCTAACAAACGAAAAGAAAAAAGTAATCGTTTCAATGGGAGATGTTGCTGCTTCTGGTGGTTACTACGTTGCTGCTCCGGCCTCAATGATTTTTGCTGAGGCAACAACAATTACTGGCTCTATTGGAGTATTTGGAATGATTCCTTATACAGGAAAGATGTTAGAAAATAAATTGGGAGTTACATTTGACCGTGTTTCAACAAATGATCACTCTGTAATGACAACAAATCGTAAATTAACTGAGGAAGAATTGAAACTAATTCAAGTTGGTGTAGATGATATATATGACAGGTTTAAAACAATTGTTGCAGAAGGTCGTGGTATGACGAAAGAACAGGTAAACGTAATTGCACGCGGACGTGTTTGGACAGGTAGAGATGCTAAAAAAATTGGCTTAGTAGATGAATTAGGTGGGCTGAATGATGCTATCAATTTTGCGGCTAAAAAAGCGAGTATCAAAAACAAAAAAGTACTTTACTACCCGAATGTCAAAGAAGATAAATTAGCAGAATTTATTGAGCAAATTGAAGAGCAAGAAAACTTGGGTGCCAATGTTAGTTCAATTAAACTCCCTACTTCTTTAATTGAATACTACAATCAATTAAAGCGATTAGAGTGTATTCAAGGAATTCAGATGCGTTTGCCATATGAGATTAATATAAAATAGAATCCATGCTAAAATGTCTACCCGTACTTGTAATTATAATCCTTAATTCTTGCGCTTTCGATAAACAGTTTCTAAACCCATACCCTCTAAATAATGATGACTCATTTACAGGTTATGCAAAGGAAATTGAAGATTCAATAACACTTACTTTTGATCATACAAACCAGCCAATATTAAAAGATTCAAGAAGTGAGCTTGCTAACTTGTCATACACAATTGAAAATACATTCTTTAAAAGCAAAAATGGCAATAATCTGAATGGATGGCTCTTTAGCCCAAAAGAATTCTATAATGGAACAACCATTTACTTTTTACATGGAAACTCAGCCAATATGGTATATATGTATACATTAATGGCTCCATTTGTAGAAGCAGGATATCAACTCTTCGCTATAGATTATAGTGGTTTTGGCTTCTCTACAGGAGAGTCAACCCGGGCAAACATCCTTGAAGATGGGAACTCAGGATTGGATTATATACTGAATAAAAAAGATATTAAATATGACAAGCTAATAATCTATGGACAATCACTTGGTGGACATTTAGCTTGTGTCGTTGCAAAAGAGAATCAAGATAAAATTGACGGTTTAGTTATAGAAGGAGCATTCTCTTCGCATAAAGATATATCATCAGATGATGTACCTATTCTATCTCGTATTTTTGTGAGAGAAATGTATAGTGCAAAAAAAGCAATTCAATCATTCAAAAAACCCTTACTTGTAATTCATAGTACAGAGGATACCCGCGTGAAATATAAACATGGAGAGCTTATCTACAAAAAGGCAAACTACCCAAAAAAAATGCTTACTATTGATCAAAAACACGTCCGTGGCCCCTTGTTTTATCCAGAAAAAATAGTTGCTGAAATAGAAAAATTATTAATGGAATAGAAAATAAAAAAAGCCCTTTTACACAGTAAAAGGGCTTTTTTTATTAAAACTATTATAATCGTATATATCTATTTAGCAGAAGCTAACTCTACAAACGCGTCGTAAGAAACTTCTTTCTCTACTAATTTAACAGTGTCTTTGAAGAACTTAGTTAATTTTTGCTCAGCCATCATGTCATAAACACGACTAGCTTCTTCTTTGTTTTGTAGTACTTGCATTGCAGAAGCAGTCAATTCTTTATCATCTGGGGCAGGCATTCCATATTGAGAATAATTACTAACTAATAAACCTTTAGTAAACGTAAGAACCTCATCATTTTCAAGTTTAATATCATTTGCCTTAAAGATATTTCCTTGGATGATTTGCCACTTTAATCCTTTAGCGTAATCAGCGTACTCAGCTTCAACCTGCTCACTTGAAACTTCTTTTTCATTTGATAATTTAATCCAACGCTTAAGAAAGTTGTCAGGTAATTCCACTTTCGTTTTTTCGATTAAGCTTTCGTATACAGCTTTCGTTAATAAACGATCCGAATCATTAACGAACATGTTCTCTAAGTCAGATTTAACACGCGCCCTCAATTCCTTTTCATCTTTTACCGTACCCTCTCCAAATAACTTATCAAAAAGCTCAGTATTTAATTTTGCAGGCTCCATAACTTTCACCTCAGTAATAGTCATTTGGAAGTCATCAGATATAGTCTCTAAAACAGCCTTGTCAATCCCTAACATGGAAGCTGTATCTTCTCCTCCCTTAGATACTGAAGCAGGGTTGACAGTTACTTTGTCTCCCACTTTCTTACCCGTTAATTCCTTTTTCACTTTTGAATCGTTTACAAACTCCATTGAGATTGTAGAAGAATGCATAATACCACCTTCTTTGATTTCTTTATCTTCATCCAACTCAACAAACTGAGCTAAAATCATATCTCTTTCTCCAACAGTATCACTAGAAACTAATTTTCCATAACGACGAGTTAAGTCATCAATTTGTTGATCAATCAATTTCTTGTCAACTTTGACCTTAATATATTCGAATTTACTTTTAGAAGAAAGTGACACTTTTACTTGAGGAGCTAAACCTAATTGATAAGTAAATTCAAAATCACCTGGATTAGCAAAATCACCTTTAAACCCATCTTTTTCAGTTGGAATAGGATTTCCAAGAATCTCTAATTTGTTTTCAGTAATATAACCATTCAACGCTTGGCTTACAGTTTTGTTTAACTCTTCAGATAAAACAGAAGCTCCATATTGCTTTTGAATATGTCCGAAAGGTACTTTACCTGGACGAAACCCTGGTGTTTTAGCAGTCTTGCGATGCTTTTCTAATGTTTGTTTAACCTTTGCCTCATAATCAGCGGGGTTAACTGTAATTTTCAAATTTGCATTTAAAGCATCAAAATCTTCGCGAATAATATTCATCTTCTTTTAATTATAACTTATTACAAATAAAAAATGGTATAAGTCTATCTTATACCATCTTTCTAAATTGTACGGATGGAGAGACTCGAACTCTCACACCTCGCGGCACTAGATCCTAAGTCTAGCGTGTCTACCAATTCCACCACATCCGCATTACTCTATTTTGACTCGATTGTCTTGAATATACTCTAAACGATTACGTTCAAAATGGTGCGCAAAGATATTCATTTATTTCAAATTCAAAAACCTATACTCATTTTTTTTTATTTTTTTAAATACGTTAATATCTCATTAAAATTGTGGATAAAACATTCTAATTCATTCGTTGACTTAGAAGAATGACAGTAACTTTGTGTTACTTCAATTTAGAAGAATATATATGTTAACAATTGACCCGAAAGAGATTGCTGTTCCTAAATTGCACCACTATTTATTAGGTGCTATTGGACCTAGGCCTATTGCGTTTGCATCAACTTTAGATGTAGACGGTAACGAAAACCTAGCGCCATTCAGTTTTTTCAATGTTTTTAGTGCAAACCCTCCTATTCTTGTTTTTTCTCCTGCGCGTAGCGGAAGAACGAATGAAACTAAAGACACATATAATAATGTTAAGGTTAACCCTGAAGTAGTAATCAATGTTGTAAATTATGACATTGTTCATCAAATGAGTCTTGCAAGTTCTCCTTTCGCCCCAGGTGTGAGTGAATTTAAAAAGGCTGGGTTTACTGCATTAGCTTCTGAAGCTGTAGCCCCAAAAAGAGTTGCTGAATCACCTGTTCAATTTGAATGTAAAGTAATTGAAGTTAAAGAATTAGGGAATCAAGGAGGAGCAGGTAATCTCGTAATTTGTGAAGTCCTTAAAATTCATATCGATGAATCTGTTTTGAACGAAGACCAAATGATTGATCAACACAAAATTGATTTAGTTTCACGTATGGGTGGTAACTGGTATTGCAGAGCAGACAAGGAATCAATGTTTGAGATAAAGAAACCTATGGCATCGCTTGGAATTGGTTTTGACTATTTACCTACCGACATTTTAAATAGTACAATTCTTTCTGGAAATGATTTAGGTCAACTTGCAGGAATAGAGGAACTACCAAATGAAACTGATGTTAACGAATTTAAACTTTTAGAATTAAGCGACTTATTTGTAACTTTAGAAGATAATGCAGCTCGGTTAGAAGAAGAACTTCACCTGAAGGCAAAACAACTTTTAGTAGAAAACAACCTAAAAGAAGCTTGGATGACACTTTTAGCTTTTAACAATGGTTAAAAAATAACAACAATAAATTAACAAACGATTATGTTCAAATTAACCGGATCTGTAAAACTGATCAAAGACACTGTTCAAATTTCAGAAAAATTTGCAAAAAGAGAATTTGTAGTTAACGATGCTTCCAGTATGTACCCACAAGATATTTTGTTCCAGTCAGTTCAAGACAAGTGTTCTATGTTGGATGGATTTAACGAGAATGACCAAGTTGAAGTTTCTTTCAACTTAAGAGGCCGTGAGTGGACTTCTCCTCAAGGTGAAGTCAAATACTTCAACACGCTAGATGCATGGAGAATTGAGAAAGTTGGACAAGGCATGCCTCAAGGTGGTCCTTCTGATATGAATTTAAATCCTACTCCAACAGCACCTGCTGCAAGTACTGAAAGTGCTGATGACGATGATTTACCATTCTAATAAAGAAGTAATTTAAGCTAGGTATTCCCTACATTTATGTCATAAAAAAAGCCCTCTGAAATGAGGGCTTTTTTATCTCTAAGAGTATAATTATTTTTTTGGTCTAGAGACTGATAAAGCGACATTTCCTTCTGTCAAACTTCCTCCACATTTAAATTTAACAATAAGATTATCACCACACTTTGCTTTTGGTATTTTCAAGTTTTCTGGGATATTAATCATTATATTAGCTGATGCAGGAAATTCTGGTTCTTCATATTCTCTTTTAATGAACTCAACATCTTTACCTTGAAAATCTCTGAGTGACTTAGGGCTAAATATACTTTCTGTAAGACCTAATTCCCACTCAAAAATTTGACCTTCATAATTTTCTGTATAGTCAATAAAATCTCCTCCATCAAAGCCTCCTCCTTGAGCGATTCGGTCACCTTCCATTTCTTCTTCGAAATCTTCTTCATAATCTTCTAATTCAGCTAATTCAGCAAGAAGATCTGGGCAATCTTTCATTGCATCTAAAAATAACTTCCCAACTTCTTCTTCAGATTTTTCTTCTAACCATTCACAGCCATCAGGTGTTTCTTCTGAGTCACCCTCTTCAATACACTCGCAAAAAGTTTTAGTTGATGAATTAGAATCACTACCACCACAAGAAATCAGCATGGATAATCCAAATACCGTAATAAATAAAAATAATTTTTTCATGATAAAAATAATATTAGTTTACACCAAAAATAAGAAATTATATCTGTTATCTAACCAACTATCAATCATTAACTTATATGTACTTTTTTTTTACAATTTAGCTTATAAGTATAGCTCAAAACTAATATAGACTATAAGTGAATTATGCTAGAAATATGAAACTGATTCCATGAATCGTCTTCAAGATGAAAAAGCTAACAATAAATAAACCAAAAATAATAACACGACAAAAGAATCAACTTCCCTAGATTGAATATGTTATTCCTATTTTGTTTAAATTTAGATAAAGAAAGTAATGTTTAATGGTTGAAGATAAAATAATTCTAGGGATTGACCCAGGTACGACAGTAATGGGGTACGGCATTATTCATTTGAAAAACAAACAAATGACGATGTTGAATTTTGGTATTATTCAACTTTCTAAACTTCCAACTCACCCAGATAAATTAAAGCGTATTTACGAGCGTCTAGATGGTATAATGAAAGAGTATAAGCCAGATGAAATGGCAATTGAAGCACCTTTTTTCGGTAAGAATGTACAGTCAATGTTGAAATTAGGAAGAGCTCAAGGTGTCTCTATAGCAGCTGCTTTAGCAAATAATATTCCGTTTGAGGAATATACCCCAAGACGAATTAAACAAGCAATTACAGGTTCTGGAGCTGCTTCAAAAGAACAAGTTGCGATCATGTTACAGAATATGCTTAAATTTAAAGAAATGCCTAAATATTTAGATGCTACAGATGGATTAGCTGTTGCCGTTTGTCACCATTTCTCGAAAGGAATTGGGGAGCACAACAAATCAAAGAATTCTAGTTGGGGAGCATTTGTAAAAAATAATCCAGCAAGAAATATTAGTAAATGATTTATCTATCAATTAGTGACTACTCTCGTTCTTTGCAATAAGATCATTTATTGCATCCCAAAGTGCAATGCGCTTTTCCAAAGACTGCTTGGCAACTATCAACACTTCATTCCATTTTAAATCATCCTCACCACATAGTTCAGAAATCATTTGTAACGAAAGTGGACCGTGTTCATCACCGTCTAGCTCAATATGACGCTCTAAATAATAATGTAATTTGTTATAGTGTTTATTCTCAGGATCCGCATTTTTAAGAATCTCGATAAACATATCAGGAATAATATCTTCCCTTCCAAATGTAAAAGCCGAAGCAACCATATGCACTTTATCCGTTTCGATGATTGAAAATGAATAATTAACAAAATCGGCTATGCGCTCGTCAATTATAATTTCATTTAAAGCTTCTTCTACATTGAGATCTAACATTATTAACGATGTCATTTTATCAACTTCCCCTGTATTAGCCTTAATCTGAGTCATTGCATCTAAGTACATTTCAAAGTGACTCTTAGGCTGTCCTAATTCGTTTACATCACTTTCTTCTCCATGAACAATTTCATTAATAAATCGAGATAGCACTGGATATTTCGAAGGTGTCCAAGGTATGGAAATATTAGTAAGTTTAACTTGAAGAAATTTAAGAAGTGACATGAAGTCCCAAACCGCAAATACGTGATTCTCCATGAAAACTTGAATATCACTTATATTATTTATACTTGAGTATAAGCTGTGTTGCTTTAATTGATTTCTTAACGGTAAAATACTTTTTTCTATCTTATCGATTCTATTCATACTAAACTAAGTTAAAATTTATCCATATCAATTGAGACTATCTTTTTTGTCAATATTCAGCTGACCGAGTTCTTTGTTAAAGCCATCTAGAATCTCATCATAAATACCTTTCATCAACTCTTGACGAGAACCATAATATTCAAGTGATACTTCAAATTGATCTTTTGTAACATTCAACATTTTCAATAACGAATCACCCGAATTAATCATGATCTTGTTATACTGAGCTACGGATGGATACTTCCCCTGAATGTATGATTCAAGTTTAATTAATTCCCCCATAGTATTAATCATCTGTTTACGAGGAATCAAATTATCTGGTTTTGGTTTTCGCTCAATACCATCCGAACATGAAATGAACACAAAAACAAGCGCTATGAAATAAATATACTTCACTATCTATTAAATAATAATCGTTTACCTCTTGTAACATCAACGATTAATCCTTTGCTATAAACAAGGTTTCCATTCACATACGTAGAATGAATTGAATGATCAAATTGAACACCTTCAAAAGGAGACCAACCACATTTATATAAGATGTTCTCTTTTGTCACTGTAATTGATTTATTTGGATCAACAACAACGAGATCTGCATAATATCCTTCACGGATATATCCTCTTTTCTCAATTTTAAATAAGATTGCTGGAGCGTGCGCCATTTTCTCAACAACATGTTCTATTGATATCATTCCATCTTTTACCTTCTGCAGCATCGCAACTAATGCATGCTGAACTAAGGGCCCTCCAGATGGAGCTTTAAAGTATGAATTTGCTTTTTCTTCTAATGTATGAGGAGCATGATCTGTGGCAATCACATCAATTTTGTTATCTAAAACTCCTTGAAAAATAGCATCTCTATCTGTTGCTTTTTTAATCGCAGGATTCCATTTAATGTAAGCTCCTTTTTCGGCATATTGCTCTTCAGAAAACCACATATGATGAATACATGCTTCTGCAGTAATTTTCTTTTGCTCTAATGGAACTGTATTATCAAACAAACTCAGCTCCTTAGCAGTTGAAATGTGTAAAACATGTAATCTAGTTCCATGTTTCTTTGCTAAACGAACCGCCATAGAAGAAGATTTATAACACGCATCTTCACTCCTAATGTAAGGGTGCTCACTCATCGGAACATCTTCCCCAAACTTTTCTTTGGCAGCAGTAATATTTGCACGTATAGTTTCTTCATCTTCACAGTGTGTAGAAATAAGCATTGGCACTTTAGAAAATAAATTATTCAATGTTGCTTCGCTATCAACTAGCATGTTTCCAGTAGAAGAACCCATGAATATTTTAACACCACAAACGTCACGTTCATTAGTTTTCAAAACATCTTCCACATTCTCATTCGAAGCTCCCATAAAAAAAGAATAGTTTGCTAAGGATTGTTTAGCTCCTATATCGTATTTATCTTGAAGTAACTCTTGATTTAATGTATTTGGAACTGTATTCGGCATCTCCATAAATGACGTAATACCGCCAGCAACTGCTGCTCTAGATTCCGTAAAAATATTTGCTTTTTGAGTTAATCCTGGCTCTCTAAAATGAACTTGGTCATCAATACAGCCAGGAAGAATTAATTTTCCTTTAAGATCAACAACCTCCCAATTATTATCCGGAGTAATATCATTTGATATTTTTTCAATATAACCTCTTTTTATAAGAATATCCTGTACTATTTGTTGTCCTTCATTAACAACAATTCCTCCTTTTAATAAGATAGTATTATTCATAATTTCATTCCTCGCATTTTCCAAACCCCAAAAAATGCTTCTTTAAAAATTCCAGTATTCATTTTAGATACACCAAATACTCTGTCTATAAAAGTGATTGGTACTTCAGTTATTTTGAACCCATTCTTTTTAGCTGCATATTTCATACAGATTTGAAAGGCATACCCTTTAAAAGTTATGTTATCAAGATTTATTTTTTCAAGTACTTCTCTACGATAACATTTAAACCCCGCAGTAGTATCTTTTATACCGATCCATAATATTAGTCGAACATACACACTTGCAAAATAGGACATCAAAATTCGTTTAATTGGCCAATTAGTTACGTTTCCACCACGAGTATATCGAGAGCCAATACTCAAATCCGCACCGTCAACACAAGCTTGATACAAGCGAATCAAATCATCTGGGTTATGCGAGAAATCGCAGTCCATTTCAAAAATGAAATCGTAGCTTGCTTTTGTACACCATTTAAATCCATGTATATAGGCAGTTCCAAGCCCTAGCTTACCAGTTCTCACTTCCAAATGGATTCGTCCTGGAAATTTTTTTTGTGCCTTTCTGACAATGTCAGCAGTACCATCCGGTGATGAATCATCTACAAACAACAAGTGAAAATCCTTTTCTAAGGACATCACCTTAAGAATCATTTCCTCAACGTTCTCGCATTCATTAAATGTTGGTATAATTACAATTGAATCTGACACATAGTTATTTTAAACTCCCGCTAAAATAACTATTATTCACCAATCATATAATACTGAAAGCTAAATCAAGCCAATCTTTTATCTTTACATTAACATTTTTTTGTAAATCATTGAGAATATTTATAATCATCCTGCTATTTATGATCCCAAACTCATTGATTGGTCAGGTTTCCTATAACATAGATTTTCTTGATAATTGGAGTAATGACACATTAACATCTAACTCTTCAGAAGTAAGATATAACGATTGCTGGGGAATTGAATTGAATAATCAAGAATATGCAATTGCCGGATCAACAGAAGGAACACATTTCTTCAAAGTTACAGATCAAAACAAATTAGAACATCTTGATTTTATTGAAGGTCATTTCAATCATATGTCTGTGGTGCATCGCGATATAAAAACCTACCGTAATTATGCTTATGCTGTTTGTGATGAAGGCGAAAGTAGCTTACAGCTTATTGACTTGTCATATTTACCTGATTCTGTACATCTAGTTGGCAATAACGACACTTCTTTTGCCCGTGTCCACAACATCTTTATCGACACAGTAAATGCGCTTTTATATGCTGGAGGGGTTACGCCAAAAGCAAACGGAATAATTCAGTCCACTATTTCAATGCAAGTTTTTTCATTGGCAAACCCTGAAAATCCAATTTTAATTTATACCGGACCTAATGACATCAATGAAGTTCATGATATGTATGTCAGAAACAACATTGCTTATTTAAATTGTGGGTTCGATGGACTTCGCGTTTACGACTTTTCAAATCCTACAACTCCTATTTACAAGCAAAATATTAACATATATCAAGACCAAGGATATAATCATCAAGGCTATTTAACACCTGATGGAAACACCTACGTTTTCGGAGATGAAACAGGAGGTAAACGCTTAAAAAAATGTACTGTAGACTCTGACAACACTGTTACAATTAAGTCCAGGTTTGGAACTAATCACGAAGATAATAGTGTGGCCCACAATATTATGTTAAGTAATGAATTCGCTTATGTAGCATATTATAATGAAGGGCTAAGGATATACGATTTACGCTATAATACACCCATTGAAATTGCGCATTACGACACCTATGCAGATGATTCATTTTTCAATATGCAAGGTGCTTGGGGGGTTTATACAGAGCTTTCCTCGGGAAGAATACTTGTTTCTGATAGACATAACGGATTGTTCTTATTTGACTTTCGTGAGGATCTGTTTATAACGAATAATAAGCCTGAATTACTGGTTTACCCAAATCCGAGCTTAAACGAAGAAGGCTTCACATTAACATTGAACAATTTAGATATCTCACTATTTAAGGTAACCCTATACGATTTGAAAGGTAAAAAAGTCCTTGAACAAATAGTAGACAACCAAAGCTATTTAGAATTATTTCCAAATGTACTCTCAGGTATTTATCATTTGCGTGTTAAATACATCAACGATAGTGATGACATAATTCAACTTCATAAAAAGCTCATTATAAATTAAAAAGCGGATCTACATAATCCCTAATAAGATCAATTTCATACCCTTTTGAAGAAATAAAACGATAGACTTTTGCCTTTTTAGAATAGGAATCCCTTTCTTTGTTAAGCATCAAGTACTTTTTCTGAGCAAGGTCATTAATATTTTTGGCGTAAACATTTAAATCGATAGATGCCAATCCTTTCTTAATAGAATATTCTGAAATAAACTTCTGCTTAAGGTGTTGGCGAATTTTAATTCTGCCCCATCTCTTAATATTTATTTTCCCAGAAACAAATGCCTCGGAAAAACGCTCTTCATTCAAATAGTTATTTGAAATTAAGTGGGCCAATAAGATGGATTGATTTTCGGAGTCAACACCCCATTGACGCATTTTTTGTTCAAGCTCAAAAGAACAACGTTCTTGATATGCGCATAAAACCTCAAGCTTAGCTTTTGCCTCTAAAAAAGAGTATTTACACTCTGACTGCATGTCAGAGTGTAATCTCTTCTTTATTCTTGTTCACAAATGAATACTGCAGTAAGTTTTGAGATGATAATCCGCGAACCGGAATCCACTTCTTGTACTTAAATAACCACTTCATTTGACGAGATATTAAACCTGTTTTAAAGTAAGCCTCTAAATAAGGGTGAACTAATAAAGCTATACTTTCCTCATTCTTTGTCTTAATTAAGTAATCAAGGTTACTCTCAATTTCATCAGCTAATAGTATCGATGCTTGCACCTCACCTTTACCATTACATGTTGGACATTTTTCAGCTGTTATAATATCTGTTTGAGGACGAACCCTTTGACGTGTGATTTCAACTACACCAAACTTAGATGGAGGAATAATATTATGCTTAGCACGATCTCTAGTCATCGACGCCTTCATCTTAGCGTGTAACGCTTTGTTATTCGCTCTATCGTGCATATCGATAAAATCTATACAAACAATGCCACCCATATCCCTCAATTGAAGGACACGAGCAATTTCTTCTGCTGCTTCAAGATTTGTTGATAAAGCATTACTCTCTTGGCCATCAGCACCTTTACGATTACCACTATTGACATCCACAACGTGCATTGCTTCAGTATGTTCAATAATCAAATAACCTCCACTAGGAAGAGGTACTTTTTTACCGAAAAGCGCCTTAATTTGACGACTAACGCCAAAACGCTCAAAGATATCAAGCTTACCATCGTAATTCTTAATTATCTTTTCTCTTCCAGGGGCAATGTCAGAGACATAGTCCTTTAAAGTACTGTAAAGAGTTTCATCATTTACATGGATATTCGTAAAATCTGCATTTAGCAAATCACGAAGAATAGATGAAGTTTTATCAATCTCACCCAAAACACGCATTGGTGGCTTAGCCCCCAATAGGTTCTCATGCATTCTTTTCCATTTCTCAATCAAGTTTTGTAAATCTTGATCAAGTAACTCGATCTTCTTTCCTTCTGCTACAGTACGAATAATCACACCAAAATTCTTTGGTTTGATTGTTTTCATTAAGTCTTTTAATCTATCTCTTTCCGTCTGATCTTTTATCTTTTGGGAAATAGAAACTTTATTCGAAAATGGAACTAGCACTAAGAATCGACCCGCCATCGTTATTTCCGCGCTTAAACGTGGGCCTTTTGATGAAATCGGTTCTTTGGCAACTTGTACCAAAATTGGCGCAGAAGAGGAAATAGTGTCACCTATTTTACCATCCTTCGGTATATCATCTTCTGCTTTGAAGTATTGAAGATCGGCAACATTTTGCTTACCACGCAATGTATCCCGAGAAAACTTATTTAGTGAGTTGAATTGTGGACCTAAATCCAAATAATGCAAAAATGCATCTTTATCGTATCCAACATCAACAAATGATGCATTAAGACTAGGAACAACCTTCCTTACTTTTCCTAGGTAAATATCCCCTACAGAAAAATCATTACTAGCTTGTTCTTCATGCAACTCAATAAGCTTTCCGTCATTGAGTAAAGCAAGCCAAATGCCTTTTTTTCTAGCATCGACTATTAGTTCTAAACTCACGAAAGCCTAATTTAAATTATAAATAATAGAAAAACTTAGCAGAAGAAATCTGCTAAGTTTTTCAAAAATAAGTAAGATTGAAGATTACTTCTTCTTCTTGTGACGGTTTTTTCTTAGTCTCTTCTTACGTTTGTGCGTAGACATCTTATGTCTTTTTCTTTTTTTACCGCTTGGCATAATTTCTTCTATTTTGTTAAATTTTTTCAATCCTTTCTCTAAGCTTCTCGCAAAAAAAAAAATAATGCGAAAGTGCAAAAGTACTAAATTCAATTGAAAGTTACCCCATCAACTGAAGGAATATTCTCATTTAACTTTAACACTAGTCTTTATATCCTCAATGAATGTTTTTGCTGGTTTAAAAGAAGGAATGTTATGTGCTGGAATAATGATAGCAGTATTCTTAGAAATATTTCTACCTGTCTTTTCAGCTCTTTCCTTCACTATAAAACTTCCAAACCCTCTTAAATAAACGTTTTTTCCTTTCGCTAATGATGATTTGACTGTTGTCATAAAAGCTTCAACTACTCTTAGCGCTTCAACTCTTTCTAATCCTGTTTCTTCAACAATGTCTGAAACGATATCTGCCTTAGTCATATTATAATTGATTTTTTGTTTAAATTAAATTTAAATTCTGTTATCAAAAGTAGATTTCTAATTTCATTTATTACGTATTTTTGTGTTAAAAAAAAAAAAGATTCCCTTAATGAATGATTTTAGCCCACTAATAGTCGATTGGTATAGATTAAAAAAAAGAGAATTGCCTTGGAGAGCTGAATCAAACCCATATTTCATATGGTTATCAGAGATTATTCTACAGCAAACAAGGGTAAGCCAAGGAATATATTATTATTTGAAATTTACTAAGAACTATCCCACAATTATTGCTTTAGCCAACGCTGAAGAAAAAGAAGTCCTTAATGACTGGCAAGGATTAGGCTATTATAGCAGAGCGAGAAACTTACATTTTTCAGCAAAACATATTCGAGACGAACTAAATGGAGTCTTTCCAACCACATACAATGAAATTAGAAAACTAAAAGGAGTTGGGCAATACACTGCTTCCGCAATTTCATCTTTTGCTTTTAATGAGAAAAGAGCTGTTGTTGATGGTAATGTTTACCGGCTACTAAGTCGTGTTTTCAATCTTGACACCCCAATAGACTCAAGTTCTGGGGTTAAAGAATTTCAAGAGCTTGCAGATACACTTATTAATAGAGAAAATCCAGGAGAGCATAATCAGGCAATCATGGAAATAGGCGCCTTAATATGTGTTCCAAAACAGCCTAAATGCATCGAATGTCCTCTCAAGGAGAAATGCCTATCTTTAGCGAACAATTGCATTAATAGTAGGCCAATAAAAAAAGGGAAAACCAGAGTGACGGGGCGCTTTTTTCATTATTTGATATTCAATTCAGAAGAAAAAACAATAATTGAACAGCGCATCGGAAAAGGAATTTGGCAAAACATGTATCAATTCCCAATGGTTGAAGTAGCGAAAGCTGATGAGAGGATTGATTTAAGCGCCTTTAAAAACAAGTCCTTTGAATCTCCTGTAAGAAAGCATGTATTAAGCCACCAGCATATCTATGCTACATTTCATCACTTCAACTCATTCCCAACAGAAATTAATGGAAATTGGCGAACAATCAAGCAATCCGACATACAAGAATACCCGCTTCCTCGAATCATCGATAGATACCTCGAAGAAGAAGACGTTTTTTAGTTTATTTTTGTGTACATTTAATTATTAAAATAAAGTATAAGTCAGCATGGCAGGAAGCGTAAATAAAGTCATCTTAATTGGTAACGTCGGCAAGGACCCTGAGGTTAGATATTTAGAAAATGGATCTGTTGTGGCAAACTTTGCAATTGCAACTTCTGAAATTTATACAGACAAGAATACAGGACAGAAAGTAGAAAATACGGACTGGCATGACATCGTTGTTTGGAGAGGGCTTGCTGAAGTAGTTGAGAAATATGTGAAAAAGGGACATAAAGTTTATATTGAAGGAAAATTAAAAAAGCGCTCGTGGCAAGACAAGGAAAACAACACACGTTATACTACCGAAGTAATAGCTGATGAGATGACAATGTTATCTAGGCCTACTGGAGATTCAAGCGGAAATTCAAATGCTCCCTATACAACTGAAGGCACACCTCAAGCACCATCAAAAGTGGATGCGATTATCAAGAAAGATAAAGGAGACTTACCATTTTAATTATAAAAATGAATTTTACAGAACCTCCCACCATGCCCTTTGACGGGCTAGCCATAGTAGGACTCGAAACTATAGATATAGTTTTTCTTTTTATTCTTATCGCCTTATTAGTATTATCTGCATTAATTTCAGGGTCCGAAGCTGCATTCTTTTCTTTGAGTCCAAACGATAAAGACGCACTTAAAAACGATACCAGTAAAAAAGCTGGATATGTAAAAGAATTACTAAAAAAACCTAAGCACCTCCTTGCCATAATTTTAATTACAAATAATTTTGTTAATGTTGGGATAGTTATTTTATCATCCTCCATTCTATCAAAAACACTAGACACTTCTGAGGCAAATCACGCCTTTAATTTTTTCATTGAAGTGGTGGTGATTACATTAACCTTACTATTGCTCGGAGAAGTGATACCGAAAATATATGCGACAAAAAATGCATTGAAATTCTCTAATATGATGGCACGCCCATTACATCTACTTGACAGAATACCTCCATTATCATGGATGCGCTCTGGCTTAGTCAGTGGAAGTACATTTATTCAACGTAAAGTTGGAAAAGGGAAAGTCAATATTTCATCGGATGAATTAGAGCAGGCTCTTGCTTTAACTAAAGAAATTGATCAAAATGATGAAGATCACAAGATCCTTCAAGGAATTGTGAAATTTGGAAATACGGAGGTCAGACAAATAATGAAGCCGAGGGTAGATGTACACGCTATAGAATCTAAAACCCCTTTCAATAAAGTATTAGATGTAATTCTAGATTGCGGTCACTCTAGAATACCTGTTTACGAAAGCAACTTTGATAACATAGTAGGAATTCTTTTTATAAAGGACCTACTGCCTATTCTAGGTACAACGAAGAATTATGATTGGTTAGCACTAATTCGAAAACCATTTTATGTTCCTGAAAACAAAAAAATAGACGACCTTTTAAAAGAGTTCCAAGAAAAGAAAGTACACATTGCTTTAGTTGTTGATGAATATGGAGGGACAAGTGGGTTAGTTTCTCTTGAAGACATCCTGGAAGAGATTGTTGGTGATATCACAGATGAATTTGACGACGACGAAATAGCCTACACAAAGATTGATCATAATAACTACTTATTCGAAGGGAAGACTACAATTATCGATTTCTTAAAAGTTTTAGAACTAAAAGATATTGATTTTGAAACCAAAAATGCTGAAACACTTGGTGGCTATATTATTGAACATGCCGGTAGAATTCTTAAGAAGAATGAATCGATCAAAGTGGGTGGCATGAAATTGATTGTTGAGTCTAGCGACAAAAGACGAATTAAGATGATTAAAGCCGTTAAACTAAATATTCAAGATGAAATCAATTAGCTTTTTTTTATTAGCTGCCCTATTAACTTCATGCGGCAGTGACGTACTCATACCAAAACCTCCAACGTATTTACGTTTAGATTTACCCGACCATGGCTACACTACTTATGATGATGAGTGTCCTTATACCCTTACTTTACCCGTAATCTTTAAAGTGAAAAAAGTAACCGATGTAAATGGATTAACTTGTCACAAAGATATTGACATGGGACCATTGAACGGAACTATTCATTTCTCATTTATTGAAATGCTTAAGCCTTTGTCTGATTATGTGAATTTCACAAATGACAAAATTGACGAGCACAAGATAAAAGCTACAGCAATTAGAGACAATAAAATCATAAATGATAAAAATCAGGTTTATTGCACATTTTTTGAACTTCAAGGAAGTGTAGCAACTCCATTTCAATTCTATATGACTGATTCCGTTTCAAGTTTTGCAAGCGGAGTAGTTTACTTTAACTCTACCCCAAATTACGACTCTTTAAAACCATCTTTAGACTATCTTAAAGAGGACTTAACTCATATGATTGAAAATTTCAAATGGAAATGAATCAATTAATTCTTAGTCTTGGATCGAATATTAACAGCAGATCTCTAAGTATTAAAAAGGCTTGCCAAGCAATTTCGGATGAAGTTGGAAGTATATCAAAAACCTCGAAAATCTACTCAACACCGCCATTAGGGTTTGATAGTGAAACAGCTTTTTTAAACTGTTGTCTTTTGGTGGAAACGACCTTAAATGTCAGCCAAGTTCTTTTGGCAACTAAAAAGATCGAAAAAACACTTGGGAGAACTCAAGAATCAATAGACAAAAAATACGCTTCAAGAACCATTGACATTGATATAATTTTTTTTAATAAAAAAATTATTAAATCTTCAAATCTAGTAATTCCTCACTTACTATTTAAAGACCGAAGATTCGTGCTTGAACCACTAAAAGATATAGCAAGCAGCTATGTGGACCCTCTTTCTTCACTTACCGTAGAGCAGCTTTTGAATAATTGTAAAGATAATTCTAATATTACAATTCACAAAAACCAGTTCTTAGATACTTTGTGCGGAAAATAACAGATTAGTTACAATTATTTTTTGTATAATTGCACTGAAATTGTATTAGAATTTATTAGAACGAACTTATGAAAAAGCAGAGCATCAAAGTAATAGCGCTTTTAGCTATAGTTGGAACATTCGCTACAGGATGTGATTTACTTAAAAGCCTTGAGTACACAGTAACACCAACACCATTGGAAATGCACGGAGATTCAGTTCTCGTGAAGGTGGACGTAACTTTTCCTGAAAAAGGAATTCACAAAAAAGCCTCTGCAGATATTACACCGATGCTAGGTAATACAGCTTTGAAATCAATTAGAGTTCAAGGTGAGAAAGCAACTGGTAATGGTGAAGTTGTAGCTTACAAAGTTGGTGGAAAAGTAACTTACAATGACTTCGTAGCATACACTCCAGATATGGAGGCTGCTGATTTAATGATTACAGGAAAAGTATTTAAAGGTGAGAAGCAAAAAGAGGAAATCACTCCTACCAAGATTGCTGATGCCACTATCATTACTCCATACTTAGTAAAGAAAGACTTCAAGGTTATTATTGCTAATGATGAATTTAGAAGAGTTACTGAAGAAACGTTTGTTGCTCAGTTGAACTACTCTAAAGGACAGTCAACTGTTACTTCTTCAGAGATGAGACAAGATGATATTAAATCATATCAAACATTCTTAGAGAACGCACAAGTTGACCCTAAAGTTGTTTTGAAATCTATTAATATAACAGGATTTTCATCTCCAGAGGGTGAAGAAGATAAAAACAACTCTTTATCAACTGATAGAGCTGCTACAGGAAAAACATCTGCAATGAAAGTTGCTAAGAATGCTAATAATGAAACTGCTACTGGAGAAATATACAAGGAGACAGGTTCGGGTGAAGATTATGATGGATTCAAAAATGCATTATCTGCAGATAATATAATGGATGAAGATGATAAGAATCTTGTGCTACGTGTTTTAGAAACAATTAGCAGTCCTGCTGAGCGTGAAAAAGCAATGCGTGATATGGGCAAGACTTTCAGCTACTTAGATAAAAATATATTTCCTCAATTACGTCGTACTGAAGTCGTTGCAGTTTATGACCAAACTGGTTTCTCTGACGAAGAGTTAATGGATTTATCTACTTCAAACCCAGACACACTTAATTTAGAGGAGTTATTGTTTACAGCTAGTATTTACACAGATTTAAACGAGAAATTAAGAGTTTATAAAATTGCTGAGACTAGATTCTCTGAAGATTATAGAACTTCAAATAATGTTGGTGCTGTACTATACATGCAAAACAAATTATCTGAAGCTAAAGGTCAATTTGAAAAAGCAAATGGAATTCAAGACAACGCAATTTCTAAGAACAACTTAGGAGCAATTGCAGGAGTGAATGGGAATAGAACTAAATCAATTGATTTATTAAATCAAGCAAATGGAGCTGGTGAAGAGGTAAACTACAACAAAGGTATCTTAGATATCCAAAATGGAGATTACGCTTCTGCTATTTCTAGATTTGGTTATTTTTATAAGGCTTCTTACAACAAAGCTTTAGCTCAATTGTTAAATGGAAATGCTGCTAATGCGGTAACAACAATTAACAATTCTGACGATGCTGAAAGTGCTCGAGGATACTATTTGAAAGCGGTTGCTGCTGCACGCCAAGATAAATTACAAGATATCGTAAGTAACTTAATGAATGTGTTCTCTAAAGACTCTTCTTTAAAAGCGAAAGCTGCTAAAGATCGTGAGTTCTTAAAGTACATGGAAAATACTTCTTTCTCGGCTATCGTGAAATAAGTTTCTAATCCTATTAAAAAGCCTGACAAAAGTCAGGCTTTTTTTTTTGTTATTGTATTAATAATAAAAATAGTGATGGAATTAACCTCGATTAGCTAAACCATTCTCTAAACAGGTTTGATAATAAGCTCAGATCAATCACACGATAACGAAACACTACAGAGCTCATAAGTGTCATTACTTAATATTTGTTGTAAATCCAGTAGCGACTAAAGAAGATATTCATTCAAGTGGTAAATATAAATCACCTCAGCTTTATAACCTTCTATTTCCTTAAAAGTTCTAGATACTCTTGTTCACGTTGTCCTGGAGTTGAAGTTAATTCACACTCACAGCCGAGGTAATTTATATCCATGATTGTTGAATAACCTGTTCTGGAAATAATGCATTTCGCTTTTAATATTTCTTGATCTAACTCAAGCCAATTCCCTTTCAATCTTTTAAAACGTAGGGGGACATTGATGTCATCTTTAGCTACAATGGATAACTCTGAAGTTTCATCGTGTTGATTGAGTTCATCAATAAATTGTTGACCATAGATACTTACACCACTAACAATAACGATGGTATTAATCTTCTCACCCTCAAACTTTTTATATACTTCAAAACGTGATACAGCTCCTAAATAATCAACTATCACCGAAGCATTATTTTTGGATAAATTACCAGCTAAGCGATGGTCAATATAATCCATTATCCAAACACAATCAAATTTATTTATCAAATATTTATGAATAAATTGCGCTCCTACCTCAATCCACTTCAAAGGAAGTCGTAATTGATGTGTAACAAATATCGAAGGTACACTCTCACTTCTGAACCCATATCTATGATCGGAAATCACAACATCAATTTGATGTAATTTAACAAGCTCCTCTGTTTCTAGAAACTCACTTTTATGTCGCATATTCAACCTATTCAAGTTTTTGATCAAGTCAAGGCCAAAATGTCTTTTACCCGAAAACTGAAATGGATAACCTTCGTGATGAATAAATGTAATACAAGGAAAATAAAGCTCCAAAACCTCCTCCTGATTCTTATCACAAGCAACGATTACTGTATTGTTATTCTTCTTAAGTCGATGAATTAATCCAATGCAACGAGAAACATGTCCCATTCCCCAGTTTAATGGAGAAATTAAAACACGCTTATCCTTTACTAAGTGGAATTTCATAATAATGTAAGATACAAAAGATCTAACAAAGCAAAAAATTGTATGGAATTAACGAATTTTCGATTTATTTTAATTGTCATTCCCAACTTTGCTTTTATCTTTAACGTAATTAGAAGTAATGACGGTCTAAAAACACCAAAAAATCAATAGATCAATAAAAAACCATTATATGTTCAACGATAACGAATTTAAAAAATATGCAACTAAACACCTTGGGTTGAGTAGTATGCATGTTGAAAGCTATATTGAGTCATCAGTAACTCCTTACATCATTGAGGAACGTCAGATGAACATGACACAAATGGATGTATTCTCACGTCTTATGATGGATAGAATTATCTTTTTAGGTACAGGCATAAATGACCAGGTAGCCAATATTATTAATGCGCAATTACTATTCTTAGAGTCTGTTGATGCGAAGAAAGACATTCAAATATATTTAAACTCACCTGGAGGATCTGTTTATGCAGGTTTAGGTATTTATGATACAATGCAGTATATCAACCCAGATGTAGCTACAATTTGTACAGGAATGGCTGCTTCTATGGGTGCTGTACTTTTATGTGCGGGGGCAGAAGGAAAACGTTCTGCATTGAAACATTCTAGAGTTATGATTCACCAACCATTGGGAGGTGCTTCAGGTCAGGCTTCAGATATCGAAATTACTGCACGTGAAATTCAAAAACTAAAAAAAGAACTATACGAGATTATCGCTAATCATTCGAAGCAAGATTATGATAAAGTATGGGCAGATTCAGATCGTGATTATTGGATGACATCTGAAGAAGCAAAATCATACGGTATGGTTGACGAAATTTTGCTTCGCAACCCTAAATAAATTAATAAAGCCCTGAACCATTTAGTGACGGGTTTTTTTGACTAAAAGAATATTATGGCAAAGAAAGATGCTGGTTGTTCCTTTTGTGGAAAACCTAAAGAAGAGGTGGGAATGTTAATTGCAGGTGTTTCAGGACACATATGTGAAAGCTGTGTTTCTCAAGCGCACACAATTGTCAAGGAAGAAGATATTCAGGAAGAAAAAGTTGAACAGATTATAAATATATTGAAGCCAGCAGAGATTAAAGCGAAGCTAGATGATTATGTTATTGGTCAAGCTGATGCAAAGAAAGTTCTTTCCGTTGCTGTTTATAATCACTTTAAAAGATTGAATCAACCTCCTGTAAAGGATGAAATTGAGATTGAAAAATCAAATGTTATACTTGTAGGTAGAACTGGTACTGGTAAAACATTATTGGCTAAAACAATTGCTAAGATGTTAAATGTTCCATTTTGTATAGCAGATGCGACGGTTTTAACTGAAGCAGGCTATGTTGGTGAAGATGTAGAAAGTATTCTTTCTCGCTTATTACAAGCATCGGATTTTAATGTCTCAGCCGCAGAGCGAGGTATCGTTTTCGTTGATGAGATAGATAAAATCGCACGTAAGAGTGATAACCCGTCAATTACTAGAGATGTCTCGGGAGAAGGGGTCCAACAGGCTCTATTAAAATTACTAGAAGGTTCTATTGTAAGTGTTCCACCACAAGGTGGCCGTAAGCATCCAGAGCAAAAAATGATTCAAATTGATACTAAGAATATTCTTTTTATTTGTGGTGGAGCATTTGACGGTGTTGAGCGCATCATTGCAAATAGGGTTAACCGACAAACAATCGGCTTCTCTTCTTCAGATGAAGTTGCTATTGACAAGGAAGTTTTATTGAAATATATCAATCCAACAGATATTAAAACGTTTGGATTAATTCCAGAGTTAATTGGACGTTTTCCAGTATTGACATATCTAGAGCCTTTAACATCAGAAGCGCTTAGAAGAATTTTAACTGAACCTAAAAATGCATTAATCAAACAATACAACCGTTTATTTGAAATGGATGGTATTGATTTGAAATTTGATGCTGAAGTACTTGACTTTATCGTTGAAAAAGCAATTGAATTTAAATTAGGTGCTCGTGGATTAAGATCTATTTGTGAAGCAATATTAAACAAAGCGATGTTTGATTTACCTTCTAAAGAAGAGAAAAACTTTAGGGTAACTATAGAATATGCGAAAGCACAGTTCTTACATTCTAAATTAGCGAAGCTAAGAGTAGCTTAGTAGAAAAAACATAAATAAAAAAGGTGGTTTTAATGAAGCTGACTTTTTATTTAGCTTATTTTAAACTTACAATATTTGATTACAGACCCTTTTGATGTAAATAGGTTTTCGTAGTGTGTCTTAATATGAAATATCTCTCGAGTCATTGAATCAATCTTCTCCGGAAGTCCTCCGTAAAGATCCCATGTTATCTCCAAGCATTTGTATGGAGCTGTTTTAATTTGTTGCTCGGTATATTCGAACAACAAATCACTATCGGTTTTCAAGTGTACAATTCCACCTTTCTTTAAAATCCCTCTATATCGATTAATAAAAATAGGTGAAGTCAAACGTTTGTTTTCTTTTTTTGGTTGAGGGTCAGAAAAAGTTAACCAGATTTCATCTACTTCATTTTCTACGAAACAATCCTCAATGAAGTCAATTTTAGTCCTTAAAAACCCAACATTTTTCATCTCTTCATCTCTCGCTTGTTCAGCGCCGATAAACATTCTTGCTCCCTTTATATCAACACCAATAAAGTTCTTGTTTGGATAATGCTTCGCTAATCCAACAGAGTATTCTCCTTTTCCACAACCAAGCTCTAGTACAATAGGATTGTCGTTCTTAAAGAATTCGCTTTTCCACTTCCCCTTCAATATACACTGTTCCTTAATTACTGGCTCAATAAAATTATCAAACTGTTTAACAGCGGCAAATCTTCTTATTTTATCTTTTCCCATTACTATAATACTTAACCTTATACTCTGATTTTTTTGAATGAAAAAGTAAATTTATAGTTTGATTTCATCTTTCTAAACTACAATTTCATAGTTCTTTTAAAATACTAGCTAATTTCAATATGATAACTTGTATGTTTTCTAATATTTAAAACTTCTCCACCATCAAAAATCAAGTACTGCCCCTTAATACCAACTAGCACACGCTCAATAATTGGTGTTTTGTCAAAGGAAATACTCTTTACTTTAACCGGGTACTCATCTACAGGGTAATTGATTTGAGTTATATCATCATCTTCAGAAAAACAGGTGACAATATCTGCTGGTAAACATTCTTCCAAAGACCATTTCTCTTCCTCCAAATCGATACTTGTATCAATTTCATTTTTCAGCATCCGCTGCCAATTCGTCTTGTCCGTAAAAAACTCTTTAAGAGCTACCTCAATTCTACCAGCATCAAACCGATTTTCAGTTTCTGCCAGTTTAATTGCTGAAGAAGCACCTTGATCAATCCATCGAACAGGAACTTGATCTGCACGTGTTATACCTACTTTCACTGCGTTTGATGCAGCTAAATAAACTATGTGTGGTCTATTATGGTACTTCTCTTCCCATTCAGGATCTCTTCCTTCACCTAAATGAGCACGACATAGCTCTGGTCGTAAAATGCATTCTGCAGACTCTGGTGCTTCAATAAAACAGTTATAGCAAAACCCTTGTCCAAATGATTTTTTAGTAACCTTTCTACAAGCAGAACAATTGATTACTCCATTCCATTCTAAGCGAATTTCATCACCAATAAATGCATTCATATCCACTTTTTGGTCTAAATTCAACATATATTGAACTTCATCACCAAGTTGAACTGTCATTTTACGTAAGTTCCCTCTAGCCATTTATTTCTCAGGTAAAACATTCATTTTATCGGCAAAGTGATAACAATAATCTCTTAAATCCTCAGAGACATCATGCTCTCCAGTTGCTTTCTCAAAAGAGTCCGCCATCGTCAAAAGTGTCTGGTGAAAGAATTGTTTCATCTCTTCAATAGACATATCTTTTGTCCAAAGATCAATTTTCATCGTATTATTTTTTTCCTGATCCCACATTGACAACATCATTGCCTTGGCTGGTGCATCAACGATATCACCATCTGTTGCAGTCCACTTCATACCAATTGGTAAATTATTGACATTAAGCCCAACTTTCACTCTAATCTCCGATGATTTTACAATTTTATCTTCCATTTATGATTATATTTTAAATGCTTGAAGGATGTCATTGTAAGATAACTTTAACATCTCCTCTACTGTTATTTCATTATTACACATATAATTATATACCATTCTATATCCTAAAAACTGCCCCAATCTGTCTGGTCCTTCTTGACCAGGCAAACCTGGTGTAAACGGTCCTTCACCGACCATATTATTCGTAGTTTGTTCGTCAACCTTAAACAATAATTTTTCATCTACTAAATATTTCCAATAATTAAACTCATTTTCTAGAGCCCATTGATAATCTTCTTCCGAATAGCGTAATATTACACTAGGGCTAAAACTAGGATAAGCAGCTTGTGTCAAATAAAGAACCTTTCCCCAACGAATCATGTGCTCTGCTAACCTACCTTCAGCTGGATCCAAATAATGTGTTTCCACCCAACCAGCAATGACGTCTCTTTCAAAATATCGATCATTCATCCCTTCTTTCATCCAAGTAAAAAATGTTTGTGGATCTAATTCCTGAATTATACGGTTAGAACCTCCAAGAAACCACTCTAGACCAACTCCAATCTCATTTTCTGTACACCAAACTCCTGAGCGAAATAGACTATTAAGGAAGATTATATCTGTTGGTTGTTTCCCATTTGGAAAGTGATACTTTAAATGACGAAATCCATTTTCAATAATTTCTTCACGGTTTGATAGGTCTAAAAAATGAGACCGAATATCTAATTCTAATTGTTGAATACCACTGTCGGAACGGTATTTATCGATACTGTTATAGAATGATGTATCATCTACATCTCCTATTCTTAGGCAATACCCAACCTGATAATCGTAGATGTCTTTTATTTCACTTTTGAACTTATAATGCTTTTCCATCAGAATGATAGAATCTGAATTGAAAATCATATCATCCATGTCAGTATAGGCAATATTAACTTTTATATTAGAGGCATCAACCTCAAGTCGGTTATGACTGCAACTAATAATAATTATTAGAACAATTATCGCTATAAAACTATTTCTTAGAGTCATTAATATTCTTTAATTTGGTACTCAAAAGTACTCAAAAAATAAAGGGTTTTGGAACAAACGAAAAACAGAATATGAAGAAATTAATAGTCGCATTAGTAATTTCAGTTTTCGCTTTAAATATTCAAGCGCAAGAAGCTGCTGATAAAAAATTACAAGCAGGGTTAGTGGCAGGATTTGGATTGAACTTCCAAAAAATGGGAACTGACCGCCTCCAGTCAGATGGAGTTGGATCTGATTTTACAATTGGAGCTAATGTGATACTAGATATAAACGATGCATTAGCGTTTAATACAGGGCTAGAATTTGACTTTGAATCGTTGAAGTATAAAGCGGGAATAAACCCCGTGTATTATTTATACGAGGACAAAAATATTTTACGATTGGATAAAAATCAAGGTGTTTATTCAAGTACTCCTGATTCAGTAGGAGTAAATAATTACTTTAGATTAGATCAACGTGAGCAGAATGTCGTTTATTTAACAGTACCAACAATGTTTGTATTTAGAACAAATTTCATTGGGTACTTTAGATACTTTGGGAAATTTGGATTAAGAACAAGTTTTGCACTTTCTAGCAAAAGCACTGATTTCGGTTCTGTTTTAGGTCTTGATGGTATAGAAATCATTGAAGAAGGAGAGATGATTAACACCGATATGAAGTCCAAGGGAAATCAATTTATCATTAAATCAGCAGTTGGTTTATCTGGTGGATTTGAATGGAACTTTACAGGAGGAACTTCTTTAGTTGGCGAGATTGGTTACTACTATGGATTTACTCCATTATACAACAAACGGACATTCTTTAACGATATTGATGGAGAATTTGCAAATAAAGCAACTCAAAATCAACTCCAATTAAAAGTTTCAATCTTATTCTAAGTAATTTGAAAACGAAAGAAATAGTACAACATATTAATGCATGGCTAAGTAATTACTGTGAGGACACCGGACATTCTGGTTTTGTAATAGGGATTTCTGGAGGTATTGATTCTGCATTAACTTCAATCCTTTGTGCAATGACTGGAAAGAAAGTTCTTCTGGTAAGTATGCCAATCCGCCAAACTTCTACAGAATACGGAAGGGCTATGAATCACATTGACGATTTAAAATATCGGTTTGATAACGTTACATCCTATGATATTAATTTAACAGATGCATTTACTGAAATTGAAAATGTAATGCCTTTCGATATTGACACACATCATTTAGCGATGGCTAATTCTAGAGCACGCCTCCGCATGACTACATTATATGCATTGGCTCAGGCCAATAGATCTCTAGTAGCAGGAACAGGAAATAAAATTGAAGATTTCGGTATTGGTTTCTTTACTAAATATGGAGATGGGGGCGTTGACTTAAGTCCAATTGCAGATTTAACAAAAACACAAGTCTGGGCAATCGCAGCAGAAATTGGAGTTAGTAAAGAAATTATTACAGCAAAGCCAACAGATGGTTTATGGGCTGATGGAAGGTCTGATGAAGATCAAATAGGAGCATCATATCCTGAATTGGAATGGGCAATGGATTTCAGAGGTGACGAAAACAGAATTACTGAACGCCAAGTAATCATATTAAAAATATATAAGCGCCTAAATAGTATCAATCAACATAAGATTGAACCTATTCCAGTTTGTATTATTCCAGAAAATTTAAAACTATAAATTAAGCTTCAGGGGCTAAGCGAAGAACAATACCTTCTATAGATTCTTCAATTTGAATTTGACATCCAAGACGGCTATTTTCTTCTACGAAGAAAGCTTGATCTAACATATCCAATTCGTCATTACTTTGCTCGTACAGCTCAGTATCTGATTCAAGATAACACTGACATGTTGCACACATTGCCATACCCCCACACTCACCTAAGACAGGTAACTCGTATGCTTTACACAGTTCCATGATATTCATACTCATGTCTGTCGGAGCTATTAGCTTGTGTGAAAGTCCTTCACGATCAATAATTGTTACTTTAATATCTGCCATTCTAATTAATTCTTACTTCAAAAATAGTGAATCAATTGTAAATACGTAAGGATTCATTTCCATTCCATGCTGTTTGGTATGCTCTTAACCCATAATCCGAGCCTGAAATTGGAGATCCGTCATAAAGAGAGAATGTAGAATTATAGCACGTATCATTTAATTGTAAATAATTATCAATGTTTGGAAATAAGGCTCCAGGACAATCGCCATTTATATCAGCTGGAGAATGTCTATCAAACGCCACAAAATCATCAATACCTCGGCGATAGACAATAATACCTCTAGAGCCTCCATTTACATAGCACCAACCACTCACACCATTTAGATTAGAGTAACTAGGTAGGGTCAAGTTAATTGAAAAATCAAATGGAATATTCGGAACAGGATGCGCAGAGTTCTTATCACACCCAAAGAACATGAATGCCACGGTTAAGGTTAAAATTAGTTGTATCTTCATTGTGCTTAATACTTGATGAACAAAGTTATGAAGATTAGAACGATTTACACCATTATTTTATTACTCGCAGCCTTGAATATTTCAAGTTGCGTTGGCACCAAGCCCTCAAGGAGAGCATAAACACTAGAAGATGCTTAAAAAAAAACTAGCTAAAATAGAAAAAAATCAGCTAACAAATCTAATGTGGGACTCGAAATACATCTGTTAAAAGAAAGAATTCTGTAAAGAGGAATAAACGACGCCAAAAGCAAATAAATAAATCTGAGAAAAAGAATCATTAAACTTAGTCTAACTCCAATAGAACCTCAGTGCCTTCTTCCCAAAGTGACATTTGATTATCTAATTCTATCTTTAATTTTTCGTAATTAGAAAGAACTTTTGTTGCTTCAGGTGTAGAATAATCGAGTCCTCCCATTACTTCGTCTATTTTAGAAATTTCAGATTCAATTTCCTCAATCTTTTTCTCAGATTTATTTATTTGATTTTGAAATCTATTCCTTCGACGTTTCAACTCTTTTTTTTCTTCATAAGAAAGAATTTGTTCGTTTTTTTTATCTTTCCCAGCAGACTTATTAGACTCTGAATTGCTAGACTTCATAGCTGTGTCAGGGTTCATAAGCTCCATTTTTCGTTTCAAGAAATCTTTTACGCCAAAGTGATGAACCTTAAGCATTTTATTTTCAATATCCCAAATACGATTTGTTAAGCCCTCTAAGAATTCTCTATCATGAGAAACAACAATAAATGTACCCTCGTAATTCTTCAATGCACTCTTAAGAACTTCTTTTGATTGAATGTCTAAGTGATTTGTTGGCTCATCGAGAATCAAGAAATTTGAGGGGCTCAATAACAATTGACAAAGTGCTAAACGTGTTCTTTCACCTCCTGATAAAACACCAACTTTTTTATCTACGTCTTCGCCTCTAAACAAGAACGCACCAAGTACCTGACGAAGACTTTTTCTAATTTCTCCTTTAGCTGTCTCATCAACAGTTTCAAGCACTGTCTTTGTCACATCCAGTGATTCCGCCTGATCTTGTGCAAAATAGGTCACATTTACATTGTGTCCTTCTGTAACTTTCCCTTCACCTTCTAATTGACCCATCATACGCTTTAATAGCGTAGACTTACCCGTACCATTAGCACCAAGTAATGCAATTTTTTCACCACGACCTACTGTAAGGTTAACATTTTGGAACAGCATGTTGTCGCCAAAAGACTTACCCATCCCTTCCATTTCCAGTACCCACTTCCCTGGCTGTATACTTAGTGGAAAGTTAATATTAATTCCGGTTAAGTCGTCATTATCAACATCAATAACTTCTGTCTTTTCTAATTTTTTAATTAGTGACTGTGCAAAAGCTGCTTTATTCTTTTTAGCGCGGAATTTATTAATTAGCTCTTCGGTATGCTTTATGTCTTTCTCTTGTTGTTTTTTTGCTCCTGATAAACGTTCTAAATCTTCAGCTCGAACAATTTTATATTTAGAATAAGCGAAAGCGAAATCAAGTAATTTACCTTTGGTAATCTCCAAGGTACGTTTCGTGACATTATCCAAGAACATTCTATCGTGAGAGATTGTAACCACAGCACCCTCAAACGTCTTTAAATAGTTTTCCAACCAACTAATTGAAATAATGTCTAAGTGATTTGTTGGCTCATCTAACAATATAATATCAGGATTATTTACCAATATTTTAGCTAGTTCAGCACGCATTTTCCAGCCCCCAGAAAAAGTATTCAAACTACGAGGCAATTCTTTATCAGAAAAACCTAGGCCTTTTAATGTATTTGTAATTTTCTCTTCCCACAAGAACCCATCTCTAATCGAGAATTCATGATTCAAATCATTTAGCTCGTCGAGTAAACCTAGATAACTATCCGATTCATAATCAGTACGAGTGACCAATTCATGATTAATCTCATCAATTCGAAAGTTCAATTTTGTAAGCTTAGGATTTGAGGTGTTTAGATATTCGAAGACACTTTGTGCAGTATCAATTTTGATATCCTGTGTTAAATAGCCAATAGTAGCATCTTTAGGTTTATGAATAGTTCCTTCTGAAGGCTTGTTCTCCCCAGAAATCAACTTCAACATGGTTGATTTACCTGCACCATTCTTCCCTACTAACCCGATTTTATCTCCTTTGTTTATTTGTACACTAATATCCTTAAATAAATATCCTTGAGGTAGGTGCACTCCAATACGCTCCAAATTAATCATGCGCAAAGATATTTATTCAAAACCAAAATCAATGAGAAGCGCGAAGAGAATTAAAAAAAAAATGGCGGATAATTGACAATAAGCCAAAAAAAAGCCTGTAAGAATTTTTCTTACAGGCTCTTATAACTATGCTAATGTTGAACTTTAGTTAGAATGACCAAACATCATGCTCAATGTTTCTTATTTCGTTTTTAATTGCTTCTGATTCATATAGAGCATCAACTCCAGCCCTATAACTTTCAATTTTACGATCGTATGTATTATTTTGTTTGTAAATAACAGCATTAAATCGGCGTTTCCAGAAAAGATCATCAAAACTCATCCACTGCGCATTATTTTTATCATTATGAGTAAAATAATTATTAAATACATAACGACAATGTGGGAAGTACAGCCAGAATAATTCTTCCATACCTGAAATAGTTCCGTTCTTGTCTTTTGTATAAACGACGGGTGCTATAGCTATAATACGAACATCTAAAACAGATCTTTGCTTATCGAAGAACCAATCTTCCTTCAAGCGATACTGAACAATATCTTCTGACTGATACCAATTTGTATCGGGGGCATCATAAACAAAACTCGTGCTTCCATCTGGGAGTGTTACTATTAGTGCTTGCCCAAAGTTATTATTATCCGAGCCATCCGGTAGTTTTTCATTCTCATCAATCAATTTAACTGTACCAGCTTGCCCTACAGTTGCCAAATACTGAGACACCTGACGTTTATATATAGTGTCTGAAAAATAACCCAAGCTTGGATCAGATGGCTTAATTGGATACTTTAACATATCGCCATCATTAGCTAATTCAACTAAACCTAGTAATTCTGGATCAAAGGGAGAAAAAACAGTTAATTTATCCTCCATGATACTTTGCCTTATAACAGTCCAAAGACTCAATCTAGATCCGTTTTTTGTCCATGTACCATCACCACTAATATCGTCTAATGGGTAGTACAAAGGATGGTTAATTTTTTCACGAAGATCTATTGACTCCCAAACTCTTCTACTCCATATAACATCAGCTTCACGAACATGTGTGTAAGGAACCATACGCTTAGTAGCTATGTGCTCTTTGATGAATACACCATCAATAATACCGTCAACAGGTACATTAACAGGTCCAGCATCTACGTTAATTTGAGCATTTACTGTTAATCCTACTAGGAATAAACATACAATCAATACTTTTTTCATATCATTCATTTTTTTAGGTATTTTATAATTATTATAAAATAATTATTATAATCTTATAGAGTATAAGCACCACCTATCTGTCTTCGAATACCATCTGGGCCAACAACCGTTGCATTAAAGCTGACTCCGTCTCCAGGCTTAAGAATATTAAGAAGGGCGTTTGCAGAACTAAGTGAGCTCCCTGAACCTGTTGGTGGTGAACCTTTTAATCCTGGCGCATAACATGTCCAACTTACAACTCTAAATTTAGCGTCTAAAGGAATTCCGTCATATTTCGCTATTAGGACCCGAGATCTCTTAGATGCCTTCCTTCCACTTTTAGCAGCACCCCAAAATAGTGTTGGATCCGGCAGGTTTTGAACTCTGTATTTCACCTTCTTCAAACTTGCTGTTTTTCCAGTTGCTGTATTCTTACCTGAAACAGTTAAGTAAGCAGAGTTAGATCTGGTACTTGTTGTTACAATATAAGGTCCTGAACCACTAATACTTGCTCCTGATGCTGATAATATTGTTTTATCATACCCTGAAGCAGTAGCTGCTACTTTGTTATTATAACCTCTGTAAAGCACATTAAACTCAGGCATTTCAATAGAACCTTGAGGTTTCATAATCACAACTGTTTTTTCCCATGGCTCTGTTTTTGTAACACCTGACTTGTTCTTAATTGAAACAGTACCCGTAATTTTCATTTCTCCAGAGCCAGTAACATTAAGCTTAACATCACCTTGACCGTTATCTGAATAAGAAACCATATCTTGATTGTCATAACCATCAACAGTAACAAGAGGTTGGTTGTCTGAATCAAAAGCGGCCATCATTACCTGAAGCTCAATCTCTTCGTTACTATTCGCAACTTCAGGACCATAAGCTAACGGCATAATTTTGTTAAAGCTATATTCACCCGTAGAAACTTTTGATTTCCAATGTGCCATAGATAAAGCCCTTGCAGCCAATACATCTTGTTGCATAGAAGTTAGAGAAGCGATTGCAGCAACCAATGGGGCATGATCAAATGTAGCACCAATCCAATGAACATTTTCTACTTCGTGAACTGTTGCTTTTTCAAGTTTAGTCATCCCCATATAAAGATCAACCAATGCTTGTTTATCTTCTTTCAAATTACCTTTAGATTGATTAATCATCTTGGTTACTTTCTTAGATAAATCTGCATTACTAGTAAACTGAGGAATATTAACAGGTTTAACAGTAAACTGCTTTCCTCCCCATTCATAAGTACCAGTTAACTCAACAACTTTATTTCTATACTTATTGAAATCTTCCCAAAGCTTAATTCCGTCCCCTGTTGGTTTTTTTATGTCCTCACCAATAATAACATTCATTGGCACATCATATTGATCTTTTGCCTGTACAGCCATTAAGTTCATTCGAGTAGGCAACGAAGCTTTACTTTTATCATATTCCGACCATAAAATAGTACTTCCATCTTTGTTCTTAAAACCTGAAACGTCTTCTCCACTTTTCTCAAGAATTTTCTTCTTTAAGTTATCGATAGATTCGATCATTTTAGATGATTCTTTATCAATAAGGTCCATCTGATTGATAACATACTCTAACTTTTCACGTTTTGCTTTGTTCTCTTCTCCTTTAGATGCTGATAATTCTGACGTTACGTCACTATAAAAACCAGTTCCACGATCATACTGAACAATATTCGCCTTCTGCGTGTTTTCCTCAATTGCTACGAAAGCATCAAGAATAGATTTAGATACGTTTAGAGCCAAAAGCGCGGTAAGTACCAGGTACATCATACCAATCATCTTCTGCCTTGGTGTCTCTTTTCCTCCTGCCATGATTAAATAAATTTAATTGATTAACAATAATTCAAGTCCAATTACAAATATCTCCTGAGAGATTATTTATTAATTGTCATGGCTTTCAGCATATTTCCGTACACTGCGTTTAAGTCAGTTAAATTCTTAGACAGCATAGACATATTTTCTTTGTACATACGAGTATCTTCAACTGAATCAGTGAGATTCTGCATCATATTAGTAACTTGACCATGAAATTTCTCAGTAGCTTCTAAATGAGCAGAAGAACCTTTCAATTGCAATTCATATACATTATTTAATGCAGACAAATTCTTTGAAACTTTTTGCATGTGCTCTCCGCCTTCAGCGTGAGCAGATGTCATATCTGCAATAGATACAGAAGCTCTTTCATAATTTTCAGACAAAGAAGAAACTTTATCAGAAGCAGACTGTAAGCTATTCACATAGTTATCAGTTGCATTAATGGCAGAAGTAGCATTACTCATTTGAGCAGCATTTTCACCAAGAGATCTCATTCCATCGCCTAACCTTCCTATTAAAGCACTATCAATTTTCGCATCTTCTAGTAAAGTATCTAATTGATCAGAAATTGACCCTCCTTTTTTGGAAGACAAAGCTTCATGATCTAACTCATCAGGATTACCTAATGCTAACTCTGGATAAACAAGTTCCCAATTTGGATCTTCATGAATTGGTTCAAAGGCAGAGAAAAAGAAAATGAATGCCTCTGTTCCTAATCCAACCACAAGCATTGGACCTGCAAAAGGCCAGTGTTGAATTTTAAATAATGCTCCAACAATTACAATTGCCGCACCAATACCGTACAGTTTAGCCATAAACTGTTTCCATGCTTTACTTCCTGGTTTCATAGTTTTCCTTGTTTTTTTTAGGTTTAATTAAAAATTTTCTGGTTGTTATTCTTAGCGTAATTGAATATCGCTTCGAATCTCTTCGCCACCTTCTTTCGTGAAATTTTTACCTCCACGACCTAGGTGTGTCATTACATTTCTATAACCAATGTAAGACTTTGCTGTATCTTGATACTCATATGTACGCGTTGAATTTCTTAAATAATACCCGATATCCTTCCAAGAACCACCGCGTATAACTTTACGTTTCATTGATGGTGGATCCCAATCCTTCGCATCATATTGATAATCAGTATTCAAATCATGTGAAAATTCATACATAGACTCGTCATAAGCAGTTTCACACCACTCAGCAACATTTCCAGCCATACAATATAACCCCCAATTATTTGGGTTATAAGAGTATACTTTTACCGTCTGCATACCTCCATCTTCAAAATAACGACCTCTCATTGGTTTGAAATTACCTAAGAAACAGCCTGCCTCATTTCTGATGTAAGGACCGCCCCAAGGATATTGAGATGATTCTAAGTTTCCACGAGCAGCTCTCTCCCATTCTGTTTCAGTTGGCAAACGGAAATTATTTACAAATAAATCTCCTCCGGAAACTAACCAATTATTCAATAATTGAGTTCTCCAAACAGAAAATGCTTTTGCCTGCATCCAAGTAACTCCAACTACTGGATAGTTATCATACGCTGGGTGCCAAAAATACATATTTGTCATAGGCTCGTTGAAGGCGTATGTGAAATCGCGTATCCAACATAATGTATCAGGATAAACATTTATCTGCTCATCGATGATAAATCTTTTTCGGCTCGAATGACCTCTAATTGCATTATTCTGTCCCTTTTTATTGATATACCCCATATCTTCATCCTGACCTTGAGGTTCTTGAGTAAACATATCTTTAGGTGTGTTTAGAACTCTATGACCATCGGTATTAAGATCCTGTAAATTAGAAGAGTTATTTAGAGTGATATCAATTCTACCCCTCTGTGAAGCCTCTGCCAAATCAATCCAATAATATTTATAGATTAATTTGTTCGTATTGATCTCTTTTCGATTGTAATAACGCTCACCTTCAGGATAGTACATATCAGCAAGAAGAGGAACTAAATCCGGATCATCATAATAGATTTTTTTGTCCCAGTTTAATGAGAAAATTTCTCTATTTTCAAACCTCTCAGCTGGGTCGTACTCAACATATTCAGCATCTACCTCATCAAAATACATGTCTTGATAATTTATCCAAGCTTTAGCATCATCATCTGTCCAATCATCATTTTTAATTCCACTTGTACGGTCGTTTTCATTCAGGTAGATTTTTTCTCTCGCGATTGAATCTCTAACCCAATAAACAAATTGACGATACTCATTATTTGAAATCTCAGTTTGATCCATATAGAATGCTTGAACAGAAGCTGTCTTAGGTCTAGCCTGGTGTAAGAAGGGCACGTCTCCATCATTCTCACCCATCTGATATGATCCTGCTGGAACATAAGCCATACCAACAGGAATATCTGGATGATAAGCTTTTCTTCCAAGAGTGCCTGTCAAATGACCAGTTCTCGAGTTACACGAAACAATCACGGTACTAATAATAACAAATAACAAAAAATTTTTCATTTTATCTCTTTTTAATCTTCCGGATATCTAATTAATAACTTACAGTATCTTAATATTATTTGATATAACGGCTTTTATATACAAATGGTTACAAAACATTTAAAAAAATTGTCTTTTACAACCACCTAGGGTGTTTCGATTTCTGAATCGGAGCCGGTGGTAAGTAGTAACAATACTTCAACATTATTTCATGTGAACCTCTTGATACACCTGCCAACCTATTCACTGAAACATCATATGAATACCCTATCGTTAAGTCGTTAGATGGCTTGTAGCCTAGCATTACAGCTAAAGCATCTGAGGTTCTATAAGTCAAGCCACCATAGGCCTTATTTTTCCAAATATACCTTGCATTGATGTCTGCAGACAACTTCACTAGATCCGTTCTTATAATGGCATTCGTTTCAATATCGCCATCGCCAATACGTTTAAACGTATAACCTCCCATTGCATAATAATGCCTAGCAGTATTGTAAGTGATTTTACCTCCGGTGTTATTAACACCGGCAAGCGTAGACTCTGACAAATGGGTTGAAGACAAACCAGCATAATATTTGTTCGATGCATCTTTAAAGTAAAGACCAAAGTTTAAATCTAAATTTGTTGACGTAAATTCTGCTGGTAATGATGCATCGTTCATTGTAGTTGGAGGAACCCACTCTGGACTCATTCCAAAATTCATAATACCAACTCCAACACCAATAGCTAAAGTTCCAATAGTTGGAATTTGTAATGGATATGAAACATTCAATAAGACATTGTTTTGTGTGTTAAATCCAATATGATCATGAAAAAAAGAAACCCCTGCATTAACTGGAATAAAACGAGAAAGGTCTGCCTCAACGTTCAAAACCGCTGAATTTGGAGCGCCATTCACTCGATCCCACTGATTTCTGTACATCGTTGTGGCACAAATACCACCTTCAATACCAGTTTCACCAGGATTCAAGCTCATTTTGTCATACATGAAATGTGTGATTAATTTGTCTTGCTGTCCAAGCACATTAGAACTCAAAGTAAGTGCAAGCAACGATAATAATAGAATTTTTCTTTTCATAAAATTAGTCATTGGCCTCATTTTATTTCAACTACTAACTTAATTGAGGCGCTTCTACTAGGCGACTAAAATAGCTATATTTATATTAAAAGAAAACTTTTCACGTCAATGTTTAAGAAAAAATATGCAATTAGCTTGCTAATATGTATAAAAGTAAACAATAAGACAAGCCTAGCTAAGCTTCTGCATGGTTTTCCACCAAAGATCTGGAATAATATTCTTTAGTGCATTATCGTAATCACTCTGTATACAAGGAACCAAGCAATGCCGATCGTATTTAGAGCTTTCTTCCGACTGATACCTTACCTCTAGCCACCAACGGCTGGACTTATCGCTCTTATAAAACACCAAATCATCTTCAAAGCTATCTAGATGAACGTGAAACTTAGTATAATTCTTACGAGAGCCGATTGGAAAATCACCAACACGCTGGGATAAGCCATCAATAAAATACCAAATCAGTTGAGCAAGCAAGCTGTTTGCATTAATGGATTGATTTGGATCCACCTCAAAAACACCTACGCAGGTCATCTTATCACTTAGCCCTGCATATTTTGATATTTGACAGGCTTGTTCAGCATAAAGTCCATTTGGATTGGTATATACTACTGAATCTGTCTCGGAATTTTTAATACTATTAAAATCTATCGTCAATACATCTGAATTCCTTAAGAATGGCTCAACAAGTTTATGATCAGCACTAAGTTCTCCTAGCCTACATACATCAAAAAACAATTTATTAAACAAATCAAGCTCTTGCTTAGTAACAAATGGTCGTTGAACTCCAATACTTGAATAGTTAAATAAATAGCAAGGCCTCTGCGTTAACAGTTGACTAACAAAGCCCGCTGATGAGATCTCAGTACTTGGCTCACCGATATCCAGCTTATAATCCACAGTACAAATATTAATCATTTGCTCTAAGGACTCAAAACCTTTATAACATGCCATTATTAAATCATGGCCTCCACCTATTACATATGGAATAGTGTTATTCTTTAACAATTCACCGACCACTTGTGATACTGCAAAATAGGTGTCAGAAATACTTTCTCCAGGGATAATCGTTCCTAAGTCATAAATAGGAAAGTCCCAGTTATCACCTGGGAAAAGCTTATAAAATTCATTTCTGAAAAAATCAGTCGACCCCTGCTTGTTTTTAATCGTAGAATTTCGAAACTCTGGCACATAAAAAATCGCAACACCACCTGATAAAATCTCTGGAAATCCATTCTCATCATTAATTAAAACAGAAGCCCCAAGAGTTTCCGTAATAGTTTCAGTAGAAACTATGGATTGAAAATAAATCGAAATATCTTTCATTAGAATTTAATTTAAATCAGTATCACTACCCAATAAGCCACACTCTAAAATATAAACATTGAAAGTTAAACGCTTTCACCTGTATTTTTTTAGCTGTTTTTTTTAGCTGCGGATTTCTTTTTAGCAGGCTTCTTTTTAGCAGGCTTCTTCGCCTCAATCATTTTTTGAACCTCTTCCAACGTCATTTTTTCAACCTTGAAGGTTTTAGGCAATTCAATTTTCAACTTTCCTTTAACAATATTAAATCTTCCCCAACGGGCTTTTTGAACAGAAATACCCTCCTCTTCCCAATTGTGAATCATTTTGTCAATTTCCTTTTGTTTTTTAGCCTCTATAAGCTCAATAACATCCCCTTTAGATAAGTTATCAAAGTCATATTTACGATTAACATTAATGAACATGTCGTTCCACTTAATAAAAGGACCGAACCTTCCTGACCCTTTTTGAACAGGAAGACCTTCATGTTCTGCTATCGGTGCATCAGCAGCTTGCTTCTCTTTGATTAACTCAATTGCGCGCTCTAAATCGACACCACCCATATCCTCATCTTTCGGGATAGAAAAAAATGCTTCATTGAGCTTAACGTAAGGGCCAAATCTTCCTAACGCAACAACTACATCAAAGCCTTCAAACTCTCCTAGTGTTTTTGGGAATTTAAATAATTCTAATGCATCTTCTAGTGAAATTGAATTAATTGATTGTTCAGCACGCAAAGAAGCAAACTGAGGCTTTTCACCATCAACTTGCTCATCTCCAATTTGAATCATAGGCCCAAAACGTCCTATCCGTGCAATTATTCTTCTTCCAGAGTCTGGATGATGCCCAATTTCGCGCTCGCCAGTTGCTCGTTCTGAATTCTCAAGTGTCTCTTCAACGCTTTTATGGAAAGGAGTGTAAAACTCTTTGATCATTTTGGTCCACTCAACTAATCCATTTGCAATCTCATCGAATTCCGCCTCTACTTTGGCTGTAAAATTATAATCCATAATTCTGCCAAAATGCTCTTTCAAAAAGTCAGTAACAACAATTCCAATGTCGGTTGGTGCTAATTTATTCTTTTCTCTACCTGTAACTTCAGTAAGTTGATTTTTTTCAATAGATCCTTTTTTAAGCACAAATTGATCATAGGCACGCTCATTGCCCTGCCGATCTGGTTTTTCAACATAACCACGTTTTTGAATCGTAGAAATAGTTGGTGCGTATGTTGAAGGTCTACCAATACCTAAACTCTCTAACTGCTTTACTAAAGAGGCTTCAACATATCTTGCAGGTGGGCGACCAAAGCGCTGTGTTGCTATAATTTCTTCCATATCAATGCTATCGCCTTTTGTTACAGCAGGAAGTAATCCCGAAGAAAACTCGTCTTCATCCTCATCCTCTAAAGAGCTTTCAAGATAAACCTTTAAAAACCCTTCAAACTTGATGACCTCTCCTTTTGCAGAAAAAGTTTCTGACACCTTAGGTGCATTCAACTTTATAGTAGTTCGCTCTAATTTAGCTTCCGACATCTGAGAAGAAATCGCTCTCTTCCAAATCAAATCGTATAATCTTTCTTGATCACGTTCTGCATCAACAGAGTGAACAGAAAAATCAGTAGGACGAATGGCTTCGTGAGCTTCTTGTGCGCCAGCAGCCTTTGTATTATACTTTCTAATTTCTGAAAACGCTTCTCCGTATGCAGAAATAATTTCTGCTTTCGCGGCATTTATAGCGGTATCAGAAAGGTTCACAGAATCCGTTCTCATATATGTGATTCTCCCAGCCTCATACAACCGTTGTGCAACCTGCATCGTTCTTGATACAGTAAAGCCTAATTTCAAACTTGCTTCCTGCTGCAGTGTCGAAGTTGTAAAAGGTGCCGTCGGTTTTTTAATTGCAGGCTTCTTGATAACATCGGAAACGGAAAATTGAGCCCCTAAACAATTATTTAACAATTCAGTCACATCAGCTTCTGACTTTAATTGCTTTGAAATGTCGGCTTTAATTGTTCCTTTCTCCGTTCTAAATAACCCTGCTACTTTATAAAAAACTTCAGAGTTAAACGCTTGAATATCTCTTTCTTTTTCTACGATTAATCTTACCGCAACTGACTGAACACGTCCTGCAGATAAGCTCGGTCTAACCTTTCTCCAAAGTATAGGTGATAATTCAAAACCAACTAATCTGTCTAATATTCTTCGAGCCTGTTGGGCATCAACTAACTCTTTATTTATTTCACGAGGAGACTCAATTGCTTTTAAAATTGCAGTCTTCGTAATCTCGTTAAAGGTTATTCTTTTTGTTTCCTTCTTCTCTAGATTTAGCGTCTCATATAAATGCCAAGAAATTGCTTCTCCCTCACGATCCTCATCGGTCGCTAGCCATACAACCTCTGCTTCCTTAGCTAATTTTTTTAGCTCAGCGACAATCTGTTTCTTATCTGAAGAGACTTCGTATTTGGGAGCGAAATTGTTTTCAACATCAATAGCATCCTTCTTTGCCAAATCTCTAACATGACCAAAACTTGATTTCACAACAAAGTCTTTCCCTAAATATCCTTCAATAGTACTGGCCTTTGCAGGGGACTCAACGATCACTAAATTCTTAGCCATAAATAAACTTTTTAATATTGTTTGACGGCACTTTTACACTATAAAAACACTCTTTTTAAAAATGTAAATATAAGAGCATTTAATTTCTATATACTACTAAAACATGAAACAAAAGTTTAAAGTCATCAAATAATATCCAATAAACAGGGCCTATTTCGCACTCATTTAGAATAATTAACATAAATAAAACCTGACATTTTGACACCTTTTGTATTTTGTGTAAATTCGTATCCATAAATTCAAAGATGAACCAAGAAACTGATAGAAATAAAGACATAGACGAGAAGCTTCAAGGTGAAGCCACAATAATTAAATCTACAATGAAACCGAATGGGAGGAAATTATATGTGGAGAGCTATGGCTGCGCTATGAATTTTTCTGACAGTGAAGTTGTTGCATCTATTATGACCAAAAAAGGTTATACAACTACAGGAAATATTGACGAAGCGGATATTGTATTAATCAATACATGTTCAATTCGAGAAAATGCGGAAGACAGAGTAAGAAAAAGGCTGACAAATTTTAAGAACCGTAAAAAAAGACAGCCCGATTTAATCGTTGGCATTTTAGGGTGTATGGCTGAACGGCTTAAAACAAAATTACTTGAAGAAGAAAAATTAGTTGATTTAGTAGCTGGCCCTGATGCATACAGAGATCTCCCGGGGCTTATTGACGAAGTTGGGACCGGTCAAAAGGCGGTCAATGTTCTTCTTTCACGAGATGAGACTTATGCTGATATATCTCCTATCCGATTGGACAAAAGTGGTATCACTGGTTTTGTGTCAATAACAAGAGGATGTGATAATATGTGTTCTTTCTGTGTGGTTCCTTTTACACGAGGACGTGAACGATCTCGTGATCCGCAAACAATTTACAACGAATGTGATGAGCTTTTTAAAAACGGCTACAGAGAAGTAACGCTTTTAGGTCAAAATGTTGACTCCTACCGTTGGAATATGACATCGAAAGGTGAAATTAAGGACGACACAAAGCCAACAACAAACTTTGCACAATTAATGGGTTCAGTTGCTATAATTTCTCCAGATTTAAGAATTCGATTTTCAACATCTCATCCGAAGGATATGTCGGACGAAGTACTAGAAACAATTGCTAAACATGATAACATTTGTAATTCCATCCACTTACCTATTCAATCAGGAAATACAGAAGTATTAAAACGAATGAACCGAGGTTATTCTCGTGAGTGGTACCTAGATCGTATTGCAGCAATTCATAGAATCATCCCAGGTTGCGCCATCACAACAGATATAATTACTGGTTTTTGCGATGAGACCGAGGATGAACATAGAGACACAATGACAATTCTAAAAGAAGTTAAGTGGGACTTTGCGTATATGTATAAATACTCAGAGCGCCCAAAAACACTTGCTGAAAGAAGGTTTGAAGACAACGTTACAGAAGAAGTTAAGAGCGCTAGACTCACAGAAATCATTGATTTGCAGCGAAACAATTCAGCTAAAAAGAATTTAAAACAAATTGGAAAAGTTCATAAAGTATTGATTGAAGGGCCATCTAAGCGATCCGATATACATATGTCTGGCAGAAACGACCACAATACCAAAGTAGTATTCCCGATGAAAAATTCTAAAAAAGGAAATTACGTTTTAGTTAAAATCACAGACTGTACAACTGCTACACTTCTTGGGGAAATCATTGAAATTATTGACCCAGCAAAATAAATAAAATGGACATACAACAAGTAAAGCAACGATTTAAAATTATTGGAAACACTCCATTATTAAATCGTGCATTAGAGGTTGCAATTCAAGTTGCTCCAACAGATATCTCCGTACTTGTTACAGGAGAAAGCGGTGTTGGTAAAGAAATTATTCCGCAAGTCATTCATCAGCTAAGCTCTCGTAAACACGGCGAATATATCGCTGTTAATTGCGGTGCTATCCCTGAAGGGACTATTGATTCAGAGCTATTCGGTCATGAAAAAGGATCATTTACAGGTGCGAGCGGAAGTAGAAAAGGATATTTTGAGGTAGCTGATGAGGGAACAATTTTCTTAGATGAAGTTGCGGAATTACCAATGCAAACTCAGGTAAGACTACTTCGTGTGTTGGAGACAGGAGAATTTATCCGGGTAGGATCATCTAAAGTAATTAAAACGAATGTTCGTGTTGTTGCTGCAACAAACGAGAACATGCAGCGTGCGATAGCATCAGGTAAATTTAGAGAAGATTTATTTTACAGACTAAGTACAGTGCCAATTCCACTACCACCTCTTCGCAAAAGACAGGACGATATTCATTTGATTTTTAGAAAATTTGCAAGTGACTTCGCAGATAAATATCGAATGCCCGGAATCAAGCTTACAGATGAAGCCATTACAATGTTGAAAGGCTACTCTTGGCCAGGGAATATTCGTCAATTAAAGAATATGGTTGAACAAATTTCTGTTATTGAAACTGCTAGAGAAATCGATGCCCAAACATTCATTAATTACATTCCTTCGGAACGAGATAATACCCCTGCATTAATTAATGATTCAAAAGAAAGTATTAATGAGCGTGAATTGATGTATAAGTTTTTATTCGACATGAAAAAAGACTTGACTGATTTAAAGAAATTAGTGTTAGAGCTTGTTTCTAGTGATGGAGATGTTGACTTAAATTCTGATCAAGAAAATATGGTGAGTCGATTCTATCAAGATATACAACCATCAAATTCACCAAAAATGTTACCTCCATCACCTACAGATAAATCAGGTTTTTATTCGGAGAAAGAGGAGGAGAATAACTACCAAGTCCACGAAGAGGTTGAAGAGTCTCTATCATTAGAGGGTAGAGAAAAGGAACTTATCGAAAAAGCATTAACTAAACATAAAGGCAAACGCAAATATGCTGCCTCAGAGTTAGGAATTAGTGAAAGAACCTTGTATAGAAAGATTAAAGAATATAATTTAACAGATTAATGAGAACATTCACAGTTTTTATATTTACTCTCCCCTTGATATTTGGCTGCTGGCCTTCTAGTGTTTCTTTTATGGATAAGGGGTCCATGCCGGAAGAGTGGAAAACATTTTCAGTAATTACACTTGACAACAATGCACCTAATACACCTTTAAGTTATGCTACATCAATTTCTGAGAAAGTTAAAGATGGAATTCAAAACAATACTCGGCTACTACTTAATTCGAATTCAGACTCTGCAGAAGTAATTATAGAAGGGGTAATTACAAATTATGTTATATCTCCGATTGCTTTATTAGATGGTGATAATGCATCTCAAAATAGACTTTCAATTTCGGTGAAATTCGCTATTTTCATTACAAAACCAGAGGATAATAAAATAACAATAACAAGTACGCGGTTTGTAGATTATGACTCTAATACAGATCTTGGGACGGTTGAAGGTGATTTATTAGAAGAAGTAAATGACCAAATTGTTCAAGATGTAATTAATAAGTTACTTTCGAACTGGTAAAGATGTTAAGTACTATAGACATAGCAGCACGAATTAAGACTCCGGAACTTGTCAGCAAGGGTGATCTCGAATATTTAGAAAAACTTTCTATTAAATATCCGTACACACAACTTTTCTCAATTCTTTATTTGAAGGGCCTTGGAACAAAAAAAGACGTGAGATTTGAAGAGGAATTGCAAAACCATTCTTTTAAAATTAGTGATCGTGTTCAACTGTACAATTTAATTAATGACTACTCAAATAATATAGAGCAGCTCTTTGTGGAGAAAGAAGAAGAAGAAGAAGAAGGTTGCTGATGATGAAGTTGAACAAGAGTATATTTCTCAAACGGAGGAAATTAATTTAGACCCTCCAGTTGAAGCAACTGAACCTATATTACCAAAGGATAAATTAGATGAAAATGTTTTGTACCATGCAATTTCAGCAAATTATCAACTACCAGAACTAACGGAAGACGAACTTACTAAAGTTGAAGTCGAAAAGAAAAGAAATTTTAAAAATATTTCGGAATCAAAAATTGGAGCGAAATCAGTAGTAAAAGCAGCGAAAGAAACGTCTAAAAAATCATTTAATTCTTGGTTATACTCTAATAATAATTTTGAAGAACATTCAACTGAGGATAAAGATGCTATCTATGGATTAGTTAAGGGATTCAGTCCGGTAATCGAACTATTTGGCGAAGCTAATAGACCTAAAAAAGAGTTCTTTTCCCCATCAAAAAAAGCCAAAGAAAGTCTTAATGAAGATACTCTTCCTGTCAGTGAAACTTTAGCTAAAATATACGCAATACAAGGGAATTTTCCACTTGCAATTAACGCTTATAAGCAATTAAGCTTGAATAATCCAGAAAAAAAGATTTTCTTTGCAAGCTTAATAGAAGAATTACAGAAAAAATTAAACATATAAAAAATGAATACTTTATTTTCAATCATCATTATTCTTGCAAGTGTTTTACTTGTCCTTGTAGTATATATTCAAAACCCAAAAGGTGGAGGGTTAAGTTCTGACTTTGGTGCTGCACAGCAACTTGGTGGTGTTCAGAAAACGAATGATTTTATTGATAAAGCAACCTGGTCTTTGGCTGGTGTTTTAGCGGTGCTAAGTATCATTCTTACTCTTAGAACAAAATCTCCAGATCCAGTTAGCCCTACTGCCAATGATACTACTGAGCAAGAGGCACCAGTTTCTAGCAATCAAGAAAAGTAATTAATCGATTCCGAATAAGTAATCACTGCAACTATTAATGTCAGTATGTCACGCGTACTGACATTTTTTATGTCTAAAAGTGTAAAAATGTCGCAATACTGGTATTGGCACAAAATTCGTCGCAAAATTAATAGCGAAATATTTCAAACTAATTAAATAATTATGTCACTAACATTTAAACCTCTAGGAGATAGAGTACTAATTGAGCCAGCAGCCGTAGAAATGAAAACTGCAAGCGGAATTATCATTCCAGATTCAGCAAAAGAGAAGCCATTAATTGGTAAAATAATTGCTGTAGGAAATGGTAAAGTAGATGAGCCGATGACTGTAAAAGTTCATGATAAGGTTTTATACGGACAATACTCTGGAACAGAAATTAAATTAGAAGGAGAAACGTACCTAATAATGCGTGAAACTGATATTTACGGAATTTTTTAATCGATAAAAAAAGACAAAATGGCAAAGCAAATATTTTTTGATATTGAAGCAAGGGATAAACTGAAAAAAGGAGTTGATGCATTAGCAGACGCAGTAAAAGTAACATTAGGGCCAAAAGGTAGAAATGTTGTTATCGGTAAGAAATTTGGAGCACCTCAAGTAACAAAAGATGGTGTTTCTGTAGCAAAAGAAATTGAGCTTAAAGATCCTGTCGAGAATATGGGGGCACAAATGGTAAAAGAAGTTGCCTCCAAAACAGCAGATATTGCGGGTGATGGAACTACTACTGCAACTGTATTAGCTCAAGCAATTATTAGTACTGGACTGAAAAATGTAGCTGCTGGAGCAAATCCCATGGATTTAAAACGTGGAATAGACAAAGCAGTAAAAGATATTGTAAAGAACCTAAAGACGATTTCAAAAGAAGTTGGATCAGATAATGATAAAATCAAGCAAATTGCAACGATTTCTGCCAATAATGATGAAACTATCGGAGCACTAATTGCTGAAGCAATGAAAGTTGTTGGAAACGACGGTGTTATCACTGTAGAGGAAGCAAAAGGTACTGAAACAGATGTTAAAACTGTTGAGGGAATGCAATTCGATCGAGGATACTTATCACCTTACTTTGTAACAAATACAGAGAAAATGGTTACCGAATTGGAAGATCCAATGATCTTAATCTACGACAAAAAGATTTCTAACATGAAAGAGTTGCTTCCAATTCTTGAACCTGTTGCACAATCAGGAAAACCATTATTGGTGATCGCTGAAGATGTTGATGGTGAAGCTTTAGCAACCCTAGTTGTAAATAGAATTAGAGGATCTTTAAAAATTGCAGCCGTAAAGGCTCCAGGGTTTGGAGATAGAAGAAAAGCAATGTTGGAAGACTTAGCTATTTTAACTGGCGGCCATGTTATTTCGGAAGAAAGAGGATTGACGCTAGAAAATGTGACTCTAGAGATGTTGGGTACTGCTAAGAAAGTTGAAATAGACAAAGACAATACTACCATAATTAATGGTGCTGGAAACAAAGACGATATCAAAGCACGTGTAGGTCAAATAAGGTCTCAAATTGAATCTTCTACTTCTGACTACGACAAAGAAAAAATGCAAGAGCGTTTAGCTAAGCTTTCTGGAGGAGTAGCTGTACTTTATGTTGGAGCTCCAACTGAGGTTGAAATGAAGGAGAAGAAAGACCGTGTTGATGATGCTTTAGCCGCAACAAGAGCCGCTGTCGAAGAAGGTATTGTTCCTGGTGGAGGAATTGCTTTAATTAGAGCTTTAAGTACAATAGAAGAACTTATAGGGCTTAATGATGATGAGGTTACAGGTATAGCTATTGTAAAACGTGCTGTTGAAGAGCCATTAAGACAAATAATCGCTAATTGTGGTGCTGAAGGTGCGGTTATTGTTCAAAAAGTGAAAGAAGGTAAAGATGACTTCGGATATAACGCCAGGACTGAGTCTTATGACAATTTATACTCAGCTGGAGTAATTGACCCAACTAAGGTGACGCGTATTGCAATTGAAAATGCTGCGTCTATCGCTTCAATGCTATTAACTACTGAGTGTGTTATTGCAGACGAACCAATGGAAGAGTCAGATGCCGCAATGGGAGGAATGCCAGGAGGAATGCCAGGAATGATGTAACTTAGTCGGCTCAGCCGAAAAGAGCATAAAGGACTAACGATTGTTGGTCTTTTTTATCGCTTCTAATTTCCCGACTTGCTTCGGATAATTAGAACGACACTATAAAAAAAGCCTCGAATCTTAGATTCGGGGCTTTATTTTTAATATCATGCATCTTCAATTATCCTTAAAAAATTCTCCTCCACATTTATTGCAATAATCTGCGAGAATCGGGTTATCATTACCACATTTACCGCATTGATCATTACTTGCCTCTAATTCATTATTTTTCGCCATCTCAATTGATATTAATCCAGTTGGAACAGCGATAATAACATAACCAACAATCATCATTATTGAAGCTATAATTTTCCCAATATCTGTAGCCGGAGTAATGTCCCCATAACCTACTGTAGTCGTTGTAACAATCGCCCAATAAATACTCGCAGGAATACTTTCAAAACCATTGGTTCCAACTTCTATTACATACATTAAAGTCCCTGCCATCACCATCATCATTACAACGAAAAACAAGAAGACCATTATTTTATAATAACTTGCCTTCAAGGAGCGGCCTAGAGATTGAGATTCCGAAGTAAATCTACTCAGCTTTAGAATTCGAAAGAAACGTAACAAGCGAAGAGCTCTAATTGCTCGTAAAGAAGTATATCCAGAAATAAAAGGACCAATAAAAGTTGGTAAAATAGAAACGAGATCAATAAGCCCCCACCAACTTAATATATACTTCAATGGTTTTGGAGAAATTATTATTCTCAAAATATATTCAATCGTAAAAATTATGGTAAAAACCCATTCAGCATAAAAAAGGACCTCTGGAAACTCTACGCTCCAAGTCGGAACACTTTCAAACATAATAATCAGAACCGACAATAAAATCAAAAGAAGTAAAACAATATCAAATCTCCTACCTGATTTCGTATTAATTCCAAAAATTACACTGTACAATTTTCCTCTCATAATAATGTAAAGATATAAAAAAAGTTCCTCCCTATTTACAAGACAAACAACTACAATTAAATATCTTAAGGATTCGCATTTCTGATACCGTGTTCGATATTATTGTAGAAATAATATCGAATACAGCAAATCTATTTTTAGAAAAAAAAATAGTAGGAATTAGGCATAAAAAAAGTGCCTTTATAAAATAAGAAAGGCACTTTTTAATATTAAGATGAGTCTCTAGTATCTGTAGTGATCTGGCTTATATGGACCATCTACTTCAACTCCAATATAAGAAGCTTGATCCGGTCTTAACTCTGTGAGCTCAGCACCAACTTTCGCAAGGTGTAATTTTGCAACTTTTTCATCTAAATGTTTAGGTAACATATATACGTCATTTTCATACGCATCAATGTTGTTCCATAATTCTAATTGAGCCAATGTTTGGTTGGTGAAAGAATTAGACATTACAAATGAAGGGTGACCTGTAGCACATCCTAAATTCACAAGACGACCTTCAGCTAAAAGAATAATGTCCTTACCATTAATATTATACATATCAACTTGAGGCTTAATTTCAATTTTAGAAGAGCCATAATTCCCGTTTAGCCATCCCATATCGATTTCATTATCGAAGTGACCGATATTACAAACAATAGTCTTATCTCTCATTGCTTCAAAATGGTGCCCTTGAACAATGTCTTTATTACCTGTTGTAGTTACAACGATATCAACTTTATCAACAACGTTTTCTAGTTTACGTACTTCAAAACCATCCATTGCAGCTTGTAAAGCACAAATTGGATCAACTTCAGTAACAATAACTCTTGCTCCAGCCCCCTGAAGTGATGCAGCAGAGCCTTTACCAACATCTCCGTATCCACAAACAACAGCAACTTTCCCGGCCATCATTGTATCTGTAGCACGACGAATAGCATCAACTAATGATTCTTTGCATCCGTATTTATTATCAAACTTAGACTTCGTAACTGAGTCATTTACGTTAATTGCTGGCATAACCAAAGTGCCATTATTCTTTCTTTCATACAAACGGTGAACGCCTGTTGTAGTCTCTTCAGAAAGACCTTTAATACCTTCACATAACTCTGGGTAACGGTCGAAGACCATATTTGTTAAATCTCCCCCATCATCCAAAATCAAATTTAATGGTTTCCCATCTTTAAACGCGAACAATGTTTGCTCTATACACCAATCGAATTCTTCTTCATTCAATCCTTTCCAAGCATAAACTGGAACGCCTACTGCTGCTATAGCCGCTGCTGCATGATCTTGTGTAGAAAATATATTACATGAGGACCATGTTACGTCAGCCCCTAACTCAACCAATGTTTCAATTAATACCGCGGTTTGAATTGTCATATGAAGACATCCTGCGATTCTTGCTCCAGCCAATGGCTTAGAAGACCCATACTCTTCACGAAGGGACATTAAACCTGGCATTTCTGCTTCAGCAATATTAATCTCTTTTCTTCCATAATCAGCAAGGCTGATATCTTTTACCTTATAAGGTAACTTTTCTGTTGTACTCATATTTTTATTCTTATTTATTCAATTTTAATGATGCAAAGTTACGAAGTTCCTATGTAAATATGAATTATACAACAGATTAATATCGATTAGTAACATGCAAATCAATTATTTTAACTTTTCTTTTATTAACTCTTCCAAACCATCAATAAATCGGTCATGATCATTTGAGCTTGGAACGAGTTGAATTTTCTCTCCACCAAATGCTTCAAAAATCGCTTGATATTCATCTCCAATTTCAATAAGTGTTTCAAGACAGTCAGCAACAAATGCAGGGCTAAAAGCCAATAATTTCTTAGCTCCTTTTTTTGCTTGGTCTTCAACAATTTTATCTGAGAATGGTGTTAACCACTTTTTATCTAATCGTGATTGAAAGCAAACTGTATAATCTTGCTCTTCTAGGCCTAACTTTTCTGCAATTAAACGTGTAGTAGCATAACATGTTGCTTTATAACAAAGCTTATTCTGTTCATTTATTTCCGTTTCGCACGGTTGATCTGTGCAAAGGTCATCATCTTCATATATTTTATCTACATGCCTTTCAGGTAGGCCATGATATGAGAATAATACATGGTCATATTCTTTTAAGTTGAATTCCCTAGAGCGCTCAATAATTGAATCGATATACCCTTCATTATCCCAAAACTGGTTGATTATAGAAACTTCTGGTACAACCCACCATTTACGAATAAGATTCATTGCCAATTCAATAGCTGACCCAGTTGAAGCACTCGCATATTGAGGAAATAATGGCAGAACGACAATATGATCATAGTTCTCTTTTCTCATTCCTTCAATTACATCATACATTGCAGGGTTTTGATACCTCATTGCAATATTTACCGTTACGTTTGAATTGACAAATCTTTTTTGAAGCTTCTCCTTTACATTGTTTGTATGTGTTATTAAAGGAGAAATGCCATTACTCAAATCCCAAAGTTCTTTATAAATCTTCGCTGATTTTGGTGCACGGAAAGGCACAATAATACCATTGACAAGTACCTTTCTCCCCAACCAAGGTAAATCAATGACTCTTTTATCATTTAAAAACTCGCTTAAATACCTTCTAACATCAGATGTTTTTGGGCTATCTGGTGTTCCTAACTGAACTAATAATACTCCTACTTTTCTCATACTAAAATAACTTTGAACGCCAATTTTTAGATTCATAATCTTTAATTAAACCTAATTTAATTAAGTTCGAAATCGTCTTTTCAAATGCTAACGGATATTTAATCCCTGAATAATTCCAAGCCGTTTCATTCAACCAATTTTCTACTTGACCATGACGGAGGTTGTATCTCCAACTAATCAAATCGATTATATTATCATTTTTCTTTAGATCGGATGCTTTCTCATTTACAATTGAGCACATTAAACCTAAATCATCCTTATGCTTTTCATATAGTTCTGTTCGCACAGCTATAACAAAGCAAGGCCAGGGTGTTACTACCTCATCAATACACCTACATTTCTTTTGCTCTGCAAATGGATGAGTTGTGTATTTCTCCCAAAGAAAAGCTTGAGCTTTATTATTATCAAGGGCCCAAAGCCCGCCATAAAGATCACCAACAACATTAAACTTTAACCCCTTTGGATCCCATCCTTCCTGATTCGCTTTCACAAAGCTCATTAAGTGCGAACCTGAACCTTCTCTAGAAATAGCAAATATTTTCCCTTCCAATTGATCCACTTTTTCAATGTCAGAATTGAATGGAACATGAATTCCCCAACGCAAAGGAGTTGTCACATAAACCTGAATTATTTTAGCATCTAAACCTTGTAATATTGCTTTTGTAATGCCCTCTGTTAAAAGCACTGCTACATCTAAGGTTTTGTTTTTTAAACCACGAATCATCTGTCCAGTACCTCCCCCCATGTCGCTCCAGTGAAGCTGAATTCCTTGTTTTCTAAATTTACCCTCTTCTATTGCCATTCGCCATGGTAAATTGAAATGTTCAGGCACACCACCAATTTTTAATCCTATCATAATTTTCATTCTGAAAACTGCATATCGTAAAGCACCCTATAGTAACCCTCTAAATCTAGCAACTCTGCATGTGTTCCTTGTTCTTTTATTTCTCCTTTATCTAATACTACTATTTTATTTGCCGTTTGTATAGTTGACAATCTGTGTGCAATAACGATAGATGTTCTTCCTTCTGTTAATTTTTTTGTTGCCTTTTGTATTAACTCTTCAGATTCATTATCGATACTAGATGTAGCTTCATCCAAAATTAAAATATATGGATCATAAACATAAACACGAATAAACGAAAGTAGTTGACGCTGTCCAGTAGACAATACTCCGCCTCTTTCACCAACCTCGTAATCGTATCCGCCAGGAAGCTTCATAATAAAGTCATGTGCTCCGACAGCCTTCGATGCCGCAACTACATCTTCTCTTGAAATGGAAGGATCTCCAAGCGTGATATTATTGAACACCGATTCTGAAAACAAAAACACATCTTGTAAAACAATCGCAATGTTTTTTCTGAGATAATTCAATTCAATTTCGCTTAATTCAGTATTCCCAAATAGAATACTACCTTTCTGGTACTCGTAAAATCTACCTATTAAATTAACCAAAGAACTCTTTCCTGCTCCAGTTGATCCGACAAAGGCTACGGTAGTACCGGGTTGAATCTTCAGATTAATATTCTTCAGTACCCAATCTTCATTATTATATGCAAAATAGAGGTTATTAAAACTTATGCTTTGATCAAACTTACAATCAGTAAGAACTCCATCATTTTGAATATGATCTTCTCGATCAATTATCTCAAAAACTCGCTCTGCGCGAACTGTTCCACGCTGAAGAATATTAAACTTGTCTGCCAGCTGGCGAATTGGTCTATAAAGCATATGAATCCATAACACGAATGAAATTGTCTCACCAAACATCAAACCTACATCTTTTGAATCTGAATTACCAACACGTTGCGCTGTCCAAACTAGCAAGAATGCTATCGAAAAAGAACTCAACATTTCTACTACTGGAAAGAAAATAGAATTTGCCCAAATTGCTTTAATATGTGCCTGCCTATGTTTAGCATTAATGCCTTGAAAAATTTTATATTCTTGATCTTGGCGGTTAAAAAGTTGAACTAATGAGATTCCCGTAATTCTTTCCTGAACAAATGTATTTAAACGCGTCACTTGATCACGCTCCATTTGAAATGACTTCCTAATATATCTTGCAAAAAGTCTGGTTGCAACAATCAATAATGGAATCGGAATTAGGGTCATTAAACTTAACTGCCAACTCGACCAAAACATTAAACTAACAACGACAATTAACGAAATTAAATCTCCCACAATTGCCATTATTCCAGAAGAAAAAACCTCTGTGATTGCCTCTAAATCTGAAACTACTCGAGTTACTAATGCTCCAATTGGGGTCCTGTCAAAATACTGCATTCTAAAGGATAACATTCGGCTCATCAATTCCTTTCTTAAATCTCTGATAATTGATTGTGCGAACAAGTTTGAGAAGTAAGTAGAAAGAAACTGAAACACCGCATCAAAAATGAGAATACCAATAATTATCAAAGTCCAAGCGATTAGCATTTCACCGTTTTGAGATTTAACGATATATAGATCCACCATACGACCAATAAAATAGGGTCTAGAGGGACCTAGTATGGCTAAAGCCAAAACACACCCTACAGCAACAATAAACAATCCTTTATACAACTTCCAATAAGAAAGTAGTCGTTTGAAAACGGTAATGTTTAGCTTGTTCTTTTGTGACATTAAAGCAAAAGTAATTTAAAGATCTAACGAAGCGATATTTCCCTAGGTATTTATTTAAATAGAAAGTGACAAAAAACCATAATTAATTATCTTGATTGCCATATATACGACAAATATCGATTAACTTTATGCAAAAGTGCTAAAAATGATATACGACTTCTCAAAAACTAGTTCTATTTTTCAAACTTTTATTGCTGAGCTACGCGATGTATCAATCCAAAAAGATTCAATGCGATTCCGTAGAAATTTGGAACGTATTTCAGAAGTTTTAGCTTATGAATTATCTAAAGAACTAGAATATGAGTATGTTGACATTAACACGCCGCTTGGGATAGCTAATACTCCGTTACTCAAAGAGCAGCCAGTACTTGCAACAATTCTCCGTGCTGGTTTAGGAATGCATCTAGGGCTTTTAAATTACTTTGACCGTGCTGATAGCGCTTTTGTTTCTGCCTATAGAAAACATACGACCTTAGAGGATTTTGAAATTTATGTAGAGTATTTAGCCTCTCCAAAAATTGACAACAATGTCCTTATCATTAGTGATCCAATGCTCGCTACAGGAAGCTCTATGTCTATGGTATATAAGTCGATATTACGTCAAGGAACACCCTCAAGATTAATTGTTGTTTCAGCTATTGCTACATCTGAAGCACTTGATTACCTATCCAAGGAACTACCAAAGTCTACAACATATTACATTGGCGCAATTGACGATGAGCTTACAGCACAATCATACATAGTTCCAGGTCTTGGTGACGCTGGAGATTTAGCCTACGGAATAAAATCGTAATCGACTATGATGTGGGGCTCACTTATTTCTTTATTCCTTCTTTCCACGGTTAAGTTTATGTTTACACCATTAGGTGGACCCGGCTTGGGACTCTCATTTTTTGAGACTTATTTCACCTGTGTCTCAGGAGGTATCGCTGGCTCTGGATTCTTTTATTTTTCAGGTGGATATTTCATAAAACGCGCCGAGAAAAAAAGACAAAACCTAGTGGATGAAAGTATCAAACAAGGGATTGAATTAAAGACAAAAAAGAAGTTCTCTAGAATGAATAAATTCATTGTCAAGATAAAGGTGTCTATAGGCATTGTAGGTATCTCTTTCTGGGCTCCTTTCTTCCTGTCAATTCCTGTTGGAAGTATTGTAACTGCTAAGTTTTATGGTCATAAAAAAAAGACATATCCTTTAATCGTTGTTGGAATGTTTCTAAATGCTTTGGTAACTACGGGGCTTGCATATTTGATATACGGATGAAACACTTATTCTTCGATCTAGACAGAACACTTTGGGATTTTGAGAAAAACTCTGAAATAGCCTTGCAAATTATTTACGATGACCTTCAGTTAAGTGAACATATAAGATCATTCATATTATTTAATACTGCATACAAAAAAATTAATACCAAACTTTGGCACCAATACGGTTCAGGTAAAATAACAAAAGCAGAACTGCGTATAAAACGATTTATTGACACACTAAAAAAATTCGATGTACACAATGAAGAATTAGCGATTCAATTGTGCGATGGATATGTTAAAACGAGTCCGTATCAAACAAATATTTTCCCAAATACGAGAGAAACTTTAGCTAATTTAAAAACTGAAGGCCACGAACTTCACATAATAACAAACGGCTTTACAGAGGTTCAATACATTAAGCTAGAAAAAAGTAAACTCATCGAATATTTTGATGTTATTGTCTGCTCAGACGAAGTTGGAAAAAACAAACCTGCACGAGATGTTTTTGACTATGCGATGTATCATGCTAAGGCTAAACCTTCGGAAAGCATAATGATTGGAGATGATTACCTCGTAGATATCGTGGGTGCAGAAAAAGCAGGGATGCAAGGAATACTTTTTGACCCAAAAAAAAGCTACAGAGAAGGAACCCATGAATGGACAATCAACAACTTAAATGAAATTCCAGGATTAATTCCGTGGATTAAGAAAACTACGCTTTAAAATGACACTACTTTATTAGGGATAAACAATTAATGTAATTCTTGTCTAAGTCTCTCATATAAAACCATCCCAGTAGCAACACCAACATTTAATGACGCAATTTTACCGCTCATTGGAATTCTACAGCTAATATCTGCCAGATTAATCAAGTCGGATGTAATACCATCTTTCTCCGACCCCATAATAACGGCAACAGCGCCCCTTAAATTAGTTTCATACAATGGTATATTTGACTTTTCAGTACACGCAACCAAACGAACTCCACACTGCTGAACATAAAACAAGGAATCCTTTAGACTATCTGTTTTACAAACCTTAATTCTATTCAAAGCTCCAGCAGAAGTTTTAATTGCATCAGCAGTAACTTGTGCAGAACCTTTTGAAGGAATCAAGATTGCATCAACCCCTTCACATTCAGCAGTTCTTGCTATTGCACCAAAATTCCTAACATCCGTAATCCTATCTAAAGCAAGAATAAATGGTTTCTTCTCATCCGCTAATAATCCCTCTACAACCTCTTCAATATTGTAATATTCAATTGGCGAAGTTAAGGCTACGACTCCTTGATGGTTTTGATCTGTATAGCTATTCAATTTCTCAACTGGAACAAACTGCAATTGATGCGCCCCATCAGCCAAAGCATCTTTTAACTCTAAGAACAACTCTTTATTCATCCCTTTTTGGATAAATATCTTATTCAAAACACGCCCTGCTTTTACAGCTTCGATCACAGCTCTCACGCCAAAAATAAAATCATCTTTTGGTGTTCTATATTGACGCTCTCCTTGTCTTATATCTCTATCTCTAATTCTTTCCATTTTCATTAAAATTTATAGTTGAGCTTCAATTCAACATTACTGCTAAGAGTTTTAGCTACAGGACATCCTTTCCCTGCATTCTTAACACGCTGATGGATACTTTCATCCCAATTATTTTCTGTGAAATCCAAATCTACCTCAATCCTTTCTATACTCCTTGGGTTAGAGCCCATTATTTTTGTTATTGCAGCCTTTCCAAAATTAAAGTGAATATTATTATTCTCACAATAAATACCAATGATTGTATACATACACGAAACGTATGCTGTAGCTACTAAATCAGTAGGAGAGAAAGCTTCTCCTTTCCCATTGTTATCAACCGGCGCATCAGTAATTACTTCTTGACCAGATTTTATGTGGGTGCATTTGGTTCTTAAACCTCCTAAATATTCAACTGTTGACGTCGCCATTTCCTTTGGATTTACATACATTTGTATTCGAACTCTTTTATTAACTAAAAGACTCCGCAAAAGTAGCGTTTTATTTTACGAAGTGTAATAATGTAAAACATTAAAATGTCTAAGACATGAGTGAAATTATAAATACGGACAATAAGATTAAAATAAAAAAGCCAAAATGGCTTCGTGTAAAACTACCTACAGGTGAGAATTACAAGAAGGTAAGGTCATTGGTGACAGAGCACAAACTACATACTATTTGTGAAAGTGGGAACTGTCCAAACATGGGTGAATGTTGGGGGGAAGGAACTGCTACATTTATGATTCTAGGAAACATTTGCACCAGATCTTGTGGTTTTTGCGCCGTTAAAACTGGTCGCCCTGAACAAGTGGATGAATTTGAACCGGGGAAAGTTGCCCATAGTGTAAAGACTATGGGAGTAAAACACGCTGTTATCACCTCAGTAGATAGAGATGATTTAAAAAATGGTGGCTCTGATATTTGGGTTCAAACTGTTCGTGCAATTCGCAAGCAATCTCCAGGAACAACGATGGAAACTTTAATCCCAGACTTTGCTGGAAATTGGGACAACCTCCAGAACATAATAGATGTAGCTCCTGAAATTGTAAGTCACAATTTAGAGACTGTGCGTAGATTAACAAAAGAGGTGAGAATTCAAGCGAAATATGACCGAAGCCTAGAAGTACTATTTAGACTAAAAAAAGGAGGAATGAAGACAAAATCAGGCATCATGCTTGGCCTAGGTGAAACACATGAAGAAATCATTGAAACAATGGAAGATTTAGTAAGTGTGAATGTTGATGTATTAACCTTAGGTCAATATCTACAACCTACTGCTAAACATCTTCCAATTGCTGATTTTATAACTCCTGAAAGATTTCAAGAATACAAAGAAATTGGCATGAAATTAGGATTTAGATATGTAGAGAGCGGGCCGCTTGTTCGTTCATCTTACCGTGCTGAAAAACACCTGTTTTAATTTTAATTTAGGCATGTACACTTCTATTTACTATCTTGTAAGAGGAGATTAAATAATAAAACTCAAAAATTTACACGGAAACTAACTACTGCTTGATGCAGAACACTTTTAATCAAAAAATAGTCCTCTTTTTTTGCTTCAACATCATAGATACTGAGTTAGAATGTTTAATTTTACATAAAATATAAAACTATGAAGAAACTAATTACATTTATAAGTCTTTGTTTAGTTGGAAGTTCTGCAGTGTTCGCACAAACAGAGCCAACAAGAAACTGTGGGACATATGAAGCACTTCAAGAAGCATTTGAAATGTACCCTGAATTAGAGGAAGGATATGAAGCTCACAAACTTTTAATGAATAGTTACCAAGGAAATTCTGCTGGTAATAATTTGGAGAAAGCAGACGGAATTTACACGATTCCTGTTGTTTTTCACATTTTACATGATTATGGCACAGAAAACATCTCTGATGCTCAAGTTTATGATGCCCTTAAAGTTTTTAATCGTGAATTTAATGCGGCTGATCCTGATTCTGTAGATATCGTACCTGATTTTCTAAATCTTATTGGAAATGCGAACATTGAATTTAAATTAGCTGCAATTGATCCTTTAGGGAATTGCACCAATGGTATCGAACATATTTATTCTCACGAAACATACACTGGTGATTCTTATGCTAAGATTCACCAATGGAATAGATCTAATTATATGAATATTTGGGTTGTTAGGGTTGTCGGAACACCAGGAGCTGCGGCATATGCAATGTTTCCTTCATCAACTGATGGAAATGGATATTGGCTGGATGGAATTGTTTCAAACCATACGTATGTTGGTTCAATTGGAACATCATCTACAGGTAGAGAATCTACATTAACACATGAAATTGGACATTGGCTAAGTTTAGCTCATACTTTTGGAGATTCTGATCTTATTAATGATGGGCCTACTATTTGTAACGATGATGGAATTGATGATACTCCTATAACAAAAGGTCACCAAAATTGTCCTCCTTTCGTTGCACCTTATGGATGGGCTGATTGCAGCGATTCCATTAATGAAGATTTACAAAACTATATGGATTATTCTTATTGTGATAGACACTTCTCCCCTGGGCAAGCGTTAGCAATGAATAATACGCTTGAAGGAATTGCTGGTCAACGTAACACATTATGGAAAGACTCTACATTAATGGCTACTGGAGTTAAGGATTTATTACTACCACAAAACCCCAACAATACATTAACTGTTCCTTTGTGTGTGCCAGTTGCCGATTTTACATCAAATAAAACTGAGACATGTATAGGTAGCCCTGTTTCTTTTAGTGATGCTTCTTGGAACGCACTTATTGACGATCGTTCATGGACATTTGAAGATGGTTCACCAGCAACATCTACTTCACTTAATCCAACCGTAAGTTTTACTTCTGCAGGATATAAAAACGTTACTTTATCAGTATCAAATGCTACTGGAACTGGAACTGAAATAAGAAGTGGCTACATTTATGTTTCTCTAGATTATGCAAGTTTTGATGGTCCAGCCTCAATTGATCTTGAAGGACCTTCTGCTCAGTGGTTTGTTTCAAATAATTTAGAAAATAACCATGGTGAGTTTGCTCTTTCAAGTGGTACAGGCTATGACAACTCTACGAGTTACAAGTTAAAGAATTATAAAAATGTTATTGGTTCGGATCTTTTTAACGACAACTACTTTTATAACGACCGATTAGGTCTAAGTGTAGATGAATTAATTACTCCTTCATACGACTTAAGGTATACTTCTGGAGTAACAATGTCATTCAATTTCTCTTATGCGACTAATGCAACTCAAGTTAATCAGATTACTGAAAAACTAAAGGTGTATGCTTCTACAGACTGTGGAGCATCGTGGGTTTCAAGAACAATTAGTATCGATGGCACCTCTATAGGCGGTAGTAACTCGCAAGGTATTTCAGGAGCAAACATTGTAACTGGAGGATATGCAGGATATGCAGATTATACACCAACATCAAATAACGACTGGAAAACTGGATCAGTTTCAATTAACACCTCGTCATCTTATGATAAAGTGATATTTAAATTTGAATTTACAGCTTCTGATTTAGCGAGTAACCTTTACCTTGACAATATCAACGTTAATGGAACTTTAGGTTTAGTCTCTGATGAGATTTCTGCCTTAGATATTAGCGTGTTTCCTAACCCTTCAAACGGTGAAGCAATTAACATTAACTATACAGCACAAGACGAAGCTGTTACATTTGTACTTAGAGACACTCAAGGTAAAATAATTTCTACTGAAACAATTAAACAAACGAATACAGTTGTTAGTCACTCATTAAGTAACACCGCTAATTTACCAGCTGCTTGTTATTTCTTAGAGATTAAAACTGGTGATCATACAGCTACAAAAAAAGTTGTGATTCTTTAATCAATTTAGGGTCAGTAGTACTTTTTAAACAAAATAAACATTGAAAGAGCTATTAAACAAATAGCTCTTTTTTTAGGTCTAAAAAGTACTACTGACCCTTTCTTCGATGATAAATAATAAATTTGTACTTCTTAAACATTAGAGCATGAGTAATTTCGATATCACAATTATAGGATCAGGACCTGGTGGATATGTTGCAGCAATACGCTGTGCACAATTGGGAATGAAAACAGCAATCATTGAAAAATATGATACGTTAGGTGGAACTTGTTTAAATGTTGGGTGTATACCATCTAAAGCTCTACTTGATTCCTCTGAGCATTTTTATAATGCAACTCACAATTTCAATGAGCATGGAATTGATGTAAAAGAGGTAAGAGCTAATATAGAACAAATGGTTCAACGAAAGGGTAAAGTCGTTTCACAAACATGTGATGGAGTTAAGTTCTTGATGGACAAAAATAATATTGAAGTATTTAATGGAATCGGTTCTATTGTAGATAGGAACTCCGTTAAAGTTACAGATAAGAATAACAAAGAAACAATCCTTAATACGAAGAACATTCTTATCGCTACTGGATCGAAGCCAAACTTCTTCCCAGGAATGGAACCAGACAAAGATAGAATCATCACTTCTACTGAAGCTCTTAGTATGAAGGAAATCCCTAAAAAGATTTTAGTTATTGGTGGTGGTGTTATCGGACTTGAGTTAGGCTCTGTCTTTGCACGTTTAGGTACTCAAATTGAAGTGATTGAGTTTGCTAAGACAATTATCCCAACAATGGACAAAACAATGTCTAAAGAGCTTACTAAGGTTCTTAAGAAAGAAGGTTTTAAATTCCATTTAGAACATAAAGTTCAGAAGGTTACTAATACGGGTAAAGGAGTTAAACTTGTTGCTCTGAACAAAAAAGAAGAAGAAGTAACAATGGAAGGGGATTACTGTTTAGTTGCGGTTGGGAGAAAACCATTCACAACTGGATTGGGATTAGAAAACGTTGGTATTACTACCAATAATAAAGGTCAAATTGACGTTAACGATAACTTACAAACAGCAGTTCCAAATATTTATGCAATTGGTGATGTTGTTCGTGGAGTAATGTTAGCACACAAAGCTGAAGAAGAAGGTGTGTTTGTTGCTGAATTACTAGCTGGACAAAAACCTCACTTAAATTATAACTTAATTCCTGGTGTTGTATACACGTGGCCTGAAGTAGCTTCTGTTGGGAAAACGGAAGATGAGCTTCTTGCAGAAGGAAAAGAAATAAAAATTGGTTCTTTCCCAATCAAAGCATTGGGTAGAGCTCGTGCAAGTATGGATATCATGGGAACAATAAAAGTAATCGCCGATAAAGAAACTGATGAGGTTCTTGGGGTGCACATGATCGCCCCTAGAGCAGCAGATTTAATTATGGAAGCTGTTACTGCAATGGAATTTAGAGCATCTGCTGAAGATATAGCTAGAATATGTCACCCACACCCTACTTACTCAGAAGGTTTAAAGGAAGCTGCTTTAGCTGCAACTGATGATCGAGCATTACATATCTAATAAAAATTATTAAACTAAAAAAGCCAGCATTTAAATACTGGCTTTTTTAGTTGTTGATACTTTTAACGTACCAATTTCATTTCATCCACAATGTGTTTAGCTCCAGAATATCTATCCATCACCCATAAAACATATCTAATATCCACCGTAATATTTCTGCATCTATCCGAATCAAACATAAAGTCACTCATTGTACTTTCCCAAGACCGGTCAAAGTTAAGCCCTAATAAGTTTCCATCTGCATCCAAAACTGGAGAACCTGAGTTACCCCCAGTAGTGTGATTCGACCCTGTAAAACAAACCCACAGCTCGCCATCTTGTGCATAATCACCATAATCTTTAGCCGTAGCTAATTCTCTCATTCGAGGCAACAACTCATAATCAGGATTCCCTGAATTATTCTTTGTAATGATACCATCGATTGTTGTATGCTCAGTATATTGCATTCCATCATGAGGTGCAGAACCTTCTAGCTTACCGTAGGTTATACGCATTGTTGAATTAGCATCTGGCCAATGTTTGACATCAGGAAACATTTCAAACTTACCTGCAACATATGTTTTCAATAATCCATCCATTGAAGATTTATAAACTCTTACATCTGGAATCACATTATTCATGAAGTTGGCATCAGCATCAGCCCAAAGCATAAAGCCTAGATCCTTATTCTTTAAATGACTAAACGATTTATTTCCAAGTTTATCCATAAACTTCATGAATCGAACTTCGTTAGTTAATATTGATTTTTTATAAATACAATCAGCTAAATCTATTGCTGAATTATTATCTAACATTGAAGGAATCGGTCCGTCTCCCATTTGCTTCACATACTCTTTTGTCAACAATTCAAAAATACGCTTATCCGTAGCTTCATCGTAGTCTTTAAAAAACACTTTAGCACCGCTAATTTGCTTTTCTATTTCTGCATCCAACGTTCCATTTTCAATAAAAGTAGTGTAGTTCGATAAAAACTTGTTCATTTCACGTGCTCTACCAAATAATTCTGGCCCAACATATAAATATTCTATCGCCATTGAATAACCAAAGTCAGCTTGCTTGTATTGCTCTACCAAGGCATTCATTTCACTGATTGACATGCCATACTTCTCCCTCCATTCGGGCTTTGTAGCAGCCATGTCATTATACTCTTTTTCACGATTTAATTTAATTTGAATCGCATCAACTGTTTTTAATCCACCTAATTGACCAATCCATTTCTTCCATCCATTTGCGATACGCGCTTGTTTAGAAGCGTATTTAATTCGTAATAAATCCGAAGAACGCATACTAGCATCAATTACACTCAATGATTTCTCTCTCATCTTAATTCTTGCTGGACGCTCTTGATCCATAATATATTTCAAGTTCCCTGAAGACAAATGTTGTTCCGTTGTTCCTGGAAAACCATAAATCATTGTAAACTCACCTGGAGTTCTTTTCTTCATTGAAACTGGCAAGAAATGCAACGGTATATATGGACCATTTGATTCGTTGTAATCGCTTGGCTGATTATTTTTATCAGCATAAATTCTAAACACTGAAAAATCTCCTGTATGTCTAGGCCAAACCCAGTTGTCAGTGTCACCACCGAATTTACCTATAGAGTTTGGAGGTGTTCCTACTAAACGAACATCTTTAAACGTTTCCTTTACGATCATGTAGTAATCATTTCCGTAATTGAAGGCTTTTATCTTAGCAGTGTAATGTGTTCCTAATTCAGCATCTTGAATTAGTTTGTCAATTACACGCTGTATTTTAGCATAACGTTCTTGATCAGACATCCCTTCAGTGTCAAACAAAACTGTTGCAGTGACATCTTCAATTCTAACGACACGAGAAGCAGTTAATCCTGGATTTGGCAACTCTTTACTTTTATCTTTCGCCCAAAAACCATATTTCAGGTAATCATTCTCTAATGATGAATGCGATTGAATTTGAGAATAACCACAGTGGTGATTCGTTAATAATAACCCTTGAGACGAAACCAACTCAGCAGTACAACCTCCACCAAAATGAATGATTGCATCTTTGATACTAGAATTATTCACGTCATAAATATCTTCCGCTGACAACCTCATTCCCATAGCTTGCATATCGCTTTCGAATGCTTTCACTATTGACGGTATCAACATCCCTTCTTCTGCCTTTGAACTAAATATAGAAGTAACGGCGATTACAACTAATAGAAAAATTCTTTTCATTGATGTTTTTTTGATTTCCATAAAGATAATGAGATTGTTAAATTTGCAATGTGAATTTACTTGATTTTATATTTAGACTCGGAGTAGTCTTTGCTATCTACGGATTCCTATGGGGGGTTTTTGATCTTGGTATTCGAATGATAAGCTCTGGACGGGAACGCTCTATTTCTGAAGTCTACCTTTTCAGAACCATTAAATACTTTTTTCTGGTTGATGTAACTTTCTTGTTTTGTCTAGAATCTATTACCTCGGACATGGTGGTTTTGAATCAAGTTGTATTAGCTGGAATAATTCTGTTGACCTATTTTATTGGTAAACTTAAAAAGAACCAAAACAAGTCAATATTGTTTCGATTTGCTGGGCAAGGTTTACCTCAAAAAGAAAACAACTTTAACTTGAAGTCTGAAATTGCGATAATTATACTTTCGTTAATGGCATTTTCATTGTTTTGGTTTTATCCTTCATATGCATCAAACCCAATATCTTTTTGGTTCCACGAAAGTATTATTAACATCGAACAGACACCAATATTTGGCTTTATATTTAAACTAATTGGACTATTCTTCCTGTTTAATTTGATTTTCAAGATGCTAGGAGCAATTACATTTGTTTTAAATGGAGGGAAATTAGGAGCTACAAAAAATGATAGAAATCAGAATGATGATGATAACCATTTTGACGACTACACAGAAATTAGCTGATTCACAATTGCTTCAACCTGGACAATTAATGGTATATTTTCATCATTAATGATCACAAAATCTGCTAAAGATAGCTTTTCATTATCTGTCCATTGTTTAGAAATCCTTGCCTCAACATCTTCTTCTGAAACATTATCTCGAGACATTATACGAGCGACTCTTAGCTCTTTCGGAGATGTAACAAGGACTGTTTTATCGAAGCTCTCATTGGCGCCAGTTTCAAAAAGTATTGCGGCCTCATTGAATGCAATACCACTAAGTTGTTTAGAAGCGAAGATGTCAAAAGTATCCCTAACTCTTGGATGAATGAGTTTATTGACTGAGATTCTAGCGGCGTCATCTGAAAATATTATTTTCGCGAGCATCTCTTTATTGAGAATACCATTTAGGTAAATCTCTTTGCCGAAAAGTAGAACAAGCCCGTCAATAATAAAAGGATCTTCATTTACCAACTGCTTTGACTCTGCATCAGAGTTAAAAACAAGATATCCCATTGTTTCAATTACTTTAGAGACAATACTTTTCCCCGAACCAATCCCTCCAGTTATACCTATATTCATCTTAAATCATTGACTATTTTTGTTTTACATTTACAAGATAATCAATTAAAAGTTGTACCAATAGGTTTTAGTTTTAAAACTTAAAGCTATACTATTAAAAACATTTTTTTTATAAACAAAGTAAATGAAACCTATCCTCTTTTTAGTCTTTCTAGACATATCGATAAATTGTATTTCTCAATCTCAATCAGGCGGTGAAACCTGGGCAAATGCAACTGTTATAACTTCAATACCCTATATTCTGCACAAGGTGGTACATTGGGTGCGACAGACGATTATTTTGCTAGTTGTGCAGATGTAGGAAATCAAGGTGGAGCAACTGATTTAATTTATTCTTTTACTACTAGAAACACTGCACAATGTGTAGATATTAGTGTTTGCTTAGCGGTAACTGAAAAGATAACGTACTTTTAAGGAATGGAAAAAGAATGGTTCACATCTTGGTTTGACACATCGTATTATCACACACTATATAAAAATAGAGATGATTCTGAAGCAGAAAAATTTGTTATGAATCTGATTCATCACTTAAAATTACCAAAAACAGTTAAGGTGTTAGATTTGGCATGTGGCAAAGGTCGTCACTCTGTAACTCTAAATAAATTAGGTTATGATGTGTTGGGAGTTGATTTGTCTCCTGCGAGTATTGCCTCAGCAAACCAATATAAAAATGATCGTTTACGCTTTGCTGTCCATGACATGCGTGAGATAATAGAGAATAAATCATTCAATGTGATATTCAATCTCTTCACAAGCTTTGGCTATTTTAATGGTACAAAAGACAATAAAAAAGTGCTTAATTCTATTCACTCCATGCTAAGTAATGAAGGAGTTTTAGTAATAGACTTTATGAATGCCAAGCGCGTAATTGAGAATCTTGTGGAAACAGAAGTCAAACGTGTTGATGAACTTGTGTTCAATATTTCTAGACGATACGATGGGAATCACATATATAAGGAGATCAAGTTTGAAGATATTGGAAAATCATTTTCTTACACAGAAAGGGTCCAAGCCTTAAAAAAGGATGACTTCGAGAATTTATTGAGCGCTTGTAATTTCGAAATTCTTCGTACTTTTGGAGACTTCAACTTGTCCGAATTCAACGAAAAAGATTCAGATCGATTAATCATAATTGCTCAAAAAAAATAATGGAACTCATTTTAATCAATATTGCTCTTGTTGTTTCTGTCTTATTTGGCGGAATGCTAGTTTCATTAATTCAACGATCCAAAAATGAGCAAATCATCAAATTAATGCTTGCGTTTAGTGGTGGTTTTTTATTATCCATTGCTTTTATCCATTTCATTCCTGAACTATACGCACATGCCGATCAGAATGTTGGTCTCTATATTTTAATTGGGTTTTTAATTCAATTAATTCTTGAGTTCTTTTCTGGAGGAATAGAACACGGTCATGTTCATGCTCATAAAGGGGATGCAATTCCAATTGCACTCGTTATCGCCTTAAGTGTTCACGCTATTTTAGAAGGAATTCCTTTAGGAACTCAGCTAGGGGGGATAGAAATTGCAACGGCTCACCATCACGGCAATGACAATTCCCTGTTACTTGGTATTTTATTTCATCGATTACCCGTTGCAATTGCTTTAATGACACTTTTATCAATCTCTAAGGCCACAAAGATGAAGTCTTGGTTAATTATTGGTCTGTTTGCAATAACGACTCCTGTTGGCGTTTATATCGGGTACAACACAAGCCACATTGTTGATTTTGACTTTAACATCATATTGGCTATTGTAGTCGGAATGTTCTTACACATTTCAACTACAATTATATTTGAGACAAGTGAGAATCACAAATTCAATTTTCTAAAGCTCTTGACTATTTTAGGGGGATGTTCTCTAGCGTTTTTTATGCACTAAGAAATAATTTTCTTAAAGGTTCTCCAGATAATTTTAAGATCAGCTCCGATAGACGAATTAGAAATGTATTTTTTATTCAAGTCTAATTTTGCCGGCATCACCTCTTCTACATAGGTTTTTTGAGGATCTTTAGACTTTCCGAGCAAATCATTTTCATTAAAATATTCTAACGAAGCCAAGTCTGTAATGCCAGGTTTAACCTTGAGTACATCTAATTGTGACTCTGTATACATTACTACATATTCGTGCACTTCAGGTCGAGGACCTACAATACTCATTGTTCCACTAAGTACATTAATAAATTGTGGGAATTCATCCAATTTATATTTTCTTAAAAAGAAGCCAACAGCCGTTATTCGACTGTCACGCATACCAACAGTTAACTTTCCAGATTTATCGGCATCTATTGCCATTGTACGAAACTTGAACAAGCCAAATGACTTTTGGTTTTCCCCTACACGCTGCTGAATATAGAACACACCTCCTCTAGAGCTTGCCGCAATTAGAATGCCAATTAGAATGCCAAACGGCAAAAACAACAGCAGTACGAAACTAGAAACGACGATGTCGAATATTCTTTTCATCCTATTACATGTTTTACGGCGTGTTTTACAGCTGCAATAACTCTTTTCACATTGTCATCAGACAGGTCATAATAAACAGGCAAACTGATCTCGTTGGCATATTTTGAATACGCTTCTGGATAGTCTGACATCTTATAACCTCGATTTTTATATGCCGTTAAAATTGGTAAGGGCTGAAAGTGTACATTAACTGAAACATCTTGCTCAAAAATCTCTTGAATTATTGCATCTCTTTGAGCTTCTGTTATGTCTGCAATACGCAATAGATACAAATGATAACTTGATCTTTTAACGTCTGATTCGTACAGCGGTTGAATTGCCCATGATTCATTTTTAAACCCCGCTGCATAAGCATCAAAAATCACTTTTCTACGATCTAAATTTTCTTGATAACGTTCTAGTTCAACCAAGCCAATAGCTGCCTGTAAATCGGTCATATTACACTTATAACCAGGCTCTATAACGTCGTATCTCCAGTTTCCTTTTTTTGTTTTAGCTAACGCATCTTTATTTTGTCCGTGTAATATTTTAGTACACATTTCACTGTAAATCTCATCATGATTAAACTGTTGGGGTAAATTAAAACACAGCGCTCCACCCTCAGCAGTCGTTAAGTTTTTCACAGCATGAAAAGAAAAGGAAGAAATATCAGCAAGCGAACCCGATCGTTTTCCATGATACATAGCACCGAAGCTATGAGCAGAATCACTTAGCAACAAAATACGTCCTAGTTTTTCTTGAAAGTCAGAACCAGCATTAAACATTGCCTTTATTTCAGGTTCATTGATCAAATTCATCAGTTCGTTATAATCTGCAGGAAGCCCCCCAATATCAACAGCCATAATAGCTTTTGTTTTAGGGGTAATTGCCGCTCGAACCTTTTCTATATTTAGGTTGAAATCGTCTTCGTTTAAATCGACCATAACCGGAGTTGCTCCAGCATGAACAATCACATTTGCACTTGCGCAATAGGTATAGGCCGGAAGAATCACCTCATCTCCGGGCTTTATTCCCCAATAAGACAATAAGACCTGAACACCCATTGTCCACGAATTTACTGCTACCGTCGTTTTACATCCCGTATATTCCGTGATGTTTTTTTCGAATTTTTTTGTCCTAGGACCTGTTGTAATCCAACCAGATTTTAATGCTGCTGTAACTTCTGCAATTACTCTGTCATCTATACGTGGTGGCGAAAATGGTATCATATTCTATCTATTAATTCTATCTTGACAGTCGTTTTTGACTCTCTGATGGTTTCTTATTCAAAAGTATAAATTCTACTAATCCTTTTAGGTATCCAAGACCATAACTTATATGAATAAGTGGAAATGTGATTAAGGTATGAAGTATCTTTTTTGCCGAGGGCATAGCCCTTAAACTGAAAATAATGTTCAGTACGACATAGAATTCTAAAGGAATTAGACTCACTAAAAACACTATTTTTCCAACAAATAAAATTGGAATTAACAACGCTAAATACAATGCAAAAGCTGGCGGAACCAATTGGCGTAAGGTTGTAATTGCCTTGTGTTTTTTATTAACGTAGACTTTCCAATAACCATATTGAAAAAACTGACGCCATAAGCCCTTAAAGTTTCCGCGCACGTAGTATTTTAAGGAGATGTCATTGTCATAGAAAATTTGACCTCCCTCCGATGTTACGCGATAATTAAAGTCATCGTCTTGATTTCTAATTAATTCTTCATCGAAAAAGCCAATTTTATCGAACACCCAATACGGATACATAGGGCTTGTTACAGTATCGGTAAATCCAGATTTTTCTAATGTTCTAAAATTACCTAACCCCATACCAAACGTTGTCCCCATTGCTCTGGAAATGACCTCGCCAACTTCGTTGATGTATTCATTTTCAATTTTCCCTCCAACGCACCATGTAGAGGAGTCGCTTTGAAGTTTTGTGAAACAATTCACGATATAATTTGAACTTAAGATATGCCGTGCACCAACAATTTGAATGAAATCTGTATGCTTACCTGCATATATTCCAAGGTTAAATGCAAAAGGGGTTAATTGCTTTACGTTATCTACAATATCCAAGCTTGGGTACGTTAATGACATTGCTTTCACCTTATCCCTGGTTCCATCATCACTCATGCCATCTACAACAAATATCTCTATGTTCGTTTCGGCTGGAAGGTCACAACTATAAATCGCATGAATACACTCCTCAATATAAAGGACTTCATTTCTGCAAGGTATAACAACTGTAATCTTCATGAATTCTTATACGATTTACTGTTTACACTTAATAGCATGAGCGCAGATAAACACAACCAAAAAACAAAAAACACAATTCCACTTTGTCTTTGTAACATTGATTCAAACAAGGAATTAAAGGCTAAATTTAATCCAATAAATGCTATAAACATATTCTTGATTCGAAAACCTAAATACAGCGCGTAGGCAATTATTGAAATAAGAAAAATCAATCCAACAATACCTACTTCTACAGCTGTTTGTAAATACTGATTATGAGGATTGTAGTTATGACTTGCCACTTCTGACTGCCCATACTCTTCTAGTCGAGCAGTTAATTTTTCATCTACATTTCCGGTTCCTGCACCCATTGGATGATCGGCAAATTCTAAGGCAGCAACGGTCCACATAATCAACCTAGCTTCATCTCCTTGTACATATGTTTGATCTACCTTAATAAAAGCAATGGGGTCGTTCACATACGATAACATAAACTTTTTAGAAGTTTCAAACTGCGTATTTAAGCCTGGTGTATTAGAAATAATTAAAAACAGTACAACAGGGCTAAGTAGTAAAACGGTAATAAAATAGCGTTTCCCGAAACGACTTTGAACCCATTTTAAAAGTACAAAGCCTACATAAATGAGTAAAACTAAAATTCCAGCTAAAGAAAATGAGAGCAACTGCCCCAACACCATTACAATGACTAAACCAATATACTTCCACTTTTCAGCTCCAAACCAATGTTGTTCTTTTGCATAGTTAACAAGAAGCATTCCTGCAAAAGCAAATGAAGCAAAATAGGTTGGGTGATGGATGTATGAAAACTGTCCACTCAAAAATGAGGACATACTATTCGAGTCTACAAATAGACTGATTGAGTTAATGAAACCTAGAACCATTAAAACAATGACCCCACTAAACATTCCAATACCTGGATATTTCAACGAAAATCCTTCTGGGAGTTTAAATGAAAAAAGTAGCGGAAAAATGACCAGAGCAAGTTTGTACTCCAGGTATTTCCCTGCGATATCAGGGTGGTTTGTATAAATTGTCCCTACTAAATAAGTGCTGTATAGAAGAACCATCAGGACATTCATCAGGTTTACTCCGAAAACTAATTTTCGTTTATAAATACCCATGACAGTAATTCCGAAGTGCAGAATAATACCTATTGTGATAAGTTTTGGAGAAACAAGCATCAAAAAAGCCATTAAAGCCAAACTGACTTCATATACTTTTTTATATCTCATTGTTATCGTCATTAAACTATACTATTATAAAAGTCAACTAATGTAGTTTCTTGTGTTTCCCATGAATACAAACGATGAGCCGCATTACAACCTGCCTTCCCCATGTCTAGTGCCTGTTTCTTATTACTCAATAAATAATCAATTTGTTTCGCAAGTTCAGTAACATTTAATGGGTCGATCATAATCCCACACTTATTGTCTAGAACAAGTGGCTTCCACATTTCAAAGTTACTAGCTATTACAGGCAGGCTTGCAGACATATACTCAAACATCTTTATTGGTAACGATTCTTTATAACTCTGCGTTGGGTGTAATGTAACAATACCAATATTAGATTTCAATAAAATGTCGATAATTTCATCTTTTCCCACATAGCCATAAAAATTAACTTTTGACCATCCGGGCAACGCTTTTACCTCCTCTTCAAATGCTACACTGGAGAATGCACCTGCTAAATTTAAAACAGCATCACAGTGTTCTAACGCCTGAACCAACTCTTTAATACCTCTTGTTGGAAACAGTCCTCCGATATAACAAATTGCCTTATCTTCTTTTTCTGGCTGTACAACCGAATCAAGATCCATTTCACTCAAAATTGGATAGTTCGCAACTAAACATACATTCGTATTCGCTTTTTTAAATCTATTGCAAATATTCTCTGTAACTGAAATTATGCCATCAATTTGAGAAGCTTTTTTCATTTCATACTTGTAAACAAACTTTGAGACACTCGATCTTATGAAAGATGGTATCCAATGTTTATCCAACACTTGTTTTGGAAGGTCTTCATGTGAATCGTAAATGACTTTCGCCCCCGTTTTTCTCTTTAGTTTCACGGCTATCCTCAATAATTCAGGATCATGTAAATGATAAACGTCAGCCTCAAGAGATACGGCCTTGTTAAAGATTTTTTTTCCAGCAGAAAGAATCCTCTTCATCCTCCCTTTCACATTGTAATCAAGAGATATTATTTTAACACCTTCGACTGTTTCGGTTGTACCATTAAGAACAAGCAATGTTGTATCAAAACCTACTTTAGCTAGACTCCGGCATTCTTTTTGAAAAATCCTGCTATCCATTTGTTGATGAACAGTAGTTATATGACAAACTTTCAATTGTTAATTAGTTTAAGTAAAACATTTCTAAAATTACCTTCACTTATTGCGATATTTCTATTAAACGACCCCATTTTGTCCTGATCAAAACAAATAGCATCCCTTATAAAATTTGCGTTTAAGTCCACGACAATCAGTCCGTTAACTCCTGATTCAACCCATTCTTTATTTGCCGGCAAATTACTTAATATCGGGATGCATTTAAAGTACATTGCTTCTAAAAGAGACATTGCTGTTGCATCAGAATTAGGTATTGAAATAAAATACGTCGATTCTGCATAAAGTGATGCATTTGTCTCTGCATCTACGAATCCAATAAACTCGATGCTTTTTTCGATGTCTAACTTCTGTGCCAATTGTTTTAAACGTTCTGTTTCAGAACCTCTTCCAGCAATTTTAATTATCCACTCATCTTGAGCTTCACTTTCTTTAAATCTTGCAAAAGCTTTTAAAACTTCATCTATTCTATAAAGTGGATTGTGTGTCCTGTTTGAATAAATAACTTTCTTTTTCTCAATAGGAATGTCAAATTCTTGAACACCAAAATTACAGATTATAATATCTTGATCTTCTTTATTATTTAAATCTCGAATCACATTAGCCATATATTCAGAATCGGAAGTTATGACATCAACATTTCTCAGAATGTATTTAACCATCATTTTCAGCAGAATACTTTTCTTAGGATTAATTAATATGTCACTACCCCAAGCAGTTAATACAATTGGTTTTTTAGTTTTTCTATTTGCTAAAACCGTAAAAAAACCAATTGAATTGGCCTGATGAACATGAATTACATCTGGATTAAATGTTGATATTATTTCACGAATTTTCTTAGGAGATTTAAACCAGTTTAAAATGTTTTTTAAAGCAAATTCTATCTTATATAACTTCTGATTCGGAGGTAAAAACTTATTGTTATCCGAAATGACTTCAATGATAAAATCATTGCACTCAATTCTAGACAAATGGTTTGCAACATGTGGACTTGACGATCCAATCAACAATACCTTAGCTTTTCTGTTCATCAGTCAAATTTAAACCCATGCCAATTATCAAAACCATAAAAACGGATAATTTTATTACGTGAAACGGAGAATTGGTGATTCCCGAAACGATCATAATAATTAAAACACCAAGTATCATCATTCCGCCCTTAGAGGTTAGAGAAGATATACTTGACTTAAAAAACATAAGGCAAATAGATGCATAACTAAACAGTCCAATAAGCCCATATCTAAACAAAATAAGCAGGTACTCACTTTCAGCATAAATGTTTCGCTCTTCTAAAAAAGCTTTATTTACTCCGTGTCCTAAAATCCATTTCCCAGGCATTTCATTAAAAATTAAGTTCCACTGCGCAAAACGACCTCGTTTTGCAGATTCCAATAAGGAAAGATCTGTCAAGGATCCAAGATAAACATTGCCGCTTAATTGCAAGAGCATATAGCCAAAACCAATTATAGCTATGTAATAGAAAATATGTTTTCTGTTTTTTCTTCGAAGAATAAAATATACTAAAAGAATTAAAACCAATATAACTAAACCCGTTCTGGATTGACAAGCCAAAACAAATATAGATGCTATACTGGCATAAACATCATTCTCTCCTAGCTCAGATGCTCGTTTTGGCAAGAAATAAACAACAAACAACAAAAATAAAATTGCATTATTGTTCGGGTTACCCAACGTTCCTAACATTCTTCTTGTAGAAGGTTCTCCTATTGAATTAAGTCCAAATAAGTCTAAATGATGCTTTGGAGCATAAAAAACCTCTATGTACTCATTGAAACAAAACACATTAAAATAGTGTAATAGATTAAAAATCAAAATGCCAAAGAATGTATATTTTATAATCTTGTTTACTTCTTGACCTTTAAAATAAAGACAAACATATGCCAAAAGCATACTCAGTTTTATATATTTAAGGGGCTCAAACCAATCTCTATATTGAGTTATTCTGTCATTAAAAATGATAGAAATCGAAGCGGTGAAAATTAAGACAATCAAAGAAATAAATAGCCATTTATACCTGATAAGTACATTAACTAGCGCTATTCGATTTAAACCAACAGAATAAATAGTAAGTAAAATGAACGTAACATCCGAAACTTCTACTTTGGGAAAAGAGGAAATAATTGTGATTGGAGGAAACAAGACTGTCCCTACAACCGCTAAAACTAATAGCCAAAAGCCTATTTTGTTATTATTTCGCCCATTCATCATAATAGCGCTGTAATTCTGGGTTTATAGTCAATGCCTCTTTATCCATATCACGAGTATCTCCAACAACCTTAGCCGGGTTACCTCCAATAATTGAATAGTCTGGAAATACTCCTTGAACATAACTATATGCTGCAACTAAAGATCCCTTGCCAATAGTCGTGTTCGGCATAATTACCGAATGGGGTCCAATAAAAGTGAAATTACCTATTTCTACCGATCCAATACCGTAATGCTTCTTCTTTGCTATAGCTGTATACTGATGTCCATATAATCGAATAGCCTTATGGCTCGAATGGCTAAGCACACTAACGAAATTAGTTATTTGACACCCTGTTCCTATAGTGATCCCATTTGTAGCTTCAATAAAATTGTATTGTCCAATAAAAACATTTTCGGATAAAACGAGTCCTTTGTCACCAATAATAGTGGATGAGCTACCTACTCTTGTTTCTGAAATCTTATTCCCTTTTGGATCTTTATAGTTGCCAATCATAACTGGTCGGACATTCTTTAAAAGATGAAACATTAGTCGTTTAAGCATGAAACAAGTATTGGTTAACTAGTGTGTTAATGAATCAAAGATAAAGATTAGCGTGCTTAGTCCAATACGAACACACTACGATTATCAAGTAAGCAGTGTGTACAACACTCGAAAACCATTATTTTTTAACTCCTTTTTTCGAATAATAAAGCGTAATAATTATTACACAAAATAAAATAATAGCCTGTGAAATAGATAAGACCCATAACATGTCCACAAAGACTTCTTCGGTTCCTCCCCATAAAAAAGGAAAAAGAAAGAAACAAAGCACCTGTGCGATTGAGGTAAATAATCCAATAAAAAAGAACTCATTTTGACGTTTCAATACAAGTGGAAGACTTGAGAGTGGCGAAATCATGAAGTTCATCATCAACCAAATGGTCATTATTTCAGAATAATATCCTGACTTAGCCCAGTCTGCGCTAAAGACAAAACTAAACAAGGGTTCTCCAAAAAAGAAAATGATACTAAAAGGTACAAGTGACAATCCAAACAAAATCAACAATGTTTGTTTCATTAAATCGTACGTGGAATTCCCCTCCCGAACTAATACGGAACATTTATTGAAGAATACCTGACCTATAGAAGCTCCAACAATTATCAATGGTAATTTCAAAATCATATAGGAGTGATTGAACAGACCAAATATATTCTTCCCGAAAAACAATGCGATTAATACTGCTATCAGTAAATCTCTCCCTAGGTCGACCAAAACGTGAGGCAAGTTAACCAATGGAAATTGCTTGTACTCTGTGATCAACACACGTATTTTTTTCTTAGAATAGTTTTCTCTTAATGTATTTTGAAGTATAAAATACTCACGCACAAACCCAAAGCTAGAGAGTATAAAACCAATCAAAGACGCAAGAATTAAACCTAAAGAACCCATTGAAAAGATACCAAAAATCCATTTCAGGCTGTTTGCCGTTAATGAATTAATTATACGTTGATGTGATATCTTATTGAATTGTGATTTTCGAATTGCCCAGTTTGTCCCTAGGTTGATGTACACAACAAAAATGGTGCTTATAATTGTTAGAATTCCAAAAACAAGGTCATTTAACCCTAGAGGCTTAATGAAGTGAAAAGCAACCAACAGAACAACCAATGCAAGCACGACAACCTTTGCTATTCGTAACGATAATTGATAGAGTAAAAATGAATGGTTTTCGTTCTTAGGAAGGGGTAACGCTAACTCAAACCGAGCAGTTGCTAATGCTGAAACAAATCCAACAACACGCATATACATTCCAAGTTCCCCCATTTGTTCTGCCGTATAAATACGAGTCAGAAAAGGCGAAACTAAATAGCTAATAGCTTGCGCCATGACAGTTCCGGAAATAAGAACAAGGACTGATTTAAAAAAATCAGATTTCAGGTTTATTTTTTGAAAGATTTGCATAAATCAATTATCAAGCACAGAAACCTTTACTGAATTATTTAATAAAAACTCTACTAGGTTAGACCCGATAAATCCAGCCCCACCTGTAACAAGAACATGTTTTCCTTTTAAGGACTTAACAGTATTCTTTGAGCTTTTATTATTTTGCATAATTCACCGCTCTTTTCTCACGGATTAATGTCACTTTGACCTGACCTGGATATGTCATTTCAGTTTGAATACGTTGAGAAATCTCAAACGATAATTCATCTGCTTTTGCATCAGTAACTTTATTAGCTTCAACTAAAACCCTTAATTCTCTACCAGCTTGAATTGCATAAGCAGTGTTTACACCGTCATATCCCAATGCTAAACTTTCAAGGTCTTTTATTCTTTTAATATAAGACTCCACAATTTCTCTACGCGCTCCTGGTCTTGCTCCTGAAACAGCATCACACACCTGAACAATAGGAGAGATCAATGTTGTCATTTCAACTTCATCGTGATGAGCACCAATTGCATTACATACATCTGGCTTCTCTCCGTACTTCTCTGCCAATTGCATGCCTAGTATTGCATGCGGTAATTCTGGCGATTCATCTGGAACTTTACCAATATCATGAAGCAGCCCGGCTCTTTTTGCTAACTTGACATTCAGCCCAAGCTCAGTAGCCATTATTGCACATAAGTTTGCAACTTCTCTCGAGTGCTGTAATAAGTTTTGACCATAAGAAGATCTATACTTCATACGACCAACCATACGTGTTAATTCTGCATGAAGACCGTGAATTCCTAAATCTATACAAGTTCTTCTTCCTGTTTCCGCAATCTCCTCATCTAATTGCTTCTTCGTTTTCGCAACAACCTCTTCAATTCTTGCAGGATGAATACGCCCATCAGAAACTAATTGATGTAGAGCTAAACGTGCAATTTCTCTTCTTATCGGATCAAAACAAGATAAGATAATTGCCTCAGGAGTGTCATCTACAATAATCTCAACACCTGTAGCTGCTTCCAAAGCTCTGATATTACGTCCTTCACGTCCAATAATCCGACCTTTAACTTCATCAGACTCAATGTTAAATACTGAAACTGAATTCTCAATCGCTTGTTCTGTGGCAACACGCTGAATAGCTTGAATTACAATTTTCTTGGCTTCGCGATTCGCATTTAACTTGGCCTCCTCTGTGATTTCGTTGATATGTGCCATAGCACTTGTTCTAGCTTCGTCCTTCAAAGACTCTACCAAACTCGTTTTCGCATCTTCTGCACTCATACCACTAACCTTAGATAGCTCTACGACAACTTTCTGATGCATCTTATCCATTTCTTGGTGCTTAGCCTCGTACGACTTTATTTTTGCATCTAGCGAACTTTGATTTTTCTCAATTTGCCTGTCTTTTCTGTTAATCTCTTCTATTTTATTAGAAAGGTTAGCCTCTTTATTTCTTACACGATCCTCACCCGACTGCATTTTTCTTTCACGATCTTTAACCTTCGTTTCATGATCTTCTTTCAATTGCAAAAACTTTTCTTTCGCCTGAAATATTTTATTCTTTTTCAAGTTTTCACCTTCTTTTTCAGCTTCTTTTATGACCTGTTCTTTACGCCTTTTTAATAGTGCTGCTTGAACAATGAAAGCAACTATAACACCTGCAACAGCTCCAATTATTCCAAATACAAAATCCATAATTTCAATTTTTATAAAATAAAAAACCCACCAAACATACGTTTTTGTATGAAATGATGGGGATATCGATATAAAGCAAAATTAGTTCAGTCCGTCCAACTCTTCTGATATTGACTTCAATTGAGTCTCTATCTCATCTGTGTTAATCGATTCTTTTTTCTCTGAACTTACATTATCTTTTTTCGCAGCTAACTGCAATGCAGTCATTGCTAAAAGGTCTTGCATATCTTTTACGGCATAATTATCTTTCAATAATTTAATTGCTTTATTAATGTCCTTTGCCGCATCTATAACTTTTTGCTCCTCATTTTCTTCAATAGAAAGAGGATAAGTTCTACCAGCAACAACGACTTTTAAAGACAACTTAGCCATGCTTTATTTTTTTAACTGCCCGATGCAGTATTCAATTTCCTTCACCAATTCATCAATTTGATTGTAAGAAACACCTTTTTCTTTAACAACCAAGACGTCTTGTTCTTCTTTCGTAATCAGTTTCGTTTCTAATTCTGAAATCTTAGTAGTCAACTCATTAAATTTAATTTGCCTTTCAGCTAATTGACCTTTTAAGCTATCAATCTCATTGTTAAGAGATTCACTATTTGAACGCTCTTTTTCAAGCTGACTTTTCACCAAAGAAACCTTCTCTTTGATACCGCCTACTAACTCAAGAATTCGATCCGACATAAAAACGACTTTAATACAAAAATAGTATAGTAATAGAGACGAACAAGATTTTCGGGTCAATTGTTGCCGTTATTTCAACAAAAATCTATTTTTGACACATGAAGAACACTTTATTAATTTTCTTATCACATCTCTGTTTAACTCAAATCTCCTTTGCTCAAAAAAACGATAAGCCAGATTATCATTCTCCTTTGGGCATACCACAAGTTTTAGCTGCAAATTTTGGAGAATTGAGGCCGAATCATTTCCATATGGGAATTGATCTAAAAACAAACGGGCGTATTGGATATAATCTTTATGCCGTTGAAGAAGGTTTTGTTTCAAGAATAAAGGTTTCTCCATATGGATACGGGAAAGTAGTCTACATTGATCATCCGAATGGAATAACAAGTGTATATGCTCATTGCTCAGCATTTAAAGATCAATTGGATTCAATTGTACGCCACACACAACAAAACGAACAGGATTTTGCAGTAGAAATTTTCCCGAAGAAGAATGAAATTAAAGTTACAAAAGGACAAATCATTGCCATTTCAGGGAATACTGGAGGATCTACTGCTCCTCACCTACACTTTGAATTACGTGACACAAAAACAGAAACAGCTTTGAATCCATTGGTATATGGATTTAATATAGCCGACTCACGCAGACCTGAAATTCGCGGTGTAAAAATATATAGCCTAACGAAAGATGGTTATCGCTTCGATAAGTCAATTAAGCGAAGTACTATAAAAAATGGCGTTTCATACACAGTTTATAATAATTCAATCACTATTCCCTCGAATTATCTGACAAAATCAGGAGGTCTTGGATTTGCATTCGACGTTATTGACCGATTGGATGCCGCGAACAACACGTGTGGACTATATGGAAGTTATTTATTAATTAATGGTGATACATTATTTGGACAAGAAACCAATCGCGTGCCATTCGAATCAACACGGTTTGTAAATAGCCACAAAGACTATAATGAATATTCCCTGAATCGAAAAAAATTCCATAAATCATTTCGAACTACTGAAAACAATCTTCCAATCTATACGGTTAAAGGTCTTGGTGTTCTAAAAGCTAAACCTGGCGATTATTTTAAGGTGAAATATGTTTGTTATGATCCAAAAGGTAATACATCAATATTAACCTTTAATCTTATAATTAGTAATGGAATAGTCAGTTCAAAAGATTCAATCGCTACTGATTTAGGCTATCTTCAACCAAGTGAATCAATGCTAGTGGAACAAAACAAGACACATGTAGAGTTTGGAATTTGTACTACCTATGAACCTTTATCTATTGATGAGAAGCATATTGAATCCAAAATTGGAGAAGCCAATATTCCAGTACAGAATGCATATCGCATCAATATCATTTATGACGGTTTAAAAGATGGTAAGCATTATATTGATATGACAACAGGAAAAGGAAGTAAAAAGGCGTTAAACGTAACTTATGAAGATCGTTTAATCACATGTGAATCAAACTATTTTGGAAGTTACAAGCTCAAGCGAGATACAATTGCTCCAAATATTACAGCAATTAATATTGGGAATAGTACCACTCGAACTAGTTTATCTTGGCAAATATATGACGGTGGCTCTGGACTCAAAGACTATGACCTATTTATTAATGATAATTGGCATTTAGCAGAATACGAATACAAAACAGGTCGGCTAACTTTTACGCGTGAAAAAAACTTAAAAGGTATAATGGGATTAGAGCTAAAAATTGTGGATAACTGTGGTAATATTAATATGTGGAGAAAAACCGTTGAATTCAACTAAAAGCAACAGCCCCCTTTCCTTATTCTTTTATGCTTGAGTTGTTGGTATACCAAAATTGACCGGAGGCACAGATGGTGATTCAACATCAATAATACCGCCAAACGTTTGCTCATACTTAGCAATATTATCTTGCATTGCTTTCATAAGTCTCTTCGCGTTCTGAGGTGTCATAATAATTCTTGACCGCACCTTTCCTTTTGGAGCACCTGGCATAAGTTGCACAAAGTCAGCAACGAACTCAGATGGTGAGTGTGTTATTATAGCTAAGTTAGAATATACTCCAGAAGCAACTTCTTCTGATAATTCAATATTTACTTGGTTGTCTTTTTTCTTATTTTCCATACTCTAAAATAATGATTTTAAATTTATTAAAACAAAAAGGGATATTCAAATGAACATCCCTTCTTTGTCATTTATTTTTAATGAAATTACTCTGAGACTATTTCAGCTTCTTGAGTCATTTCTGCCATTTCATCTTTTGACCCTACTAGCATTTTCTGGAAGTGACGCACCCCTGTTCCAGCTGGAATCAAGTGACCAACAATTACATTCTCCTTCAATCCTAATAAGTGATCTTCTTTACCAGAAATAGCTGCTTCATTTAATACTTTCGTAGTCTCCTGAAACGATGCAGCAGAAATAAACGATTGTGTTTGAAGAGAGGCTCTAGTGATACCTTGCAACAAAGGAGTAGATGTTGCAGGAATTGCATCTCTCGATTCAATTAATGCTTTATCGGATCTTCTCAATTGAGAGTTTTCATCTCTCAATCTTCTAGCTGAAACGATTTGACCTGCTTTAAGTTCTGCAGATTCTCCTGGCTCAGTAACTACTTTCATTCCGTAAACAGCATCATTCTCTTCGCTGATATCCGCTTTATGAACAGACTGCCCTTCTAGGAATCTTGTGTCTCCTGAATCAATAATCATCGCTTTAAGCATCATCTGTCTAACAATTACTTCGAAGTGTTTATCATTAATTTTTACCCCTTGTAGACGGTATACCTCTTGAATTTCATTTACAATGTACTCTTGTACTTTTGTAGGGCCTTCAATATTAAGTATATCGTTTGGAGTAATTGCACCAACAGACAATGGCTGTCCAGCCCTTACGAAGTCATTTTCTTGAACTAAGATATGTTTCGATAAAGGAACTAGGTACTTACGAAGCTCACCTGTTTTAGATGTAATTTGAATCTCTCTATTACCACGTTTTATTTTGCCGTACTCAGCAACACCGTCAATTTCAGAAACTACAGCCGGATTAGATGGGTTACGTGCTTCGAATAACTCAGTTACACGAGGAAGACCACCGGTAATATCTCCAGACTTACCAGCCCTACGAGGAATCTTAACAATAATATCACCTGCTTCGATTTTGTCACCTTCTTTTACAGAAATGTGAGCATCTACCGGTAAGCTATACTCTCTTAAAACTTCTTTTGTTTTAGGATCAATAACATGTATAGCAGGATTCTTTTTCTTATCTCTTGATTCAGTAATTACTTTCTCAGTAAACCCGGTTTGCTCATCTACTTCTTCACGAAATGTGATTCCTTCAATAACACTATCAAAGACAACCTTACCTTTTGCTTCAGTTATGATTACAGCGTTATATGGATCCCATTTACAGATTACGTCACCTTTTTTAAGCTTCGTATTGTTTTCTACTGTCAATTCAGAACCGTAAGGAATATTAGAGTTCATTGTAATATTTCCTTTAGAGTCAGTAATTTTCAACTCAGCAGAACGGCCTACTACTACTACTGCCTTGTCGCCATTTTTATTTATTCTATTGATTGTTCTTAACTCATCAATATCTAATGTACCCGCAGTTTTCGCTTTCAAGTCAGACTCATCAGCAATGTTAGAAGCAGTACCCCCAACGTGGAATGTACGAAGCGTTAACTGCGTCCCTGGCTCACCTATTGACTGAGCAGCAACAACACCAACAGCATCTCCTATTTGGGCAACACGTTGCGTAGCAAGGTTTAATCCATAACATTTCGAACAAACACCCCTTCTTCTTTCACAGGTAAGAACAGACCTAATTTCTACTTCTTCAATACCTGCTTCATCAATGGCATTAGCAATTGTATCAGTAATTCTTTCACCACCACTAACAATTAAATCGTCTGTGTCTGGAACATAAACATCTTCTAGTGAAGTACGACCAACAATACGATCAGACAAAGGCTCAACAATTTCATCATTTTTCCTCAAAGGAATAGCAACTAATCCTCTTAGTGTACCACAATCATATGAGTTAATAACAACATCCTGAGCAACATCTACTAAACGACGAGTCAAGTAACCCGCATCGGCTGTTTTAAGTGCTGTATCGGCAAGACCTTTACGCGCACCGTGAGTAGAAATAAAGTACTCAAGAATAGAAAGTCCCTCTTTAAAGTTAGAAAGAATTGGATTCTCAATAATATCTTGAGCTGAAGCTCCAGATTTTTGAGGCTTCGCCATCAATCCACGCATACCAGACAGCTGACGAATTTGCTCTTTCGAACCACGTGCTCCTGAATCGTACATCATATAGATTGAATTGAACCCTTGCATATCATTCTTCAATTGCTCCATCAATGTGTGAGTCAATCTAGAATTAGTATGCGTCCAGATATCAATAATTTGATTGTAACGCTCATTATTTGTAATTAGCCCCATATTATAGTTGGACATTACATCTTTCACCTCAACTTCAGCTTTAGCAACTAATGTTTCTTTTTCAGCTGGAATAATAATATCATCAAGGTTGAAGGACAATCCACCTTTGAAAGCCATATCATATCCTAATTCTTTAATATCATCAAGGAATGCTACTGTACGAGCAGTCCCACATGCTTTAAGTACACCACCAATCATATCTCGAAGAGCTTTCTTCGTCATAACATCATTAATGTATCCTGCTTCATTAGGTACGTGCTCATTGAAAATTACACGTCCACATGTAGTTTCAATTAAACGAGTAATAATCTCATCATTTTCATTAAGATCCGTTGTTTTAACCTTAATTGCAGCATGTAAATCTAAAACACCCTCATTGTGAGCAATGATAACTTCTTCAGGAGAATAGAATACACCACCCTCACCTTTAACGATATCATCTTTAAGACTTTTCTTCCCTTTTGTAATGTAATATAGACCCAATACCATATCCTGAGAAGGAACGGCAATTGGGGCACCATTTGCAGGGTTCAAAATATTGTGTGAAGCAAGCATTAACAGTTGAGCTTCTAAAATTGCAGCATTACCTAATGGTAAGTGAACTGCCATTTGATCACCATCGAAATCGGCATTAAAAGCGGTTGTAACCAATGGATGAAGTCTAATTGCTTTTCCTTCAATTAATTTCGGCTGGAATGCTTGAATCCCTAATCTGTGCAAAGTTGGGGCTCTATTCAAAAGAACAGGATGCCCTTTCAATACATTTTCTAAAATATCCCAAACAACCGGTTCTTTTTTATCAACAATTTTTTTGGCTGATTTCACTGTTTTCACAATACCACGTTCAATCATCTTACGAATAATAAACGGCTTGTAAAGCTCAGCTGCCATACCTTTAGGAAGACCACATTCATGCAGTTTCAAATCCGGTCCAACAACAATTACAGAACGTGCAGAATAATCAACACGCTTACCAAGTAAGTTTTGACGGAATCGCCCTTGCTTACCTTTTAATGAATCAGAAAGAGATTTAAGAGGTCTATTTGACTCAGTCTTAACTGCAGAAGATTTTCTAGAGTTATCGAACAATGAATCAACAGATTCTTGAAGCATACGTTTCTCATTACGCAAAATCACTTCTGGAGCCTTTATCTCAATCAAACGCTTCAAACGGTTATTACGTATAATTACTCTTCTATAAAGGTCATTCAAATCAGAAGTTGCGAAACGACCCCCATCTAACGGCACTAATGGACGTAATTCAGGTGGGATAACTGGTACAACCTTAACGATCATCCATTCTGGTCTATTCTCAATTCTAGTTTGAGAGTCACGCATAGCTTCAACAACTTGAAGACGTTTCAATGCTTCATTTTTACGTTGTACTGAAGTTTCAGTATTAGCTTTATGACGCAAATCGTAAGAAGTTGCTTTAAGATCCATCGTTTTCAATAAATCATATAAAGCCTCTGCCCCCATCTTAGCGATGAATTTATTTGGGTCAGAATCTTCTAAGTATTGGTTTTCTTTTGGAAGAGTATCAAGTATGTCCAAGTAGTCTTCTTCTGCTAAGAATTCTAATCTTGTTAAATCTTCACCATCTAAGGTTTTAGCGATACCTGCTTGAATAACCACATACCTTTCGTAATAGATAATTTGATCTAGTTTCTTCGTAGGAAGACCAAGTAGATAACCAATTTTATTTGGTAAAGATCTAAAGTACCAAATGTGTGCTACTGGAACTACCAAAGAGATATGCCCCATACGCTCACGACGTACTTTTTTCTCAGTTACCTCAACACCACAACGGTCACAAACGATTCCTTTATAACGGATTCTTTTGTATTTACCACAATGACATTCGAAATCTTTAACCGGTCCAAAAATACGCTCACAGAACAAACCATCTCTTTCTGGCTTATATGTTCTGTAGTTTATTGTCTCCGGCTTAAGCACTTCACCACTTGATTGCTCAAGAATTGTTTCAGGTGAAGCCAACGAAATCGTGATTTTGTTGAAGCTACTTTGTTTTTTCGGTGTTTCTTTTCTGTAAGCCATAATATTGCCTTAATTCTTTAAATATCTCGTTAAATCACTGACGCTTAATCCATACTGACGTTAAGACACAAACCTCTCAGTTCATGCAACAATACATTAAACGATTCAGGAATTCCTGGTTCAGGAATATTGTCTCCTTTAACAATTGCTTCGTACGCTTTAGCACGACCCATAACATCATCAGACTTAACTGTTAATATCTCTTGTAGGATATTTGCTGCTCCGAATGCCTCAAGAGCCCAAACTTCCATCTCACCAAATCTTTGACCACCAAATTGCGCCTTACCACCAAGTGGTTGTTGAGTAATAAGTGAGTATGGCCCTATAGAACGTGCATGCATTTTATCATCAACCATATGAGATAACTTCAACATATAGATAACCCCTACCGTTGCAGTTTGATCAAAACGATCTCCAGTTCCACCATCATACAGATAAGTTTTTCCTGATCTAGGTACTCCAGCTTTTTCAGTCCAAGCATCAATTTCAGTTGGATGTGCTCCATCAAAAATTGGAGTGGCAAACTTGATGCCTAATTTTTCACCTGCCCAACCTAAAACAGTTTCATATATCTGTCCAAGGTTCATACGAGAAGGTACCCCTAATGGGTTTAGTACAATATCAACTGGTGTTCCATCTTCCAAGAATGGCATATCTTCTTGACGAACGATATTAGCGACGATCCCCTTGTTTCCATGACGACCGGCCATCTTATCACCAACTTTCAATTTACGTTTCTTAGCAACGTAAACTTTAGCCATTTTTATAATTCCAGCAGGAAGTTCATCACCAACAGAAATATGGAATTTTTTACGCTTATACGTTCCAAGTAAATCATTAGACTTGATGTTGAAGTTATGAATAACCCTACCAATTAATGTGTTTACCTTCTCATCAGTTGTCCAATTTGTTGGATTAACAATTGAATAATCAATTGCATTTAAGCTTCTAGAAGAAAACTTAGTCCCTTTCTTAATGATTTCTTCTTTAAAGTTATTGAAGACGCCAGCAGATTTAGTATCTTCTACTATAGCCAATAATTTATCTACAAGATTCGTTTTAAATGTCACAAATTCTTTATCGAAATCAACATCAAGACTTTCCAGGATTGGTTTATCTTGAGCTTTAGATTTTCTATCTTTAATTGCTCTAGAGAATAACTTTTTCTCAACAACAACACCTCTTAATGAAGGTCCAGCTTTTAAAGAAGCATCTTTTACATCACCTGCCTTATCACCAAATATTGCTCTAAGCAATTTCTCTTCTGGAGATGGATCAGTTTCACCTTTTGGAGTGATTTTTCCAATAAGGATATCACCTTCTTTAATTTCAGCTCCTACACGGATTAATCCGTTCTCATCAAGATCTTTAGTTGCTTCCTCACTTACGTTAGGAATATCTGAAGTTAACTCCTCCATTCCACGTTTTGTATCTCTAACATCTAAAGCAAACTCATCAATATGAATTGATGTAAATACATCATCACGAACAACACGCTCAGAAATTACAATAGCATCCTCAAAGTTATACCCTTTCCAAGGCATAAATGCCACTTTAAGGTTTTGACCAAGAGCAAGCTCACCTTGCTGAGTTGCATATCCTTCGCATAAAACTTGTCCTTCTTCAACTTTATCACCTTTCTTAACGATTGGTTTTAAGTTAATACAGGTACCTTGATTTGTTTTCGCAAATTTTGTAAGTGGATAATGAGTTACCTCACCATCAAAACTAACTAACTTATCTTCTTTAGTCCAGTTGTATTTAATAACGATTTCTTTCGCATCAACATATTCAACAACACCTGTTCCTTCAGCATTAATAAGAACCCTTGAATCCTTAGCAACTAATTCTTCAATTCCAGTTCCTACAATAGGAGAATTTGGTTTCAATAATGGAACAGCTTGACGTTGCATATTAGACCCCATTAAGGCACGATTAGCATCATCGTGTTCTAGGAAGGGAATAGAAGATGCTGCAATCGAAGCAATTTGATTTGCTCCAACATCCATTAATGAAATTCTCTTAGGATCAATAACTGGGAAATCATGTCCAAAACGTGCTTTTACAACATCATCAAGGAAAACCCCTTTATCATCCACATTTGCATTTGCTTGTGCAATAATATTATCGTGCTCCTCTTCAGCTGAAAGATAAGTTGGATCAGACTTAGTATCTACCTTACCATTTGTTACTGTTCTATAAGGAGTTTCAATGAAACCTAATTTATTTACTTTGGCAAAAACACAAAGAGAAGAAATCAAACCAATGTTTGGTCCCTCTGGTGTTTCAATCGTACATAAACGACCATAGTGAGTATAGTGAACATCACGTACCTCAAAACCTGCTCTTTCTCTAGAAAGTCCACCAGGTCCTAGTGCCGATAATCTACGTTTGTGGGTAACCTCAGAAAGTGGATTCGTTTGATCCATAAACTGAGATAGTTGATTCGTACCAAAGAAAGAGTTAATTACAGAAGACAAAGTCTTCGCGTTAATTAAATCGATAGGAGTAAATACCTCATTATCACGAACGTTCATACGCTCACGGATTGTTCTAGCCATACGGGCTAGACCAACACCAAATTGAGAATATAATTGCTCCCCAACTGTTCTAACACGTCTGTTAGACAAGTGATCGATATCATCAACCTCTGCTTTTGAGTTAATCAACTCAATAAGATATTTGATAATAGAAATCATATCAGGCTTAGTTAAAACACGAGAAGTTTCCTCCATGTTAACACCTAATTTCTTGTTCAATCTAAAACGCCCAACTTCACCTAAGTCATAACGAGTGTCTGAGAAAAATAATTTCTCAAATACACCTTTAGCTGTTTCATAATCTGGCGGCTCAGCATTACGCAATTGACGATAGATGTGTTCCACTGCTTCTTTCTCAGAATTAGAAGTATCTTTTTGAAGAGTATTATAAATGATTGTAAAATCGGCACTATTTACATCCTCTTTATGAAGAATAATCGTTTTAGAGCCAGAATCAATGATTAGCTCGATATGCTCTTCTCCAAGAACCGTTTCACGATCTAAAAGAACTTCATTTCTTTCAATAGAAACAACTTCTCCTGTATCCTCATCAACGAAATCTTCAACCCAAGATTTAAGAACTCTCGCTGCAAGTTTACGCCCTAATGCTTTTTTTAGATTAGCTTTAGTTGCTTTCAACTCATCCGCAAGATCAAAAATCTCAAGAATATCTTTATCCGTTTCGTAACCAATTGCTCTAAACAATGTTGTTACCGGTAATTTTTTCTTACGATCGATGTATGCATACATAACACTGTTAATATCAGTAGCAAATTCAATCCAAGACCCTTTAAAAGGAATCACACGTGCAGAATACAATTTAGTACCATTAGCGTGACGACTCTGTCCAAAGAATACACCTGGAGAACGATGCAGTTGAGAAACAATAACTCTTTCTGCCCCATTCACAACAAATGAACCTTTCGGAGTCATATATGGAATTGTACCTAAATACACATCTTGAACGATTGTTTCAAAATCTTCGTGCTCAGGATCTGTACAATACAGCTTTAATTTAGCTTTAAGTGGGACACTATAAGTCAATCCTCTATCGATACACTCAGCGATTGAGTAACGAGGAGGATCAACAAAGTAATCCAAAAATTCTAATACAAATTGATTTCTTGTATCAGTAATAGGGAAGTTTTCAGCGAATACTTTAAATAACCCCTCGCTTTCTCTATTATCGGGAGTAGTTTCCAATTGGAAAAACTCCTGGAAAGACTTTAATTGAATATCCAAAAAGTCAGGATATGCAAATTGATTTTTGCTAGAAGCAAAATTCACTCTTGTCGAAATACTGTTTGATGATGCCAAGGCCAAACTTTTTTATTAGTGAATAAAAAATGTGTGCAAACCGCACGTAATGTAAAAAAAAACAGAAATAGGCACCCCGAAAAATCGGGGTACCTTTCCTATTAACTAGTAATCAAATTACTTAATCTCAACTTCAGCTCCTGCTTCTTCTAGAGAAGACTTAAGACCCTCAGCTTCGTCTTTAGAGACACCAGCTTTTAATGTTGTTGGTGCACTATCAACCATTTCTTTAGACTCTTTCAATCCAGAACCAGTTAATTCCTTAACTAATTTCACTACTGCAAGTTTAGATCCACCTGCCGCTTTAAGGATTACATCAAACTCAGTTTGAACTTCTGCAGTCTCTCCGCCACCAGCAGCTCCACTAGCCGCTACAGCTACAGCTGCAGCTGCAGGTTCGATTCCGTACTCATCCTTAAGGATTGTTGCTAATTCGTTTACATCTTTAACAGTAAGGTTAACTAACGCTTCTGCCATTTCTTTCAACTCAGCCATTTTATTTTAATTTAAATAATTCGTAAATAATAATAATAATAATAATAATTACGCTCTTTCTTCGAGCGTCTTAAGTATACCGGCAAGTTTACCACCAGCACCTTTAAGTCCAGAAACAACGTTCTTAGCAGGACTTTGAAGTATTGTAATAATTTCTCCAAGTAATTCTTCTTTACTTTTGATATCAGAAAGTACAGTTAATTGGTCATCTCCAATATATATACTTTCATCAATCCAAGCACCTTTAAGAATTGGCTTATCTACTTTCTTTCGAAAATCTCTAATAAGCTTTGCAGGAGCATTACCAACCTCAGAGAACATAATAGAGGTAGCTCCTGAAAGAGTATCTTTCAATTCACCAAACTCCTTACTCTCAACTCTATCCATTGCTTTTGCTAATAGTGTGTTTTTCACTACTCGCATGCTAACGTTTGCGTTAAAAGCTTTTCTTCTTAGGCCATTAATAACTTCAACTGTTAATTCTGCTGTGTCTGTCAAATAGATAACATTATTAGCAGCTAAATCTGCTGTTAAATCATCTATATACTTTGCTTTTTCTTCTCTTGTCATCTTCGTCAGTTTTAAGCAATTAAGGTCTTAGTATCAAGTTGAATACTAGGGCTCATCGTAGAACTCAAGTAAAGGCTTTTTATATAAACACCCTTAGAAGAAGAAGGCTTAAGTTTAACGATTGTTTGTAACAATTCATCGACATTATCTTTGATTTTGTCACCATCGAAACTAGCCTTCGCTACCATGGCATGAATAATACCGTACTTATCAACTTTAAAGTCTATTTTACCTGCTTTTACTTCAGTTACAGCTTTCCCAATATCCATCGTTACTGTACCTGTTTTTGGATTAGGCATTAAACCTCTTGGTCCTAAAACACGACCTAGAGCACCTACTTTACCCATAACTGCTGGCATAGTAATAATAACATCGATATCTGTCCAACCCCCTTTTATTTTTGCGATATAATCGTCTAAACCAACGTAATCAGCACCAGCTTCTTTTGCTTCTGCTTCCTTGTCAGGGGTACAAAGCACAAGTACTTTCATATCCTTACCTGTTCCGTGTGGCAATGCAACTGTACCTCTCACCATTTGATTTGCTTTTCTCGGATCAACTCCAAGACGAATACATACATCAACTGAGGCATCAAATTTAGTAGTAGAAACTTCTTTCACTAAATTGCATGCATCAGCTATGGAGTAAGCTCTTTCCGAATCTATCTTCGCTAGAGCTTCTTTTCTCTTTTTAGATATTCTTCCCATCTGCTATACAATTAATTAGTTACAGGTGCTTCACCACCTTTTACAATAACTCCCATACTTCTTGCCGTTCCTGCAATCATGCGCATAGCACTGTCAACAGTAAAACAATTCATATCCGGCAACTTGTCTTCAGCAATCACGCGAACTTTATCCCAAGAAATTGTGCCAACTTTAGCACGATTTGGTTCTGAAGAACCTTTCTTAAGTTTAATTTGTTCCATGATTTGAACTGCTGCTGGAGGAGTCTTAATTACGAAATCAAAAGACTTATCACTATAAACAGTGATAACTGCTGGTAATACCTTTCCAGGTTTGTCCTGCGTACGAGCATTAAACTGCTTGCAGAACTCCATAATGTTAACCCCTTTTGCACCAAGTGCGGGACCAACAGGAGGGGCTGGATTTGCGGCACCACCTCTGATCTGTAATTTGATCAAACCTGCTACTTCTTTAGCCATTTGTTTTTAAAATTATGTAGTCAAACATGATTACTTACTGGAAGCTTTAATAGCTTTCATCACTCCTACGGTTAGTATACTCTTTAAACTTCTTTTTCTACTTGCATGTAGCTAAGCTCTAGTAAATTCTTTCTTCCGAATATCTTCACCATTACTTTTAGTTTCTTTTTATCTTCATTGATTTCATCAACAATACCAGTGAAATTATTAAATGGACCATCAATCACTTTAACGGCCTCACCAATCACAAATGGAATTCGCATTTCTTCTTCAGACTCGGAAAGTTCATCAACCTTACCTAAGATTCTGTTTACTTCTGAAACTCTCATTGGAGAAGGATCTCCCCCTTTTTCATTTCCTAAGAAACCCATTACATTAGGTATACTTCTAATTACGTGAGGGACTTCACCAACTAAGGCAGCTTCAACTAATACATAGCCTGGCAAATAAGATTTCTCTTTAGAAACCTTTTTTCCTTTTCTAATTTGAAATACTTTTTCAGTAGGAATTAAAATTTGATCTATGAAATCGTCTAGATTAAGTCTAGAAATTTCCATCTCAAGATACTCCTTAACTTTCTTTTCTTTTCCACTGATCGCTCTAACTACGTACCAACGCTTTATTACTTCCGCCATATCCCGATTAGAGTTTATAAATTATAAATAAATCCTAGTAAACCTCTCCATGTAGATCCATTATCTCCAGTAATTCCGAAAACAAAGTCCATTACAAAAATTGTAATGGCTATAAGGACAGAAGCGACAACGACAATAATCGTGTTACTTTGTAATTCTTTCCATGTCGGCCATGTAACCCTGTGTGCCATCTCGGTCACAGTTTCACTAAAATATTCTTTAACTTTTGACATTTCATCAATTTAGCACGGGCGGTAGGGTTCGAACCCACGACCAATGGTTTTGGAGACCAGTACTCTACCAACTGAGCTACACCCGTATAAAAAGGGGAGCGAACTCCCCCCTTTATATATTATTATCTACTATTATTATGCGATAATTTCAGTAACCTGGCCTGCACCTACAGTTCTACCACCCTCACGGATAGCGAAGCGTAAACCTTTGTTCATTGCTACCGGTACAATTAACTTAACAGTAATTGAAACGTTATCTCCTGGCATTACCATTTCACGACCATCAGTCAAGAAAATCTCACCAGTAACATCTGTAGTTCTTAGGTAGAACTGAGGACGATATTTATTATGGAAAGGAGTGTGACGACCACCTTCTTCTTTCTTTAAAACATAAATCTCAGCTTTAAACTCAGTATGAGGAGTAGTTGAACCTTTTTTACAGATTACCATTCCACGTTTAATTTGAGCCTTTTCAATTCCACGTAATAATAAACCAACGTTATCACCAGCTTCACCTCTATCTAGAATCTTGCGGAACATTTCAACTCCAGTACATGTCGATTCTAAATTAGCAGCAGCCATTCCTAAAATATCAACAGCATCACCCGTATTAACAACACCGGTCTCAATACGACCAGTTGCTACAGTACCACGACCAGTAATCGTAAATACATCTTCAACAGGCATTAAGAATGGCTTATCAATCTCACGTGGAGGTAATTCAATCCATGTATCAACTGCATCCATTAATTCATTAATTGCAGTAACCCATTTTTCTTCTCCATTCAATGCACCAAGTGCAGATCCAGGTATTACAGGAGTGTTTTCGCCATCGTACTCATAGAATTCTAACAACTCTCTGATTTCCATTTCAACTAACTCAAGTAATTCTTCATCATCGACCATATCCACTTTATTCATGAACACTACCATTCTTGGAACACCAACCTGACGTCCTAATAATATGTGCTCACGAGTCTGAGGCATTGGTCCATCAGTAGCAGCAACTACCAAGATAGCACCGTCCATCTGAGCGGCACCAGTAACCATGTTCTTTACGTAATCAGCGTGACCTGGACAGTCTACGTGTGCGTAATGACGGTTAGCAGTTGCATACTCAATGTGAGATGTGTTAATAGTAATACCACGTTCTTTTTCCTCAGGTGCGTTATCGATTGAAGAGAAATCGCGGGTTTCTGCTAAACCTTGACCAGCGAGTACGCTAGAGATAGCAGCAGTTAAAGTCGTTTTCCCGTGATCGACGTGACCAATAGTTCCAATGTTTACGTGTGGTTTGGAACGATCAAATGTTTCCTTAGCCATTGTTTTGTGTGTTTCTTAGTTAAAAAATAAACCTTTATTATATACAAAAATCCCACCCAATATTGGGTGAAAAAAAATTAATTCTCTTCATAGACATTACCGATAAAAAAAGAAATCAAAACTTCACAATTACCACAGTAATCGATTCACTTCAAAATCTAAGTCGGCATTGCCGTTCTTAAAAGATGAGCGGGAGACGAGATTCGAACTCGCGACCCTCAGCTTGGAAGGCTGACGCTCTACCAACTGAGCTACTCCCGCTTATAAAATGACAAATAAATTAACTGTGGGGAGAGCAGGATTCGAACCTGCGAAGACGTAGTCAGCAGATTTACAGTCTGCCCTCGTTGGCCGCTTGAGTATCTCCCCAGAACCTGAGCCGATGGAGGGACTCGAACCCCCGACCTGCTGATTACAAATCAGCTGCTCTAGCCAGCTGAGCTACATCGGCTTAGTTATTTTAAATATCAATATGTTAAAGAACTTTCTTAATTCGTTTCCCGTTTAAGGAGTGCAAATGTAAGGAACTAATTTGTTTATCCAATATCTTTTTGAAAAAAAAAAGAAAAATGAGCGATAAATAATCGCTCACCCACAAAAAACCTTCTTTACAATAATTAATTCGTTTTCTCTTTGGATTTAGAAATCTGCCTTTTTAAAGCCTGAACTGCAGAATCAGCAGCTTCCTCAAAACTCTTACATTGTTTTTTTGCAAACAATTCATTCCCTGGAATCATTACCTTAACCTCTGCAATTTTATTTTCTTTTGTATCACTTCTATCTAGCCTTAAATAGACCTCGCTTGAAATGATTTGGTCATACATTAATTCAAGCTTATTAATTTTCTCACTGATAAATTCAACTAATTTTTGGTCAGCTGTGAAATGTACTGCGTTTATTTTTAAATCCATCTGTTTGTTTTTTTTTGACCCCTAGGGTGGGATTGTGAATAAATATTTGTCAACTGAGAAAAAGAATTATGCGTGTAGATTTGTGTTGCCGCTAAACTTGTATGTCCTAAAATCTCCTTCAACACTTCCAAGCTCGCTCCGTTATTTAGCATGTGCGTAGCAAAGGTGTGTCTCAAGATATGTGGGCTTTTCTTCTCCAACCCCGTCACCTCTCCAAGGTAATTATTTATTTTTCTATAGACAAACTTAGGGTATAGTTTTTTAGCGCTTTTTAACAAAAAAAAACATTCCGGAAATGGATCAATTTCTTTTCTTTTTTCTCGATACAAATTAATTAATGACGATAGCTCCGTGGAGATTGGAATTATTCTTTCCTTATTTCTTTTTCCAAGCACTCGTATTTGATTATTAGAAACCCTTACATCCAATAAATTAATTAGCTCACTAGATCTAACGCCTGTTTGATATAACATTTCGAACATCAGTAAATCTCGAACCCCCTCAAAATCGTCATTAAAGAGACTCTTTATATTTTCTAAATGTACATCAGACTGTTGGGCAAATGACGGTAATCGCTTATTGTTCTTTGGGCCTTTTACCGATTTAATAGGATTATTATCGATTACACCCTCCCTCATTAGCCACTTAAACATGGTGCGGAGAGTTGACAACTTTCTATTGACAGACGTAGATTCTATTCCATTATCTATTAAAGAAACCATCCATCCCCGAATAAGTTTTGAGTTCACTTCTTTTATATCAACTTCACTTTTAATGTAAGAAAATTCTAAAAACTGCTCAACATCTTTTTTGTACGCCAAAATTGTATGTTCAGAAAACCGCTTTTCGGAAGCGAGATAATCTAAAAACTTTTGAGTAAAAAAAAGAGGAACCATAGGTTCCTCTTACGTATATTATAATAAAATGTTACATGCTACATCTCAGCAGATTGCATTCTTTGCTTGTAAGATGCTTTAATTCTTTCTTGTCTTTTAAGGATAGAAGGCTTAACAAATTCTTTACGACTTCTAAGTTCTCTCATAACTTTAGTCTTTTCAAATTTCTTTTTATACTTCTTTATCGCTCTTTCGATGTTTTCTCCTTCTTTTACTGGGATAATTAACATATGTGTGTGTATTTTTTCCTTTAATTGGTTGGCAAATATACAAACTAAAATCTTAATTGCAACTGCTTATTTTAAAATTTCTCTAGAAATAACTACTTTTTGTATCTCTGATGTTCCTTCACCTATCGTCATTAGTTTAGCATCACGTAAGAATTTTTCAGCTGGATACTCTTTTGTGTAGCCATAACCTCCCATAATTTGCACCGCCTCATTTCCACAGCGCACGGAAACTTCACTCGAAAAATACTTCGCATAAGCTCCTTGCTTAGTCATTGGGAGCTTTTTGTTTTTCATGTAAGCCGCCTGGAACGTCAACAATTCAGCCGCCTCAATTTCAGTAGCCATGTCTGCTAATTTAAACGCTATTGCTTGGAACTGAGCTATTGGTTTCCCGAATTGCTCTCTTTCTTTAGCGTACTTAACAGAAGCTTCGTATGCTCCACGTGCAATCCCACAAGAAAGTGCTGCAATTGAAATACGACCACCATCTAGAATTTGCATCGCCTGAACGAATCCCATTCCAACTTCCCCTATTACATTTTCCTCGGGGACTCTTACGTTATCAAAGATAAGCTCAGCCGTTTCACTTGCTCTTACTCCTAATTTTCCTCCTATTTTAACTGCAGAAAATCCTGGTGTACCCTTTTCTACTATAAAAGCAGTTATACCTTTACTATCTAAAAGATCGCCTGTCCGAACTAAAACAACAGCAACATCTCCAGAAAGCCCGTGTGTAATCCAGTTTTTAGCACCGTTGATAACCCATTGATCGCCATCTTTGACTGCAGTCGTTTTCATACGCATAGCATCAGAACCTGTGTTCGGCTCAGTTAATGCCCACGCCCCAATAAACTCTCCTGAAGCAAGTCTAGGTAAGTACTTCCTTTTCTGAGCTTCAGTGCCGTGATAATATATATGCCCAGTACACAGTGAGTTATGCGCAGCGACACTCAAGCCAATACCTCCACAAACTTTCCCAAGTTCAATTAAGGCTGTAACATATTCAAAATAACTGAATCCACTACCTCCATAGTCTTCCGGAATATAAACACCCAGAAGCCCTAGCTCACCCATTTTCTTCATGGTATCAACTGGAAAATACTCATCATTATCCCATTGAACTATATTTGGTCTTATTTCTTTTTCGGCAAAATCACGTACCATTTGGGCGATCATTTTCTGATTATCATTCATTTCGAAATTCATTCTTTAATATCTTAAATAGATGAGTCGTTCTTATTAATAGGCTACTAAACTAGTGATTTTGTTAGAAAATTTGATCAATTTATTTGCTCCTTTTAAAAAATCTATAGAAACAAGAAAATCGAACCCATAAACTATTGCCCCTGATTTCTCTACTAAAACTCCTGCTGCCTCAGCGGACCCTCCTGTAGCGAGCAGGTCATCATGAATCAATACCCTATCTCCAGTCTTCAAAGCATCAGTATGTATTTCAATTGTCGCGCTACCATACTCAAGATCATAATCATGGCTGATTTTATCATATGGGAGTTTTCCTTTCTTTCGAATTAAGACAAAAGGTACATTTAATCGCATAGCCAATGGGTATCCAAAGAGAAACCCCCTGCTTTCAATTCCAGCAACCGCATCAATACCCTTCGTTTTATACTTATGATACATTGCATCTACTACATCATTTGATAACACAGGGTTCGTCATTATAGGTGTAATATCCTTAAATATAACCCCCTCTTTTGGGAAGTTCTGGATATCACGAATGGCATATCTTAACTCTTCTTCAATATTTTTCATTCTACTTTTATATCGTGCTTAATATCATCAAACAATTAGTAATCTATCAATTTTGATTTCGGACGAATGCTGTCGGGCTTATTTATTTGATAAACCGTCGAATCTTTAATCAAATTATACAATTCCTAAGGAATAACAAATATCTTTTTCAGCTGTTCATTTGAGCCCAATCCATTTGAAGCAAATGTAATCACAATATCTACTTGCCTACTAGATATGACTAAATGCAACTAATCTTTCACATCATAAGTGTTTGGATCAAATTTAGCTGGCGGAGTATTATAACGACTTTTCTTTTCTTTCTTCTCTCGATAAACCTGCTCCTCTTTCTGGATAAATTCACTGTAAAGTGCAAGCGCTTCTGTCGAAGTTATTATGGGCTTCTTTACTTTAGTAAAAAAGTAAATTATAAGCTGGAGGGTATGCAATTAATAATCTTACAATAAATAAGCCCATCAACCCTTGTTTCTTTCTCACAGGAAGTGACATAAATTACTCCACAGTCTTGATTACTTTTTTATATTTCACAAGCTCTTCTTTTACTTTAGGAGCAAGAAGTATTAATCCAATAATATTCGGGAATACCATTGCAAAAATCATCGCATCAGAGAAATCAATTACTGCACCAAGACTAATTGAAGAACCAACAACGACAAACATTAAGAAAATTAATTTATACACTGTATCAGCAATATTACCCTTACCAAAAAGGTATTTCCATGCTTGCAAGCCATAATAAGACCAAGATAACATGGTAGATATAGCAAATAAAACTGCGGCAACCATTAATACCCAATCAAAATATGGTATTGTTGAATTAAAAGCCTCTGCTGTTAATTCAATCCCTCCAATTCCAGATTTACTACCATAGTCAATAAATCCTCCTTCAATATTTGTAATGATCAATACTAAAGCCGTCATTGTACAAATAATCACAGTATCAATAAATGGCTCAAGTAAAGCTACAATTCCTTCACTTGCAGCATACTTAGTTTTAACGGCTGAATGTGCAATAGCTGAAGATCCAACACCAGCTTCATTAGAAAATGCTGCTCTTTGAAAACCAACAATTAACACTCCTACAACACCACCTAATGCAGCGCTTGAGTTGAATGCACCATCATAAATTAAACCAAAAGCGGTAGGAATCGAAGCATAATGAATTCCGATAATAACTAGTGCAGCACCTACATATATTACTGCCATGAATGGCACAACTTTTTCAGTAACTGAACCTATTCGTTTAATACCTCCGATAATAACTATACCAACAATAATCGCCATGACTAAACCGATGATAACGCCAGCAGCGCCTCCCTCTAATCCTAATTTACCAGAAATTTGAGCTGCCGCCTGATTTGCCTGGAACATATTCCCTCCTCCGAAAGAACCTCCAACACACATAATTGCAAAGAAAATAGCCAATACTTTACCAAGACCACTTAACCCTCTTTCTTTCAGCCCTTTTGAAAGGTAATACATTGGGCCACCATGCACGGTCCCATCTTCAGTAACCTCTCTATACTTAACTCCCAATGTACATTCAGTAAATTTTGTAGCCATTCCTAAGAAACCTGCAAGAATCATCCAAAATGTTGCACCTGGACCACCTAAAGATATTGCAACAGCAACACCAGCAATATTACCTAAACCAACAGTTGCAGATAACGCTGCTGTTAATGCCTGAAAGTGAGAAACCTCTCCCTCAGCCTCAACACCAATCGTTTCAAACACATCTCCTCCCGGAGTAGAGTCTCCTTCTGCAATATCAGAAGTGTGATCATCAATTTCATCGTAATCTCCCTTAACAATTTTAACCGCCGTTTTTATCAACGTGAAATTTGCGAATTTGAAGAAAATTGTAAAGAAAAGTGCTCCAAGTATTAATATAATTAATACAAGTGGAACATTGAAGTAAGTTCCTGTTATTGCTAATTTAATTGTTCCTGGCGAAGTAATAACTAAATACTCCTGCCCATCAACCTCTTTTATCTCAGCATCTCCTTTAATAATAGAAAAACTTTCAACTGATTTAGACTCATTGATTTTGAAATCATTAAAACAAACATCTAAAGCTCCTCCTGCTGATGCAATGTCTTCCTTGTTAACTGTAAATTCAGAATTTTGATTTACTGACCCTAACTTTATTGATTTAAAGATTATGGCTCCAATGAAATCTGCTATTGGCCTAAACGCTAAATCAATCTGCTCATCGAGCCCTTTCTTAACGTTTAAGAACGTAGTGTCACTTTTAGATATTATTACACCTAATGACTGATTAATAGAATCAGGAACTAACTCGTAATTGATGACAACAGAAGCAAATAGTGTATCTCCATTAAGAGCAAATAGTGTATCTGTAGTTGCATTCCCTTCTTGTTGGGCATTGCTTAAAATTGGCAGTAGGGCTAATAAAAATCCAAGTAAATATCTCATTATGAGTTATAGTTTAGTTTCAATTTATTTGAACGAGGAACAAATATAACAATAATAAACTTCTAGCTACACGGCTGCTTTTTAGCTCATTATTTATGAGGGAAACACATGAAACCAAAGAGTAATATTCTTTATTAATTCCGAAACGGATACACTAAATAAAAGAAACTCAAATCAGTTTGTGAAATAGAAATAGTCAAGCTGTTAAAATAAGATCTTATTAGCGCTATAGCTCCCATATTGTATTTCTCTTCTTACGTTGGAGCTTGAAATAATGCTTATGCTCAAGTATCCAGGCCATAATTAAGTAGATAAGTAAAGGTGACCCAAGTGCAATAAAGGATGAATAGATAAAGCCAACTCGTACTTTAGAACTGCTTATACCTAATTTACTTGCCCACCAACCGCAGACTCCAAAGGATCTCATCTCAAAAAAGAATATAATTTTCTGTATCATTAAAGTCTCTTTAGTACTTTGTTTCCTACACCGCAAGATAAGCATTTTTTACGAGAGTAATAATACTTATTAAGGGCTATTAAAGCCTGTGAATCAAATATATTTCTAGGTTTTCAAATTCCTTCGAGATTATTTCTGCCACATTCGTAAGTGTTTTTTGTACAGATGGAAACTGTTTACTCTTCCAAAGATAGCGCAGGTATTTCTCAGTCATTTGATTCGGTTTCCATTTAAGATACAAAAAAAAGCGCTTATAAATAAGCGCCTTTTTTCATGTTTATTTGAAATTAATTATGGATACTTCACAAACTTCAAGTGTCTTGCATCAGCTGCTGGAGCTGTCTCTAGATCAAAATCCATTGTCTTTATTTTTCCTTCAGTACGTCTATTGTACTGGTGTAATAATTCAAATGTGCCTGAATCAGTACGTCTAAATGAATTTATGTACTTTTCTGTTAACTTAACTTCTTCAACTCCCTCCATACTAGCAGGACGGGAGGATAAATATACATCTGCTTTTTTCCATATTGTTCTTGGCTCTAGCTCACCCTTTCCTTTTGGAATAATACGACGAGGGTCCACACCTTTATTTTCGACTAAGTATTTATAACATGCCTTAGCTCTATTTTCAGAAAGCTTTTGATTGGCCTTATTTGTACCACGAGCATCCGTATGCGAACTCAATTCAAGTACCATTCCTGGATACTCTTCTAATAAGTTAAACACGAATAACAATGAGTCAGGAGAATTAATAGTTGAATCCACTAATAAATCCCACTTATCAAGCGGGTAGCGAACCTCTGGAAGACGAATTGGTTTCTTAGGCAATAAAGCCATGTCAATCACAAAGTTTTGACCATAATCCAAGCCAACAGTTGAGATTGTTGTACCATTTTTATCTTCATGAAACCCTGCTTTCGAGATATTTATTTTATATCCTGATTCTTCATTTATGTAACGGCCTTCTTCTGGTTTTTTATCCCAAAAAATACCTCCAACATCATTAGTATAACCTTCCCAAACTAAACCGTCAGTTGCAGTAACAACTACTCTCACATCTCCAATCTTAATCGCTGTGTTTCCTAATTCAGAAACAACTACTTTTAAATCATAGACATTAGGAGGTAATAAATAAGAATATATATCTGAGTTATATTCTCCATCACTTGTTTTTCTTTCAGAAGTAAAGTAACCATTCTTCTTATCATATTCGATAAGTGCATAATCGTTACTTGTACTATTAATTGGAGCACCTAAATTTGTTGGCTTCTCCCATTTGTTTTCTTCACCAACACGGGCGGCTCTATAGATATCTAGACCTCCCATTCCCATTAATCCGTCAGAAGCAAATATTAAATCTCCATTAAGAGCAAATGTTGGAAACAACTCATTCTCTTTTGTATTAATTTCTGGCCCCATGTTTTTTGGAGCAGACCATTCATCAGTTTTTTTATCATATGTAGTATACCATAAATCACGACCTCCAGAACCACCGCTCATGTCAGAAGCAAAAACTAAATACTTACCGTCCATTGTTGCAGGATGACCGACAGAAACAGAATCATCTGACTTTAGCTTAATTTTAACAGGGTCTCCCCACTCTGTTTTTCCTTTTGCCTGAGACACCCAAATGTCACACCCTAAATTTTCCTTCTTAATATTAGGACATCTTGTAAAGAACATTTGCTTATAGCGAGAATCAAAACAAACTGTTCCTTCGTTGTCTATTGTATTAACATAGCCATTGACTAAATAAGGTTCTGTCCAGTTTCCTTTTTTATCTAAATCCGAAACCCATAAGTCCATATAGCCTTCTCCTGTTCTAGGGTCTTTTTGTTTCCCAGTACTTTCATTTCTTGCAGAACTAAAATATAGCTTATTCATTTTGCGATTTCCAAACATTGGAGCCATATCAAACTCTTTCTTATTAAGTGCTGTTTGGTTTTCAATTATGTGGCGTGTTTTATCAGCAACAAATTCGTTATTCATTTTGCAAGACTGAATACCTTCAATGGCTCTTTCATCACCAGGAACTAGTTTCAGGTACTCTTCGTAATTTTTAATTGCCTTATCAAATTCCGACATCATATGAAGCATGTCTGCATTAAATAAATACACTTCAGGTGTTGCACTTTGCTGATCTAATAAGATAGCACGATCGTACCACTCATTGGCTTCTCTATATCTTTCAGTAAACCTATAGCAATCAGCGGCTTTGAAAGCCATATTTGCTTTCTTACTCTTTGCTTTATTTCCATTACTGCCAAGTTTCCTATATGCCTCAACACATTTATTTGCTGCCTCACTATAATTCTCACTCGAATAAGCTAGTTCAGCTTTGGAAATTCTTTTACTTTGAGCTGTTACAGCTGTAGCGAAAGCTAATAACAAAAACGTTAAAGCGATTTTAAACTTCATAAAATGTCTTTTTTCAAATTGATATTAAAATGCCTGACACAGGACAGGAATAGTTTTCACGAATGTAAAATTAAAAAAAAAAGCGAATGAAATCAAGTCTATTAAACATAATTCCATTAAAACTTCCAATCCAATAAACTTGAACGTTTAAACAATAATATACTTCTCCCACTTATCTATTACTTGCTGAAAACCAGGAGGTAAATCAGAGCTTAATCTAATATATTCATCTTTTGTTGGATGCTGAAATCCAAGAGTCTTAGCGTGAAGTGCCTGCCCATCTAGTAAGCTAAAGCAATTCTCTATGAATTTTTTATACTTTGAATTAGAGGTCCCTTTGAGAATTGTGTCCCCACCGTACTCTAAATCATGAAATAAAGGATGTCCAATATATTTCATATGAGCACGGATTTGGTGTGTTCTTCCTGTTTCAAGCTTACACTCAACTAGAGTGACATATCCAAAACTATTAAGCACCTTGTAGTGAGTTACTGCGTGTTTACCAAAGTCTCCCGCTGGAAAAACAGTCATTACCTTTCTATTCTTCAATGATCTCCCAACATGACATGTAACTGTACCATCTTCTTTTACATCACCCCAAACAAGGGCATAATAACGACGTTCAGTAGTTCTTTTAGCAAATTGTTTCGCGAGATTAGTTAATGCATATTCTGTTTTAGCAACAACCAGTAATCCTGTTGTATGTTTATCCAGTCTATGTACTAATCCTGGTCTACCAAAATAATCTTGTGTTTTACTTGGTAAGTTTTCAATGTGATACACCAGACCGTTCACCAATGTCCCTGTATAATTACCGTAACCAGGATGTACAACCATATTTGATTGCTTATTAACCACGATCACATCATCATCTTCAAAAACAATGTCTAGAGGAATGTCTTCAGGTATTAGTTCTAGCTCTCTTACAGGATATGGAAGAACAATAGAAATCTTATCTAATGGTTTGATCTTATAGTTTTGTTTTACTTTAACATCATCAACAAGGATATTCCCATTTTTAGCCGCGATTTGAATTTTACTTCGGGATGTATTTGAAATACGATCCATTAAAAACTTATCAATTCGAACAACTTCTTGACCTGGATCTGCTTCAAAACGATAATGTTCAAACATTTCTTCTGATCCTGACCGATCTTCAGTCTCCAGTATTTCTTCGCTCATTATTGCTTAACTATTTTGTATGTTTTTGACACTCCATGTAACCTAATGAAGTAAACTCCAGAGGGTGAATCTCTCATGTCTATTAACGTTTCGTTAGAAGATATTATTAATCGTCCTTGTATATCATAAACTTCCATTCCATTAAACACACCAGAGTTTACTTTCACATTAACTATACCACTTGTTGGGTTAGGATAAATAGTAGCATCAAAAAAATCTTTTCCTTGCTCATAAACACCTAGCACCGCATTGTAACTTGTAGAGAAAACAGGTCGAATCATAACAGAACCCTCAATGTTTGAACCATCCCAAGATACCCCGTCATTAACACTATAAAATGTATGATCATTATTTATGATATTCATATCTAAACCGACACCTAAACGCTCTGGATCAAATTGCCTCCAACCTACATAAAATGTACCTGAAATAGGCAGACGGATAGTGTCTTTTAAGTAATATGTATTAAAAATATTTCGATTGTGTCTATAAATAGGTTGACGTGGAAAGAACAATTCATCCTCATAAAGGACAGCACCTGGCTCTCCTCCGTTATCCCCCCAAACGGTCAATAAAAATAACTTATCAGAAACATCTTCTACTGTTGGAACGAAGTGCATCATTACCCCAATTAAAGAATCATCTTCGTAAGCAGTATATTGAATCGCCAATCGCGCTTGATTTCCAGTTGGACCATAAGCAGCTTCTGCGGATCCATCATCATAGCTATAATAATTTTGAAAATATTGTTTACTATGTGTTGAATCGTTTAATGTAAAGTTAGAATTTTGATGTGTCGCCTCAGAAACAATATTAAATTCCTCTGAAATCCCTGTTTTCATCTCATCAAAGCGATCTCCGGCTGAAAAGTCATGTATCGAAGTGTATTCGGTCCAAGGCAAGTAGTTCAAATCACTATTATTTAATATACTTTCTAACAAAATAAAGCTACCTTCTGTTAATCCATTATATTCAATTTTAGTAGAACCATCCTGCTCATTCTCTGGAACATTGTCACTGTTCCTTAAGACAATCTTAACCTTAGATGACATCTTGCCATTCGGATTATTTTTGTAATGATCCCAAGGAACAGAGGTGAAATCTTCTAGTAGCGTATGAATTGGATAGACGAATGCAAAATCATAAATAACTGTATCTAGGTAGCCAGAAAACTTTCTTAAGTTGACATAATCAATATGAAAATGGTCTAAACTTCCAGATAAGCCACCGTAATTTTTAAATCTAAATTGAAACCCATCTTTAAAATAATCTGAGTTATCTATTCGAATATGCTGTTGTTTGAATCCTTCTACAGGCGCACCGGAAGTACTCCATACCCAATCCCATTCCCCTAGATCCTCTGCATAAAATTCTAAGATCAATGAATCTGAAATTTCAGGTTCGTCACAAAACCCTTGAGGTTGATATAAAAAGCTAAAATAAACAGAATCTGCAGCCATTACTGAACTCATATCAATTGCTTTTGAAGTCAAGTGATCAGCATACCCTGAAGTAGTCGTACCCATTGCATATGGATAACCAAACTCATCCAAACCATCAAACGTAGCAACTCCTAATGACCAAGGATTCCTAGCCATTGAGTAATTGTGATATACTTCACTTTCCATCCAAATCTTAGATGGGTCATCTATTGACTTAAAAAACTGTCTAGCAGAGTCTTGAAAAACCTCAGCATCAGTAATCCAAGTTGTATCAACATCATTCACAAAATCGATTGTGTCAAAAATATAGAATGGGGGATAGACATTTGTTGTTATATGCGTTACTGGATAAGTTGATAAATCACCTAGTTTGACTGAGATAGGATCAAAATACTCATCTGTGAAAACAGAATTGCTTAAATCTACAGTTCTTTTAAACGTAGGCTGCAAAGAATATGTCTCTCCCCCAAACAATGGTACATTTGCAGTGTCATGCAAATGATATACTACTACTGAAGTGTTTGCTGGGTCTGAATAGTCTACATTATATGCTTGAAATTTATTTGTTGTAAACTCATCAAATACTGGAAGCTTTATTGTATCTAATGTATAGATAAATGTACTATCAAAGGTATGAGATTTTACTTTTACTACAATCAAATCTGCATTCAATTGAAGTTGTGTATTTGCTGCCATTGGCACTAAACCTTCATCTTGAGCAAATACTCCATGAGAGAGAAAAGCCAAACAAATAATTAATCCAAAATGCTTCATTTAGTAATGGTATTTAAATTATTGACCGTTAAATTCTGTTGTTGCAAAAACAGATATTGTTGTACCGGCCAGGACCATAGCTCCTTCAAAAAAATCAGGAGATTGTGATTCAACAAGTGCATTAAGCGAATCAGTACTAGTAACACAAGTGGGGCATATAGTAAAAAAAGCTACCGCACCCATTCCTTGCACACGCGCTTTGGCCTCCAAAATTGTTAGTCCATATAAATCCGGAATCTGAACTGCAACACCTGCTTGATTTCGTCCAATAATCAATGTTATTTTAGAGCCAATTGGCAACTTAGTTCCGCCAGTAATTTGTTTTCCTTTGTATAACTGTTCAATTACAGCACCATTTGCCTCTATAGAAGGCTTATAATCTAATTTGTAGCGAAAATCTCTGCTATTCAAAATTCCTTCAGCAAAGCGTTGTGACTTATCGACTAAGCCAGGCATTTCAACAAGCTGTGTTCGTTTAGAAACTCTAACCTTAACAACACGGCCTTCTTTCACATAAACACCAGAAATTTTGGAAGCAGTAGGGGTTTGTTCGAGAACAGTACCCGCCACTTTTGTGGGGTCATAAAGTGAATCTAGTACCTGATATGTTAATCCAGAAAATGCAATCAAGTTTTTTAAGTTATTTTGATTTTCACCAACTAGATTGGGAACTTCTATTCGCTGTCCAAAATTGGTCGTTTTTTTTAAAAAAATATGGAGAATAAAAATCCCTCCAATGTATAACAAGATAATCAAGCTAATATTAATCAAGAACATTTTGCTCCAAATACCCCCCCCAATCTTCTTAAGTAATCCCATAATGCTATTTACTAGTGCAAATATACGTTTTTAGAAGTTTGGAGAAAGGTCGTGGGATTTATAAAATTCATCAACTGCATCAAAAGCTTGTTGAGCTGTATCTACAATCTTAATTAAATCCAAGTCACTTTCGGAAATATTATTCTCCCCCCCAAGCATCACGGTCTGAATCCAGTCCATTAGTCCATTCCAATATTCTGACCCTATTAAAACAACTGGGCGTTTACTAATTTTCTTCGTTTGAATTAATGTAAGCGCTTCAAACAGTTCATCAAGCGTTCCAAAACCTCCAGGAAGGACTATAAAACCTTGTGCATACTTTACAAACATTACTTTTCTAACAAAGAAATAATCAAATTCTAAATTATGTTCTGGATCGATGTACGGGTTATGATTTTGTTCAAAGGGTAAGTCAATATTTAATCCGACTGATTTTCCCCCGCCCTCTTGAGCGCCTTTGTTTCCAGCCTCCATTATTCCGGGACCACCACCGGTAATTACTCCGTAACCCCCTTCAGCTAATAAGCGAGAAACTTCAACCCCTAATTTGTAATATTTGTTCTCAGGCTTTGTTCTTGCTGAACCAAACACAGAAACACATGGACCTATTCTAGCCATACGCTCATATCCTTCAACAAATTCGGCGATAATTTTGAAAATCGCCCAACTATCGTTGATCTTTATATCCTTCCAATCTTTTATAACTCTATTCATCTTTATCCAACTTTAATTTAGAGAATTCTCCGAATGTGATACTATTGATCTTACCGTTCTCTACGGAGATTATTTAGACCTTAACAACCCAAGGCTAACAAAACTAGCACATTATACCCTATAACGCTGAAAATTAGGGAAAATTATATCATAAAAAAAGTCATGTTATAACATGTGACCTTTCAAACGAATAAAATGTTTCTTTTTTAAGTTTAGTAGTTAAATATCATTAGATTTCTTTAACTGCACGCGATAATTGAAAGAAACAGTGTTTCCTTCAGTAGCGCTTGGGCTCATCCCGAAAAGGGTGCGATCAAGAGAGCCTTCACCTAGAATAAAATCAGTATCATTTATTTCAACCCACTGGAGCGTTACTTCAATTAACCTTGATACACCTAGCATTTTAAATTCCCCGAAAACTTTGTATGTAAACTTATCAACTTTTTCCATCGAAGAGCTCGTATAGCTCAATTCTGGATATTTATCTTGGTTGAAATAAGACTCTTCCATTAACGATCCGTCTCTAAAACTGTTAAAGGTTGTAAAGTCATCTAAGTTTAACTTTATTTTTAGTGATGATTTACTAATATCTTCTTTAAAGTCAATAACTCCGGAAACTTTTTTGAAGGCGCCATCTGTTTCACCTTTTTCGCCCATAACAAATAAAACAATAGAAGAATCTTGTACCGTTTCAAAGCTGCCTATCAAATCTCTCAATTCAAGTTTTTTGTCATTCTGCACTAATTCTTCGCTAACTTGATTTTCATTCTGCATGACTGCTTCAAACTCGATTAATTGATCATTAACCATAAACTGAGGGAAATAAGTTCCTATAGCGATTAGAATGACCAATAAAGCACTCAAGCTATACCCTTTTCCAATAATAGAATTAGACACTGTCACCCCAACTATAGCTCCAATAAAAGCATCCATACCCCCCATACTTGAGTACACAAGATCTAGCAACAAGAGCATTGTAATTAATGAAAAAATAATAAGGTATGATAATATTACACCGACAGCACCAGATTTATCTGAATCCGTAACTTTCGCAATAAAGTAAGCTCCAAAAAACCCAAAAAGCAAACCTTCTAATACCTCTCCACTTAATAAGTTAACTTCTACGTCGCCTGATATATTTGCCAACAACGGTAAGGTCATTAACCCAAGTAATGATAACGAAACCGATCCAAAGTTATCATCGCGGTAGAAAGAAGCTGATAAAAAGAATGCTGAAATAGCTAAAACTCCAAAACTAGATGCTGCAAATAAACCTAAGAAAGCTGTTAACCCAATAAAAATGATGAATATCGACTTACTAATTTCAGATTCCTCTATTCCAGTAAATAGTTTTCCTAAAACCTTGGATTTAATTTGAATGATTTCAAATGCGAAAACAGAAAGTAATGCTCCAATAACAAGGAACTTATTTACGAATAAAGATGAATTATTTAACACCTCAATTACACCTTCTTTAAAAGAAAAGGTAAAGATAATGAGACTAACCAAAGGTAACAGGTTTCTCAAAATAGGTTTCCTGAAAATTGACAAATGGGAAACGCCATAATTTAATACAACAATAGAAATTAATCCATAAATAGCAGAAATTGAACTATCAGAATAAAAGCAAGATGCCCAAATAGAAATTGTTGTAAAGATTAATACATAGAAAAAGTTCAATAATCTAAACTCCTTTTTAAGCTGAAGAAATATTCCAACTAACCCTAGAGTAATTAGTGATATCAAGATGAGTGGATTCATATTACTTCAATTTAGGGTTTCATATAAGAATGCTTAATGTATTATGCGGTTGTATTGCTAATATCTAATGCTGATTAGATTAATTGGTTATTCTTTAAATCTAGATGGCTAAGTTTATGTAAATACGATTTTGTGCTATTGCTTTCCAGTATTAATAAATGGTCAATATGATGACAATCAGTAGCTGCAAAATCAATTTCTCCAGAATCAATTAAACGCTCTGCTTGAAGTTTAACTTCTGGTCCGTAGTGTCCAAAAATGGAATTAAAATTCAATTGAATTAAGATTCCTTTTTCTCGCCATTCTTTCGCTAAACGAATAGGGTCATTGAAATATAGATAACGTTCAAAATGTGCGAGTACAGGCTTATAACCTTGTGTCAATAGTTCGAAAAATAATTTTTCAATTTGATCAGGTTTGGAATGAAATGAAAATTCAAACAGTACATAATTATCTCCAAAAACCAACAACTGCTCTTTATTAATTAGCCTCTCTACCAGCGTATCATCAAAATAGTACTCTGCTGCCGCTTCAATCTGAATCTTCAAATTCAATTTTGATAATTCATTACGAACATCAGCCAAACCACTTAAAATAATTTCTGATGTGTTTCGATAATAATCGCTCATTACATGCGGGGTTGTTATCACTTTTTGATAGCCCATCCTTTCGAATTTGGCAAGCATAGCGATTGTTTGATCCATTGATTTAGAACCATCATCGATACCCGGAATCAAATGACTGTGCATATCAACTTTAAAAATTGACAGATCAAGGGCTGGAAGTATTTCTTCTTTTTTCGAGAAAAATTTATCCAGTAACACCATATTAACGATGTATATACATATTATTATAGTATTCTAGATATGAACCACTTGTAACCTCCTCAACCCAAGTATTGTTTTCTAAATACCAATCTACAGTAATTCCTAAGCCTTCTTCAAATTCTAATGACGGGCGCCAATTCAATTCACTTTCAAGTTTTGCTGCATCAATAGCATAGCGCATATCATGTCCTGCTCTATCTTTAACGTATGTAATTAAGGATTCATTTTCACCTACTTCACGACCTAGCTTTTCATCCAACAATCTACACAAATACTTTACCAAATCAATATTGGTCCATTCATTCAATCCACCTACATTATAAGATTCTCCAACGCGACCCTCTTGAAAGATTCGATCAATAGCACTAGCATGATCATTCACCCATAACCAATCTCTAATATTGTCCCCTTTCCCATAAATTGGTAATGGTTTTTTATGAACGATATTATTAATCATTAATGGAATAAGTTTTTCCGGGAATTGGTGACTACCGTAATTATTTGAGCAATTTGAGATTTTAATGTTCATACCGTAAGTATGATGAAATGCACGAACAAAATGATCAGAAGATGCTTTTGACGAAGAGTAAGGGCTCCTTGGGTCGTAAGAGGTTGTTTCTTCAAACAAACCTTCTCTACCTAGAGAACCGTAAACCTCATCAGTTGAAACATGATGAAATATATTTCCTTCACTGCCTTTCCATGCATCCTTTGCACACTGAAGCAGATTAACTGTTCCTACAACATTTGTCATAACAAATTCCATAGGCCCTTCAATAGATCGGTCAACGTGTGACTCAGCAGCCAGGTGAATTACATCTGTAATACTATACTCATGAAAAACAGCGCTTAAAGTAGGCTTATCACAAATGTCCGCCTTTACAAAAGTATAATTTGGCATTTCTTCAACATCTGTTAGGTTTTTTAAATTTCCTGCATAGGTTAACTTATCTAAGTTAACTATTCTATAATCTGAATACTTATTCACCATCAAGCGCACTAGGTGAGAACCGATAAATCCAGCCCCTCCAGTAATCAATATATTTCTTTTCCCATTCATATTATAAACTCCAGTATTTTAAGTTTTTAACTTTCCCTCTGAATATTCCTTTGACATCAACAAAAATAGCTAAATCATCTTTCATCATTCCTCTAAAATCACTTTCCGCCATCGATTTGTATTCTTTGTGATTAACAGCAACAATAATAGCATCATAATCATTGGTTGTTTTGTCAGCTAAAGAAACTCCATATTCACTTTCCATCTCTTCAGAAGAAGCGTGTGGATCAACTAAATCTACATGTACTTGGAACGATTTCAATTCATTAATAATATCAATCACTTTTGAATTTCTGATATCACTAACATCCTCTTTAAATGTTGCACCCATTACTAGAATTTTTGCATCTTGAATATGCTTTCCAGTGGCAAGGATTTTCTTAACCGTTTGTTTACCGATATAGAATCCCATTGAATCATTCACATAACGTCCGCTATTAATCACCTTTGAATGATAGCCCGATTGCTGTGCTTTATGTGTTAAATAATAAGGGTCTACGCCTATACAGTGACCACCAACTAAGCCTGGAGTAAACTTTAAGAAATTCCACTTAGTTCCGGCAGCTTCAAGAACATCAAACGTATTAATTCCTAGCTTATTAAAGATAATTGATAATTCATTAATCAACGCAATATTTACATCGCGTTGGGTATTTTCAATTATTTTTGCTGCTTCGGCTACTTTAATTGAAGAAGCTCTATGCACGCCTGCTTCAACAACTAACTCGTATGTTTTTGCAATGTTAGATAAAGAATCACCACAACAACCTGCAACAACTTTAATTACATTTTGCAAGGTATGCTCTTTGTCCCCTGGATTAATTCTTTCTGGTGAATAACCAACCATGAAATCTTCTTTGAACTTCAATCCAGAAACCTTTTCTAAAATAGGGATGCAATCTTCCTCAGTACAACCTGGATAAACTGTTGATTCAAAAACAACATAGTCACCTTTTTTCAATGCTTTACCAACCGTACGGCTTGCTCCTAGCAAAGGAGAAAGGTTAGGGAGGTTTGCGCTATCGATTGGCGTGGGAACAGCTACTACAAAAAACTGAGCATCTGATAAATCTTCAATTTTGGTTGTAAACTTAATATCACACTGATCGAATTTCGAAGAATCTAATTCTTTACTAGGGTCAATATTATTGCGCATCATTTCAACGCGCTTTTCATTAATATCAAATCCTATAACCTGAATTTTTCGCGCAAATTCTAATGCTATTGGTAAACCAACATATCCTAAACCAATAACAGCAAGCTTTGCTTCTTTATTGATTAACCTATTATAAACCGAGTTGCCCATTTCTTACTTTATATATTCTTTCTATTATTTCAACAACTTTTAGTCCTTCAAGAGCGTTTGTAGTAGCTGTTGTCCTTCCTTTTAGCGTATCTATTACATTCTTAATTACATAATTATGATTTGCAGCAGAACCTTTATATGGCCCATAGTCATTGGCCGGATTTGAAGCGCGTAGCACAGGCATTTCATACCCATCAACATTACACACCTCAACTTCATTCATATATTGGCCACCAATCTTAACAGACCCTTTACTACCAATGATCGTCATAGAGCTTTCAAGATTTTTATCTGCGACAGCTGTAGAGTAATTCAAGCTACCCATTCCTCCTTCAACGAAATCGAAGCTTACAAATCCTGAATCTTCAAAATCAGTTGAATTTTCATGTGTGAAATCGGCAAATTTACCTTGAATATTATCAATATCTCCAAATAGCCAGTACATTATATCAATAAAATGAGAAAATTGTGTAAACAACGTTCCTCCATCTAAATCTGATGTTCCTTTCCATCCACCTTTTTTGTAGTATCTCGTATCTCTATTCCAGTAGCAATTCAATTGCACCATAAATGTCTCTCCAAGAATTTTGTCTTCAACAATTGATTTAATCCATTCTGAAGGTGGTGAATATCTATTTTGCATTACACAAAATACATTCTTAGACATTTGTAATGATTTGAAAATTACTTTTTCGCAATTATCCTTTGATAAGCCCATAGGCTTCTCACAAACAACATGTTTTTTTTCTTGTAACGCAATTAAACTTTGAGAAGCATGTAGGCCATTTGGAGTACAAATATTAGCAACATCAAATTCAATTCCAGATATAATAAGCTCTTCAATAGACTTAAAAAACGGAACATCAAACCTCTCAGCTTGACACTCTTCTTTAGTTCGGATATCAATCATTGCGACTAACTCTGCCTCATCTTCTCGAGATATCATTTCGGCATGTCGTTTTCCAATATGACCTGCACCAACGACAACAAATTTTATTTTTTCATCTTTTTGCATCCTACTTCTCTATTTTAGATACTTCTTTATTTACTAATCTATATTCTAATCCACTTTCTTCACAAATGGCGATTCCTTTTGTATCAAACTCCAATCGTTGTCCAAATTCGCTCATCCAACCAATTTGACGAGCTGGGTTACCAACAACTAGTGCATAATCATGTATGGCTTTAGTTACAACTGCACCAGCTCCAATAAATGCATACTTACCAATGTCATGACCGCATACAATAGTTGCATTGGCTCCAATAGTTGCACCTTTTCTAACAATTGTTCTTGAGTATTCATTTTTTCTACTTACAGCACTTCTAGGGTTAATTACGTTCGTAAAAACCATAGAAGGACCTAGAAATACATCATCTTCACATTCTACTCCAGTGTATAAAGAAACATTGTTCTGAACCTTAACATTAATTCCAAGTTTAACATTAGGAGAAACAACAACATTTTGACCTATATTACAACGTTCACCGATTATACAGTTAGACATAACATGAGAAAAGTGCCAAATTTTGGTTCCCTCACCAATCTGACATCCTTCGTCAATTATAGCAGTTTCGTGTGCGAAAAATCCCATTATCGAATAATATATTTATCAAAATTATAATGTGCAGTTGTCGTCAACTCATCCTTAGGTAGACTTTTGAAATAGGCATGCGTTCTTTTCAGGCCCTCCTCTCTATCAATTTGAGGTTCCCAATTCAGTAATACTTTTGCTTTTGTAATGTCAGGTTGACGTTGTTTTGGATCATCCACTGGTAAATCTTTATAGATCACCTTTTGATCTGTACCTGTAAGTTTAATGATTTCTTCTGCAAAATCACCAATTGAAATTTCTGAAGGATTCCCAATATTTACAGGTTCTGTGCAATCGCTAAGTAACAATCGGTAAATCCCTTCTACCAAATCATCTACATAACAGAAAGATCTTGTTTGAGAGCCATCTCCGAAGATTGTTAAATCTTCTCCCCTTAGTGCTTGACCAATAAATGCAGGTAAAACACGACCATCATTCAATCGCATACGAGGCCCATACGTATTAAAAATCCTTACAATTCTAGTCTCTAGACCATGAAATGTATGATATGCCATTGTTATCGCTTCTTGGAAACGTTTTGCTTCATCGTAAACACCTCTTGGCCCAACCGGATTCACATGCCCCCAATAAGACTCTGTTTGTGGATGAACCTCAGGATCACCGTAAACTTCAGAAGTTGAAGCAACTAGTAAGCGCGCATTTTTTGCTTTTGCCAAACCAAGACAATTATGAATACCTAAAGATCCCACTTTCAATGTTTGAATCGGGATTTTTAAATAGTCTATTGGACTTGCTGGCGATGCAAAATGAAGTATGTAGTCTAATTTACCAGTTACATGAATGAAATTTGTGACATCATGATTACAAAATTCAAAGTTATCCAATGGGAAAAGATGTTCAATATTTTCTAATCTACCTGTAATAAGATTATCCATCGCGATTACATGAAAATCTTTTTTCACGTAAAAATCACAAAGATGCGACCCCAAAAAACCAGCGGCACCTGTAATCAATATTTTCTTTCTTGCCGCCATCAATTTATTTTTTAGTGAAAGGAGAAACTGTTCTTCTTCCGATTGAATTATAATAGAACCCTCTGTTTTTCATTTCTTCTAAATCGTAGACATTTCTACCATCAAAGATTACAGGTTCATTTAACATGTCTTTTACCCTGTCGAAGTCAGGCGTCCTAAATGCAGACCACTCTGTAGCAATTAATAATGCGTCACTATTCTTCAACGCATCATATTGATTACCTACAAACCCCACACTATATCCAATAGCTGCTTTTACATTTGGCATTGCTTCAGGGTCATACGCTACAACTTTAGCTCCTGCGGCATTTAATGCCTCAATTATATATAAAGATGACGCTTCACGAATATCATCCGTGTCAGGTTTAAATGCTAAGCCCCATAATGCAAATTGCATTCCTGATAAGTCTCCAAAATAACTCTTAACCTTATCAACAAGGACCAACTTTTGCTTCTCATTAACATCAAGAACACTTTTAATAATTTCAAAATTATAATCTACTTCTAGTCCACTTTTAACCAAAGCACTTACGTCTTTCGGAAAGCAACTCCCTCCAAATCCAATACCTGAATAAAGAAACTTATGACCAATTCTAGAATCCGAACCAACACCTTCCCTAACCTTATCAATATTTGCACCAACTACCTCACAAAAGTTAGCCATTTCATTCATAAATGTAATTTTCGTTGCTAAAAATGAATTAGCTGCATATTTAGTTAGCTCTGCTGATTTTTCATCCATCACAATTAATGGGTGTCCATCACGAATAAAAGGTTTATATAATTCTCTCATTATTTTTACTGCGCGCTCGTCAGATGTCCCAATCACAACGCGGTCAGGATTCAAGAAGTCCTCTACAGCAAATCCTTCGCGTAAAAACTCTGGATTAGAAACAATAGAAAAATCAACTGTTGCATGTTTTTGAATAGCCGCTTCAACCTTCTCTGCAGTTCCCACTGGGACAGTAGACTTATCTACGATAACTTTATACTCTGTCATTATTTTACCTAGCTGATCTGCTACCTTTAAAACATAACTTAAGTCCGCTGAACCATCTTCATCTGGAGGAGTAGGTAATGCCAAAAATACAATGTCTGCGAAATCAATCGCCTCTTTCAAATTTGTTGTAAAAGAGATTCGTTTTGCGTTAATATTTCGTTCAAAGACAACATCCAAATGAGGCTCATAAATTGGAACCTCACCATTTCTCATTTTCTCTACTTTACTCTCATCTATATCTACACAAATTACTTGATTTCCAGTTTCAGCGAAACACGTGCCAGTAACTAACCCTACATATCCTGTTCCTACTACAGCAATTTTCTTCATGATTTTCGTTCAGCGTTAATGAAGTTTTCGATATTAGAACAGATATAGTCTAATTGATCTTGTTCCATTTCAGTATGAATTGGTAAAGATAACACTTGTCCTGTCAACATATCTGTAACAGGTAGGTTAGTATGCTGACTCCCAAATTCTATAAACATTTCTTGTCTATGTGCTGGAACAGGGTAATAAATCATTGATGGAATGTCTCTTTCTGCCAAATAAGCATTCAAGGCATCTCTATCAATGTCAATTAACCTCATCGTATATTGATGAAACACATGTCTTGATTTAGCATCTCTAACAGGGCTAATTAAGCCATCAAACTGAGATAAAAAATTATCATAATGCTTAGCAACTTTTCTTCGAGCATCTATATAAGCATCTAATTTGGCCAATTTTATTTTCAAAACCGCAGCTTGAATACTGTCTAATCTTGAATTACAACCAACCGTATCGTGATAATAACGTTTGCTTTGACCATGGTTCGCAACCTTTCTCATCTGAGCAGCTAGTGTATCATTATTCGTAAAAATTGCTCCACCATCACCATAACAACCTAAATTCTTTGATGGAAAAAAAGATGTACACCCTATATGACCAATTGTTCCTGTCTTAATATCTCCAGAAGACATATGATAATCACTACCTATAGCCTGAGCATTATCCTCAATCACATGAATCCCGTACTTATTGGCAACTTCCATTATTTCTTCCATATTCGCAGCTTGACCATACAAATGAACTGGAATAATTGCTTTTGTTTTTGACGTTATAGCCGCTTCAATTTTCGATGAATCGATACAGAATGTTTCTTCGTCGACATCTACAAAAACTGGAATTAATCCCAATAGAGCGACTACTTCAGTAGTTGCAATATAAGTGAATGAAGGCGTTATCACCTCATCTCCTGGTTTTAACCCCAATGCCATAAGGGCAATTTGCAAAGCATCTGTGCCATTAGCACATGGTATAACATGCTTTACTCCTAAATAAGATTCTAAGTCCTCCTTAAATCCAACAACTGCAGGTCCATTAATGAATTGAGCTGTCTCTAAAACATTAATAATTGCTTGATCTACCTCAGTCTTAATTTCTTGATACTGCGACACTAAGTCGACCATCTGTATTTTTTTCATCGAAAGATGTTATTTTCAATTATTATAAGAGTATAAAGATAAAAAAATACAAGTTAAAACACTTTGAAACACATAAGTTTCTGTTCCCATTTAAAATGGGAGTAAAAAAGATTAATTTTTAACCTAGACCCTATATATGAAAGAAAAAAAATAACCGAATCACTTATAATATTTAGATAAAAAAATAGCATAAGAATAGTTTTAGCTATTATTCACCGCTAAAAAATGTAATTTAGTGTTTTGATAAATTTTATACCCTTTTGGAATTGAGGTTAAACAATCATATTTTGAAATCAATACTAAGTACTGTAGCTTTTCTGATCTCATTTTCATTCGACTCCTGTGCCCAGCGAAATGTTAAAGATTCTATTATTGGAACTCCCTGGATTAGTATTGAATACGGGTTAAACTGGACAGGTGGAGACTTGGCTGAAAAACATGGCCTAATCAATCAAATCGGTCTCTTTACAGGCTATAAAACCAACAAGAATTGGACCTTTGGATTGGAAGGTAATTTTATGTTTGGAAACGATATTCGTGTTACCGGTTTGTTTGACCATTTATTAGATTCCAAAGGGAATATAACAGATATTAACGGAGACATAGCTAAAGTTCGTGTTTTATCCCGAGGATTTCATGTAAATTTTTTAGTAGGAAAAATATTCTCGGCATTTAGCCATAATAAAAATTCAGGTCTTTATGTAAATGCTGGAATAGGATTTTTAGCGCACAAAATTCGCGTTGAAACGCAAGATCAAGTTATACCATCATTGGAATTGGATTACAGAAAAGGGTATGATCGATTATCAACAGGTCTTAATACGCATCAATTCATTGGTTATTCATTCATGGCGAACCAAGGAGCATTAAATTTTTATGCAGGGTTTTATTTCCAGCAAGGTTATACCTACAATCAACGAGATGTGTTTTTCGACAAACCTGACACAGAAGTATCTAAAGAAATGATGATTGATCTTCAATCTGGATTCAAAGTTGCCTGGTTAATCCCAATCTATAAAAGAGTACCTAAAGAGTATTACTTTAATTAATGCATTTTATTTACAACATAGGCATTTGGGCGTTAGGTTTCGTGATGCGAATTCTATCTCTATTCAATCCTAAAGCAAAGAATTGGGTAACTGGTAGAGCAAACATATTTAATCAACTACCACTAACTGAAAACCACGAAGTAATCTGGTTTCACTGCGCATCTTTGGGAGAGTTCGATCAAGGGCTACCATTAATGCAAATTATTAAGTCAAATCAGCCAAACTGCTTTCTTTTGGTTACGTTCTTCTCTCCATCGGGAATGAACCATTATCATAAACGTCAACACAGTGCAGACCATGTGATGTATCTTCCACTGGACACTCAATCCAATGCGAATAAATTTATTCAGCACTTCAATCCAACTCAAGCATTTTTTGTTAAGTATGAGTTTTGGTCGAATTACATTTTTGAAGCAAAGAAAAATAATACCTCAATATATAATGTAAGTGGTGTTTTCAGAGAAGACCAACCTTTTTTTAGGTGGTACGGAAGCTTCTTTAGAAAGACGCTAAATAAATTTGATTGGTTCTTTGTTCAAAATAAACACTCAAAAGAGTTATTAAAATCCATTAAAATCAACAATGTTTCAGTCACTGGAGACAGTAGGTTTGACAAGGTCATTGATAATAAAAAAAATGTAAGTTCAGATGTAATTATAGAGACATTCTGCGCAGGTCAAAAACCATTAGTTATTGGAAGTTCTTGGCCTGAAGACGAAAAGTACATATTAGACATTGTAAATAATTTATCAAAAAAAGTAATCATTGCACCCCACAATGTTGATGAAAATCACGTAACTAGGATTACATCAAAACTAAAAGTTGACTACTCACGCTACACAAAAGCAACTGAAAATGACACTTTAAAGAACTCAAAAGTTTTAATCTTGGACACAATTGGACAGCTATCTAACGCGTACTCTTATTGCTCTATAGCATACGTCGGGGGAGGGTTCTCTGGCTCTCTACACAATATATTAGAACCTGCTGTTTTTGGACTTCCTGTTATTTTCGGACCAAAGCACAAACGATTCCCAGAAGGGCAGGTATTTGTAAATAATGGGTTTGGGTTCAGTATTAGTTCAACTCAAGAACTTAGGGAAGCATTGAGTAAAATAGAAGCAAATCACGCCTCAATTCAAGAGAAGGAGCTTAACTTTATTAATGATAACGCAGGAGCATCCTTAAAAATATACAAGCACATCTCCTCTAATGTGAAAATTTCATAATCAGATAATTTAAAGGATAATGGACTAATAAAACAATAAACACAATGATGAGTGATTTAATTCTTAAACAAAAACCATCCAAATCATAGCTCCAACAATAACATATTTATTACATTTGAATCACAATTATTAAAAACAACAAACAAAAATATAATGGGAGTATTAGTAGGAAAAAAAGCACCATCATTTAAGGCGGCTGCAGTAGTTAACGGAGGAGAAATTGTTCAAGATTATTCTTTAGACCAATTCATCGGAAAAAATCACGTCTTGTTATTCTTTTACCCAAAAGATTTTACATTCGTTTGTCCTTCTGAGCTTCACGCATTTCAAGCAAAGCTTGCTGAATTCGAAGCTAGAGGAGTAAAAGTTGTTGCTGCTTCAACAGATACTGAAGAGTCGCACTGGGGATGGTTACAAGTAACTAAAGATAAAGGTGGAATCCAAGGGGTAACATACCCAATTGTTGCAGATACTTCTAAAACAATTTCTGATGCATACGGAGTATTGGCTGGAGATTATGATTACGATATGGATGGAAACATGATTGCTAACGGACCAATGATTGCATACAGAGGATTATTCTTAATTGACAAAGAAGGAACAGTAATGCATGAATTAGTTAACATGTTCCCATTAGGAAGGAATGTTGATGAGGCATTAAGAATGGTTGATGCTTTACAATTCTTTGAAGAGAATGGTGAAGTTTGTCCAGCTAACTGGCACAAAGGTGATGAAGGTATGACTGCTTCTTTTGACGGAGTTGCAGATTACTTAGGTAAACACTAAAACATAAAATGTTCAGTTTGAGCCGTTCATTTTATGAGCGGCTTTTTTTTACACTTAAGATTATCCATACCTTTAACTCTAACACCTTACATTCGTTGTAACATAGGCCCCGAAGCATATAAAATTAACAATCGGTCTTAATTAGATTACTAATTGATGCCCGAGCACAAAACCACAAAAAAATCACTTTCCTGAAGGTATAAACAATCGGTTTATTCTTCAATAAAATCTAAGTCTTTGTTATGTGTTTCTTCAATTGTTAAGGTTGAATAAATAGCTAAGACAAATGCTATTGAACCAACAATAATTGCTGAAATTATTACACCACTATTTGGTGCAACAAAGAAATCGTCTTTCAAATAATTAAAAAGAATAACCATCAGTGGCAGGCTACCTCTAACCATATTTGGAATTGTCGTGGCTGCGGTAGAACGAATATTTGTTCCAAACTGCTCTGCTCCAACAGTAACAAACATTGCCCAATAACCCGTTCCGAGACCAAGCCATACCATAAAGAAGTAATACATATTAACCGTTTTTGCCGCACCAGAAACGAGTAGTACGACTCCTATTAATGTAAACATAAGCATCCGGAAAATTGCTTTTTTACGTGAATGCAATAAGTGACTAATAAACCCACTAGCAAAATCACCAGCTGAAATACCAATGTAGGCCCACATAATACATGTTCCCGGATCGATGTTTCCATCAATCCCCAGAGGAGTCGCAAATTGATCTCCAAAGAATGCAAATATGCCAATACAAAACCAGGTAGGAAGTCCAATTGCTATACATTTAATGTACTTTACAAACCGTTTATAATTCGTGAAAAACGAGATAAAGTTTCCTTTTTTTACACCTGAATTCGTTTCTAAATCTTTATATATCCCGGACTCAACAACGCCAACCCTTAGAATTAAAAGAGCCAACCCTAATCCACCTCCAATAAAATAAGCAACTGTCCAATCTCCAGAAAAACCAACTGTTAATTTAGCCACAACTGCTCCTAATAGTCCGAATCCAGCAACCAATGATGTTCCAATTGCACGTAATTCTTTCGGTAATGATTCAGAGACTAATGTGATTCCAGCACCTAGTTCCCCTGCCAATCCAACACCTGCTATAAAACGTAAGATGCAATAGAGTGCTGTAGTATCCATAAATTGCATTTGAGGCAAGAAACCACAAGCAATATTCGCAATTGAATACACGAGTATTGAACCAAACAATACAGATAAGCGCCCTTTCTTATCTCCAAAAATACCCCATAAGATACCTCCCAACATTAAACCCAGCATTTGCCAATTCAATATTAGTGATCCTACATAGTTAATATCCAGTCCTAAATCTTCAAGACTTTCCACGCGAACAATTCCAAATAAGGTTAAGTCATAGATATCAACGAAATAACCTAATGCCGCAACAATAACAGGTAAGCTAAACAAATACTTCAATTTGTTTCTAGTTGTAAATGAATTCATGCCTACGAAAATATAAAAGAAATTGAGAACGTTTAAATCCTAAACTCTATCTTCGTTTAATGCATTCAGACGAATTCTTCATGGAGCGATGTATCCAACTTGCGAAATTAGGTATGGGAGAAGTTGCGCCTAATCCATTGGTTGGTGCCTTAATAGTTCATAAGGGGGAAATAATTGGTGAAGGGTATCATGAGAAATATGGATTTGCTCACGCTGAAGTAAACGCTATAAATAGTATCAAAGATCCTTCATTATTAAAAGAATCAACTATTTATGTCTCCTTGGAGCCTTGCGTGCACTATGGAAAAACTCCGCCTTGTGTATTACTATTAACCAAAATTAAAAGAGTTGTTATTGGAAGTTTGGACACCTTTTCTAAAGTAAACGGAAAAGGAATTCAGATACTTCGAGAAAAAGGTGTTGAAGTTAAGGTTGGAGTTCTTGAAGAAGCTTGCCGTGCGTTGAACAAACATTTTTTTACATTTAATGAATCCCACAGGCCCTACATCTTACTCAAGTGGGCTCAGTCAATGGATGGGTTTATAGACAAGGACGCTAAGCAGTATTGGGTTTCTGCCCCAGAAACTCAAACAATCGTTCATAAACTCAGAAGTGAATACCAAGGAGTCCTTGTTGGACGTAAAACAGTTCAAAGTGATAATCCGACCCTTACAGTTCGCGCTTACAGAGGAAAGAATCCAATTCGTATAGTCATTGACTCAGAGTTAAGATTAAAACAAGAGTCATTGATATTTAATGACGAGGCACCGACCGTTATTTTAAATACACAAAAACAAAATCATACCGACAACTTAAGTTGGATCAAACTTGAAAAAGTAACTTCATCAACAATCATAGACGCTATTTACAAACTAGGAATTCAGTCAATTATCATTGAAGGAGGTAGAAAAACGCTTCAATCATTTATCGACGCTAAACTCTGGGATGAAGCCTTAGTAATTCAAGGTGAAGAATGCCTAGTTAGTGGAACCAAAGCACCAACACTAAATACACAAGCAACAGAAGAAATTGATTTTTTTGGAGATCAGATCTTAACTTATTATAACGTATGATTCCATTAATTCTTTCAATTTGTAGTTCAACAATCATATTCGTCATCTTTAAATTATTTAAGCTATTTAAAATTGACACATTTCAAGCAATCGTATTTAACTATTTCACTGCAGCCGCTATCGGTTTGGGTTTGTACAGTAGTGAATGGCAAGTAGGTTCATTAGAAAATACACAGTCGCTTTATTTTTCCATACTTTGTGCATTTCTATTCATAGGATTATTCTTTATAATGGCGAAGAGTTCACAAGTTAACGGTGTTGCCTCTACTTCTATTGCTGTAAAAATGAGTATGTCAATTTCACTATTGCTCATGCTGATCGGATATTCCGAAGACTTGTCTCTTTTAAAAATTACTGGAATTACACTAGCATTTATTGGAGTATTCTTGGTTTCATCACCTAGTGAAAAAGATAAAGCCGGTGCTTCATGGATGCTACTCCTCTTATTCATAGGAAGTGGTGCACTAGACTTCCTATTGAACTTCATACAAAAAAATGTTCTTGGCTCAATGACTCCTGCAATATTTACTTCAGTAGGACTCGGTTCTGCAGGGATCATAGGAAGTATAATACTCATTATTCGGCTTATTCAAAAAAAGACAAAAATTCAGTTTAAAAATATATTAGCAGGTATCGTCTTGGGAATACCCAACTACTTCTCTATTTACTTATTATTATTATCCTATCGCACAACTGGCTGGAACGATTCAACAGTGCTCGCGATAACAAATGTCTCGGTGGTTCTTTTTTCAGCAATCATTGGATTTATCATATTTAAAGAAACAAAAACGACAAAGAAAATAATTGGCTTAATCACTGCCATTTTAGCCATTACAACTTTGTATATTGCAACCTGCAAATAAAATACTATTATGATCATTCATCCAATTAATACAGGGAATTTTAAATTAGACGGAGGTGCTATGTTTGGTGTCGTTCCTAAATCATTATGGGAAAGAACAAATCCAACGGACTCAAAAAACATGTGTGATTGGTCGATGCGGACGCTCCTAATTGAAGATGGGGATCGTTTAATCTTAGTTGACACAGGTATTGGAGATAAACAATCAGAGAAATTCTTCTCTCACTACTACCTGTCTGATGAAAATAGCCTTGTACCAAACTTAAAGAAACTTGGTTTTTCGGTCGATGATGTAACAGATGTTTTTTTAACACACCTACATTTTGATCATTGCGGAGGAGCTATAAAATGGAATAAGGGCAGAACTGGATTTGAGCCCGTATTTAAAAACGCGATTTATTGGAGCACCGAGAAGCATTGGGAATGGGCTACAAAACCTAACCCTAGAGAAAAAGCATCCTTCTTATCCGAGAATATTCTTCCAATACAAGAAAGTGGGCAATTAAAATTTGTTGACCGAGAATCTAATTTCACAAAAAATGTGTTCAATAATTTCGACGTGCTTTTCGTTGATGGACATACAGAAAGCATGATGATCCCACACATCCATTATAAAGGTAAAACGTTAGCTTTTATGGCTGATTTACTTCCAAGTGTTGGTCATTTACCACTCCCATATGTAATGGGGTATGACACACGCCCTTTAATAACACTCTCGGAGAAAGAAAAATTTCTACAAAAAGCAGAAGAGACTAATTATGTCTTATTTCTTGAACACGATTATTCGAACGAGTGTTGTACATTGCAGAATACCGAAAAAGGAGTTCGGCTTAAAGACACATTTAACTTTTCGGAGTTATTTTGATTTTTTTTATCCATTCAAAATAATTATACTTTTACATCATGGATAAATATCTACTAGAAATTCTTAAAGAAGTAAATACAATTATCATACCAAGCCTTGGTGCGCTTACAATTATCAATGCAGACAAGGGAGAAATTATGTTTATGTCTTATCTAAAACATGATGACGGTAAATTGACATCGTACATTTCTAAAAATGAAGGCATTGATGAGAATGAAGCGATGAATTTAATTTCAAAGTATGTTCGTGAAATTCAAATAGAATTAGATAAAGGAGAATCTTATGATATGTATAAGTTTGGTTCTTTCTATAAAAATGATGATGAAATCGATTTTAAAAGCTGGAGTCAAATGAATGAAGGTACTTCTGTAGAAAAAGAAACTGAGGCAGTGAAAAAAGAAGAACTCAAAAAGGCAGAAGATGAAAATATTCTTACTCCTAGTCAAACAGTAATCCCTGAAGTAAAAGAAGAGGAACTAGAAAATAAAGAATTAAATATTCTTGAAAAAGAAGAACGCGAGGCAACTCTAGCTAAACTTGATGAGTTACGCAAAGAACAGGAAGAAAATAGTAAAAAGAAAAGACGCGGCGTTGGCTTTTATAGAATACTCGTATTAATTTTACTTCTTGTTGGAGGAGGTGTTTTTTTCGGGCTGAATTACAAAAAACATCTCGATAATGGTATTATTGTATTAGATACAAAAAACGAAAAGCAAGCTCAAGATTATGTTTCAAATACTGAGATTGACTCAATTATTGTAGAAACTGGAGCAAAAATATTAAATGGTGATTTATCAACAAACGAAGAGTCTTTAGATATTGAATTAAAAGATTCCGAAACACTTGAAAAAGATACAAACTCGAATATTGAGAAGCCATATCATATAATTGCAGGAGCATTCACATCTGAGAGATATGCAAATCGATTAGGAGATAAATTGAGAAGCGAAGGATATACCATTAAGATTGGTAGAGGAAGGGGAATGATGCTCGTTAGTGTTAAATCATTCCCGACAATAGCTGAAGCGAAAGCTGGGCTAGTCGATTTAAAATCTGTAGCACCTAAAGGTTGGGTTTACAAATGGTAACTATCAATTACATTTTTTGAACTAAATCAATTAATCGATTAGAATAACCCGCTTCATTATCATACCAACCTACAACCTTTACCATATTACCAATCACACTGGTTAGCAATGCATCAAAAACACAACTGTTAGCCTCACCAATAACATCAACTGAAACAATTGGATCTTCGGTATAGGCCAGTACCCCTTTTAAACTACCTTCAGAGGCAGTCTTCATAGCTTTATTAATTTGAGTTTCAGTAGGTGGATTCTTAACCACAAAAGTTAAATCTGTCATTGATCCATCCGGAACAGGAACACGAATGCCACAACCTCCAATATGCCCTTCCAGTTCTGGAAATATTTTAGACAACGCTTTTGCAGCACCCGTCGTTGTTGGTACAATTGACTCAGCTGCAGCTCTTGCTCTTCTTAAGTCTTTATGCGGTGCATCATGAAGTTGCTGATCAGATGTGTAGCTGTGCACAGTTGTTATAAAAGCACTTTCTATTTCACACAACTCCTTCATCACCTTAACCATAGGAGCTGCTGAATTTGTGGTACACGATGCATTTGAAATAATTATATCTGTATCTAAAAGCAATGCATCATTAACACCTAAAACAAGAGTTTTTATCTCGCCATCTTTTGACGGAGCAGATAAAACAACTTTTTTTGCTCCACCTATTAAATGTTTAGAAGCAAGTTCTTTTGTTCTAAATACACCTGTAGCTTCTAAAACAACTTCGACATCATATTCAGACCATTTAATATCTTCCGGATTTTTCACAGAAATAAAATGAATCTCTTTCCCATTCGAAAATACAATCTTATTCCCATCTATATGAAACTCATGTTTCAATTTACGATGAACACTATCGTATTTGAACAAATGTGCCAATGTATTGATGTCTGATAAATCATTAACCACAGCGACATCAACATTAGGATTATCTAAAGACATTCGTGTGAAATATCTTCCTATTCGGCCAAAGCCATTTACACCGATTTTCTTCATTTTATTTTGATTTATATTCTGTAAAAGTAATGATGTCTTTCATATCCCAAACATCCAAATACAAAAAAAGGGAAACCAAATGGCATCCCTTTTTTAACTTTTATAAATTAATTAGCGTACCACTTGAATAAACCCATGCTTCTGAATATCATCCCCAGTATCAATAGCAGCATCAATGGTATAGAAATAAACTCCATCTTCAACTTTATCACCTTTTTTATTTGTTCCATCCCACTTACAATTACTAGGGTTACCTGAGTCGATACATTCAAATAAGATGTTCCCCCATCTATTTATAATGGTAAGGTTAAACTTAGCAAAGCTGCCTTCAGACTTAACATACCATTCATTATTTGGAGAACCTTCAGCTAACGAAATAACATTAGGAGGTTCAATGATGCAAAGCTGGTAATCAACGAGTACGGACTCCTGAGTCGTATGACAAATATTACTCATAGTCACCGTATATGAACCTGGGCTATCAATATTAATTGTCTGCCCAATTGTACCATCATTCCATACAAAACTTGTCGGATAAAGATTATCATCAGGCGCTGTTAAATTATACAAAACCCCATTACAAAGTACAGTATCCGTGAAATATGTAAATGGATATGGTAGAAAATCAACCTCTGATGTTACAGATATATTACAAGCATTATCAGTATAGGTTATCGTATATAAACCCGGGGTTGATGTGACAATTAAAGGATTCTCTATATCGTTTGATGGTGAAAATGAAATAGCTGTATCTACAGTAGACCATACACCTCCATTAAACGACTCTGTGTTACTAACAAAATAGCTTAAATCACAACCAATACTATCATTAAATATAGAAGGCTGAGGTAGAGCATAGATTGCAACCGTTGTATCATAATCACAACCAAAATTATCTGTAACTTCATAGGTGTAATAAGTAAAGCCAGGTGTGTCTGGTTGAACAACCAATAAAGTGTCAGATTGACCTGAAACAATTGTTGAATGATTTTGCCAATCTTCAGAACTAACCGTATTTTGATAACCATTAGCCCCTAGAAAGAATGATGGATCAAAGTATAATCCCCATTCGAAAATATACCCATCATCAATTCCTAAGTTATCCTGAACAATAATTGTCCATTGCCCATTCACTGGACATCCAGCGAAAGCAGAAAAATCATCCTCTGGCAAGAATACACCATTAGGATTTAATGAAGGTCCATTATTCCCAAAATTTGGAGCAGGTATCGTATTTCCCGTTTCTGAAGGCCAATCGTTGAAGGTATTATAAACTGAACTAAAGCAGTACTCCCAGCCTTCACCAGGACCACCACCACCACTATCATCTATAGGGTCTCCCATGTAGGTACTGCCACCACTAATTCCACCAGGAATAAAACCAGGACTATATGAATTCAATAAAGTTACTTGTGTACCATCTGGGCATTGAAGAGCTATTTCTAAATCGCCAATATAAGAGTGTTCCATTGTGATGCATACTTGATTTAAATCTTGTGAATTTGAAACTACAGCTCCATCAGGAAATCCCCCTATATCAATTGGTGCTTGATATTGTGCCCCTGATCCATCAGGTAAATATGTCAAGCCAGCAAATGATCCTCCGAGCTCAAAAGTTCCAGAAGGAATGTCAACACCTACAGTATCAGAAGCAGTAACACCTCCAATAAGTGTGGTGCTTAAGCCTAAACAAACAGTGTCTTCAACTGGTCCCGTACCTGTAAAATTAGGTAATTGAGAAACTCTAACTTTACATAAAATTCTATTAATTTGAGGGAATTGATCCTCCATTTTAACATCAATAAGGAAGCCGTTTCTTGACGGTGGGGTAAACCAAACAGAATCGTTATCTTGATATGTTCCACCATCTGTAATATACCAATCAAATTCAATATTTGAATTCACATCTTGTGAGTATCCATATCCTATATTTTCAAGTGAATAAGGAAAAACTGGTGTTGCCACAAACAAAATGCTATCACCAAAACAAACATCTACAAATCCAGTATCTGCAGGATTCAAAGCGTCCATACCTTGCCCATTAATAAATGCCTCGATATGCGGCTCGAATGGCTGTGCTTGGTTACCACATTGAACGTTGGCAGCCCATCCTGTCCCTTCGTTTGCTCCGTCTGAGATAAAGACAACTGTCAAACATCCACTAGGATTACTCCAAGATGCCGTGTAAGCAAATCCATTTGGATCAGTTATTGAATTATGAACTCCAAGTAAAGAAGCAGTTGCATCTGGTCCGTCGAATACATATATAGAGTCAGAGCCATCAACATTGAATTCAAAGCCTGCATTAATTGCAAATGTCATTGTCATTTTTGTGCCAAAATTCAAATCAGGGCAGAATACTGTTGTATCGTTAAAGTTTGCAGAATAGTTAGCTCCGGCACCATCATCAAAAAAATTGTTAGCTGCGACACCAAAGGTATTACAGTTTGCAGGATTTGTTTCCAAAAATCCTTCATCTCCCATATTGATGTTTTGCGCAAAACTTAGTGTAGAGCTAAATGCAAGTATGCAAATTACAACTGATTTTATCATATTTTTCATAACTCTATCTATTTTGCATTTCATAATTCAACACTAATCTCGATTTAACAACTAAAAGCTTATCCTCTCCCGCAATTTTAAAATATTGATTTTGATCCTTAATAAACAACCCTAATGACACAAAATCAAAATTACGATTTAAAATATCTATTGATTCAAAATCAACAGTCGTCTTGCCTTCGGGAGTATCCGTTAAGTAAACAGCATTATCCAACGCATAAACGAGAAACTGATACTCTTGAGTATTATTGTTATACATTTCGGTTAGCTGCTCTGGAGCATAACGACTTAGGAGTCTTGAATCAATCTCTTGCGAAAGACTTAATAACGAGCAAAAGGCACTAATCAATACAATAGAAAATAACTTCATAATTAAAATTTAAACTATACTTTATTTGAACAGACGTAACTCAACGAGTAAAGGTTGTATGTGTGAGTATTATACCATGCTATTTTCAGCTAAAATACAATAAATGCTATGATATAGTTCTTTCAATATTTAACATTCTATATTTTACTATAATAATGATGATGCATCTACCCTGTTTTAAACAGCAATTAAATATTTTTAATTCATTTAATAACAATACATGATATATAGATTCTTTAATTGTGCATAAATCCTTTAAATTGATGATAAACAAATTAAAAATCGTATAATCATTTAAATAATTAGACTTAATTTTGTTTTAGTAAAATGCATATACAACAAAGGAAAGATGGAAACACAAGAATTAAAGAACATAGCATCACAAGTTAGAAGAGATATCGTCAGAATGGTCTCGGCGGTAAGTTCTGGGCATCCTGGAGGTTCTCTTGGTTGTGCTGATTTTTTAACTGTGCTCTACTTTGATAAAATGAAACACGACCCTAGTAATTTTACTATGGATGCAAAGAACGAAGATGTTTTCTATTTATCAAATGGCCATATCTCTCCAGTTTGGTATAGTGTTTTAGCGCGTTCTGGTTACTTTCCTGTACCTGAACTTAGTGGTTTTAGAATAATGTCTAGTCGTTTGCAAGGTCACCCGTCTACTGACAAAGGTTTGCCTGGTATCCGTATGGCTTCAGGGTCTTTAGGTCAAGGCTTGTCTTGCGCTTTAGGAACAGCTGAAACAAAGAAACTAAATGGTGATGATAGCATTATTTATACACTTCACGGTGATGGGGAGTTACAAGAAGGGCAAGTTTGGGAAGCAGCTATGTATGCAGCTGGAAATAACATTGACAACGTAATCGCAACGATAGATTACAATGGTCGTCAAATTGATGGAGATTGTGACGATGTTCTTTCTTTAGGTAATCTTTCTCAAAAGTGGCAAGCTTTTGGATGGGAAGTACTTGAAATGGATGGGCATAACATTGATGAGATTAAATCGACGCTAGATAAAGCAAAAAGTATGACTGGAAACGGAAAGCCAATAGTAATAATCATGAAAACAGAAATGGGCCAAGGGGTTGATTATATGATGGGGACTCATAAATGGCATGGATCTGCTCCAAATCCTGAACAATTAGTGTCTGCTTTATACCAACTTGAAGAAACTTTAGGAGATTACTAAAATTGAAATTATTATTATTCATATCGTTTTCAATATTAGGTTCGATTAGTTTCGGGCAAGATAGTTTAACGAGAATACTTTTTATTCTAGACGCGTCTAATAGCATGAATGCGCAATGGGGAAGTCAAACTCGAATTGAAGTAGCAAAAGAATTACTGGTAAAAACAGTAGACGATTTATATTCTGTTCCAAATTTAGAAATTGGACTGCGCGTTTATGGACATCAGTCCGCAATTACAGCAACTTTCCAGGATTGTAATGACACCAAATTAGAAGTACCCTTTGCGAAGAATAATTTTAATCAAGTTAAAACACGTATCAAATCTATCCGTGCAAAAGGAACTACTCCTATTGCTAGATCTTTAGAAGCAGCAGCGGGGGACTTCCCATATAGTAAATCAAGAAATATTATCATTTTAATTACAGACGGATTAGAAGCATGCGACAATGACCCTTGTGTTATTGCTAAAAAAATAAAAGATAAAGGCGTAAAAGTTACTCCATTTGTCATTGGACTTGGGATGGACTTATCTTACTTGGAAAAATTTAAATGTATCGGAACGTATGCCGATGCAGAAACGAAAGAAACGTTTGAACAAGTACTAAAAACAGTTGTTTCAAAGGCACTTTTAAATACAACTACTCAAATCAACTTGAATGATGTAAAAGGCTCACCGTCTGAAACGGATGTAACGATGTTCCTATATAAGACAGGAACAACTGAACTTAAATACACATTTACGCATACATTAAATAACCTAGGATATCCTGACACATTGATTATAAACCCTCAATATAAATATGATTTGGTTGTAAACACTACTCCTAGAGTTTACAAGAATAACATTGAAATTAAGCGTAATATTCATAACACAATAATAACTGACTCTCCTCAAGGATATTTAAAGGTGAGATTTATAAATGCTGCGAAACCTTATCAGTTTGATGTTAGAGTTACACAAGAAGGTCAGAATAAAACATTAAACACACAGAAAATTGGGGAATCAGACAAATATCTAGTTGGGAAATATGATTTAGAAATACTGACACTTCCACGTATTTACATTGCTGCTAGTGTAAATCAAAGTGCAACAACATATCTAGACATCCAATCTCCGGGTATCGTAAGATATTCATCTGGGAATGGTATTATTGGTCAAATATTCACCAAAAATAGTAATGGTACTTGGGATTGGGTTTGCACCTTAAAAGAAGGAGCTAAAACTGGAACATGGAAATTGCAACCTGGTATATACCGCTTAGTTTATAGACAGAAAAAATTAAAATCTTCAACATATACATTGGAGAAAGACTTTAGAATTAATTCAAACCAAACGATATCATTAAGGTTATGATCGAAAAAATAAATATTGAAGTATTAGGTAAAAAAGACACTCGCTCAGGATTTGGAGAAGGACTTTTAGAAGTAGGTAAGCTTAATAATAATGTTGTTGCATTATGTGCTGATTTAACGGGGTCATTAAAAATGAATGCATTTGAGAATGCATTTCCAGAACGTTTTTTTCAAGTAGGAATTGCTGAAGCAAACATGATGGGAATGGCAGCTGGGATGACTATTGGTGGTAAAATTCCTTACACTGGGACTTTTGCAAACTTCTCTACGAGCCGTGTATATGATCAGATACGTCAATCGATTGCCTACTCTCAAAAGAACGTAAAGATCTGTGCCTCTCATGCTGGTTTAACTTTAGGTGAAGATGGTGCCACCCACCAAGTTCTTGAAGACATCGGTATGATGAAAATGTTACCTAACATGACTGTTATTGTTCCTTGTGATTTTAACCAAACAAAACAAGCGACTATTGCTATTGCTGACCATGAAGGTCCAGTTTATTTAAGGTTTGGACGTCCTTCAGTTCCTATTTTTGTTAAACCTGATGCTAATTTCCAAATTGGAAAAGCAGATACGATTATCGAAGGGACAGATGTTACAATTGTTGCATGTGGTCATTTAGTTTGGAAAGCAATTGAAGCAGCTCAAGCATTACAAGAAAAAGGGATTTCTGCTGAAGTAATAAACATGCACACAATTAAACCTTTAGATGCTAAAGCTGTCTTAGATAGTGTAGCTAAAACCGGATGTGCTGTTACTGCTGAAGAACACATGATGAATGGAGGCCTAGGAGACTCTATTGCTCAAGTGCTTTCAAGAAACACTGCTACTCCTCAAGAGTATGTAGCTGTTGATGATAGCTTTGGAGAAAGTGGTAAGCCAGAAGATTTATTAAAAAAATACAATATCGACACTCCAAATATAATTGAAGCTGCGCTAAAAGTTATTCAACGTAAGTAATGGAATTACATTCAAAGAGGACTATCCCACAAAATTACTGGTGTTATTACATATAATAAATTGACAAAACACTTAAATTTGGAGGAACATTTTAAGTGTGAATTACTCAATAAGTTAAATAATGGAGAGCGTTCAGAAAGAAATATACCTTAATAACCACCTATCCAAGATAGACCAATAGAATGACAAGACAGGATGAGTTTTTATCAGTTCAAGGACCAACAAATCAATCGCCCTATCTTATTGACGTAGACTACGCAGAAGGTATTTACATCTACGATAAATCTGGAAAATCATATATGGATATGATTGCAGGAGTTGCCGTAAACAATATTGGCCACAAACATCCAAAAGTAATCTCAGCTTTAAAAACACAAATTGATCGACACCTTCATGTCATGGTTTACGGTGAGTTTATTCAAGATTCTCAATTAAATTTTAGTAAAACCCTTACTTCATTATTACCTGAAAATCTCAATTGCGTATACACCGTTAATTCTGGAACAGAAGCCAATGAAGCAGCATTAAAACTTGCGAAACGTATAACGGGTAGAATTGAGCTAGTTTCATTTAGAGGTTCTTATCACGGTAGCACTCATGGTTCAATGAGCGTCTCTGGTAACGAATCAAAAAAAATGGCATTCAGACCACTTTTACCAGATGTACGATTTTTATCACTCAATTCAATAGAACAATTATCTCAGATTACAACTAAAACTGCTGGAGTTATCATCGAAACAATTCAAGGTGATGCTGGAGTTCGAATGCCGGAGACGGAATTCATGCTCGCTCTTCGAAATCGATGTACAGCAGTTGGCGCTCAGTTAATTTTCGACGAGGTTCAATGTGGTATGGGACGTACAGGTAAACTATTTGCCTTTGAGCATTTCGGAATTGTACCAGACATTTTAACACTCGGAAAAGCACTTGGTGGTGGAATGCCTATTGGAGCTTTAGTCTCATCGAATAAAAAGCTATTTGAATTCTCTTATAACCCTATGCTTGGACACATTACAACCTTTGGCGGACACCCAGTTGTTTGCGCAGCGGCAAACGCTTGCCTAGAAGTTCTGGAAACTGAAATTAATTTCAATGAAGTAGAACGATTAGGTAACCTACTTGAAACACTAATTAAAACTGAAGAAGAAATCATTGAAACAAGACGTATTGGGATGATGTTTGCTTTTGATATGATATCCTTTGAACGCGTTGAAAAAGTGGTAAAAAGATGTCTTGACAAAGGGTTAATTAGCTTTTGGTTCTTATCACAACCTAATAGTTTCCGACTGTCTCCTCCATTAAATATTAATGAAGAAGAAATTAGGATGGCCGCTGAAATTATAATTTCATCAATACAAGAGACAAAAATCTGACATTAACTTACAATTAATACTTTACAGACTCATCCAACTAATTGTGTTTTTTTATTCTACAACCCTCAGATAAAAATGCTAAAATCGATTGTGTAATTTTATCGTAATCTTCTTTTGAAATAATTAATGGCGCATTCACAAAAATCACATTTCCTAAAGGTCGAATTAAAATTCCTTGATTCAAAAAGTATGCGTAAGCTTGTGCTTTAATGTCTGAAAAATAGGTATTTCCCTCCCCTGTCTTAATTTCAAAAGCAATGATTGTTCCTTGTTGACGAATGTTCGTAACAATCTCTATTTCTTCCAACTCTTTTCTAAACTCTTTATTCCACAAATCAAGATTTTTCATCCCCTGAATTGCCCGAGGTTGTTCAAATAAATCTAGATTAGCGCAAGCTACAGCGCATGCAATTGGATTAGCAGTAAATGAATGTCCATGCAGAAGTGCTTTAGTCATCTCTTTGCCCAGGAATGCGTTATAAATCTTATTTGATGTTACTGTCAATCCTAACGCCATCACACCCGCCGTTAACCCTTTGGATAAGGTTATGAAATCTGGTTTTACTTCACAATAATCAGTTGCAAACATCTTTCCTGTTCTACCAAACCCTGTCATGACCTCATCATATATAATCAAGACATCATTTTCTTTTGCCAATGAAGCCAGCTTGTCGAGAAAAGCAGCAGAGTACATGCGCATCCCTGCAGCTCCTTGAACTAGTGGTTCTAATATCATTCCGGCAAACTCACCTGTTTCAAATAACGATTGTGCGTGCAATAAAATTAAATCTTCATTTTCTCCATTGGGAAAGTCTATGTAATCCACATCAAAGAAAAACGGTTCAAAAGGTGCATTGAAATAACCACGTTGACCAACAGACATCGCACCAAAAGTATCACCATGATACGATCCATTCATTGCTAAAAATCGTTTTTTATTTTGGCCCTTATTGTGCCAGTATTGGATAATCATCTTCAAGGCAATCTCAACTGATGTTGAACCATTGTCGGAAAAAAAAACCTTCTCAAGTTCTGGTGGTAATATTTTAGTGATTCGTTCTGCTAATTCTACAGCTTTTGGATGAGTAACTCCAGCAAAAACAATGTGATCAATTTGATTGAATTGCTTCATCATCGCTTTACCAATGTGAGTGTTTCCATGACCATGAATATTAACCCACCACGATGAATTAGCATCAATATATTCATTTCCTGCAAGATCATATAAGCGAACACCCTCTGCCCGCACTATTTCCATTGGATTTTCCGCTGTGAAATGTTGTGTGAAAGGATGCCACACATGTTTTTTATCTTTTTCTATGATAGAGCTCATAATTGTGATCTTATCTTTTCAGCTTGACTTGCGATAAAATTTTTATCTAGTTTTTCTGAAATTGGAATACGCCCAATCATCCTGATCCCTGTATGTTTCAAAATGATAGATTCAGTTGCCTTATTCTCATCTCCAACAAACACAAACCCTGCAATCTTGATCCCTTTAGACTTCAATACTTCCGCTGTCAATAAGCTATGATTTATACTTCCCAGATAATGGCGTGAAACGATAATTGTCGGCAAACCCCATGAGACAATTGCATCTGCAAAAGTCAAACCATCATTGTCCAATGGTACCATCAGCCCCCCCGCGCCTTCAACAATAAAACTGGAATCTACCTGAGGTAATTTTAATTTAGCAAGTGAAATGGTCATACCATCAATCTCTGCAGCAGCGTGTGGTGACATTGGCTCTGATAGGCGATAGGCTTCTTCTAAAACCTTAACATTAGATGTATAGCTTTCAACTTTTATAGAATCTGACTTGTCCAAATCCCCTGCCTGAACAGGTTTCCAATATGTTGCTTTCAATGCCTCTGCGACAATGGAACTCACAACAGTCTTACCGACATCTGTCCCGATTCCAGTAATTGCAAATTGCTTTACCATTTATCTTAATTGAGCGTTCAACTTAGATTCAAGTTCACTTCTAATTTTATCCATTACCGTGTCCACTTGTTGATCTTTCAATGTTTTCTCAGCATCTTGGAATTTAAATGAAACTGCATACGATTTCTTCCCATCCTCAAGGTTATTTCCTTCGTAAACATCAAATAATCGAACTTCTTGAAGAATTTTACGATCACAATTTTTAGCAATCTCTTCAATCTCTGAGAAGTTTACTTTTGAGTCAAGCAACAATGAAAAGTCTCTTCGTACCGCGAATGTTTTAGGTAATTCAGTATACTTAATCTTCGTGAATTTTAAACTATCAACAATTTCGTCCCAATCCAAATCAGCAACAAAGACATCATTTTTAATTCCAAAGTACTTCTTCATTTGTGGTGAAACCCATCCTATTTCACCCACTTTTTTTTTCAAAACATACAGTGAAACACCATCTTGTAACAACGATTTATTTATTGCTTTTTCTTTCAGCATACCAATTATTCCTAGACGTTTGAATATTGCCAAAGCTGTTCCTTTAATTGAATAGTATGTGTGCTTTTCTTTCGTGGAATTCCAGCTTTCTTTTTCTTTACGCCCCGTCAAAGCGACAATCAATCGTTTGTTCTCAGAATAATTATTATCAAATTTATGATAGGTTTTACCATATTCATATAATTTCAAGTCTGAATTCTGACGATTTTGATTACGCGCAACCATCTCCATCACATTAAATAATAATGATTGACGCATCACATCAAGATCTTGACTCAGTGGATTTAACATTTCAACATTGCGATCAGCGCGGACAACTTCTCCACCCAACTTTACAGAATACTCTGATTTTGTCAATGAATTATTCAATGCTTCGGAGAACCCCATTCCAACCAACATATCAGAAATAACATTCTGAATTTTTTCAATGTCAGGTTTTATGAATCGTGTGATTGAAGAATTCAATTTCTCTGGAATCGGAACATTATTGAATCCATAAATACGAAGAACCTCTTCAATTACATCTGCCTCACGTGTGACATCTATTCGGTATGCTGGGATATCTAATTCAAGCTCCGTTTGATTCGTTGAAACGATTTTAATATCTAAATTTTCAAGTATGCTATTTACCATTTCAACTGTTAAATTCTCTCCAATTAATTTATTACATCGCTCATAGTCAAATGAAACCACTTTATTGTTGATTGGCTTCTGGTTTGTGTCAACCACATCCATACTCACTTTTCCACCTGCCAGCTCCTGAATTAAAAGCACTGTACGCTTTAATGCATAATCCGTTAAGTTTGGGTCTACACCTCGCTCAAAACGGAATGACGCATCTGTGTTCAATGCAAACATTTTGGCTGTCTTACGTACAGAAACAGGATTAAAATATGCAGACTCTAAAAAGATATCGATAGTTTCATTTCTAATCCCTGAATCAGCACCACCTAAAATACCTGCTATACATAAGTTGTCAGAACCATTTGTAATCATCAAGTTTGATGATGATAATTTACGATCGACATCATCTAGTGTTTTGAATATCTCACCCTCTCTCGCTGTTTTTACTACAACTTTCCCGTTAAGTTTTGCAGCATCAAATGCGTGTAAAGGTGTGCCTAATTCGTGCATTACATAATTAGTGGCATCAACTACATTATTTATTGGAGTAAGACCTATTGATCTTAGACTTTTTTGTAACCATACTGGAGATGGAGCGACGTTAATCCCAGAAATTGTAACTCCCATGTAACGTGGACAAACATCTTGTGCTTCCACAGAAACAGCGATTCTTAAATCATTATTATCAATCTTAAAGCTCTCCACGGAAGGAAAATTCAATCTCAACCCCGCTTTATTGTGAACATTCAAATAAGCAACTAAATCTCGAGCTACTCCGATATGCCCCATTGCATCTGAACGATTTGGTGTTAGACCAATTTCAATTTCGTAATCATCTTCAAGATCGAAATAGGTTGAAGCTGGCGTGCCTACGGTTGCTGACATCTCTAATTCTAGAATGCCATCATGACCTTTGCCTAGGCCAAGTTCATCTTCTGCGCAAAGCATTCCTAAAGATTCAATTCCACGTATTTTTGATTTCTTGATTTTGAAAGCTTCTTCAGCGCTAGGCCAAAGTGTACAGCCTACTGTTGCCACAATCACTTTAATCCCCGTTCGTGCATTCGTTGCTCCACAAACAATCTGAAGTGGTTCGCTACCAACAGAAACCGTTGTGATTTTTAAGCGATCCGCATCCGGATGTTGCTCTACTGATAATATCTCACCTACAAAAACACCTTCCAATCCACCTTTTACCGCTTCAATTTTACGAAGTCCTTCTACTTCTAACCCTGTATCTGTTAAAATCTCACTCATCTCAACTGGAGATAAGTCTGTATCAATATATTTTTTTAACCAATTATATGAAACCTTCATTCTTTACTTTTTTTCTTGTAGCATTTTATAATATAATAAGCTGCATTTTCATTGAAATTAACATTCTCAATAGTTAATGATTTCTTCTATCGTCTTTCTATTTCAAACTCCACCTCTTAAAATCTCATAAGAATTGAAAAACTCCTCGATAAAGCTTCACAAATATCATGAAATATAACCTAAAAAGGAGAGTTGACACTCTAACTGTTATCAATATACAAAGATATCAAAATCTACTCAAAGAATAAAGTCAACTGAATGTCAATAAAAACTATAATCGACTTGATTACTAATTTAGTGTTTGGTGCTTTTTACTTGAAACAATCAGTAAATTTTCCGATTTTTATAAAAACCCATTTATGAAAGTTATATTGTCTGCAATTATACTCTTTTTTGCACTTCACTTAAAAGCTCAAGAAACTAGTACCTTAAGTGGGTATGTCAGTAATGGTGAAAATGGTGAAACTGTTATTGGAGCAAAAGTTTTCATTCCTAAAATTAGAAAAGGAACAATTACAAACAACGATGGCTTCTACTCACTTACAGTCCCAGAAGGAATATATATAGTAGAGTTTCGAGCTGGAGGAATTAAAATTGAAACAAAAACTATTGATCTTAGCACAGATGTTAGATTGGATAAAGTTGTCGGGGGGAACCTTCAAAACATTAAAGAAGTAGTCGTTAGCGCTAACGCTGAGCAAAATGTGAAAAGTACTAAAATAGGACAATTAGAACTTAGTATTAACGAAATAAAAACACTTCCTGCATTTATGGGAGAAGTTGACATTATAAAAACCATTCAATTGTTGCCCGGTGTTTCTTCGGCCGCAGAGGGAGGACAAGGTTTCTATGTTAGAGGTGGTGGCCCGGATCAAAATTTAGTCTTATTAGACGAAGCAGTTGTCTATAATGCATCCCATTTGTTTGGTTTCTTTTCTGTTTTTAATGCTGATGCTGTAAAAGGAGTAAGCTTAATTAAAGGAGGTATGCCTGCAAATTTCGGAGGAAGAATGTCGTCTGTCCTAGAAGTTAAGATGAATAATGGTAATTCAAAAAAGTTAGGCATCAAGGGCGGAATTGGAGCCATTTCTTCTCGTATAACAATTCAGGGACCATTTAAAAAAAATAAAGGCTCATTTATCATATCTGGGAGGAGAACTTATTTAGGTTTAATTATGAAGGCTGCAATTCCTGAATCATCTCCATTTTCAGGGTCTAGATGCCATTTTTTCGATTTAAACCTCAAAATGAAATATGAGATAACTAAAAAAGACAAACTTTTTTTTAGCAGCTATTATGGTAAAGATGATTTTAGTTTTAGCAATCTAGATGATAATTTTCTAGTCGAAATGCCTTGGGGAAATGGGGTAGCTGCATTGCGTTGGAGCCATATATTTTCAAGTAAATTATTTATGAATCTAAATACAACATTGACTGATTATAAATTTAGCTTTAGCTCTTCTCAAGATGAATTTCGTTTTTCATTAAACTCTGGAATTCGTGATTATGGTGCTAAAATCGACTTTACTTACTTTCCAAGTTCAAATCTCAAAGTGAAGTTTGGCTTAGATTATATTTATCATACATTTACACCTATGAGTTCATCCGCAGAGAATGATGACACTTCTTTCGATACAGGAATAGCACAAAGTTTGTATAGCCATGAATCTGCTGCATATTTACTCAATGAATTTGATCTTAATGAAAACATACGTGTAAATGCAGGTTTAAGGTATAGTACATTTCAGCATGTAGGACCATTTACTCGCTATGTCAATGGCGATATAAGTACCCCCGATACTCTAATTGAGTATCGAAACGGAGAACTTATTAAATTTTACCATGGCCTTGAGCCCCGTCTCTCATTAAGATGGCTGCTTCCAGATAACAGTTCTATAAAAGCTGGGTATACATACAATTATCAATACGTACACTTAACATCGCTAAGCGCTGTTTCATTACCTACAGATGTTTGGTACCCATCAACAGATAAAGCGAAGCCTCAAAAAGGATGGCAATTATCTTTAGGATACTTTAGAAACTTCATAGAAAATAAAATTGAGACATCCGTGGAGTTATATTACAAAGGCATGAAAAATCTAATTGAGTATAAAGAAGGATCATTGCCAAATGATAATATTCAAGATAATACAGACAATTTATTGGTTTTTGGAAACGGATGGAGCTATGGTATTGAGCTTTTTATAAAAAAAAGAATAGGAAAACTTACAGGGTGGCTTGGTTATACATTAAGTAAAACAGAACGCAGATTTAAAGACTTAAATGACGGAGAACCTTTTGCTGCTAAATACGACCGTAGACATGACTTATCTGTTGTTGCAAGCTATAAAATTAATAATCGGTGGCTTATTAGCGGGGCATTTATTTATGCAACTGGAAACACATTGACTCTCCCTAAATCTTGGTATGTTCAAAACCAATCATTACTTTTCAACTACGGAAAACGAAACTCTACGCGAATGTCCCCCTATCATCGATTAGATATCTCAGCAACTTGGTATGGAAAAGAGTATAAAGACAAAATTGACATTGAAACTGGTAAGGTGATTCAAGTTAAAAAGAAACTTAGAACGAATATTGCGATATCAATATACAACTTATACAATAGAGCAAATCCATACTTTTTATATATAGATAAAGATGGAAAACTTTTATCTGGTGATTTGGAAATGAAAGTGAAACAGGTAACACTTCTCCCTATAATACCAGGTGTAACATGGAATTTTGAATTTTAAATTATGAGACAGGCATTTCCGATTTTATTTAGCATTTTGCTCATTATAACTTCTTGTACCAAAGAAGTAAATATTGATTTACCTGAGCATATAGCGGAGCTTGTTGTAGATGGTACAATTGAGACAAATAAAAATCCTATTGTTTTACTATCGCGTTCAGCTGATATATACGCATCAACTGACATATCATCGTACCTTTCATATTTTGTATTGGATGCTGAAGTGAAAGTTATTTGCAACGAAGATACTACAGAATTATCGCTTTTCACTATTTCAGAACTCCCTATTGAGTCTCAGGAAAAACTTGCGGAGATGCTTCGCTTAAATAACTTAAATGAGTTGCAAGAACTACCTTTATTAGTCTATAGCTCAATAGATCTGATAGGAGAAGTTAACAATACTTATGAGCTGAGTATTCTCTTTAACGGAAAAAACTACAATGGCAAAACCAAAATACTAGAACCTACTGCACTGGATGCATTGTACTGGGAACTTGAGCCAGGAACTATTGAATATGGATACTCCTGGGCCATACTAAGTGATCCTGCAAATCAATTTGACGGTTATAAGTGGGAAGTGAAACGAACCAACTTAAATTTTGATGGTCTTCCAAAAGACGATATATTTAAGAGAGCACGAGGAGGAACATTTAATGATCAATTTTTTGACGGTATGACTTTTGATTTTTTCTTTGAAAACCCCATGAAAAGAAAAGATTCTACACATCTTTTAGAATACAAAAGGTATTATCGATTTGGTGATACGGTCGTAGTTAAGTTCTCAAAAATGGATGAAGCAGTTTATGAATTTATGGAGAATAAATATACACAACTATCAACCGCAGGAAATCCATTTGCTACACCAATCAATATACCTTCAAATATTACAGGGGGCGCGCTTGGAGTATGGGCTGGGTATTCTCCAACTTTAGACACTCTAATTTGTCAACCTTAATTCTCAGATAAAAAAACTATAGCACAATAATCATATGAAGATATTATCAATATTACTCCTACTAATACCTTACGCTTCCATAGCTCAATCGGAAGACTACAAAAATATGCTTAAGAAACATTACAATGGATTCTCAACAATATCACCCTCTGAGGCAAAAAGGAAATTGAATACTAAAGGTGTTTTCTTTTTAGACACTAGAACTAAATCTGAATTTTCAGTTAGTCATTTAAAGAATGCCATTCAAATAGGTTCTGATAATTTCATTGTACAATCAGTAAGTTTCATCCCAAAGAATGCAGAAATAATAATATACTGTAGCATTGGTCAACGAAGTCAGGTCGTTGGTGAAAAAATGAAGGTGGCAGGATACACAAATATCAAAAATCTTTATGGAGGATTATTTCATTGGATCAATATTAATTACCCATTAGTTGATTTAACAGGAACTAGAACAAAGCTTATCCATGGGTATTCTAAAGAATGGGGTAGTAAGTGGGTCAAGAATGGCAGTGTTGTCTACTAAACCGTAACTTAATGTCGGAAAATTTAATTATTGTTTTCGTAAAGAATATTACTCTTGGAAAAGTTAAAACGCGCTTAGCAAAAACTATTGGAGATAATGCCGCATTTGATGTTTACAAGTACCTTTTTAATATCACCCAGTGTGAATCATTGAAAGCTAAAAACTGTGATCTTCATGTTTATTTCTCAGATGCCATAATTGATTCTGCCTGGCCTAACACGAAGAAGTTTATTCAATCGGGAAAAGACCTAGGCGAGCGCATGATGAATGCATTTGAGGATGAATTTACGAGGGGGTACAAGCGTATCATCGGAATTGGATCAGATTTACCAGACTTAAGCGCAGAGATTATGGAATCAGCCTTAAAGGCTTTGGAGTCAAATGACACTGTTTTCGGACCGTCGGAAGACGGAGGGTACTACCTAATCGGAATGCGTCAATCGACACCCTGTGCTTTTAAAGACAAGCCTTGGAGCACAAGTCAGCTATTAAAAGTAACAACTAAAGAACTCAAGAAAAAAGGATATAGCACGACTCAGCTACTTAAATTAAATGATATTGATGACATCGATGATCTCAAGAAATCTTCTATCTCTGAAGTGTTTCAATATCTTTTTGAATTAAAAAATTCTCATTGAATAATCAATAACACTCCTTTTTTGAATTTAATAAATATTAATAGTATGCATTCATCTGTAAATAATTAGTTACGTAATCTGCAACACCATCCTCTAGTGAATGAAATCCTTTTGAAAATCCAGATTCAACTAACTTGGACATATCAGCCTCTGTGTAATACTGATACTTATCTCTAATATCTGCAGGGGTGTCAATGAAATAAATTGACGCTTCTTTCGCCATTGCTTTAAACGTGTTTTTAGCAAGGTCCAAGAAGGTACGAGCCTCTCCTGAACCCAAATTATATATTCCAGAAACTGGAGGAGTATCCATTAAGTAATGACAAACTTCCACAACATCCTTCACATAAACGAAATCTCTTAATTGACCGCCATCTGTATATTCTGGATTATGAGATCTAAATAACTTCATCGCTCCAGTATCTTCTATTTGCTTATGTGCATGAAAAATCACAGAAGCCATTCTTCCTTTATGAAATTCATTTGGTCCATATACATTAAAGAACTTAAGCCCTGCCCAAAACGGAGGAGATTCTGTTTGATTAAGTACCCATTTGTCGAAATCATTTTTAGAATCCCCATAAGGATTCAATGGTTTCAAACTAGAAATTACTGAATGATCATCTTTATATCCAAATTCCCCTAAACCATATGTAGCAGCAGAGCTGGCATAAACCAACGGAATATTGAACTTAACAGAAGCACTCCAAACAGCTTTAGAGAAATTTACATTTAGCTCATCAAAAATAGAAATATCAAATTCTGTAGTATCAGTTCTCGCACCTATGTGATAAATGAAATCTACCTCTTGTCCGAAGTGAGCTAACCACTGAATAAAGTCCTTTCTTCCAACTTTAGCTTTGATTGTCTTCCCATCTAAGTTTCCGTCTTTTTCCGTTTTAGAAAAGTCATCGACTACTATAATATCCTCATATCCAGATTTATTCAAACGGCTAACGAGACAGCTTCCGATAAACCCAGCGGCTCCTGTTACTACAATCATTTAAGGTGTTTTATTTAGAACAATCCGTTAATCTCGGCATCAATAGCATTGATAATCTGCCCAAGATCTTCTTGATTCTCTGGAAAGTTATTATTATCAACATCAATTACAAGTAACTTTCCTTTGTCATATGTAGAAATCCATGCTTCATAACGTTCATTCAAACGTTTTAGGTAGTCCAAGCGGATACTTTCTTCATAAACCCTACCTCTCTGCTGAATTTGATTAACCAATGTTGGTACACTTGCTCTTAAATAAATCAAAAGATCTGGAGGAGAAACAAATGAATCCATCAAGTTGAATAACGAAAAGTAATTTTCAAAATCACGGGTAGTCATTAGCCCCATTGAATGAAGATTGGGTGCAAAGATGAATGCATCCTCATAAATTGTTCTATCCTGAATTACAGTTTTTTCTGTTTTCTGAATTTCTTGAATTTGGGTGAATCGACTATTTAAGTAATAAATTTGAAGATTGAACGACCAGCGCTGCATGTCTTCATAAAAGTCATTCAAATATGGATTTTGTTCTACGTCCTCGAAATGTGTTTCCCAGGCGAAATGCTTTGCTAACATTCTAGTTAACGTTGTTTTTCCTGAACCTATATTACCTGCTATTGCGATATGCATTTTACTCGTATTTTTGACTTACTAAATTACAAAAATTGAGTTAGGAATCAAGAACTATTTAGAGAATTGAAGCTCATATTTATGAACATTTCCTTTTGACCTCAAATAGAAGAATTGATTTCTGTAATTCACCTCAGACACACCATCAACAGGGAGGTGAACACCAAACTCTTCCCCTGTAGTCAATGACCTTACAAACAGAGTTTTATCTGATACTGTGAATAACGTACCTTCAAAAGCATCTAATTGTTGAATACTTTCTCCAGGTATAAACTCCATCAAAGTAGCATAGAGGTCAAAAACATATATCCCTTTCGATTTATCAAGAACGAATAGTCTGTTATAGCGCTCACGTATTTGTGTAATATTATTGATGTCAAGAATACCTCGTAAATTACCCACTTCTTGGCGTTGCTGGAGATTATCCAATGACAATAAAGACAATGTTGAATTAAAATTATCTAGAACCCAGACTTTATTAGGTTGGCTAGAGCCACAAACAAACTCTGCACTAACAATGTTCTCAAGGGTTAAATCTATACAATCATTCATCGATGAAAGTGTATTATCAAAATAACACAACGTTTGTTGCTCTTCTGAAAAGTGAATAATTTTCATTGTATTCACAGGGATAAGATGTGTTGTATTCCCCAGTGATTTAATACTTTGTGAAAACCTTATTACTCCAGAAGAATCATACTTATGTACCATTCCACCATCTGAAACGTATATATTCTCCAATAAATCAACTGTCCATGTTTCGTCTTCAGCAACCTTATAACTAATTACTTCTTTCCATGAATACGACAATGAATCTTGAGCAAAAGAAACACTTAGGCTCAATGTGAAAATTAAAAAAAGAACCTGTTTTATCATCTGTTTAATTACTGACCACCTGCAATTTGCAAAATTTGTTCCAGAATAATACGATCATTTGACAAACGAGGCACTTTATTCTGCCCCCCCAACTTATTGATTGACTTTAGCCAAGCATCAAATGTACCTTCCGGAACCTCATATATAAAGGGTTTATCCAACACCATATTGTGATAACGTTTTGCGTCATAATCTGAATTTAAACCTCTCAAACTTTCATCTAAGATTAAAGTAAACATCTCTATTTCTACCGGTGATTTCACAAATTCGATTACCCATTCATGTGCTCCACGCCCTCCATTGCTCATAAATATTGGGCCAACCGAATATTCCTTGATTTGCGCACCTGTTTTTTGACACGCCTCTGCGATAGCAAGCTCAGTGTTTTCAACAATAATCTCCTCGCCAAAACAATTAATAAAACTCTTAGTTCTTCCTGTGATTTTGAATCGATAGGGCCTCTGACTAGTAAAGCGTATTGTGTCACCAATAATATACCTCCAAAGTCCACCATTCGTAGAAATTACAATTGCATAATTATCATCTAATTTAACACCCTCAATAGAAATCACTTCTTTTGAGTTGACCCCATCAAAGCTAGACATTGGAATAAACTCAAAGAAAACGCCATAATCTAGCATCAAAAGCATTTCATCTGAATTCACTTGATCTTGAATTCCAAAAAAACCTTCAGAAGCATTGTATGTCTCAACATAATTCATTTTAGGATCTGGAATCAATCGCTTAAACTGCTCTCGATATGGTTCGAAATTAACACCTCCATGCATGAATAATTCGAGGTTTGGCCAAACTTCTTTCAAATTAGACTTTCCCGAAATCTCAAGGACTTTATTGGCAAGAACCATTGTCCAACTAGGCACACCAGCAATAATATAAACATCTTGTTTAATTGTTGATTCTGCCATGCGCTCAATCTTCTCTTGCCATGCGCTCATCAAAGCGATTTCACGAGAAGGAGTTCTTCTTATTTCTGCCCACCATGGTAAGTTCTTTACTATAATTGCAGACAAGTCTCCAAAATAAGAACCTGCAGTTAGCTGGTTTATTTGTGCGCTTCCACCTATAATTAAATGCTTACCGTTATACAGCTTTCGATTTGGATGATTGTTGTAATACATCGCTAATAAGTCTTTACCTCCCTTGTAATGACATTCTTCGAGAGACTCTTTGCTTACGGGAATCAATTTGCTTTTCGCATTTGTTGTACCGGAAGATTTAGCAAACCATTTTGTATCTGTTGGCCAAAGAACAGATTGTTCACCATTCATTGCACGATCGATCCAAGGTTTAATCTCTTCATAAAATTGAAGTGGTACTTTTTGAAAATCTTTATAATTCTTTATTTTTGAAAAGCCATATAATTTGCCAAATTCGGTTTGGGCACCTTTTTGGATTAAACTATCGAATACTTCTTTTTGAACCTCATGTGGATATTTACAAAAGAAATCTATCTGATGAATTCTCTTTTTCATCATCCAAGCAAAAATTGAATTGAACGGCATTCGGTATTCGATTTAGAATATGGTGAAAAAAAAACCGTAAATCATAATACAGACAAGGAAATAAGTTTATATAAGCGTCTTTATTGCTTACCCAAACATAACAATTGAAACTACGATTGAAATTAAAGCAATTGATACAATTGTCCCTAATGCTACTGTTGATTTTTCAAAATAATTGTCAGCCATTATATTTTATTTTTATCAAATTTACACATTTTTTAAAAAAAAAACGTGTAAATCTATAATATATATTTGCACCAATTTATTAACCCTTAAACACGTAAGATAACATACCCATAATAGCGAACAGACTAATTTCTTCCACCCATAATTCTTAATAAGGATAAAAACAAATTGATAAATAATATATATAGTTGAAGCCCTCCTATTAATGAAAGCTTCGCACGGTCCATTTCAGTCATCAGTTTGTTTTGAGCAATACTTTTTAAAGACTGCATGTAATAGGCCGTTAAACCTGTAAAAACAAAAACTCCAATAATTGCAATCATTAAGCTCATCATATCGCTCTGAAACCAAATATTTGCTATTCCTGCAATGAAGATCCCTATGAATCCCATATACATCAAACTTCCAAATTTTGTCAAATCTGTTTTCGTTGTATATCCTAAAACTGCCATTCCTCCGAATGCCCCTGATGTAACAAAGAACGTTAATGCAATGTCATTTCCTGAATACATCAACATCACAGAGCTTAAACTTAAGCCCATTAAGGCTGAGAAAATGAAGAATAGAATGAGTAGCAAAATCATCGATAACCTTTGATAAGCCATTTGAATTAATAAACCTAAACCAACAGGAGCAAAAGAAACTATCCAAAAAAGTGGTGTTAATCCTGAGCCGTCTGCTTTAACGAAATACTTGCTAAAAACCTCAAGTATTCCTGCATAATAAGCTACAACTCCTGAAATTGTCAATGCTGCAAACATGTATCCATACACATTCTTGAAAAAATCACGTGTTATTGCCTTAGAATAACCTACATTTTCTTGGTTAAAAATAGTACTCATCTTAATGTAGCTTTGCTTGAATTAAGTTAATAAATTCTTTACGGGTTGCTTCATTGGTCATAAACAAACCTGTAAAGGCGCTTGAGGTTGTAACTGAATTTTGTTTCTGAACCCCTCTCATCTGCATGCACATGTGAGATGCCTCAATAACTACAGCAACACCTTTTGGATTCAATGTACGCTGAATACAATCTCTAATCTCTAAGGTTAAACGCTCTTGAACTTGAAGTCTTCTAGAATAAGCATCAACCACACGCGGTATCTTACTTAAACCAACAATTTTTCCATTTGGGATATAAGCAACATGAGCTTTTCCAAAAAATGGAAGCATATGATGTTCACACATTGAATACACTTCAATATCCTTCACTATCACCATTTCAGAATACTCTTCATGAAAGATAGCTTGGGCAATAATATCATCCGGCACTAAATCGTAGCCATGCGTTAAATACTGCATTGCCTTTGCCATTCTCTCTGGCGTCTTCAATAAACCTTCTCGGTTTGAATCTTCTCCAATTTGTTCAAGGACAACTTTGAAGTTTTTAGATAACGTTTCAGTTATCTCGTCATTGTATGTAATCTCTTCTTTCATTCTTAGTTTATTAAAACGGCTCAGCTCCTCCGAAGTATTCTACGTAGTTGTTTTCCGTTTCAACCAATTTTATTTTCGCTAATTCTCCACCAGCTTTTTCAATTGGCTCTTTGATTCTATCCCACAACTGTATCACTACATTCTCTGTAGATGCCAACATTCCTTTTAAAAATGGCACATCTAAGTTCAGGTTTTTATGATCTAAAGGTTCTACGACCTCATCTTTCACAATTTGGCTTAAGTCCTTTAAATTAATAACAAATCCTGTGTCTGGATTGGGAAGCCCTTTAACAGTAACATAAATAGTGAAATTATGTCCATGCCAATTATGATTGCTACATTTTCCGAAGACTTCTTTATTCTTCTCTTCCGTCCAATCCTCTCTAAACAACTTGTGAGCTGAATTGAACGTTTCTCTACGAGTGATATATACTGCTTTCAAAATTCTAATTTATATTACAAATATAACTAGGAATGGTGAATAAAACATAATTCAAATCAATTGATCGTCGTATGTATTAGAATACAATTATAAGGTTACGTATCTTTGCGCCATGATTGAAGAACGTTTAGATAAAATTTTAATCCAACGAGGCCTTGTGGAGACCCGTGGAATAGCTGAAAAAACCATTCGAGAAATTGGTGTAAAAGTGAATGGTAAACTCATTACCAAGAGCGGGCGTAAATTTCCAACTGATTGTATTATTGAACTTGTTAAGGAAGACCTTTCCTTTTCCTCTATTAGCGCTGCTAAACTTGAGGATGCAATTAAAACTTGGTCTCCTGAAATTACAGGAAAAATGATTTTAGAAATTGGTTGTCGTGATGCATTCACTGAAGTTTTGATTAATCACAATGCTGCCAAAATATACAGTATAGGGCTGGCTAACAATGAGTTAGATAGAGTTGTTTCGGCGCATCAAGACGTAGTTGATTTAAGTGACATGATGGTTCGTGAAATTAATTCAAATACAATTACTGATGTAGTAGATGGTTGTGTAATTAACCAAAAAACATTAGGTCTCAAGAGAGTATTTCCTTTTGTACATCCGATTTTAAAAAGTGGAGGATTCGTAATCGCATTAATTCATTTAGAATTAGAAGTTGACAAACAGTTTGTTTCCAAAACAGGCTTTATAAAAAAGAAGAGCCTTTTCTATCCAACGATTCAAGACGTAAAGACAGCTGGAGAGTCAAATAACCTAGAATATAAAGGCCATATAACTTCCCCAATAATCGGTGAAAGTGGCAATCAAGAATTCTTAATGTTTTTTACAAAAAAATAATTAGTCATAGTAGACTATATTATTCTTGTTTAGAATTAATCGAAATAAGAGGATTTCGTATCTTTACACTAATGATGACAGAAGAAAACATACAAACATTTGATCTTAATCGAATTCGAGAGGACTTCCCTACTCTTTCGAGAAAAGTATATGGCAAGCCATTAATTTATCTTGACAACGGCGCAACCTCTCAAAAACCTCAAGTAGTGATTGATGCGATTGAGCATTACTATACTTTTGACAATTCGAATATTCATCGTGGCGTCCATCACTTGAGTCAAGAGGCAACAACTCAATACGAAGATGCTCGAGTAACAATTCAGAAATATATTAACGCTCCTACTTCAGAAGAAGTCTTGTTTACAGCTGGGACGACGGGTGGAATTAACCTTGTATCTTATTCGTTCGGTGAATTACTTTCGAAAGGAGATGAAATAATCATTTCTGCGATGGAACATCATTCCAACATTGTCCCATGGCAGATGCTTTGTGAACGCAAAGGATGTAAGCTGAAGGTTATTCCAATCAATGAAAAAGGTGACCTCATCATTTCAGATTTTGAGAAACTGCTAAATGAGAAAACAAAATTGGTTTCTGTTACACATATATCAAACACACTTGGAACGATCAATCCAATTAAGCATATAATTGATTCTGCCCATAAGGTTGGAGCAAAAGTTTTAATTGATGGTGCTCAAAGTGTTCAGCATATGTCTGTCGATGTACAAGCCCTAGATTGTGATTTCTATGTGTTCTCAGGACATAAAGTTTTTGGCCCTACAGGAGTTGGAATTCTATATGGAAAGAAAGATATTTTAGATAGCATGCCCCCCTACCAAGGTGGTGGTGATATGATTGATCGAGTAACTTTTCAAAAAACAACATACAATGTTCTTCCTCATAAATTTGAAGCAGGAACTCCAAATATCTCAGGTGGAATAGCACTTGGATCAGCTATCAATTATCTAGCTAAACAAGACTTAGACGCTATTCAAAAACACGAGCATGAGCTAGGTGTTTATGCAACAAAAGAATTGAACAAAATCGAAGGGATGCGAATTATCGGAACCTCTAAAGAAAAGACAAGTGTTGTTTCTTTCGTTATTGAAGGCCTACACCCATTTGATATTGGAACCTTATTAGATAAACAAGGAGTTGCTGTAAGAACAGGTCATCATTGCACACAACCATTAATGGATTTCTTTAAAATCCCAGGGACAGTGCGTGCATCTTTCGCTTTTTACAATACAATGGCTGAGATAGATGTTTTTATTAAGGCGTTAAACCGTAGCATCAACATGTTGCGCTAATGATAAAAGATTAGGAATGACATTAGATCAAAAACAACAAGAAATCATTGATGAATTTGAAATTTACGATGATTGGATGGATAAATACGAATATATTATTGAACTAGGGAAAGAACTTCCTTTAATTTCAGATGAAAAAAAGACTGAAGATCGACTCATTGAAGGATGCCAATCACGTGTGTGGTTGGATATGGAAACGGTTGACGGTAAAATGTCATTTAGTGCAGATTCAGACGCCATTATAACTAAAGGAATTATTGGCTTGCTTATCCGTGTGATGAACAACGAAGATGCTAAAACAATTGCGACAGCCGATTTACGATTTATTAGTGAAATAGGATTACAAGAACACCTATCGCCAACACGTGCAAATGGATTGGCAAGTATGATACAAAAAATGAAAATCGGTGCCGTTAAGGTAATCGTAGGAGAATAGTTATGGAAGATATAGTAAAATTAGAAAACAAAGTGATCGAGATACTTAAAACGATATACGATCCTGAAATCCCAGTTGACGTATTCGAATTAGGATTAATCTATGAGGTAAAAATTGATTTAGACACCAATGTTGAAATCCAAATGACTTTGACTTCTCCAAACTGCCCAGTTGCAGAATCAATGCCTAAAGAGGTAGAAGACAAAGTTGCGGATTACCCTGCATTCAATTCATGCAAAGTGACCATTGTATTTGATCCACCATGGGACAAAGATATGATGAGTGAAGAGGCAATGTTAGAACTTGGATTTTTATAACTTCGTAAAATATGATTATGAGAAGAGTCGTAGTTACTGGAATAGGAGCGCTTACTCCGATTGGAAACAACCTGGATGATTATTGGAATAACATTCAGGCTGGAATTAGTGGTGCTAAACTGATAACAAAATTTGATGCAAGTAAACACAAAGCACAATTTGCTTGTGAATTGAAAGGATTTGATCCAAAAGATCATTTCCATGTTAAAGAAATCAGAAAATACGATCCGTTTTCGCAATATGCTTTAGTCGCCGTTGATCAAGCTTTGACATATGGTAATATCGACTTTGATGTTTTAAATAAAAATAGAATTGGTGTTATTTGGGGGTCTGGAAACGGCGGAATTCAAACATTCCAAAACCAAATGAAAGAATATTGCGAAGGTGACGGAACTCCACGCTTTACACCTTTCTTTATTCCAAGAATACTAGTAGATATTGCATCAGGAATTATCTCGATAAAATACGGATTAAGAGGTGTTAACTTCTGTCCGGTATCTGCTTGTGCAACTTCAAATACCGCTATGGTTGAAGCTTTTAACCATATCAAATGGGACAAGGCAGATATGATTATCACGGGTGGTTCGGAGGCTGCAATTACAGAGTCTGCAATCGGAGGGTTCCAATCCGCAAAAGCATTATCAACTCGAAATGATACTCCTGAATCAGCTTCTAGGCCTTTTGATGTTTCCAGAGATGGTTTTGTTATGGGAGAGGGTGCAGGTGCATTGATTTTTGAAGAGTATGAGCACGCAAAGAAGCGTGGTGCAAAAATATTTGGAGAAGTTGTTGGCGGTGGACAAGCTGCAGATGCATATCACCTAACCGGAACACATCCTGAAGGAGAAGGAGCTGTCTTGGGAATGATAGAAGCAATGCGCGAAGCTGAAATTAAAGCAGATGATATTGATTATATTAATATGCATGCGACATCAACTCCGCAAGGAGACAAAAGTGAGTTGATTGCGGTAGACCGTGTATTCGGGAAGCGCCAGTCGCTTTCAATCTCTGCAACCAAATCAATGACAGGACACTTACTTGGTGCTGCTGGTGCTATTGAAGGAATTGCAAGTTTGATGGCTTTGCAAGATGGAATCGTACCTCCAACAATTAACACAACGAATGTAGAGCCCGACTTTAAAGATCATTATGATTTCCCTTTAGGAAAAGGACATAAAAAAGAAATGACATATGCGATGAGTAATACTTTTGGATTTGGTGGGCACATTGCCTCAATCATTTTCAAGAAATATGTATAAAGAAAGTTAAAAGCCAATGATTAATTTAGATTAATGCTGTTCTATATTTTGTTCATATAAAACCGAATAATTATCAATCTGTAGTACGTTTTATAAAAAAGTATATACATACTAAAAACAGGCTATTGCCTATCTTCTTTTTTATGAAAAAAGCCCTTCTTTACATCCCTATATTTTTTTTAATTATTTACGTAGGTTTCTTTGCTTACATAAAAATATCTTTCGCTCGTCCGGGAGAAATTGCTCCTGATTTTGAAGCAAAATTAATTGATGGAACGCACTTTAAACTTTCGCATTTACGTGGAAAATATGTGCTATTAGATTTCTGGGGATCATGGTGTCAACCTTGTCGTGCGGACAACCCAAGCCTAGTGAGACTGTACAGTCGACATTCAGACAAACTTTACATTGTTACATTTGCCTTGGAGAAAAATGAACCTGCAGGAGTTATTGTAGCGAAAAAAGATGGGTTCACGTGGAAACATCAAATTGTTGAACAATCAAATCTTGTTCTACTTTCTGAAACAGCACGAAAATATGGTGTAACCTCAATACCAACTAAACACCTCATTTCACCAGAAGGAAAAATGCTAGGTCAAATGAGTTTTGAGCAAATAGACAGCCTAATGTTAAGCCTTTAATTCTGCCTCTAAATACATTGCTGTATAAGATACTTTTTTGAATTTCTTTACGATAGACTCCGGGGTTCCACTACAAACGATATACCCTCCTTCTTTTCCTCCTTCAGGACCTACATCTACAACATGATCCGCTACCTTAATGATATCGAGATTGTGCTCAATGATCAAAACAGTATTCCCCTCATTAACGAGTTTCTGTAATACAATCAGCAGCATTTTAACATCTTCAAAATGAAGACCCGTTGAAGGCTCATCTAAAATATACATTGTATTACCAGTTCCTCGTTTAGAAAGCTCTGCTGACAGCTTAATTCTTTGTGCCTCACCTCCGGACAATGTTGTAGAAGGCTGGCCTAATTTAATATACCCTAAACCTACCGAAACAAGTGTTTTAAGGATACGATACATTTTAGGGATTTTTTCAAAGAATACAGAGGCATCACTAATTGTCATTTCAAGTACATCGCTAATCGATTTCCCTTTGTAACGCACCTCATTTGTTTCTCTATTATATCGTTTCCCGTTACACGTTTCACATTCTACTAAAACATCTGGCAAAAGACTCATCTCAATGACTTTCAAACCACCACCTTTGCATGTTTCACACCTACCTCCAACAACATTAAATGAAAATCTACCCGGTTTATATCCTCTAATTTGAGCTTCTGGTAAATTCGCGAATAATGACCTGATTTCATCAAAAAGCTTAGTGTAAGTGGCAGGATTAGAGCGAGGTGTTCTCCCGATTGGACTTTGATCAATCTCAATAACTTTATCGAGATGCTCCATTCCACTGATTGACTTATAAGGCAACGGTTTCTTTACGCCATTATATATTTCAGCCAATAATATTGGATATAATGTTTGATTAATTAAAGAAGATTTTCCACTGCCAGACACACCCGTTATGCATGTCATTGTCCCTAGCGGTATTGTTAGATTAACTGAGTGCAAATTTCTTCCAGAAGCACCTTTAAGTAATAGTTTATTACCATTCCCTTTGCGACGATTCTCAGGCAATTCAATCTTTCTAACTCCCGTTAAGTACTGATTCGTCAATGAATCTTTGTTATGTAGCTCAGCGATAGGTGCTGCATTTACAATGTAACCACCTTGAACCCCAGCGCCAGGCCCTAGATCGACAACAAAGTCGGCTGCTTCAATCATTTCTTTATCATGCTCAACAACAATCACTGAGTTTCCAGTATCGCGTAATTGCTTCAATGAATTAATTAAGCGTGTATTATCTCTTTGATGCAATCCAATTGAAGGCTCATCCAAAATGTAAAGAACATTCATCAATTCACTCCCAATCTGAGTTGCCAAACGAATTCGTTGTGCTTCCCCACCAGATAAAGTTTTAGCAGAGCGATGCAAAGACAAATAAGTCAATCCAACTTCAACAATAAAACCTAACCTAGCTCGGATTTCCTTAAGGATTTCAACCGAAATAGTTGCATTTACACCTTCCAAGTGATCTTCAACCCCATCAAACCAAACTGCTAAATCGGCAATATCCATTTGAGCCAAGTCACCAATATGTTTTCCACCAATTTTAAAGTAATGTGCTTCTTTGTTAATTCGTGTACCCCTACACATTGAACACTCTTTCTTATTCATAAAAGTCTGTGCCCAACGTTGGATTGGAGCCGAACTTTCTTCAGAATGTCTTGAAATAAAACTAATAATCCCTTCAAAAATGACATCATTGCTCTTTCGTGAAGGTTCAATCCCTTCATTACCGTTCAAGATTACGTTCATGACTTCTTCATCAATACTCGAAATTGGCATTGTGAGTGATAGCCCTTCTTGAGTTAGATATGCATCTAATTTTTCAAAAACCCAGGTTCTTTTGTATTCTCCTAATGGAGCCAATCCCCCTTTCTTAATTGATTTTGAAGTGTCTGGGATAATCTTATTGATATCCACTTCGGAAACCTCTCCAAGACCACTACATGTTTTACACGCACCATAAGGCGAATTAAATGAAAATAAACTAGGCTCTGGTTCTGGATAACTAATACCTGTTGTTGGGCACATCAACGAACGACTAAAATGACGAACATCTTCAGAATCAAAATCCATTATCATTAGTGATTTACCACCATGCTTCATCCCAGTAACCACATCATCGTAAATGCGCTGCCTATCTTTTTCATCAACTTTTAGACGATCAATTACAATATCAATATCATGAATTTTGTACCGATCTAATTTCATTCCTTTGGTGATATCTTTCACCTCACCATCCACTCGAACTTTAGTAAACCCAAGCTTTAATACCTGCTCGAATAACTCTCTATAATGACCTTTACGTCCTTTAATCTTAGGAGATAAAACTATGACTTTCTTGCCAGTATAATTATCCATGATTAATTCAACAATTTGATGATCTGAATACTTCACCATTGCCTCACCCGTGTTGTACGAATATGCAGTCCCAGCACGTGCATATAACAAACGCATGAAGTCATAAATCTCAGTGATTGTCCCAACAGTTGATCTAGGCGATCTAGAAACGGTCTTTTGCTCAATTGAGATTACTGGACTTAAACCTTCGATCTTATCAACATCAGGCCGTTCTAAAACGCCTAAGAATTGCCTGGCATATGCTGAGAAGGTTTCAATATATCGTCGTTGACCTTCAGCGAAGATTGTATCGAATGCAAGAGAAGATTTACCCGACCCACTTAACCCTGTAAACACAACTAGCTGATTACGGGGGATTTTTAAATCCACATTTTTTAAATTGTGCATTCTAGCACCATAAACTTCTATATGACTATTCCTCTTCATTAGGCAGGTAATTGAATGATATACGGAGCAGATTTTACAGTTAACTCACTTCCTTTAACCCATGGATTCAGCAATCTCAACATTCGATAATTTGAACCATTTTCTTTAGCCCAATGCTTTAGATTAAAGTGTGATTCTTTTAGAATAACCTGACGCGTTTTAACTGGTTCGTATAATTCCATTTCAGCTTTATTAAAGCCATATTTTTCAGGGCTCTCAAAAATCAACTTTAATGCTAAGATTCGAAAAACATAACGACTTGTTTCATGATTTAGATATAAATCGAAATAACTACTCACTTCCTGGTCTTTCAAATCATTTAAAATTCCGCCAACGCCTCTATTATATGCCGCAGCGCTCAAGACCCAATCATTGAATATTGAATTAGCTCTTTTTAAATATTCACAAGCTGCAATTGTACTTTTCTGTATGTTTAAACGCTCATCAATCTCACTGTTCACAACTAAGGCATATTCTTCAGCCGTTGTCAGTATAAACTGCCAAAACCCCTTCGCTCCAGAAGGACTAACCGCTTGAGTCAATCCACTTTCAATCAAACATAAATATTTAAAGTCTTCATGAACGCCCTGTTGATTTAAGATCATTTCAATATTTGGGAAATAGCGATTGGATCTTTTAAAGGACTGTATTGTAGAACTGTGATAAAATGTATTCACTATTAATTCTTTATCTAGTCGTTCTCTGACATCAAAATTATCTAAGGTTATTTTTTGTCCACAAAACTCAACTTCGCTAGGAAGTTCCGGTAAAGAAAACCCAGTATTTATTTCGGTATTATTCGATGATTTCCCGAAGTGACTACCGCCCTGTTCTTTAGACTTACATGATAATAATATAAGACCTAAAACTAAAAAATAAATGTAAGTATTCATTCGCGAAAAAGTCATAACACGAATGTAAGAAATAAGAAGTACTATTTCTTTACTGGAGCTTGATACTTTATTGTATTTCGATAAAAAAGAATAAACACAAAAACTGTATAAGCTAAAAGAAGATAACAGGAGAATATACATCTAGAATAATTAAATTTCCCCTTACTATTAGGTAGTAATAGTAGAAAACACTCTAATAAACACTAACCAAACTTTTATGTCTGTCAATCCCGAATAAACCAAATGATGTGTTGTATTATTTTTTCCACTCGTTCTTTTTACGTTAGAATCTTAATTTCTTTAAAAAACTCAACATATTGTTTAAAAGTTTTGCTGTACTTGGCACATTCATTGGACAATCTTATAGAAATTTACCAAAAATGATTAAATGAAGATATTAAGTATCACCCTATTAGCTCTTTATATAATTCTAGATTTTGCGTTTGGCCAAAATCTGATTCAAAATGCGACAAATAAGTTTTGTGATGATGCAGTATTTAACCACGCCTCGATAAGTTTCAACGTTGTTGATATTCAGACAAAAAAAGTAATTGCTTCTTATAATAAAAACACCTCATTACCTAGTGCATCTACTGCTAAACTGTTCTCTACAGCAACGGCATTAGAGCTTCTTGGTCCTGATTTCAAACCCGAAACTCGACTATATATTGATGGTCAAATTGACTCCACTGGAACGCTAAACGGGAATATCTGGATTAGAGGCGGTGGTGATCCAAGTTTGGGCTCAAAATACTTTGTAAGTGAAGAGGACAAAAGAGCCTTTCTTGAAATATGGAAAAATAAAATTCAAGTATTAGGAATTAAAACGGTGTCAGGATCTATTATTGCGGATGCTTCTGAATTTGGTTATGAAGGTGTTCCAAATGGATGGAACTGGTCAGATTTAGGGAATTACTATGGTGCAGGTCCTTCAGGACTTTCCATTTTTGACAATTTGATCAACTTTAAATTCAATACATCTTCTATAAATGGAAGTCCGGTTGAACTCAATTCTATAGAGCCGGCTTCCCCTAATTTAGAATTCTTTAACTACATAAAATCATCCTACAGAAAAGGAGATAATGTCTATTTCTACGGAGGTCCTTATTCTAACATACGGTACGCTTCTGGGACATTGCCTGTTAACCAGAGGGGGTTTTCAGTAAAAGTAAGCATGTATGATCCTGAACTACAATTTGCTTTTGAATTTGAGCAGCTGTTGGAAGACAACAATATTAAAGTTTTATCCGATTATAAATCTGCTCGACTTCTCCATATTTCGACTTCTTTAACAGATTATGATTCAAGAAAGCTTATTTATAGCCATAAAGGAGAAGCGCTGATTAACATCATCAACTATACGAATATGAAAAGTATAAATCTTTTCGCAGAGCATATGTTAAATCTGATTGGTTACCAAAAAACTAAAGATGGCAGCACCAGTGCCGGGAAAAAAGTGATGGCTCAATATTGGTCATCGAAATTTAATACTAAAGGATTACATTTAAACGATGGCAGCGGATTATCTCGATCTAATGCAATATCGGCGACACATTTTACAGCGTTGCTAATCCAAATGAGTAAGAGTAAATATAGTCGTGAATATAAATATTCATTACCTATTGCGGGAGTTAGCGGAACACTTCGGAACCTATGCAAAGGACAAGCCGCTCAAAATAGACTCTATGCAAAAAGTGGAACAATGTCTCGCATTAAAAGTTACGCGGGATATATTGACTCAAGCACCGGGGGAAAATATGCTTTTGCATTAATTGTGAATAATCACGAATGCAGCTCAAGTGTGCTGAAACAGAAAATGGCAGCTTTATTTAATGTAATAGCAACTAATTAAAATTCTCCTGCAAGAATAGACGCCCAAAACTCTTTTATCGAAATATCAGCTGCCTCTAACATTTTCGGGACGATACTTTCGTTTGAAAAGCCTGGTATACTATTCACTTCGATAATATTTGGCACTCCATTTACAATTATAAAGTCTACACGAGCCACTGAGCGTAATTGCATCAAGTTATAGATACTTGATGATATATACTGTACTTTAGCTCTTAGCTCATCACTTATTCTTGCTGGTGTAATCTCTTGAGAAAGACCCTTATATTTTGCTTCATAATCAAAGAATTCATTCTCAGAAACAATTTCCGTCAATGGCAATGTATGGACACCATCCTTATCTCTGTATACCGCACAAGTAACCTCTATACCATCCAAAAAACTCTCTAAGACAATGGTACTTCCCTCATTAAATGCATTCTGAACTGCAGGCTCCAAATCCTCAACCTTGTTCACTTTCTCAATTCCAAAACTCGATCCTGAATCACAAGGTTTAACGAAAATCGGTAGCCCCAATTGCTCTACTATTTGATCTGAATCAAGTTCAATCGATAGTTCTGTTATATAAATTGAATCTGCTACCTCGTGTCCAAACCCTTTAAGAAACTGATTGCAATACCATTTATCGAAAGATAATTGAGAAGCTAGAGGGCCAGAGTTAACATAAGGAATGTCAATCATTTCAAGGTAAGATTGAATTTTACCATTCTCTCCAGGATCACCATGAATATATACTATTGCAAAATCTATCTTAATAGACTCTTGACCTGATTTAAATGTAAAATCTCTAGAGTTAACTTCACCAAGTTCTCTGTTTTGATTTTGAATAAACCATCCTTCTTTCTTTAAAAGAATTAAAAAAGGACGATATCCCGTTGGGAAATTATTAAATATATTCGTCGCACTTTTTACTGAAACATCAAATTCAGATGAGAAGCCTCCACATATTATCCCTACATTTTTCATTAAATACAGATTTTAGTTAAAGATACTCTCGTCAGGATGTAATCCTTCAAATCTGAATAAAAGTTTTCAGCATTTTGTGTGTTAACTTCTTCTAATGACATTCTACTTTTTCGGATGCCAAATCTTTACGGTATATTTACTCACTAAGAGCAATAAATCAAATAATAAAGTAAAATAACTACAATAAAAATGTATTCTTTTTATACTATAATTTACTTGGTACTATCTTACACCTTAAGGATATTTTATCCCAAACACTTTGTATTCAAGAAGAAGAAGAAGAAGAAGAAGAAGAAGAGATTAAAAGAAGGTACCATCTATGTAAGTAATCATGCTGCATCATTTATGGATCCTCTAGTGATTGCTCGTTTTGGTGGACATGTTGTTTTCTTCATGACACGCTCTGACGTTTTTACGAAAATAACAAAACCATTTCTTGTGTCAGCCCATATGCTACCTATTTATCGTCAACAAGATGGGGAAGACACTAGAAAGAAAAATCAAGAGGTATTTCAAAGTTGCTCAAGTCTTTTAAAAAATGGTAGAAACTTATTGATTTTTGGAGAAGGGTTTACAGATGATGTATTCATTCGAAGATTAAAGCCTGTAAAAAAAGGAGCTATTAGAATTGGCTTTAAAACGCTTGAAAACATTAATTGGAGTCAAAATGTCAAATTAGCAGCTATAGGTTGTAACTACGAAGACCCGAATGAGCTAGGAAGTGGCTTGTTACTTTCATATTCTGATGAAATTTGCCTTAATGATTATAGAGAACAATATGAAGAGAATCCGAATAAAGTAATTAATAAATTAACGATGCACATTGAGAAATTAATGCAAGAGCAGATAACACATATTGAAAATAAAGAGCTCGCACCTTTCCATGAAAATATAATGAGGATTACTAGAAAAGGAATGAATGCGTTTAACTCTAATAGAAATATATCATTATTAAAGCGTTGGGAGTATTCTAAAAAACTTGCTCACTGGATGAATGAAAATGATATTGAAACCAGTGACTCCTTCAATAAAACTAAAGAACAAACTGAATCATATTTTACCCTTTTGAAACATTTAAAACTTGAAGAGCAATTTGTTTTTTGGAAAAAAGAAAACCCCAATGGAAGTAGACTTAAAGAAATGGTTTACATGAGTATACTCTTTCCATTTGCAATTATAGGTGTAATTCATTGTGCAATCCCATATATTTTTGTGAAGCGATTTGTTGAAAAATCATTCAAACGAAAGGTGTTTTGGGCATCCGTAAAAATGATTCTCGGAACAGTGGTAATGGGTGTAATTAATATTCCTGTAATTTTTATTTTTTATTATCTGATTTTTTCAAGCTGGATATTAGCATTAGCTTACTATATGTCGATTGGACTAACAGGGCTTGCTGCATACTTGTTAGTGAAAAACTTCAAAATATTTATTATTAAAGGAAGGGTTAATAAGACTGACTTAACTGAAATTATTCAACATCGTGAAAACTTAGAAAAAGTAATTCAGGAAACGGTTCCCAATTTTTAAGCTCTTGAGCGAATAAAAAAGATTAATCCTATTCCAACGGCAACTGAAATTAATATATTTATAATTGCCAAGAATATATGCCCACTATCGAATAGACTAAACGTTTCATTGCTGAATGTGCTAAATGTGCTAAATCCACCACAAAACCCTATAACCAATAGAGGTTGAATCCAAGCATATTCAGATTGTTTTGAGCTAAAACCAACAACCAAAACAGAAAGCAATAAGCATGCGATGATATTACTAATAAACGTTCCTATTGGGAAATCTGTTGAAACGAACTGATGGGAAAACTTAGTTACGATATATCTCGCCAAGCTCCCTAAACCACCTCCAATAAAAATGTACAAATAAACCATCACTCTATTTTACTTTCCTAATAATAACAATAAATAAGAAACGATAAATGATTGCGGCAATAAGAATACCTAATAATGCCCCTACAAAAACATCACTTAAGTAGTGCACACCCAAGTAAATACGACTAAACACAACTAGTATTGCACAGAACAAAAACGGTATTAATAGCTTGAGATAATACTCTTTCAGCGCAAAGTAAGCAAAGGCAACAATAGCAAAAAAGTTAGCAGCATGGGAAGAGACAAAACCATATGTTCCTCCTTTATAAACATCTCCATTTTCGAACATATAAAAATGTAATTTATCTGTCAGTAATGCATTATGAGAAGGGCGGTAACGTTCAAATACTTCTTTAAATAAATTCACAGAAATTTGATCTGAAAACGCAACAGAAAGGATTGCACAAAGAAAGAAAACACTTCCTTTGATCAGATTTGTTTTTCGAGTATAAAGAAATATCAATAATATGTAAAATGGAACCCATGTGATTTTCCCGGATATAGTCCACATAAATTCATCGAGGAAAGGAGTATTCAACCCATTAACGGCATGAACTATTGCCCTATCAATTGACTCTATATAATCAGTTTTCATTCAGCGTATTCCAAATCAAATCTTTCAATTCAACTAATCCTATTTGTGCTATTGATGAAATGAAAATATGCGGGATTCCTTCAGGAAGTTCTAAACGAATCTCTTCAGTCAATTCATCATCAAGCATATCGCTTTTTGTAATTGCCAGCAATTTGTCTTTATGGAGAAGTTCTGGATTATATAAATTCAATTCATTCATTAGAACCTCAAATTCCTTTTTGATATCATCACTATCCGCTGGAACCATAAACAATAGCATAGAATTACGTTCAATATGACGTAAAAATCGTAGGCCTAAACCTTTTCCTTTATGGGCGTCCTCAATAATACCAGGGATATCTGCCATGACAAATGATCTGAAATCACGATAGTTAACAATACCAAGATTAGGTCTTAATGTTGTAAATGGATAATTAGCAATTTCAGGTTTTGCTGCAGAAACAACTGACAATAATGTACTCTTTCCTGCATTTGGAAAACCAACTAAACCAACATCCGCTAAAACTTTAAGTTCAAGTGTTTTCCAGCCTTCACCTCCCTCTTCACCTGGCTGTGCAAAGCGAGGTGTTTGATTCGTAGAAGATTTGAAATTTGTATTTCCTAGTCCACCACGACCACCACGTTCAATAATTCTTTCCTCCCCATGGTCTGTAATTTCAAATAATGCTTCCCCTGTGTCTGGATTTCTGGCAATAGTACCTAATGGAACATCGATGTAAACATCCTGCCCTTCAGCACCCGTCTTTAGGTTTCCTGAACCATGTACACCATGTCCAGCTTTTATATGACGCTTAAACTTTAAATGTAACAACGTCCAAAGCTGCTTTTCTCCTCGAAGAATTACGTGTCCACCACGACCACCATCACCACCATCTGGACCACCTTTCGGTATGTATTTCTCCCTACGGAAGTGTTGAGACCCGCCACCTCCTTTACCAGAGGTTGTATGAATCTTTACGTAATCAACGAAATTATCTGATGCCATGTTGGCTTGAGTTTCAGAAGTAAACTTCTGGATAAGTAACTATTATTTTATTGTCTCGATTGCATTGAAAATACGTCCTGTAATTTCATCGATGCTGCCAACACCATCAATTTCAATCAATTTATCTTGTGCTTTATAAAAATTAGCTACTGGTGCAGTACTTTTTTTATATGTATTAATTCTATTCTGAATAATCTCCGAGTCGGCATCATCAGCTCTTCCTGAAACTTCAGCTCTAGCGATTAATCTAGTTTTTAACTCATCCTCTGGAACAACTAAAGAAATCATTGTTTTTACTGCAGTATCCTTAGACTCTAAGAATTTATCAAGAGCTTCTGCTTGCCCCGTTGTTCTTGGGAAACCGTCATAAATAACACCAAGTGCTTCAGGATGTTTAGACACTTCTCCTTCTAAAATTTGAATTGTAATATTGTCTGGAACTAAATTCCCCTTAACTGAATAACTCTTTGCTAATTTAGCTAATTCGGAAGTAGGGTCTAATGCTCTAAAGACATCTCCCGTAGAAATATGAACTAAATCATATTCCTCTCTTAATCTTTCGGACTGAGTTCCTTTTCCAGCGCCTGGAGGCCCAAATAAAACAATGTTTAACATACTTATATTTTATGTTTTCGATTCTTTAATTTTAAATATAGAATCTAAATTTCTCCCTTTTTCGTTATAATCTAATCCGTAACCTACTACAAAAGCGTTTGAAATCGAAAAACCGATATAATCCGGTTTATATGTTCCTTTAAATGCCGTTGGTTTATATAATAATGAACAAACCTTAACCTCTTTTGCACCTTCCATCGTAAGCAAGGCCATAATTTCGTCAATTGTAATTCCTGTATCGATTATGTCTTCTACAATGATTACTGACTTCCCAGTTAAATCATTATTCAATCCTATTAACTTATTTACTGTTCCGGTAGTTGACGTTCCTGAATAAGAACTCATTTTAATAAAAGATATTTCTGACTCAATAGAGATAGACTTCATTAAATCAGAAGCAAACATAAATGATCCGTTGAGTACTGCTATAAAAACAACTTCCTTCCCAATAAAGTCATTGTTAATTTGCTCTGCTAAAGACTCAACTTCCGTTTGGATCTCATCTCGAGTAATAAACTCTTCAAAACTCTTATCTAGTACTTGTACCACAGTTATCATCTTTAGATTTTCAAAAGTACACTTTTATCAATAAAAAAGACAATAAAATATAGGTAAAAGCTTGTAAAACATAAATGAACATTATCTTTGTATTATGAAAAAAAATCTCATTGGTTCGGAATATCGTCTAGGAATTCTAGGGGGTGGTCAATTAGGTCGAATGTTTATTCAAGAAGCGATAAGCTACAATATTCATGTACACATCATGGATAATAATAAGAAAGCTCCAAGCGCAGCTTCAGCAAACACATTTACAAAAGGTGACATTAACAACTATGATGATGTTGTCGCATTTGGTAAAAACTTAGACACCCTAACCGTTGAAATTGAAAACATAAACATAGAAGCTCTTTATCATTTAGAAAAAAATGGTGTTAATGTTTTTCCTCAACCTCGAGTTCTGGAAATAATTAAAGATAAAGGTTTGCAAAAACAATTTTACAAGAAGAATAACATCCCTACTTCAGATTTTGAATTGCTCCCGTCAAATCCAGACAGAAGTATCTTAGCAAAAAAAATACCTTTCGTACAAAAATTGAGAACGGGTGGTTATGATGGAAAAGGAGTTGAAGTAATCAAATTAGAGAATGATTTAAAAAACATGTTTCAGGAAGCTTCCATCACTGAAGAATTAGTACCATTTACAAAAGAACTTTCCGTTATTGTTGCACGAAATGAAAATGGTGAAACTGCTGTCTATCCAACCGTTGAATGTGAATTTAATGATGTTAATTTAGTAGAATTTCTTTTTTCCCCCGCTCAAATCACAAGTGAGGTCGAAAATAAAGCAGCTGCCATTGCTATTGATGTAATAAATAAACTGGAGATGGTTGGGCTTTTAGCGGTTGAATTATTTCTATGTGAAAATGGAGACATTCTTGTAAATGAAGTTGCACCTCGCCCTCACAATAGTGGTCATCATACAATCGAATGTAATGTCACATCACAATTTGAGCAACACCTACGTTCAATATTAAACATGCCCCTTGGAGCAACGGACATGACACAATTTGGTGCCATGCTGAATTTATTAGGAAGTGATGGCTACCATGGTCAAGCTATCTACGAAGGTTTATTCGATGTTATTTCAATTAAGGGAGTTCATATTCATTTATATGGAAAGGAAATCACCAAGCCAAATCGGAAAATGGGCCACATAACTATTGCTCGAAAATCTATGGATGAAACCATAACTTTGGCTAAAGACATTAAACACCTAATTCGAGTAATTACTGCTTAATTATCCGCGATAATTTATTACTTTGCCTAAGCTGATGATATTTAATATCAATTATTTAAACTGTCAATTCTAACTATAATCTAATGATGAAAATTTGCCGAAGAGAAACCTTTAATGCAGCGCATAGATTATTCAAGCCTGAATGGTCCGACACAAAAAATCTAGAGGTATTCGGGAAATGTAGTTATCCGAATTATCATGGTCATAACTATGTAGTCGAGGTGTGGATAGAAGGAAGTATTAATCCAGAAACGGGTTTTGTTATGGACTTAAAGATCTTGAAAGAAATTATTCACAAAGAAATATTAAATCGCTTTGATCATAGAAATCTTAACCTAGACTGCCCGGAATTTAAAGGGATTATACCAACAACTGAAAATCTTTCAGTTGTCATCTGGAATTTATTGCGAATTAAAATAAACCCTGAATTCAACCTTGAGGTAGTTATCTCTGAAACTGAAAAAAATAAGTCTTCGTACTCAGGAAACGACGAATAATAAGATGTAATATCTTCATATTGTTGTTTTTAATTGTACGAGTTATAAGCTACCTCATACATATCAAACTGAACATGTAATAATTATTGTGATTGATCGTCCTAGGTATTCTGAAACTTGGAGGCAGCCTATGCAACAATTTATACCCTTTCAAAAAACTCTAAAATCACAAGGAGTAATGTACACAAATTTCTATAATAAAGGGTAAGTCTTATTTGTTGGCATAAAAGACATCGCCTTTATTTAAAGGTTAAAATAAAGAATAACCCTACATTTGCTTTAATAATGGAACGTAAACAGAACATAAGACTTTTAACCTTAGATGAAATTAAATCTTCCCTTCAAGAAATGGGAGAAAAACCTTTCCGTGGAAAACAGGTATTTGAATGGTTATGGAAAAAAGATGCTGTAACATTCGAAGACATGACTAGTCTATCAAAGATACTTAGAGAAAAGTTAAATGACCATTTCTTTATTGATCATATAGAGTTAGAAGATCAGCAGATTAGCTCAGACAAAACCATTAAGTGTGCATTTAAAATTGATGCTGGTAAAGTAATTGAGGGAGTTTTAATTCCAACATCATCAAGAACTACGGCCTGTATTTCATCTCAGGTAGGATGTAGTTTGGCCTGTAAGTTTTGTGCTACTGGGAAATTAAAACTAATGAGAAACCTTACACCTGGAGAAATGGTTGATCAAGTTGTATACTTAAAAAATGAAGCGAAAAGCAGATACAAAACAACTCTAAGTAATATTGTATATATGGGGATGGGGGAGCCGCTACTCAACTATAACCATATGCTACGCTCCACGGAGTTAATTTGTTCACCTGAAGGTTTAGGGATGTCTCCAAAAAGAATAACAATATCTACAGCAGGAATTGCTAAAATGATTAAAAAGTTAGGCGATGATGAAGTTAAGTTCAACTTAGCCCTTTCACTCCATGCAGCAAATGACAAAAAAAGAAGTCATATCATGGATATTAATGATTCTAACAACTTAGAATCACTAAAAGAAGCATTGCAATATTTCCATCAAAAAACTGGATCCCGCGTAACTTTTGAATACATCATATTTAAAGATTTCAACGATACATTGGAGGATGCACAAGAATTAGCAAAATTCGCTAAGTGCGTTCCTTGTAAAGTCAATATAATTGAATACAACCCTATTGATGATGGGGAGTTTCAACAAGCTGACATTGATAAGGTTGATGCCTTTGCAAATTATTTAGAAAAGAAAAATATAATTGTTCATGTTAGGAGAAGTCGTGGAAAAGACATTGATGCAGCTTGTGGGCAGTTAGCAAACAAAAACAATGCTATTCTGAAAGGCGATCGCAAATTAAAATAAACCGCTTTTTATAACTTTCAGAAAGAGAACACAAGCTACTTAAATTCAGAGTCAATAACATTTCGTAATTTTACACTAGACAAAAAATGTATGCAACTATATTTAAATAATAGGCGTCTATTAAATAAACTATTCAATCAAAATACGATGAAAAAACAATTAATGAATCGATTATTACTGCTTTTCGTGATTTTTGCTAGCGTTTCAGCTTATTCTCAAAGTAATTTGGCTGCAAATGAATTAACTCAAGAGTGGTCTTTAGTTAATAACGAAAGTGGTGTTAATATCTATGCACGCCAAGACTTTTGTAAAGTTGGACCTCAGGTGAAACTGCTAACTTATATTTTTTACAAAATTGAAAACACAAATTCTATCGCCAAAAATATTTATTTCGTAGGTGGCTTAAAATACTATCAAGAGTGTATTGGTTGTAATGGTGAAGAAGAAAGTAGAAAAGCAATCAATGTTCCTGCAAATAGTTCCATCGAATGCGACTGTACTTTTACAAACGGGATTCTATCCTCACTCATCACGAATCCTAACTATCCAGATACAAGAAGATTTGAATCTGTTCATATCTTAGATATAAAAATTGACTAATTATGAAATCTGCTTTACTAAAAATCTTAATGTTTTTCATCATCGGTCAGTCGGCTTTTGGTCAGACATGCTACGTAACTGTTAATCCAGAAGATACTTTAATATGCCCTGGGGAAGCTGTAGAAATTACTGCTATTGCAAATCTAATCCCTAGTGGACAATCATTCAACTTTAACGGAGGTGTTTTACCTCTCGGATGGAGTGCCGTCGGAGGAAATACATTTAGTATTCCTTGCGCTCCAAGTTTAACAGGAGACCCATATTATTGGGCGTCTACAGCAAGTGTAGGAACTTACCCTGGTATTACAACTGCTGCATTTGACGTAAGCTGTGGCGGTGCGATTGTTTTTGATATGCTGTATGCTGTTCAATCTAGTAATATTCCATGTGAAGGACCTGATTTAGCAGATGAAGGGGTTGAACTTCAATATAGCATTACAGGTAGTGATCCTTGGACTTCAATTGTATATTATAGTCCTGGTGGATATGAATTACCGACAAACCCCAACACTACAAATCAGGTTGCTACAACAGCAGGAACTCCTTATACAACTTGGAATACATTTACAGTACCAATTCCTATTGGAGCAATGACAACAAACACTGCTTTCAGATGGACACAAGAGCAAAACTCAGGTACATGCTGCGATAACTGGGGGCTAGAAAATGTCATTATCAACTCTAGTGGTACGCCATGTGGATCAGCGGTTGTAAATTGGAGCAATGGAATAGCCGATACAAATACAATTATTGTTAACCCAATGGTTAATGATACGCTAATTGCATATGTTTATGATTCACTAGGAATTTACCAGTGTGAGTCTACTCCAATTTTCATCTCTGTTTATCCAGATGACATAACGTATGATTTAATTGATACCATTTTCGCTTTATGTCCTAACGATTCTTTTCCTGTAGAAGTATTAAATATCCAAAACGGAACAATGCCTTATTCTTTTGACTGGTCTACTGGAGGAACAAATTCTATGGAAATCCTTTCAAGTGGCTCTAGCGAAGACGGATTAATCACTTATTTCGTAGCTGTTTCTGATGATTGTGGATACATACATCCTGATACAGTTGTGATGGTAACTAACCAAACATTATCTATTGACAGCGTTTTTTCATACCCTGCAAGTGCATGTGAAAATAATGGAGCTGTAGTCGCATATCCTATAAATGGTATTACTAATGATCTTAATCAACCATTTTTTAATTGGTCTGGACCTGGGCTACCCCCAGGTGGTTTTGATGGAACATCAACATTACCTATCCTATCTTCAGGTTGGTATTACTTTTCTGTAACGGATGATGTTTGTACTGATAGTGATAGTATATTTGTAGAAATAAACAACCCCCCTATAGCAGCTTTTAGCGCTTCAGTTTTTTCTGGGTGTAGTCCTGTAGATATCACATTCACAAATAACAGTGAAAATACAACTACATATTATTGGAATTTTAACAATGGTAACGATTATACCGTTGATAATTTGGACAGCCAAGATCAAATATTCACAAGTGCTTCAACAGTAATGCTTGTAGCTTCAACAGACCCTAATTGTGCAGATACGGCATATCTAACTATAAATGTTTCACCCTGTGGGTGTACCGATCCTGATGCAACAAATTACAACTCTAGCGCAACACAGGATGATGGAAGTTGTACTTTTCCAATTCCAACTGTATTTGTTCCTAATGTTATTACTCCAAATGGTGATGGAGATAATGATGTTTTTGAATTAACATATACTAATGCTACATCAATTGAATTAACAATATTAAATAGGTGGGGTAACGTAATGTACAATGCTATTTATAATATTGGTAGCACTGGTAATCCAGACTGGTGGGACGGAAGATCTCCAAATGGTACGGATGCGCAGGATGGCACTTATTTCTTCCGATACATTGTAAACGGTGTAGATGAAGCGTTAACTTTAGAAGGACAAGGGTTCTTAGAGCTAATAAGATAATCAAAAAAATAAAAGGAGGTGCTTATCAGTGATAAGCACCTTTTTTCATCTTCTCATTTTTCCAATTAAAGACAAACCATATTCTCTGAAGATATTCAAATAAGATTTGACTCCCTTTTTAATACAATTAGGCTTCATTCCTATTATATTTGTGGTAATGGCATCGGTAAAACAAATAATGGCTCCTATTAATCCAGAAATGGAGGAATTCGAAAATCGTTTTCGCGCGAGTATGAAGTCAAAAGTTCCCATGCTAGATAAGGTAACGCATTACATTATTCGACGGAAAGGAAAACAAATGCGCCCAATGTTTATTTTTCTGACAGCTAAAATGCTAGGAAAGATAAACGATAAGACTTACGATGGTGCAACGCTAGTTGAGTTACTGCATACAGCATCTTTAGTTCATGACGACGTTGTAGATGACGCAAATGAACGCAGAGGGTTCTTTTCTATTAACGCTTTATGGAAAAATAAAATTGCCGTTTTGGTTGGAGATTATATGCTTTCAAAAGTGCTTCTTCTTTCTATAGAAAAAAACAATATACACCTTCTTGAAGTTGTTGCTAGAGCTGTAAAAGAAATGTCTGAAGGTGAATTACTTCAAATCGAAAAAGCGCGAAAACTAGACATTACTGAAGAAGTCTACTTTGATGTAATTCGAAAAAAAACAGCGTCACTTATTTCTACATGTTGCGAGCTTGGTGCTTTAAGTGTAGGTCGATTAGATCAACGTGAAAACATGCGTGAATTTGGTGAATTAATCGGAATTTCTTTCCAGTTAAAAGATGATATTTTCGATTATGGAGAGCCCGGACAAATTGGTAAACCAACCGGATTAGATATTCGCGAACGAAAAATGACCTTGCCTTTAATTCATGTTTTAAGCAACGCTCCTAAAAACATCAAAAAAGAGCTTATCAATATTATTAAAAACCATAATGAAAATCCTAAGAAGGTTAAAAATGCAGTTAACTTAGTCATTGAATATGGTGGGATTGATTACGCACACACAAAAATGCTTGAATACAAAGAAAAAGCATTACGATTAATTAAAGATATCCCACATTCTGATTCTAAAGAATCAGTTATTGGATTAGTAGAATATACAACAAATCGAAAAAAATGATGCTTCGAATTTTATTAGTAGCTACCGCTTTATCTTTAGTCTCATGTAAAACTGATGTAAAAGAAGATAGTGCTAGTATTGAACAGTCTGACAACGCTAAGTCGACAGACAATAGCGAAAAAGAAAACACCCCTGTTATTGATAAAAAAGATTTAGTTGTAATTGAAAATGGCACATTCAAAGAATACTATTCCAACAAGAAAATCGTGAAGTTTGAAGGCCCACAAGATAAGAATGGAAAACGCAATGGAAAATGGCAATACTTTTCTGAATCTGGCGTTGAACTATCAATGACAATGTACAGACATGGAGAAAGACATGGCCACTCCATTGTAAAGTACCCTAACGGAAACCTTCACTATACCGGTGAGTATTCAAATAACAAACAAGTTGGTGTTTGGAGGACCTATTCAATTGAAGGTGACATGATGAATGAAGTAGATTATAACAAGCTTTAATAAAATGGCAATTATACCTCCACATATTGTTGATGATATCATGCAAAACTCTCGTATTGAAGAGGTTATTGGAGAATTTGTACAATTAAAAAGAGCTGGATCTAACTTAAAGGGGTTAAGCCCTTTTACAGATGAGAAAACGCCATCCTTCGTTGTTTCTCCTGCGAAACAAATTTTCAAGTGCTTCTCAACTGGTAAAGGAGGTACAGTGGTCAGTTTTCTGATGGAGAAAGAGCATTACTCTTATCCAGAAGCATTACGTTGGCTCGCTGAAAAATATGGAATCCAGCTCCCTGAAGATAAGCCTGCAACAGCAGAGGAACTTGCTGCGATTTCAGAACGTGAAAGTTTACACATCATAAATGAATTTGCAAAAGATCATTTCAAAAACAACCTACATAAGAGCGATGAAGGAAAAAAAATAGCACTCTCTTATCTTGTTGAACGAGGTTTTAGACCCGATATTATTGAAAAATTTCAATTGGGATATAGTATTAATAAAAGTGACACATTTACATCTACTGCACTTGAAAAAGGATACAAATTAGAATACCTTGAAAAAGTTGGTGTATCCAAAGTAAAAGATAATCGTAGTTTTGATTTTTTCCGTGGTAGAGTTATGTTTCCTATTCACTCCGTAACTGGAAGGATACTTGGTTTTGGTGGAAGAACACTATTCACTGATAAAAAAATTGCAAAGTATTTCAACTCACCGGAAAGTATCATTTATAATAAAAGTGAAATATTATATGGACTTCATTTTTCAAAAAGTGATATTATCAAATATGATAATTGTTTTCTTTGTGAAGGTTACACGGATGTAATCAGCATGTATCAAGCGGGAATAAAAAATGTGGTATCCTCTTCAGGAACGTCATTAACACGTGAACAAATTCGCTTAGTAAAACGTTATACAAAAAATATTACTATTCTTTATGATGGTGATGCCGCTGGAATAAAAGCCTCTTTTCGTGGTATTGATTTAATCCTTGAAGAAGGATTAAATGTTAAAGTTGTTCTTTTTCCTGAAGGAGAAGATCCTGATTCGTATTCTAAAGCAGTTAGTTCTTCTGATTTAGAAGACTATATAAATAAAAATCAACAAGATTTTATTTCTTTTAAGGCAGGTATTTTATTAGAAACTGAAGAGAATGATCCTATTAAAAAGGCTACTTTAATTAAAGATTTAGCCCATAGTGTTTCACTAATTCCTGACCAAATCACGCGGAATGTATTTATCCCGGAACTTGCAAAACGTTTCAATATTAAAGAAGAAGTTATTTGGAATGAGGTAACCAAATATAGAAATGAAGCAGCAACGAAAGAACAAAAAGAAGCTAGAAGAAGACAGAATTCACATTCAAATACGCAAAGTTATTCATCACAAAATAATTCTGCTAGCATAGATAACCGCGGATCATTTGACGCCAAATTTGATCCTTATTCGCATGAACCTAGCCCATTTAAGGATACTCCAGATTTACCCATTGAAATTCTTGATGATCATAACGAACATGATCTAATGCGAATACTGGTTCTATACGGCCCGATGGCTATTAATCTTGAGCAAATTGGTGAAAAAGGAGAGAAAACACTGCTAGAAACTAGTGTGACTGAATATATTTGTAGTTCTTTAGATGAAGATGAATTGAGTTTTGATAATCCTGCTTTTGCCTCAATGTATCAATTCATCAATGATTCTCTAGAAGAAAACACCTTTTTAAAACCTGATTTTTTCAAAAGTCAACTAGATCAGAAGATTGTTAAATTTGTTTCTGAAATTGAAATGAATAAGCACGAGTTAAGCCACAACTGGATTACAAAACATAGTATATTTACAAACTCTGAACAAGATAAATTAAAAGAAGCTGTCCTAGGTTCAATATACTCATTTAAGTCTTCCAAAGTTGAAAAACGAATCAAGGAAATACAAAAAAATCTAATCAAGTTAGGCCCTGAAATTACCAGCGAAGAATTAATGGAATTACTTTCAGAGCAAGTTGCCCTTGAACAAATTAAAAAAGCTATTTCAGTTCAATTAGGAAGAATAATTATTCACTAGCTACTTCAATAATCTTTGATACATCTGGATCGTATTCTCCAAACCATAATAAAGTGCATCTCGAATTAAAGCGTGCCCAATTGAAACCTCTAATAAACCTTCAATTTTAGAATCGAAATACCCTAGATTCTCTAAACTTAAATCGTGCCCGGCATTAATACCTAAACCTAATTCTGAGGCTAATTTTGAAGCATCTAGATATTCTTTAATCGACTCTTCTCTATTTTTAGTAAAGCTTGAAGCAAACGGCCCGGTATAAAACTCAATACGATCAACGCCACACTTTGCGGCATATTCAATATTTTGTAAGTCTGTCCCTACAAAAATGGAAGAGCGAATACCTTTCAACCTTAATTCAGCATTTAATTCCGTTAACATAGACTGATTTACTTTCGTATTCCACCCGGTATTTGAAGTTAAAACTCCCGGAAGATCAGGAACTAATGTAGCTTGATCAGGAATAACATCAGAAATCAATGACATAAATCGATCGTCTGGGTATCCTTCAATGTTGAATTCAGTAGTCACAACCTTTGCTAAATCAGATACATCTTTAAGCGTAATATGGCGCTCATCAGGTCTTGGGTGAACGGTTATTCCGTCGGCACCAAACCGTTCACAATCTATCGCAACCTCAACTAAATTGGGTGTGTTCTCTCCTCGAGCATTTCTCAAAGTTGCTATCTTGTTCACATTAACGCTTAATTTCGTCTTCATACGGTCCAATTTTTGTATTTACAAAAGTAAGAACTTACTAAGTATTATACTACATTAGCAAATACAATGAGAGCAATAGATCTAATAACTGAGGAAATACCCCCTTTAACTCATTCTGATACGGGTGAAAAGGCGTTAAACTGGATGGAAGAGTTTAAGCTTTCGCATTTACCTGTTTTAAAATCAGGTCAATTTGTTGGATTAGTATCCGAAACCGAAATATTAGACAAGATGGACCCTGAAAAAACGTTGGATGAATTATTCCAGCACTTACCAAGGCCTTATGTACTCGAGTCAGATCATATTTATCAAGTAATTTCTAGAATTTCTGAGTTGAAATTAAGTGTGATTCCAGTATTGAATGAAAATGAAAAATACTTAGGTTGTGTATCTGTTCAAAACTTAATGCTTCTAATAGCAAATACCGGAAGTATTAAAGAGAATGGAGGAGTCTTAGTTTTGGAGATGGCCGCATCTGATTATTCAATGGCTGAAATTGGTCAAATTGTAGAGAGCAATGATGCGAAAATACTAAGCTCATATATAATGTCATCTGAAAAATCGACAAATATTGAAGTTACACTCAAGATTAATAATATTGAACTAGATAGAATCATTAGAACATTTGAACGCTATAATTACATTATCAAGGCATCCTATCAAAAAGGGAAATTTGAGGATGATATGCAGTTCAGGTATGATGCGTTAATGAACTATTTGAAACTATAAATATGAATGTTTCAGTATATGGTCGAAAGGTCAATAAACAAAACGTAAATTATTATTTAGAACTCGTTCAAATATTGAAGGAGTTTGGATGGAACCCTATAATTCATTCAGACTTAAAACAGCTTTTAATTAAAAAAGCCGGCCTTCCTGAAAGTACGGATGAATTCAGCAGTCATAACGATTTAAAATCGGGGATAGACTTGAGTTTAAGTATTGGTGGTGATGGTACCTTTATTCAAAATGTAAAGTTCATCCGTGATTCTGGCATTCCTATTCTAGGAGTTAACACAGGAAGGCTGGGGTTCTTATCAAATATTTCAAAGGATCATATTGCTGAAGCCATAGGGTTGGTTAGAGATAAAAAATATGTTCATCAAGAAAGGTCCTTGATCCGTGTAGAAACTGAACGCGATATTTTTGGAGAAGACAATTTTGCGTTAAATGAGATAACACTACAAAAGAAAGATACTTCTTCAATGATAACCGTGCATGCATCATTAGAAGGGAAATATTTAAACTCATATTGGGCAGATGGACTTATAGTAGCAACCCCTTCTGGATCGACAGCATATAGCTTAAGCTGTGGAGGACCGATTATTACACCGGGCTGTCAAGTGCACATTTTAACACCTATTGCACCACACAACTTAAACGTAAGTCCAATTGTTGTTCCTGATCATATGCCAATCAAATTAAATATCGAAGGAAGAAATCGATCCTATTTAATCAGTTTAGATGGAAAATCTCATAGCATCAGGCAAAATGAAGAAGTTATTATTCACAAAGCAGATTATATGGTAAACGTTATCAAATTTGAGGAAAACAATTTCTTAGATACCATTCGTAATAAAATGCTTTGGGGGAAAGATAAGCGCAATTAGTTGACCTATTTTAACATTCGGCAGGATTTTGCTCTCATATTAACTAATAATTCAATATTTTTGAACCACTAAAATAAATAAATATGTCTAAAATACTTTTAACACTCCTTTCTATTGTAATGCTTGCAACCTCTTTTGCTGCAGTTGACGGAAAAGGAAAAAAAACGAAAAAAACGAAATTAGAACCCGGTATTTATGCTAAAATAACAACAACTAAAGGAACAATTCTCATTAAACTTGAATTTGAGAAAACTCCAATGACGGTTGCTAACTTTGTAGGTTTAGCTGAAGGAAAATTCACCGCTGACACAAATGAATTCACAACACCATTTTACAATGGATTAAAATTTCATCGAGTGATGAAGGATTTCATGATTCAAGCTGGTGACCCTGAAGGAACAGGTTCAGGAGGACCAGCGCATAAGTTCATAGATGAAATTCACCCAGATCTAAAACATACTGGTCCTGGCATTCTATCAATGGCAAATTCTGGACCAAATACAAATGGAAGTCAGTTTTTTATTACGCACAAGGCTACTCCATGGCTAGATGGCAAGCACAGTGTTTTTGGGCATGTTATTGATGGTCAAGAAGTTGTTAATGCTATTGAGAAAGATGATATAATGAAAGAAGTAACAATTATTCGTAAAGGAAAAGTTGCTAGAAAATGGAACGCTTCTGAACAATACTCATCTATTATGGATGTCTATAAAGCGAAAGAAGAAGTGAGAATTACTGAATATGAAAAGATCGCTGCAATGACTAACGATGAGTATAGTAAGTACATGTATCAAGAAGTAACGAAAGACTTTCCTAGTGCTAAAATATCGAATTCAGGTTTAGTTTACATAATAGAGGACGATGGCATTGGACCAAAACCAACTAAAGGAACTGAAATGTCAATTCATTACACTGGCACTTTTCGGAAGTCTGGAGAAAAATTTGATTCGTCCATAGACCGAGGTCAACCAATGGATTTTAAATTTTTAGAGCAACGAATGGTTCCTGGATTTGAAGAGGGAATATCATTACTGGCTAAAGGGGGTAAAGCGAAAATAATTATTCCTTATTACTCAGCTTATGGTGCAAAAGGAAGACCAGGTGCTATTCCTCCATATTCAGATTTAGTATTTGATATTGAAACGGTTGATTTAACCCCCCCATCTCAAGAGTCTATACAACCAAATAATCACGATGGACACGATGGACACGATGGACACGATGGACACGATGGACATAATCATTAAGAAATAAAAAAGCCAGCTAATTAGCTGGCTTTTTTATTTCTTAATTTATCTCTTATCTATATTTTTGTTTTAATTCTCTTTATAGAAACACTTCGAAGGGCTTCCTAATCGGAATGTAATCATCATCCCTGAAAACACATACCAGTCTTTGGTTAAAGAGTTTCCTCGTTGGCCATATTGATTTCCCGAAAGGTTGGAAATTGCCGCAGACAATGGTCCGTTTTCAGATTCTAAAACTGTTGGGTCAACATATGTATCTGCTCTAACATCATCTAAATAATCGGTAAAAGTTTTACGAATTCCGAATTCGAAATTCATGCCTACCCTATCTCCTAACGAAAGTTTAACTCCAACACCTAAGGGAATACAAACCTGTGTTAGACTATAATACGATCTTGAATTCAAAGACGTTCCTTGTCCTTCAGTTCCAAGGCTTCTTAATTCCACCTCAGAACCTCCATAGAATGCCTTAGGGTTCATCCTAAATATCCCTAATTCTGCCATTAAGTAAGCTGTTCCTTTATAACGATCGTGACCTAATTGAAATGGAAAATAATTAAATTCTACTCCAAATCCCAATTCGTAAATGTCAGATGAAAAACTCAAATTACGTTCTTTTTGAAAATCGGCTTTTGACTCTGCATCAGAAGCACTAACCTTTCCATAGATGAAATTTGCACGAAGACTCAAACGCCCATGAACGTTATATCGATAAATTAATCCTCCAGCTAAATCTGTATTTTTAAACTGGCTAAATTGATTTAAATCCCCCAAATAATAAGTTCCTCCAAAAAGAAATCCAAGCTCTGACTTTGATGCACTTGTATGACTTTGACCAAAGGCCACAGTCGTCATAATCAAGAACAATATTAAAATTTTCATATTTATTAGCACTAAAACGCAAAAATACCAAGAAAATTGTAAAACAAGAGTATTCCGCAATAATTACGTAAGTAAAATGACTGTTTTTATAAAAAAAAACTTAGTCGCTATTGATAAAAATAAGAAATATCGAAGCCATTAAACTCAGGAGCTTCAAATCCAGATTCAGGATAACCATCGGCACGATATGAATATATATAGGATTTAGAATACAAAAAATTATCAGCATTAAAGACGTCCACTTGAGTTATATTATTTGAACTGAGGGGAAAAATAGATTGCCAACCTAGTAAAAAAGAATGATATTTTTCGTCGATTTCACTATATGGGTTGGGTTGATTATCATAGGTGTATAGAAACTTAAATAAATGTGATGTAACGCCATCATTAATCTGGTAATAATCCATGCGGGTTACATTATCAATAGTATAAGTATATGTATATCTATCTGTATTATTTGTATACGAATTATTAATATCTAATGAGATAATACGATTACTGTTATCATACGAATATTCATACAGGTGAGTTCCTCCCCAATAATCGTAGAAACTAATACCAACTACTAAATCATCGCTATATATTACATCCAGTGTATCAATACCTTCAGAGCCATCAAGATTTGGTTCTAATATTTGTCTAATAAACCCTTCATCGTCTGTTATAACGTCTTTCTGAATACTAAAATCTTCGTCAAAGCCTCTACAAAAAGATTCTACTCTGCCATCACCTCCATAAACCATTCGGAAACTTGAACTACCATTATTCATAGCATAGAACTTTTGAGGTGACTCACAAATTGGAATGTTGGTAGAATCTCCATCGATCACTTTTTTACATCCACTAGATGCCATAACTAATAGAAGGAGTATTAAACTAAATATATTCATTATATTTTTTTATTCTTAAAACTATCACAATAGAAAAACCTATTCTGATAGCAATAGTACTAACAAAAATAATTTTGCACAATACCTACATTATGGTATTATTTTCTTAGAATTAAATCAATGATATACTACAGATGTTGTCTTATACACCCAAAAAATTAGAATAGTGTTGAGTGAAATAATGAATATTAAGAATCGTTTGAATCTAATGAGTCAAAAAATCGTTCCAGATTATCATTTTTAACTAAGTTATTAGAACCTATAATTAAAATTTCTTGGCAATTAAAATTTTTCAACCAAATATTAAAATTAGAAACAGCTACCTGTAAAGTACCGTTCACATCAATTTTCTGCGTTGGATAATGTTTTTTGTAAAATTGACTGTGCAAATCTTCTATATCTTTTTCAATATCTTGATTTTCATTAATTAACAATAGCCCTTCTGCACCAAGACCTTCTCCTTTATCATCATACTCTTCAGTTTGAATGTCGAGTTTAGAAGCCCAAGCTGTTATAAATTTTGAAAACTCGGACCCTGCCCTAAGGTAAATGATTTTTATATTCATGCGCTGTTTGTCGCTGTTAATTTGACGACCGCAAATATAGTATTAACTTCGACACGTTATTAACAAATATTACCCCAAACGTTCAATTAATTCGGTCGGTCTTGCAACTACCGCTTTGTTTTTTTTTATCACTATTGGGCGTTCAATTAGTTTTGGGAATTCCACCATAGCATCAACCCATTGATTTTCAGACATATGATCCCCCTTGAAATTTTGTTTATAGTCTGCTTCTCCTTTTCGAACTATTGATTCCGCTGATACATTTAATTTATCTAAAACAGCAATTAACTCTTCCTTAGAAGGAGCTTCTTTCAAATATTCAATGATATCTATTTCTTTTCCAGCCTGAATCAAGTAATCAACAGCCATTCTACTCTTAGAACAGCGTGGATTATGGTAAACTATATATTTATCTGACATAATTTTAATTTCCAGATGTCATTAAGAAGGCTTTCAAGAATTTATCTAAATCACCATCCATCACTGCATCTACATTTCCCGTCTCATGCCCTGTTCGAACATCTTTAACTAACTTATAAGGATGCATCACATAATTACGAATTTGTGACCCCCATTCTATTTTCTTCTTATTTGATTCAATTTCATCTCTAGCTTCCATTCTAGATCGATATTCAATCTCATATAATTGAGATTTTAAGAGTTGCATTGCCTTCTCTTTATTCCCCAATTGTGATCTTGATTCAGAATTCTCAATGATAAGGCCTGAAGGGGCATGACGCAGACGAACGGCAGTCTCAACCTTATTAACATTCTGTCCCCCAGCACCACCTGACCTAAATGTCTCCCAAGAGATTTCAGCAGGGTTTACATGAATTTCAATTGTATCATCAACCAAAGGATAAACATATACAGAAGCAAAAGATGTATGTCTTTTAGCATTTGAATCGAAGGGAGAAATTCGAACCAATCTGTGAACTCCATTTTCTCCTTTTAAATAGCCAAAAGCAAACTCTCCAGCAAACTCAATAGTTACTGTTTTAATACCTGCAACATCTCCATCTTGGTAATTTAATTCTTTGATTTTATACCCATTCTTTTGACCCCACATTGTATACATCCTCATCAACATAGAAGCCCAGTCACAGCTTTCCGTTCCACCTGCACCGGCAGTAATTTGAAGAACTGCACTTAAACTGTCTTCTTCACTGGATAGCATATTCTTTAGCTCTAACTCTTCAATAAGGGTCAAGAGTTTTTCAGCATGCTCATCAACTTCTTTTTCATCCGCTTCACCTTCCTTAGCAAATTCATACAATACTTCAAGATCAGCACAACGCTCATCTAAATCATCGAAAGCATCCAACCAATATTTAATTGAGCGAATTGCTTTCATTTGAATTTCAGCTTTTTTAGAGTCATTCCAGAAATTAGGATCTTGTGATTTCAATTCTTCTTCCTTAAAAAGGATCCGTTTTTCACTAATTTTCAGATAGTCTTCTATCGTATCGATTCGAATACGAATACTTTTTATTTGATCTTGATTTATCATGCAAAACAAACTTAGTTAAAAAGATTACAAAATTGTTTAGAACAAAAGTGTAAAAGAGCTATAAAGAGTAACTAAAAATTTTAAATTTGTTGGAATAAAAATTATAAAAATGAATATTCCAGAAAATCTTAATTATACAAAAGACCACGAGTGGGTTAGTATTGATGGTAATATAGCAACAGTAGGTATTACTGATTTTGCACAAGGTGAACTTGGAGACATCGTATATGTTGAAATCGAAACTGAAGGAGAAACTTTAGATATCGAAGAAGTTTTCGGATCTGTCGAAGCCGTAAAAACAGTTTCTGACTTGTTTATGCCCTTATCAGGTGAAATCATAGCTTTTAATGAAGGCTTGGATTCTAGTCCAGAAACGGTAAACTCTGATGCTTATAACGAAGGATGGATGATTAAAATCAAGATGTCAAAGTTAGACGAAGTTTCAAGTCTACTTGATGCAGCTGCCTACAATACATTGATTGGTTAAATTCTGAATAGTTGAATATCCGTATATTTTTCTTAGGGCTTGTTTGGATTGGCGCCATGTTCTTCTTGTTTCTTACCCCGGTAAAAGACAATGACAACGTATTCTTTGAATGCATTCCCGCTAGGTCTATAGTTCACTTTGCTCTTTTCTTGGGTTTTGTGAATATATGGATTATTGCATGTAAGAAACAGGCAAAGAGCGAGCTGTTGCGAAGAAAAGCAGTTGCATTAACCTTTTTAGCAGCAGTGATTTTAACCTTATTGTCAGAAACAATGATCTATTTGACAGCTGTTTCAGCTTCATTTAGTTATTGGAACTTAGTTTTTGATCTTATTGGATCATGTTTAGGCATATTGACATTTCGGATATTGTATCGCTCATATTATTGAGTTTTTGGTATAGATTTTGTAAGCTTAAATTAATATATTTACGTACTAATTCTACTAATAATTATGGACTTAAAGAAAAGTGAACGAGCAAACATTGAAAATTTACGTTTACCCATTACACTTATGGGGTTATTGTTTGTAGGTAGTATTGTTTTAGCTTCTTTCTCATATCAACAAGGTATACAACGCGAATTAAAAGCTGATATAGGCACGAATTCGGCTGATATACAGTTTATGCAGGACGTGAAGGACCAAGACGCACCGCCGCCGCCGCCGCCAGCAGTAGATGTTCCACCACCGGTAACTGAAGAGATTGTTGAGGAGGAAAATACAGAAGTGGAACCAACTCCAGTAGTGCAAACCCCTCCCCCTGTTGATTTTGGAAAAGAAGAAGTGGTTGTAGAAGAAGAAATCATTGATTTCCCTGATGTTGAGGCTGGTTTCCCTGGAGGAGCTGCAGCAATGCAAAAGTGGATAGGAGAAAACGTACAATACCCTCAGACTGCCATTGAAATGAATGAACAAGGTCGTGTTTACCTTTCTTTCGTTGTAGAATCAAACGGATCTATTGGAGGGGTTAAAATAGAAAGAGGTGTAAGCGTAGACTTAGACCGTGAAGCAAAACGCTTATTGCGTAAAATGCCAAAATGGACAGCTGGTGAAGCTAGAGGACGAAAAGTAAGGACTCGATGTAGGCTTCCAATTAATTTTACATTGAATTAGAATACCTTATAAAGTATTTAAAAACCGTGAACATGTTCACGGTTTTTTTTTACTTTAAACTTTGGCATTTAGTTTGTTTTATAATCGATTATGAATCCAAAAAAAAGTAAAGTAGCGAGCAGCTAAAAATTAATATTTTCAATCATTTCATTAATTAACAAGTTATGTATTATTAAAATAGAGAGAAGAATAATTACAGAAATCGATATAGAAGCAATGGTAATTCGTAAAATGCCAAAATAGAAAACCACAGAAGTAAAAAAGCTAAATACTAGATTAAGCTTTCGCTTACCAATGAACCTTGAATTGTATAGTAGCAACCCATAAAAAAAACCGCACATTTTCATGTGCGGTTTTTTTGTGTTAACATATTCTTTAATAAAAAACTTAATCGCTTTTTTTCTAATAAATTGATGATTCAATAAAATAATAGTAGTTGATTGCTAGGAGTATATTTGAAACTTTATTTCACTAAAAACTTGATAGTCTCCTTTTCTGAATTACCGTACTCTATTACAAAAAAGTAAACACCATCACTAAGTGAGGAAATATCATATGAATAAGAACTATTTTCAAATGTTAACACTTTATTTCCTTCAAGTGATAAAATATCTAGCGATTTAATATTTTTGAGTGACTCAATTCCGTGGATATTTATCACATCGTTAACTGGAACTGGATAAATATAAATATCTTTAGATATTATCTCATTTATACTATTTAAAGGTGCCTCAACTATAACTAGACCTGTCATGCCACTCGCTGCATGTTCTCCGATTGAGCAGTCATAATTATAAACTCCAGGGACATTAAATTTAAAAGAAAAAATCACTGCATCAATATCATTCGTTGCGTCAGAATTAAATATTACAGGATTATTATAAGGCTCATTAGTAATAGAATTATTCGCACCATTAACATCATGAAAACCTCCATCATTAATCCAAACAACTGAATCTCCAACATCAATAGTTAATGAAGCAGGTGTATAATAAAAACTTCCGGAGTTAACTGTATGCGTAGTTTGGCCTAAACACTTTACTGAAACTAAAATGATAAGACTTAATAGAGTAAAATTCTTCATAACTTTTGTTTTTAATTTTAAATCAAATATAGTGCAATTATAAATACAAGGCAAAAGCCTAATTATGTTTAGTAGAAAGAAGAGGAACCCCCAATATTCTCAATTGGATGCCATGTTGTTTTTATCTCCTGGAAATCTGCAATCATATATAAATCTTGATTGTCAGATTTTATCCAATCCTTTGAATAGATAGAAACTCGCTTTAAATTTAAAGCTGAGCTTTCCTTTAATTGTTTTTCAAAATTCTTTGATATACCACTATAAGACATCGCATTAACATCCATATGAGTTGTTAGTGGTTCAATCATCTCCTCCTGAGACCCTGTTAAAATATTAACAACTCCATCTGGGACATCTGAGGAATTTAATACTTCAGCAAATGTAATTGCACATAATGGCTTACTTTCTGACGCTAGAACGATACATGTATTTCCTCCCGCTATTATTGGAGCAACTAATGACACCAGTCCTATTAGCGAACTTGTTTGGTCAGTAATAACACCCACTACTCCTGTAGCTTCAGGGACTGAAAAATTGAAATGTGAAGAAGCAACAGGGTTAACTGAGCCTAATATTTGAGAATATTTATCACACCATCCTGCATAATAAATAAAGCGATCAATAGAAACGTTAACTTCTTTTTCAGCATTTGATTTAGAAGAACCTTGAAAAATTAATTCTTCAATAAATTGCAATTTTCGGCCTTCAAGTATTTCTGCAATTCGATATAAAATTTGTCCACGATTAAATGCAGCACGCTCAGACCATCCTCCAAATGCTTTTCTTGCGGCAACAACAGCATTTCTAACATCCTTTCTTGATGATTGGGAGACACTAGCTAGCTGTTCGCCTTTCTTATTCAAAGGAGTATAATATCTTCCAGATTCTGTTCTAGGAAACTTTCCTCCTATATATATTTTGTATGTTTTTAAAACTTCTAATCTTTTCATCCTTATTTTAAATTAACATAAGCCCTTAAACCATGAAGCCCGCCTTCACGTCCAAACCCACTCTCTTTATAGCCTCCAAAAGGAGATGTAGGATCAAATTTATTATATGTATTTGCCCAAATAACACCTGCTTTTAATTTAGATGACAAGTTAAAAACACGTGATCCTTTGTCCGACCATATCCCAGCGGCTAAACCATATGGTGAGTTATTCGCCTTTTGAATAACCTCATCAATCGTTCTAAAGGTTTGCACAGTAAGTACGGGTCCAAATATTTCTTCTTGGACAATTCGATTTGACTGAGCAACATCTGTAAAGATTGTCGGAACACAGTAATACCCCTTCTTAGGTGCTTTACTTGAACTCTGATGTATTTTAGCCCCCTGATCCTTGCCAATCTTTATATAGTCATTAATCGTCTTCAACTGCTCTTTAGAATTGATAGCACCAACATCTGTATTCTTATCTAATGGATCTCCAATAATCAACTTATCCATTCTACGCTTAAGCTTATTAATAACAATGTCTGCAACGCCTTCCTGAACAAATAATCTGGACCCAGCGGAACATACATGGCCTTGATTAAAAAATATTCCATTTACAATTCCTTCAACAGCCTGATCAATAGGAGCATCATCTAAAATGATATTCGCTGATTTACCTCCCAATTCTAAGGTGACTCTTTTATCAGTCCCTGCGATTGATTTTTGAATTATCTTTCCAACTTGAGTTGAACCAGTAAAAGCAATTTTATTGATGTCCTTATGATTTACTATTGCAGCACCCGTGTCTCCATAACCAGTAATAATATTTACAACACCATTTGGTAATCCAGAATCCTTTATAATCTCCGCAAGCTTTAAAGCCGTCAACGAAGTCGTTTCAGCAGGCTTTAGTACAACAGTATTTCCTGCCGCCAATGCTGGAGCAATCTTCCACGCAGCCATTAATAGCGGAAAGTTCCAAGGTGTGATTTGTCCAACCACACCTAATGATTCTACTTTTCTGTTTGGAAAAGCATATTCTAATTTATCAGCCCATCCTGCGTAATAGAAGAAATGATTACAAGCTAGAGGAATATCGATATCTCTTGATTCCGTGATTACTTTACCTGAATCTAGTGTTTCAATAACAGCTAACTCACGAGCACGTTCTTGCATTAATCTTGCAATACGATAGATATACTTTGCTCTCTCTGATGGAGATGTTTTTGACCAAACATTTACATACGCTCTTCTTGCAGCTTTTACCGCTTTATCAACATCAATCTCTGAGCCATGTGCTATCTGAGAAATGCGCTCTTCTGTAGCTGGATTAATTGTATCAAAATATTTACACGATGAAGGTTTTACAAATTTTCCATCGATAAACAAATCGTATTTTTCTTTTATATTGAGATGAGATATCCCCTCCAAAGCAGGAGCATAATCCCATGAAAATGCTTTATTTTTTTTATTCCCTTGCTTTGCCATAACTAATCTATTGAAAAGTAATTAGATGATTGATAAACTCCTGTTTCAGTTTTAATGATTTGCATAAGTACATCATTCGCTAAACTACTTGCTCCAAATCGGAACCATTCATTACTAAGCCATTCTGAACCTAAAACTTCATTTACCATAACCAAATTATGCAGCGCTAATTTAGAATTTGAAATTCCTCCGGCTGGTTTCATTCCAACCTTTATTCCAGTAGTATCCATGAAATCACGAATAGCTTCTAACATTACACAAGTAACTTGCATTGTAGCAGCAGGTTGAATCTTACCCGTAGAAGTCTTAATGAAATCAGCTCCTGCATACATAGCAATATCACTTGCGCGCCTTACATTATCTAACGTAACTAATTCTCCCGTCTCTAAAATCACTTTTAATCGAGCTTCACCACAAGCTTCTTTAATTACTGCAATTTCATCGAAAACAAAATTATATTCCCCTGACAAGAATTTACCTCTAGATATTACCATATCAATTTCATCAGCTCCTTCAGAAACAGCAAATTTCGTATCCATTAGTTTAACCGATAGAGGGGACTGACCACTTGGGAATGCGGTTGAAACAGACGCGACTTTAACCCCCGATCCGGCAAGAGCTTTTACAGAAACACCAACCATTGACGGGTATACACATACGGCAGCGACTTTAGGAAGGCCTGGAAGAATATCATGCACGTGTTGTGCTTTGTAGCACAGTTGTTTCACTTTTCCCGGAGTATCTTTTCCTTCCAGCGTAGTCAAATCAATCATATTTAAAGCCATCCTTAGACCTTGTTTTTTCGTTTCTGCCTTTACACTTCGTTTCTGAAATTTAGCTACTTGTTCCTCTACTCCTACTTTATCAATGCGTGGAGATTTTGAAAAATCGGGCAACACGATATTTGTCGTATCATTTTTCATTTTGTTTGATAGTTATTTGTTTAGCGCAGCCTGTTCTCTTCAATAAAAGGGGCTTTCACTTATTTAAGCTAAAAAATATAGTAACATAAGTTCAGTCAAAAAAAAGCCCCGATTGGGGCTTTTTTTTTTCAATTTATGTTTGATTAAAGTTGTCCATCAGAATGATATAGACCCTTTTTGAATACCTTCACTTTGAGAAGAATACCATCTGAATCATACTCATAAACTTTTCCATCCCAGAGTCTACCACTTATAAAATCACCATCTTGCCAAATCTCATCATTCAGATTGTATACCTTATTGTATCCATTTGATTCGAACTTTGCTCCTTTTGTTCTTGGGTTTACCACTATAGGAGCAGGATCTTTAGAAACAACTGACTCTACTACATTTACAGTAGGGCGAACCATTTCTTTCACTTCACTTTTTTCGATTGAACCATCGGCAGCATAGTATATGACCTCTTTAATATCACCATTTTCATAATATCGTTCTGCCTTTCCTGTTGGTACACCACTTTGAGCTTCATATACAAATTCCAAATGACCGTTAGGATATGAATATTTAACTTGACCTTGTTCTTTTCCTAACTCATCATAATTAGCCTCGTATTCAAGAACACCATTCTCATGAAACCTTTTTAAAGAATTCTTATATTTGTTTCGATAAAATGTGCCTATCTCTCTATTTTTACCGTTAGGATATTTTTTTGTGAATTGTCCTCCTGGACGGTTATTGTGATACTCACCTCTCAACCTAGGTGTAACGCCGTCATTGTAATATTTAGTCCACACACCATCTTTGCGATCGTCTTTGTACAACCCCTCTTCAATTTTCCCTTCAGATGGGAAACCTGATCTTGGTCTGTCTTTACCGTAATAAACCCAAAAACCTTGTTTTAGACCCTGGCTGTCTTTTTTATTCACATCGCCACCCTGATCGACTGACGCAAATGCAAGCGGAGTAATCAATAATCCAATAAACGAGAAAAATAATATTGCTTTAAACACCATCAGTATTGAGTATCTATCTATCTATCTATATCGAGAGTAAACTGTTCTAAACGAAAATAGAAAAAGAAGACGACTAAACAAAATTAATCTAAATGTTTTCGTCGATAAAGCTACTACAAGTAATTAGAACAAAATGAACATCTGCTATTAAGCATCTGATATCATTGAAACATCTATGTTTTCAAGCATTACGTTCACTAGCATTTCAAGATTGTATTTCTCCCCCCATCCCCAATCTGATCTTGCGAAACTATCATCAATAGACCCAGGCCAGGTATCCGCAATAGCTTGCCTAAAATCTGGTGCATACGTAATTTTAAATTCAGGGATGTGTTTTTGGATTTCTTCTGAGATTTCTTTTGGCGTAAAACTGCATCCTGACAAGTTATACGACGATCTTATTTTAACACTTTCTTTTGGAACATCCATAAGCTCTAGCGTAGCGCGAATAGCATCTTCCATGTACATCATCGGTAATACTGTGTCATCCGCTAAGAAGCATGAGAATTCATTTCCTAATTTCGCTTGATAGAATATATCCACCGCATAATCTGTAGTTCCACCACCCGGTAAACTTGTATAAGAAATCAAGCCTGGATAACGTATACTTCTTACGTCAACACCGTAGTGATTATGATAATATTCACACCATCTTTCGCCCGCTTGTTTAGAAATACCATAAACAGTTGACGGCTCCATAACTGTTAACTGAGGGGTGTTTTCTTGAGGAGTTGTTGGTCCAAATACAGCAATAGAACTTGGCCAGAAAATTTTATCAATATATCCTTCTTTAGCTAAATCTAGAATAGTAAATAAGCCGTCCATATTTAATTCCCATGCAAATGCAGGATTTTTCTCTGCTTTTGCGCTTAAAAGGGCAGCTAGTAAATAAACTTCGGAAATTTTTTTAGAAATGATAAAATCACGGACAGCCTCTTTTTTCAAAACATCCATTTGGACATAGGGTCCTCCAGATAATTTCACCGGACAATCTACATGTAAATCTGCAGCATAAACGTTACTGTCACCATGCCTAGACCTCAAGTTCAACACAAGCTCAGTTCCAATTTGTCCACAAGACCCAATGATTAAAATCTTTTTCATAATTCTGAATTATATGCAAATAGAAATATATTTTTTTCAATATCCTAAAGGTTAAACTAAAAATTTAGCGCATTAGATTTTTTTTTGGCTGTTATCGTTTTTCCTAAAGACCTCAAATGCTCCTTTTCACAAATTCGTTACCTTTACATTTATGTGGAAAGGATTAAAAGATCATTTGAACTATCTCATCAAGAGAAATCCGGAGTGAAGTCGGCTTAATTCAAGTGGAAAAGGAAATTTATTATAGAATTAAATTATTACACATGCCATTTTATCAGAAACTAGGGAGAATCCCACATAAAAGACATACAATTTTCAGGAAAGAAAACGGAGACTTACATCATGAGCAGCTTTTTGGAACTGCTGGATTTGAGGGGATGTCCTCATTACTATATCATTTAGAACCACCAACAATTGTTAAAGATTTTATTGGAACTAAAGATGTCCGTCCAGAAATCACTGAAGACCGTCAGCTTCAAATGAGAAGCTTGATGGGCTACAAAGTAGAGCCAAAAGATGACTTCTTAGAAAGTCGTGTACCCGTTTTAGTAAATGATGATTGTGAGATTGTACTTTCCTCTCCTAAAAAATCACTTCGCAAATACTTTTATAAAAATGCAGATTGCGACGAAGTAATTTTTGTCCACGAAGGTACAGGAACGTTAAGGACACAGCTAGGAAATATTGAATTCAAATATGGTGATTACCTTGTGATCCCGAGAGGAATAATTTATCAAGTTGATTTCGACACGGAAGAAAACAGATTGTTTATCGTAGAGTCGAAGCACCCTGTATTCACCCCCAAAAGATATAGAAACTGGTTCGGTCAATTGCTAGAGCATAGTCCATTTTGTGAGCGTGACTTTAGGCCACCTACAGAATTAGAGACTCACGCAGAAATGGGTGATTTCTTGGTTAAAACTAAGAAACAAGGTATTTTATACTCTTATACTTATGCCTCTCATCCTTTTGATGTTGTAGGTTGGGATGGATACAATTATCCTTACGCATTCTCAATTCATGATTTTGAACCAATTACTGGAAGAGTACACTTACCCCCTCCTATTCACCAAACATTTGAAACAAGTGCATTTGTGATTTGCTCCTTTGTCCCTAGACTGTATGATTATCACCCAGAGTCTATTCCTTCTCCGTACAACCATAGTAACATTGACTCAGATGAAGTCCTCTACTATGTTGATGGTGACTTCATGAGTAGAAACAACATTGAAAAAGGTCAAATCACTTTACATCCTGCAGGACTTCCTCACGGGCCACATCCAGGAGCATACAAAAGAAGTATTGGTAAAAAAGAAACGCAAGAGCTTGCAGTAATGGTTGATACATTTAAACCGTTAAAACTTACAAAACAAGCACTTCAACTTGAATTTAAAGATTACTATAAATCATGGCTTCACTAAGAAGCTTTTACAATTATATTGTCAAAGACTATTTAAAGATGGGAACAGAAATAAAAAAATTAAAAGATTTACAAAATACTGAGTATGGATTAGAAAAGTTATTCTCAGATGCAGAAGACTTTTTACCATTATTAGGAACCGATTATGTTGAATTATATGTTGGAAACGCAAAGCAATCAGCTCATTTTTATAAAACAGCGTTCGGATTTCAATCTGAAGCATTTGCTGGTTTAGAAACTGGATTAACGGATCGGGTTTCTTACGTTTTAAAACAAGGAAAAATTCGCTTAGTCCTAACCACTCCACTAGATGAAAATGGGCCAATTAATGCACACATAAACAAACATGGAGATGGTGTTAAGGTAATGGCTTTATGGGTAGAAGATGCTAGGAATGCTTGGGCAGAAACGACAAAAAGAGGTGCTAAATCTTTCATGGAACCAACTGTTGAAAAAGATGAATTTGGTGAAGTTATCCGCTCTGGAATTTATACTTATGGAGAAACGGTTCATGTTTTTGTAGAACGTAAGAATTACAAAGGAACATTTTTGCCTGGATACAAAAAATGGGAATCTCATTACAATCCCGAACCTGTAGGTTTAAAATTTGTGGATCATATGGTTGGAAATGTAGGCTGGGGAGAAATGAAAACCTGGTGTGATTTCTATGCTGAAGTAATGGGGTTTGCTCAAATAATTTCATTTACTGATGATGATATTTCGACAGAGTTTACAGCGCTCATGAGTAAAGTAATGAGTAATGGTAACGGTAGAATTAAATTTCCAATCAACGAGCCAGCTAAAGGAAAAAAGAAATCACAAATTGAAGAATACTTAGACTTTTATAAAGGAGCAGGAGTTCAGCATATTGCTGTAGCAACAGACGATATTGTAAAAACAGTATCAGCGATGCGTGACAGAGGTGTCGAGTTTTTATATGTGCCTGAAGAGTATTACGATGATTTATTAGAAAGAGTTGGAGCCATCGATGAAGATGTTGAAATATTAAAGCAACATGGCATCTTAATCGATAGAGACGATGAAGGGTATTTATTACAATTGTTTACAAAGCCTGTCGTAGACAGGCCTACAATTTTCTTCGAAGTTATTCAACGTAAAGGAGCACAATCTTTTGGTGTTGGGAACTTTAAAGCTTTATTTGAAGCGATTGAAAGGGAACAAAAAAGTAGAGGAACTCTATAGTTCTGTTTTGAATAAAATTAAAAAAAGCCGTGTATTCTATGTATTACGCGGCTTTAGTTTTTGATGATGATAAACATGTAGTGGTTTTAAATAAATAGCTAGTTTTGATACATCAGAATTTAACGGTTATGACAAGAGAAGAATTACTTAAGGCAATTGATGAGAAGTATGAGGCAATGGGGCAAAATACTGATGTGCATTTATCCGGACTTCTGCATGCAGAACCTACAAAATACTGGGACTACATCCAAGTTGAAGCATTATTGGGATTACAATCTCAAAAGACAATATTAAAAGATGAAATGGTGTTCATTATGTATCACCAAATCAATGAGCTTCTTTTTAAAATGATTCTTTGGGAGATGGAACAAATTTCTGAAGACGAATCAATATCTACCCGAAAGTTCGCTAAGCACCTGTACAGAATTTCGCGTTACTTTGATATGCTCTCCAACTCTTTCACTATTATGGGCGATGGAATGGACGTAGATCAGTACATGAAATTTAGAGATACATTGACTCCTGCAAGTGGATTCCAAAGTGCTCAATACCGAAAGATTGAATTTGCATCTACTGAATTAATAAACCTTATTGATTTTAGATTTAGAAAAACAATTGATCGTGACACGCCCTATTCTCATGCATTCGAAAATCTTTACTGGCAAGCAGCTGGTGTTGATCATGAAACAGGTGAAAAATCCAAATTGATGAGGAACTTCGAAGAGAAGTATAAGTCTGAGTTCATCGGTTTCATGAAAGAATACAACACTACAAACTTATGGACGAAATTCAAAGAATTACCGGAAACAGGTCGCAATGACATCAATTTAGTTAATGCGATGCGTCATTATGACCATACCGTTAACGTTAGTTGGGTCATGCATCACTTAAACGCTGCTCGCAAGTATCTGAACAGTGGTGAAACAAGTGTTGAAGCGACTGGAGGTAGTGAATGGCAAAAATACATGCATCCAAAATATCAACGTCGTATTTTCTTTCCTGAATTATGGTCAGATTCTGAATTAGAAAACTGGGGCGATGAGGCAATAGTTTCGGAAGAAGTTTTATCTGATCTGAGCAGAGTTAGAGTATAGTTGTAACGAATCATTATCTTTGAATAAAAAATAAGACATGGCAGAAGTAGGAATCATAATGGGAAGCACATCTGATTTACCGATAATGCAAGAAGCAGCAGATATTTTAACTGAGTTGGGTATTGAATTCGAATTGGATATTGTTTCGGCACATAGAACTCCTGAAAAAATGTATGACTATGCTAAATCTGCACATGAAAGAGGCTTAAAAGTAATTATTGCTGGAGCAGGTGGAGCAGCTCACCTACCAGGTATGACTGCTTCATTGACACCGCTTCCAGTCATTGGAGTTCCTGTAAAATCAAGTAATTCAATTGATGGATGGGACAGTATCTTGTCTATTCTTCAAATGCCTAGTGGAATTCCAGTTGCAACTGTTGCATTGAATGGCGCTAAAAATGCTGGAATCTTAGCTGCAAAAATCATTGGTTCTTCTAACCCAAAGGTATTGGCTCAAATGTCTATATATATGGAAGAGCTAAAGAAAAACGTGTTAGACGGAGCTAAAGCTGTAAAAAAGATTAATTCTTAAGATTTCCTTGTAAGCCTAATTAACTTAGAAATTCTGTCTGCATAGAACAATTTAAGTTCTTCTACATAGAACTCTGTATTTTCATAAGAAACTAAAACTTTATACGTTTTTTTAGTCTTTGCCTGAATCAATACTTTTTCTAAACGTTCGAGTTCACTTAGTAAATAGGCATCTTTTTCTTGCTCATCTTCGACCACTCTGTTTTCTTTAATTGAATTTCCGTTCAAAATGTGTTCATGAAAACAACCTCAATTTTACTAAATCACCTGATCGGTAAATATCAATAAGGTTAGATGTGACTTCTGTCGCCTTCTATCCGATATCTTTAATTTAACAAATACTTATCTGGATGCACTAAAGAAACATAGCCTCTCTGTATAGACGTTTTAACTCTTGTTTGTCTGTAAAGGGAACCTCTGGTAATTCGTTTTTTGGTCGAATTAACGAGCTAATTGGCTTTTTGCAAGTCTTTCCACGGTGCTTTTACTCTAACCATTTTTGCTTTTTTACATTATGAATGTTTACGATAAGCCAGATTTAATTCGCGCTCTTGAATAATATCATCTTCGATATGAGAACGGAGAATTGCTTCAAACACATAGGTTTTACTCAAGACCTCATCTAGTTCTTTTTCAAGCTGAGCAATTCTTGTCTTCATTCCAAACTGACGAAAAGCCAACTCTTCATTTCTTAAAAGATCAGTCATACATCAAATACTTCGCCCGAACTAAGCTAAATTCATCTAGCCCTTCTTTCCAAGTAGCTCGAATTTCATCTTCACTCATTCCCGATTCTACTTGCTGTAAAAGAATATTATTTCCTGCAAGTAAGTTGAAGAACTTTGATCGATCTACAAATAATTTCCCGTTCAATTGTTTTTTCGCATTCAACATAAAACTTAAATCCAATTTATACATTCGCTCATAATTAGAGTTATTTAAATAAAATCCATTACACAATTTATCTTGATGCTTAGGTTTTTTTGAACCAGGCCCAGATCTTGGTATAAATGCAAATTCTGTTTTTAAAAAGTCAGGATGACCATAGCATTCAAACGGGGAAGATGTACCCCTGCCCAATGTCACTGTTGTTGATTCTAATAAACACAGACTTGGATATAACTGAATAGAAATATCAGATCTTAAATTTGGAGATGGTGGCACTGGCAAAGAATAATTACGACTGTGACTGTAATTGTCACATGAAACAACCGTTAAATCACATTGAATTTTATTTTTAAGCCATTTCTCGCCATTTATCATCCGTGCGTATTCAGCAATTGTCATTCCGTGAACAATTGGAATTGGATGCATTCCGACAAATGATTTATATGTTGGGTCTAAAATAGGTCCATCGATATAATGACCATTGGGGTTTGGGCGATCTAAAATAATTAGAGTAATATGATTTTCTGCACATGCCTCCATCACATAATGAAGGGTTGAAATGTACGTGTAAAAGCGCACGCCAACATCTTGAATATCGAATATCAGAACATCCAATCCAATCAGCTGAGAAGGGTGTGGTTTTTTATTCTTTCCATACAGTGAAACGATGGATAATCCGGTCTTTTTATCTGTTTGGCTTGAAATGTGCTCTCCAGCATCTGCGTCACCTCTAAAGCCATGTTCAGGAGAAAAAATACGCTTTACTTTAATTCCAGAATGAAGTAATGTATCTACTAAATGGATTCCATCTACTAAGGACGATTGATTACCAACTACTCCTACAGATTTATTATCCAATAATGAGAGAATGCCATCTAATTTTTGGGCACCAACAACAATTGCTTTTTCTATCGTTTTAATCGGATCAACTGCAGAATAGTCGTTATCAATCGGTTGACCAAAGCTGCAAGATGCGACTAAAAGAAAAAAAATACTTTTAAGGCACAAAACCTTTGTGTACTTTAGTCGAAAACTAGGTTTTAATTTGTCATTCGAATATTTCATATCTAAGAAAACGCTAAAGAGTGTCGTGCAAGGTAAGAAAGTTTCTAAACCTATTGTACGCATATCTATTATTAGTATTGCTTTAGCTGTTATTGTAAACCTAATCACAATCGCAGTTGTGACTGGATTCCAAAAAGAAGTACGCCAAAAAATAAGTGGCTTTGGATCTCATGTTTTTATCATGAGTGCTAGTGAAAGTAGTGTGTACGAAAGTGAAGCCATTCAGGCTGATCAATCCTTTCTAAAAAGCCTATCATCAGACAAAAATATTGAGTCTATTTATGGTATTGGATATAAACCTGTTTTGTTTCAGTCTGAGAAAAATGAAATTCATTATATCCTTCCCAGCGGTAAGGATACCTCTGAAATTAATCAGCAAGTAAACGGGGCTATGATTAAAGGGGTTGATTCCAATTACAACCTTAAATTTTTCAAAGAAAACTTGAAAGAAGGTAATATGCCTAATTATGCAAGTGATTCTTCTGATAAACACATATTGATATCAAGAAAATTAGCCAATGACCTCAGCTATAAACTTAGTGACACCGTTTCTGCCTTTTTCGTGAAGAATCTTCCCATTAAACGCAATTTCATTATTGTTGGGATCTACGAAACAGGCCTTGAAGAATTCGATAAAAAAACTGTTATTGGTAAACTGTCAACTGTTCAAGAATTGAACGATTGGGGAATAAAAGCGTCTATTGAATTGGTTGATACAATGCTAAACGGTCAACTGATAATTGGAGCTAACGTAACAGGTGGTAACGGTCATCATAGATACGACTGGGGTTTAGGTTATGACACATACGCCCGATTCGCGTACTGCCCAGAAAAAGACACCTTGTTTCAATTAATTGCTTCTGATTACTGGAGCAACATTGAAGGACGTAATGAAATCAATACGATATCGGATACAGCCTATTTAAAAGTCTCGGTTCAAGGAGCCGGGTTTAGCCCATGTGATTTTCAATTGAATGATTTAGGAGAATTAGAACGCATCTATTTAAATGATCATGGGTCTAAATTTTCCATTCAAGCGGGTCAAAAAAAATTGGTCTTTGAATTTATTGAAGGCAAAGGAAGCTCTCACAATTATGTGGGAGGATTTGAAATTACAGTAGCCGATTGGGAGCAATTAGATGCTGTCATTAAACGCACATCAAAATTAACTGATTTTATTCCAACAGAGTATGATGAAATGCTCAAAACAACTAGTATTCGAGAAAATCAAAATGATATTTTTGTTTGGCTAGAATTTCTCGATATTAACGTTGTAATTATCCTCACATTAATGATACTTATTGGTGTTATTAACATGGGGTCTGCGCTATTGGTTTTAATCCTAATTCGTTCCAATTTTATAGGAATGATGAAGGCGATGGGAGCTACAAATTGGAGTATTCGTAAAATATTCTTGATTCAAGCTACATTTCTGATTTCCCGCGGTATGCTTTTGGGAAATGTCCTTGGACTTGGTCTTTGCTTCACACAAAGCTATTTTGGGGTTTTCACCTTAAACCCTGAAGTTTACTACTTAAACGAAGTACCTATCGAATTAAGCTTTTTGAATTGGGCAATTCTCAACATTGCAACCCTCTTGGTTTGTGTTATTGCATTAATTATTCCGAGTATCGTCATTACACGAATTAAACCTGTAAAGGCGATTAGATTTAATTAGAAAACCTTTTTCTTTTAAAAGAAGTAACTCTAATATGGGTAGAACACCACTCCGAGTTTTTTTGTTCGTCTATCTTCCTAGCATTATACCAAGAACCAATTCATGTCCTCCAACATTATAGTTTTTCACTTCTGAGGTTGAAAAATCAAACGAATAACCTACTTTGAATAAACGATTGACATTAAAACCAACCATTCCGATTATAGTTTTAGAACTTCTGTATGATGCTGCTAACCAAAAACGTTCTTTAAACTCTAGTTGCACACCACCTTCTATAGAAATTGGTGAAGACATTATATATTTAACCAATGCGTTTGGAGTAATGGTTACATCATTATTTGTCTTAAACTTATATCCCACAGTTGCACGATAATGCATTTTTGGGTCAAAATTCACCGTACCAAGACCAAAGCGAACTAAGTCCCCTGTCAATTGATCCGCAGCAATTCCAAAGTAAAAATCTTCTGAGTATAAATACAATCCCGCTCCAACATCCATTGTATAATCATTCACGGATGTAGAATACTCAGCATATGTCGCATCATTTCCAACACCAGTCATTACGTTCAATGTTTGAGCTCTGTCTTCTAGAAATGTACGATTAGAAAGACCTAAATCGATACCAAAAGATAAATTCAAGTTTTGACTTAAGGGTATATGGATAGCATATGTTCCCGCAAATTTTATTTGTTGAAACGCGCCGTATTGATCAGCGAAGACATAACCGCCGAATGCATGCTTAAATCCCCCCACACCTCTTTTTGACTGATGTATTGGACCACGTCTTGTCCTTGTTCTTGGGTAATATCTTGCTTTATCTTTTTGAGGAAGTGATGTTGAACCATATAAGTAAGTGGTCATTGGAGCATTTTTAAACCCAGCCCACTGCATTCTTCCACCCATAGTAATATCTACAAAATCATATGCACCGGCAGCCCCTGGGTTAACCAAGTACTGATTTCTATTGTATTGACTAAACTGAGGTTCTTGCTGACCAAAGGCAATTGTTGCTAAAAATCCAAATGTTAAGACTATAATATTTCGCATCACTCTAACTATTATGACCACGAATAACATGATCAGTAAACTTATTAAACCAAGCTGAAAACTTTACTCAAAATACTATTAAAATATAGTAGTAATATTTTCTAGTTTCACAGTTGCAGGCGTTAGCAAAGATAAATTTTTTAAGTTAAAAAAGCAATGAATTAAAATAGCATCAAATCAGAGATAAATAGTCTTAAAGATAATGAGATATTAAAGGATAGAAATTTATTGACTCATGCAAGCACATGGCGGGTCGAAATCCCACGTAACTTGAGGCATTCTTTGCAGCCATAACTCTTGAAACTCTGGGCTAAATTTAATACCTGATAAATCGACTTTTTGCAAGTTATTTAATAATTCAAGACTAGCAGGTAAACTTATGATAGGTGTATCATAAAGATCTAAATATTCCAGGCTATTAATACCAGATATGCAATTAGGTAGTATTTCGAAGGGATTATTCCCAATCAAAATATTCTTTAATTTTGGCATTCGACAAAAAACAATAGGAAAGTAAATTAAGTCATTTTTATCCAAATCAATCGTTTCAAGCGCATGAAAATCTCCTATAAAATTTGGTAGTTTGGTTAACTTATTTTTCTTGAGGTCTAGTCTTTTAAGATAGATGAATTTTGAAAGCTCTTGAGGTAATGAATCTAACTTTAATTTAGCCAATGATAACCCGTAAATAGTATCAGGAGATGCATTTATCACCTCATTCCATTTATAGACCCTCAACTCTCCTACTTGTGCCGAAAGTTGAAAACTACTGCCGATTAATAAAATAATTACAAATAGATTCTTCATCTTTTTTAAGTTGTTCCGTTAAATCAGAAACTGAATCAAATTTAACTTCATCTCTAAAACGAGACAACAATTGTACCGTTACCTGTTGATCGTATAAATCGCCATTAAAATTAAACAAATGCACTTCTATGGAAACATTTGTACCATTTGCAATCGTTGGACGATTTCCAATGTTCATCATTCCTTTCAATATTCTTCCACTTTCAATAAGCATATTAACTGCGTAGACTCCAGTTTTAGGAATCAATTTAACATCACTTTCCACGTCTAAGTTTGCAGTAGGGAATCCTATTTCTCGTCCCATAGCTTGCCCTTGAATGATTTTGCCATAAAGCTCAAACGGCTCACCCAAATAACGTTCAGCAAGTACCATGTTACCTCCTTGAATTGCATTTCGAATTTTAGTAGAACTTACATTCACCTGATCTATTTCTTGCGCTCCAATTTCAATTACTTCAAAACCGTATGTGTCACAGACCTCTAACAGAAATTTCAAACTGCCTTCTCGATTCTTTCCGAATTGATGGTCATAGCCAATCACTAATTTCTTGACATGTAATTTATTTGCAAGATAATCTCGCACAAACTCAATCGCTGTCAATCGAGAAAACTCCTTTGTGAAAGGATGTACAATCACATTTTCTAGACCAATACGACGAAGCTTATCAACTTTTTCAACTTGTGTTTGAATTAATTTTAAACCATGAGTCTCCGGGTACAATACCATTCTCGGATGGGGATAAAAGGTAAACAGAACAGATTCACCGCCAATCTTTTCAGCTTCGGCATTTAATTGTTGAATGATTTTTTGATGCCCCAGATGTACTCCATCAAAAGTACCAATTGTCAGTACAGGGTTTTTAATCTCTTCTAATGCTTCGAAGCCTTGGAAAATTTTCATTGAATCTAAAAGGGTCTTTAATATACTTACAAATTTAACGATTAAAGGTGTTTAATTTATCAGAAAAAAAAAAAAGATAGGCTAAATGCACTTTATGCGCAATATCATTATAAGTGATTATAAAACCCACCCCGCTATTATTACTAGAATCTTCATGCATAGTGGTCATTTTAATTTTGAATCCACATTGGTAATATGTGGAAAGGGCATCTGAAAACGAGTTGCTTTCACACCCCATTATCACGAAGAAAATAAAAAACACTAAAAAGAATCTTGATTTCATAATAAATAGAAATACATTTTTGTTTGCATCAATACCACAAAAGAGGTACTTTTGCAGAGTAAAACTCTCTTTATTTAAATTAATTCTAAATAAAGAGTCTCAATTAATAAAAACGTGTTTACATGATAACAGTCACAGACTCGGCGAAGAAGCAAGCCATAAGGCTTATGGAAGATGATGATCGCACAGGCTTATTTATACGTGTTGGTGTAGAGGGTGGAGGTTGTTCAGGATTGATGTATCAGTTAGATTTCGATAATACAGAATCAGAAAACGATAAAACTTTCGAAAACAATGATATCAAAGTCGTCGTTGAAAAAAAGAGTTTCTTGTATTTGGTAGGAACAACCTTAGACTTTTCAGGAGGTCTGAATGGTAAAGGTTTTATTTTCGTTAACCCGAATGCCGATAGAACTTGCGGGTGCGGTGAATCATTCTCAATATAAATTGGTTATGTCAAACTATACAGAAGATGAATTAGCAAAAGACCTCGAGAATCAAGAGTACAAATTTGGATTTACAACTGATATTGAATCAGATAAAGCCCCAAAAGGATTAAACGAAGATATTATTCGCTTTATTTCTGCCAAAAAAGAAGAACCAAAATGGTTATTAGAGAATCGTTTGGAAGCATTTGCTTTATGGAAAATGATGACTGAACCAGATTGGGCGCACGTTAAATATACGAAACCAGACTTTCAAGATATCACTTATTATTCTGCGCCAAAGCAGTCTAAAAAGTATGAAAGCTGGGAAGATGTAGATCCAGAGATGAAAGAAACCATGAAAAAATTGGGGATTTCAATGGAGGAGCAGAAAAGGTTGACTGGAACTAATATTGCTGTTGACTTTGTTATGGACTCTGTTTCTGTTGCGACATCATTTAAGTCTACACTAAAAGAGCTTGGAATTATTTTTTGTTCATTTTCTGAAGCGGTTCAAGACTATCCAGAATTAGTTAGAAAGTATATGGGAAGTGTTGTTCCTACATCAGATAATTTTTATGCCGCACTTAATTCAGCTGTTTTTACTGACGGCTCTTTCTGTTACATTCCAAAAGGGGTTAGGTGTCCTATGGAATTATCAACATACTTCAGAATCAACGAAGGAGGAACAGGTCAGTTTGAGCGTACTCTAGTGGTCGCGGATGAAGGATCTTATGTTTCTTACCTTGAAGGATGCACCGCTCCACAGCGTGACGAAAACCAACTACATGCTGCTGTAGTTGAACTCGTTGCAATGGACAATGCAGAAATCAAATACTCTACAGTTCAAAACTGGTATCCAGGTGATAAAAATGGATTAGGAGGAATATTTAACTTCGTAACAAAAAGAGGAATTTGCGGAACAAATTCTAAAATTTCTTGGACACAAGTTGAAACAGGCTCTGCCGTTACTTGGAAGTATCCATCATGCATATTAAAAGGTGACAACTCTATCGGAGAATTTTACTCTGTTGCTGTAACAAACAATTACCAGCAAGCAGATACTGGAACAAAAATGATTCACTTAGGAAAAAATACAAAGAGTACAATTATCTCTAAAGGCATTTCTGCAGGAAAGTCACATAACTCATACAGAGGATTAGTACAAATTCACAAAAATGCAGCAAATGCCAGAAACTTCTCACAGTGTGATTCATTGTTGATGACAGATGAATGTGGTGCGCATACCTTCCCATACATTGAATGTAAAAACAGCAGTGCTAAAATTGAGCACGAAGCAACGACTTCAAAAATTGGTGAAGATCAAATCTTCTACTGCCTACAACGTGGGATCAGTGAAGAAAAAGCAATTGGACTAATTGTAAATGGATATTGCAAAGAAGTATTAAACCAATTACCAATGGAGTTTGCTGTCGAAGCACAAAAATTACTAACGATTAGCCTTGAAGGCTCAGTAGGTTAAAAAGATCAAGAATGATTACAATAAATGATTTACACGCAAAAATTGAAGATAAAGAAATCCTTAAGGGTTTAAGTCTTGAAGTTAAAGCTGGAGAAGTCCATGCGATTATGGGACCAAATGGCGCTGGGAAAAGCACATTGGCTTCTGTGTTAGCTGGAAGAGAAGATTACGAAGTTACAGCAGGTTCAGTGAGTTTTGTAGGTGAGGACCTACTTGAATTATCGACAGAGGAAAGAGCTTGGGCAGGATTGTTTTTGGCATTTCAGTATCCAGTAGAAATTCCTGGTGTTTCAAATATCAATTTCTTGAGAACTGCAATTAACGAAACTAGAGAGAAAAAAGATCTTGATCCAATTTCTGCAAAAGATTTTATGGCAATGGTGCGTGAAAAATCAGCTTTGGTAGAGTTAGACGCAAAGTTAGCCTCAAGATCAGTAAACGAAGGTTTTTCTGGTGGAGAAAAGAAAAGAAATGAAATCTTTCAAATGGCTATGTTAGCACCAAAGTTATCTATCCTTGATGAAACAGATTCAGGATTAGATATTGATGCATTGCGCATTGTAGCGAGTGGCGTAAATAAGTTAAAAAATGAAAATAATGCAACAATTATAATTACTCACTACCAACGTTTATTAGATTATATCGTTCCAGATTTTGTTCACGTTTTATTCGATGGTAAAATCGTTAAGACTGGAGGGAAAGAACTTGCTATTGAATTAGAAGAAAAAGGATACGATTGGATTAAAGAAGAAATCGCTCAATAAGATTATATCGGAATGGCTGAGGTTGCAAAGAATAACATCAATTTTAAATCTGACTTACAGGTTACATCTGTAAACGTATCAGAAAATGAGAAGCAAAAGGCATTGGATGTTTTACAAAACACTACTCTTCCTACAACACGTGTTGAAGCTTGGAAATATACTAGAGTAGCAAAACTTGGAAAGATTGATTTCGTTAATGAAAAAGCTACAATTAGCGATATTTCAAACTATGTGATTGATGACACCAAATGTTCATTTGTCTTCATTAATGGTCATTTCTCAAAAGGAAATTCAAGTCAAGAAATTCCTGCAGGAGTAACAATAACTCTTCTTTCAGAAATAAATGCCCCTCTATCGAAAAGTTCATTAACGATAGAAGATGAAGTCTTCAACGCAATGAATACAGCACACTTAACAGGTGGGCTTAAAATAGATATTACTTCAAACGCTTTGGTTGAAATACCAATTCAAATCATTCATATTTTAAAAGGTGATTCTACGATCTCGAATTTTAAAACAATTGTGAACGCTGGAAAATCATCTCAAGCTGATTTAATTCAAGGCTTCTTTTCTGAATCAGGAGAAAGTAATTTTTGTAATTCAACTTCTGAAATTAATGTTGCTGAAAATGCAGTTCTAAGAATCGACAAGATTCAATACGAATCAGAAAAATCATTTCACATCAGTACTGAACAAGTAAAACAAGATAAAAATTCAAACTTCAGAATTAATACGTTTACATTAAATGGTGGTTTAGTTAGAAACAACTTAAACATCGATGTAAATGGACAAAACTGTGAAACACATTTGAATGGCGCATACTTATTAAAAAACAAACAACATGTTGACAACCACTCTGTCGTTGATCATAAAGTAGCCAATTGTGAATCTCATGAATTATACAAAGGTGTAATTGATGATCGTTCAACCGCTGTGTTTAATGGTAAAGTTTTCGTTCGGCCGAATGCTCAAAAAATCAATGCCTTCCAATCTAATGGAAACCTATTATTATCTGATAGTGCTACAATCAATTCAAAACCAGAATTAGAAATTTATGCCGACGACGTTAAGTGTTCGCATGGTTCGACTACTGGTCAATTGGATGAGGAAGCAATTTTCTACTTAAGAGCACGTGGCTTATCTGAAAGGTCTGCACGCCACTTAATGGTTTCAGCTTTTATCGGAGATGTTCTAGATAAAATCACAAATGCGAACATCAAAACGTATACACGTCGTTTATTGAATGATCGTTTTGGTTGGGAGTTTTAATCCTCCGCATCTAACTCTTCGTTTATATCCTTAATTTTGATAGCGATTTCGCTTAATAAGAAAGCCTTGTGCTCATCTTTGTGCTCAGTTAACTCGATATAATCCTTTAAATGCAAATGGCATTCAAGCATGTTTTCCTCCATGAATGGACCTTCTAAGTTCTCAATAATCGTTGCGCACTCAACCGTTTCTATTAAAGTTCCTTTGATAGCAATCTCAACAAATTCATCGATGTAGTCACTGAAATCAACTTTCGTATTCCACACTGTTGATAACATAATTGGCCGAATGGCAAGGAATTTATCATCTCCGATGATCTCCATCACCTCAACTACGGTACTTGTATCTTTAAGGCTACTCAACAATTCAACAACCTCTTCTTCATTTTTTCTATTTATCCCTGAAAGTAAAATATTAGCCAGAGGAAGGATAACAGACGAATCACCATAAATTTCAAGCGATTTGATACTTTTTGATACTTTTTTAGGGTCATCCGATTTGATATCTTCTAAAATCTGCTTTACTTTCAATTGTTGTTTTGTTGCTACCATTTTCATTTTATTTGGCACAAAAATACATCATAATATTTATTCTAGCGACAAACTATATATCTTTACAAAAAATAAAGTTGAAATGAAGCAAAACCCTCTATTTATTGGAATAATCACATTGTTGATGTTAGCTTCCTGTTCTACTGAAACAGCTCAGCCCTATAAAGCCAGAGAATTAATTATTGCTTCGGACTACCTTGAAGCTAAAGACACTTTATTATTTCGTGCATTTGCGAAGAAAAATGCTATACGCATTTTAATTTATACATTGACTTCAGATAAAATCATTAGTACCATAAGGAACAAAGCGGCAAACTCTGGTATAGATCTAGTTATGCTAAAATCTCTTTATGATGTCTCTAAACTTAACAAAAGAGAAATATTGCACCATATTGATCTGACAGTTAAGAAATCACAAGAAGCTATCCATTACTCCTCATGGAAATATAACTATGTCGGATTTGGAATAGACCCGTACATTATTGCTTTTGAACTAAATAGCGATAATAAAGTTAAAATATACAATGACCTAACACGCTTTTATCACATCAATAAATTAGAGAGTAATCATTACCCTCCAATGCTAGCACCAATCTTAAAAAAGCTTAATAAAGCAAGAGGAAATCAATGGATAAAGGACTGCTTAGATCACTCAATTTCAAAACCAATCCCTGGAGATAGCCTATTAAATGACTCCTTGTTTTTGAGGCTTCCTGTTTTAACAACACTAAGTGATTTTAAATTGAATAAAGACTCTAATCATCTCTATAAGAACAAGTCATTTTTATTGCCGAACGAGCGGAGTAAAGGTACTTTTTACAACTTGCGATCAATTGCCATTGTAAATCAAGCGTCCAATTACACAATTGCACTTGACTTTATTGGTTTTTGTCTAGACGAAAAAAACAATGTAAAACTAAATGATGCGCTCAACACTTATTCTATCTATTCGAGACAAAGTGATTTCAGAAAGTATAGCCCATCTGCTGAAGAATTAATCCCCTATTACAGTATTATTGAGCATTTTAAAATAAAGCTAGAATCAAATTAAATACTACTTTCCCTACAAAAAGCATTGAAAATAATTAAAAAAAGGCAAATCATAAGCCGGGTCCTGTAACCGTGAATGAACACAGCGTTTATCATTTCTCTAGCACTAACGTCACCATTAGCGTCCATCAACCTACCCTCCCAGATCGGACGAGCAATCCTCAATCCTGGGTTTACATGGTTTTTCAGCCCGTAAGGTTTACCAAGCGATATATGTCACCATACACCCGGTGAGCTCTTACCTCACCTTTTCACCTTTTCCCACCTCTTACGAAGCAGGTAGTTTTCCTTTCTGCGGCACTTTCTGTATTCGTAAACGAACCCTTCCCGTTAGGAAGCACGGTGCTCTTTGCTGCCCAGACTTTCCTCTTTACAATTCTCATGCAAAGCGATAAACTGATTTGCCTTTGATACAAAGTTAACTTTTACTTTATAAATAGACAAAATGCTGTTTAAATTTATTTTGTTTAACATTTTTTGTGTTTTGATAAACAAATTCATTACTTTTGACTTATATAAACTTTAAAATAAATTAAAATGAACAACTTTTTATTAATGACAGAGATGAGTACAACTGATTATGTTGGATTCACTTTTTTTGTTGGATGTATGGCAATGATGGCTGCATCAGCTTTTTTCTTTCTTTCACTTAATCAATTTGACAAAAAGTGGAGAACATCAGTTTTAGTGTCAGGTCTGATAACATTCATTGCAGCAGTGCACTATTTCTACATGAGAGATTATTGGGCAGGTACATTTGATCCTGCTACAGGTGTTGGAGATTCTCCAACTTTTTTTCGTTATGTAGATTGGATTTTAACGGTGCCATTAATGTGTGTTGAGTTTTACTTAATATTAAAAGTAGCAGGAGCAACTAAAAAACTAATGTGGACATTGATTGGTTCGTCTGTAGTTATGTTAGTAACAGGTTATTTTGGTGAAGCTGTCTACTCAGATAGCGCAGCCATCTGGGGATTATTCTCAGGTCTTGCTTACTTCTATATTGTTTACTTAATTATGTTTGGAGAGGCAAAAGCTTTGGCAAAAAAAGCTGGAGGTCAAGTTTTAGCATCTCACAACATGCTGTGTAAATTCGTCCTTATTGGATGGGCAATCTATCCATTAGGATATATGATCGGAACAGCACCTGATCAATGGTATTCTTTTATGGGAGATCTTGGTATCGACATGAATGTTGTATATAATATCGGTGATGCTATCAACAAAATAGGATTTGGCCTTGTTGTTTACTCTTTAGCAGTTAATTCTACAAAAGAAGCCTAATAAGCTCTATTTATATAAAGAAAAGCGGTTCAAATGAGCCGCTTTTTTTTTATATAAAAACTTTATATAATGAATAATATCAATCAATATGATTTTATTTTTACGGGTTTAGGAGCAAGTACTTGTGTCTTATTAAGAGAAATGAATAAGAGAGACCTCCTTGAAAATAAAAATATATTAATAATAGACCCGAGCAGAAAAAATGAAAATGATAAAACTTTTTGCTTCTGGGCAAAAAAAACAGATGATATATATATTGAATATCAAGATATAATTTCAAATCAGTGGGATAGTATTCAAATTAATGACTTTAAGCCTGAATCAATTTATCCGCTAAATTATTTTCATATTAACAGTATAGATCTATATAAATCTGCTCATAAAATAATAGAAGAAAAAAACATTAGCTACATAAAAGATAAAGTAACTGAAATAAAAGAAAAGAGACTCTCTGAGGTTATAACTAATGAAAAATCCTACTTTTCAAAAAAAATATTTGATTGTAGGCCAATTAACATAGCTAAACTAGCAGAAAATAAAAAATTAATCTATCAATCCTTTATTGGTTTCAAAGTAAAGCTGAATTCTAAAAAATTTGATGCAAAAACATTCAAAATGATGGACTTCAGAATTGATCAAAACCATGGGACACAATTTATTTATATCCTTCCTTACAATTCAAATTATGGCCTTATTGAATTGACAAGATTTGGAGATGATATAATTAATAAAAAAAACTCAGAAGTATTACTAGACAAATACATAAATAAAAACTTTGGAAAATATGAACTTATTGATAAAGAAGTTGGTTTGATCCCAATGAGTTCAGAGAATATAATAAACAAAAAAAAGAAAATAATTGAAATAGGTACAAGAGCGGGAAATATAAAGCCAAGTACTGGCTATGGATTTAAAAAAATGTACTCTCATTCAAAAAACATATGTGATCGTGGAATTAAACAAACTTATATTAAAACAAAAAATAAATTTATTTTATATGATGAATTGTTATTAATAATTTTAAAAAAATGGCCAGAACATGGTAAATCTGTTTTTTCCAGGTTATTCAAGTCTTCGGAACCTAAAGTAATATTAAAATTCCTAGATGAACAAACCAACATAAAAGAAGACTTCAAAATTTTTTCTCGACTTCAAATTATGCTTTTTTTTAAATCACTAATTATTTGGATCTCAAGAAAAATAAAAAAATCAATAATACCAATAGTACTAATAGTCTTAACGTTGTTCCCTTCAACAACACAAGAATCAGTTTTTCTAAATGAAACCCAACTCTTATTTATATCATTAGGGCTACTATTAGTAGGAATACCTCATGGTGCATTAGACTATTTCACTGGGTTTTATCGTTCTTCAAAAAAAACATCATTCTCATTTATTATATATTATATATTATTGATGATACCTATTTTTTTACTTTGGTTATCCTATCCTTCACTTTCACTAATTCTCTTTATTCTATATTCATCATGGCACTTTGGTCAAACAGATATGAAATTTTGGAAGATTAATTCTTCACTGATGAGTTTATTTTGGGGGCTTACTATATTTCTATATCTTTTTTCAAGTCACGAAACAGAATTTATTGATATTTTAAGAATAATAGGTATTAATCAAGATATAAAGACAAATAGTCTATTATACACCTCTAATGCCTCCCTATTTTTAGTGTCTATTTATTCTTTATTCAAAAGAAAAATAAGTTGGCTATTAATGTGTTTATTTCTCTTCTTTTCCTCTTCACTAAGCTTGGTATATGCTTTTAGTTTATACTTTATTTTTCATCACAGTATTATTGGATGGTTTGATATTAAGAAAAGTTCTAAACTATCACATTTAAAACTGTATACAAAAGCTATCCCATTTAATATAGGAGCTATTTTTATTTTTTACTTCCTTTTTATTACAAACGAATCGAATTATAATGAAATTATAAGCTGGTTTTTTGTATTCTTATCGTGCATTAGCTTTCCTCACATTCTATCAATGAATTTTTTCTACAAAAAAATAAAATGATTCTAAATACAACCATTTTAAATAAAGAAAAAATCATTAATATAGTTGTAAACCATCTTTCTATATTCAAGCTCACATAATTATTTTTTGAATTGGTTGGAAAGCGGATTAAATTTATCCTATGAAAATACATTTAGTACGCCATGGTAAAGCTGAACGCGAATCAAAGAGTGGGCATGATTTTGACCGTTCATTGAATAAAAAAGGAATTGCTCAAACATTAAATCTTGGCGTTTATTTAAAGTCTAAGATTGACACTGTTGAATTATGGTGCAGTGATTCGGTAAGAACACGAGAGACATTAGAATCAATATCCAAGGCTTGTGTTTTTAGTCAACCAAAGTATCTCATTGATATTTACCTCTGTTCAAAACAGGATTTACTTCATCATATTTGGAAGCGAAAATCTAATGACGACTTACTTATTATCGGGCATAACTTTGGAATATCAGATCTCTTAAGCTATTTCGTAGACGACTCCATTGAAATGAGTACATCAGAATATTATTGTATCGATTTTGGTGACCTAGTTTCAAGTGAAACATCTAAAAGCACTGGAGTTATTGTTGATCAGTATCGTCCTCAAGTCTAGTAGACCTGTCTTTTGGTAGAAAATGATAAATAATCTTTTGCCCTTGATTCTCTAGTTGTTGTTTTAACATCTCTTCTTGCTGAAGCTTTGCTAATCGAATACGTTCATTCAACTCTCCCTCAAAATCAGGAGGCTCAATTCCCATTTCCTTTTCTATTTCATATGAATACATCGGTGATTGAGGTCCATGTTTTCTATAAATAAAAGCTAATATAACCCCCACTATTAAACCGCTTAAATGTCCTTCCCAAGAAACTTTTTCCTCAATCGAGAATATCCCCCAAATCATACCTCCATACATAAATACTACAAATAATGATATCGCCTGTAGCGGCTTATACTTTCGTATAATACCTGAAATAAATAGAAAGCCGACCATGGCATAAATTACTCCACTCATTCCAATATGGTAAGAGTTGTTATTCGTAGCGACTAGCCATACCCCTATTCCTGTAAAGATCCAGGAGAAGAAGAAGACACGAAATGCAATCTGACGATAATAATAAATAATAGCACCAAGTAGAACTACTGTTGGTATTGAGTTGTTAAAAATATGATTAACCTCTTCGTAAGAATGAAGTAAGGGCATAAATATTACCCCTTTCCAACTTTCAAGTACCCCAGGCATGACGCCATATTTATAGAATGGTATTAATGGAAACAAATGATCCGCCCAAAACACTAACCACATGATTACTAATACTAGTAAAGGGTAGAGAATTGCCTCTAAAGGTGAACCAAATTGAGTTTTTTTCATTGTATAATCTTGGTCAAAAGCTATGCCGAATCTTTTTTATGACAATGTGACATAACTTTTCTGATTTCTTAACACCTAAAAAAAACCATTCTCTGATAAAAAGCATATTTTTACGCTATGACAGAAATCGTGAATCGTGTAAAAGAAAGCAGCCTTACTTCAATAGACCTAGCTGATTATAAGTCGAAAAAAAAAATTGTTTCTGTAGATATTGCCGATGTGCTTTGGCAAGGATTAGCCCTTAAAGAAAAAGATTTTCGTGCATGGGCTAAAGAACATGACTGGTCTTCATACTCAAATAAGGCAGTTTATGTAATTTGTTCGGTGGACGCTATTATCCCAACTTGGGCATTTATGTTAATTGGTTCAAAACTGCATGAGTCAGGCGCATTTTATGTGATAGGGTCAAAAATTGATCTTGAAAAATCCCTTATAAAATCGCGTATTTCTGAAGACAATCTCGACGATTATAAAGACGGTCGTGTTATCATTAAAGGCTGTGCAGATATTTCTTCACCTGAATATGCAATGTCTGAATTAATTCGCTATATACAACCTGTAGCAAAGAGTATTATGTATGGTGAGCCTTGCTCTACTGTTCCTGTTTTCAAACGGAAATAAGCGCAAATTTAAGCCCGCGCCCTCTAAGATTCTTAATTAATTTAGGCAGTAGAAGTTTAAGCTTACCCTGTACTTTTAGATTGTCATCTAATACTAGAATATACTCTACTTTAATCTTATTTATCGCCTTCTTAAGAATCAATTCTACCGTAATATTAAAATTATAGGACAGTCAGTACCACATTATGATTTCATATTGCTTTTTAATACATCGAACATAAGTAATCGGTAAATGCCCGTATGGTGGTCTAAATAAGCTTTCTTAGATGTCTTATTCGCGTTTTCGTGGTGCATGATGTAATTTTCCAGAGCATGACCATCGCTAATCATTTGAGGCATTAGTACCAACGCAAAGGAGTGTATCCTTAACGTCTTTCTCTTTAAGGATGTTAATGTTTTTATCCTTACATTGATCCATCATCAAAAGTCAAATAGACGGTGTTAGGAGACGATAAACTCCAAGTTCTTCGTGGGGCAAAACAACAAATAAAACTTGGGGTTTTAAATAATTTTATCATCTTCTTAGAAACTCTAGTCTTGCTTATGTCTATCGTTTCATTAGCGCATCTAAAGATGCTCCTTTTATAGGCATTGATTGCGGAACAGACTTCGCTGCCTCCTTCAAGCCAAAGTGGATCGCCATTCCTTCAGAGTAATCTTGTAAGTTATGAAGCATTACTGAGTAGTATCCAGCTCTGCTACCCCTTCTAATACTTTCGCCGTTTTCATTAGCTAACGCTTCTAAATCATTAAACATTGAGGGAAACATTGTTTTATAGAAATACTCAATCTTAGCAGTTGTTCTTTTAGCTAGCACCCCTTCAGAATCACCAAAGTCTGAATCATTGGCCGCAGTAAACAATTTGAAATACGCTGCTAGCGCTGCATAAAAATCTTTAGTATTTTCACCTCTCGCCGAGATTTCAATATTACTTTCTTCGTAGAAACGAATAATAGATTCTAATTGATTAGCTACTTCAGCCCCAAGCTCTTCAGCACTTTTATTGTAGCCTGCCATATAGAGAATGCCAACATAATCGTGTAGAATCCCATCCGAATAAGCCGCTAAGTCTGTACCGTTAATTGTATAATTATCTCCTCTTGAAGGGTTTGGCTCGCCATAATCAAGTACCATTGAAGGCGGCATTACCTCTATCGACTTATCAATTAACGCTTTTGCCTTCTGCTTATAGTCGTTAATCTCTTTTTCAGAAATACCTGTGTCCGCTATAGAAACATCTTGCCCCATTGAAACCATCATCGTTATACGTTCATTTTCTTGCTCGGCAGCTAATGCGCGAGAAATAAACTCTTCAGCTAATGATAAGAAATGAAGTCTATATTGAGCAGTATGTCTTCTAGCATAGTAATCTGTCAATACATCTGGATTATTCATCGCGCCATAATCATACGTATTCATCAAGTTCGTATACATCTTTTCAACGTTAAACCTTGTTACCCCATTATCAATTGGGTTTAACTCGAAAGCCATACCATTTTGTTTAATATAACCTCTTCTATATAATGCAATTGAAACTTCAGATCCACCTGGAGATGAGAAACTAATTCCACGTTTCCACTCGTTATTTGCTAAGATATCTAACATCATTACTTGCTCACGCGTTAAGCCACGTTCGTCAAAATTAAATCTCATTTCTTTAAGGCAAGATTCTGCTTGTTGTGCAGATACAACCCCCGATGCTACCGCGTTAGTTATGTTTACTGGAAGAATAAACCCTGTACTAGGGAAAACACGAACTAAACGCTGCCCTTGATAGTTAATTAGATTGTTATCATCTCTAGTAAAGGCCATTGCATCCGCAAGGCTTGTAAAATTCCAACCTTTCTCGACCTCCATCAATAATTTTTGGAAGGCTTGCAAGTTTTGTTCTGAGACTTGAATCAATCGACTTTGAGCAGCACTAAACACCTCCATTGAAGCTTGATACTTATTGTAAACACTAGCCGTTGGGTCACCTTCAGAAAGAGGAGCAGCTAAAATTGCTTTAATTTGAGCCAATCGTGAAGATACTCTCGCATCACTCGCTTGAACACCATCTAACAATCGAATTGCCTGACTATTAAAAATATTAATCGATTGCCTCAATTCATTAGGGCTAGCGTCAGCCCTCATTTTTATTATTTGACGAATCACTTCTGGTTTAGCGTTCATATAGAACAGCTCAAACAAATCAGTGAACAATACCTGATCCGTATTTCCAGAATACATTAAAATTTGATCCTCTGTAAACTTTATTGGAAGTGGTTCAGATTCGTATGCTTTCAGTTTCATTTGATCTGTATACCAATCAGTTTGCATTAAAGAAAGATTACAAACTCTTACATCTGTACGCTTACCTTCTACCTCTTGCATGTACCATAGTGGAAAGGTATCATTATCACCATTTGTGAAAATTATACCGTTTTTCTCAACTGAGTTTAGGTAGTTTAATGCTAAATTATGAGCTGATGTTTTTAAACTACGATCGTGATCATCCCACCCTTGAAATGCCATTATTAATGGAACTGAAAGACACAATACAATCGTAATTATTGCACCATGCGTGTCTTTTTTCAATCCTTTTCTCATAAACCACATAAAGCCCATTGCCCCTCCACCAATAGCTAATATAATCAACCATGATAGCGTAATTGGCATGGAAGTAATACTTCCCATGTCGGCGATTAAAGCAACGAGTAATCCTGCTCCTGCGATAATACCTCCACCCCTTAGCTCATTACGTCCAAAGTTTTTAAACGCATCGTATAATGCATGAACTCCTATACCTATCCACATCGCAAAGAAATAGAATGAACCAGCATAAGCGTAATCTCTCTCTCTTGGCTCAAAAGGCCTTGGGTTTAGATAAATAATAATTGCTAAACCTGTAAATAAGAATACTAATGAAAGTACAAATGCATCTTTTGGCGCTCTATAGAAATGGAATATTAATCCTATAAACCCTAAGATAATTGGCAAGAAGAAGAATCTATTATTTGAAGGATTCTCTGAAGTAAAGTGTGGTGCAAATTCATCTTGATTACCAAGGCGGGCATTATCTACTACACTGAAGCCAGACAGCCAGTTACCTCTCATTTGATCACCATGACCTTGAATATCATTTTGTCGCCCTGAGAAATTCCACATAAAATATCTCCAGTACATCCAGTTAATCTGGTAGCTCGTGAAGAACTTCATATTCTCTCCGAAGGTAGGAAGACGTTTACCATCTTTTCCTAGCTCACCTCCTGATAGATCATTAGCATCATAGCCCGACCATTTTTTATAACCACTTATTCTTTGAGCATCTTGACTCCAATACATTCTTGGAAAAAACACAGCTTGAGCATAAGTAGGTGTTGCATTTTTGCGTGTTGAAGCATTTGATTCAAAGTATTTCTCTACAACCTCACCTTTATTTTCTTTCGAAAATTCATTCGCACGTCCTTCGTCCTTAAAGGCCTTAAGCACTTTGTCTCCCTTCTGAACAATAAATCTTCTTAAGTAGAATGCTGACAAATCATTCCATAATTCACGTGTGTTTTCAGTTGAATTCCATTGTTGCCCTTTCACTAGAGGTGCTGAGCCATATTGTTCACGTTTTAGATAAGCAGTAAGGGTAACCAAATTCTCCGGATCATTCTCATCCAAGGGTGTGTTAGCATTTGAACGAATAACAATCACCGCAAAAGAACCATACCCTATTAAGAGCAATATTAAGCCCATTGTTGCTGAATACAAGATCCGATTTCCTTTTTTACGTGCATAGCGTATTAAAATAACACACATCGCAACAACCATTAAAAAGAAAAATATTGTTCCGCTGTAGAAAGGTAAACCTAGTGAATTAACAAAACCAACCTCAAAGGATGAAGCCATTGAAATTGCTCCTTGAATAACACCAACTTGGATAAATCCTAATATAAAAACACCAAGAATTCCAGTTAATAAAATGCCCTTTAGATTGATTGTTTTTTGATATCTAAAGTAGATTACATATGCAATTGCTGGAACAACAAGAATTCCTAAGAGGTGAACCCCAATGGCCAAGCCTAGCATAAACATTATTAATAACAACCACCTATCTGGAGAATACCCATCAAAGAGTTTACCTCCCTGAATTTCAGTCATTTCTTCATCCCACTTCAGGATAGCCCAGAAGATAATTGCAGTAAACAATGAAGACATTGCGTACACCTCTCCTTCAACAGCAGAGAACCAGAAAGAATCAGAGAATGCATATGCTAACGAGCCAATAAATGCAGACCCAAGTATTGAAATTTTATCGCCACTTGTTAACTCAGATTTATCACGTAGTGTGATTTTCTTAACCAACATTGATATTGACCAAAACATAAACAGAATCGTTGCGGAACTCGAAAGTGCCGAAACTCTATTTATCCATATAGCGACATGCTCAGGATCAGCGAAGAAAGAGAACAATCGTCCAATAACCATAAATAAAGGAGCACCTGGAGGATGACCAACTTCTAGTTTGTATGCTGCTGTGATATACTCTCCACAATCCCATAAACTTACGGTATCTTCAATCGTGATAAAAAATACAATTGTTGCTATTAGAAAGACGAACCAACCTAAATAAAGGTTTAATTTTTTAAAATTCATATGCAGTTGTTAATCGTTATAATTCGGTTATAGCCGGAATGCTGTTTTCAGGCACCGCTAAAATAACAATATATAAGATGCGTGAAACGGTCTAAAAGTGAAAACTTGTCACTTTTTAATTGTTCTTTTCTATGATCGTATGAAAAAAGGACTCTTTTTTTTTGGGATTTTATTCAAAAAGGTTGTGAAGAAATGAATTTTGTTCGTAGCTTTGCAACCGAAATTGTCCCATGGTGTAATTGGCAACACGTCTGTTTTTGGTACAGAAGAGTCCAGGTTCGAGCCCTGGTGGGACAACAGAATTTTTACTAAAACCCTTAGCTACCAAGTAGTTAAGGGCTTTTTCATTTTAATCTGTACGTTTACCTGTACGTTCCTACATTTTAAGCTCTAACTAGTTCACCTTTCGCTGACGT
>CAJJBE010000004.1 GCA_905182335.1 Flavobacteriales bacterium UBA4466 | reverse complement strand
GATTCACGGAACTCATAACTCGGAAGCTGATTCTAGAAACCAGCAGATAAAGATCTTCATTAATGGAGATTTATTTTCGCGAAACGATGCTAAAATATCTGTCTTTGATAGTGGATACCTTGTAGGTGATGGTGTTTGGGAAGGAATGAGATTACACGAAGGTATCATTGTGTTTTTAAACCTACACCTAAACAGGTTGTGGCAATCTGCTAAGGTAATTGGGATTGAATTGAAGTTCACGAAAGCTGAACTGGTTGAAAAAATATGGAAAACACTAGATGCAAATAAAATGCACAATGATGTTCATTTACGTGTAATGGTAACTAGAGGGATTAAAAAGACACCCACGCAAGACCCAAGATTTACAATATCAGGTCCAAATTTGGTCATTATTGCTGAGCATAAAAAAGCATCTAAAGAAAGTAAAGAACATGGTGTTACGTTGTTTACGAGTACAATAAGAAGAGGTTCTCCTGATGCCCTTGACCCGCGATTAAATTGCCATAGTAAATTACATGAAGTTCAAGCGCTAATGCAAGCAATTGAAGCTGGTGCAGATGAAGCTCTAATGCTAGATGTAAATGGGTTTGTGGCAACATGTAATGCAACCAATTTTTTCATAGTTAAAGATGGAGAAGTCTGGACATCTACCGGACAATATTGTATGAATGGAATAACACGAGGTAATGTTATTCTAATTTGTAAGGAAAATGGAATTGTATGTGAACAAAATAATTTCTCGCTGTTTGATGTATATGGTGCAGATGAAGCATTTGTTACTGGAACATTTGGTGGGATTACACCCGTAACAAAAATTGACGGTAAGCTGATTGGCGATGGGAAATTTGGAGAAATATCTAGAAAAGTAAACGATTTATATGAGCAATTAATATTGAAAGAAATCAGCTAAAATGGGTTTAACCAAACGAATTTGCTTGTGGTCGGGACCAAGAAATATATCTACTGCCCTGATGTATTCTTTTGCACAACGAAATGACACCAAAGTTTTTGACGAGCCACTTTATGCACATTACCTTAGCTGTTCCAATGCGAGTAAATACCATCCAGGATCTGAAGAAGTTCTTGAAGACCAAGAAAATGATGGGGGAAAAGTTGTTAAAATGATGATGGGGAAACATGAGTCACCTGTAGTTTTTTTCAAAAACATGACCCATCACCTACTTGACTTAAACAGGGAGTTTATGAAAGATACAATCAATGTGATTCTCACGAGAAACCCTGTTGACATGCTACCATCATTTGCTAAGGTCATTGAAAACCCATCCATAGATGATGTTGGGTATGCGCTACATATCAATTTGTTATCGTACTTCAAAGAGAACCTAATTACACCAATAGTATTAGACTCTAAGCAGGTGCTGTTAAATCCTGAAACTGCATTGAAAAAATTATGTGCTCAAGTAGATATTCCCTTTCAAGAATCTATGCTATCATGGGACGCTGGAGAAATAAAAGAAGATGGAGTTTGGGCAAAACACTGGTATGAAAGTGTACATAAATCAACTGGATTCATGAAGTATAGGCCCAAAAAAGAGTTGTTTCCAGAGCACCTGAAACCACTGCTTGAGAAGTGTAAAATATGCTACCAACAATTGATTGAAGTAATGGAAAACGTTTAATATTTCAAGATCTAAAAAGAACTTTTTAATACTCAAATTTAATTACTCTCTATATTATTATGCCTTTGACAAAAAGTAGAAATGTTTTAGTGTTATAAATGAAGATGGTGTTTATTTATTTTATCGATATTCCAACTAAACACAAGTAGAAAAAGATGATTAACTAACTATAATTAGTTGTAAATCAGAAATTAACAATTAATCGTTAAAAAGTTATTATAAATAATATTATCTCCTGTATCAATATGCTACCTTTGTGATATAATCTGATACATAATATCATTGTAATGCAAGGAAAAACAAGTAAACAAATTAAAGACTCAATGGATTTTACAATTATAGCCTTGCTAGGAATTTTCGCAATTATGTCTATAGCTAATCTTATTTTAGCCATCTAGCTACATAAATCATTCTGGATTCAGATTAAGGTGCATTACTTTATTGCAAAATAATTTCTTTTAGTCTAATAATTCTGGATGCATATCAACAAAATCCTCCATCACTCTAAAGAAATTCAAAATATCTTCAGGAGAATTGTTAGCGTTAATTGTAACAAAGCGAACAAACTCAACCCCTTTAAAAGCTCCAAAACCTACAACAGTAACCTGCTCTTCATAAAGTGCATTGCATAATTTATTTGCATCAATACCCTTATAATTAAAGCAAATTGAAATAGAATTATCAAAACTATATAGTGTATAGTCTGAATTGTTTCTGACATATGTCCTAGCTACATCTGCTAAATCAAATTGATGATCAATAATTTCTTCCAACCCTTTTGAGCCAACTGACTTCCATAGCGTCCAAAACTTTAACGCATCATTTCTTCGTCCACATTGGAACGACGTTTTTCCAAGATTGAAATCATCTCCGTCGGTTTGATAAAGATATTCCGCATCATTAGAAAACGAATCATTTAAGTTCTTCTTGTCCTTAACAAGAAGGATTGAGCATGTTAAAGGAGTTCCTAACATTTTATGTGCATTGAAACTAAATGAATCCGAACGTTTCATACCTTTCAACAAGGAGCTATGTTTTTGGCTAAAAATAACCGCTCCGCAATACGCTCCATCAACATGAAGCCATAGGTTATATTTCTCACAAACGTCAGCAATTTCATCAACAGAATCAAAAGCGCCCAAAACGGTTGTGCCAGCAGTTGCATTTACATAAATCGGTGTGCCTCCATCCTGAATATCGGTTTTTATTTGAGTCTCTAGTTTTGATGGAATCATGCATCCATTATCATCTGATTCGATATAGCGCACATTCCCTCTGCCAACACCTGAAAAACTAGCATTTTTAGCATTTGAATAATGTGATTCTTTAGAGGTATAAATAATCAAACGCTTCATAACTCCATTCGTACGAATAGATAAATCGTGTTTATCCCGCGCCATGACCAAAGCCATATAATTACTCATAGAGCCTCCTGTTGGAAACGTACCATTACTGCCATGGCCATAACCAACTAAATCACACGATTTTCTAATAATTTCTTGCTCAATACCAACTTGAGGACCAGCAACTTTATAAGTATACATGCTATTATTAAGTAAAACAGCAAGTAAATCTCCCAAGATTGCCTTTCCTTGTCTCCCACCAAACAACTGATTAAAGAATAAGTTTGTCGCTGTTTTTGGAGTAGTAACAAGTACTTTTTTCAGCACATCCCTAAACTCTTGATCCACCATAGGAGATTCATTAAGAGATAAATCAAGCCTGCTGTATAATTCTTTCGCATCTATTCTTTCAGCCACCGGCTTAATAGCTTCTTCATTTAATAAAATTTCAACCATTTGGTTGAACAGCTCTAAATCGGCCTTTAATGTTGATGTCATATTATTAAATTAATTCAATTTGAGTATCGTATTTCATTTCAATCAATTCAAATTTTGCTGAATCGACATTGAAAATATTGCAAGATGTGATTGGTTTTGCATAGAGATGAACTGAAAATCCTCGTTGACCCCCAGTGTTGTGCAAGCTATGTACTCCCATGAAGTCTGACATGAAGGTGACTGATCCAGGCACAACTGCTAAAGTCGTTTTCTCTCTTAATGCTGAACCAACCTTTTCATAGATGATTTCTTCAAACTCACTATTAACAAAATAAACCCAACATTCTTCTCCACCATGATCGTGAATAGGTGTTTTCTGACCCGGTTCCCAGCACAATAAAATTAGTTCAAACCGATCATTTATTTCAATACAATTACGCGTATACTTTTTAGTTGACCAAGTTGCAAAATCAGAAACGTCTGAAGTAACTAAATCAACATTTCTTGCAATAGAAACAAACTCTTTGGTAGGTGAACCATTTAACTTCTCAACTAATTGAGAAAGACTGGTTAGGGGTTCATCGCTTGATTTTGATATATTATCTTCTTGGGGTTTAGAATTCAAAATGGCTATCCTTTTATTTGTTCAAATATTGATTCAAATTTAAGGTGAATCCCTAACCTTCGTGTTAAAGACTCTTTGACAAGGCTCTATCAGCAATTATATCTAAGTTAATTATAATTAATGATTTTGATCAGAAATGACAAAAAAAAAATAGCATTAATGTCTTGTTTCAAGTCAAAATTTGATTTGAAACAAGACATTTTCTCTTTAAAAAGAGAAAAACACAGTAGCCACATTCTTTATGAAATTTGAGTTAACTTTACACAAAATTTAACAGTATGAGCGATCAAAGGACGGAATTAGAAAAACTTGGTGAATTTGGCTTAATTGATCATTTAACAAAGGACTTCGTTAATCAAAATCCAAGCACAACGTTTGGCATTGGTGATGATGCTGCAGTAATTTCGATTTCTGATGATGACGCAAAATTAATCTCTACAGACATGCTTATAGAAGGCGTGCATTTCAACTTAATGTACATGCCATTGAAACATCTTGGATACAAAGCGGTAGCAGTTAATATTTCTGATATCTGCGCAATGAATGGAACAGCTGAACAAATCACTGTTTCTATTGCTGTTTCAAACCGTTTTCCTGTAGAAGCATTAGAAGAACTTTATGATGGGATTCGCACAGCTTGCTCTATTTACAACGTAGATTTAATTGGTGGTGATACAACATCGTCATTGTCTGGCCTATCAATTAGTATAACCGTTATTGGTTCTGCTAAGAAAAAAGACATTACTTATCGTTCTGGAGCTAAAGAAAATGATTTACTTGTTGCAACTGGTGATTTAGGGGCTGCCTATATGGGACTTCAAATATTGGAGCGTGAAAAAGTAGTTTATAGTACAAACCCTGAGATTCAACCGGACTTAGATGGACATGATTATATCATAGAACGTCAATTGAAACCAGAAGCAAGAAAAGACATTATCCTATTCTTGAAAGAGCTTGAACTCAAACCTACTTCTATGATTGACATATCTGATGGATTAGCTTCTGAAATAATGCACCTCTGTAAATCAAGTAAAGTTGGGTGTCATGTATATGATGAGAAAATTCCTATTGATGCGAAAACATCGATGACTGCTCTTGATTTTAATTTAGATCCAAGCACTTGCGCTTTAAATGGCGGTGAGGATTATGAATTATTATTCACCGTGCCTCAATCTGACTTCGAAAAGGTTAAAGGAAATCCACATATGTCAATTATTGGTCACATTACAAATGAAGCAGACGGAATCTATTTTATTGACAAGTCTGGATCTGCTATTGAGCTTCAAGCACAAGGATGGAATCACCTCAACGACTAAGAAATAGTTATAGAAATCAGGCTCTGCTTTTAAGCATTGCCAAATATAATTGTTTTCATTTGAGTATTAAATCTGCTGGTTAGTTTCTTGCTTAGCTAATTACTGGATTAGTTTTGAAAGAAAATAATGCGTGAAGTGATTTTCTACCCCCCCTTTAGTAATTCCTTTTTTATTCAACAAATGATAATATTAATTCTTTTGTTTTTATGGGCAGTTCTATATGAGCCATATGCCCCGTGTTTTTGAGAACAACATACTTACTTTTTAGGCCTTTAAGTTTATTATCCATCTCGGTTTTAGAGACTATTACATCTTCCTCACCTTGAATAATTAGTATATTATCTAATTGTTCTGCCACAAGTTCTTTGTTATTTTTCCTTTTACCCATAGCGATCGAAAGACGTCCGATATTGACAGATTTCATTCTCTTTGACTCATCAATCAATGCTTTTACTTCGTAATCATATTTTTCAGGGTTGAGGAATAAATTAGGGATAGTTTCATACAAAAAATGAGATTTATTTGTCCTAACAACATTAGCCACACGTTTGCGGTTTTGAATTTTCTCAGGTGAGTCCTTCCAAAAATTAGAATTCAACAAAACCAGTTTATTACAGTTAGAGTCGCGTTTCATTAACTCTAAACCAACATATCCCCCCATCGAATGCCCAACAATTGTGTACTGTTTGACATTAAGTATTACAAGCAGATCGAACACAAGCTCAGCCATATAATTCATCGTGGACTCTTCGGATACATCTAAACTGTTTCCGTGTCCTGGTAAATCAACTACAATTTTCTGAATTGAATCTGGTAAATCTAAAAAGTCCCACATGGTGGATGACTCTAAAAAACCATGTAAAAAAAGAACAGGGTGGCCAATTCCGGACACCCTGTGAAATAATATCTCTTTATTCTTATTACTCATTCATCAAAGTCTCAATTTCATCGGCTTCAATTGGAATAGAACCCATTAAATTTAATGGCGATCCCTTTTTTTGCACAACTAAATCATCTTCAAGACGAATACCAAGACGCTCCTCTGGAATATAAATTCCTGGCTCACAAGTGAAAGCCATTCCAGCTTCAATTGGTTCATTCCATAATCCAACATCATGTGTATCTAAACCAATAAAGTGAGAGGTGCCGTGCATAAAGTATTTCTTGTAAGCAGGCCAATCCGCTCGTTGGTTTTTAATGTCTATTTTGTCAATAAGCTTTAGCTTCAATAACTCGCTTTCCATCAACTTTCCAACTTCCTTGTGATAATCATCCATCATTGTTCCTGGAACAAGTAATTTTTCCGCCTCCTTTTTTACATGTAAAACAGCGTTGTAAACTGCTCTTTGCCTATCTGTAAAACGACCACTCACTGGAACTGACCTTGTTAAATCAGATGCATAATTCGCATATTCTGCACCAACATCTAGAAGAATGACATCCCCTGCGTTGCAAAGTGCGTTGTTTTCAATGTAATGCAAAACACATGCATTAGCTCCAGATGCTATAATTGGTGTGTAAGCAAAACCACGTGACCGATTTCGAATGAATTCGTGAATCAACTCTGCTTCGATTTCATACTCCCATACTCCCGGCTTAACAAACCCAAGAATACGTTCAATACCAGACTTTGTAATGTCACAGGCCTTTTGCATCAAGTCGATTTCAATTGGAAGCTTTCGTGATCTAATTCGATGCATAATTGGAGCACTTCTTCTTACAGAATGTGCAGGATAATCAGCGCGCATTTTATTTACAAAACGGTCTTCGCGTGTTTGGACAGTTGTGTCTGCCCTTAAATGCTCATTTGAATTTAAATAAACATGATCAACTTCGCTTATAATTTGCTTAAAAATACGATCGAATTGATCCAACCAATAGACGGTTTTGATTCCAGAGGTTTCGAACGCGTTTTCTTTATTCAATTTTGCTCCCTCCCATACTGCAATCTGTTTACTGGTCTCTTTTAGGAAAAGAACTTCTCGATGTGCTTTATTTTTTGAGCCCGGGGAAATCACAAGTACACTCTCTTCTTGGTCAACCCCAGAAAGAAAAAGAATATCTCTATGCTGCTGAAAAGGCATTGTGCTATCTGCACTTATAGGGAAGATATCATTTGAATTAAAAACAGCCAGCGATGACTGATCCATTTCTGAAACAAAGTTCTTCCTATTCATAATGAACAATTCCTTGTCAATTCTATCGTATTTCATGCTGTTCTATTTTATGAACATGAAAGTACATTTTTTACAGTAAAACAAGTGTGTTTCGATAATATTTTTTTGATTGCAAAACATATCATCGTAAATAGTTTACGTTCTATCTTCCCAAATTTGTTTTATAAAAAAATAGCTATGAGTACAGAAGATAAAACATTTGAGATTACAACTATTCTATTTGAATCGAACGATTCATCAGTATTGGTTAAAGGAAGAATAAATCAGGGTAATATGAATTATTCAAGTGACATTACTATTTCCATGTCTCAACTTAATCAAGTGTTAAATCAATTGAGACGGAAGAATGAGCAATTCGAGTTAGAGGATTTAATGATTTCTGAGCGCATGTATAATGATGAAATACTATTTACGATAAACATAAATCAATCATACAATAGCTCTGTGAACTTAAATGAATTAACAAACCAAGATTCTATTAGACAAATTCGAGCTTAATAAATCTTAGTCTTTGAAGTAACCTTTTCAATCTTTTTTACGTAATTTAGTTGTAAGAAACAACTTCTTTATCAACTATGATAAAGACATTTACAGCTTCAAACTACTAACATGATGATAAAACAAACCTCAATTATAATATTATTATTAGGAGTTACACTGGGCTCATGTATAAAACATGAAGTTATACCAGCTCCAGAACCAACAGCTGACCTTAAGGGTGAGTTTCAAGGGACTATTGGCGGTGCATACATTGAATATACAGAAAACGTTAATGGTTACTATTGTGCACCAAGTATTGCAATGCAAACTTCAGCGGGTATAACAGATGCTCAATATTTATTTGCAATGATTTCTCAAAGTGACGCCTCTTATATGCAGGTTGGAATTGGAAGTTTATCTTGGAATGATCCAACTGGAACTAGCACTCCGGCATTAACTTTATTTAATCAATTCTTTGATAAAGATGCTCCTACAACAAGCGCCCCGAACTATTCAAATAATGCGCTTACAGGATTTGAAGTGGCCTATAGTGATACTTATGGTGATGTTTGGAAATCAGACGAAATTAACTCTACCGTTCAAGATGTTTCTTTTGTATATGAAAGTATTTCTCAAGAATCTGACAACTCCGGTGACTACTCTAAGTTTACTTGTAATTTTGCAACTGAGGTTTTTCATACATACTCTGTGATTGATATCACGATATCACCTCAAACGAACCCACCAACAATGGTAGATTCGCTTGCATCTATAATGATTACTGATGCCCAATACAAAGGTTACTTTAAACGATAGTTTTTAAGCATTAAAGCCATGAGTCAAAGCTTAAAAATAGCTATTATAGGTGATTATAATTTCACTTATAATTCTCATCACGCCACAAATATGGCCATTGATCATTCGGCTCATTTTTTAGACATTGACGTTAATTATTATTGGATAAAGCCTAAAGAGGTAATGAAATTTAGACCTCAACAATTCAATCAATATGATGGGATTTGGATTGCCCCAGGTCCAATCAAGAATCCATTCTTTCTTCATGGTATCATAAAAAATGTTATTGGGGTGGGGGTTCCAATATTAGTGACCGGTGATGGATACAAGACCTTACTTGAGGTTTTGATAAGCTCGTATCAATTAAATAATAAAAACGAAAAATTAATCTCTGATAATTTAATTGAAGGTCAACAATTTGAGAAGATATTCATTTCCCCAAATTCAAAAGAGTTTCGTCAATTATATGAAAATTATTCTAATATTGAATTGACGAGTAACAGGTACAGTTTATATCCACAACTCATTCAATATTTAAATGATAACATTGCTGAAATTGAGGCATACAATCAATTTGAAGAGCCTGAAGTTATCAGTTTAAAAAACAATGACTTTTTTTTAGCTTGTGGTTTTTGTCCGCAAATATCTTCTACTCGAGAAAGACCCCATCCTATTATTTACACTTTTATGAAAGCATGTCAAATTTCGATTGATAAGAATTCGAAAAAACAGGTTTAATTATTTTCAGATGCCTTTTTAGCCTCGAAAACTTCATCAATTAAATGATTCCCTCCGTCTGCCGCGGCAACAGCAAGTGTGTCACATCTTTCATTTTCTATATGCCCAGCATGTCCTTTTACCCAATGAAAATGTAAATCAAAATTTGGATGTAGCTTAAGATATCTTTTCCAAAGATCGCTATTCTTTTTACCTTTAAAACTCTTTTTCTCCCAACCGAAAACCCACTTCTTAGTAATCGAATCAATTACATACTTAGAATCTGAATAAATATGAATTGGGTATTGTGTCGTTTTCATTTTTTCCAAAGCAACAATAATCGCTAGTAACTCCATTCGATTATTGGTCGTCATTCTATAGCCTTGTGAAAACTCCTTGACAAGCCCGTTAAAACGCATAACGATTCCATAGCCGCCATTACCTGGATTGCCTTTAGCTGAACCGTCTGTATAAACCTGAACCATAGCGTTACTTTTAACGAAGATATAATTTTAATACCTTCAGCATACACCTTCAGAAACTTTTTTTGTTTTTTTTGTTTCCAAGGTTTATATTATATTAAATTTGTGTAATGGATGAGAAAAAACTAGAAATTCTAGACCGTGCCTCTGTTGTTTACATGAAATTTGGTGTTAAAAGTGTCACTATGGACGATTTAGCTAGAGAGCTAGCTATTTCCAAAAAAACGATTTACAACTATTTTAATGATAAAAATGACTTAGTCACATCTATTATTGAAATGAAGGTTCATATGGATTCTGCTGTATGCACAAATACTGCAGCACAATCCGAGAATGCCATTGACGAATTAATCCAGATTAGTGAGGTAGTAACAAAACAATTCAACAATTTCAACCCAATTGTATTTTCAGATATTAAAAAGTTTCACAAAGATGCTTGGCAAGTAATTGAAACTCACAAAATGATATTTGTTCTGAATATGATTACTAAAAATATTGAACGAGGAATTCAAGAAAAAATTTATCGCGCTAATTTAAATCCGTCTATTGCAGCAAAATTATATGTAGCATCATCAGATGCCGCTATGAATCCAGAGATCTTCAGATGGCCAGAATTCAAATTTCAAGATGTCTTCCTCGAAATGATTCGTTTACAAATAAATGGAATGGCAAATGATACAGGAAGGCTTTACCTTAAAAAAAAATTAAACACTGATGCATAAATTTATATTCACCTTAACTAGTATACTTATTGCCGCTACATCATTTACACAAGAAGTAAAAAGCTTTACCATTGAAGATGCAAAGGTATATGCTTTAGAAAACCACCTTATAGTAAAAAATGCTAATAATGACATCGAAATTGCTCGAAAGAAAATTATTGAAACACGTGGTTTGGGTTTTCCTCAAGTAAACATAAATGGAAACTTTAATCATTTTATTAACCTCCCTATTACCGTGTTAGACGCTAAGTTTTTAAACCCTATGGCTGCAGATGGTGAAACTATTTCTTTTGAAGCGGGAACAAAATACAATTCAAGTGGATCAATTGAAGTTGGCCAGATATTATTTGACGGATCTTATATAGTAGGACTGCAAGTAGCCTCATTTTTTACGGAATTTCAGGAAACGTTGTCAAATCAATCTAAAGAAGACGTTGTGTTTAGTGTAATTCAAACCTATGGACTCGTAGCAATAGCTAAAGAAAACAAATCATTTATGGACTCATTAGTTGCAACGACTACTGAATTAGTTAAACAGCAACAACACTTGCTTGAGTTAGGTCTAATACTACAGGAAGACATGGACCAATTTTCCTATTCACTAATTGATGCTAAAAATGCTCAATTGAATGCTAGCTTACAATATGAGAATACTCTGAACATGTTGAAACTTGCAATGGGCTACCCTATTAAAGGTCTTATCAATGTAAGTAACTCTACGAATGAGCTCATGACGAAAGAAGCTCTAAAAACTGGCGACATTAAAAGTAACATCACCTTCATGATACTTGAGGGTCAAGTTAAATTATCTGAGTTAAATGTGAAGAATAATAAACTATCAAATCTTCCTTCACTAAATGCTTTCTTCTCTCAAGCTTATAATGCATTCCGAGGTGAATTCAACTTCTTTACAGATGAAAGATGGTATCCTCAAACAGTTTGGGGGTTACAGCTAAATATCCCTGTCTTTTCTGGTTTATCTAGACATGCAAGAACATCTCAATCGAAAATTAAATTATTGAGTGATCAAAACAGCTTGGTCTTAATGGAACAAAATCTACAGTTCCAAGAAATACAATCTCAAAACAACTATAAAGCTACCTTGAGCAAAACAGCATTACAAAGCCAGAATATGGCTCTTGCCAAAACAATTTACAGTAATGCCCTTATCCGTGTGAATATTGGAAAAGTAAACAGTATAAACGTAACACAAAAACATACACAATATATGACAGCACAAGCTCAATATATTGGTTCACTCGTGGAACTATTCCAAGCAAAACTAGTATTAGATAAACTATACAACAACATATTACCGAATCAATAAAAACGAAATAACCTTACAACAAAAGATGAAACGTAAATTAACTAAAGTATTCGCACTCGTACTGGGTTTAATAACACTTAACTCTTGCTCTACAGAATCTACGGATGTACGTGTAAAAGATGCGGAATTAAGCCCTCTTGTAAAACTAGAAATAGCAGAATTAAAGGACTTTACTCACGAAATTCGTGTACAAGGAAATGTTGAGACAGACAAAGACATTATTATTAATGCTGAAATGGGTGGGCTAATCACATCTATAAAAGTAAAAGAGGGACAAATTGTAAGAGCTGGGCAAACAATTGCTACAATTGACGCTTCAATTCTTTCGTCAAACGCCGAAGAATTTAAAATACAATTAGAATATGCTGAATACATTTTAGGCAAGCAAGAAGAACTAAAAAAACGTGGAGTAGGGTCTGAGTTCGATTATGAAACTGCTAAAAATCAAGTTTCCTCCTTAAATACTAGACTCAATTCGTTAAATGTTCAACGTGAAAAAGCAATCATCAAAGCACCATTCACAGGAGTTATAGATAATGTATTCGCTCGGAACGGACAACTGGCAGGGCCTACCGCTCCAATTGTTCGTTTAGTGAATAATGAGAATATTGATGTTATTGCTAGTATTTCAGAAAAACACATCTCAAATATTAAAGTTGGAACACCTGTCCGAGTTACATTCCCTAGCTATAATGACACTTCTATTCATTTGAATATTACAAACGTTGGAAACTATATCGAGCCAACAAATAGAACATTCAGAATCATGGCTTCCATAAAAAATAATAATCTTTTACTGCCAAACATGTTAGCTGAAGTTTCTATTACGGATTTAGATGTAAAAGCAGGATTAGTTATATCAAGTAAAAGTTTACTGAAAGATCAAAACAACGTTGATTTTGTATATGTCGCAACGAAGAAAGATGATAAATATATAGTGTCACAAGTTAATGTAATAGTTATTGAGAAATTCAACGGAAAAGCATTGCTTAAATCTGGAAGCATTCAACCAGGGATTATGATCGTTGCCGAAGGTGCAAAAGGCATTGCAAAAGGTGACATCGTAAGAGCTAAATAAATAGATCAAATTCTAAATTAAAATGAAAAAAGAAACTAAAGGATTTAGTCTATCGACACTCGCTGTAAACAACAGAAAAACAGTTTTTCTTATTGCTATTATCATATTATTTGGTGGTTTTATGTCATACCAATCGATGCCAAAAGAAAACTTCCCTGAGCTACAAATACCTGAAATTTATATTGGCATTGCCAAACCAGGCTCCTCACCCAAATATATGGCGGAAAAAATCGCTAAGAATATTGAAAAAGAACTTGGTGGTATTAACCTGGTAGATGAAATTAACACAAATGCAGTTAATGGATACGTAACAATCAGGGTCAAATTCGACTTTAAAATGAATGTCGATAAAGGCCTTCAAAAAATAAAAGACGCGGTAGATGATGCGCGTACTAATCCCGACTTCCCTAAGTTACCAGTTGAGCCAACCATTTTTGAATTGGACCCATCTTCTATGCCAATAATGAATATTAACCTGCGTGGAAATAACCCGATCTTGCTAAAGGAAATAGGGGAAGAATTAGAGGATATCATAGAGGACTTAGCAGAAATAAGTGAAGTTGATATGCGTGGTCTTCAAGAGCAACAAATGAGTATTGACGTTGATCCAATTAAGGCTCAATCCGTAAGTGTAACTCTCGATGATATTCAAAATGCCGTTTACTCAGAGCATCAAACAATTCCAGGTGGAGAAATATTAACAGATGGAATTAGAAAAACAATCCGAATAGAAGGTGAATTTGAATCCGCTGAAGAACTAGGGCAAATAATTGTTAAGCAAGATGACTTTTTACCGGTGCACTTAAGTGATGTTGCCAATGTATACTTCGGTAATGGAGATACAACTTCTTATGCTAGAGAATTTGGAGACCCTGTAGTGATGCTAGATGTTAAAAAGCAAGGGGGGGAAAACTTGTTAGATGCATCAGATAAAATTGAAGAGATTCTTGCGAAAGCCAAAGAAGATGGAACTATTCCTAGAAGTGTTAGTGTGTCAATTACAAATGACCAATCGGATAATACGCGTGACATGGTATCCAACCTTGAAAACTCGATTATCCTCGGTATCATTCTAGTTGTTGTTGTACTGTTATTCTTTTTAGGGCTTAGAAATGCCCTTTTTGTTGGAATTGCAATCCCTCTATCTATGCTCATGTCCTTCCTTATACTTGAGGCAATGGGAGTAACTCTGAATGTAATGGTTCTTTTCTCTCTTGTGCTTGCGTTAGGAATGTTAGTGGATAACGGAATTGTAATTGTTGAGAATATTTATCGTCACATGGATGATGGCTTATCTTCAAAAAAAGCGGTTATCACTGGAGTTGGGGAAGTAGCAATGCCAATTATTGCATCAACAGCGACAACACTTGCAGCATTCTTGCCACTGGCACTTTGGCCAGGAATAATGGGGGAATTCATGAAATACCTTCCAATCACACTAATGATTGTTCTTGGTTCGTCTTTATTTGTTGCCCTTGTAATTAACCCTGTGCTAGCAGTTGTATATATGAAAGTAACAGAGGATAAACCAAAGAGAAAAAAAGTGTTGCGTAACGCTGTAATTTTAGGTGGGGTTGGAATTATTTTAGTCATTATTGGAGGGGTTGGAATTGGAAACTTGTTACTCTTTTTTGCTTTCCTGATTCTGATAAACTTTTACATTTTCTTACCTGGAACAAAACGTTTTAAAAATGGTTTCTTGCCTAAATTAGAAGCTATCTACGAACAATTCTTAAATTTTGCGCTAACAGGTAGGCGACAGAGTAAATTTCTCTTAGGAACCTTGGGATTACTATTCTTGACTTTTATCTTAATGGCAAAATTCCCTCCTAAAGTTGATTTCTTCCCTGTGAATCAACCTAATTATGTAAATATTTTTATCTCTCATCCAATTGGTACTGACATTTCAGTTACAAATGAAACAACGCTGAAAGTTGAAAAAAAACTGAATGGCATTTTAGCGAAATACTTAGCCGATACTTTAGGGATTCCTAAAGATAAACAGCTAATTCAATCCATCATTGCTCAAGTGGGTGAAGGCACAAGCGATCCAAGTCAGGGAGTCTCAATGGGTAATACTCCACATAAAGGACGAATCACGGTGAATTTCATAGAATCTCAATACCGCAGAGACTACGAGACAAGTGAAATTTTAAAAGAAATTCAATCTGAATTAAGAGGAGTATTCACAGCAGATATTGAAATAACAACAGCTAAAGATGAACAAGGCCCACCACAAGGTGCTCCAATTAATATAGATTTAACTGGTCGTGGTGAATACAAAACATTGATTGAAGAGGCTAATAAAGTAAAAACGTTCTTGACACGACAAAAAATTGATGGTGTTGAAGGATTCAAATTAAACATTGAATTGAATAGACCAGAGATTCCTATTAGAGTTGATAGAGATCAAATCAGAAAATTAAATGCATCCACTGCGAAGGTCGGTATGGCTATTCGTAAAGCATTGTTAGGAGAAGACATCTCAACATACACAAAAGATGAAGAGTCCTATGACATAGTCGTGAAATTCAACAAAGAAAATCGTGATGATTTTAATTCTTTATTGGATCAACGTTTAATTTTCAGAAACAATAAAGGTCAATTAATGAACATTCCCATTCGCTCTGTGATTGAAAAACCATCTGAAACAAGTTCATATACGGCCGTTATTAGAAAAGACCAAGTTCCATTGGTTACAATATTATCTAATGTCAATGAAGGGTTTAACCCAACAGAAATTGTTGATATGGTTAAGATGAAAATGGACGAATACGTTGCAGAGGATAAGCTAAAAGAAGGCCTTGAGTTTAAATTTACAGGTCAACAAGAAGAACAAGCAAAAGAAATGGCTTTCCTAAGTGGTGCACTATTGATTGCTATTTTTTTAATTCTATTAATCATTGTTGCTCAATTTAACTCATACTCGATGCCAACGGTGATTATACTAACAGTCGCTCTTTCTTTAATTGGTGTTATTTTAGGGCTACTAATTTCGAGGCAGAACTTTGTTATTATGATGACAATGATTGGTATTATATCATTGGCAGGGATAGTCGTAAACAACGCAATCGTATTAATTGACTATATCAATAAATTACGGCTTTCAAAACGTGAAGAACTGAATCTAAATGAGTATGACCTATTGCCTTATGAAGAGGTTTTAAGCTCTGCTATTAATGCTGGAAAAACAAGGCTACGTCCTGTATTACTTACAGCAATCACAACAATCCTGGGGCTTGTTCCACTAGCGATTGGATTCAATATTGACTTCTTTAGTCTTTTTACAACATATGATCCTAAGATTTATATTGGTGGAGATAATAATGTTTTCTTCGCGCCTATGTCATGGGCAATTATTTATGGCTTAACTTTTGCAACATTCTTAACACTTGTTATTATCCCAGTACTCTATTTATTGATGTATCGATTTAAAATATGGGTTTACACTATTTTAAAATGGAAAATTCGAAGTAATTTTAAATAGAGTTTACTCTATTTAAAAGAAAGGCTAATTAGCCTATCTCTATTTGTTTTAAAATTAACATAAAAGTCTATTTACACACAGGATGAACAAAGGAATACTCAAGAATGTCAAATAACTAACATATCAATAATCAGTTGCTAAAAACCAAAAAAAAGAATCGAAGCCTCTAATAAATCAAACCAGTATAACGTCTTAAACAAGACAAAATAAGACTTCTAACGACCAAAGTGCATCTAATGCCGAACATATACAATTATTTTCTCCTGTTAGGATTCCAATGATAAAATAGTTTTATTTCTATGAATGATTGTATTTAAGCTATGAACATCAATTATCTACCTCCTTATAAGGCCTAATGTAATTACTATGTTCGCATAGTATTTTGTAATGCTCGTAAATTAATTGCTTTTTATTTTGATTGACTTGTTTTATATTATATATTTATAGTGTAAAGGTTTAAAATTGACTTTGGTCAATAAATTCTTTTCAGTGAATAGTGGTTAGGTTAGGTATGATAAAGCAGCTCTCTCGGGCTGCTTTATCTTTTTCACATCATCCTATCATGATAGGTACTAACAAAAAAGCCCCCAATTTCTTGAGAGCTTTTAGTTACCTGTGGTGATACTCGGGTTCGAACCAAGGACACATGGATTTTCAGTCCATTGCTCTACCAACTGAGCTATATCACCAACCTAATTTGGTGGCGCAAATCTACCAACTTTTTTCCATATTGGAAAAAAAATATCGATTTATTTTCACTTATATTATCTTTACAAGAATGAATATAGATAATCATGTACTCGCAATCGATTCCGGAAACACCTCAATTAAAGTAGGTTGGTTCATCAATGGACGGTTGAAAACGGTTGAAACATTTAATCTAAACTTCTTGATTCCCCTTGAGGATTGGCTCAAGAATCATACTAAATACAATGCAATCATGTCCTCTGTGCTATCAGACGAAGACACTAAAAAAGTAATTGATTTACTAGATAATTGCCATCTAATAACATCTGACACTGAATTGCCAATTAAACTAGACTACGAAACCAAACATACTCTGGGAATTGATCGGGTTTGTAATGCTGTCTATTCAGTATCACATTCTAAAACTGATTATTGCGTAACAGTCGACATTGGTACTTGCGTAAAATTTGATTTAACAGGGCCAGATAAACATTATATTGGTGGTTCAATTTCTCCAGGTGTTCAGTTGAGATATAAATCGCTTAATGATTACACAGGAAAACTTCCGCTAATTTCAAATAAATCCAGGGCTAATCTCGTTGGTACCGATACAGCTTCGTGTATTCATTCAGGTGTAATGAATGGTTTGAGAGCAGAAATAACAATGATGATGCAAGAATATCGGGCGGAATTCCCAAGCTTAACTTTTTTTATGACGGGAGGAGACGCTTCTAACTTTGATTTAGTCTCAAAAAATGACATCTTTGCAGACGAAAATCTGACATTAAAAGGGTTACATGAAATATATAAGCACAATGCGTAATCTATCCTTATCTTTTTTAATCCTTTTACTTGGAGCTGTTGCTATATCTCAAAGTAATATTAATAGCCCTTATAGCTCATACGGACTGGGAGAAATTAGCGGTCCAGATCATGCTGTTTCTTCAGCATTAGGGAACACAACTGTTACCATACAAGATTCTACATTATTGAATTTCTATAACCCCGCCACATACGGCGCACTAGGTAAAGGCCAACCACTATTCTCTTTGGGAGTTTCGTCTAAGCTTTCAACATTTTCTGAAAATGGTAATTCGAGCTCCTCAAACATAACTGGAATTCAAAACTTCGCCCTAGGCATGTCGTTAAGTAAACACTTTGGATTGGCCTTTGGCTTAAAGCCATATGCAAGAAGAGGTTATGAATTTAGCGATCGTGTTTTAATTGAGGAAGATTCTTTAATCTACACTTATTCTGGCGAAGGGGGAATAAATGAAGTATTCTTAGGACTGTCATCTAATTTATTAAAATATAGAGGCGCTACTGTTTCTGTCGGAGCAAATTTTGGATACTTATTTGGAAACACATCAAACACACGTAAATCTGCGCTAATTGAGTCTGGAAGCAGTATTTATGCTGGCGGAATCAGCATTAAATCAATGCAAGTAAGGGCTTTCCATTATGAAATGGGATTAAGCTACGTCCAAAAAATAAATGATAAACACGCTATAAGCTTTTCAAGTGTTATTGAGCCTTTCCAAAAAATAAATGGAACTTACGAAGAGGGTCTTTACTTCGGGAGTAATTATGAAAACCCAAATGATTTTGATACATCCTCTTTCACTCAAACAAAAAGCGGAAACGTAAGCAATGTTCCTTCTTTTACATTTGGGTTGAATTATACACTAAGATCAATTGTCAGAAAAGGGACCTCTAATGAGCTTAATTCAGCATTCTCTTTTCACGCTTCATATAATATCTCAGATTGGAGTAGATATGAAAACAAATTCGACAACACATTTTCAAACTCTTTTTTGAACACCTCATCAAAAAGGACATTTGGTGTTGAATATATTCCTGAAACAGATTTCATTACAAATAAAGTAACAACAAAATTCTACCACAGAATGAAATATCGTGTTGGTGCTTACCAACTTACACTTCCATATCAAACAGGAGGCGAACAAGTCACAGACTTTGGCACAACATTTGGGTTTGGTATACCGGTTGTAGTTCAAAACTCCCTTTCCTCAATAAACTTAGGTGTTACAATTGGAAGCAGGGGTGTGACTAACACACAGGTGTTTAAAGAAAAATACTACGGCATCAATATAGGAGTCTCAATTGCTCCAGGTAGTGACAGATGGTTTGTTAAACGCAAATTGAATTAATAAAAAGAATAAATGATGAAGCTAGAAAAACTATTATTGGGAATATTACTTATAGCAGGTGTTAGTTCATATGCTCAAGGTGAGGATGATGAAGTAAGAGAAAGAGAATGTCAGCGTATGCGTTTTCTTGCTGGAGAAGAACTTAAAATTAAAAACTATACTGGAGCTGCAAGTTATTATTTAAAAGGTGAAGAAATTTGTGGGGGATACGATGCTGCAAACTACGGCCGTATGATTGGTACGTTAAGAAATGTCGTAAACACTGTCCAAGACAAAGGTGATAAAGCTGCATACAATGACACATTAGTTGCTGCATGGGATAGAGCTGAAACCGCTGGCTTTTATAAGTATAGCGAAGACTTTACTAGAGCCTCAGCTCTCTTGCAAACAACAAACCCAGATCGCGTACAAGCAGATAAATTATTTAGAAGAGGAATTGACTCATTAGGTACTGCGACAAATGAAGCATATGTATCTTACTTTTACTACAACACTTACGCTATGTTTTCTGAAGCTGCATTGAGCAATAAGGAGGCGTTAAAGAAAAAAATGATCGCAGAATATTTTGAACTTTCTACTTTAATCAGTAAAGCAAATATGTCAGTGAAAACTCAAGAAATAATTACAGGTTACTTCAACTACGTAGTGAAAAGTTGTAATGATATACTTCCAGACTTGAAAGGTTACATGGAAAACTTACCTGAAGATCCAGAAGTGAAAAAAGCATCTGTTCTTAACTTTATTAGTTTACTAGAGAAAAAAGAGTGTACTGAAAGTCCAGAGTATTTAGATTTAATTGACATCTATGTAACGATTGATCCAACTTCTTTTGATGCACAAATGGTAAAGGCAAAGGCCCTATTAGCTCAAAAGAAATACTCTTCAGCAATCTCAGTACTAAAAACTGCTAAAACCCTAACTCCAGAAGGCTATGATTCAGAAGAGATTACTTATCAAGTAGCAAGAGCACAATATCAATCAGGCTCTTATTCGTCTGCCTACAATACAGCAATGTCTGTTAGAGGTGAATTAAAAGGAAAAGCATTAACAATTGCAGGATCTTCAGTAGGTAAAAATGCCAATAAGTGTGGGTCTTCATCATTCGAAAGACAATGTAATAACATCTATGCAGTTCAGCTATTACAGCAGGCAAAAGCACTAGGGGAATCAACTGGAGGAGCAATAACTAGCTTTAAAGGTCGCTTTCCTTCTGGGAATATGGTTTTCGAAAATGGATCTCCTTCTTCGGTTATTTTATCTTGCTACGGAGTATCTGTTAACCCAAAGAAGTAGAATGAAATTCATGTCATCAACCGGCTTATTAACTAAGATACCTGCCATGATTTTTATGGCAGGTATTCTTTTTTCATGTGTCAATGATTTAGATACAATACAAAAAGTAACTTTTGATGAAGATGCTCCTAATGACGTAATGCGTGAATTCAATATGTTCTATAATGATTTTGGTTGCGCACGTGTAAAAATCTATGCAACCCTTGCTGAAACATATATGACTCCAACACATCTAACGAAATTAAAAGATGGCGTAAAAGTTGATTTCTATTCTGAAGACGGAACAATAATATCTAAATTAACTGCCCTTTATGGAGAAGTAAATTATGAAACAGGAGAAATTGTAGTTCGTGATTCTGTAGGCTTACTGAACCTTAAAAAAGGACAACGACTGGAAACGGAAGAGTTGTTTTGGAATCAAAATGACAGCACGATATACACAAACAAAAACGTGATTATTAAATCCCCTGACAATTCCGTTCAAGGCTGGGGAAGAGGAATTGAAACAACTCAAGAGTTCAGTCGTTACAAAATCATTGAACCTTACGGGAAATTCAACTTGTCAAAATAACGTATCTTTACATAAATCATAGAATGATGAAAACCTATAATAAAATAATGCTTTACTTCTGGTTATTGATGGCAGTTTTTTTGTTTATCGCCGTAACATATATGTCAATTAGTGAAGGGTTTAGCAAGTGGTCATTTTATTATGTCTTCGCCGGAATTGCATTACTTATGTTTATTGTTAGAAGATGGATGATTAAGCGCATGGATAAACACATGAAATTCCTAGAAGAGCAAAAAGCTCAAAATGAGTAATTTATTTCCTTTAATAAGCCCTGCGGCGTATTGTGATATCTAACACAGTGTCCTAAATTTGCTGCTGCTTATAAGTAAAATATTCTGTCCAACTAAAAAAATGAAATCACTATTATTTTTAATTCTTGTTATTGCCTCCCTTACTCCGAGTTTATCGTTTGCACAACAACTACTTGAAGGGACAATTTCAGATGAAAATGGCACCCCTATTCCGTATGCTAAAATCTATGTGAAAAATTCCGCTGAATTGAGAACCATTGCAGATCTTCAAGGATACTATGAAATGCGTTTGTATCAGGGTGAGTATTTCTTGGTTATTACATCAATGGGATATCAGAATATTGAAGCTTATATAACGATTGAAGAGAATACGGTTCAGAAAAACTATCAGCTCTACCCTACTAGTATTCAAGAGATTGAAAATGTAGATGTCTCTACTAAAAAAACGAATCCAGGTAGAGATATAATGCTTGAAGTAGTTAAAATACGTGATCAAATAAATCCTTGGAATTATCCGCACACCGTATCGGGATACACCAAAGCTTCTGAGAAAATTGACCGCAAAGAAAAAGAAAAAAAGAATCAGAAAGATTCTGAAAAAATAGACCCAAAAGGTATTGAAGATCCTTTCGCTGAGAAACGAAAGGAGGATGAAAACCTTACCAACAAGATGAACCTAGTTGAAGTCGACTTCACACGTCATTATGGCGGAGGGAATAAAGTGAAAGAGATTAGAAATGCATACGATGCTCGTGGAATTAAGCGCAACAACTTATATTATACAACGACAGTTAAATCAAACTTTAATTTCTTTAAAAACTTATTACACCTGAATGACCTTCACCAAACACCAGTAAGCTCTCCTATTTCTGGGCCGGGGATTTTATCATACAAATATCGTCTTGTTGAACAATACAAAGAAGGAGGTCGTTATATCAGTAAGATTAAAATCATTCCGAGGAATATTGCAACAACAACACTAAAAGGATATATATATGTAATAGATACACTATGGTTAGTTCAGAAGTTAGAACTTACAATGGAGAAAGGAAACCTATTGATTTACGATTACTTCTCAATTGTGCAAGAATTTGACCATCCAGGTGATAGTTTGTGTGTACTTAAAAGGCAGACGCTCAATTACGGGGTAAAGTATAAAAACGAAACATCGACTTGTACTACTTTTACGGAATATACCGAATACAACTTCACCCCTAATTTTCCCAATCGTTTTTTTAACAATGAACTTTCAGTAACGGAAAAAGAAGCATACGAAAAGGATTCAATCTTCTGGCAAGATAAACGTGTAGGAATTTTAACTCCTGAAGAACGTGAATACATAGGGGTCAATGATAGTATCAAAGATTACCGAAACCGAAAAGAATACCTTGATTCAATCGATGCTTCATTTAACAAAGTAACTGCATTAAAAATTCTCTGGTGGGGAGTTGACCACAGGAATCGCGCTAAAAAAACGCAGTGGACAATTAACTCACTTGCTGCTTTTATTCGTCCGATTATGATTGCTGGACCTAGACTTGCACCAGGGTTTTCGTATTTCAAAAAATGGGAAAATGAACGCTTTATAGATTCTTATTCTGAGTTTTCGATAGGGCTCTTAAATGGTGACCCAAAGGGATTTACTGACTGGAGCTATCGGTACTCCCCCTTTCATTTTGGAACATTACAAGGTAATTTCTCACACTCTTTCGATGTTATACGTGGTTACGATGCAATTACACAGATTTATAGACGAGATAACTTTATTGAAACCACTGAAATTACTCTTGGCCATAGCTACGAACTTCTGAACGGTCTCTATTTAGATACAGACTTAAGCATGAGTGAACGAAGAAGTTTAGACGGCTATAACTTTCTTGATATCGATGACGCTTTTCCGAATAATGACCCAACTAAATTTGACACATACCAAGCCTTAATCTTTGATGCAACGCTAAGTTATACACCAAACCAAAAGTACATGAAAGAGCCAAACAGGAAAGTTCTATTAGGATCTAGATGGCCAACTTTCTACCTATATTATGAAAAAGGTATTCAAACTGTTTTTGGAAGTGACGTAAATCACGACTACCTACTTGGTGGCGTCATGCAAACCTTTAAAATAGGTACTATAGGAACCTCAAGTTATCATATCAAATCAGGTAAGTTTTTAAATACAAAATCACTAAAAGACGCAGATCAAAAATTCCATAGACGTAGCGATCCTATTTGGTTTTCCAATCCATTAAATTCGTTCCAAGGCCTTGACTCAACTCTTCCAAGTGAGAAGATTTATTTGGAAGGCCATTTTGTGCATCATGACAATGGAGCCATTTTAAATAAAATTCCTTTTATGAAAAAAACACGTATCGGATTAGTAATTGGTGCAGGTGCTTTATATGTTCCTGAATTCAATTGGGAGCACTATGAGTTGTTAGCAGGATTGGAACGCAATTTTAAGTTTTCTAAAAGACGCTTAAGAATCGGTGTTTATGGTGTTTTATCTGACGGAAATCAAATCAGCCCTAATGTAAGCTGGAAAATCTCATTCGCCATACTAGACAATAGAAGTTTAAAATGGAATTTTTAATTACAAACGATTGGTGTGACTATTCCAGTTTTTGATAACGACATTATTATTGCACACAACCCTGTTAAAAATGAATTACAAATCAACTTACATAATCAACATTATGTTAATGCTTCAGTAATCAATTTAAGTAGAAGAGTCATACTAACTGAAATGATTTTGGAAAATGACACACTAAACATATCTAAATTGAATAGCGGAACTTACTTATTAAAGATTGACTCCGAGAGGCCCATTTCAACTACAAAATTCATCAAATATGAGCCATTAATCTGAACTTTTTACAACTTAATCTTTTAATTTATTACTTTTTTAGCATCAATATATTACGCTTTTTCTCATTACATTTGTCAAACCTAAAATTTGGCATATGTACGGAAAAATTAAAGACCATCTTCTAACAGAATTAAACTCGATTAAAGATTCCGGAATATATAAGAGAGAACGCATTATAACTACTCCTCAAGGACCAAGCGTTAATGTTAATACTGGAGAGAATGTAGTCATTATGTGCGCTAATAACTATCTAGGCTTATCTTCAAATGAAGAAGTAATTCAAGCAGCTAAAGATACATTAGACTCTCATGGTTTCGGAATGTCATCTGTTCGATTTATTTGTGGGACTCAAGATATTCACAAAGAATTAGAAGCTAAAATTGCTTCTTTTTATGGTACAGAGGATACAATATTGTACGCTGCTGCATTTGATGCAAATGGAGGCCTATTTGAGCCGCTTTTTGGAACTGAAGACGCAATCATTTCCGATGCACTAAACCATGCTTCAATTATTGATGGTGTTCGCCTTTGCAAAGCTCAACGATACAGATACAAACACTCTGACATGAATGATTTAGAAGAGCAATTAAAAAAAGCACAAGATCAGCGTTTTAGAATTATTGTTACAGATGGTGTTTTCTCTATGGATGGTGACATTGCTAAAATGGACGAGATTTGTGCCTTAGCGGATAAATATGATGCGCTTGTAATGAGTGATGAATGCCACTCCGCAGGATTTATTGGAAAAACGGGGCGAGGTGTCCCAGAACATTGCGGTGTAAGTGGAAAAGTTGATATCATTACAGGAACTCTTGGTAAAGCATTGGGGGGAGCTATGGGGGGATATACAACTGGGAAAAAAGAAATTATTGATATGTTACGTCAAAAATCTCGTCCATATTTATTCTCAAACTCATTAGCTCCGTCAATTGTTGGTGCATCGAATAAAGTATTTGATATACTTAGTTCAACAACGGAACTGAGAGATACTTTAGAAGAAAACACAAAATACTTTAAAGATCAAATTATTGCCGCTGGGTTTGACATAAAGCCAGGTGATTCACCAATTGTACCAATTATGCTCTATGACGCAGCGCTTTCTCAAAATTTTGCTGACATGCTATTGCAAGAAGGGGTTTACGCTATTGGGTTCTTTTACCCTGTTGTAGCAAAGGGTCAAGCGCGTATTAGAACTCAGATTTCTGCAGCACACTCTAAAGCTGATTTAGACAAGGCAGCAGCAGCATTTATCAAAGTTGGTAAAGCATTAAGTGTAATTGACTAAATAATGATTGAGAAAGGAAAATATTCCGAAATTAACTCAATTGTCACCCTAACTAAAGCATGTGGTAAAAACTTACGTGATAATGGAATTAATCAATGGGATGAAAACTATCCTAATATCGAAAGTATTACAAATGATATTCAAACAGAAACACTTTTCACCTATAAATTGGGACATGAAATCGTTGGAATAGTTGTTCTAAATGAAACTCAAGATGAGGAGTATGGAGAAATCAATTGGCGTACTCCTATTGATTCAAAAAATATTGTTGTCCACAGATTGGCAGTTTTACCAAGTCATCAAGGAAAAGGAATTGCAAGAAAAATAATGGATTTCGCGGAAGAATTTGCCGTAAAAAACAATTATGACTCCATTCGACTAGATACATTTAGTCAAAATCCGCGAAATCAAAAATTTTACTTAAACCGTGGTTACCTAGAATTAGGATCCGTTTACCTAAAATATAAAAAAGAACATCCCTATATTTGTTATGAAATGTTAATAACAGATCTACATACCTAGGTAATTTAAACGTGAAAATATTATTATATTTGTGCCTATGAGGTTTTTAATCGCTCTATTTTTAACGCTATTTATTAGTCAGATAGTTATCAAACACATGCAAATTCTTAATTCTAATTCAGAAGAGAAAATAGTATGTGAACTTCAAGAAGGAGAAGAAGATGACTCTGAACAAGAATCAGAAAACGAAGACGCAGAAGAAGATAAAGACGAAAACGAGAAAGATAGAAATAAAGGTTTCACATTGATTCCTGTGATTGATTCTCAAAGTAAATTACTTGAATCTCATTTTAAACAGACTAGCTTCGATAGTGTTTACCTTAACACTCCATACCCCCCTCCTGATATGAACTGCTAATTGAAACACGAAATCAATAGTATAAATTATATCAGAACACATGAAAAAGTATTTTAAGCACTTAGGTGTAGATTTACCGGCTAGTTTAGTCGTGTTTTTAGTTGCGCTCCCACTTTGTTTAGGGGTCGGGTTTGCGTCAACAAACGTAGATGGAATAAATGACATGCCTAATATTTTCGCGGGTATCATAGCGGGTATTGTAGGTGGTATTATAGTTGGTGTTTTAAGTGGCAGCCGTATTGGTGTTTCAGGACCGGCAGCAGGACTTATAACTATCATTACGGCGGCAATTGCTACACTTGGTAGTTTTGATGCTTTTTTGGTAGCGGTAGTTTTATCTGGAATAGTTCAAATTATTGCAGGATATGCAAGACTTGGAATCCTTGGCAACTATTTTCCATCCTCAGTAATTAAAGGGATGCTCGCAGCAATTGGCATTACCCTAATTTTAAAGGAAATTCCACATGCATTTGGTTATGATACCGACTTTTTTGGAGACCAATCTTTCTGGCAGCCAGATGGTCATAACACCTTCTCCGAATTACTCTATGCCTTTAATGCTTTAGAGCCAGGAGCCATCATTATTAGTGCGCTTTCAGTCTTCATTTTAATTCTATTCAATAGTGAAAAAATCAAGAAGGTTGCGCTATTTAAAGTCATTCCAGGAGCCTTAATTGTGGTACTTCTTGGAATAGGTTTAAACGCTTTATTTCAATCTTATTTTCCAAATCTATTCCTGGAGAACAAACATCTTGTTGAACTACCTGTTGCATCATCTTTAAGTGAATTCACGACATTTTTTCAATTTCCAGACTTCAGTTACTTAGCTAACCCTAATGTATACATTATCGCTCTAACGATTGCATTGGTTGGAAGTTTAGAAACACTACTTAGTGTTGAAGCTACCGACAATTTAGACCCAGAGAAGCATCATACACCTACAAATAGAGAATTGAAAGCCCAAGGGGTTGGAAATATTGTTTCTGGTTTAATTGGTGGGCTTCCTGTAACACAAGTTATCGTTAGAAGTTCTGCAAATGTGAGCGCTGGAGGAAAATCAAAATTTTCAACAATTGTTCACGGTATCTTATTACTGCTTTCGGTATTCTTTATACCAACATTAATTAATCTAATTCCTTTAGCTTCATTAGCTGCTATTCTGATAATGGTTGGATACAAGTTAGCGCGAATACAACTGTTTAAATCAATGTTCAACTCTGGATACGAACAATTTGTACCTTTCGTGTCAACAATTATAGCTGTCCTTTTAACTGATTTATTGAAAGGGATTTTCTTCGGAATTGCAGTTGCTATTTTTTATATCTTACGACGAAACTTCCGCCACAGCTATACGATTACGAAGAACAATGAAGGAGGCGTTAATATGGAATTAGCAGAGGAGGTAACGTTTTTAAATAAGGCAAGTATTATTCAGTACTTCTACGACGCACCAGAAGGGATTAAAATGACCATTGATGGAAGTAAGTGTAAATCGATTAATCACGATGTTTTAGAGTCTATAGCAGAATTTAAAAAATTTGGAGCTATCGATAAAAACATTAATCTTTCATTGATAAACATCCCTGATCTCGAAATAAATTAAAATTAATAGCCTAAAAGAAACAGTATGAATACAGATCAAATTATTGAGAAATTAAAGACTGGCAACGCAAACTTTGTTGCAGATAAATTAGATCGCAAACTACAAGATAGTGAACGCAAAAACGAATTAAATAGTGGACAACAGCCTCATACAATAATACTGAGTTGTGCTGACAGTCGTGTTGTCCCTGAACTAACTTTTGATGCTGGATTAGGAGAGCTGTTCGTTGTACGTGTAGCCGGAAACATTGCAAATACATCTTCGATTGCGAGTATAGAATATGCCGTTGCTCACTTGGGGTCAAAGGTAATTGTAGTTCTTGGGCACCAAAGCTGTGGTGCTGTTACAGCAGCAGTTAGTGGAGGTGATAATGGATACAATTTAAATCATTTATTAGCTCACATTAAACCTGCTATATATGAATCAGAAGATGGAGCAGATATAAATAATATAGTAAAAATAAATGCTAAATTAAATGCTAAAGAATTAGTTGTACGTTCTTCAATCATTAAAGATGCAGTAGAAAATAAAGGATTACAAATTGTTTATGCTTACTACAACTTAAATTCAGGAAAAGTTGATTTCTTAGGGTAAGAAATCAATCTACAACATCTATATTTAAGGTGCTCTTCAAATTGAAGCTGCACCTTTTTTTTTAAAAAAAACTTATTATTTTATAATTATGGCGTTAATAAAAGAATGTAGAGGTAATACTCCTAGCATACCTAAGTCTTGCTGGCTAGCAGAAAACTCAACGATCATTGGAGATGTAGAAATGGGGGAGAATTGTTCTGTATGGTTCAATGCTGTTATTAGGGGCGATGTTAATTCCATAAAAATGGGAGATAACGTAAACATTCAAGATGGAGCAGTCTTACATTGCACTTATGAAAAAACTAAAGTAAATCTCGGGAACAATGTTTCTGTGGGACACAACGCGTGCGTTCATGGTTGTAAAACAGGAGATAATGTTTTAATCGGGATGAACTCTACTATAATGGATAATTGTATAATTGAAAATAATTGTGTAGTTGCTGCAGGAGCAGTCTTACTAGAAGGAACACACGTTAAAAGTGGAAGCATTTATGCTGGTGTTCCTGCTAAGAAGGTAAAAGACTTAAGTCCAGAGTTGTTTGAAGGTGAAGTAAAAAGAATTGCTGCCAATTACCGTATGTATGCGAGCTGGTTTGAGGAGTAGCGGACCCTTTAACTGTCTTAAAAAGACAGCCCTATAGCCCTAAGATGCTAACAATATGACCTTTACAACTTAAAATAAAAAGATGATTACGTGCATCTAAAATCATTAAAATTGCAATACTTAAGTATAAAGTGCTTGCCAATTTATTAATACTCTTGTGTGGTCTTCTATTTTAGAAAAAAATATGTCCGCAAAATAAATAGACATACGTTTAAGTGAAAAAATATTATATCATGAAAAAACTTCTACTCTATATTCTACTTTTTACTTCTTTTAATTTAACTGCTCAGAACAATTATTCAATGAGCTTTGATGGTGATGATATAATTAATAGCATTACCACAAATTCTATCCTAAATGACTATTCGATTGCATTTAACTTTAAAACTGACTATGTTCAGCCACAACCAGGTAATAATGACCAAATTTTTCGTTACTGGATAAACAATAATATTTATGAAATAAATATCGGAGGAAATATAAATGGCGTTAATTATACTGGACAAGTATTTGCATTCCCTTCGGGAGGGACTTTTGATTACTCAAGCGGTCAAACATATAATGATGGTGTTTGGCACACAGCAGTGATTATAAAAAATAATAGTAACAATCTATTAGAAACATATGTTGATGGTACATTATCTTCTACTTTTACAGAGACACCTAATGTTGGAACTCTAGAAATAGAGGCAGGAGGAGATTTTGCTCATCATTACGAAGGGAATATAGATAATCTTTCTATTTGGAGCAAAACTCTTTCTCAACAGGAAATACAACAATATATAAACTGCCCTCCAAATGGTAGCGAGTCAGATTTAGTTGGATATTGGAACTTTGAAGAAGGTAGCGGGACAACAGCTCTTGATTTAACTTCCAATGGAAATGATGGAACAATAAATGGGGCAACTTATAGTACAGACGTTCCTGTGCAGAATTGTTCTGTCCCATGTAATCAAGCAGACATCCCAACATTAAGCTTAACCAATAATGTGCAGTGTATTGGTGAGAATACAACAATTAATATCACTGGAAACTTAAATGATGCAACCGAATGGCACATTTATAATGGCTCCTGTGGAGGAACAGAAATAGGAACAACTGCGTCATCTTCATTCCCAATAACTCCAATATCGTCAACTACTTATTATATCAGAGGAGAAGGCGGATGCGTAGATGAAACTACAATAGCATGCAGTGTTATTACAGTGACTATTGATGATATTACACCACCGACAGCAGTATGTCAAAATATTACTGCTTATTTAGATGGTGCGGGAACTGTATCAATCGTAGCTGATGATATTGATGGTGGTTCAACAGACAATTGTGGAACTGTTAACTTGTCTGCTTCAATTACAACATTTACATGTACTGATCTAGGGCCAAACAACATTACGCTTACTGTAGATGATGGGAATGGTAATTCAGCTAACTGTCTTGCTGTGGTAACTTTACTAGACACAATAGCACCAACTGCTATCTGTCAAAACATCGATGTTTATTTATCGGAGACGGGTGATGTAACTATTACTGCTGCAGATATAGACAATGGATCATTTGATAATTGTGGAAACATGACCCTTTCTATTCCACCTACAACATTTACCTGTATAAACCTAGCACCAAACAATGTTACACTTACTGTAGATGATGGGAATGGCAATTCAGCAAACTGTCTTGCTACGGTAACTGTACTAGATACAATTACACCAACCGTAAGCTGCCCTGCTAATGTTGTTGTAAACAATGACATTGGAACATGCTCAGCAACAAGTGTGGTCTTAGGAAATGTAACAACCGGAGATAACTGTTCACCATTAACTCTTATGAATACTAGCTTGGTTAGCTACCCATTAGGAGTAACAAATGTAATTTGGACGATAACAGATATTGGCGGAAATGCGAGTCAATGTACACAAACGGTAACAGTAATCGATAGTGAAGCTCCGGTTGCAGATCTTGTAACATTAGCAGATGTAACTGCCGAATGTGAGGTAACCGCATTGATTGACCCAACAGCTACGGATCTCTGCGGAATAGTTGTTACAACAAACGACGCTACTCTTCCTATTTCTGGAGAAGGTACTACTACTGTAGTAACCTGGACATACGATGATGGAAACGGAAATACGTCAACGCAAACTCAAAATATTGTCATTGATGATGTGACCGCTCCGGTTGCAGATCTTGTAACATTGGCAGATGTGACTGCCGAATGTGAGGTGACTGCATTGACGGACCCTGCAGCTACAGACAACTGTGGTGGGATTGTTACTGTCACAAACGACGCTACTCTTCCTATTTCTGGAGAAGGTACTACTACTGTAGTAACCTGGACATACGATGATGGAAACGGAAATACGTCAACGCAAACTCAAAATATTGTCATTGATGATGTGACCGCTCCGGTTGCAGATCTTGTAACATTGGCAGATGTGACTGCCGAATGTGAGGTGACTGCATTGACGGACCCTACAGCTACAGACAACTGTGGTGGGATTGTTACTGTCACAAACGACGCTACTCTTCCTATTTCTGGAGAAGGTACTACTACTGTAGTAACCTGGACATACGATGATGGAAACGGAAATACGTCAACGCAAACTCAAAATATTGTCATTGATGATGTGACCGCTCCGGTTGCAGATCTTGTAACATTAGCAGATGTGACTGCCGAATGTGAGGTGACTGCATTGACGGACCCTACAGCTACAGACAACTGTGGTGGGATTGTTACTGTCACAAACGACGCTACTCTTCCTATTTCTGGAGAAGGTACTACTACTGTAGTAACCTGGACATACGATGATGGAAACGGAAATACGTCAACGCAAACTCAAAATATTGTCATTGATGATGTGACCGCTCCGGTTGCAGATCTTGTAACATTGGCAGATGTGACTGCCGAATGTGAGGTGCCCGCATTGACGGACCCTACAGCTACAGACAACTGTGGTGGGATTGTTACTGTCACAAACGACGCTACTCTTCCTATTTCAATACAAGGAACAACAACCGTTACTTGGACATACGATGATGGAAACGGAAATACGTCAACGCAAACTCAAAATATTGTCATTGATGATGTGACCGCTCCGGTTGCAGATCTTGTAACATTGGCAGATGTGACTGCCGAATGTGAGGTGACTGCATTGACGGACCCTACAGCTACAGACAACTGTGGTGGGATTGTTACTGTCACAAACGACGCTACTCTTCCTATTTCTGGAGAAGGTACTACTACTGTAGTAACCTGGACATACGATGATGGAAACGGAAATACGTCAACGCAAACTCAAAATATTGTCATTGATGATGTGACCGCTCCGGTTGCAGATCTTGTAACATTAGCAGATGTGACTGCCGAATGTGAGGTGACTGCATTGACGGACCCTACAGCTACAGACAACTGTGGTGGGATTGTTACTGTCACAAACGACGCTACTCTTCCTATTTCTGGAGAAGGTACTACTACTGTAGTAACCTGGACATACGATGATGGAAACGGAAATACGTCAACGCAAACTCAAAATATTGTCATTGATGATGTGACCGCTCCGGTTGCAGATCTTGTAACATTGGCAGATGTGACTGCCGAATGTGAGGTGACTGCATTGACGGACCCTGCAGCTACAGACAACTGTGGTGGGATTGTTACTGTCACAAACGACGCTACTCTTCCTATTTCTGGAGAAGGTACTACTACTGTAGTAACCTGGACATACGATGATGGAAACGGAAATACGTCAACGCAAACTCAAAATATTGTCATTGATGATGTGACCGCTCCGGTTGCAGATCTTGTAACATTGGCAGATGTGACTGCCGAATGTGAGGTGACTGCATTGACGGACCCTACAGCTACAGACAACTGTGGTGGGATTGTTACTGTCACAAACGACGCTACTCTTCCTATTTCTGGAGAAGGTACTACTACTGTAGTAACCTGGACATACGATGATGGAAACGGAAATACGTCAACGCAAACTCAAAATATTGTCATTGATGATGTGACCGCTCCGGTTGCAGATCTTGTAACATTAGCAGATGTGACTGCCGAATGTGAGGTGACTGCATTGACGGACCCTACAGCTACAGACAACTGTGGTGGGATTGTTACTGTCACAAACAACGCTACTCTTCCTATTTCAATACAAGGAATAACAACCGTTACTTGGACATACGATGATGGAAGTGGAAATACGTCAACGCAAACTCAAAATATTGTCATTGATGATGTGACTGCTCCGGTTGCAATCTGTCAAAATATTGATGTTTATTTGGATGGAGCAGGAAATGCTACTATTATAGCCGCTGATATTGATGGTGGTTCTACGGATAACTGTGGAGTTGTTAGTTTTTCTGCTTCAATTACAACATTTACATGTGCTGATCTAGGGCCAAACAACATTATATTTACTGTAGATGATGGGAATGGTAATTCAGCTAACTGTATTGCTATGGTAACTATAACAGATACAGTAGCCCCAGTTCTTACCTGTCCTGCTGATGTTGTTGTCAATAATGATCTAGGAGTATGTTCAGCTTCAGGTGTTGCCTTAGGAGCTCCGTTAGCTGTAGACAACTGTTCTATTTTTTCTATCACAAATAATAGCTTAACAATATACCCTGTAGGGGTAACAAATATAACATGGTCTGTAACAGACATTAACGGAAATGTTAGTTTGTGTACTCAAACTGTAACGGTAGATGATATGGAGGCTCCGGTTCTTCCAGTCATTAATGACATTACGGTTGAATGTGGTTTTACTGCATCTATCCCGATAGCAATAGACAACTGTACTAGCCTTGTTATAGCAACAACAACAGACCCATTAACATATACAACTCAAGGAAATCATGTGATTAATTGGTCATTTGATGATGGAAATGGAAATAGTACGACTCAAACTCAGAATATAATCATTGATGATGTAACTGCACCTATAGCAGATATTTTAACGTTAAGTGATATAACTGCAGAATGCGAAGTAACAACTATTACCACTCCAAGTGCAACAGATAACTGTATAGGGCTTTTGTTAGGAACAACGACAACCGTATTCCCAATTACAACACAAGGTACAACGGTAGTTACCTGGTCATACAACGATGGAAACGGAAACATAAGCACACAGACTCAAAATGTAATAATTAATGATATTACTGCACCTGTAGTAGATATTTCAACGTTAAGTGATGTGACTTCAGTTTGTCAGTTAGTATCTCTAAGTTCTCCTTCAGCATCAGATAATTGTAATGGAACAATTTTAGGAACGACAACAGCGATTTTACCGATTACTGCACAAGGCACAACAACTGTTACGTGGACATATGATGATGGAAATGGGAATTCTTCAACACAGACACAGGACATTATTATTAATGACCCTATTACTCCAGTCGTTGATGTCGTTGATTTACCTAACATTACTTCTGAATGCTCAGTAACATCATTAACAGCCCCGACAGCGACAGACAACTGCGCAGGGTCAATAATTGGTTATCATGATGCTATTTTACCCATTTCAACTCAAGGAACAACAGTTGTTACATGGACATATGATGATGGGAGTGGAAATCTAGAAACACAGGTACAAGAAATTATTATCAATGATATAAGTGCTCCTGTTCCAGATGAGATAGTATTGACAGATATAATAGCAGAGTGTTCTTTAAATATATTGATAGACCCAACAGCTACAGACAACTGTAACGGTTTTGTAACAATTTCAAACGATGCTAATTTACCATTTACGACGATTGGGACTCATGTTGTAACATGGATATATACAGATGATGTTGGGAATAGTTCAGCACAAACACAGAGTGTAATCATTCAAGATGTTACCGCTCCAGTGGTAGATTTATCAACGGTAACAACAATCGTAGTTGAGTGTGAACTTTTAACCTTGATTACGCCAACAGCAACAGACAACTGTACTGGGCTTGTTTTAGGAACAACAACAGACCCATTAACATACACAACTCAAGGAAATTATGTAATTAATTGGTCATTTGATGATGGAAATGGAAATAGTACGACTCAAACTCAGAATATAATCATTGATGATGTAACTGCACCTATAGCAGATATTTTAACGTTAAGTGATATAACTGCAGAATGCGAAGTAACAACTATTACCACTCCAAGTGCAACAGATAACTGTATAGGGCTTTTGTTAGGAACAACGACAACCGTATTCCCAATTACAACACAAGGTACAACGGTAGTTACCTGGTCATACAACGATGGAAACGGAAACATAAGCACACAGACTCAAAATGTAATAATTAATGATATTACTGCACCTGTAGTAGATATTTCAACGTTAAGTGATGTGACTTCAGTTTGTCAGTTAGTATCTCTAAGTTCTCCTTCAGCATCAGATAATTGTAATGGAACAATTTTAGGAACGACAACAGCGATTTTACCGATTACTGCACAAGGCACAACAACTGTTACGTGGACATATGATGATGGAAATGGGAATTCTTCAACACAGACACAGGACATTATTATTAATGACCCTATTACTCCAGTCGTTGATGTCGTTGATTTACCTAACATTACTTCTGAATGCTCAGTAACATCATTAACAGCCCCGACAGCGACAGACAACTGCGCAGGGTCAATAATTGGTTATCATGATGCTATTTTACCCATTTCAACTCAAGGAACAACAGTTGTTACATGGACATATGATGATGGGAGTGGAAATCTAGAAACACAGGTACAAGAAATTATTATCAATGATATAAGTGCTCCTGTTCCAGATGAGATAGTATTGACAGATATAATAGCAGAGTGTTCTTTAAATATATTGATAGACCCAACAGCTACAGACAACTGTAACGGTTTTGTAACAATTTCAAACGATGCTAATTTACCATTTACGACGATTGGGACTCATGTTGTAACATGGATATATACAGATGATGTTGGGAATAGTTCAGCACAAACACAGAGTGTAATCATTCAAGATGTTACCGCTCCAGTGGTAGATTTATCAACGGTAACAACAATCGTAGTTGAGTGTGAACTTTTAACCTTGATTACGCCAACAGCAACAGATAATTGCGGAGGTGATGTAACAATCACAAATGATGCACAGCTCCCAATGATAATACCTGGATCTTACGCCATCACTTGGACATTTACAGACAACCAAGGAAACACAACTACAGAAATACAAGATGTAACTATTAACCTTATTGAAGCTTGCTTGGGGCTAGTAACGGTTAATGATGTAATTACTCCTAACGGTGATGACATAAACGATTATTGGGTACTAGAAAATCTAAGTTATACAGAAGGGTGTAATGTTAAAATTTTTAATCGATGGGGCGCTCAAATATTTGAAACAGAGAATTATGATAATACATGGAACGGGACATCTATAGGTGGCGAGTTACTACCCGAAGGTGTATATTATTATATCATTCAGTGTTATGATAACATTAGTTTCAAAGGGTACATAACAATAATAAGATAGAATTAGTTTAAAGATAATATCATGAAAAATAATTTACTTATCATTTTGAGTTTTGTACTAATTTCAACTTGGGGAAATACACAACAGCTTGCAGAAACTAATCTTTATGAATTTAATAAGCTTAAACTAAACCCAGCGTATGCTGGAGAGAGTAGCTGTGCTAAGATTAACATTGGCCACTTAGGGCAATGGTCTAGATATATTGGTGCCCCTCAAGTTAGTTATGTTAACGGTAGCATGGAAATTGGTAAAAACATGTCGCTTGGAGCAAAGATTATGCTTGATAGGTTAGGAACTTTAACACAAGTAAATGCACAAGGAATCTATGCCTACAAATTGAACTTTGGAGATGCCCACAATTTAAGACTAGGAATTGGAGCTGGAATCAATCAGCATGCATTTGATTTCTCTGCGTCAACAATTCAAAACCCAACTGATGCTTCTTTAAATACCGGAAGAATTAAAGGGGTTTCTTTCTATTCTGAATTTGGCTTTGTCTATACACTTAAAAACTTCCAACTTAGTTTTTCTATTCCAAATATAATGGAAACAACTTCTAATTTATCCCCCACAGTATCCGGAGAGCTGACGAATAGAAGACATATTATAGGCTACATGGGTTATCGCTTTGGCAAGCTAAACAAGATTTCAGTAACGCCATCTATTCTCTATAAAAATGGTAGTGCTGAACAGCATCAGTTTGAAGGAAATTTGCTAGTGAATTTTAAGAACATAGTGCAATTAGGAGTTGGCTATCGTCATGAAGCAGGGATTTTGGGGCGATTTGGCTTTAATATTAATGATCAAATTCAAGTGGCATATGCATATGAATTTGCAACAACAGACTTGGCGAAAATATCATCAGGGTCTCATGAAGTTATTATTGCACTAAAACTGTCTAATAAGGCCCCGAAAACACCTATAAACATTGTCCCGATAATAGATACTGTATATGTGGATTTAGAGACTCTTATTGACACGGTGGTAATTGAAAAACTGGTTAAAGAAGAAGCTATCAAATTGGAGTACACGATTTACTATAAGCAATCTCAAAGTTCTTTTGATAAAAAGAAAGAAAAAGAGGGGCTGTCCAAGGTCATTACCTTCTTAAAAGAAAATTCAAGTAGCTCTATTTATATTAAAGGGTATGCTTCAGAAGAAGGTTCTGATTACTTAAATTTTAAACTTTCAGGGAATAGAGCTAAGAATGTATACGCATATCTTCTGTCTCAAGGAGTAAGTCGATCTCAAATGATTTCCATTGTTCAAGGTGAAGTTACAGAACATCATGGAAGTGATGTGAAAAACACCGACGCTAAGAACAGAAGAGTTACAATTATTCTAAAGGAAGGAGAAATTGAACGTCAAGTAGATCAGATCAACTCTTTAAAAGGTGAATCTCCCTTTCATATAATTGCAGGTTCATTTTCAACAATGAAAAATGCAACTGATTTTGGGAGCAAACTAAGAAATAAAGGATATAAAATTCAACTAATAAAAGGAGAAAAAAGAATACTTATAAGCCTAGCATCTTTTAAAACAAGAACTGAAGCAAAAGCTGAGTTAAGTAGATTTAAAAAGGTGACATCAGACATCTGGGTATACGAAAAAAAATAATCATGGGAAAAGGTCAAGACGCAAAGAAAAATGTAAAGAAGGAAGCTACTAAAACTGTCAAAGAAAAGAGAGCTGAAAAGAAACTTAAGAAAGCGAATAAAGCTTAACATTAATAAGAGATTATTTCATATGTAGCAGATATGATTTCATTAAATCATATCATACTTAACGGTTAACAGAATTTTTCTGTTTAATCATTAGCTATTAAAGTTAAACATTTTTTTATCTTTGTATAATAACTTACTAATTAACCTTCTATTTTAGAGGTTATGATAAATATGTTTAAATATTCAAGTATGAAAAATATCGTTATTATAGGTGGTTCTTCGGGTATAGGCGAGGCTCTTGTGAAAAAAATGAGGCTAAATGAAGAAAACGAAATTCATGCAACATATTGTAATAATAAGAAAGAGAGTGGAGAAGATAGAATCAACTATCACTTTCTTAATGTTTTAGACGAAAGGATCAATTTAGACTATCTCCCTTCAAAGATTCATGGGTTAGTTTATTGTCCGGGTTCTATAAACCTTAAACCATTTCATAGAATAAAAATAACTGACTTCGAAAATGACTATAAACTTCAAGTTCTTGGAGCAATTAAGGTTATACAAGGAGTTTTGCCAAGATTAAAAAATGAAGATGGTGCTTCCATCGTTCTCTTCTCTACCGTCGCAGTTCAACAAGGCTTTAATTTTCATTCTCAAGTTGCAGCATCAAAAGGTGCCATTGAAGGATTAACTAGATCCTTATCCGCAGAATTAGCACCAAATATTCGTGTCAACTGTGTTGCGCCATCACTAACAGACACACCTCTAGCAGCCAAATTATTAAGCTCCGATGAAAAGCGAGAAGCAAATGCAAGTAGGCACCCATTAAATCGGATTGGATCAGCACAAGATATCGCATCAATAGTAGAATTTCTATTGAGTGAAAAATCTTCTTGGATAACTGGACAAATAATTCATGTAGATGGCGGAATGTCATCAATTAAAGGATAAACTATGTTTAAATTTTTGAAGAAAAAAACAGCGTTGGAGAAACTCAACAAACAATACAAAATATTGCTTTCAGAAGCGAATACTTTATCTACTTCAAATCGAAAAGCAAGCGATGCCAAAGTATTTGAGGCTGAATCGGTCCTTGATAAAATCAAAGCACTAGAAAATAACTCAATTAAATAAACCTATTTAATTATGGGTGTTCATTTTGACAGCCTAACAGATCGAGATAAAAACAGAATCATTGAAATGGCCTGGGAAGATCGTACCCCATTTGAGGCAATTAAATATCAATTTGATTACTCAGAATCTGATGTAATACAAATGATGAGACAAACGTTGCGTAAATCTAGTTTTTTAAGATGGAGAAAGCGTGTAAATCAAGGAGTCAGCTCCAAACATTCCAAGAAAAGATCTCTAGAAATTAAACGATTCAAATGCAGTAGACAACGAATTATATCTAATAATACTATCTCAAAGCGCTATTAAAATTGAATTCATTAGACTAAAACGAAGAACTATGCATTTCACAAGTAAGAACATTAACGATCTGAATAGAATTAAAAGATTAAACCTAATCAATGGAATATCAGGAATTAAGTCTGCTAACTTAATTGGAACCTATTCAAAATCAGGGACGAACCTATCTATTTTCAGTTCAGTTGTTCATCTTGGAAGCGATCCCGCAATGCTTGGTTTCATTATGCGTCCTAACTCTGAGATCAGAAGAGATACGCTAGAAAACATAAAAGGTAATGGTGCTTTTACGGTTAATCATATCCATGAATCAATCATCGATCAGGCTCATTATACTTCGGCAAAAATTGACTCGAATATCTCCGAATTTGAACTTTGCAGTTTAACTGAGGAGTATTTAAATGATTTCCCCGCCCCTTATGTTAAGGAGTGTCAATTAAAAATAGGATTACAATTTGTTGAAAAAGTTGACATTAAATCTAATGGAACATCTATGATTATTGGAGAAATAAAAGACATCTATATTCCCGAAGAATGTATTGATGACAAAGGATACATTCGCTTGGACCGTATATTTACCGTTGGGATAGGTGGTCTTAATAGCTACTACAGCTTAAAAAGAATCACATCCCTTCCATATGCAAGAAAAGACGAAATTCCCAAATTCAAAAATAAATTAATGTAATTTTAGCTCTCATAAAATGATTTATGGAGCAAACACCGGAAGAACGAAAAGCCTTTCTAGCAGAATTAAAAGAAATTGCCATTTACACTGGTACTATTCTACACGGAGAAGAGCTTACTAAAGTTCGCATTCGTCAACTTAAGAAATACTTCAAGAAGACATTTAACTTACTTAATAGATTAGCTGTCATTAAAGGTGATATAGTCAATCACTCTTTCAAATATTGTTACGGTGGGAAACAACTCGGCAGAAAAGTCTTGATTGATTTAGAAATTGTTAAGCAGATTAACACCTCTGACGAAAAAGCGACTTATAAACTACTAATTCACCCTCATAAAATTGACTTAGAACTAGTCTCTAGAATAATTGTTGAGGTCTACTTAATTCGAAATGATTTAGAACCTTTGTGAGGTTATTCAGAATAAAACAATCCTCCTCTCAAGTTAATTAGCTGGTTTTTAAATCCTGATTCTTTTAAGAACTGGATTGCTTGAGCACTTCGCATACCTGCCTTACAATATACCACTACTGACTCGTCTGAATTAATTTCATTGATCCTAGACGGTACCTCATGCAAAGGTATATGCATTCCACCAATGTTCTTTGCCTCTCTTTCCGAATCAGTTCTAACATCCAACAACTCATACTTAGACCCTGACTGTTTCAATTCTGTTAATGTTATCTCTCTTAGCTGGGGAATACCACAAAACACTTCGTAATTATCTTCGAGTGCGTGAATTTCTATTTCGCTATTCTTTCTGAATTTCAATAACGATTGATTCAAAGATAGCGCATCAAAAAGTAATAGCTTACCGGAAAGAATATCACCTATTCCACAGATTATCTTAATCACTTCATTTGCTTGAAGGGAACCAATAATTCCAGGTAAAACACCAATTACGCCAATCTCTGAACAATTAGGAACTTCATCTGCGCCTGGGGCGTTTGGATATAAACATCTATAAGTTGGACCTTCGTTATAATTAAAAACAGAAACCTGTCCTTCAAACTTAAAAATAGAGCCGAATACAATTGGCTTACCTGCTAAAACAGCAGCATCATTAACTAAATAACGTGTAGGAAAGTTATCACTCCCATCAACAATAATATCGTATTTTGAAAACAACTCAACAGCATTAAAACGTGTTAATTCTGAATTGTATAATTCAAAATTCACAAATGGGTTCAACGTAGAAAGGTGATCTTTTGCTGCTTCTACCTTTGGCGCACCAATGTCTAATTGAGCATACAAAACTTGTCTTTGTAAATTAGACTGATCAACAGTATCATAGTCGATTACACCTATTCTTCCAACGCCAGCAGCAGTTAAATAACTTAGAATTGGACACCCAAGTCCACCTGCACCGATAACTAAAACACTGGCAGCTTTTAATTTTTCTTGTCCTGTAATACCTATTTCATCTAGAATAATGTGACGGCTATATTGCTTTTGTTCTTCGGCTGAGAATGCCATAGATTAAAGCTTAATAAATTTCTTCTGCTCTACTTTTCCGTCACGAATTAGTCGTAAAAAATAAACCCCCGCTTCGATCGAACTAACATTCATTGAATTATCAATCAATTCCATATTTATTTCTTTTCCTTGAAAGTCAACAATCATAACCTCAAAAATGACTCCATTTACCCCTGAAATTGATAAGGTTTTATTGGCAGGGTTTGGATATACATCCCAAGTAATATCTTTATTTAATGCAGAAACTCCAACGGTATTCAATGCCAATTTCACAGCAGCGTAAGCATTGACCTTTCCCCATCCCCAAACTGGAGATCCAAAGCTAGGAATTACACCCGTATCATTATCCTTACGAGCAGTTGCAATGATAATCTGCTTCACTTGCTCAGCTGAAAGGTAAGGGTTGGCTTGTAAAATCAAGGTCACAACACCAGCAGTTGCTGGTGAAGACATAGAAGTACCACTAAATGCTGCAAACGGATATGTCCTTCCGTTAAACTCAACAGTTGTAACAGCCGTATATGAATTATCTGTATATGAAGAAATTGATGAGCGCACACTAACTCCCGGCGCTGCAATATCTGGCTTCAATGAATCGGTCATTAACGGTCCAATACTTGAAAAAGATGCCAGTTGACCTCCAACTTCAAATCCCGTCATGGTATAATATTCTGCTGAATATGCTGCGACAGTAATCGCTGAATGTGTACAAGCTGGTGCTCCAATTCCATAATCATTGTCCCCAGATGTATAGCCGGTTCCAAGAGAAGCAAAAGACATTCCCCAGTTACCAACATCGGTTGTTAATTCTGTTACATTCCAATAATGAATTGTTCCAGTTGGCGCAGTAGAAAGTAACACCACTTTGTAACCAGAAGGTGGATATTTTACTCTTAAACGCATTTGAGGACGATTATTTGTTGGATATAATTCATCTGCAGAAAGATTAAACCAAACCGTATCTGTAGTTGATGGTGCCACAATAAATGAATCCACATAATTAATTGTCGTTCCAGTATTGTACCATGGAGATTGGTCCAGCACTTGATTTGATAAATCTAAAATTTGAATTGCACTTGAAATTTCATTTCCAACACCTCCCCACATATGAACACTCTGACCCCATACACTTGCTAATCCTGGATTAGAATAGAAGTTAATTCTAGTTTTCATTGTGTCACCAGCGTATGACTTCTTAATATGAAAAGGTGTATCTCCATTATTTCCTCCTGAAGTAACGAAGACAACATTTTCGGATGAATACGCATCAAGTGCTTGGCTAATTATAGAGGTTCCGTCTATGGCGTCCATATGATATAATCCCCAACTCATATTAATAACCAAACGCTTTCCTTCTGCAATTGCTTTATCATTCATCCATTGCCACGCATCTAAAACGGCTCCTTCATCTACCAAAAAAGTTGTAAATAAGTAATTCGCTTCGAATCCAATTCCACGGTATGGTGTTCCTGCACCAGAGCCACCCGCAATCCCTGCTACATGTGAGCCATGTGTTGCGTATGAATAAATATTTACGGTATCTGCAGCTGCTGCAATTAAATCTGTTGGATTGTCATACTCTGTTCCATAACTGTAACCAGCTGGAGCAGGACCGGTATTTTTAAATTGGTCCCATGCTGCTAAAATTCGTGTCTCCTGTAACAAAGTATCATAGAACATTGGATGAGAATAATCGAACCCCCAATCTGTTATTCCAATAATAACATCTTTTCCTGTATATCCTTGAGGTAAATCAAAACCCATCCAAACACTATCTGCACGAGTCGCTATAGGTACTTTATTTAATAAGGGCTTAATCTTTCCTGCAATTTTCACATATGAAAATTGGCTGTTATATAAAATATTTTCAATTTGTTCAAGTGGCCATTTAAGACTTAAAATTTCATTAATATTAGAGCCAATCAATACATTTTGAGCCTCTAGAACATCTTTATTATAATTAAAATTTACTTTAGCGATTACTGAAACATATTTCATTCCATTTAGCTGGTAAATAGGATACCGTTCCATTAACTCATCATTTGATTGCGTTGATTGTTGCTTAGACAATTTGATGATATCAATTATATCTGCTTTTGTATTTGCAGAAAATTGGACTTGACTCATTCCTAAAAAAGAGCTAATAATAAAAAGTAGGGTAAGTTTCATTTCTTTTATTTGTACTTAAAATTACAATAATTAAGTTCAGTGAGCACAAGATAGAGAATGGATTTAACCAAGCTTTATGTTTACAGATACTATTTTTTCTCCAATATAATAACTTGCATTAGTATCAAACTCATCTGTACTTTCTGTTGTCAGGTAAGTTGAAGTTGCGCTTTTAGAGCACTTCGATTCAATCTTTGGATGCCTATTCAGATAGTCTAATACCCTCTCAGCAACAATATTTCCTTGAGAAATAACCTTGACATGATCGGGAACAATAGACTGAATGTAATCCTTAATGATAGGATAATGTGTGCATCCCAATACAATAACATCCATTTTGGGGTCTTTCTTTAAAAGATTTTCAACATCTTCTCGAATAAATTCTCTTCCAGTATGAGAGTTCTGTTTATTGCTCTCAATTAATGGAACCCACATTGGACAAGCTTGTTGATAAATTTTTGTTGAGGGAGAGTACTTCTTCACTTCGATAACATATGAATTTGAACTCACAGTCCCCTCAGTTGCTAATAAACCAACGCTATTACTTTTTGTCAAGTCTCCTATAATTTCGGTGCTCGGTCGAATAACACCAAGCACACGTTTATCAGGACCGATCATTTTCAAGTCGTTTTGTTGAATTGATCTAAGTGCTTTAGCCGATGAGGTATTACACGCTAGAATAACTAACTCACACCCTCGATTAAACAATTCAGTTACGGCTTCTAGTGTAAATTTATAAACCACTTCAAATGATCGTGTTCCATATGGCGCACGGGCATTATCACCCAAGTATAAAAAATCATACTCTGGCAATTGCTTCTTAATGTCTTGAAGGATTGTTAATCCTCCATAACCAGAATCGAAAACACCAATTGGTCCCATAGAATCAAAGCTAATAAAAAACCGCGCACACAACAAAAAAGGCTGCCCAAATAGACAGCCTTTCTATCGAAATATTTAACTATTATTGCCTGTCCATTTTAAGCAACTCAGTAATCACTTCATTTGTAATATCTGTACCTCCTGCAAAGTACAATGTTACAGACTCATCAATCACATAATTTACTTTTAATCGCTCAGAAACAATTTCAACCGCCTTTTGAACCATTCCTAAAATAGGTGTATTCAACTCTTGAGAATAAGCCTGCATTTCAGAATTAAGAGATTTCTCTCTTTCTTGTAAAGCTTGCTGTTTCTTCATTAATTTTTCCTCTTCGATTTTAATAATCACTGGAGACATATTTGGACGAGTAGTTTCATATTTAGAAACTGCTGCATTGAAATCAGCTTCCATTTCTTGTAATTCCTTCACTCCATTTGTTTCAAACTCTTGTAATTTAAGAATCGCTACTTTACGCGATGGTAATGTATCTAATAATGTTTGTGAGTTTACGTGAGCTACTCTAGATTGAGCCATTACTGACCCTGCTACTAATACTAATGCAATTGCTAACAAAAAATTCTTCATCTTTTTTTTCTAATTATTAATTTATTTTACCGAAAACCCCATCTCTTTTAGGACCTTATTACTTATATCATATTTGCTGTCTGCATAAACCAAGTTACTTTGGTTTGCTTTATCAAACACGAAGATATAATTTCTTTTCGAGGCTACGTCTTGCATAGCATCATATACTTCGTCTTGAATTGGTTTAATCAATTCTTGGCGTTTTTGAAAGTAATCGCCGCTGACACCGAAACGAAGTTTTTGCATTTGCATAGCTTCTAATTCTAATGTTTCAATTTCTACTTTCCGCTTTTTCTTTTCCTCACTTGGAAGAAGTACCTCTTCCCTTGCGAAGTTTTCTTTCTTCATTAATAAAACTTCGTAACGCTTTTCAATTTCTTTTGTCCAACGATCTGCAAGTTTATCAAGCTTTTCCTTTGCATCTGTGTATGCAGGGACGTTTGCCAAAATGTAATCAGAATCAATATAAGCGTACTTTTGACTATTGGCAAATGCTGTGCCAAAAACCAATACTAATACTAAAACAAGTGCTTTCATAATTATCAACTTTGTTTACGACAACGGCAAAAATAATATTTTTATTGTGATTCGAATAATTTAAAGCTCTCCCAGGTTCATTCCGATTGTAAAATTCAACTTAGGATGAAATCCTTTCGCGTTAATGTCAGAATCTGAAATTCCTCCAAAACCAGTAGACCAAGGGTCTAGCTTATCAAATCCAAACCCATAATCCAATCCAAGCATACCAAACATAGGTAAGAATACTCGTATACCTATTCCGGCAGATCGTTTCACATTGAAAGGATTAAACTTCTCAAACGACGGATATGAATTTCCGGCTTCTGCAAAGCCGACTACATAGAACGTAGCTGATGGGTTTAATGAAATAGGATAACGTAACTCTAGTGTGTACTTAGCGACTAAGGCGTCGCCATTAGCAGAACTTACGGCACCATCTTCATAGCCACGCAATGCGATAATTTCTTTACCTCCTATTTGATTTGTTCCTGACAGGCCTGATCCACCAACAGAGAATCGCTCAAATGGCGTTAATCCTTTTGATTTATTATAAGCCCCTAAGAAACCAAAACCAATCCGTGGCATCAATACTAGTTTCTTATCTTCAGTTAAAGGGAAAAACCATTCTCCTGTTAATTTAAGCTTATAATACTCTAAATATTTATAGCGCTCTTGATTTGAAAAATCGTCGTAATTATCAACTCCATCAAAGTAAGAATACGGCAATGTAGATTTTCCTGTGAATTTTATATTAGATCCATTTTGAGGATAGATTGGTGCACTTACAGAGCTACGCTGTAATACATATTTCAAAGCAATATCATTTGCATATCCATTTGTAAATATTCCGAACCTTGTATCGTCCTTCACACCGTAATACTGATAACTCAATTCATAATAAGCTTGGAACCAATCATCAGGCCATTTTTTTCTTCGCCCTAAACCAACTCCAACTCCTGTAATTGAAAGACCCGCATAAGCTTCATTTGATCTAACATATCCATTACCTAATGCTGTATGATTCATCCAAATAGACAATGAGTTTGGCTTCTTTCCACCAAGCCAAGGCTCCGAGAATGAGAAGTTATAACTCTGGTAATACTTCCCACTTGTTTGAGCTCTAATTGATAATTTCTGACCATCTCCACCTGGTAATGGCGACCAAGCACCTGGCTTAAGGATGTTTTTTACGGAGAAGTTGTTAAAGGTTAATCCTAAAGTTCCTATAATACTTCCTCTTCCATCAACACCTGTTCCACCGTAACCCCCAGAAAGTTCAATTTGATCTGATGATTTCTCAACGACAACATATTCAATGTCTACCGTTCCATCTTGCGGATTTGGAATAGGATTAATTTGGAACCCCTGCTCATCAAAGTATCCCAATTGAGCAAGCTCACGCTGTGTTCTAATAATGTCATTACGATTAAATAAATCTCCTGGTTTCGTTCTGATTTCTCGACGAATAACGTGATCATTTGTTTTCGCATTTCCTTTAATAATAATTCGCTTAATCCGTGCCTCTTTCCCTTCGATTATTCTCATCTGATAATTGATGTGATTATCTTCTACACTAGTTTCGACAGGAATAACTTGAAAGAACAAATAGCCTCTATCCATATACATTGAAGAAACATCGCGACCATCTTGACTCATGAATAGACGCGTATCTAACAGTTCTTTGTTATAAAGATCACCACGTTTAAGTCCAATAACAGTATCTAAAAATGACGAACGAAATTTAGAATTACCAATCCATTCAATATCTCCAAAGTAATACTTTTCACCCTCATCAATATTGATGTTTATTTGCAGGTTTTTTTTACTTGCTAAATAAACAGTATCATAGGATATTTCAGCGTCACGTAATCCTTTTGCTCCAAATTTTTGAAGCATTGCAAGCTTATCTCTTTTGTATGCAGTTTCTGAAAACTTAGACCGTTTAAAAAATCTCCAAAATGCTTTTTGCTTAGTATCTTTCATTGACATTCGAAGTCGCCAGGTTTTAACAGCTTCGTTTCCTGCAAAAGTTAATTTACCAATCTTAACTTTCGGGTTTTTTGTAATATCAATGACGAAAATTTCAGAGTTGTTCATTAAACTATCAGCGTCACGATTAATATTTACCTCTACTGAATAATGTCCTTTCTCTCTGAAGTACCCTTTGATTTGACTCTCTGTTGCAAAAACTAAATTCTCAGTAATTGTCTTCCCAGAAAACAATAAAATCTCTTCTCTAATTTTATCCGCTTCACGTCTATTTATTCCTGTAAATCTAAATCGAGAAAGCTTAGGTCTTGGAGCGACTTTAATCACAAGGTAAATAACACCAGCGACTTCTTTATCCGCAAGAATCTCAACGTTAGAAAAAACTCCTTCATCCCAAAGATTCTTTATCGCTTTTGAAATTTTCTCTCCTGGGACTACAATTGATTGCCCTTGACGTAAACCAGCTAACAATTTAATTGCATTGTGATCATAGTTATCAGCTCCCTCGACGCGAACTGGACCAATCTCGTATGTTTTAGGGCTTTTATAGTTGATATCTAATCCTCCGATTGTTTTTGGACCTTGCCCGAAAGTAAACCCTACAATTAAAAGTGAAAATACTAGAAGTAGCTGCAGTTGAAATCTCATGAATTTTTATCTATTTGTTCTGAAAGCTTTCCAAATCTTCTCTCTCGAGATTGATAATCTAAAATTGCGCCGTATAAGTCTTGTGCTTTGAAATCTGGCCAAAGTACATTTGTGAAATGGAGTTCAGAATATGCAATTTGCCAAAGTAAAAAATTACTTACGCGACGTTCACCACTTGTTCGAATCAATAACTCTGGATCAGGAATATTTGACGTACTTAATTCCCTAATTATGGATTGCTCATTGATTTCAGATACTTTAATATCACCTAATTCCACTTTTAGCGCAATGTTTTTTGCCGCATTGGTCAATTCCCAGCGTGAACTATAATTCAGGGCTAAAATTAAATTCACTCCCGTATTGTTTTTTGTTTTTTCGTATGCGTCTATTAATTCTTTTTCACAAGAAGTTGGTAATCCTCCGATATCACCAATAGTACTGATTTTTACATTGCTTTTATGTAGTTCTTCTACCTCCCCTCCAATAGTACGAATCAATAGGTCCATTAACCCATCCACTTCTTCTTTGGGCCGGTTCCAATTCTCAGTTGAAAAAGCATATAATGTCAAATACTCAATATTGGTTTTTTGAGCAGCTTTAAGTACTTCACGAACAGACTCAACACCAAAGTTGTGACCAAACAGTCTGTTGTGCCCTTTCTGCTGGGCCCAACGGCCATTACCATCCATAATGATAGCAATGTGTTTAGGTGTACTGTTAATATCTATCTTATCTAGAATACTCATTTTGTTTATTCAAAAAAGAACGAAAATAACGAAACTATCGTATTTGCCCCTATTTATTCGTCATTGACTTAACGTACTTTAACAAAAAAAGAGGGAAATAGTAAACCACCTCCCTCTTTCATAATGTTTTAACACTTAATGTTATTCAGCAAGAACAATGACTTTATTATTTAACATTTCCATTACCCCACCTTTAATCTCAATACGAATAACTTTCTTATCCGATTTATCAGTTTTAATCAATTCACTAGAATCGTCAGTTTGCTCAAAAACGCTTGTTAAGTTAACCTTAACTTCCCCTTTAGATAGTGCTGATATAATTGCAGAGTGATCACTTAAAACCTGAAAACAGCCATCTAGTCCGGGAAATTGAACAGCTTCAGCTTCTCCAGAAAATACTTTTGCCTCGGGTGTTATTATTTCTAATTGCATAACTATGCCTTTTATTCTTATTAAGCGTTCTCCGCTAACATTTTCTCCCCAGCTTCGATAACTTCTTCGATACCACCTTTCAAGTTGAATGCAGCTTCTGGATATTGATCGTATTCACCATCAAGGATTGCGTCAAAAGCCTTTATTGTGTCTTGAATATCGACTAATACTCCTTTCAATCCTGTAAATTGCTCAGCAACATGAAAAGGTTGAGAAAGGAAACGTTGAACACGACGTGCTCTGTGTACAATTAACTTATCTTCTTCAGATAACTCATCCATACCTAAGATGGCGATAATATCTTGAAGCTCCTTATATCGTTGTAATGTAACTTTTACTCTTTCAGCACAATCATAATGCTCAGCACCAACGATTTCAGCAGTAAGGATTCTTGAAGTTGAATCTAGCGGATCTACTGCCGGATAAATTCCTAACTCAGCTATCTTACGAGACAGTACCGTTGTAGCATCCAGGTGAGCAAATGTATTTGCCGGCGCTGGATCGGTAAGGTCATCTGCAGGTACGTAAACTGCTTGTACAGAAGTAATAGAACCATTTTTAGTTGAGGTAATTCGCTCTTGCATTTGCCCCATTTCAGTTGCCAATGTTGGTTGGTAACCTACGGCAGAGGGCATACGTCCTAGAAGTGCTGAAACCTCAGAGCCCGCTTGTGTAAAACGGAAAATGTTATCAACAAAGAAAAGAATATCTTTTCCTTGACCGTCTCCTTCACCATCACGGTAATACTCAGCTAAAGTTAATCCAGACAATGCAACACGTGCACGTGCTCCTGGAGGCTCATTCATTTGACCAAAAACGAAAGTTGCCTTCGATTCTTTCATTTCATTTAAATCTATCTTAGAAAGATCCCATCCACCCTCTTCCATCGAGTGCATGAATTCTTCACCATACTTGATAATTCCTGATTCAAGCATCTCACGAAGAAGGTCATTCCCTTCACGTGTACGCTCACCAACACCGGCAAACACAGACAAACCACCATGTCCTTTTGCGATATTGTTAATCAACTCTTGAATTAAAACAGTTTTACCAACTCCGGCACCACCAAATAATCCAATTTTACCTCCTTTTGCATAAGGTTCAATCAAATCGATCACTTTAATTCCTGTAAAAAGAACTTCAGTTGCTGTAGAAAGATCCTCAAATTTTGGAGCCTCACGGTGAATTGGCATTCCACCTTCGTTACTTACCTCGTTAATACCATCAATAGCTTCTCCAACTACGTTAAACAAGCGTCCTTTGATTTTATCTCCAATTGGCATTGTGATTGCAGAGCCTGTAGAAAACACTTCCATTCCTCTTGTGAATCCATCCGTAGAATCCATTGAGATAGCTCTAATTGAACTTTCACCTACGTGAGCTTGTACTTCAAGAACAACGCGTGTTCCGTTTTCTTTAATTACGTATAGTGCATCGAAGATATTCGGAAGTTCAACTCCCTTTTCGAAACTTACGTCACAAACAGGACCAATTACCTGTGATACTTTACCTTTAATGTTTGACATTATGAGCGTCTTTTTTAGAAATTAACTTGTCAATTTTGGCGCAAATATATGGTTTTTACATCAATTAGTCAACAGAAAAAGTGAAAAAAGTAAATTGAATTTATGTTTTTTATAAACAACCTTAGATTTAGAGCTTGATTAACCCTTGATGTTTTTGCGAATCAAGTATTTAACAGGCATAAATGTGAAGATAGCACTCAAGACCGAAACCAATGATAAAATCATAATACCATCTGAGAATGAAACGCTCATCGGAAATGCTTCACTTCCAGAATTTGGTATTGTGACGACACTGAAGTACATCTGAAGAAAACAGATTCCATAACCAACAATGGTCCCGATAACAATTCCTTTACCAGCAATTAGTAAACCTTCAAAGAAGAATATTTTAAAGATAAACTGACGTCTAGCTCCATAGCTAAGCATCGTTTTGACATTGTCTAATTTCTCAACAAACAACATTGTTAACGAGGCAACAAGATTAAATGCGGCAAGAATGAAAATAAACAGCAATATTACAAGCACTATAACCTTCTCAGATTTACTTGTCTTATAAATAAGCTCATTTTTTTCGTAGTTCGATTTTACAATAAAACCATCACCCATTAGATCTTTTAAATCACTTTTGACGTGCTCTTTATTAACATCTTCAGAGCAGTCGATATATAAAGCGGAAATTTGGTTCGTATAATCCATCATAACTCTTGCTAAATCTAGCGGTACAATGAAAGACTGTGCATTCACCTCTCGGTTGAAGTTGAACCGTCCTGCAACTTTAATTATTTCTGTTTTAAACGGACTCTTGCCAAGTCGGATTTTAGCATTTCGCTTAGGGACATAACAAACTAATGACTCATGACCAATGTTTTCTGGGATATATCCATCTAACTTGTCTAACAAGGACGCTCCTATAAGACCGTATTGACTTCCATCTAATCTTAAATAATTACCTCCATCGACCATGTGATCTATCATACCTGACATTTTCAGAAAAGTAGAATCTACACCAACTAAACTAGCATTAGACCATTTTTGTTCATGCTTTAATATCACAACTTCTTCTAGAGCTCTTGAGACCTGAACGACTCCATTAATCTGACCTATCGATATGAGATCTAATCTATTTTCATTAAATGTTTTTCCAACCTCTGCACGAATTGTAATATCAGAATCGTATTCAGAATACAACTTCTCGATCATTACCTCAATACCATTAAAGGCAGAAAGTAATATTATTAACGCCGCGGTAATCGCAGCAATTCCAATTACAGAGATTTGTGTAATTAGATTAATGACATTCTTCTTCCGTTTTGCAGAAAGATATCGACACGCTATAAAGAATGAAACGTTAATAACTATCCTTTTTTAAGTAATTCATTAATTTTTGTAGCATAATCCAATGAATCATCAATATAAAAAGATAATGACGGGATGTGCTTCATATTTTTTAGCCTACGCCCAACATCACCACGAATTCTAGCTGCATTCAATTCAACGTTTTTAAGCACTTCATCCTTGGGAGGGCCAGCAAAAATACTCAAGTAACATTTTGCGCTTGAGAGATCGGGAGACACTCTGACAATTGTAACTGTAACCATTGCGCCTAGGCATAGATCACGCGCGTTGCGCTGAAAAAGCATAGATAACTCTTCCTGAATAACACCTTCTATTCTACTTTGTCTTATTGTACTCATAAATGTAAAAGTAAGAATTGTTATCGCGGTTTTCATACACCTAGTAAAACAAAACTTATCTTTGTGCATTAAATGAAAGGAATTTTAGAAATATATCGCTATACATTTAAGTACAAAGGCATTGCGTTTTTAGTTATATTATTCAATATACTATATGTAATTTTCAACCTGATTTCATTAGCTTTATTTGTCCCGTTCTTACAAATAATATTCACTGAACCTGATAAGGTTGTATCCATGCCTATTCAACAGGAAGGATTTATACAATATTTTAAGTATCAATCAGAAGTGTTTGATTATCAGATACACACGCTCGCCCAAAGTGATCCAAAGGCAGCCTTATTCCTTGCCTGTCTATCTATTGGGATTGCGTTTTTCGGGAAAACTGCTTTTCGTTATATTGCTATTTGGTTTCAGTCCCAATTGAGGATGTCCGTATTACGAGATGTTCGAAATTCTATTTTCGAAAAAGCAATGCGCCTTCCTATTTCATATTATACAGATGAGCGAAAGGGTGATTTAATCTCAAGAATGCAAAGTGATGTTGGCGAAATAGAAATTGCAGTTGTTTCGATGCTAGAATTGTTTTTCAGAGAGCCAATTGCTATTGCTATTAACCTTGCCGTATTAATCTACTGGAGCCCAAGCTTGACAATGTTCTCACTAATCCTCCTTCCTTTTGTAGCTTTGATTATTGTAGTAATTGGAAAGAGTTTAAAGCGAACAGCCAAACAGGGTCAAGAGCAAATGGGAACACTCTACTCATCAATGGATGAAGGTTTGAACGGAATTCGCATCATCAAGGCATTCAATGCAGGTCCTTCAATTATTAAAGCATTTCGTTATGAAAATTTAAAGCACCAAAAATTAATTACAAAAGCATTTAGAAAAAGAGATCTCTCATCACCCCTAAACGAATTGATTGTAACACTCGTTATGCTGGTAATTGTTTGGTATGGGGGAGTTCTTGTTCTAGCCCCTTCTACTGGAAGTAGTTTAACAGGACCTCAGTTTTTAGGTTTTATTTTAATCTTTTCTCAGATAACGAGACCTATTTCAAACATAGCTAAATCGATTGCTAATATGAATAAGTCAAGTGCTTCACAAGATAGAATCAATGAAATTATTAATGCCGACGAAAAGATTTATGAGACTGAAAATCCTATTAAACTTTCAAGGTTAAAAGAATCAATCAAATATCAAAACATCGCTTTCTCTTATAGTGATGAGCCAGTGCTAAAAGAAATTTCTTTTGAAATTCCTGCGGGAAAAACAATTGCTCTAGTTGGTGAGTCTGGAAGTGGTAAATCAACCATTGCAGATTTATTACCAAGGTTTTATGATATACAAAAAGGTAAAATCATGTATGATGGAATCAACATTAAAGAAGCTTCAATTACCGATTTAAGAAATCATATCGGAATTGTTTCTCAAGAATCAATTCTTTTTAATACTTCAGTAAAAGAAAATATTGCATTCGGCATGACAAGTGCAACAGACGAAGAGATTGAAAATGCGGCTAAAATTGCCAATGCGCATAACTTTATCTCAGAACTCGAGAACGGCTACAATACAAATATTGGAGAACGTGGAAACAAATTGTCTGGCGGCCAAAAGCAACGCATAAGTATTGCTAGGGCTATTCTGAAAAATCCTGCCATACTTATATTAGATGAAGCAACGTCTGCATTAGATACTGAATCCGAAAAGTTAGTCCAAGAAGCATTGGAAAACCTAATGAAAAACAGAACCAGTCTCGTTATTGCTCATCGATTAAGCACCATAAAGAAAGCCGACAATATTATTGTTCTTTCAAAAGGAGAAATCAAGGAACAAGGAACACACGATGAGTTGATGGAGATAAAAGGAATATATCACAACCTATCTTCTCTGCAAGGGATTAATGTTTAAAAGACAAATACTCTTCTGGGTTAACCGCTTTCTGATCATGCCATAATTCAAAATGCAAGTGAGGACCGTCAGAATTCTCTCCTGTATTGCCAACAATAGAAATTGGATCACCTAATTGTACTTTTGCCCCAATCTTTTTAAGCACACGCTTGTTATGTTTATAAATAGAAATATATCCCTCTTGATGCTCAACAATAACAATATGACCATCTTTCCGGGTGAACCCAGCGTAAACTACTGTCCCTGCTAAACAAGACTTTACGACTTGGTCTTTTTCCGTTACTACATCGACACCAGGATGGTTTTTAACATTGAAATCCTGACTCACAAATCCAACTGCCGGGCTTCCAAAATAAACTATCGCTTTATTAACCTCAGAAAAACCTGTAGACATGTCATCTTTAACCTTTTTTGATAATGCTTTTTCAGACGCCGTCTGTTTTAATACCATTGCTGAAATGTCTACTTCTATTAACTTAATATTTGAAGTGTCCGAGGCAAGTCCATTTTGGGTTTCATTATTCAAAATGTTTTTGATATTGTTAATATATTTTTCTTGAGACTCCATTTTAGAATAAAGCTCATTTAGCTGTTCGCTTTGGCTTTCTAATTGATCGCGTTCCGCGGACATTTCTATACTGCGAAAAAACGAATCAAATCCACCAAGAAAGGAGATAAAAAGTAGCATGGTGGCTAAAAGTAAAATTAATGTCAAGCTAAACACACGAATCAAATTACTATTAAAGCTGAAAACCTCCTTAAAAGTATCTGGATTTATAATTGAAAATTTTAGGTTTTTACCCAACCTAGAAAGAAATAATTTTAGCTTCTGCATACTTCACAAAGTATGGTAATTTATCCCTTACCTCCAAAATATACGGCATTTTTATTCATTAGGCTATTATTAATTCTATGGTTTAACCTAAAATTGATACCTCAAAGTAAACTCTTTAATTAATTTTACGTCTAATAGCTACAAGTGAAGTATTTTCAACTCATATTATTTATAATTCTAGCCCCAATTACGGTTATTGGCCAATTGGTGACTAATATATCAATGAGTCCAAATGTATTAGTACAAAACATTCTAAATGGCACAGGCGTTACCATTTCAAATGTCACTTATTCAGGCTCAGCACAAGCTATTGGTAGTTTCACTGCAGCCGGAACGAATCTGGGGATAAATAGTGGAATAATAATGACAACTGGCACAGTTCAAAACACGGTCGATGGCCCGCATGGTCCTAACAACTCACCCGGTACTGGGATTGACAATGGAGTAGTTGGAGATGGACAATTAGGGGCATTAGCAGGGGGGCAGACATTTAACGCTGCGGTTTTAGAGTTTGACTTTGAAACGTGTTCGGATACAGTTCAGTTTAATTATGTTTTCGCCTCAGAAGAATATCCAGAATATGTCTATGAAAACGTGAATGATATTTTCGCCTTCTTTATTTCAGGACCTGGAATACCTGGCGGAACACAAAATATTGCGATTCTACCAAATGGTGGTGGTGTTGTTTCTATTGACAATATTCATCCAAGTGGCGTAAATGTTTCAGGTAATAGCTACCCTGCTGTTAACGCTCAATATTACGTAAACAACATAAATGGGTCTACAATTCAATATGATGGATTCACCAAAAAACTAACTGCATTTGCAGTTGTTGAATGTAATACGGTATATCATTTAAAAATGGCAATCGCAGATGTTGGAGATGGTGTTTGGGATTCAGGAATATTTCTAGAGGCAAACAGTTTTGTTGGTTCATCTCCTGTTGATATAGAACATACATTATCAAATAATTTATTTAACAATCCCGATATTATTGCAGAAGGATGTGTGTCTACCACATTGACTCTTGAGCGTACAAGTTGCAACCTCTCGAGTACAATGGTGGTTCCAATTACAGTATCGGGAAGTGCAATTGAAGGTGTCGATTACGATAATATTCCTCCTACCATAACATTTGCTTCAGGTTCACCAACTGCTCAGTTTTCATTTGATGCCTTTCAAGATGGCGTCACTGAAGGGCAAGAATCTCTCGATTTAGAATTTTTATTCACGGACAACTGTGGTAACGAGACTTCACAAACGCTTAATTTATTCATACAAGACATTGATCCCGTAGAGGTTGTAATTAATGGACCTGAAGTAACTTGCCCCGGAGAAGAAATTGAAATAACCGCTACCGTTATTGGCGGAGCTTCACCATATTCTTATGTATGGAGTACAGGTGAAACAACACAAAGTATATTTGTAGCCCCTATCGCATCAACCCCATACAATATTAGTGTTATTGATGATTGCTTATCCCAACCTATATCTGCGACTTACATTGTGGACGTTCCAGTTATCCTGCCTTTGACTATAAACGAAACAGTAGATGTAATTGATATTTGTCCCTATGTTCCTGCTTTACTAGAGTCAAATGTAACAGGAGGAACACCTCCTTACACATATAATTGGTCTTCTAATTTTAACGCAACTATTGGGATAAACGACACATACAACGCTATACCTTCGACAACAACAACTTACACGATAGAAGTGACTGATTTTTGCGGAAGCATAACAAGTGCAGAGGTTTTATACACTGTATTAAGCCCTCCACTGGTTTTGACATTGAGCCCATCTATTGAGATCTGCCCTGGAGATTCTATTGAAATATCAGTTTCAGCTGTCGGTGGATACGGTCAGTACTTTTACAATTGGCTTCATAATGGAGAGACAAGCCCTACTATTTGGGTTAATCCATTTCAAACAACAATATATACAGTCAGTGTTTCTGATGAATGCCAGACTTTCACTGTGGAAGGAAATAGTCAGGTTGTCGTAGTAAAACCTACTGCCGGTTTTGAAGCGACTAGCAATGTTTTTTTCAATAATCTACCAATAACATTTCAGAACAACTCCTTAAGTGCAGAAACGTACGAATGGACTTTTGGGGATGGGCATAATTCAACTCTTGTTCACCCAAATAACACATACGACGAGCCAGGAATTTACTATATAACACTAATTGCCATTGATGATAAAGGATGTCGTGATACTATTATAAAGCCAATTAATATTGAAGAAGAATGGTATATTTATGTTCCTAATACATTTACTCCGGATGGAGACCGATTAAACAATGACTTTAGAATATCTACTATTGGAATCAAAGAAGTTGAAATACAAATCTACAACCGTTGGGGAGAACTTATATTTGAAGTATTTGACCCTAAGTTTATCTGGGATGGGACTTATAATGGTATTATCGTTAACGATGGGGCATATCCGTATAAAATCAACTTTGTAACTAACTCTGGAAGAGACAAAAGAATTATAGGGCATATTAATGTTATAAAATAGAATCTAACGGATTTCACACCCTAAGAGAATTAGCCATATTCTCCCAAAAAACAATTAGACTATCATTATTAACACACACTTTACACTCAACTTTTTCTTTTTCCTCTAGAAAATCAAAACTGGGACTAAGAATAATATGCTCTTTTTGAGAAAATGGGTTTCGATTAAGTACAATTGAAAATTTCTCGTTATTAGAATTTATCATCAGCCCTCCATGGATGTTAAACAACTTCTTACCATTACTTATAAAGAATAGAATCTAAGAAAAAACCTGTACTCTTCACTTGAATTGTTTTGTCTGCTCTTATTGAGCAAGAAAACAAAACAGCTAAAATCAAAAAGACAACGAATTTCAAATTAAAGTGATTTTGTTCTACCACCGTCAACTGGAACATTAATTCCATTAATATAGGAAGCTCTCGGCGATGCTAAAAAGGCAATTGCTTCCGCAACTTCAGAAGGCTCTGCTATTCTTTGCATTGGCGATTGCTTTGCCATATCCGCAAATATTTCATCCACTCCTTGATTCGTTTTCTGTGATTTAGCATTAGCAATATCATTCAAACGGCTTGTATTCGTTGCGCCTGGAAGAACATTATTTACCGTAATATTTAAATGACCTAGCTCATTCGCTAGAGTTTTGCCCCAAGTTGCGACAGCACCACGAATAGTATTAGATACTCCAAGTCCATTCAATGGCTGTTTTACACTTGTTGAAATGATATTAATTACTCTACCGTAGTTTTGATTAGCCATGCCTTTATACAAAGTCTGTACAAGAATATGATTACAAATCAGATGTTGATTGAATGTATTTGTAAACTCAGAGATATCAGCATCGATAATTGGACCTCCTTTTGGACCTCCTGTATTATTAACTAGAATGTGGGGCGTGTTACCTAAATTAACGTATTCTGAAATTATTGACTTCAACAATTCTGGCTGAGAAAAATCAGCAACTATGTAATCATGCTTGACTCCGTCATGACGCTCAAGGTTTAAAAGTGTCTTTTGCAATTTATCTTCATTTCTAGCTGCGAGTGTTATTTTAGCTCCTCGTTTAGCCATCAATTTAGCTGTTTCAAAACCAATCCCTTGAGTACTCCCACATACAATAGCATGCTTGCCTGATAATTCCATATTAAGCCTATTTTTTTACGATTGAAATACAATAATAGCGAATATTCTATGACAAGGAACATTAAAGCTAAATAGTAGCTTTGAATATTCAATCGTTAACTTAATGTTTTTATAATGTTTCATTATTTAGTAAATTAGCGATTATACAGTTATAATTTAATATAACCATTAATTTTTCTCTTATGAAACAAGTGTCCGTTTATGTGTTTGCGATGATTAGCGCTTTGCTTTTTATGTCAAAACAAACTTATGCTCAATACTGCACAGCAGTAGGTCCTTCTAACGCGGATGACAGTAATGTTCAAGGAGTGACTCTCAACGGAGAGGTTGCTACATCTATTAACTATACAGGTTGCCCTGGAGTAGTCGGATTACAAGATGCTACTTCTCAATCCGTTACACTTAATACTGGTAATCCTTACGTTGCAAGTATTCAATTTGGAACCTGCAGTATGTTTAGTTATTTCAGCTATGGTGATGCATGGATTGACTGGAATCAAAATAATGTGTTTGAAATTTCAGAGTCTATAGGGACATGGTCAGGAACCCCACCAGTAGGTTTAGGTTCATCTGGTTCTTTTAATTTTAATGTCCCATCTACAGCAGTCCCAGGAGTAACAAGAATGAGGGTTATGCAATGGGAAGATTGGACTGGCAGCCCACCTACTTTACCTCTTGATCCTTGTGGATCATTCATTTACGGTTCTGTTGTAGATTTCCAGGTCATTGTTACTGGAGGCACTCCTATTACCTGTGCTTTTCCGACTTCTTTAAACACATTTAATGTTAGCACTAATTCCGCTGATTTAGCTTGGACTGATAATTCTGGAAGCGGTATAGCAAATATTGAATATGGTCCTATCGGTTTCACGCAAGGGTCAGGTACTTCAATTTCAGGAACAACAAATAATCCAGAATCTATTTCTGGACTATCTTCTGCAACTGCATATGAATTCTACGTGCAATCTAATTGTGGCTTAGGTGATTTGAGCTATTGGATGGGGCCGTTTGCTTTTACGACTAACCTTCAGGGACCAAGCGGTGTTAGTTGTGGTGGCTCAACATTAGTCTTTTCTGATGATATGGAAAGTAATTCTGGATGGACGGGAAATATCGGTACACTAGCTGGAACTTGGGATTTCCCCTGTGTACAACCAGGAGGAAACTCTACTGACACTGGGCCGTCAGGTCCAGCGTCAGGAACTACTTACGCCGAGTATGAAGCATCAGGATCACAAGCTCTAGCATCTTTAGTTACCCCAATGATCGATTTGTCTTCTGGCTCTTTCGAAGCTGAATTATCTTTTTATATGCATGCCTATGGAGCTGAGATAGGAACGATGAATGTTGGTATTGGAAACTCTGCAACGGGACCATTTTCCACCGAATTTACATGGACAGGGCAATATCAAACAAGTGCTGCACAAGCATGGGAACATATAGGAGTTGATCTATCTGCATATCTTGGACAACAAATTTACATTCAGTTTGCTTATGCGGCTAATGGACCTAATTTTTATGGTGATTTAGCTATTGATTTAGTACAAGTTGAAACCTGTGTTTCATGTCCTGCCCCTACTAATTTTAATATAATAAGTTCAGATTTAACATCTAGCGATTTTGGTTGGACAGAAAATGGCGGAGCTTTAGAATGGGAGCTAGAATACGGTGTCCCTGGATTTTCTTTAGGAATTGGGACAGATTTAGTCTCAAATTCTACCCCTCAAAATGTTAATGGCTTAACACCAGATTCATTTTATGAGGTTTATTTAAGATCTGTATGTGCTGTAGGTGATACTTCTGATTATATAGGTCCTATAGGATTTAATACTTTTAACCAAGGTATATATATGGATCATTCAACCGAATGTCCAACAGCCGGGTTTATTGATATTTCAGCTACTGGAACTAATTTACTGTTAGCCGATGATGGAGAATCCTCTGTTGATCCACTTCCATTCCCTATTTTATTTCAAGGAACCTTAATGAATAATATGACTGTTGGTAACAATGGTGGATTACAATTAGGTGCTATTGGAGCAGAAATTGGATATGGTGGTGTTTTTACAGCATTAGCTGATGGAACAATGTTCCCTTGGGGAGATGATCTAGATGATGAGACAGGAAATGTTTATTATGAAGTAATCGGAACTTCTCCGAATCAAACATTAATTATCCAATGGGATAATAGTTGCAACTTCTCAGGCTCACTTACTGCTCCTACCGTTACTTTCCAAATTCAAATAGAAGAAACTGGCGACATTTACTATGTTTACGATGATGTTGTTTTTGGAGGAACTAATGTAGCTGATGATTTTGGTGCTTTTGCTGATATCGGAATTTCAGGGCAAAACCAAGATATTACTATATCTACGAATGACACTCAGTATTTAACTGATAATTCGTGTGTACGATTTTATTATACAGACTGCCCTAATCCAATAAATTACACGGTAAATTATACAACTTTTGGCGAAGCTGGGATTTCTTGGGATACTGGCTTAGCTGCTGAAAATAATTGGACGATTACTTATGGTCTTGCTGGTTTTGACCCAACGATTTCGGGCACTACGGTCACTTCTACTACTTCGGCATTAATTATCCCGGGATTAGATGATGTCACTGACTATGATGTTTATATCTATGCTGACTGTAATCCTGGTGTACTTCAAAGTATAGGCGCTACAGGCTCATTTAGTACGTTGCCAAACTGTGCAGATATTACAGCATTATCAGTATTATCAGCGTCTGATTCAATCTTAACTTCTTGGACGTTTGTTGAGAACCCTGGTTTTCCTTCAACTAGTTTTGATATTGAATATGGGAATAATGGATATACACAAGGCACGGGTATCTTGGTAAATGCAGACAACAACTTTACAGATACTACAATGGATGTGTCATTACTGTCTGGTGCTTTATATGATGTTTATGTTCAATCGCTTTGTGGAACTGATTCTTCTAATTTTGTTGGACCGTTCACGATTACAATGCCACTAGACAATGACTCTACATGTTTACCTGAAAACTTAATGGTTGATGGAACTGTTTATACATTCGATAAAACGGGAGCTTCCTCACAACTAGGCGAAGTAGATATTACCCCTCCGATCACTGGATATAACACTAATGATGGATGGGGACAATTAGGATTAACATACTCTACATGGTTTACATTTGAGGCTCCGGCGTCAGGGCAAGTTAGAATTAACGCCACTGATCAAGAGTTTGCTGGTCAAATGGCTGTTTATGATGTTGGTGACTGTACTGATTTTACAACATTTACAGTTATGGGGGCAAATGACAATGATGTTACTGGCTCTTTATCAACTGCTCCAAACTTCACTGTCTGTGGATTAACTCCAGGTAATACCTACTACTTAATGCATGATGCTAATAGTGTCTCATCAACTATTTCTAATGGTGGGATATACTCCTTAGCCATTTCTGACATTACTCTTGAAGGTGGTGCTACGAATGGAATGGTTGATGTGTGTGTTGGCGATACGGTTGATTTATTTACAGCCATTACTGGATACGATATGGGGGGAATATGGTACCAAGAAATTCCTACGTTAGGATTAAATGGTTCCGAGTTTGTTTCTTCTGGGTTGGCTTATCAAGTTTTTAACTTCCAATATGAAGTTATTAATGGATGTGCTATGGACTCAGTTGTTCAACAAATTGAAGTTTATGGCCCTTCCTCTGCGGGTACTGATGGTACAATCACTGCTTGTCAAAACGAGCCTGTTAATTTATTATCTGGCTTAAGTGGAAACGTTGATTTAGGTGGTACTTGGTACGACCCTACAAATACAGTAACGTCATCGGCTATTACTTCAATAAGTATTCCTGGATTATTTAACTATGATTACGTTACAGGAAATGGTGTTTGTCCGGATGATACAGCGAACGTGATCCTTTCGGTTGACCCTTCATGTGATTACTTAAACATAGAAAAAGTTGCTTTTAAAAACATGAGCATCTTCCCTAACCCAACTAATGGGTCTGTTTTTGTGAAAAACCAAGGTTCCAGCGAAGTCTTTAACTTAGAGTTAACGGATGTAAATGGTAAAGTTATTGTTTCCAAAAATGCAGCTGTTAACGGTACTGAAACTACTGAAGTTAGTTTAGCAAAAATTGAATCAGGGTTCTACTTAATTAGAGTATTCAATGATAACGCTGACAAAACATTCAGAATTATTAAAGAGTAATAGTTTAAAACAAATCATCATTCTAATTAAATAATAATTAAATTTTATTTTATGAAATATTTAACGCTTCTGATAGCTTTATTGACAACTTTCGTTTGGCAATCTAATGCACAAGTATTAAATCAAGCGGCTTCATGGCCAAATTCAGTCTGGACACTAACAGGAAGTGGCACTGGATCGGTAGGATTAGTGGCAAATCCAACAGTCTCGACTAACTTTAGTTATAATGACAATGCTACTGGACCTTTCTCGTTAACTGATGAAGTAATTGCTACTTCACCAAATATTGATTTAACCGCTGCAAGTTCGGCTGGAGAAACATGGATTAATGTTAATTATGCATATACTAATAGTAACGCACCTACTTTCAACCTTGAGTGGTATGATTCTGATGCATCTGTTTGGGTACTTTGGGATAATATTTTAGACAATAGTAATGCATCTTCAGGATGGTGTACTTCAGCTATCGCTACGACAAGCTCTAATCTAGATGTTTCTTCACTTTCATCTACTCAATTAACTGGGTTCAAGTATCGATTTTATTATGATGCTTCTGGGTTTGGGGTTTATACGCCTGGAATGTGTGTGTCTTCTCCAGCTATTATCTCATCTACACCTCCATTTTGTTTAGACCCCACAAATTTGTCAGCGACTAACATTTTAGATATAGCTTTAGATATAACTTGGGATAATACAGGAGCTGATTCATATAATGTTGAGTATGGTCCTGCAGGATTTACGCTTGGTAACGGAAATCTAATTACCGGAACAGTCATTAACACTGAAAATATAACAGGTCTAACATCTTTAACTTCATATGAAGTTTATGTTCAATCTGAGTGTGGATTAATTAATGGAGCAAGTGCGTGGGTTGGTCCTATTTCTTTTACCACGAGCTGTGCTGTATACTCTGCGCCATGGACTGAAACATTTACAGGAGTAACTGATCCAACTTGTTGGGTACAGTCTACAACTACTGGAGGTCCCTGGGTTTACACAGGAAACCCAGGCTTTGACGTAGCTGGAACATTAGACAATACGAATGGTGTAGCTAATAATTATGCATGGATTGATTTTAACGGGTTAGATGTAGATGTTACCTTGACAAGCCCAATAATTGATGCAACGGCATTGAATAGTCCTGAATTACGATTTTGGACTATTAGCCATACCTTAAATGCTGTTTCACCTTATAATTCTATCTTTTTAGAGGCTTCAGATGGGGCTGGCACTTGGTCTACAGTATCTCAAGTTATAGGTGAAACTGGTCCAGACTGGGTTGAGAATATATTTGACTTATCTAGTTATGTATATGGACTAAACCTAATTCAAATTCGATTTAGAGCTGAATCAGGTGGTGATGTTAATGACTTTTATAACGACTTATTACTAGATGATGTCTCTATTATTGAAGCTCCTAGCTGTCCGCCACCTTCAAACCTTTCAGTAACATCTGCTGATTTAACATCTGCTGATTTCTCTTGGACTTCTAATGGTCCTGAAACGGAATGGGAGTTAGAGTATGGTGCTCCTGGGTTCACTCAAGGTAATGGGTCAATTGCTTCAGCAGGGCCAACACCTAATGGGTCAATTACTGGACTATCCTATAACACATTTTATGAGGTTTATTTAAGAGCTGTATGTGCTGCGGGTGATACTTCTGATTATATAGGTCCTATAGGATTTAATACTTTTAACCACGATATATATATGGATCATTCAACCGAATGTCCAACAGGGGGATTTATTGATATTTCAGCTACTGGAACTAATTTACTGTTAGCCGATGATGGAGAATCCTCTGTTGATCCACTTCCATTCCCTATTTTATTTCAAGGAACCTTAATGAATAATATGACTGTTGGTAACAATGGTGGATTACAATTAGGTGCTATTGGAGCAGAAATTGGATATGGTGGTGTTTTTACAACATTACCTGATGGGACGATGTTCCCTTGGGGAGATGATCTAGATGATGATACAGGGAATGGTTATTACGAAGTAATCGGAACTTCTCCGAATCAAACATTAATTATCCAATGGGATAATAGTTGCAACTTCTCAGGTTCACTTACTGCTCCTACCGTTACTTTCCAAATTCAAATAGAAGAAACTGGCGATATCTACTATGTTTACGATGATGTTGTTTTTGGAGGAACAAATGTAGCTGATGATTTTGGTGCTTTTGCTGATATCGGAATTTCAGGGCAAAACCAAGACATTACTATTTCTACGAATGACCCTCAGTATTTAACTGATAATTCGTGTGTACGCTTTTACTATACAGACTGCCCTAAACCAATAAACTACACAGTAAATTATACAACTTTTGACGAAGCTGGGATTTCTTGGGGTGCTGGTTTAGCTACTGAAACTAATTGGACGATTACTTATGGTAATGCTGGTTTTGACCCAACTATCTCAGGTACTACGGTCACTTCTAATGCTCCAGCATTAATTATTCCGGGATTAGACGATGTCACTGAGTATGATATTTATATCTACGCTGACTGTAACCCTGGTGTACTTCAAAGTATAGCCGCTACTGGTTCATTTAGTACGCTTCCAAACTGTGCAGATGTTACAGCATTATCAGCATTATCAGCGTCTGATTCAATCTTAACTTCTTGGACGTTTGTTGAGAACCCTGGGTTTCCTTCAGTTAGTTTTAATATTGAATATGGGAATAATGGATATACACAAGGCACGGGCACCTTGGTAAATGCAGACAATAACTTTACAGATACTACTATGGATGTGTCATTATTATCTGGTGCCTTATATGATGTTTATGTTCAATCGCTTTGTGGAACTGATTCTTCTAATTTTGTTGGACCGTTCACGGTTACAATGCCACTAGACAATGACTCTACATGTTTACCTGAAAACTTAATGGTTGATGGAACTGTTTATACATTCGATAAAACGGGGGCTTCCTCACAGCTAGGTGAAGTAGATATTACCCCTCCAATCACCGGGTACAACACTAATGATGGATGGGGACAATCAGGATTAACATACTCTACATGGTTTACATTTGAGGCTCCGGCGTCAGGGCAAGTTAGAATTAACGCCACTGATCAAGAGTTTGCTGGTCAAATGGCTGTTTATGATGTTGGTGACTGTACTGATTTTACAACATTTACAGTTATGGGGGCAAATGACAATGATGTTACTGGCTCTTTATCAACTGCTCCAAACTTCACTGTCTGTGGATTAACTCCAGGTAATACCTACTACTTAATGCATGATGCTAATAGTGTATCATCAACTATTTCTAATGGTGGGATATACTCCTTAGCCATTTCTGACATTACTCTTGAAGGTGGTGCTACGAATGGAATGGTTGATGTGTGTGTTGGCGATACGGTTGATTTATTTACAGCCATTACTGGATACGATATGGGGGGAACATGGTACCAAGAAATTCCTACGTTAGGATTAAATGGTTCTGAGTTTGTTTCTTCTGGGTTGGCTTATCAAGTTTACACCTTCCAATACGGAATTATTAATGGATGTGCTATGGACTCAGTTGTTCAACAAATTGAAGTTTATGGCCCTTCCTCTGCAGGTACTGATGGTACAATCACTGCTTGTCAAAACGAGCCTATTGATTTACTTATTGGCTTAAGTGGAAACGTTGATTTAGGTGGTACTTGGTACGACCCTACAAATACAGCGACGCTATCGGCTATTACTATAGGTAGTCTATCTGGATCATTTAACTATGACTACGTTACAGGAAATGGTGTTTGTCCGGATGATACAGCGAACGTGATCCTTTCGGTTGACCCTTCATGTGATTACTTAAACATAGAAAAAGTTGCTTTTAAAAACATGAGCATCTTCCCTAACCCAACTAATGGGTCTGTTTTTGTGAAAAACCAAGGTTCCAGCGAAGTCTTTAACTTAGAGTTAACGGATGTAAATGGTAAAGTTATTGTTTCCAAAAATGCAGCTGTTAACGGTGCTGAAACTACTGAAATTAGTTTGGGAAAACTTGAATCAGGGTTCTACTTAATTAGAGTATTCAATGATAACGCTGACAGAACATTCAGAATTATTAAAGAGTAATCCTTAGATAAAAAATCAGAGAGGGGGGCTTTTGCCTCCCTTTTTTTTAAAACTATTTTTCCTTTCATGATATTTTATACCTTTATAAAAAAAATAAAATTAGCATACTATGTTAGCTCCTTTCAACTTACAAAAATGGATTGATGACAATCGTGATTTACTTAAACCACCTGTTAACAATAAAAACTTATATGTTGAGGCTGGAGACTTTATTGTAATGATTGTTGGTGGACCAAATGCCCGAAAAGATTATCACTTCAATGAAAGCGAAGAGTTGTTTTATCAACTGGAGGGCGACATAATGGTTAGAGTACAGATAGACGGTAAAGCTAGAGACATTCACATCAAAGAAGGAGATATCTTTTTACTTCCAGGAAATATTCCCCACTCTCCAATGAGAGGTCCTAATACTGTTGGATTAGTAATTGAACGTATTCGCAAAGGCACTGACATGACTGATGGGTTAATGTGGTTTTGTGATGAATGCAATCACAAATTACATGAGTACAAATTCCCATTAGAAGATATTCAAGAAGACTTTCTCTCTCGTTTTAGATCATTCTACTCTTCAAAAGAATTAAGAACTTGTGATAACTGTAATCATGTTATGGAGATGGATGAACGATTCTTATAACAGAGTTTTTCAAGTAAATCGCGTAAAACATGTACAAATAGAAATTATCTCAACAGGTTTATGTGACCTACATGTTGATATACTTTATCATTAAAGTCCGTTAGCTTGATCTTCCAAATATAAGTTCCATCTTGACAATTATGCCCTTTATAAGTTGCATCCCAACCTATATTTATATCCCTACTTGTAAAGACAAGTTCCCCCCAACGATCAAAAATAAATATTTCAAACGTATTAGTATTACCTCCTAACGCGAAGAAAGAGTTATTAAATTCATCGTTATCAGGGGTAAATGTATTTGGAACAAAAAGAATAGGATCATAGTAAATATGAACGCTATCTTCCGCTGTACATCCATTATCATCTGTGTATGAAACTATATAGAAGAAGTTTTGATCTGGGCTAGCGACTGGATCATCACAAGCAACACAGCTCAAATAATCTGATGGATCCCAGAAATAAGTTCCATCGGTTGTACTTGATGCGCTCAATTGAATTTCATCGCCATAAAAGGCATACACATCTGGACTTGTTTGAATAAAAGCATTTGAATATAAATCCACGAAAACGGAATCAGTACTAATGCATCCATACTGATCTGTTCCATTAACAGTATACATCGTAGGGTAAAACGGTGTAGCTAGAACCTGTGATGTAAGAAAAGAGTTTAGTGTGTTTGAAGGTGTCCAATAATAACTTACCCCGCCAGTAGCGAAAAGATTTGCTGTTTCTCCAGGACAAATAATAGTATCATTCCATGCTGCAATAGATGTCTCAACAACTATAATCAAAACACTGTCGCGTACAGTTCCACACGAATTGGTAAAGTCGCAATAGTAGTAAATATCGTTTACAGGATTTATTACAACGGTGGGGCCAACAATTGTATTAATATTTAAATTAGGTGACCACAAATAGCTCTCGCTACCCGACACTTCCAATTCAACAGTTGCGCCAAGACAAACTTTGACAGAATCATCCATTATAGGTATTGGTGGTGTATAATACACTTGAACCAAGACGCTGTCCTCCAAGAGACACCCAGTGCCCGTCTCGATTTCAACATAATACATCGTTGTTGCATCAGGAGTAACTGTTGGACTTGATGTATTTGGATCTGCTATAAATACATTAGGAGTCCACACATAATTCTCTCCACCTGTCGCAAACAAATCAATATTGTTTCCTATACAAATGGAGGTATCATTCGAAATGGTACTTGAAACTGGATAAGCCTCTAGGGTAACAAAGACCGTATCTATTCCGCAAGTATCAGAGATTATAACCATAAAATCCGTTGTCTGATTAATAACCGCGATTGGATTATAAATAGTTGAATCACTTAAAAAATTTGCAGGGGTCCATTCATAAAACGCACCACCATAAGCTTCAAATTCAAATGGAACTCCAGGACAAACTGGCCCTGGTGGCTCAACAATTCCTCCAACAAAATCTCCAATAATCACTTCAAATATAACCGTATCTGAAACATAACAATTGTTCGTATCAATTACAATTAATGTTACGTCATATTCTCCAGGCCCAGGATAAAGGTGAGAAGGATTAATATCCGTTGATGTTGTGTTGTCTCCAAAATCCCAAAAGAATGCATTTCCATTGGCACTATTGTTATCAAAAATAACTGGATCTGGTAAACATACAAAAGGATTCGGGTCAGCTATCGTAGCTTCAATTGTACTTAGTTCAAACTTGAATGCTGCCATATTACAGTTATTACTAGGGTCTACATTCGACCATACTCCAGGAGTTGTTGGAAAGCCGTTAGTAATACTCCCGCAACTAGCACAAACTGCATGATAAATTCTGCCAGACTTATCAAATCGACTAGTTCCTCCATCGACGTGGTTCGATGGCCCTGAAGTTCCCCCCATGTAAGTTGCGTATTTTAAATAACTCGCATCAGAACCAAGCACAGCGACATAAAAATTACTTCCATTTGTTATTGCTTGATATGCATCGGAAGTCACAGGGAAACCATTACTCGTAGAATTAACAGCCTGACCATTATTATTTGTACTTCCTCCCCAACCGGACAGGAAAATATCATAGCAATCTGAGACGAGAAAAGCCGTTGGAGAAATTTCAACATGTCCCGTTCCCGCACCGATCATCGTTGTCCATTCAATTGTATTTAGATTAGACGTAAGCTTCTGTATAAACTGGCCTGAATTTGGCACACCATATAAACCGGCTGTAATTGGCCAGTTAGATTCTGTTTGGCCTAAAATATAGACCCTGTCATCTAAATCCAGCTGTACACAATATGCTTGATCATATTCGCTAAGTCCTAAGTATGTCCCAGACAAAATCGCCCCTGTATTTCCATTCAAACGTGTGGCATATCCATCTGAAGTTCCACCATTAAAAGAAAGATCAAGACCAGATGAATAGGGTAATATAGATGAATTTGTGCCGCCAACAAAATAAACATCTCCACTTGCCGCACTTTGAAGGGAATTGCCAGACTCTACACCAGACCCTCCGAAATATCCAGACCAGCTTAACACACCCAAAGAAGCATTTAATTTAAAAACAACGGCATCCTGTGCACCGGACAACGCACTTTGAGGACCCTGCAATACAGGAAAATCAGCTGATTTTGTTGTTGAAGTAACCAATACATTTTCATTTTGATCGAGAATAACCTCGCCGCGAAATTGGTCACCATAATTAAAATTTAATATACTTGTATTTAACCCATCGTTTCCAGAACCTCCCATGAATGTAGAACTCAATAATGAAGCTCCATCAGCAGAAAGTCGAGCTAGAAACAAATCGGATCCAGGGAATGTTAGTCCATTTTCAATTTCTGTTGACCCGCCTCCAAACGTATTATCATATGCTCCAACCATAGGGAAATTTGGAGAAGCTGTAATTCCCAAGATGTACAATTCATCATTAGAATTGCAAATCATACTCTCAGGTAGCTCATTAGAGCTACCTCCTATAAATGTTGAATAGATCAATGCTGCTCCATCAGCAGTAAATTTTGTAACTGCCACATCAAACGAACCTCCATTATGGGACCCATCATAAGCACCTGTAGTTATTGGATAACCAATTCCAAAACTAATACCTCCACCAAACAAATTACCGCTAGGATCGGGTGTTGCTGTCATTCCCCAATTGTCAGAAGTAGACCCTGTGAAAGTTGAAAACGTTAATGTAGGATCAATAATTAGTGTTTTAGATTTATCATATCCATTTGGGAAAATGAATATTAATTCACTTCCTTGAAGTTCAAACTCCACTTTTACTGGTTTTTTCCTGCCCGTCTCATCTTCTGTCCATGCAATTGGTTTGGATTCAATAACTTCACCAAAACGGTTCCCTACATGTAAGTTCCCTTCGTCATCTAACAGTAATTTAGAGTGTCCTTGATAATTAACTCGTATTTGATCAACATTGACGTGAGGACTAACAATAAAAGAGTATTCCAAACCTCCCCTTCCGTTTAGAAGCATATCAATCCCATTGTAATAGTTATATAGTCTAACAGACTTATAACCATATACATGACCAAACCAATCTTCCGGGTTGTTACCTAAAATATAATTATTGTAAAATGATGATGAATCTGACACATAGCTACTTCCATCCCATGAAGAACCTAAAAATTTCGTTCGAATCACATGTCCAATAAATGGCTCATGTCCATCTTCTGAATGGCCCTTAGCTTCCTCTAGGTGCTTGCCTCCGTTACTCAATGAGTAGGTCAGTCCATCTTTCTCGATAAACAAATCACCTTGGCTCAAATCAATTTTAAACTCCACATTTTCCACCCATTGCCCCTTATTAGGGTACATCCAAGCGTCTTGTCCTATGACCCTTTGGCCAAGAAAAGAAATAATGACTATTACAAGAGTTAAAAGTTTCATTTTAAAGTTGAAAATTACAACAAATATAACTGGTGAGGCCAATAAGAACAACATGGCAGGTAACACCTTATAGATAAATCGTTTAATAAGTGAATAGGTTGCCTTTTTTAAGGCAAATACAGTAAGCTGTAATTTAGCATTGAAGGTCGATTTATTATCCTTAAATTTGTAGTGAATTTACACCAATTCTAACGATGAGTGATCCAATAAAACACGAGTGTGGCATAGCGCTTTTAAGATTAAAGAAGCCGTTACAGTATTATTTTGACAAATACGGAACGGCTTTTTACGGACTGAATAAGTTGCATTTACTCATGGAGAAACAACACAATCGTGGTCAGGATGGTGCTGGAGTAGCGAATATCAAATTCGATATGTCCCCTGGTGAGCGTTACATTTCCAGATATAGGTCTATTGACAGTAAGCCAATACAAGATATATTTGATCACATCAATGGTAAGTTTGAAACTATTGGAAAGCAAGACCCTGCATTACTTCAAGATGTAGATTACTTAAAGAAATATGCTGGTTTTACTGGCGAACTGTTTTTAGGACACTTAAGGTACGGTACATTCGGAAGAAACTCTATTGAAAGTTGTCACCCGTTTTTGAGGCAAAATAATTGGATTACAAGAAACCTAGTTGTTGCGGGGAACTTCAATTTAACAAATGTTGACGAGTTATTCGATGTACTATTACATGTTGGACAGCATCCAAAAGAAAAATCAGATACCGTTACTGTATTGGAAAAAATCGGTCATTTCTTAGATGATGAGAATGATGAGTTATACAACAATTTGAAACCACAAGGATATTCAAATGCAGAAATTTATAACAAGATTGCATCTAAATTAGAAATTGATAAAATATTAAAACGTGCTTCTGAGGACTGGGATGGTGGATACGCCATGGCAGGGTTATTTGGACATGGTGATGCTTTTGTATTAAGGGATCCATCAGGAATTCGCCCAGCATATTTCTATGAAGATGACGAGGTTTGTGTTGTAACGTCAGAGCGACCCGTTATCCAAACCGCATTCAACTTAAAAGCGAATCAAGTTCAGGAATTAAAACCTGGACACGCTCTAATAATCAAGAAAGATGGTACCATCAAAGAAACGCTAATAAATACCCCTAAGGAAGAGTTAAAATGTTCATTTGAGCGTATTTACTTCTCAAGAGGAAGTGATACTGATATTTATAAAGAAAGAAAACAACTTGGGAGAAACATTGTTCCTCAAGTAATCAATTCTATTGACAACGATTTTGATAACTCTGTTTTCTCGTTTATCCCAAATACCGCTGAAGTTTCTTTCTATGGATTAATCAAAGGATTAGAAGATCATTTGAATGAAGAGAAAATTAAACAAATCACATCATTAGGTGCAAATGCAGACCCTCAAAAGATTCGTGATATTTTACTGAAAAGAGCGCGTATTGAGAAAATAGCGATAAAAGATGCTAAGCTTAGAACCTTCATTACTCAAGATGATTCAAGAGATGATTTAGTTGCTCACATTTACGATGTCACCTACGGCTGTGTTAAACCAAAAACCGACAATCTTGTTATCATTGATGATAGTATTGTTCGTGGCACAACATTGAAACAGTCAATTCTTCGAATTTTAGATCGTTTAGAACCTAAAAAGATTATTGTTGTTTCTTCTGCACCTCAAATTCGTTATCCAGATTGCTATGGAATAGACATGGCTAAGATGGGAGACTTCATTGCTTTCGAAGCGACAATTGCATTGCTGAAAGAAAATAGTATGACTCATATTATTGACGAAGTATACACGAAATGTAAAGAGCAAGAGAGCTTACCTAAGGAACAAATTAAAAATTACGTTCAAGAAATTTATACGCCATTTACAGATGATGAAATTTCTGTAAAAATCAGTGAGTTACTTACTCCTGCAACTATATCAACTAAGGTTGATATTATTTATCAAACGGTTGAAAATCTTCATTTGGCTTGTCCTGACAATAAAGGTGATTGGTACTTTACAGGTAATTACCCAACCGCTGGAGGGAACAAGGTTGTAAATAAAGCTTTCATTAACTGGAAAGAAGATAAAAACGAACGCGCCTATTAATACGAAAACATGAACAGACGTACAGCACTCATATTTTATGTCCTAAGTGTCTACGTTGTTGTGCAGTTTATTTGGTGGGGATATCATTTAATTGAACTTACAGAAGAAGTCATAAAGCCAGATGCGTTAATTTCAAAGCGCGTTGCAATGATTTTGGGAGAAGGTACCGTGTTCTTAATACTTCTTCTATTTGGAATTTGGCAAATTAGGCGGTCTATTCGCAAAGAATTAAAATTATCTGAACGTCAGAACAACTTTCTTTTATCTGTCACCCATGAATTAAAAACACCACTAGCTGCAAACAAGCTTTACATTCAGACCGTCACGAAAAGAGAGCTATCAAGAGAAAAACAAAATGACATCCTACAGAAGGCAATAAAGGAAAATAGGCGTCTGGAGTATATGATTGACAACATCCTCAATGCATCACGCCTCGAGAATAATGCTCTTCGTCTTGAAAAAGAGACATTCAGTTTAACCCTACTCATTGAAGCCATTACTAAACGATTCAATACCATTTCTCGTCTAACAATTATAAAATCAGTTTTCTCGAAAGACATTGAAATTAATGGGGATAAGTTTATGATTGAAACGATTATCAATAACTTAATTGAAAATGCACTTAAATATTCAGGAAACGAAAATGAGATTATAATTTACGCCTATCGACAAAAAAATAAAATTAGATTTGGCGTGAAAGATCTTGGGCCTGGCATCCAAAAAGATTTGAAATCACGCATTTTTAATAAATTCTATCGTATTGGAAATGAAGAAGTTAGGACGAAAAAAGGGTCTGGTCTAGGGCTGTTTATTGTTCATGAATTGGTGAGAATGCACAATGGAACAGTAGTTTGTCTTGACAACATTCCAAACGGAAGCAACTTTCAAATAACACTTGAAAATGACAAATAATATAGGCTTAATTATTTTAGATGGATGGGGAATTGGAAATAAATCCGAGTCAGATGCTATACACAATGCCAAAACGCCATTCATGGACAGCTTACTTCAAAGATATCCGAATGCTACATTGCTAACTAGTGGTGAAGATGTTGGCTTGCCTAGCGGACAAATGGGAAATTCAGAAGTTGGTCACTTAAACATTGGCGCTGGCCGTATTGTTTATCAAGAATTAACACGTATCAATAAATCAATAAAAGATAACGATTTTTTCAAGAATGAAATGCTCAACAAGGCATTCCAAACAGCCAAAAATAAAGACGTGGCGATTCATTTCATAGGACTTACTTCGAAAGGAGGAGTTCATAGTTCACTAGAGCATTTATATGCACTTATTGAAATGGCTAAGGAATACAAGTTGCCAAAGTCATTCATTCATGCTTTTACTGATGGGCGTGATTGCGATCCAAAAAGTGGGTTGAGATTCATTCAAGAACTAGAAGATAAAATAGCTGGAACAAACACAAAAATTGCATCTATTATTGGTCGTTATTTCTCAATGGATAGAGATAACCGTTGGGAGCGAGTTAAAAAAGCATATGATTTGTTGGTTCACGGAACAGGGTCAGAATTCACAGCTGCATCTGAAGCAATAGAGCAATCTTACACAAGTAATATCACTGATGAGTTCATTGAGCCATCAGTTATTGATGCTGAAGGAATGATAAAACCGAATGACGTTGTAGTGTGTTTTAACTTCAGAACAGATCGCCCTAGAGAAATATCTATCGCTTTAACGCAAAAAGATCTTCCTGAATATAACATGACGGCATTGAATATTGATTACTACACTATGACAAACTATGACAAAACATTTAAAAATGTGAATGTCATTTTTGAAAAAGACAATTTATCAAGAACACTTGGTGAGGTACTTTCAGATAATAATAGAACTCAAGTACGTATTGCTGAAACTGAAAAATACCCACATGTTACCTTCTTCTTTAACGGAGGTCGGGAGACTGAATTTGATGGAGAACGAAGGCTCCTAGTAAACTCGCCAAAAGTTGCTACTTATGATTTACAACCTGAAATGAGTGCGTTTGAAGTAACAGATAAGATTGTGACAGATATTCAATCTAACACCCCTGATTTTATTTGTCTAAACTTTGCTAACCCTGATATGGTTGGACATACCGGCGTGTATTCGGCGATCATAAAAGCTGTTGAAGTAGTTGATAGCTGTTTACAAAGCGTTATTGAGGCTGGTCTTGAAAAAAACTATGAATTTATCGTTATTGCCGATCATGGAAATGCGGATTTTGCAATTAATGCGGATGGCACTCCAAACACTTCACATTCATTAAACCCTGTACCTGTTGTGCATATTACTTCATCACTAAATACATCAATTAAAGATGGGATTTTAGCAGATGTTGCGCCAACAATATTATCAAGATTGGGCATAGCACAACCGCCTGAAATGACAGGGAAGATCTTAGTTTAAATTACGAATTAAGCTTCGCGATAATTCCGGTTGTTGAAAACCCTTCAACCAATGGAATAGCCACTGCACTCCCACCGAAAGAACGCACCTCCTTAGATCCAACGATATATGTTTTGGCAGACTCGTCTTGTTCATTGGGATCATAATCAGCCCCTTTAACAATGATATCTGGTTTTAGGAAATTAATTAATTCAAGAGGTGTATCCTTATCAAAAAAGACAACCAAATCTACATATCCCAAGGCAGCTAAAACAGTAGCACGTGAATCCTCTTTATTGACAGGCCTATCTACTCCCTTTCCTTGACGTTTTACAGATGAATCTGTATTCAAGGCAACAATCAATCGATTACCAAGCTCTGAAGACTCGGCCAAATAGCAAACGTGCCCTGTATGAAGGAGATCAAAACAGCCATTTGTAAAAACAACCTTATCAGCCCTCAGCTTCCACATTTGAATGCGCTGTAGAGCTGTATCGTGATCTACTATTTTTTGTTGAAGATGCTGTAAACGCGTGTTCATAATCTATTTGTTTCGTTTGTATTCACTCAGTTTCGGTTGACGCTGAATAAGAAATAAGGACAATAACCCAAGAAGAACCATCATTGTTGTTTGTGCCACCCAAATAAATATTCCAAAACATGCGAAATTTATACCGTATAGTACTAAAACTGCATTTACCCATGAAGGGTATGCACCTATGCCGCCTGGCAACAAGGCAATTGCAGCAGCACCAACAACAAACACCCCAAAAATAGCGCCCACCGTTATTACTGAAGTTTCAGGGAAGGCTTGTGCGAAAATCCAAATAGACCCGATATAACAGCTCCAAATAAAGAACGTATGTGCAATAAACGCCCACTTCTTCTTCATCGTAAAAATTGATTTCAACCCTTCGTAGAAGCCAATTAATTTATCTAAACAGAATTTTTTAAACTTTTGGTTTTTAAAGAAAAAAGCGATTCCAATAACACCAATTATAAGTACTACAATGGCTGCATAGATTATCCCTCTGCTAGAGTCACCACTTAAAGAAGTTGTGATTTGGCTTAATTCATCAGAATTCACCTGTAACAAGCCTGAAATAAAAACGACCAATCCTAGCATAATTACATCAACTACGCGCTCAATTACAATTGTCGCAAATCCTTTTTCAAATGGTACTTTTTCATAATTGGTTAATAATCCCGCTCTTGCTAATTCACCAGACCTTGGTACTGTATAATTGATCACATATCCCGCCATAACAGCGTGATATGCATTAGAAAGTTTTGGTTTATACCCGAGAGGCTCCAATAAAAATAACCATCGATAACTTCTACTTAAATGACTTAAAAAAGCAACGAAAAGGCCTAAAATCACAAAAAAATAGTTCGCGTTAAAAAAAGAGTTTTTCGTTTGGTTTAATTGTTCCTGATCTAATCCACTAAAGAAATACCACGTAAGATAAACTCCAATTCCAATTGGAACTAAAATCTTCAATATATTAGTGATTGTAGCTTTCACTTTAGTCGATTAAATTAGTTTGTTCATTTGGGAAAACAAGAGACGGCTTGAACGTCTTTGCCTCTTCAAAATCCATAAAGCCATATCCGATGATAATGATGCAATCATCAACAGCAACGAGTCTAGCAGCAGCTCCATTCAAGCAAATAACGCCAGAACCAGCAGCCCCCTTAATTACATATGTTTCTAGACGAGCGCCATTGTTATTATTAACAATTTGAACACGCTCACCTTCAATAATATTTGATACTTTCATTAACTCTTCATCAATGGTAATACTCCCTATATAGTTTAAGTCAGCTTGAGTAACTCGAACACGATGAATTTTTGATTTTACAACTTGTACTAACATTCTATTTATTTGATTAATAGGCCAAAGTTAGCTTATTTTTCAGAAAGTTACTTTGACGTGATTAACTCCATATTGTCAATTAATCTAACGTTATTGCAATATGCCGCAAGACAAGAACGCGCTCCAGGTACCCAAGTATCTATTTCCATTAATGTTTCTGGATGTACAATATTTAAATACTCCAACTCTAAAGTACCTTTATTAAAAAATTCTATTGCTTTTTTTTTCGCCTCGGATGGTGAAAACGTTTTAGCCATCATAACTAAAAGAATCATCGTTTCATGAATGATGACAGCATCCTCTTTATCCTGGAGTGATAATCGTTTATTTCTACTGCTACTAGCCAAACCTGAAGGCTCTCTAACGATTTCACATGGTACAACCTGCGTATCCATATTATAGAACTTAACCATAAAATTAATCACGGCCAATTGTTGAAAATCTTTTAATCCAAAAAGTGAATATTCTGGCTTAACCATTTCTATCAATCGCTTAACCACATTCACTACTCCACTAAAATGACCTGGTCTGTACTTACCCTCCATAACACACTCTAAATCTCCGAGTTCTAAATTGACATCATTGTAATATTCAGGGTAAACCTCATTAACTGTAGGAGCAAAAACAATTATATTTCCTGCCGTTTTTAGAAGACGAACATCATTCTCGAGTGTTCTTGGGTAGTTATCTAAGTCTTCTTTTTTGTTGAATTGCGTCGGATTAACGAAAATACTCACAACGACTTCGTTGGCCAATGACATTGCCTTCTTAACAAGCTCTAAATGACCGTGATGCAGAGCCCCCATCGTTGGCACTAGTGCCATTGAAGAGTCTTCGCCATTCTCTTTCAGTCTTTTTCGTAGCGACTCTAAGGTAGTACAGACATTCAAATTCTCCATTTAATAACGCATTGAGAGACACAAATCTATCCGTTTTTGTTGAAGTTTCACTTTTTTTTGTATATTTTTGTATACGTTTTTTATCAATAAAATTTTCATGGAGAAAAAGAAAGTACTTTTCATATCACAAGAGATGTCGCCATTTTTGCCAAAGTCAGAAATTTCTTTGACATCTAGAAGCTTGGCTCAAGGAGTTCAGGAAGGAGGAAAAGAGATTCGTGCATTTATGCCTCGATTCGGAGTAATAAATGAAAGAAGACATCAGCTGCATGAGGTTATTCGTTTATCAGGAATGAATTTAATCATTGACGACAATGATCACCCTTTAATTATTAAGGTAGCTTCAATTTCCGCTGCTCGTATGCAAGTTTATTTCATAGACAATGATGAGTACTTTAAAAGAAAAAGCACTCTACTAGACGATAAAGATGTTGAATTCAAAGATAACGACGAACGCTCTATGTTCTTTTGTCGTGGAGTTCTTGAAACAGTTAAGAAGTTAGGATGGCAACCAGATGTGATTCACTGTAATGGATGGATGACTTCATTAATGCCTCTTTATATCAAAAAAATATATAAAGACGATCCACATTTCGCAAACACGAAGATTGTATACAACATCTACAATGAAGGGTTTAACAACAATTGGGATGAACGAATATCTGAAAAACTTAAATTTGACGGATTCGACGAGGATGTAATTAAAGAATTTAGTGACCCAAGTTTTGAAAACATTACTAAAGCTGCAGCAAAATACGTTGACGGTTTAAGCGTTGGAAGTGAAAATTTAACTCCAGAATTAAGAGCCATATTTGACTCAGCTGAATGCGAAAAACTAGACTATGCTGCTGAAGAGCATCAAGTAAAAGAAGTTTCGGAGTTTTTGGATAAAATAATTGACACAGAAGTTCTCATATAACATGAATCATATTCAACCGTTAGTTTGGCGGAAAAGGCTATCTCTTTCTGCTACTTTTTTATTTTTCCTTTTACTGGGAGTCGCTTGTAAGAAAAAAGAAAATACGCTTGGTCAAAATAACATCGATCAAAATGAACTTTTGAGCTCTGCTACTACTGATACATTTTCTATCACATCTCTTTCCTACTTAAACGACTCGATTATCTCTGACAATCCTCCTTTTGGGATATTAGGCTCCTACAATGACCCGAAATTCGGAATGTACAACTCAGAAATATATACACAATTTCGCTTAAGTGGCTTGTCTCCCGAACTTGGAGACATCAATGCAATCGTTGTTGATTCCTTTGTTCTTGCACTAGAATATGTTGGAGCCACAGCATTTTATGGTGAAATGGGAAACCAAACATTTGAAGTTTTTGAAATCAATGAGGATCTCAATATCGACTCTACCTATTACTCTTCAGATGAAAAGATACATACAGGCAGTGATCTAGTTATGCCCGGTATGGAAGTAATTGATATGGATCCGACCAATATTACAGTGGTTAATTCTGACACGATTGACTCTCAGTTAAGAATTCACTTAAGTACTTCAAAGGCAGCGGAATTTATTGCAGAATCAGATGCTGCAACCGGATCATTTGATGACAACGATGCATTTCTAGCTTATTTCAAAGGGCTCCATATTAAAACAAATAATTTCGCGCAAAATAATGGTAAAGGTGGCGCATTTTACTTTAACTTATCAGATCCCGCTTCTAAACTAACCATTTACTACACACTAAACGGAAGTCAAGAAACATACGACTTTTTAATAAATTCAAGTTGTGCTGACTTCAATCATGTTGAGATAGACAATAGTATGTCTAATGTTTCTTCTGTTATCAATGATACAGTCTCAGGACAAGTAGAATACTACGCCCAATCATTTGGGGCAAGAGCCGTAATTAGAATCCCAGGTTTAAATAGTATTCCTGAAAATGCAATTGTTCATACAGCTACTTTAATTTTACCCGTTCAATATCAAACAGGGGCAAAATATGCTCCTTCTTCAGATATTTCGGTTGCAATTACTGAAGCTGAAGGTGACTCACAACTTTTTGGAATAGGAACAGCATCATACAACCCCTCGGCAAGGTCTTATGAAATTGATTTAAGAAGTTATATCCAAGGTTTAGTAAGTAATTCAACAGAAAATAATGGGGTGGTCTTATCTCCAATTCTTTATAACACATCAGCTGAGCGAATCATTTTTAATGGCCCTAACACCATTAATAAAGAGAAGCCAATATTGAAAATATTATATACTGAATTTTAAGATAAATGTGTGGAATCGTTGCTTATATAGGAAAGAAAGAAGCCTATCCAATTATTGTTAAAGGCCTAAAAAGACTAGAGTATAGAGGTTATGATAGTGCTGGGATAGCATTATTAAACAATGGTGAATTAAATACCTATAAGAAACAAGGGAAGGTTGCCAACCTGGAAGATTTTACAAAAGATAAAGATTGTTCTGGTCATGTTGGAATTGGCCATACACGTTGGGCTACTCATGGACCTCCAAACGATGTGAATGCACATCCTCATGCTTCTGAAAATGGCAACATCACACTTGTCCACAATGGAATCATTGAGAATTACAATTCTATTCGCCAGCAGCTTGAAAGTAAAGGTTATGTCTTTAAAAGCGATACAGATACAGAGGTTCTTTGTTATTTGATTTATGATATTAAAACAAATACGGGAGTAAAATTAGGAAAGGCAACACGTCTCGCATTACAGCAAGTAGTTGGAGCATATGCAATTGTTGTCATGTGCAAAGACGAACCAAATAAAATTGTCGTTGCCAGAAAAAGCAGCCCTCTTGTGGTTGGAATAGGTAAGGAAAATGATTTTTATGTTGCATCTGACGCAACTCCTATTGTAGAATATACTAAACAGGTCGTATACCTTAATGATGATGAAATTGCTGTTTTAAATAAGGAAAAAGGAATGAAACTCTTCAATATAGATGAGGATCAAAAAGAGCCTTATATTGAAGAGCTTGAACTTCGTTTGGAAGCAATTGAAAAAGAAGGATACGAGCACTTTATGCTTAAGGAAATTCATGAGCAGCCTCGATCAATAAAAGACTGTTTTAGAGGACGGCTAAATGCTGAAAAGGGATGGGTTTCTTTAGGAGGAATTAAAGACTATGAGCAGAAAATGATTAAAGCAAATCGTATTATTATGATTGCTTGTGGAACATCATGGCATGCAGGGCTAGTTGGAGAATATTTATTCGAAGATCTAGCTAGAATCAATGTAGAAGTTGAATATGCTAGTGAGTTCAGGTATAGAAACCCTATCATTAATGAAAATGACATCGTTATTGCGATCTCTCAGAGTGGTGAAACTGCAGATACTTTAGCAGCATTAGAGTTGGCGAAATCAAAAGGGGCGACAATTTTAGGAATATGTAATGTTGTTGGATCTTCTATTTCAAGGATAACCGATGCTGGCTCATATACGCACGCTGGGCCAGAAATAGGTGTAGCTTCAACTAAGGCTTTTACCGCTCAAGTAACTGTTCTGACTTTGATGGCACTTTATCTTGCCAAGCTTAAAGGAACCATCAGCGAAACAAAATTTCGAACAATGCTCTCTGAACTTGAAGCTATTCCTCAAAAAGTTCAACAAATTTTAGATAAAAACGAAGGAATAAAATTAATTGCAAAGCAATATAAAAATGCATCAAATGCATTATACCTAGGGAGAGGAAGCTCTTTTCCAGTTGCCCTAGAAGGTGCATTAAAGCTGAAGGAAATTTCATATATCCATGCTGAAGGCTATCCTGCTGCCGAAATGAAACACGGGCCTATCGCATTAATCGATGAGGAAATGCCTGTTTTTGTTATTGCCACAAGTGGACCGTCCTACGAAAAAGTAGTTAGTAATATTCAAGAAGTAAAAGCGCGTAAAGGAAAATTAATTGCCGTTGTAACTGAGGGTGATGAGCAAGTGCATAGCATCGCTGATAATACAATTGAAATTCCCGATACAGACGAGCATTTGGTTCCACTGCTAGCAACAATTCCTTTTCAATTATTGTCTTATCATATTGCCGTTATGAGAAACTGTAATGTGGATCAACCTAGAAACTTAGCCAAGTCGGTAACAGTGGAGTAGCCAGCAGAAATCTGGGTTAATTTCCTTTATTTTAAATGGGGTTCGAAGGATTTTATGACTGCGGGAGTACTAATTATTCTACCCAAATTTGTGACATAATTGTCGAGGGGAATCTTCAATCTTGTATTCAGCTCATGAGGCAATGTTTAACCTTAATTTGAAATGATTAAACAATTTATTAAATTTATGTAATAAATTCTTTAAATTAGAGGAATTTAAACACAAGCTACATGAAAACCATATTAATTATTTTCGCTCTCGTTCTTGGTTTACCCAATCTTTATGCCCAAAAAATAAACAGATGGTACCAAGACGGTAAGGTAATTTTTGAAATTCCAAGTGACGTAAAAAAATATAAGTCAACAAACGGTCTTGTTTTAAGAGTCAACTCTATTTTTAGTCCTACAGCGGTATATCAATATCAAATTCATTCTATTAAAGAGCTTCACCCAAACATAAATGATTTAAGATTAAGCCGAACATATGAAGTTGATTTTGGAGCAATTGCTATGGTAGAAGTATTTATTCAGTACATCAAAGAAAACATAGATGTAGTTTATGTAGAAAAAAAAGAATTACATGAATCATTTTTCACACCTAACGATACATATTTTTCATCTTCATTTAACAATGGACAGTGGGGACTTTATCAAATTAACGCTCCTCAGGCCTGGGATATATCAACAGGAGACGCAAATATTATAGTTGCTGTTACCGACAATGCTATTCAAATTAATCATCCTGATTTAATCAATAAAGTTGTAGCTGGTAGAGATGTTGTTGATAACGATAACGATCCCTCTCCATGTGGAGGAAATGATGGTTTCCATGGGTCTCACGTTTCTGGAATTGTTGGAGCTGAAACAAATAACAACCAAGGAGTGGCATCTATTGGATACAATATTAGTATTATGCCTGTTAAAATAGGTAATTGTTCAACCGGAGCATTAACCGGAGGGTACGATGGGGTCATTTGGGCTGCTGATAATGGAGCCGATGCCATTAACATGTCTTGGGGAGGCGGAGGTGTCTCCACTTATGGCCAAAACGTTTGTGATTACGCATGGAATAGTGGTGTTATTCTTGTAGCTGCAGCGGGAAATGATGGAACAAACCAACAATTTTACCCTGCAGCTTATAACAATGTAATTAGCGTAGCCTCTACTACTAGTGGAGATGCAAAATCAAGCTTTTCACAATACGGAACATGGCTAGATATAGCTGCACCAGGATCACAAATACTTAGTTGTAATGAAAGTGATTCTTATCAGTTTACACAAGGTACTTCTATGGCTTCACCGATGGTTGCAGGACTTGTTGGCCTAATGATTTCTCACGCTCCTTCAGCATCTCCACAAGATATTATCAACTGCTTATTATCCTCAGCAGACAATATTGATGGAGCTAACGGAAGTTATATTGGACAACTTGGATCGGGAAGAATTAATGCCGAACAAGCTCTTATTTGCCTGAATGCATTTACATTTACTAATGATGCAGGAATAAATCAAATAAACTCTCCACAAGGTCAATTATGTTCTTCAGTTGTAAGCCCCCAATTTGAATTAAAAAACCTAGGAAGCCAAACACTAATCTCTACAATTATCTCATGTCAATATGATAATGGAGCTACGCAAACGTATAATTGGAATGGAAATCTTGCACAAGGTAGTTTCGAATTGATATCCCTTCCTACTTCAAGCTTATTGCCAGGATTGCACAATATTAGCATATCATGTAGTTCACCTAATGGAGTTATAGATCAAAATAATTCAAATAATAATCAAAGTACTTCTTTCAATATTATTCCTAATGGGCAGCTCATATCTGTTGAAGTGACAACAGATTGTTGGGGGTCTGAAGTACAATGGAACATAACGGAACCCGGAAATACCTCCATATTGGCATCTGGAGGTCCATATCCAGACATAACAGGCGGCGCTACTTATCAAAGTGATGTTTGCCTAGATGCGACTTGCTATAATTTCACTATAACAGATGCATATGGTGACGGAATGTCAGGAAGTCAATATGCATCGTGTGATGTTAATGGATCATATAGCATATCAGGATCTAATGGGAATATAATAGCCTCTATCCAAGCTGGAGATTCTGATTATGGATCACAAGAAATTAACAACTTCTGCGTTACATCTAATCTTTCATACGATGTAGGTGTAAGTCAAATAATTTATCCTTCTGGGGTAATATGTGATGGAGCTATTGAAGCAGAAATTGAACTTTTTAATTCTGGTTCTCAAACAGTTTCATCTGTAGATTTAAATTATAATTTTGGTGGAAGCAACTTAACTACTTCATATAATGGCAGTATTTCTCAAGGTTCTTCAGTTATTTTGACATTGCCTATTTATAATAGCACAACAGGAGCAGCTACATTTAATATTACAGCATCAAACCCAAATGGAAACCAAGATCAGAATGCTTTAAATAACAATTTAACCTCTGACTTCTATCTTTACAGTTCATATGTTGGGCTTCCATTTACAGAAACCTTTGAGTCAAATAGTTTTGATAGTAACAATTGGTATATTAACAATAATGATAATGACATCACTTGGGAGATTGCTTCAGTTGTTGGAACAAACCCTGGTAATAAAGCTGCAAAAATAGATTTTTTTAATTATTCTGATGGAGATGAACGAGATGGGCTTCAAACTCCTGCAATGGATTTTGGACCGTATAGTAATATCGAACTTTCTTTCGAACATGCCTTCAGAAGATACAACCAAGAATCAAGAGATTCATTATCTGTCCTCATATCGACTGATTGCGGAGCAACATTTGACTATCTCGCAAGCTATGCTGAAGATGGTTCAGGAACATTTGCTACTGCTGTTACCTCTACAACTGAATTTGTTCCAACAGCAGCAGACTGGTGCATGGGATCAATAGGTTCAGACTGTTTTACGATTGACCTTAATGCCTATTCTGGTATTAGTGGTGTCATTGTTAAATTTGAATCCGTAAACAATGGTATTGCAGGAAATAATCTTTTCATAGATAACATAAATATAACCGGTACTAATAATGGTGAGCCAATCGCATCCTTTGATGTGGAAAACAATTTTTGCTTGGGAGACATCATCGAATTTACAGATAACTCAACAGGTACAATAAATAGCTGGGATTGGAATTTTGGAGATGGGAATTTTAGCTCTAATGCAAATCCCTCTCATCAGTATTCTAGCTCGGGGACATACACTGTTGAATTAAACGTCGTAAATGGAATTGGGACCGATACTGAGTCACAAACGATAACGATAAACGACTTGCCTAACGTCTCAGTTACAAGCCCTATTTCATTGGTTTGTAATACTGACGTTGCATTTGACCTCACTGGATCACCTACTGGAGGCAACTTCTCAGGGACAGGGATGAATGGATCTACTTTCAATCCATCAATTGCTGCAATTGGTTCAAATACAATAACTTACAGCTATACGGACAATAATGGCTGCTCTAGGTCGAGTCAAGTCACTATATCAGTAGACAACTGCCTTGGAATTGAACAAAATAAACTAAGCTCTTTAGTATTATATCCTAACCCTAATAGCGGTCACTTTACTTTTTCAAAAATACTTGAAGAGTCTCAAGTGGAAATATATAGTATAGATGGCAAGATGATTTACAGTAAGGTGCTCTCTAAACAAAATAAATGGATCGACATTTCACATTCTGAATGTGGCATCTATAATCTCAAGATTAAGCTAAGCGGCTCCGAACGAAACTTTAGGTTTGTCCTAAAATAATACGATAGCAAATATTAAAGTTAGAAACCCTATCAACTACTGTTGAGTAATGACTATTCCTATATCTCAAAAAAACAAAGACTTTTTTATTAATGTTTATGATGTTGTGCGCCTTATTCCCCTGGGGCGTGTAACTTCTTACGGTGCTATTGCTAAATATCTTGGTGCCCCACGCTCAAGTAGAATGGTTGGATGGGCTATGAATTCATCGCATACAATTCTGGATATACCTGCACATCGTGTGGTTAACCGAAATGGATTATTGACTGGTAAAATGCATTTTGAAACACCTGACTTAATGCAAGAAAAACTTGAAAGTGAAGGGCTAATTATAGAGTTAAATCAGGTTCAAAGATTCAAAGAAATATATTGGGACCCAGCGTTAGAATTAATAATGTAAATCACACCGGTAATTAAAAAATAGGTTAATAGTCAGCTGTTAATATTAGAGAATTCTTATCAATATAAGTCCCTCATTTCATTCAAATCTGTAACTTAGCACTATGATATTTGTTACTGGAGGGACAGGGTTACTAGGTACACACATGCTAATTGAATTAGCTCAATCTAAGGATTCAATTCGTGCAATTTATCGCTCTGAAAGAAAGAGAGAAGCTGTCAGATCATTATTCAACTATTACATCCCCGACATTGCTGAGAGCTATTTTAATAGGATTGAATGGATAAAATCGGACATTTTAGACCTTATTGAATTACGTAAAGCTATGCAAGGTGCAAATCAAATTTATCACTGTGCCGCATTAGTTTCCTTTCATAATGATGATTTCTATAACTTGATAAAAATCAATCGTGAAGGAACCGCTAACATTGTGAATTTAGCATTAAACCTCGATCGTTGTAAATTATGCTACGTAAGCTCTACTGCGGCTATTGGAGGCGATAATGGTGAACATATAAGTGAGGCTTCTAAATGGAAAAATAGCCCAACCACTAGCGGATATAGTATCTCAAAATATTCTGCTGAAAAAGAAGTTTGGCGTGGAATTGAAGAGGGCTTAAACGCTGTTATAGTAAACCCTTGTGTAATTCTTGGAGCAGGGAATTGGAATGAAAGTTCACTCACTATATTTAGAACACTGAAAAGTGAGGTTAGCTTTTATCCCCCTGGATCAAATGCAGTTGTTGATGCAAGAGATGTATCGGAGATAATGGTCAAACTAATGAACTCAGATATTTCAGCGGAACGTTATCTGTGTATTGGTAGCAATCAATCATTCCAAGTCTTAATGACTGAAATAGCTAAACAATTAGGGGTAACTATGCCTAATCGCCCCGTCAAGCGATATATGGTTGAAATTGCACGAAGAATACTTGGTTTCACAGCACTTTTCACCTCCCAAAAACCAGAAATCACAGCTGAAACAGTTCATAGTTTATTTAGTAACAAAAGCTATGACGCATCAAAAATCAAGAAAACGTTAGACTTTAAATTTCGTGACTTATCAGAAATGGTAGAAAATGGAATTAAAGGAAGGCAAGCCTAGTCGTAAAAATCGTAATCCTTAAATCGAAGGATCATCATAAAGCCCGTACTTACCTGTCGGGTAATTACGGTTGCCAGTAACTTACTCTTAGTGTTGTAGATGATTTGAACATCTGTAATAAACACCCCATTTTTATAAATGTGTTTTTCAATCAGGTTCCCTAATTCATCATATCTGAATAACAACTCTTCTAAAAAACCTTGTTGCAGATTACTTCTCTTTCTAATTGCAGATAGCTTGCCATGTTCATTATACTCATAGTTATAGCTGTAAATCGTAGAGGTCATTGTGATTTTCTCAACACGCTCAATTAAATAACCGAACTCATTGTAATTCAATAATTCATCAAGATAAGGCAAACCATAATTATTATAGCGCGTACTTTTAGTCTGCAAATCAAAATCCGAATATTTTACGGACTCTTTATTAAAACTTAACGCACGTATAATTTGATAGTTCGAATCGATTTCACGCATATAATTTTCATGAATCACTCTTCCTTCTTCATCATAGGTGTAATGAACAGAATTGTATCCATCCTCATCCGTTTTTCTATGAATCATTAATTCATTATTATCGTTATATCGGTAAATGTTCCATGTTGTGTCTTTTGTGCCATCATTCGGTCGTGTTTCAAATGATGAGCTTAAATGACCTTCTTTGTCGAATTGATAAACATATTTAAACTTAGTGGTCTGCATCACCTCCCCCTTCTTCTTATAAACAAAAGAACCCTTCAAGCTTTTTAATTTGTTTTCCCTAATGAAATCTTCATTAAAAAATGGACGATCAGTGAATGCATCACCGCTCCTATTGTCCAAAACTTGAGCATCAGAAAGTCTACAAATAAAAAGAAATACTATTAATATTCTCACGCCACAAAGGAAACAAAAATGACACTGTATCTATAACTTAAACTGATTATCTTATCAAGAACGCTTACTGAATAACCTTAATTGCTCTGTCAACATCTTCAGTAGGCATAAAGCAAGCTCTAGAAGTGCATAGGTAAATCAGTGCTTCATCTGCTAGCGGTTTATCTTGGAAAATCGGCACCTTAGACTCTTTTGTTGAACAAGCAAAGAGTACTTTAGGTAATCGTTGCGCAATTAATTCTTCGTGTTTTATCTTCGCATTAGCACCAACTACAACAAACTCATAGAAACCATAGACCATATGGTTCAATAGTATAGCCCAGTTAGAATAACCAGATCCGTACATCTCCATTCCATCATAAACATTTGCCAACATTTGTATGGCTTGTTCTTCAAAGACATCATTTTTGAAATATCTTGAAATATAGAAAAGGTTTCTAGCCATTACGGAATTACTAGACGGAATTACATTGTCATTAACTTCCATTTTTCGGGCAATCAGCGAAGTTTTCTCATCTGTAAAAAAAAACATGCGGGAATTTTTATCCTCAAAATGGTCAATAGAATATCTCGTTAGATCATTGGCCTTATTAAGCCAACTCTCATCCAAGGTGATTTCATAAAGCGATATAAAGGCTGAAATTACATGCGCATAGTCTTCTAAAAAGCCTTTAATATTTGATGTCCCGTTCTTATGATTTCTCCAAAGACCACCGTCAGTTCTAAACTGGTTGTCAACTAACCATTTTGCATTCTTTAATGCTAAATACAGAAAGGACTCTTCCTTAAATACAGCATATGAATCACACAAGCCCTTCAACGCTATAGCGTTCCACGAAGTTAAACATTTATCGTCTAACCCTGGACGAACTCGCTCTGTGCGTTTCGCTAATAATAATTCATTTATACGTTTCACGTTCGATTCAAAAGCATATAATGACCAGTTCATTTTTCGCATAAAATCCTCATCAGAATCATTGCGAAGAAGAATATAATTTCCTTCCTCCCAATAACCGCGTTGACTTACTTGATATAAGTCGCTGACCCATGAAAAATCATCGCCCAGAATAGCTTCTAGCTCAGTTTCCGTCCAAACATAAAACTTTCCCTCGATGTTTTCGCTGTCAGCATCTAGTGCAGAATAAAAGGCCCCGTTTTTATTCAACATTTCGCGTTCCATCCATTCAACCGTTTGATAGATTATGCGTTTATATAAAGGTTTCTCAAACGACTTATATCCTTCAGCATAAAGACTCAATAATTGACCGTTATCGTACAACATTTTTTCAAAGTGGGGAACCTTCCACATGAGGTCTACCGAATACCGAGAAAAACCACCTCCAATCTGATCGTAAATACCACCAAGTGCCATTTTATCTAGCGTCAATTCAACATGTGTCATGATTTTTTCATTTCCTGAATTCAGTGCGTAGTCGAGTAAAAATGAATAATTTGATGGTAACATAAACTTTGGGGCTCTACCAGAACCTCCTTGCATAGAATCGAAACTACTCGACCAGCGTTGAACCAATTCATCTAAATGCGACTCTGAAAACTGAACATCATTTACTGCTGTACTAATCAATTCACTCGAAATAATCCCCTCGTGTAAATCTTCTGCATATTCAACTACTTTATCGTAATCATTATTAAACGTATGGTGCAAGGATTTTAAAATATGCATCCACTGTTCTTTCGGAAAATAGGTCCCACCATAGATTGGTCTACCATCAGGTAAGGTGAAACAATTCAATGGCCAACCTCCTTTTTGCGTCATAATCTGAACAGCAGTCATATAAACCTGATCAACATCTGGGCGTTCCTCACGGTCCACTTTAACATTGATAAAAAATTTATTCATCAACATAGCTACTTCCTCATCTTCAAAACATTCATGCTCCATCACATGGCACCAATGACAAGCCGAGTAACCAATGCTGACTAAAACCAACTTGTTTTCGCGCTTTGCAGTTTCAAAGACATCGTCAGACCAAGCAATCCAATTTACAGGGTTATGTGCATGTTGTAATAAATAAGGAGAGGTTTCCTTTATGAGGTCATTAGTGTATTGTTCCATATCGGAGTTTTTTTTTTACTCTGCCCAACACTAATAATGGGGACTAATAGTAAGATAAGTAGTAGTGTTTTCATAGTAATAGCAAAACTAATAATTATTTGAGAGTATAAAAAAGCCCTCTGATGTGGAAGGCTTTAGTATTCCACTAAAGTAAAACTCCCGAATCAATACCTCTTCCTTTGTAACTTTCATAAACTTCACACTAAAAATTAATGGAATTAGAGTTATCATCCTTACAGTATGGAAAAAAAAGGCTGCTTTTAATCGTAGAACTAGACACTCTGACTATTTTTACATGTAATAACAGAAGAATTGAAAAAAATAAAAGCATATAAAGTCACTTTATTCATCATAGGCGTACTGGCTATCTTAGGTCCTGTCGTCTATTTTGCGCCTGAAGAGGGTTGGGACTTAGGTTTTACTAAATTAAAGTTCTTATCTCAAGATTCTTTTTACAACCCTAAGAAACAAGAAAAGGTAGATGTCACTGATCTGATTGCGGACATTGATACGACAATACTAATAATTGAAGATACTCTCGACATTTCACATGTCGGGATTTCAGATGGGTCATTAGGTGCGCCAAAAGGAGGAGAGTTATCAGAAGATGCATCTACCGAATTTCAAATGAATGCTGCTGGAATTCGATCTATAGAAAATTTCTTTAAAATACTTCGTGGAGTCTCTAACAACAAAGAAAAAATATCTATTTTACATTATGGTGATTCTCAAATTGAAGGAGATAGGATGACCAGTTATATTCGTCAGCGTATTCAATCTCAATTTGGAGGAAATGGACCGGGATTAATTCCCGCAAATGATGTCTATAATTCATTCACTTTTCGTCAGAGTTATTCCGAAAATTTTATTCGATATACTGCCTTTGGAAGAAAAAAATTGAAAGAAAGACACTACGGTGCAATGGCATCAGTAGCAAGATTTACACCCGAATATAGTTTAGACAGTCTATTTACAATTGATTCATTAACAGAAAAAACTGCTTGGATTGAATTTGAGCCTTCAAACGTCGCTTATACTAGAGCAAGATCATATAACAATGTTACACTACATTACAATCAATGTCTTGCGCCAACTAAAGTTGTGGTTTCTCAAAATGGAACTATCATACACGAAGAAGAATTAAAAGCAGACAGTGCATATCACAACCTAAAATTAGCCTTTCCATCTACTCCCGGAAAACTTCGTTATACATTCACTGGGAAAATCAGTCCTAACATTTGTGCATTCTCTTTAGATGGTGATTACGGTGTTCAAGTATCAAATATTGCGATGCGTGGTTCAAGCGGAACTCTTTTTAGCCGATTAAAACGCAATACGCTACAACCAATGTACACTTCATTGAACACAAAAATGGCCATCATGCAATTTGGAGGGAATTCCATTCCATTCTTCAAAGATAGTACTGGTGTACGAAATTTTGCACGTTATTTTAAAAGTCAGATTAATGCTATTAAACGTATGAACCCTGGTGTGTTTATAGTAATAATTGGCCCAAGTGATATGTCCTCTCTCAAAGATGGTATTTATAGCACTTATAAATTCTTACCCTACTGTGTAGAACAAATGAAGGAGGTCACAATCTCATCTGGTTCGGCTTACTGGAATATGTATGCTGCAATGGGAGGGAATAACTCTATGCCAGCATGGGTTGAAAAGGGATTGGCTGGCAATGATCATATCCACTTTAGTAGTAAAGGGGCAAAAATCACATCACAAATGTTCTACGATGCATTCATTGCAGAATACACGAAATGGAATAAAAGCAACTAATTGAAAATATTTCTCCTCATACCATTCCTATTTATTTCATTTCTGATTTTCAGTCAAGGCTCTTATGACTCATTGAGTAATTATAATTTCCGTGATTTCCGTGACATGGATTCGTCAATGAAAACGACATATTCATTTGTAGATTACTCTAAGAATAATTACCAATTTTACTCTAAAGAAAGCAAAAATTTCAATACTTTTTACACCAAAATGTCTTCCATTATTCAGCATAAAAAAGGGAAGTTGAACATGTATCATATTGGAGGGTCACACCTTCAAGCAGATATATACACACATGATATTCGCACCTACTTACAATCGCGTTGGGAAGGTGTTCGTGGAGAAAGGGGGTGGGTGTTCCCTTTTGATTTAGCTAAAACAAACAATCCTGGGAATTATGAATTCTCTTCTCCAAATACTTGGAAACCTTACCGAAGTGTTGCTCAAAAACCTTCTAAAGTAGACATTGATTATGGTATTTTAGGATGTGCAGTTACGTGTTCAGATTCTGCTATTATCATAAATTTTAAGCACGACCGTACAACGGTTAAGCCGCCGGTCAATCATCTGAGGATTTATCATAACGTGGGTGAATTTCCATATTGGATTCATTTTGGAGATGATGAAATATTGGCAGAGTGCAGAACGCATAATCCAGAAGAAGGATACACAGATATCTATTTCACCGATCCTTTAAACAACCTGAATATACAATTTTGTAGAGTATCTGAATCAGTTCCAGAATTAGAAATTCATGGATTTTTAATGATGAATGACGAGCCGGGCTTTTCGTATACAACTATTGGAATTAATGGAGCTGGACTATACACCTACTTAGCAAATGTTCGCTTTGAAGAACAACTAAAATCTTATCCACCAGACTTCTTTGCCTACTCTGTTGGAACCAATGATGGTAATGTTCCTTATGCAGACTTCAAGCCTCAGGTCTATAAAGCGAATCTTGAAAAGATGATGCAAATAGCACTTCGCTCAAATCCAAATTGTGCTCTACTTCTAACTGTCCCGAATGACTCATATTACCACCGAAGATATCTGAATAAAAACATTGCTCGTGAACGTGATATGATCAGAGAGCTCGCTGCTAAATATGACATGGCAGTTTGGGATTTATATGGTTTGATGGGCGGGTTAGGCTCTAGTAAGACATGGAAACTAAATGGATTAATGCGTAGTGATTTAGTTCACTTCACATACCCAGGATATCACTTTAAAGGAGAATTATACATTGACGGTCTATTAAAATTTATGGATCAAATGGAAGAACAAAAAATGTCTAATCAATCGGAAGAGGGACTTTAATTATGGAAAGAATATTTTCGATATTTTCTACAGAAGTTGGTGACGGAAGTTCACTTGTTTTCACGAAGTTAGACTTCTGGTTATTTTTCCTAATCGTAATGGTAATCTTCTCGTTTTTAAACAAAAAGAAACTTGTTCGAAGTATCTTTCTAACCGCGATCAGCTTATTCTTTTTCTATAAGACATCAGGTCTTTACATGTTGCTTTTGATCATCAGTGTCGCATTCAACTACTTCTTAGGAATACGAATATTTAAATCTAAAAAAGATATTAATCGAAAGTGGATTATTGCTGTTTCCGCAATATTCAACCTGCTCATTCTAGGGTACTTTAAATATGCCTATTTTTTTACAGCGTCGTTCAACGAGATGTTTCATACGAACTACGAGCTTATCAATCAATTTGCACAATTTGGAAATAGCTTTTTTGATGATACGCCATTCGTAGAAAAGATTCTTTTACCCGTTGGCGTTTCCTTCTTCACCTTCCAAAACATCAGTTATGTAGTAGACATTTACCGTAAAGAAATTAAGCCCGTAAAAAACTTCTTTCACTATTCATTCTTCGTAACTTTCTTTCCGCAATTAGTAATGGGGCCAATTGTACGTGCACGCGATTTCATTCCTCAAATTGACAAGCCATTTCTTTTAACTAAAAATGATTTCAGCTGGTCGATTATACAGATTGTAAAAGGTCTGGTAAAGAAAATTGTGATTGCTGACTTCTTGATTGTGTACTTTATTGACAAGCTACTTTTTACGGAAACCTTTACGTTTGAAGAGCCCGGTTTTGTTTACGTGATTGTGATGTGGGCCTATTCTATTCATATCTACGCAGACTTCTCCGGATACACCGATATTGCAATTGGATTATCTCGTTTAATGGGGTTCAAGCTGAAACCAAATTTCAACTCACCATACAAAGCAATTAACGTTGCTGACTTCTGGAGAAGATGGCATATATCACTGGGTTCTTGGCTAAAAGATTACTTGTACATTCCACTCGGAGGAAATAGAACTGGAGGTATAGGTTCATACATTGCCATCGCTCTCATTTTTACTTTTCTTGTGTTTATTACACAATGGTGGGAACTGCTATGGATTTATAGTGGACTAACAGTTGTCTACCTATTAGGGGTTGCTTTTATTAACGATTTTAAACGCTATGTCCACCGTGACTTAAACCTTATAATTACGATGGTTGCGGGTGGATTATGGCATGGACCAAGTGAGAATTTCGTGATTTGGGGAGTAATGAATGGATGTGCACTTTTAGTTTATAAGTACTGGAAAAGAATCAGTTTTTATGAAAATTCAAAATGGCTTATTGTGCACTTTTGGAAGATTTTCTTCACGTTTAACTTCATCACATTTACACGTATTTGGTTTAAACTAGATGAGGCCCGAATAGGTCCTTTTAAAGAAGCTGGTTTAACAGATGCAGAAGCTGATAAGTTACCAATGGATTTACTGAATCGTATTGCGTTTAATTTTAACTTTTCAATGAGCTACTTCTTAGATTTCATTGCAATCTATCAAGTCCCATTAATCATAATGTTAGCCGGATTCTTCGTTCACTGGTTACCCGATAAAATAAAAAATATTTATGAAAAAGCATTTACTGCTATGCCGATGTGGTTACAAGTAATTAGCGTTGCTATGATTATAGTTCTAATGTATCAAGCAATTGGCGCGGAGCAGCCTCCATTTGTTTATTTACAGTTTTAAGGTTTAAATAAAAGCGCATCATTTAAGTGGTTTTTTTGTGGGCCTCTCGGTCCTTCTCTCCAGCTTTTACAACCATTTAATTAGTCCTTTTGAATAGTCTAAAGAAGCACAGTTTTCTCCAATACAAGGCATAGAAATTCAAGATATCAACAACGATGGGATTCAAGATGTTGTCTGCGTTGGGAATCTATATGAGACTGAAGTTGAAACAGCTAGACACGATGCCGGAAGAGGAGAATGTCTACTTGGAACGGGGGATGGTCACTTTGTTCCAATGAGTATATATGAATCTGGATTCTATTTTCAAGACAACGTAAAAAGCTTGAAAAGTATTAGAATAGGCGAAGGAACTACTTTTTTGATTGGAATAAACAACGGTATTTTGAAGGGTGTTACATTAAAATAGAAGACCCCCCACTTTAAAACTCAAACTTCAGTTGAACAGAGACACTCTTTGAGTCTTTCTCATTATCTAATTTCGTTAACGTAATACCAAGTAATCGAACACTCTGTTTTGGTTTCTCTTGATAAATAAGGTCTCTAACGATTGGGAAGAAATCCCTTTTTAAGTGTATAAAATCAGTAATTGTTTTACTTCGTGTTTGCGTGGTAAAGTCAGAATACTTTAACTTAACCGTAACGGTTTTCCCTTTTACATTGCTATTGATTAAACGTTTTTCAAGTTCATCCCCAATCTTATCTAATTGCTCTAACATAAAGTCTTCGGTGCTTAAATCTTTCAAAAACGTACGTTCCGCAGCAATCGATTTCCTTATACGATCCGGCTGGACTTCACTGTGTTGAATTCCACGAACAATGTTGTAGAAATGCTGTCCTGATTTTCCAAAATGCGTTATCAAATAATCAACCGTCTGTTCTTTGAGTTGCCTCCCCGTAAAGATACCATGTAGATGTAATTTTGCAGCTGTCACTTTTCCTACTCCAAAAAATTTATCTATCGGTAGGTATTCTAAAAAATGAAGAACCTCATCCGGCTCAATCGTTTTCTGTCCGTTCGGCTTATTAATATCCGATGCAATCTTTGCAGTAAACTTATTAATTGAAATCCCCGCTGATGCATACAACCCGACTTCCTCTTTGATACGCCTTCGGATTTCCTCAGCAATCAAACTTGCTGACGGATTATTCACTTTGTTTTCTGTTACATCTAAAAAAGCCTCATCCAATGATAATGGCTCTACCAAATCGGTATAATCGAAAAAAATACTGCGTATTTGACTGCTGATTTCTTTATAGCGCTCAAAACGAGGCTTCACAAAAATCAATTGAGGGCAACGTCTGACTGCAATAATACTGGCCATGGCTGACTTCACTCCGAACTTCCGTGCCTCGTAACTTGCTGCGGCAACAACACCACGTTCTTTCGATCCACCAACGGCGATTGGCCTTCCTCTCAATTCAGGATTGTCCATCTGTTCAACAGAAGCGTAAAACGCATCCATATCTATATGAATTATCTTTTTTAAGGGAAGCATCTTGATGTTTAATCGTTATGCTGATTGATCTAGTTTTTTAACCATCGTCAAGATCGTTGCCAACGCAACAGTCTCTCCTGTTTCATCAAACATATCAACAAAAAACTTTACAATTCCTTTTGCGATATCATTCTCATCTTTTTTCTCTTGGTCAATTTTCTCTTTCACTGTAAAACGAACCCCAACAGTTGTTCCAGGATAAACTGGCTTCGTAAATCTAGCTTCTTCAACACCATAATTCAATAATACTGGTCCTTTTTTAGGATCAACGAATAATCCAGCTGCTTTAGATAACAAAAAATAACCATGCGCTACACGCTGTTCGAAGATTGTTCCCTCCAAGGATGTTTCATCCATGTGAGCATAAAAATTATCTCCAGATACATTCGCGAAGTTTGTAATATCAGTAAGAGTAACCGTATGTTTGTGTGTAAATACAGTGTCACCAATATTTAACTCTTCAAAATGTTGCCTAAATACATGAGGGTTTGCCTCTGGCATTTCAGCACCAACCTGGAACTGTTCTGTAATCTTCGTAATTGTTGTTGGGTGACCTTGAATTGCGGTACGTTGCATGTAATGCATAACACCTCTTTTCCCTCCCATTTCCTCGCCACCGCCGGCACGACCAGGTCCGCCATGTGTTAATAATGGCATTGGGGAACCGTGCCCTGTACTTTCCTTCGCACAATCTTTATTCAAGACTAATATCCGCCCATGCATACTCGCAGCGCCAATAACGAACTCTTTTCCTTCGTCATCATTTGGTGTAACGATAGATGAAACCAATGAGCCTTTACCCATACGAGAAAGTTCGATTGCATCATCGATGTTTTTATAGGGCATGATTGTAGAAACTGGTCCAAATGCTTCAATACTATGAACATCTATGTTCGTGTAAGGATTATTATTTCTGAATAAGATTGGTGAGAAAAATGCACCCTTGTCTTTATCAGCTCCTTTAACTTCAAAATTATCTAAATCACCAAAAATGATGTCTTGAGATTTAGCTAACAATTCAACACTCGCGCGAACGCGGTCCACTTGAGTTCTTGTTGCTAATGCTCCCATTCGAACACCTTCTTCACTTGGATTACCAATAACAATTGAAGCCAAACGTGCTGTAATTCCTTTTTGAACTTCTTCAATGAAATCCTCAGGAACTAATATTCGTCGCACTGCAGTACATTTCTGCCCTGCCTTCACTGTGATTTCTTTAACCGTTTCTTTAATGAACAAATCAAACTCGGCCGTTCCTGGAGTTGCATACTTCCCTAAAACTGTTGCGTTTAATGAATCTGCTTCTAGATTGAAAGGAACACTTTCTTCCAATATACGAGGTAGCCCTTTTAATAGTTTTCCTGTATGTGCAGAACCCGTAAACGTTACTACATCTTCAGAAGACGCATGATCAATAATGCCACGACCCAATCCACAAATTAATTGAAGAGACCCTTCAGGTAAAATCTTAGAATCAATAATATCTCTAACCATTACTTCAGTTAAGAAGCATGTATACTCTGATGGTTTAACCACGGCTGGAACACCTGCCATAAAGTTAACCGCTACTTTCTCTAGCATTCCCCAAATTGGAAAATTGAATGCATTAATATGAATTGCAACTCCACGTTTAGGAACCTGAATATGATGACCTATAAATGAACCTTCTTTTGAAAGAGGAGCAAAAACACCATCTACATTATAGGGTAAGTCGGGGAATTGTCTTCTTAAAGACGCATTTGCGAATAAGTTTCCTATTCCACCTTCGATGTCAATCCAAGAGTCAATTTTAGTTGCTCCAGTTAAAGCGCTTACCTCATAATACTTACGTTTTTTTTCTAACAAATGGAAAGCCAAAGCTTTAAGCATACGGCCCCTTTCTTGGAAGGTCATTTTGCGTAATTTTTCACCGCCAGTCTTACGACCATACTTAAGTATCGCTTCATAATCAAGCCCAGCGCTAGACGCCTCCCCTATTTTGGCTCCTGTAATAGCATTGTATAGATTTGTCTCAACACCGTCTCCGTCAATCCATTGACCTTGAGCATAATTTTGATATCGTTGCATTTTTCTTGTATTTTTCCAACGCTAAGATAACCAATTATTAGATGACACTGAACAAAGATGACACGAACATTTTTAACGCTCCTTTGATTACTTAGAGTCGTAAGTGTAACCTAATAATCTAAGGCGTTTACTTCTTAAGACACAAAGACTCTTTAACTACGAAGTATACACTAGTGCTTTATACTGTATTAATTTAATTGTAAATACTTATTTGAGAGAAAAAAACTGAGACAATTAAGGATAAAGGCTAATGCTCTAAATTTTAGTAAACTGAATTAAGAGATATAATAGTGATTATGTAACGAAAAATAATTCATCAGCGTTTTCACGAATCCACATTAATGTTTGGCGGATTTCATCCAAATCAAAAGAAGTAACTAGCTTCATACGGTGCTCTTTAAAATGAGAAATTCCCTTAAAGTAATTTGTATAGTGACGCTTCATTTCAGCGATTCCTAGAATTTCACCCTTCCATTTAACACTCATCTCTAAATGTTGAATACAGGCATCTACTCTATTCTGAACCGTAGGTTTAGATAAATGCTCACCTGTTTTTGCAAAGTGCTTAATTTCATTAAAAATCCATGGGTATCCAATACTTGCTCTTCCGATCATGATTCCATCCACATTATACCGGTTCTTATATTCCACTGCTTTCTCAGGAGTTGTAATATCTCCATTACCAAAAACTGGGATTTTCATTCGAGGGTTATGTTTCACATCCGCAATGAGACTCCAATCTGCTTCACCCTTATACATCTGCTTACGGGTGCGCCCGTGAATTGAAATAGCTTCAATTCCAACATCCTGCAAACGCTCAGCAACCTCTACAATATACTTTGAACTTTCGTCCCACCCTAAGCGTGTTTTAACGGTCACAGGTAGCTTCGTTGATTTCACTATCTCACGAGTCATCTCTATCATCTTTGGTATATCTTGAAGGATTCCTGCGCCTGCACCTTTGCATGCCACTTTCTTAACAGGGCACCCATAGTTGATGTCAATAATATCAGGATTTGTTTTCTCTGTAATTTCGGTAGCCATTTTCATGCTCTCGATATCATAGCCAAAAATTTGAATTCCTATTGGGCGCTCATATTCAAAAATATCTAGCTTTTGTACACTTTTTACGGCATCACGTATTAAACCTTCTGAAGAAATAAACTCAGTATACATTAAATCCGCACCATGTTCTTTACACAATGCACGGAAAGGTGGATCACTTACATCTTCCATGGGAGCAAGTAAAAGTGGAAACTCTCCTAAATCTATATCACGGATTTTTGCCATAACTAGGGCGAAGATAGCTTGAATAGTTAAATTATTCTGTACAAAACATCATGATTTTGAATCCTTTTTTAGAATTTAATTGACTGATTAGAATAAAATTAGTCTTACAAAGACTATAAAAAATATAAACGACTGTATAAACTGGTGTTAAAAAAGAATTATCTCTTTAAAAAAGAGAAAGAAAAAAGCCAAGAAGCTTCAGTAAAATGAATCGTTTATTCAATAAGATTGATGATTAATTATGATATATCAATTTCCTCACCTATCTTTGCGTCAATTATATATTTAATAAATTATTATCATGAGTAAAGGAACAGTAAAATTCTTCAATGAAGAAAAAGGATTTGGATTCATCACTGAAGAAGGTTCAAGTAATGATCATTTCGTACACGTTTCTGGGTTAATCGACGAGATCCGTGAAGGTGACGAAGTTGAGTTTGAACTTCAGGAAGGTAGAAAAGGAATGAATGCAGTAGACGTAAAAGTAGTACAGTAGTATTTATATTTTATTTTTTATTGGAAGAGCTTATCACATGTGATAAGCTCTTTTTTTTGACCTATCCCAAAACATGACAAGAAAATGCGATAAGCATCAATAAAATTGATAGCTCTCTTTTTAATGGGAAAAGAGATTTAAATTAACCGTCTTTTAACCCTTTTAAGAATACTATTTTCATACGGATTAGTCGTCTATCACAAATTCTTCTTTATTTTCTGCTTCTGATTGCTTTTTCCATTTACTTAACACCCTTGAAATCTTCGTATCCTTCTTCGGTTTTTTAACTTCTATAACTGGATCGAATTGATTCACCGGATCGAATTGAATTATCAACTCTTCTTTTGGCTCATTAGACTTTATATATCCCTTCACTGTAGAATCATTTTTATACAGCCCGAATTCAGATTTTAAAATAGACTTGATATCCTCTTTTTCCGCTTCACGATTTTCTTTAGACATTTCCTTACGAGATTGTTTATCCCATTCAATAGTCGGGTCATATATATCCCCATACATACGCATAAAGACCTGTACTCCTGAGCCATCATCTAAAATCTCACCAAACTCACTTTTCTTAGTTCTTTTCAAATCACGTAGCCTAAAACCAAATCGGTAATCAATTTGATTATCGAATGTATGCTTACCGGAAGCCTCAATCTCTATAGCGGATGACACAATTGACATGGATGGAATTGTAAGCTCTCCATCTTGGATAATCAGCGTATTTTTTAATTGATTAAATTTCAAATCCTTTAGTTTACGGCCAAATATCGAGAGATTCTCCTTACCGAAAAATACTTTAAGGCTACTTTTCTTTAAACTTTGAATAATTTCATCAAAAGTATTCACTTTCTTTAATCGACCATCATCTATTTGAATTACAATTGTTGCTTTAATCGCTTTTGAGATTACCCCTGAACGCAAATCAAATGGTGCCTCAAAAGTAAGGTTTGCTTTTGCTACTCCCTCGATATTACTGCTCGATATTACATCTTGATTGAAATTATCCCACTCTTTAAATAAGCTGGTCACATTGATGTTTTTCGACACCAGTTGACTCGATATATTAAAAATCTCAGGGGCTCGTTCTTCAATCTTTAATGACCCTACCACATCTGCCCCTCCATTTCTAACTGAAATTCGAGGGAAATGAATGATTCGCTTATAAATAGACATATTACCTTTCAAAGCATCAAACTTATGCTCTTCGTACCTCAATGAGCCAACGTCCAAAAGTACGGTTCCATCAATATTGTATGGCAAAACAAACTGTCGCCCACGTTCCAAAATATCTTCCTTAGCGTCCGCTCCAAGATCTTCTATATTGATCTTATTACCTGTAATTTGAATATCTGTGTTTAAATTTCCCACACCACTGAAGTAGTCCACAATATTCTTAAATATACCATTTACTCTAAAGTCTGACTCGCCAATATTTAAGGAAACATCCTCCAAGCCAGCTTCATTATTCCTAAGATAAACAAGTCCATTAATTGACTTAAATACCCGTTTATCATCTATAAAAGAAAAATTAACATTATCCATTCTTAAATCCCCTTCGCATTTATCAATGTGGTACTCCATTGTTTCTGCTTTGGTTGATTTTCCTTGAACTATAAAATCCGTATTTAAATCTACGGTCCCTGTTAACATTTCTATATTTGGCACTCTAAAAAGTGAGTGCCACACTGCTAAATCAATCAATCCGTTTGCCTTTCCTTTAAATAAAGGGGTTTCAAATTGTGTTACTCTTAAGTTCCCTTTAAACGGCCCACTACTCGTTTGAAATGAAACATTTTGAAGATCGAGACTTTCTTTGGTTGGCCCTCCTTTATTGGAATAGCTCCCTTCTAATTTGAGGTTTTTGATTGTGACCCCTCTATTAGGGCTCTTAAGCACACCACCTTTAACACCGAAATCACATTCAACATTAACAGGTTTCCTTGGGTCTTTATCCCCTGAAATAAGCAAATCAAATAAAAGAGCGCCTTGTCCAGAGAATCTCTTCACATCAGCGACGTACTGGATCGCAAGGTTATTAGCAACATCTTGAATATAAATGTTTTTGCCGCGAAGGTTAAATGTAAATCCATCATCCCGAACATCTCCTTGAAAATCAAATGGTAAATTTGCAATTGATATTGTTGACTTAGGAATGTTGATGATACTAGAATCTTGATTCACATTAACTGCAATATTTAGTTTCGCAGGTTGATTATTCACCAATGTGATACTGCCTGAACGTGCTGCTATGATTTGTAAATCACTTACCGCTGAAACGGTGAATACTGAAGAGCTAAATTGTCCCATCAAGGACATGGAATTGATCTTAGTAAGATATTCTTGATTGGTGGCATCATTAATATAATCAAATCTGAAATCTTCAAATTCAACAATGTCTAAGTTCAATTCAAGCCTGCTTTGTTCAACGTCTACTGTGTCTTCTTTTATAATATCATAATTATTCAATCCTCTCGAATTGACTTTTATCTTAAGTATTCCTGGAGAAACTTCAAGTGATTTAACTGTGTAATTCTCACGCCAGATGTCTAATAGATTGAATTTACATCGAATTCTATCTGAATAAAGTAATGTGTCTAGTTCCGTAGAGCCTTGATATGAGTCTTGAATAAATACCTCTTTAAAATCGACAGACAAGTTTGGGAAAGATCCCCAAAAGGCAAGGTCAACTTTTGCTACAGAAACCTTTCCTTTAAGATTTTTGTTTACTTGATTGATGACTACATTACATATGTCATCCTTAAAAATATAGAGCGCACCTGTAATTAGCAGTAACAATCCAACAAGAATTCCACTGAACCAAATGAAGACCCTGAAAATGCGCGTTTTCGGCATGAAACAAAAATATCGGTTAAAAGGATTCAATCTGCAATTCTCTACTTTACTTATTAACGTATATGTGTTTGGATTTGTTACTATTTAAGTCTACTTTAACATAAGTTGTGTTTATTCTAAAAGCGGCTATGACTAGTAAATATACCATCCTAAAGTCAAGCAACTAAAATGATTTGTTATATATTTCTATAGTATTACCTTTGCTTTTAAAAAAAATAAGAATGAGTTTACTTACAGTAGGTTCCGTTGCCTTTGATGCAATTGAGACCCCTTTCGGCAAAACAGACAAAATAATTGGTGGTGCAGGAACCTATATCGCTTTGGCTTCTTCCTTTTACAATATCGAACAGAACATTATCTCAGTAGTTGGAGAAGACTTTCCACAAGAGATGTTGAATCAATTAAAGAGCCGCGATGTTAATCTTGACGGATTACAAATTATAAAAGGAGAAAAAACATTCTTCTGGTCAGGGAAATATCACAATGCTATGAACTCTAGAGACACACTAGTTACTGAACTTAATGTACTTGAGCACTTTGACCCAATTATTCCTGCAAACTATCAAGGGGTAGATTATTTAATGTTAGGAAATTTAAGCCCTCAAGTTCAACGTCAAGTAATTGAGCGTTTAGATGTTCGGCCAAAGTTAGTTGCTATGGACACAATGAACTTCTGGATGGATATTGCATTAGAAGATTTGAAGCTGACAATTTCAATGGTTGACTTGCTAATCATTAATGATGAAGAAGCCCGACAACTTTCTGGAGAATACTCATTAGTGAAAGCTTCGAAAGTTATCCGTGCAATGGGACCGAAGTTTTTAATAATTAAGAAGGGTGAACACGGAGCATTATTGTTCTATAACGATAACATTTTTAATGCGCCAGCGCTCCCTTTGGAAGATGTATTCGACCCAACAGGTGCAGGTGATACATTTGCAGGTGGATTCATGGGGTACATAGCAAGTACAAATGATATTTCGTTTGACAACATGAAACGTGCTATTATTAATGGGTCGGCATTAGCTTCTTTCTGTGTTGAAAAATTCGGAACTGAGCGCTTGACTACGATTACAAAAAATGACCTCAATGAAAGAATCCTGCAGTTTGTTACTTTAACAAACTTTGACATGAAACATTCTGCCGCATAAACTTATTTCAGCAATTACAAACTATCATGGAAAACATAGATTTCTTAGAAAAAATGAAAGGACTTACAGCTTCGGAAAACCTTTTGGCTGTGGGTAGAGATGTCAATGAACTTCGCGCGAAATTTGAAGACCATCTATTAGAGGCCGAACGTAAAATTCAAGTAGCACAATTAGAAAATCATGAAAATCCTGAAGCACATAATTTAGCTGCGCTAGAATCGAGTTTAGTTGAGCTAATGATGCTAAAAGATTCTTTCTACGCAGTTTATGGGTCATACAAAGAAAAAAGAAAAGTTGTAATTGAGGAGAGGAATGCGCTTGAATCAAAAAATTTAAGTGAAAAGAAAGCTCTGATTAGTCGTTTAAGAGAAACGGTGACTACTGAAGAGAATATTGGTGCTGCTTTTGGAGCATTGAAAGAAATTCAAGATAAATGGAAAGAAATCGGTGATATTCCACGTGATAATAGAAATGATATTCAAGCTGAATATTCTCGTTTACTCGAAGATTTTTTTTACAACATAAAAATATACAAAGATCTTAAGGATTACGATTTCCATAGAAACCTCCAATTGAAGAAAGGTTTGATTGCTGAATTGAAGCTGTTGAATACGGTAAGTTCCATACACGAAGTTGAAAGAACCCTCAAAAAACTTCAAAATGACTGGAATGACATAGGACCAGTGCCAAATGAGGAATGGGATTCTTTGAAAGAATCGTATTGGACAGAAGTTCGGTCTATCTATGAAAAAGTAAACCGTTTTTATGATGATCGTCGGGCTATACTTCAAGCTAATCTAGAACAAAAAAAGGTATTGTTAGAAGAAACACTCGCTATCGTTGAAAAGAAAGATACAAATGACTCTTCTAATTCATGGGATGCCATGACCAAAGAGATTCTTGCTTGTCAAGCGAAATGGAAAATAATTGGATTCGGGCCTAAAAAGGAAAATGAAGAAATTTGGAAAGCCTTTCGTACTGTATGTGATACGTTTTTCGATGCGAAAAAAGAATTACATTCTGAAATCCAAGAAAAGCATAGCCTTTTAGCTGAGAAGAAAAAAAGACTTATTGAAAAAGCAAATGAATTGAAAAGCTCTACAGACTGGGTAGAAACTGCAAAGAAGATGAAACAACTGCAGCAACAATGGAAAACGATTGGACATTCTGGCGTGAAGAATGAACAAAAACTTTGGAAAGGTTTTAGGTCTGCCTGTGATGCATTTTTCAACTCTAGAGAAGCATTTTTTGGAGCTAAAGACAAAGAGAACGAGGCTAATTTATCTACAAAAAAAGAACTACTTGCTGCTATTGAAAAATACAAGCCAAACGAAGATAAAAATACAGCAATTTCTGACTTAAAGAGGTTCGCTGAAAATTTCAATGCTGTTGGACACGTTCCAATCAAAGAGAAAGATCCTATTTTCAAAGCGTTCAGAGCACTTATGGATATAAAATATAGTGTGTTAAAACTCGAAGGAGCTGAAATGGAGCGAATCATTTTCCATGCAAAAGTTGAGAAAATTAAAGCTAGTCCAAATGCATCTCGAAAATTTGGTGAATTAAAATTAGAACTACGAAAACAAATCGATACTCAAATTAAGGAGGTCGCGTTATTAGAAAATAACTTAGGCTTCTTTGCAAGTAGCAAGGGTACAGATGCTCTTCGTAAAGAAGTAGACAAGAAAATTGCAAAAGTAAACGAAAAAATAAACTCAATTAAAACTCAATTAAAGCTCCTCCCGAATGAATAGGTTTATCAACATGCTTCTCTTGTTTTTACTCGTACCAACTATGTTGATGGCAATCTATGTCGGATTTGACCTACCCGTTATGTTTTTAAAAACAAGTGGAGCGTACATACCTCATCGAGATGAAATTTTTATGGGATTAGGTCTGGTTATATTCATTGTGAGCTTAAGAAGAAGTATTCGTCGTTGGATGGGAATGCGAATTGTATCAAAACAAACAAAATTTAAATGGAACGCCCCTGTTAGCTCAACGCGTAAACGAAGAATTGTTACCTATACAGCTTTAGAAGTACTTGTAATGACGTTTGTTGGTATTGCTCTTCATCAAGTAACTCGACAGGCCTGGCTGCCAGCGCTAGCATTCTTATTCGGCGCATTGGACAACGTTATTTTTGCTATGGTTGGAATTAAAGGAAACCATTATAGAGTCGGGCTTTCATCAAAAGCATTAATCGTTGCAGATAGAGAGGTTATCCTTCTTTATTTTAAAGGATTACGAAAAATAAGTGTTCAACAACAAAGTATTTATTTCGATTACATTAAAGGATTACAATTAACTTTCCCATCGGATTGTATTGAAGACGAACATCGTGCAGAATTTTTCAGACTACTTGAAGAACAAATTGATTCTGAGCGTGTATTCTTCTCTAAAAACTTAGTTTAATCTATTAAAAGGGTAAAAAACGCACTCATTGATAATTCTAGGTTCGTTATTAGCTGAGACTGATCAAAAAGATAGCCTGCGAGGTAATAAAGGTAACTCTCCTATTATATATAGGATTATACGTTGATTCAAACACATAAATAAATACGGGAAATGAGTCCTATTAGCCGCAGAAGTTTTATCCCAATACTAGGAACCGCCTTACTTGGTGCGGCCTCGCTTTCTCTTGGAAAGAAAGAACTAATAATCAATAACAATTCATCTTCAATTAAGCCGGCACGTTTAAAAAGAGGTGATACCATTGCAATATGTGCTCCAGCTGGCGCTATGGAAAACTCTAATGACATCGATAAGTTTAAAGTGATTTTGGAGTCTCTTGGACTTAATGTTAAGGTTGGTGAAAATATACCTAAACGCTTTGGGTATTTCTCCGCTTCAGATCAAGAACGCGCTTCAGAGTTTATGTCTTTTATCTCGGACGATGAGGTACACGGAATTTTTTTTATTAGGGGTGGCTGGGGATGTGCTCGCATCTTAGATATAATAGATTTTGATGAGATTCAGGCAAACCCTAAAGTTATCATGGGATTCAGTGATATCACATCCTTACTGAATGCAATTACTGCGAAGACAGGATTGGTAACATTTCATGGACCAGGTGGAAATTCCACTTGGAACGATTACAGTGTAAACTACATCAGACAGCTTATTTTTGAAGGAAAAAAAGTTAAATACAAAAATTTACAATCAGACCATTCAATAACAACTTATTCTAATGGAATAGTAACAGGTGAACTGTTTGGAGGAAACCTAAGTATACTTTGTAGTCTTATTGGCTCCAAATACTTACCCGAATGGAAGGGTAAAATCCTTTTTATTGAAGATGTAATGGAAGAACCTTATCGTATAGACAGAATGTTATTTCAATTGAAATTAAGCGGATTACTGGATGAGGTGAACGGAGTTATTTTGGGGAGCTTCCGAAAATGTACTCCGAAAGAACCTGAAAAGTCATTCACCTTAGAGCAAGTGTTTGAACAACATTTTAGCACTTTTAACAAACCCGTGTTTTATGGTGCCCAAATCGGACATGTTAGAGATAAGTTTACTCTGCCTATTGGAGTTATAGCAAGCATGAATGCCTCAAGCGGAACGATTACATTAGTGGAACCTTCTGTCGTTTAAACATTCCTGTCTGATTTGAATTAATCTGGTGTAGATCAATTATTAAGATATCCATTTTGAACTGCCCATGAAATCAATCGTGCCGTATTAGGCAAGCCTAGCTTCTTTAGTATGTTATGTCGGTGCGTTTCTATTGTTCGAGCAGACACAAAAAGCTCTTTAGCTATTTCTTTTGAAGTCAGTCCTATTGCTATTTGCTCAAGTACCTCAATTTCTTTTGAAGTTAATTCTTTTGAAGGCCCGCGAGACTCAGTACTAAATATTATTTCCTGCATTAGCTTAGATTGTATCTCTTCGCATATATACATTTCACCATTATGTACTTTATTAATCGCTTTAACCAATTCCTCTGTTTCAACATTTTTCGTCAAATATCCCTTTGCTCCTTTTGAAATAATTTTTTTAACAATGGCAATCTTATTATTCAGGGAAAGGCCTATAACCTTTGTTTTAGGAACTTCATTTATTATTTTCTCACAAAGCTCGATTCCAGAAGCCTCTTTTAGATTAATGTCTAATAAGACTATGTCTGGTCTATATGATTTAATCGAAAGAAGAGCATCTGTGCTTTCTAAGGCGAACCCAACAATTTCAAAATCTTCGATTTCAGAAAGTAAATTTGTCCAAGCTTCTATAATTAGTCTTTGGTCATCAACAATAAAAATCCGCATATAAATGTCTTTATACATTCAATATAATGCTTAATTTTTAATCCTGCCATTAAAGTCTTCTAATTTGTTGTTTTAATTTGTTATTACGTTTTTGATTCCGACAAAACCTCATGTTCATAGCGCTGCGAAATCAGTGGAACTTCCATATCATTAATCTTAATTGTTGTGAGAATAAAGTTGATTATAAGTCTATCTCAAGCAGAACGACAAAAGACTTTCAAGAAACTCATTTGTAGCTTCAGCATGAACCCAGTGTCCAGCATTATCAATCGTGTCAATTTCAGAATCAATAAAAAGATCTTCAATAGATTCGATGTCGTCATCCAGGATATAGTTGGACATTGCACCACGAATAAATAAAGTTGGTACGCTCACCTCTACTTCCTCCATGGCAGAAAGAATCTTATTCATTTCACGTTCAAGTACTATAACGTTCATTCGCCATGCAAGTGTTCCTTTGTCTTTCCAATAAAGGTTCTTCAATAAAAACTGTTTGATGCCTTCCGATTCAATATGAACACTGATATTTTCGTCTGCCTGCCTACGCGCCGAGATATTTGGCAAATCAACTGAATGAATTCCAGCTAGAATATGCTCGTGATGCATAGGGTATGCCTTAATCCCAATATCTACAATCACTAATTTTGCTAACAATACCTCGTGCTTTTGAGCAAAATTGATAGCAACTTTACCTCCCATTGAATGGCCTACTAAAATAAAATCTTTCAGGTTCAGCTCTTGACATAATTCAAAAACATCTTGAGCCATAAGGTCATAGGAGAAATCATCTGACCATGGAGAGTGGCCATGGTTACGCAAATCAATTAAAATAACGCGATAATAGTCTGCTAATTTCTTTGCCTGAGATTGCCAATTATCTGAGAAACCAAACAATCCGTGCAAAATTACCAATGGCTGCCCTAATCCTAATTCTCTAAAATGAAGTTTCATGAACGACGTGAAATTGTATGCACACAAAAATAAAAGGAATCAAACATCAGCCTTAATTAAAACTAAATTAATGCGTAAAAAAACCCGAAAACAAATCGAGAAGGTTTGGTATCGCAACTTGTGATGAAGTCATTTCGAGAGCTGATTCTTCATACGATTCTGTTATTTTGTTTTCAATAATTGTTGTTTCATATAGACTTTCAGAACTAATAGATCCAACTTTAAATTGACCCTCGTTTAATCCTGTTACTATCTTCACCATCTCATCTGCTGTAATGATGTTTTTATCAAACGATACCGTAGCTAAATTAGAACTCCTATCATCTTCAAAATCAAATTGAATTTCAGAAATACCAGTCATTGCTTTGAGTCCTTTTCTAATTGTACCCCCACACCCCATCTTACAAACCATCCCTTCAACTTCCATTGTAAGAATACGATTTGCATGAACTTCAGCTTCTTGTTCTATCTGATTATTTGAATTTTTGGATACTTCCACATCGCCACTACATGCGCTTAAAGTCAATGCTGTAGTAAAAAAAAACATAAAAAATTTCATAAAACTTCAATTTGTATTTCACAAATGTAAAGTAAAGCGTCATTGTATAGAAAGAAAAAATGTTAAATCTCTATCTTTGTCAAAAAGAAGCCCGTGAAAATCAATAAAGCACAATTCGTGATTTCCAATACAGATATTAACTTATGTCCTAAAGATGGACTGCCTGAGTACGCATTTATCGGCAGGTCTAATGTTGGAAAATCATCTCTAATCAATATGATTACAGGTCGAAACAAATTAGCTAAAATATCAGGCCGGCCTGGTAAAACGCAATTAATTAATCATTTTATGATTAATGATAACTGGTACCTAGTCGATTTGCCTGGTTATGGTTATGCGAAGGCGTCAAAAACATCTAGAGCGAACTGGGAAAAGTTCATTTCTGAGTACCTAACAAAAAGAGAAGACCTTTTAAACGTTTTTGTTTTGTTAGATTGTCGTTTAGAACCACAGCAGATTGATATTGAATTCATGAACTGGTGTGGCGAAAAACAGATCGCATTTTCAATGGTTTTTACAAAAATTGATAAACTATCTAGCACCTCGCTTCAAAAAAACTTGGCGAAATACAAGAAAGAAATGTTGAAACATTGGGAGGAATTACCTCCTGTTTTCACAACTTCTGCTACATCTAAATTCGGGCAGGAAAAGCTTCTAAATTACATTGAGAATATCAATACTTCTTTTGAAAAGAAGTAAGTAGTGTACTACTTGTAGTAACAAAATAGAAATTATGATTGTAGAACAACTTTATACTAAATGCCTTGCGGAGGCAGCTTATTACATAGAAAGTAATGGTGAAGCTATTGTTATCGATCCATTAAGAGAAACACAGCCTTATATTGATATTGCAACTAATAACGGCGCAACTATTAAATACATTTTCGAAACGCATTTTCATGCAGATTTCGTTTCAGGTCACGTTGACTTAGCTAAAAAAACGGGGGCATCTATTGTTTTTGGCCCAACAGCAAATACGGGGTATGATGCAATTATAGCAACAGATAACCAAGAATTTAAAATTGGTGATATAACAATTAAAGTACTTCATACACCTGGACACACTCCAGAATCTTCAACTTACTTGTTAATTGATGAAAACGGGAAAGAGACGGCTTTATTTACAGGAGACACATTATTCTTAGGGGATGTTGGCAGACCTGATTTAGCCATAAAAACACACTTGACTCGTGAAGATTTAGCAGGGATGCTATTTGATTCATTACGTAATCGTATAATGCCTTTAGATAACTCATTAATTATCTACCCTGGACATGGCGCTGGCTCCTCTTGTGGAAAAAGCATGAGTTCAGAAACAATCGGAACACTTGGCGAACAAAAAGAAACAAACTATGCTTTGCGCGCTGATATGACACGTGATGAATTTATCAAAGAAGTTACTAAAGGTATTTTACCACCACCACAATACTTCCCGAAAAATGCGGTAATGAATAAAATGGGTTACGACTCATTTGACGATGTGCTTTCTAAGGGGAATAACGAATTAACATTAGAGCAATTTATAACTGAAATTGAAGGTGGTGCATTTATTTTAGATGTACGTCCTCAATCTGACTTTATCAAGGGATTTATTCCAGATTCATTATTTATTGGATTAAATGGAACATTTGCTATGTGGGTTGGAGCATTAATTGAAGATCTCAATCAAAAAATTATTATCGTCGCTCCTGAAGGGGCTGAAAAAGAAGCTATAACTCGCTTGTCTCGTGTTGGATATGACAACACCGTGGGGTACTTAAAAGGTGGAATTGAAACCTATTTAAAAGAAGGGGGGAGTTTGAATACTATTACTTCAATTACTGTGGAAGAACTTGCGGAAAAATATAGCGCTTGTAACATCATTGATGTTCGTAAACCAAGAGAATACGATGCGGAGCATATTGAAAATGCGGACCATTATGCATTAGATTATATGAATAATGAGTTGAATAAACTAGATAAAAAAACAACTTACCACATACATTGTGCAGGAGGATATAGAAGTGTAATTGCAATTTCTTTATTAATGAAAAATGGCTATTCAAGGTTAATTGATGTCGCTGGAGGATTTGGTTTAATCAGTAAAACTGACATTCCTAAAACAGCATATGTTTGCCCATCTACACTTTAATTAAGTATAGCTAAAACAGTAAGGATAGAGACCCATTAGGCTCCTTTTTTTTTATATCATATCCTTATAACGACATACAACACACTCCCTTTTTTTTATCTTTGCGACATGGCTCAAAAAGAAGACAGTTTAAAGGATATCATTTCGCACGCGAAAGAGTATGGTTTTGTATTTCCATCTTCGGAAATATATGACGGTTTATCAGCAACTTATGACTACGGTCAATTAGGCTCTGAATTAAAAAACAACATCAAATCATATTGGTGGAAATCAATGGTTCAAATGCACGATAATATCGTGGGAATCGATTCTGCGATTTTTATGCACCCAACTACATGGAAAGCATCTGGCCACGTTGACGCTTTTAACGACCCATTAATTGATAATAAAGATTCAAAAAAGAGATATAGAGCTGATGTATTAATAGAAGATTATATCGAGAAAATTCGCCAAAAAATAAATAAAGAAGTTGCTAAAGGTGTAAAACGTTTTGGAGATGACTTCAACGAAGAGGAATTTAGAGCAACAAACCCAAATGTAATTCGAAATCATACTAAAATCAGTGAGATCGAAGATCGAATGAGAAACACACTTGGTAATAATGACCTTGAAGGAGTCTACAATCTAATCGTTGATTTGGAAATCGTTTGTCCTATTTCCGGCACTAAAAACTGGACGGAAGTGCGTCAATTTAACCTTATGTTCTCAACTGAGTTAGGCTCTGTAGCTGGTGATGCCTCGACAATCTACTTAAGGCCAGAAACAGCACAAGGAATATTCGTAAACTTCTTAAACGTTCAAAAAACTGGACGAATGAAAATTCCTTTTGGAATTGCTCAAATAGGAAAAGCGTTTAGAAATGAAATTGTTGCACGTCAATTCATTTTCAGAATGCGTGAATTCGAACAAATGGAGATGCAATTTTTTGTGCGACCAGGTGAAGAAATGAAATGGTACGAATACTGGAAAGAACAGCGTATCAATTGGCACAATAAACTTGGATTAGGTAAAGAAAACTACCGCTTTCATGATCATATCAAGTTAGCTCATTACGCAAATGCTGCAAGTGATATTGAATTCAACTTCCCTATGGGGTTCAAAGAACTTGAAGGAATTCACTCAAGAACAGATTTTGACTTAAAACAACACGAAAAACACTCTGGAAAGAAGCTGCAATATTTCGACCCAGAATTGAATAAGAACTATGTTCCTTATGTTGTTGAAACATCTATTGGATTAGATCGAATGTTTTTAGCTGTACTTAGTACTTCATTCAAAAATGAAAAACTGGAAGACGGCTCTGAGCGCTCAGTACTTTCTTTACCACCATCATTAGCTCCTTATAAAGTTGCGATAATGCCCCTAACACGTAAAGATGGCTTACCTGAAAAAGCGAAGGAAGTCTTAAATTCGTTGAAATTTGATTTCAATTGTCAATATGATGAAAAGGACTCTCCAGGTAAACGTTATCGCCGTCAAGACGCGATTGGAACGCCTTACTGCATCATGATTGATCACCAAACATTAGAAGACAACAGCGTAACTGTAAGAGATCGAGATACGATGTTGCAGGATCGGGTTTCAATTACTGACTTAGAAGGGATTATTGGAAAGAAGGTTTCTATGAATAGATTATTAAAATAATAACATCGTTATTATTTTACAAAAAAGGGAGAAACATTAATGTTTCTCCCTTTTTTGTGTTTAGTCCTTTTTAATTACGTTGTGATTGCTTACTTATTCTTTTGAATTAAACCCTTCTGTCTGTTGAACGAAAAAGTTAGTTGGATACTCTTCTATTTTATCAAACCCAAGTGGAATATCTCGTCCATTTGAAGGAATGTAATTTGTTCCAAAAATGTAATCCCATAAACTCAAAGAAATTCCAAAGTTCATTCCATGCGGATGAGATTTAGGTAAATCTTTCGCGTGATGCCAAATATGCATTTTTGGATTATTGAAAATATACTTTAGCGGACCATAATCCCACCCAATATTTGCATGATTGATATGACCTATGATAATCGTTGCACCATGCAAGAAAAATGCATGTTCTAATTTAAAATTAAACAGGTATCCTAAAAAAATATACATCCCTGTTCTATAAAAGATGTTTTCCATGAAATGGTAACGCAAGTGCGCCGAAAAACCCATCTCGGTAACTGAATGGTGTACTTTGTGAAATTTCCACATCCATGGAACTCTATGTAGCAATTGATGAATAGACCATTGAATAAAATCAGCAACTAAGAAATAAATGATGAATTGAACCAAAGGACTCAACCCTGAAAAATCGAATAGTCTCCATTCTGAGAAACCAATTGAACTGATTAAATCCCCAAATAAATGAGCAGTAGTATTTGATAGCGCAGTGAAAATAATCAAATTGAAAATATAAAAGTTGAAGAACATGTAAAAAGCATCGATCCAAAAACCTTTCCGAATGGCAGATTGTTTCTTTCGCCAAGGGAAAATCAATTCCAGGCACCAAACACCAAATGATACGAGTATCAATAACGTGAAATAATTATAGTCTCCAAATGGATGTGTAATTGTCTCCCAAAGACTCGAAGCGTAGCCTTTGTAGGACCGTAAAATGATGTCTAAAATCTCTTTCACCGTTTTCTAAATTGATCTAAGTGAGTTAATGTTTATTATCTATAGAACTATTTTATTAAATATGCCCCAAAGACACTATTTACTATTTCTTAAATGAATACGAAATGCTAACAATGCAGGAAAGCCTAATATGAAAATTAACGCCATAAAGATCCCTTTTGTCGTCAAGTAAAAAGATTTAACTCCCTTCATATCAATCTCATCATATCCTAGTCCTATAAAATAGGATAAACTTAAAGGCGTATCTAGAACAATTTCCTTTAAACCCTCTTGATAAACGATTTGACCGTCAAATAAATTAATGGCGAATAAGAAAAACAAGAGGCATAATATAATTACAGTAGCTAAGAATATTACAATGGGGCTTTTAGTCATTATCTATTGAATTATTTGTTCAGTACGAAGTTACTTTTAATTTTACAGGATATGACGGCGAAACTTGGATATCTATGTTCATCAGAAAGCTGGGGAGGATTAGAAATGAATCACCTCAGAAATGCTCAATGGATGCAAGAACGGGGACATGCCGTTGTTTTTATTTGTGTTGCCGGAAGCCCCATTCACACTAATTCGTCTAATTTCGGGCTAAAAACAATAGTCATTCAAAAACACAAAAAGTACTTTGACCTAAAAAAAGCACGAGCTCTTGCGAAATTAATTACCAAAGAATCAATTAGTCATTTGATGATTCGATCTACATACGACATGAGTATACTTGCGAGTGTCAAACATACATTGAAATCAAAATTACACACATCTTATTTTATGGAGATGCAGTTAGGTGTTAAGAAAACAAATCTTCTACACACACTCCGCTTCAAAAAAATTGATCTATGGTCTTGTCCTTTAAATTGGCTAGAGAATCAGGTTAAAACAATGACACGCTTCTCAAACAAGACAGTTGTTATTCCATCAGGTTTAGATTTATGCCAATTCGAAAACTTACCAGAAAAATCAACCTCTAGAAACGACTTAGACCTTCCGCTCAAAACATTGACATTTGGCTTAATTGGTCGATTTGATAGACAAAAAGGTCAACTTTTACTCCTTAATGCCATGAAAATGGCCAAAAATGATGGTTTCTCGATTGTTCTTCTAGGGGAGCCAACAGTAGATGAAACATATGATTATATGGCGGAAATTGAAGCAGAAATTGAGGTCAAAAATCTTAAAAATCGCGTATTTATACGTCCATTCAGAAAGGATACTGCGGCTTTTTACAATGCAATTGACTATCTAGTCATGGCCACAAAAGCTGAAACCTTCGGAATGGTTACTATTGAATCATTAGCATGTGGTACTCCTGTGATAGGTAGTAATGCTGGAGGAACAACTGAAATTATAAAAAAATCAAAGGGTGGTATACTCTTCGAGACTTTAAACACACAAAGTCTTGCTGACCAAATAGATCGAATCATCTCGGAAAAAATCTACTTTGATTCTAAAACTTTAATCAAAATGGCAAAAGTATACGACCATCACGCTGTTTGTTCTCAAGTTGAAAAAGCACTAAATCTGGCTTAGAAAAGTGCACATGCAATCTTTATAATTTATTCTCGTTAAATTAGACAATCTTATGAACATATATTCGAAAAAGCAACGATGGAAAATCGCTTTATTGATTTTCGCTCTTCTACTAGTAGGGGCCTCCTTGTTTGTATCCAATAGTATTGTTTCTAAAGTAGGTGATCGTGAACGCGAGCGGGCTAAACAGTGGGGCGATGCTGTTAAGAAGAAAATTGAACTGGTTAGGTTAACAAACAGGACATTTACACAATTACGTGAACGTGAACGTGAGAAAATGACACTCTGGATTGATGCGACTAAAGAGGTTTCTAAGGCAACTCCACTAGATCAGGTTCCAAATTACGATTTTCCATTAAAAATTATTAATGGAAATAAAGACATTCCCGTTATCCTGTTAGACAATCAAAAAAAAGTTTCTGGGAATATTAACCTTGGTTTCGATACAAGTACATTACGCTCGGAATACCTTAGGGTAAGTGCCAAAGAGCTTGTTTCTATTTTCGAAGATTCTCTATTGTCCTTAGCTGAAGCTTGGCAAGAAAAAACCCCATCCTTTACCATTGAAGTATACGAAGGTCTTTTTATGACCTATTGCTACAATGATTCAAAAGGAATAGCCCGATTGGAGGCAGAACGTGATTCTTTGATTAATGCATTTAATGATGACTTAATCAACAATGAAGGATTAGTACCAGTACTTCTAGTGGATAACAAAAGAAAAGAAATTATAGGAACAAATATAGATGATTATACGATAACTAAAAACAATATAGATAGACACATTGCCCAATTAAAAAATCAAAATGAACCAATAATCGTTGATTTTAAAGATGGTAACTCGAATACATTATACTTTGATGATAGCCCCGAATTAAAACAACTTCAATATTTTCCATACATCCAATTTTTAGTAATTGGACTGTTTGCCATTATTGGCTACCTCATCTTTAGTACGTTTAGAAAGGCTGAACAAAATAAAGTTTGGGCAGGGATGGCTAAAGAAACGGCGCATCAGCTTGGAACACCTCTATCTTCTTTAATGGCTTGGGTTCAATTACTAGAAGCTCAAGGGGTTGATAAAATGGTAACCGTTGAAATGCAGAAAGATATAGATCGGTTAGAAAAAGTGACTGATCGATTCTCTAAAATTGGTTCTGGAGCAAAGCTAGAAGATACAGATATATCTGCGACGGTCAGTAATGTCATGAGCTATTTGCGACCACGCATTTCAGATAAAGTTGATGTTACAGTCACAACAAACGACAGTCTGTCCGCTTTACACAATGCACCACTAATTGAATGGGTTGTAGAAAATATTGCTAAAAATGCAGTAGACGCGATGGAGGGTAAGGGTAATTTGGATATTGACGTTCAAGGTACTCCAGAATGGGTTCATATCGACATTAAGGATAACGGAAAAGGAATCCCATCTAATCAATTAAAAAGAATCTTTGAACCTGGGTTTTCTACAAAAAAACGAGGCTGGGGATTAGGCCTTTCGCTCGTTAAACGAATTGTAAAAGATTCCCACAAAGGAAATGTATTCGTGCTTGAGTCTCAACAAAATACTGGAACTACTTTCCGAATTTCATTACCATCAAATATTCTGTAAATCAGTTTGGCGCATCGCAACAAATGATTTTACAATCACTTCCCCAACACCTTCAACACTTACATAAATTAAATACAATCCCGAAGTAATCGGAATGTTCTTGTTATTCACCAATAACCAATCAATAAATGTTGAGGGACTATCTTTCTTAAACGACTTAACTAACTTTCCCTGAGTGTTATAAATCTTAATCTCACAACGCTCTGGTAAATTGGTAATCTTTACTCGTGTATCCAATCTATTTCTTTCATACTCAGAATACGCTTGATACGGATTAGGGACTACATTAATTAAGTCTAAAGCACTCGTTAATTGATCTGCGCTTCCAATTTCAGTTGCTATTTTATCGGAGTCCCATGAATACATTGGCTTTCCTCCATTTGGACCACCGGCTGGATTAGCTGAGTTAGAGAAGTTTTTATACTCCTTATTAACTCTCAATCGAATTGTTGCATCCGTTGATAACAATGTTTGAGCTTGAGCCAATAAAGGGTTGCCTACCCAAGAAATACTACTATAAACTTTTTTCTTAGCTGCAGTTTGATTCGATGCAATATTTTGGAAATCGTTATATAACTCATTCGTTGCATTGTTTTTTGCTTCATCAGGAATATAAGCAGGATAATTCTGAGCTTGTAAGAATGAATTTTTCGCCTTATTCTGGAAGCTAAAAACATAAAACGCATGCATACCACCTAAGATAGGAGTACCATTATTATCAACTACCCTATTCGTTGGATTCCAAATCATGTCAGCACCGTTATCAGATACTAAGAATGAATTCTCACCAAAAGCCATATACAAACGAGCTCCTGATTCAACATCAATAGCATATCCTGGGAACCAACCCATTCCATTACCTGTACCATCAGGATCACCATTCTCATCTACACTAGGACTTGCTCTCAACTCCCCTGGAGCAGCACCACCAAAATTTAATTCCTCTTCTCTACCAAGCTCGATAACTGGGCAACGTGTCCATTTACTTTTATCAGATGTAAAAACGATATCAACACTCGGCAACCAACTTAATGATGATAGCTGACGCGCTACATTAACACCAGCATAATTATCATATGCGATTGGCATGTAGCTAGCTTCGTATCCAACTAATTTATGAGGAGCAATACCACCTTCTAAAATACCTGCCCAGCTTTTATCTGTATCTTGATTTAAAACGTCAGCGTAGTTACAAGGGTCTGTATATGCTAAATAGTCATCAGCAGTTGCATCTGTACAATCATCATCGTCAGTAGCAGCTGTTCCATTTGTAGGATCATAATCTCCTGAACGAATCCAATTGAAAGCGTTAAATCCATCTCCATCTGGAACCGCAGACAACCACCTCTTAGAACTATCAGTATATGTAATTGTTCCACTTAAGAAATCAGTTGTCTTTGATTTAGCATCTCCGGATGCTCCTTCTGGAAAATAGTACTTCTCTTGGTTAATCTGAACTGAAATGCCCCATCCAGGAATGATCTGTTCGTTATTAATTGCTATAGACCTCTTTGAAGATACAGATTCAATGAATGCACCTCCTTCTGAAGAATAACGATTAATAATCCAATCTGCAGTATCTGCAGCATTTGATGTAGTGGCATTATAATCTGTAAATAAACACTCGAAGTACCCATCAACAACATTTAAGGGGTCTACAACTTTAACGTTGATTGGACCACTTCCATTATTATAAACTGGGTTCTCAACATATCCATTTGATACGATAGAAGTTGTAGTAGTAGAATTTAACTCTAACTCCTGAGAGCCATTTCCATGACCATCTAATCTCTTAATCTGAGGACCGGAACCATATGCTACCATTTGAATTGTACCATCTGATTCAGGGGAAGGGTTATGTGGAATAGCTTCGATCACTTTAACCTCACCTACTGGCGCTTTACGGCTAGCTATATATTTCTTTTTCTGACCATCTAAAGCCAAGGGGTCCGTTGGGTCATACGTTTTATAATTGTTATATGCATAAGCAATTGCAACAAAATAGTACCTCTTAAAATTGATTAGTTTAGAATCTCCCTGAGCAAATAAATCTTGCGTAATCTGAAAACTATGTCTAATTCCTTCGTTAGCACCATCGGCACGTTCTGTAGGAAGACTTCCCCCAAGTGCATCGTCAAACTCGAAGTTGATAATTCGATCTATATCATCTTCAATATCACACTGAGCAACTAAACGCGCTTTTGAAGCATCTTGTAGTTCAGAGACAGAAACATCATTCCCTGACAGTTGATAAAGCTGATATCCTTGGAACCTATAATCCCTATCCGAAAACTCACTAATAATAAATGGATCGCGTTCGACATAATGTTCTAAATAATTATTTGAATTAACTGGATTTGACAGTGTTAATATGACTGCATTATCCAATTCTTGTGCATCCATTAAGGGAGCATGTGGTGCATCTAAAACCTTAAAACAATTCTCAAACAAGGACTGCGCCTTATCATCAGCACGTTTTAATGCTTCAACCGAAGCAAAAGGGTCTCCACCCGGAGCTCGTGCCCAAACAACTCCAACAGTAATGTTGTTTACAGCACCTGGCTTTAATATGAATGGCCCCGCGGATTGTACAAAACGTCTATCATTCGGAGGGTTTCCTGCCGTTTGCTCTGTCCATTCTGGCTGTGGTATTCCACCTGTACCCCATCCTAAAGGATCTGTATCCCCAGGAAACATAAAGTCACATGGTACATTCGGGTCAGCATCACTGTCCGAAACGTGTCCAGAGCCGCCATAGTAAAAACGTGTTCCATCTTTCCAAAACCCTTGTAAATAACTATAATAATCTGCGGCAAACTGAGGGTCTGTTTGACTTGGGTTAGCTCCATTTGTATTATTACTATAATACAGGAACCGTCTCATTCCATAACGTTCATTATCTATAATTGTATCTCCAAATCCAATTCCATTTAAGGCTTCACCCGGACCAATCCCATAAGTATTGTCTATACCGTCATCATCTTGGTAGGGACCTTCAAAAAAGTCAACCCCCACTGCCGGTGGACTTTCTCCATAGCCTAAATAGCCTGAATTGTCCCCATCAAAGTTATCCCCATTGTAGTAATAAGCTAAACCACGATTCACATCACATCCTACGTAATCATCATAAGGGTCACCCAATGCTCCATCCGTAAAACAGCCGAAATATGTTTCAAATAATGTTTGAGTTCCGCGATTTATTAATTCATAATTATAGAAGGTCATATTATTGATCTCATCATTAGACGCAAACGAAAAAGCTTGAGCACGAATTTCCATTCCAATTGGGTCTGCACCTGTCTCTGTATGAATATTCCCTTTATCATTCATTACCCACCAGTAATTCAAATCTCCATAAAGTGACACCCTTCGATCTGCCGAGCAATCTTTCGTCTTAGTAATATCATACCATGGGTAATCACCATTTTGCCAATCATAAACTCCATCTTCATCACGATCAAAAAAGGGAGCTAAATAAAAGTCTTGGCCTAATGAAATATCCCCGTGAGCGGGCCAGTCCTTAATCATACTTGGCACTTCATATTCGGGAAACAACTCTGCCTGAGTTGTTGTTCCGTTAGCTATATCCTCCTCTCCCGCCTGAAACCAAGCATCAAATTCACGAACTGCATCTTGAGTGGTAACATAATGTTTGTCGTAAGCCACGCAGTTTTCAAACGTTGTTTCAGCTCCGCCTTGAGTTAAAGGCCCTGTCCAATAATCTTGACCTGACCTATAGCGTAGCGCAGCTAATTTCAGTTGGTTATTTGCATCAACACCGCCAAGCCATAACGCTGAAGTAAACAATGCCATAATACCAGAGTTCTTTGGAACTTCGTATTGAGAATAATTCTGACCCGTTATTTGCCATAAATTCCCTCCCGTATGAATAATCGCTTTTACATTATTCATTTGCATAAAAGTAGACGACGAAGGAGGGGCACAATTGGCAGACTTCGTAGGAATAATAATACCGGGATTATCTCCAACGTACATTTGCGCATTAGAAATGTTGAGTGTTGCAATACCGATAATTGATAGTAAGACTCTCATGTTTTAGTGTTTATGTAAGCAATTTAGTCAAAAAACAACCCGGCTCAAATGCTTTAGCATTTAAAGGCAATCTTTTTTATACCAAAAAAAAGTTACTCACTTCTTCTCAAGTTCATGAACGAATTCAATCAACAAGGTAATTATATCTTGGAATTCTAAAAAGCTCAATGCTTCATAATTGTCAAAGACATCGTGATAATGTTTGTTTGGTCCTCTTGTATAAATAAAAAATGCCGGAACCCCTTTCTCAGTAAACCAATAATGATCAGAATTAGCAGCTGGTCCTCTTTTTTTTACTTCTTTCAATAGTGCTTTAGAGGCGTTAATTTCTTGAAGTATTAAAAACTCTTTTTCGAAAAGTGAACCATTTACAACCGTTACTCCGGCTTCGCCACTTCCCATGATGTCCAAATTAATTACAAATTTGATCTTTTTCAATTTGACAATTGGATGTTCAACAAAATACTTTGACCCTACGAGCCCTGCTTCTTCTCCTGCAAAAGCAATAAACATAATATTGAATTCTGAAGGGTTTTCTTTGAAGTATTTAGCTATTGAAAACAACATGGCAGTTCCAGAAGCATTGTCATTTGCACCGGGGAAGTAGGTATCCTTACCCATTCGTCCGAGGTGATCATAATGCGCAGTAAAAAGTATTGTTTTAGCACATTTTTTTTTCGCAGGAATGTAACCGATCACATTTTGACTCTCATAATTCTTTACTAGTTCAGAGTCAATGTTTAAGAATAAAACACCTTTTTTATTTATTTTAAACTCTTGAATTTTCAAGTAAGGGAAAAAACGTTCCTCTCTCCCAACGGACCATGTAAACTTATCGTTTACGACCTCTACAATAGGGAAGTAAAAAGCCAATTTATATGTAAGCTCTCGAAGTAATTTTACAGTATCACTAGACACAATTGTCATGTCAAAAAGTAACGCTACATCTTCCTCAGATTCAGTTTGTAATACCCTTGTTACAATCGAGCGTATCGTGTCCAAGTTTAAGGCTTCTTTTGCTGTGACCTCATGCAGTATTAAATTCCCTTTACGACCAACAGAGCTTGGATTTATCGAAAAATCATAGCCTGGCTTCAATTGATTTCCCTCATAAAAAACTTCCATTTCCTTTGGAAAGGTATTTACATCAAGATTAAAGTGTTGAAAATAAGAATCTTTATACGAGTCAACCTCTAGCTTTTGGAATTCAGTTTTCAAAAATTCAGCAGCAACTGAATCTCCCTTCTTTACATATCCTCTTCCGTGAAACTCTGGAGAGCATAAGGTCTCTGTTATTCTTTTTGCTTCTTCTAATTGAGAAAATGCTTGAGCGCCTACTAAAAAAACTGCTATCGCTAATGTTTTATGCATAGCGCCTATTCAAAACTGCCATAAATTCAATCACGCTTTCTTCTTCAGTGTCCCACTCATGTTCTGAAGCCAATGATGAAATGATCTCTTTTGCTTCATCCATTGTAGGTTTTGCATCAAGGCTTTTAATTGCATATGAGAACGACTCGCTTGAACCATCAAACAATTCATTTATATATCTCAATTTTTGATTTAAGCTAAAAGCACCGACAAGCGTCTCCAGTTTTGAATCATTGAATCTTGCGTTAATCGAATTATCTACCGATTGTATAAGGTCTAAGAACGACCTTTCTGTATTTGGTACAGCGTTTTTTTCTTCTAATTCAACAACAATTGGTTCTATAGGTTCTTCCACTATAGGCTTAGTAACTTCTTCGGATTTCTCTTCAGTTAAAGCAACCTCTTCTTCAGCCGCGTCATCAACACTAAGTATAGAAAACTCAATTGTGGGCTCTTCAGTCACTTGTCCCTTTAAGTCTTTGCCAACAGGCTTTGATGCTTCAACAGATAGATCTACAACATTAGCCTCAGGATTTACCTTTTGCTCAAATGCCTTATATTTTAGAATGACACTACGCTCATGAAGTGCACGAGTCAAACCTTCAAGTATTGTAAGTTCTTCTAGGTTTAGTTCTCCATTCTCAAGTTTAATCACTAATGATTCAACTTCTTGTATTTGATACTTGTATTTCTGTATATTCTCCATTACTTAGACTTTTCAACATTTTGACTAAGTTGCTAACGAAGTGACTCTTCTTTGCCACTTAATTACGACTTTTAGTACTCAAAGTTACCGAAAGAAAGGTTGATTATTATTCAATTTGATTGTTTTTCTCTAAGGTCGTTTGTTGATAACCTAAAAAGCAAAAAATCATGGTTTTAGAACACTTTCCGGATGAAGTAAAAAATCATGGTTGGATTGAAGTTATTTTTGGATCAATGTTCTCTGGTAAAACAGAAGAACTGATTCTTAGATTAAGACGTGCACAATTTGCTAATCAGAAGATCTTATTGATTAAACCGAAAGTAGATGATCGCTATCACAAAGAAAATGTGGTAAGTCATCAGGGAAATTCATTTGATGCCATTTGTGTTAAAAATGCCTTAGAAATATTGAGTGTTTGGCGTAAAGAAAAAGTTGTTGCTATTGATGAAGCTCAATTTTTCGATGATGGAATTATCAACCTTTGCAATGAATTATCGAAAAAGGGCACGCGTGTAATTTTGGCAGGATTAGACATGGATTTCAAAGGAGTTCCTTTTGGTCCAATGCCACAACTCATGAGTATTGCTGAATATGTAACAAAGGTTCACGCCATTTGTGTATCTTGTGGAAACCTTGCACAGTTCTCACACAGAACAGTTAAAGGGGCAGACCAGGTGCTTGTAGGGGCACTTGAAGAATATAAGCCGCTTTGCCGGTCTTGCTACAATAAAATTGGACATTGAATTTAGATTATTCATACAGTGAAATCTCTCAAGTACTAAGCGACCTGAAGTCTTCTGACTCAGCCCTTATTAGTTCTGTAGCTTTTGACACGCGTAAACTAATCAACGGAGAACACACGTTGTTTTTTGCCATGACCGGAGTATTTAGAGACGGCCATGAATTTATAGAGTCCGCATATAACAAGGGGGTACGACACTTTATTGTTTCAACTGCTGGTATAACTGCACCCTTCACAGGAGCAAAAGAAATCGTAGTAAAAGACACCCTCTCTGCACTCCTAGACCTGGCTAAACACCATAGAAATCGATTTAATTTTCCAATCGTTGCTATTACGGGAAGCAACGGTAAAACAACGACAAAAGAATGGCTTTCCCAATTTTTAGGGGTCCAGTTTCAAGTAAGTCGTAGTCCAAAAAGCTACAACAGTCAATTAGGGGTTGCTTTATCTATTCTTGAATTTAATTCGAAGACAGATATCGGAATTATTGAGGTTGGTGTTTCTACTAAAAAAAGCATGATTAAAATTCGGGGAATACTTAAACCTACCCATGGAATAATAACATCATTTGGAAGTGCACATAGAGAATTATTCGATTCGGAAGCAGAACATTTATCCACGAAACTTGCCTTATTTGATGGGGTTAAAAATATCTTTTATCCTGAATCACTCAAGCTAAGTAAAGGCATTTTAGTATCAAACAATTCGAATGCTGAAATCATTAATCAACTTCAATTAGCGGGTGATTTTAATCGAATGAATGCTCAATTGGCAATAACAGTTGCCCTTTTTCTCGGTGTTAACTCAAGCAAAATAAAGGAAGTAATTCCTTCTATTAGCCCTTTAGCATTGAGACTAGAGACTTTTCCTGGAAACAATAATAATACCATTTTAAATGATACTTATAGCTTAGATATTGAATCTTTACGGAACTCTCTTGAATACCAACTTGCAACTGCGAAAGGAAAAAAACGCTACGCAATCATTGGTGTTTCAGGTACTGATCAACAGCGCAAGTATGAAGTCTTGTTGAACGAATTTAAATTAGATGGATACTTTTTTTATTATAAAGAAGTTGAGAATGATTATCAATTTCAAGATTCAAACATCCTTATAAAAGGAAATCGTGAATTGAAAATGGAACTTCTAGCGAATACATTTAAAGAAAAAAACCATCAAACCTATTTAGAGATTGACATCAAGGCAATTCGACATAATATTAATTACACAAAATCTGTTCTAAATGCTGAAACGAAACTCCTATGTATAGTGAAAGCTTCCTCTTATGGATCCGATTCAAAAACAATGAGTCGCTTTTTAGAAGAAATGGGGGTAGATTACCTGGGCGTAGCTTATGTCGATGAAGGAATTGAATTACGGAAAAATGGTGTTTCAACTCCTATTTTAGTTATGAATGCTGAAGAAAGCACCTTCGGAGATTGTGTCAAATATAGACTTGAACCAGCCGTTTTCTCATTGAAGCAGTTGCAGTCATTAATTAGAGAGTTGATCCTTCAGGAACACTCTAATTTCCCTATACACATCAAAATAGAAACAGGAATGAATCGTTTAGGGTTTACGAAGTCAGATATCAAAGCATTGATTGATTTAATTAAAACTCAACCCGAAGTTGTTATTAAGTCTATTTACTCCCACTTGGCAGAGTCAGAGCTCGCTTTATCTGAATTTACAAGGAAACAAATCGCTTTATTTGAGAAAATTTCAACTGAAATAAGTAGTAATTTCTCTTATCAGATTGATCGTCATATTCTAAATTCAGAAGGTATTCATAACTATACAGAATCACAATTCGACATGGTTCGTTTAGGCATAGGAATGTACGGTGTAAATGGAAATAAAAACCTTCGCCCTGCAGTCTCTTGGTTAAGTGCCATCTCTCAATTAAAAGAAATACACCCATATGATTATGTAGGGTATAGTCGAGGTTTTATCGCGGAAAAAAAGATGGAGATTGCAATTATTCCAGTTGGGTATGCAGACGGATTCAAACGAACATTGGGACAAGGAAATGGAGGTGTTTTTATTCAAAACCATTATTGCCCTACCGTAGGAAATGTTTGCATGGATATGATTATGGTGAATGTCACAAATCTTCAATTAGAAGAAGGTGAACGAGTCGAGATTATTGGAGAGCACCAAACAATTCTTGATTTTGCACAAAAAGCAAAAACGATTTCTTATGAAGTAATGACAAGCTTTTCACAACGCGTACATCGAGTGTACATTGGTCAATAAATTATATGAATTTTAAATCCGAACCCCTTATCGTTCGCGTTTCATTGACGTCAAATTTCTTACCGAACATCCAAACCCCTACTTTAACTTTTCCTTTAAGACAGATTTCAAGCTGTTTTTTGTTTATAAAAAATAATGCTCTGAGCATTGCCCCGTCAGCAAGAGTAGCTGTAAATCGACCTTCAATATATTCATCGCTTTTACGTTTCATTCGAATTTCTTTGTCGAGGTGAACAAGCCCTATATATTCTCCTTCTATAAATAACGATAAATCAGATGGCTTCACTTTAATAGCGAAGCCATTCTGATTTAAAATCTTTCCTCCTGCAGTAAATGAAAATTGCTTGCCCTCTAGTTTACCAAACTTGATCTGTTCCCCTCCTTTATACTCAAGCTCGTAAAATGAACAAGAAGAAAAAATAAAGAAAGCAACAATGACTGCAATAACACTTTTCATGTCTTATGATTTAACGAGTTTACTATAATAACTAAAGAAATATGGGATTGTTTCAATTCCTTTATAAAAATTAAATAGGCCGTAATGCTCATTTGGCGAATGGATAGCATCACTATCTAAGCCAAATCCCATTAAAATTGTTTTCAAGCCAAGTTCTTTTTCGAACATTGCAACGATAGGGATAGAACCTCCACTTCTTACTGGGATTGGCTTTTTACCAAACGTTTTTTCATAGGCCATGCTTGCCGCCTTGTACCCGATAGAATCGATAGGTGTTACTGCAGCTTCGCCTCCATGATGTGGTGTTACCTTAACCCTTGTTCCTAGTGGAGCAATTGAAATAAAGTGGTCATAAAACAATTGAGTAATCTCTTTTGGATCTTGATCAGGCACTAAACGCATTGATATCTTAGCAAACGCTTGTGATGCTATTACGGTCTTTGCCCCTTCGCCCGTGTAGCCCCCCCAGATTCCATTAACATCTAAAGTTGGTCTAATTGACCCTCGTTCCATTGTAGAGTATCCAGTTTCACCATAAACATCTTCAATGTCTAATGCTTTTAAATACCCCTCTTTTTTGAATGGCGCTTTAGCCATTTCAGATCTTTCCTCATCCGATAACTCTATAACTTTATCGTAGAAACCAGGTATTGTAATTTTATTATTCTCATCATGTAATGAAGCAATCATTTTCGATAAAATATTGATGGGATTTGCAACACAACCACCATAAAGACCAGAATGTAAATCTCTATTTGGCCCCGTTACCTCAACCTCAACATAACTTAACCCTCTTAACCCAGTAGTAATCGAGGGCACATCATTTGCGAATATTCCTGTATCAGAAACCAAAATGATATCTGCATCAAGGCGATCGTGATTATTCTTAACGAAAAGCCCCAAATTTTCACTTCCAACCTCTTCTTCCCCTTCAATCATGAACTTAACATTACAAGGCAATGATCCTGATTTAATCATTGCTTCAAATGCTTTCACATGCATAAACATCTGACCTTTATCATCACATGCTCCACGTGCAAAAATAGCTCCTTCAGGGTGAATATCTGTCTTCTTAATAACCGGATCAAAGGGTGGGCTAATCCAAAGTTCAATTGGATCAGCGGGTTGAACATCATAATGTCCATAAACTAATACTGTTGGTAAACTAGGGTCAATAATTTTATCGCCATAAACAATAGGATAGCCTGCAGTCTCACATATTTCTACATTGTCAGCGCCAACATTTTCAAGCCCTGCCGCGAGTAATTCTGCTGTTTTTCGAACGTCGCCTGCAAAGGCTGGATCCGCCGAAACTGAAGGGATTCTTAATAAATCGATTAATTCTTTTAAAAATCGTTCTTTATTCGATTGAATATATGCTTGAGTTGATTCCATACCTAGTTATTAATTGAGAATGAATGTAAAAGTCGTGATTTTATTAAAAACATTAGGTATTCTGTATGAATTAATCCAATTTTATGCAACCTTTTGAGTCTTTTTATAGTCTAAAGATTAACTAACTTATAAATGCTATGCTGAAAAAATCAATTAAATTATTGTGTGCGTTAATGCTAATTTCAATTAGCGTAAATGGACAAATAACAATTGACCCGACACCGACACCTTTCGATATGGTAACTAATACATTGATTGGTCCCGGGCTTGCTACTAGTAATATTACATTTACGGGTAATCCAAATCAAATAGGAACGTTCAATGCAGGAACGAGTAACATTGGTTTACCTCTAGGAATTGTAATGTCTAGTGGTGATGTTAATTCAATTACTCAGGCGGGAGGATTCTCATCAACTGATTTTGGTGGGGGCGGTGATGCTGATGTTTTAGCTACGGCTCAATCAGTAACAACAAACCCAAATTCCGGTAGTATTACCTCTACGAATGATGCTGCAATTCTTGAATTTGATTTTGTGCCAGATGGAGATGTAGTCGTATTCAATTTCACATTTGCATCAGAGGAATATCTTACATACATAAATACTGTATTTAATGATGCCTTTGGATTTTATCTCTCAGGACCAAATCCGGCAGGCGGAAATTATGCTTCAGAGAATCTTGCCTTAGTCCCCGGTACAACAGAACCTATTACGATTAGTACAATTTATGTAGATGCTAGTGAAACTCCACCTTCAATGAATGGGGATTACTTTTTAAGTAATCCTGTTGGACATAGTTTTAATGGGTTTACAGTCCCTATTGAAATTCGTTTTAATGTGATTTGTGATTCTACCTATAATTTTAAATTTGCTCTTGCAGACTGTGTTGATGGAATTTATGATACGGGAGTATTTTTAGAAGGAGGTAGTTTTCAGTCTGTTCCCGTTGACATTTCTTTAGAAACGAATATTGACGAAAGCTTATTTGGTGATAGTGTTATTTTTGAAGGCTGTAATACTAATGCCGATTTTATTTTCACAAGGCCTTCGTGTCAATCAGGAGACTCTCTATATATTACCCTGCAATTAGCAGGAAGTGCATCTAACGGTATTGATTATGGGGTTTTACCTGATTCTATACTATTCTTGCCGGGGGAGACAGAAGTTATAATGCCATTTACGGCTTTTCAAGATGAGATATTCGAAGGGTTTGAAGATGTTATAATAACAATAACAACTATTTTAGATAATGGTAATTCCCTTGTTACTTCTGGAACGATATGGCTTTATGACCAGCCTACATTAACTATCAATGCCCAAGATACTTTAATTTATTGTCTAGAAGATTCACTAGATGTTTTTGCAATCGCATCCGGTGGTCTACCACCTTACACATATACATGGAGTAATTCAAATGACACCATAGGTGTCGCTACGGTGCCTATTGATGTCAATGGCACTATAGATTACTATGTAGAGGTTACTGATTTTTGTGGATTTGCTGATGACGATACTTTAACCGTTACCGTGAATCAAACCCTAACTGTCGAGGCTCTATTAAATCAAAACACATCGTCCTGTGATAATACCGGAATTGTTTCTTCAACCTGGTCTGGTGACTCCCTTCTTTCGCCATTTGCGTTACAATTCCAATGGTTAAATCAAAGCATGTCAGACTCAATAAACGCTTCGGTTTGGACTAACTTGCCAGGAGGTTGGTATACTATAAATCTTACTGACGATGTTTGTTCCGTTTCAGATAGCATATTTGTTGATATTGAAAACCCTCCTATTGCAGAGTTTTCTGCAAATATGATTAATGGTTGTAATCCATTAACTGTTAACTTTACAAATACGAGTCAAAATACTTCAAATTATACTTGGAACTTCGGAGATGGAAGCCCATCTGTGGACGTATTAAGCCCTACTGATCAAGGCCATGCGTTTAGCCAAAACTCAATTGTGACACTTACAGCTTATACATCAGACCCAACTTGTTTTGATGTAGCCTCAATTGACATTAGCATTGTAAATTGTGGTTGTACTGACCCTGAAGCTATAAATCACGAACCAAATGCAGTAGTTGATGATGGTAGTTGTATCTACCCATTTCCTTCTGTAACTGCTCCAAATGTATTTACACCGAATTCAGATAATGAGAACGATGTGTTCTTCTTAACACATAAAAACACTGTTAGTATTAAATTAATTATATTAAATAGATGGGGAAATATTATGTATGAAGGAACAACTGATTTAACAGACTCTAATGCAAGAGCTGAATGGGATGGTAAGACGAAAGGAGGATTAAATGCTGAAGAAGGAACATACTTCTATAAATATGTTGCTATTGGTGTTGATGACACTGAAATTGAAGGGCATGGCTTTTTTCAATTATTGCCCTAATCTATAAATGAAAAAAGCCCTTTCGAATTTGAAAGGGCTTTTTTAATATAAAAAGTGGTGATAAGGATATCTTTCTTGAAATATTTTTTTTACATCATTATATAAAATACTTTTTAGCTCTTCTAAATTCTCTTTTTTTGAAGCTGAAATAAATACACACTTCGTACTATTCAATTTGGCCATCCAAGTTTTCTCAAGATCTTGAAGGGAATAATTACATGCTTCTAAAGGCGTCAAATCATCCACTTCTTTTTCTACGTAATTATACGTATCAATTTTATTAAAAATAACAATCGAAGGCTTATCGGATTTGTCTATTTCAGAAAGCGTATCATTTACAACATCATACTGATCTTCAAAATTAGCATGAGAAATATCCAATACATGTACCAATAAATCGGCTTCACGTACCTCATCAAGTGTAGATTTAAAGGATTCTATTAATTGGTGCGGTAGTTTGCGAATAAATCCTACAGTATCCGTTAATAAGAAAGGTAAATTTTCAATAACCACTTTTCGAACAGTTGTATCTAATGTTGCAAAAAGTTTATTCTCCGCAAATACGTCCGACTTGCTGAGCATATTCATAATTGTACTTTTTCCTACGTTGGTATAACCAACCAAAGCTACACGAACTAGCTGGCCACGATTTCCCCGCTGAACAGTCATTTGCTTATCTATACTCTTTAATTTCTTTTGAAGTGAGAATATTTTATCTTGAATAATACGCCTATCTACTTCAATTTGTGTTTCGCCTGCACCACTGCGCATACCTATACCACCTTGCTGTCGTTCAAGATGAGTCCACAAGCGAGTCAACCTAGGGAGAAGATACTTTAATTGGGCCAGCTCAACTTGAGTCTTTGCGTGGAAAGTTCTTGCTCTACTTGCAAAAATATCTAAAATCAAATTGTTTCGATCCAATACTTTCACTTCTAAGACAGCCTCTAAATTTCTAAATTGGGAAGGCGATAATTCATCATCAAAAATAACTACTTCAATCGAATTCATCATTACATATTGGCGAATCTCATCTAGTTTTCCTGCACCAACATAAGTTTTGGGATTTGGATATTCTAGATTCTGATTGAATTTCTTATGCGTAATTACACCAGCTGTTAAAGCAAGAAACTCTAATTCATCAATGTACTCTTTGGCTTGAACTTCAGTTGTTCCTTGTGTTGTTACTCCAACCAAGACGCATCTTTTTTCAACAGCATCAACTAAAACATGTTCTGTACTCATAATTATTTTCTCAATGTTAAAACGTGATCTACAATTTTACTCTTCTCTTTCGAGTTCATAATAATTGTTTTAAATGCAGGCATACCATTCCCACCGCTGTCTATCATCTTCATAATTTCTACCCGAGATAAAACCGTTTTTCTTAAATCTGATGCAGTGGAAACTTGAAGCCCACCATCAATACCATGACAACTTGCACATCGTTGAATAAAAAGATTCTCTCCAGTAAATTTAGTCTCAGGCATACTTTTATTCGTATTCCCTCCACAGGAGGATAACACTAAAACTAAAACTAAAGCTCTTATGACCATGACCCTCCTAATGCTTCTCTAAAAGGCCAAGGAACTGAAGCTAAAATGAAAATCAAGCCTATTGTATAACTTACCATTATTTTTCTGTGTTTATCTCTAGTGCCAGTGAATTTTTCAGCTTTTTTGCGCCCGATTGTAACGATAGTGACTGCGATTAACATTCCTAAAATATGTTCTAATCCAAAGAACCTGAAAATTGTATCTTTGATCCAACCTTCACCATAGCTTACTTTTGCTTTCTCATTTATAAAAAACAATCCTATCCCTATTAATAATTGCGTGTGAAGTGTGATCATCGCGAACAGATTAATCATCTTATCCTTTTTCAAATATTTACCAGAAGTCTGAGACTTTGCAGCATTAACTATTGCTACAATAATTAAAATAAGAGCGATCCATCTTAATCCTGAATGTGCGTGAAGTAATCCGTTATACATGCTGTTTTATTTACAAAAATAAGAAAATGAAAGGAGACTAATGCATTTAATAAATGGCTGTTTGCCTACAATTTTTAATTTTACACCTACAACAAACTAATATTCGAATGAAATTCTCTTTACTTTTTACTTTTTTGTGCGTCTCACTCTCCATCTTTGGTCAGCTGAAACCGCAAAATGGAGTCATAGATTCTGAAGCTGCTTTTTATGCTCTTAATAATGCTACAATATATGTTAGCCCGACTAAAAAGCTCTCGAATGCGACTATTTTAGTCAAAGAAAACAAAATAATAAAAGTTGGTGTTTTACTAAAAATCCCCAAAGATGCTGTAATTATTGACTGTAAAAACAAAACAATTCTACCTTCTTTCATCGAACTATACTCTAGCATAGGATTGTCAGAAGTGAAACCGGAAGCATGGAAGAGTCGACCTAAATACGAAACGAATAAACAAGGTGCTTTTTATTGGAATCAAGCCATTCATCCAGAAATTAATGCTGCAGAACTCTATGTAAAAGATGAAAAAGCAAACAAATCATTAATCAAAAAAGGATTCGGATTCGCTTTGACCCATCAATCGGATGGAATTATGCGCGGACAAGGAGCTCTAGTTTCATTAGGGAGTAATCAATTAATATTAAGCACCGTAAGCCCAGCAAGTTATTTTTCATTTGAAAAAGGAGTGTCAAGACAAAGTTACCCTTCATCCCTAATGGGATCCATAGCTCTTATACGCCAAACATTATATGATGCAAATTGGTACGCAAGTAATAATTCAGAAAGAAACCTATCTCTTGAAGCATTAAACACACAACTTTCGGGGAATATATATTTAAAAACTAGAGATAAACTCGATATTCCGAGAGCGCAGAAAATTGCAGATGAATTTAATTTGACCTTTAATTACATCGGTTCAGGTAATGAGTATGAGATTGTGAAAGAGCTGAAAGAAATAAAATCTACAATTGTAATCCCAATTGATTTCCCAGAAGCATATGATGTTAAGAACCCTTATGTTTCTCGCCAAATCCCATTGAGTGATTTAAAACATTGGGAAATGGCCCCTCAAAATCCATCAATTTTATTGAGAAATGGAATTCGTATCGCTATTTCATCCGAAAACACCAAAGATCAAAAAGTATTTTGGGATAATCTACGCAAAGCTATCGCTCATGGTTTAACAATTGAACAAGCTTTAAATGCTCTTACAATGATCCCTGCAGTATCTGTCGGGGTAGATAAACAAATAGGATCATTAGAGTCCGGAAAAAGCGCAAGTTTCATGATTTATGATGAAGATCCTTTTGAAAAGAATGGAAATTTAATTGAGTCTTGGTCGATGGGAAAACGTACGGTTTTCGAACGCCCCAACGACACTGAAATCAGAGGGGAATACGCAATAACAATAGCTGATCATCAATTTCAAATTGAAATCACAGGCATGCCAAAAGAACTCAAAGGTACAGTTGAGTACAAAACATCCGTTGAAGGAAAGCTTAAAGATACAACTGCAAAAGCATTTGTTGAACTTTCTGATAACGACATTACAATTCAATTTAACGTTAGCCAAAAAGAGATAAAAGGAAGTGTGAATCTACGAGGAAAAGTAAATACAAAATTTGGGGTGTTTGAGGGAGATGGTTTCTTGCCAAACGGAGATTGGGCTAAATGGACAGCTGTTAAAAGTGGGGAAAAGACAGATTCGGAGAAAAAGAGAGGTCCCGATTTAATTATCGATACTTCAAATTATGCATGGCTCCCTAATATGTCTTACGGTTTTGAAAGTTTACCTAAAACAGAAACAATAGTTATCAAAAATGCTACTATTTGGACGAATGAAGACGAAGGAATAATTCAAAACGGAATTATTGTTATTACAAACGGGAAGATTTCATTTGTGGGGGACAAGAATGCTCGCATCAACCCACCTATTATAGCAAGGGTGATAGATGCAGAAGGAAAACATGTAACATCAGGAATCATAGATGAACATTCCCATATCGCGATATCTAAGGGAGTAAATGAAGGCGGCCAGGCTATTAGCGCTGAAGTAAGTATAGAGGATGTTGTAAATCCTGATGATATTAATATTTACCGTCAATTATCTGGAGGGGTTACAGCGGCGCAATTACTTCATGGCTCTGCTAACCCTATTGGTGGTCAGTCTGCTTTAATTAAATTAAAGTGGGGACATTCTGCTGAAGATATGTTGATTGATAACGCTCCAAAATTCATCAAGTTTGCCTTAGGTGAAAATGTAAAACAATCTAATTGGGGGGTTAATTCAGGGAGGTTTCCTCAGACAAGAATGGGAGTTGAACAGATTTATTATGACGGATTCATACGAGCAATGGATTATGCAAATGAATGGAAATCATTCAAAACAGGTGAAACTACATCGGCACCTAGAAAAGATTTAGAGCTTGAAGTATTAAATGAAGTCATGAATAGTGACCGTTTTATTTCATGTCACTCTTACGTTCAATCTGAGATCAACATGTTAATCCATGTTGCCGATTCCATGGGGTTTAGAATAAATACATTTACCCATATCCTAGAAGGATATAAAGTTGCTGATAAAATGAAGGGTCACGGGGCTGGTGGTTCTACGTTTTCTGACTGGTGGGCATACAAGTATGAGGTAAACGATGCTATTCCTTATAACGCCTCAATAATGCACGAACAAGGAATTGTAGTGGCTATTAACTCTGACGATGCTGAAATGGGGCGAAGATTGAATCAAGAAGCAGCAAAGAGTGTTAAGTACGGAGGAATGTCTGAAGAAGATGCATGGAAATTGGTGACACTTAATCCAGCGAAGCTCTTGCATTTAGATCAACGAATGGGAAGTATTAAGGTTGGAAAGGATGCCGACATCGTTATTTGGAGCCACAATCCGCTTTCTGTTATGGCAAAAGTAAATTATACAATCATTGATGGAATTGTTTTATTTGACAATGAAAAAGACAGAGAGCTAAGAACACGAAATCTTGCGGAACGTGGACGAATTATCTCAAAAATGCTTGCTAACAATAATATTGGGGCTCCTAAAAGAAATTTCTTCAAAAAGAAGAAAGGACACTATCATTGTAACACAATAGGAGAAGAATTATCCACTGAAGAAAATCACCATTAACATGAAAACATTTACACTATACATTGGAATCTTCATTTTAGGATCAACAGCTTTAGCTCAAGCCCAATCAAAAATACTATTGGTTAATGGATACCTTCATGTAGGGGATGGAGATGTGATGGAAACTGCTGCTATTGGAATTATTAACGGGGAAATTTCTTTTGTGAAAAATTCCAATGCATATACAATTACACCGCTAGAATGGGATACGGTTATTCAACTTAAAGGAAGACACGTCTACCCAGGGTTTATTGCTCCAAATTCAACATTAGGATTAACAGAAATTGACGCAGTAAGAGCAACACGTGACTTCGATGAAGTTGGAACTTACAATCCTCATATCAGATCTCAAATTGCATTTAATGTTGAGTCTAAAGTTATAAGTACGGTTCGAACGAACGGTGTATTAATCTCTCAAGCCACTCCAAGAGGCGGCTCTATTTCTGGAAGCTCGTCTATTATGAAACTTAATGGTTGGAACTGGGAAGATGCAACTATTTTAAAAGATGATGGAATTCACATGAACTGGCCACCAAGTATCTCTGGCGGAGGCTGGTGGGCCGAACCAAAGCCTAAGTCTGCGAATAAAGATTATGTCACACAAAAATCAAAATTATATGATTTCTTTGAAGTAGCAAAAGCTTATTCAAAAACGGAGAAAAACAACAAATTCGATATTCGTCTTGAGGCAATGCGGAATTGTTTTAAGGGAGAGAAACGGGTCTATATTCATGCAGATGAATTACAACAATTAGTTGATATTATTGATTTCGCAAAGCATTTTGAATTGGACCACCCCGTAATTGTCGGAGGGTATGATGCACATAACATTACGCGTTTACTTTCAGATGCTAAAATCCCTGTAATGGTTATTCGCCCACATAGTTTACCAGAAAATGAAGATGATGATATTGATATTGGGTACAAACTGCCGTTTTTATTACAACAGGGAGGTGTTCAATTTTGTATTCAAAACGAAGGAGATATGGAAGCCATGAATGCACGTAACCTTCCTTTTTTAGCAGGAACAGCTATGGCTTATGGACTAACAGAAGAACAAGCTGTTCAGTCTATTAGTTTATCAGCTGCAAAAATTCTTGGTATCAACAAAGAGTACGGCTCTATTGAAAAAGGTAAATCGGCAACCCTCTTTGTTTCAGATGGAAATGCTTTAGACATGCGTTCAAATCAGATTTTTATTGGACTGGTAGATGGTCAGTTTATTCCAATTTCGAATATGCAATATGAGCTTTTTAAGAAATACACTGAAAAGTATAATTAATAAATTATACTTAGTCATTTTCCTTTTGAACATGATTTTGTATCTTTGTAAATCTTCTTACTAAGATTAATAATCAAAATATACAATTATGTTATTTAAATTACCAAAATTGCCATATGCATATGATGCATTAGAGCCACATATTGATGCTAAAACAATGGAAATCCACCATTCAAAGCACCACAACGGTTATACAACTAACTTAAACAATGCAATTGCTGGGACAGACTTCGAAGGGAAATCTATCGAAGAAATTCTTTCCTCTTGTACTGACAATCCAGCTGTAAGAAATAACGGTGGTGGTTTCTGGAATCACAGCTTATTCTGGGACGTAATGAGTCCAAATGGGGGGAGTGAACCAACAGGAGATATTGCTCAAGCTATAAACGCAGCATTTGGATCATTTGCGGAGTTTAAAGCTGCCTTTTCTAAGGCAGCAGCTACACGATTTGGTTCAGGCTGGGCATGGCTATGTGTCGTTGATGGGAAGTTAGAAGTTTGTTCTACACAAAATCAAGACAACCCATTAATGGGATTAGGTTGTGCTGGAACTCCAATTTTAGGCTTAGATGTTTGGGAACATGCTTACTATTTAAACTATCAAAACAGAAGGCCGGATTATATCAATGCATTTTTCAATGTTTTGAACTGGGAGAAAGTTGCGGCAAAATTTGCAGCGGCAAAATAGTCTTAGTTATACATTAAAAAACGGGTGGCTGAAAAGCCACCCGTTTTTTTTTTTGCAAACAAAATAATGCATTTACTATTATACTAAAATTAGAATACCAGTAAAGCAATGGCGACTAAAATTTGATTTCAATAAAAATAGAAGTCCGGAAAGATATAATGAAGTCAAATGGAGAGTATATTCTTTGAATAGTGGAATCACTAAATATACTTTTTCGCTTTAAACCGTAGCAGCCATGTTAATCGCTACTACTGCCTTTACTTCTGGAGAAACCCTCTTGACAGCTTCTTCAAGCCCTGCTTTTAATGTCATCATAGACATAGAGCAGTCACTACAAGTTCCCAATAAACGAACAACTACAGTAGCATCATCTTGAATTTCTACCAATTCCATGTCTCCTCCATCTGCGTGAAGAAAAGGCCTTAGCTCAGCCATTGACTCTAATACTTTAACTTCGATTGCTTTTTTATCAATTGACATGTTCTTTCTTTTTGGCTTTCAACAACTTAACTTGTTCTACAAAGGTAATGACTAATTCATCGAACGCATTAGAAACTGATGTATTTTCTTGAAAAACAGCTGGTCTACCAACATCTCCTGCCTCCCTAACACTCTGTACTAATGGAACATGGCCTAAAAATGGCACTCCCATTCCAGCTGCTAAATTCTTAGCACCATCACGTCCAAAAATGTAATATTTATTATCTGGTAATTCTGCTGGAGTAAACCAAGCCATATTTTCAATCATACCGACAACTGGGACATTGATCGTATCCAATTTAAACATGTTGATTCCTTTACGCGCATCAGCTAAGGCGACCTCCTGAGGAGTACTAACTATAACCGCTCCATCTAACGGAACTGTTTGCACCAAAGATAAGTGGATGTCACCCGTACCCGGAGGTAAATCAATTAGTAAATAATCTAATTTACCCCAATATGCATCTGTAAACATTTGTGTCAATGCTTTCGAAGCCATTGGCCCTCTCCAAACAACAGCACTATCTTGCTCAGTAAAAAACCCAATTGAAAGAATTTTAATTCCATAACTAACCACAGGGCTGATTTTAGGAATGCCATCAATATCAATCATTGTAGGTTTCTCGCCAACAACATCAAACATTGTAGGCATAGAGGGACCATAAATGTCTGCGTCAACAATACCAACACGATAGCCTGATTTAGCTAATCCTCCTGCAATATTTGCAGTAACCGTAGATTTACCAACCCCTCCTTTACCAGAGGCAATCGCAATAACGTTCTTTACTTCAGGGAGTATTTTTCGATGTGCAGATTTAGCTTCTGCCGGCATACCTTTAACCTCGCTTTCGACAATACAATCAGCCCCAAATGCTTTTTTCAAATTGAACTCAATCGCTTCTTCCATTCTTTTCCGTGCATGTAATGCTGGATTTGAAACGAGCACTGTTAACTTAATCTTTCCGTCGGAAATTTCAAGTTTTTCTAAAAGGTTTGCAGAAACTATGTCTTGTTTTAGGTCTGGCTCAACAATTGAACCTAGTACTTCTAAAATTTTATCGCGGGCTAACTCCATTCGTTTTCTGGTAAAATAACCAAGAATTTAATTTTTATTCAATAGGACGAAGTGACTTTATCGACTTCGCCATTAATTCGATAATTACCTTTTCGTAACCATCCTCACGAGACTGTACCTCGTATGTAATACCTTTAATTACTTTTGAACCATAGACATGATAAGATCTATGCTCAACTCCCACATTTGGAGAGGCCTTATCTGTTCCTTTCACAAGTAACGTTCTTTCATAAAGAATTAAGCCAAGCTCATCAATTAAATATTTCACTTTAAAAAATGACTGTTCTGCAAGCTCTTTCTTTTTCACTTTAATCAAATCATTAATGTCCCCATAATCTTCAATTATCATTTGAAAATTTGATCCAATCTTTAATTCCCATTTAATATCACCTTGAATATGATTTACATCTGGTTTAGTCGAAGCTCCAATGTTAGCGGTTTCATCTGGAAGAGAAATAACTGCAGGAATGTCATAGCTCCCCAAATTAAAATCTTGAAACTCATAATACTCATCATCAGCGTCATCTCCTACAATGACATCTGATACTGTATCTATACCGCAGGTATTTAACATTAACGAAGCTATAATAGCTCCAATTAAAATGAACCCTTTATTTAAAACTGGCTTCAACATAACTTTATGTTTAATAGACTCTTTGTAGACTTTAATTACACAAATATACAAAATGAAGATGGGATACCGATGAAATCAAATAATCATGACTCCTCTGCTCTCTATTACGGGTATTATTTTCATATTCTTTTCGAGCAACGCGCCTGGCAAGAATACGAATTTTTTATCATACATTTTATCGTGGCAATAGTAGCTAACCCAAAACTCATTCGCTAACCCAAAAACATCCTCCATAATTGGTTCAAATTGTGCCACTTCATTAGGCATCAACAAATCTATCTTATGTCTCAAAGAAGATGTTTTAATCTTCTCGCCAGTAGTTATATTTTCACCGTATCCTCGACTAGAAATTAAAATTTCATCTATAATTTCGTCGCCTAAATTAAGTAGATAAACATTGTATATTTTCTCACTATTATCGCTCAATTGTTGAACTATAGCTACTCCAATTTTTTCTACTTTTGGCCCTAAAAGCTCGTCGCGCATTTGACTCTTATCTTACGTTTTCAATTTCAAAATCAATAGTTCATCCTTCTGAGCTTATTAATTTTCCGAGTGCAATATATTCAAATAAGCCATAAGAATGTCCAACTTGAAACTTGATTTTCTCAATGTAGTCAGTATCCTGTAACTTCTCTTTAGAAATTCTTACAAGTGGTGTTTTCTTTGATCCTAGCCTAATAATCACCAAGTTTTCACTAGGGATAGTAATAACATACTGACCACTTATACCCCGGCAATAATTAACCTGCCCTTGAGGATCTAAATACGTCCAAGTATGTAAGCCATATCGATAATTTGAGATACCGTCTTTCGTCAATAGATCCTGGGGAGTGACCATTTCATCGTAGTACCAAGAAGGAATAATTTGCTCGTCATTTAAGAGTCCCTTATTTGACAGCAGCTGTCCTAGTTTAGCGTAGTCTCGAGCTGTAGCATACATACAACAGAATGCTTTTTCGTCTCCGAACTCTTTATCTAAACTCCAATATGCATCATGTTCCGCGCCTATTTTTTGCCACACTTTAGATTCGGCATATTCAGATAAATCAGTCCCTGTTGCCGCCTCAAGTATATAGCCAAGTAATTGAGAGTTTCCACTTTGGTAGTTAAATGATTTTCCAGGCATCTTCTCCATAGATTGGCCCAATACAAGTCTTCTCAAATCACTCCCGTAATATGATTCTGCATTGTCTGAAAATGGATTTTTACCACTTTCTTCCCAATCTAATCCAGATGCCATTGCCAGTAAATGCCGAATTGTTATCTCGCGCTTTCCTTCCCCTGAAAATCCTTTTAAATAGAGCGATACAGCATCGTCTAAACTCTTTATATAGCCATCTTCTATAGCAATGCCGACTAAAATAGCGACAAGGGTCTTAGCAACAGAAAATGAATTTGATACGGTTTCTTCTGTGTGTCCTCCCCAATAATTTTCGTAAATAATTGTGTCATCCTTTAATACCAAAAATGCTTTTGTCTCGAATTCTTCAATTAAAGCACTGTATTTCGGAGGGAGCTTAAACTGATTAAATAGTCCAGATTTTAGATTTTTCAATGGCACTTTAGCAGACTGAACTATTGAGTATGGGGATAGATGGAGATCGTAAATTGTTGGCCCAGTGTTTCCAATCAAATATGTATTAGCAATCCCTTTGTACATATAAAACTTACCTGAGAGTAAAATAAATAAATTGAGCGTTATGATTAATGCCAATAAAAAAGACATGCTATACTTAAGAAATTTTAGAATAATTCTTTTCATTTAAACCGTATATGAAAAATCAAATAAGGTTGCGAGATTTTCTTTCAGAACGCTAGACACCTCTTCCATGTCTAATTTTCGCCCTAACTCACTTTCCATTGAAGTTACAGCTTTATCTTTAATTCCACAAGGGATAATGTGGGAAAAATAGGACAGCTCTGAATTAATATTAAAACCAATTCCGTGCATTGTGACCCATCGAGAGCTTTTTACACCGATTGCACAAATTTTTCGAGCAGTAGGTTTATCGTAATCAACCCAAACACCTGTTAAGCCTTCTACACGTCCAGATTCTACTCCATATTCCAACAGTGTAAGTATTATACTTTCTTCCAAGTAACGCAGATATTTATGGATATCAGAAAAGAAATAATCTAAATCAAAGATAGGATAAACAACAAGTTGCCCAGGTCCATGATAGGTGATGTCACCACCACGATTTATTTCATAGTATGCTGCATTTTTTTGCTTTAACAATTCCTCATTTAATAACAGATGGCTTTTATCACCACTTTTCCCTAGCGTATATACGTGGGGGTGCTCACAGAATAAAATATAATTCTCCGTTGAATCAGATACCTCTCCATTACGGATACTAATTTTCTTATCAACCGTAGCCCGAAATATTCTTTCTTGATAATCCCAAGCTTCCTTGTAATCAATCAATCCAAGGTTTTTATAGATGACTTCAGGCATTGAATTTATTTTTTATCGTATATGGTAATTTCAAAATCTCGTAATTCTTGTAGCTAGTATCTATTCCAAAAAAAATCTTCAGAAAAGACTTTAACTTATCTTTTAATCTTTTCTTATTCAAACTTATATCATGCTTGAACTTCCAGTTTTTCGACTTGATTCTTCCCTTCATTACTTCCGGGTGAGTATCTTTATAAAGCACTAATTCCCTTAAGTCTCGAGCATAATCAAATTCCTCTGCTTTTATAATATTCCTTTCAATCCATTCATCATCATGCCAAAGCTTATTGAAGTTTTCTTGCTTTTTTTGCATTGCAGTAGGTTCTTTTACCCAACCATAATGGAAAATATAAGCATCAATGGGAACAACCTTTAATTTTTCATTCTCCCCTTTTCTAAAGCCTTGAGCATCCTTATATGAGTAAATAGATTTATCTTTTTTGATTATTCTAATCTCATTAGAGTACCAACTTTCAGATGCTCCAATATAGTCGTAAGAACCATAAAAATGGGAGTAGTTAAACAATAGTCCATCTAACTCTTTTACATCTTTATACTCCTCCATTGCACGTTTTATTGTGCTCAGATATTTTTCATGTACAACCTCATCTCCTTGAATATAAAATGCCCAATCAGAATCAGCTGAAACTGCAGCAAATGCTTTTTCAGTTTCCGCAGCTAACACTTGTCCCCCTTCTCTTAAACTTTCATCCCATTCTGTTTCTACAATTGTGATTTTTTTTGGATCAATACCTTGAATTAAAGCAAGTGTTTCATCGTCTGATTTACCAACAGCAACAATAAACTCATCACAAATAGGTAAAATTGATTTTATCGCTTCAACTACTGGATAGTCATATATTAATGCGTTTTTAACAAAGGAAAAACCTGTCACTTTCATTCTCTAAATATTAAGCGTTCAAATTAATATAGAAACTGCTCGAAATTAATATAAATAAGCTGCAAAAAAGTAAAAAATAACAACGAAAACCTCTATTAATTGTATTTTAGACAAAAATCAGTCGTATGAAAGCTAAAACAGCAAAAGAGACATTATCAATCACCACAAAAGTTGTCCTTCCAAATGATACAAATACATTAGGTAATTTATTTGGCGGGGAGCTACTTGCTTGGATGGATGTTATTACCAGTGTCTCTGCTCATAGACACTGCAGGCGTGTTGTAGTGACTGCAGCAGTGAATAATGTTTCATTTAGACAACCGATACAACAGGCGTCTATCGTTACTTTAGAGGCGAAGGTTTCTAGAGCCTTCACTTCGTCTATGGAAGTTTTTGTAGATGTTTATGTTGAGGATCATGTTACTGGTGCTCGCGTTAAATGTAATGAAGCAATTTATACATTTGTCGCTGTTGATCAAAATGGAGGTCCTATTCAAGTTCCTGAGTTGATTCCAGAAACTGAAAAGGAAAAGTTACGTTTTGAAGGAGCTTTAAGACGAAAGCAATTGAGTTTAATTCTAGCGGGGAAAATGAAACCCACAGACGCTACTGAATTGAAAAAACTTTTCTTAGATCAATAAGTTTAATTCACCCTTTTTAGAATTTCATCTAAAGATTGATCATTCATACATTTAAAATGACCTTTGGGGCATTTTTGGAATCCAATTTTTGAACAAGGTCTGCAGCTCAAACCATTTACTTCATGGATTGAAAACATACTTGAATTACTTGGGTAATATGGAAACATTCCCAAAGAAGGAACAGTGCTTCCCCAAATAGAAACAACTGGGACTATTAAGCAACTAGCGATATGCATCATGCCAGTGTCGTTTGTGATTAGTTTAAAGCTTTGAGCAACAATACTCGCCGATTGCTTTAAATTATATTTTCCACAAGCATTCCATACATCTTTTCGATTAATCTCACTCACAATTTCAGCCGCCAATTCAGTGTCCATTTGTCCACCAACAAGAACCACTGGCGCATTTATCTTTGAAATTAACTCGACTAACAACGATTTAGGCATACGTTTCGTTGCGAATTGAGCTCCAATAGCCATGGATACATATGTTTTAGAGCTAATCTTAAATGATTTATCGACATCTACATAATCGCATTCTGAAAGAGAAATTTCTGCTTCTCGATGATCATTTTTAACTCCAAGGCCCTTTATAGCTTCAAAATAACGATCAACCACATGAACATCTGGCATTTTATCTATTTTAAATGTGACCAATAGCCATTTTCGAATATTGAGTTTTTTAAAGGTTTTAGATGGGCGTTTTAATTTTCTCTTTAAGGATGCCGTTCGAATATTATTATGTAAATCGATAACCCAGTCGTATTTTTCTAACTTAAGCTGATTAACTACTTCATCAATAGATTTTTCAATAGTGATAACGCGATCAACATTTGTGTTTCCTTCAAGGATTGATGAAAATGATTTCTTAGTTAAGAAATGTATTTCCGGAAAACCAAGTTGGTTTTTAATCGCGCGAACAACTGGTGTTGTTAAAACAACATCTCCAATTGAGCTAAAACGAACAATTAAAATTTTCAACTTATAGATTTTATATACTTGATGGCTCTCGTGTAAAAAAAGATATCCATTCCGGATATGCATTGATTTCACGAGTGTGAATTAATGAGCGTGTTATCTTGGATCGTTTAACTAAATAAGTGGTAATAAATAACAGCAGAAGTACACTTATAAAATGACTTGTTAGAACATAAATCCGGATTGAATAAATAAATGACAAAAGCCAATCTGCACATGAATAATCTTGAAATTTAACCGAATTATGAATTGAAAACAAGATTTGCTGTAAATCAAACAGCATAATCCAAAACAAAAGTAGTTTTAGAAAATAAAGCATGGGTTGTTTGGCTAATTTCATAAAACAAAAATACTTAATTAAACCGCACGTACCACTGCAACTTTGGTTACAATTATATTATCGGAATGCACTTCCATTGATATTATTATGGCGTAATTCACTCTGAAAAAGCAACTTTGATTACGTTTTGTAAAGTACTTGGTGTGGATAGAGAAGCAATTGGCCCTGATATGGGTTCTCTATCAATTAAAAAAAGAATCTTACGAAACAGCTCGGACTCTAAAGTTTAGACCTTCCTATACATCGAGGGAATTTCAATCCAAATGCTGCTTTAAATACTCTTGAATTTGAGAACAACATTGAATTAATATTATTTATTAAAGAAAAATAACCTCAAGAAAACGGAAGCTCTTTTGAAGAATTTATATAGAGTGTTAAAACTCAAATGTATCCATGAAACTTGTTGTAAATTCACCTAAATTAAACTTATCATCTTCCATCAATTTTTGATGAAAAGGAATCGTCGTCTTAACCCCTTCAATGATGTACTCACCTAAGGCTCTTTTCATTTTCAATATTGCTTCTTCGCGTGTTTGTGCAACTACAATCAATTTTGAAATCATTGAATCGTAATTAGGAGGGATTGTGTACCCAGCATATACGTGAGTATCAATACGAACACCGTGCCCCCCTGGAGCGTGATAACTTATAATTTTACCTGGAGAAGGTCTAAAATTTGCATAAGGATCCTCAGCATTTATTCTACATTGAATCGCGTGCATTGTTGGGTAATGATTTTCTCCTGACATTTTTACCCCCGAAGCAAGTTTTATTTGCTCCTTGATTAAATCGAAGTTAATTACTTCCTCAGTAATTGTGTGCTCGACCTGAATCCTTGTATTCATTTCCATGAAGTAGAACTCACGATGCTTGTCTACCAAGAACTCAACTGTACCCACACCTTCGTAATTTACTGCTTTTGTTGCTTTAATAGCAGCAGCACCCATTGCTTCCCTTAACTCATCGGTCATAAAAGGTGAAGGTGTTTCCTCTACCAGCTTTTGGTGACGACGTTGAATAGAACAATCTCTTTCCGATAAATGGCAGGCATTTCCGTATTGGTCCCCCGCAATTTGAATTTCAATGTGTCTAGGTTCTTCAATGAATTTCTCCATGTAAAGGCCATTGTTTCCGAAGGCTGCTGCCGATTCAGCACGAGTACCGTCCCAAGCTGCCTCCATCTCTTCCTCTTTCCATACCACACGCATTCCTTTACCACCACCACCTGCTGTTGCCTTAAGAATGATTGGATATTTAATTTTTTTCGCGGTGCTTATCGCCTCTTTTAAATCTTTAAGAAGACCTACAGAACCTGGTATGCAAGGCACTCCCGCTGCAATCATTGTTGCTTTCGCACTAGCCTTATCTCCCATTCCTGCAATCTGTTCAGGAGTAGCACCAATAAATTTGATATTATGCTCTTCACAAACTTTAGAAAATTTTTCATTCTCTGAAAGGAAACCGTAACCAGGGTGAATAGCATCTGCATTTGTAATCTCTGCAGCTGCAATAATATTAGGGATTGATAAGTATGACAGTGCACTGATCGCAGGACCAATACAAACGGCCTCATCAGCAAATCGAACGGGAAGACTGTCTTTATCCGCAGTCGAATAAACCGCAACAGTTTTAATACCCATTTCTTTACATGTACGAATTACTCGCAAAGCGATTTCTCCCCTATTGGCAATTAATATTTTTTTGAACATTCCTGAAAATTTTATAAAAAAAAAACGTCTACTTGTTAAAACAAGTGAGCCTAATATAAATCGATTAAGAAGGATCTACCAAGAATAGTGGCTGGTCATATTCAACTGGCGTAGCATCATCAACTAAAATCTTAACGATTTTACCTTTAATTTCTGCTTCAATCTCATTGAATAATTTCATTGCTTCAATTATACAAACTGTATCTCCAGTTCCAATTGTATCTCCGACAGATACAAAGACATCTTTATCTGGCCCTGATGAACGATAGAACGTTCCTATCATTGGAGACTTAACCGTTAAATATTTTGAATCTTCACTTGCAGTAGTTTCAGTTAGAGTTACAGCAGGAGCTGATGCAACAGCTAAAGGCTTTATATCCTGTGCTGATAAAGCAGCAGGTGCTTGAACGTAAATTTGTCTATCCTCTTTTTTGTCTTCAGACTTGATTGTGATTTTAAAATCTTTTTGTTCGATTTGTACTTCACTAACACCTGATTTAGCGACAAACTTGATTAAATCTTGTACTTCTTTAATGTTCATTTCTTACTAGTTTAATAGTGTAAAAATAATATTTTTTACGAGTTATATGCCCATTTAATATATACTGCGCCCCAAGTGAAACCTCCACCAAATGCAGATAATATTAGCGTATCCCCTTTCTTTAATTGCTTTTCATAATCCCATAAACATAAAGGCAAGGTTCCAGCGGTTGTATTGCCATACTTCTCAATGTTTATCATAACTTTTTCTTTTGGAAGCCCCATGCGTTTTGCTGTGGCGTCAATAATCCTTAAGTTCGCTTGATGAGGGACAAGCCAATCAACATCATCGCTTGTTAGGTTATTCTTCTCCATTATTTCCGCAGAGACCTCGGCCATATTTGTTACTGCAAATTTGAAAACTTGTTTTCCTTCTTGTTTTACAAAGTGCATTTTCTTTTCAACTGTCTCCGCTGATGCTGGATTTTTTGAACCTCCACCAGGCTGAAGTAAGTAATTTCTTCCTGAACCATCAGAGCGAAGGATAAAGTCTTGAACTCCTAAACCTTCTTCATTTGGTTCTAGCATTACTGCACCAGCACCATCTCCAAAGATTACGCAAGTCGTTCTGTCTTCGTAATCGATGATTGAACTCATTTTATCTACTCCAACAACAATTACTTTCTTATACCTCCCCGTTTCAATAAATTGAGCACCTGTAGCAAGTCCGTAAATAAATCCTGAACACGCCGCGATTAAATCGAATCCCCATGCATTCTTCATTCCGACTTTATCACACAATACATTAGCTGTACTAGGGAAAGGGTAGTCTGGAGTTACAGTAGCCAAAATAACCAAATCAACATCTTCAGGTGCTATATTCGTTTTCTTTAGCAAAGCCTCAACTGCACCAGTAGCCATATCAGAAGATGCACCATCTTTCATGATACGCCTTTCCTTTATTCCTGTTCTAGATGTAATCCATTCGTCATTGGTGTCTACGATTGTAGAAAGCTCTTCATTCGTAAGAACATATTCTGGTAAATAGCCCTGTACTCCTGTTATTCCTGCAGTTATTTTACTCATAATAAATTTAATACTCTGTTTTAATCAAAAATTCCTACTATTAAACTAGTGACAATGTATACATTCTCACTGATAAAATTGATGAAACCATCAGACAATATAGTTCTAAAAACAATGAAAGGCCACACAAGAATCACCCCGGTCGCCTTTGGGCTTTAAGGCCCCCATTGAAGAGTATTATATAGTGGGTCTTACCCCACTTTTTAGAACTCTAATATCAATCCTCATTAGTGAAGAATTAACTCACAGTTACTTAAACTGCAACTTCTTTTTCTGCAACTACCTTACCTTTGTAGTACAATTTACCTTCATGCCAATGAGCATGATGAAATAAATGTGGTTGCCCAGTAGTTGCGCATGTTGAAATGTTTTTTGCCTCAGCCTTCACGTGAGTTCTTCTTTTGTCACGTCTCGTTTTCGAGATTTTTCGTTTTGGATGTGCCATTTTACTTTGTTTACTTTTTTATTTACTTGTCATCTGTATTTCTACTTCAAACTTAATAATCACCTTTTGCAGTTTTCTGCGTTTATACTAAATGCTTTCACTTCTATTTTAATCCTTTTAATACTGACCAACGAGGATCAATATCATCGTTATCTTCGTCTTCTGAATCATCAGACAAGTCCTCATCGTCTTCATTATCAAATTTTTCTTCAACTAATACATACTCCTTTAATTGTTCAATCATTTCCTCATTACACTCACCTTCATCATGAATTGACCTCAAGGGCAAAGAAACCATCATGAGCTCAAGAATATTTACAGAAATATCCAATTCAAATTCTTCAGGGTAAATAATAATTAATGATTCGTCGTCACAAGCCTCGTTATCAAACTTATAAACAAGTTGATAATCCCCTGCAACGTCAATTTCGATTGGGTCAGTACAACGATCGCATTCAGACTGGACAACTCCTCTGATGGCATAATTACCAATAAGCATTGTTTCTTTTTTGTCTAAAATCAGCTCGATCTTAACATTTCCCCTGCGAATTATTGAATACTCATAGTTATCAAAGAACGTGTCTGTAATGTTAAACTCAAATTTGTGCGCCCCTATCTTTAAACCAACAAAGGGTATAATATAATCTCTATTTAACTTCACTTTCACCTAAATTTCCCGACCTCACACTAGAAGTAGGGGCGGTAAAGTTAACAATTTTAACTTTAACCCTGACGAATACTACTTTTTATTTTAACCTCCTCTATTCTGTTTCTTTTCTTTTATCTTTTCTGAAATCGACTCTTTTTTGCATTTCAAGTGGATTAGCTGTTATTTCCTTTTCTAGTTGGTGGTTCCAGAAAACATCAATGGCCATATAAATTGCGTTTCTCATTGAAGCTCCAGATGCTTTGTCCTGCCCAACAATATCATAGGCTGTTCCGTGATCTGGAGATGTTCGGATAATCGGTAGCCCTGCCGTGAAATTTACGCCTTCATCAAATGAAAGTGCCTTAAACGCAGCCAATCCTTGATCATGATACATCGCTAAAACACCATCATAGTTTTGCTGAGCGCTAGACCCAAAAAAACCATCTGCTGGAAATGGCCCGAAAGCTATAATTTCTTCATTTTTAGCTTTGTTAATCCCTGGTATAATTGACTCTAACTCTTCCGTTCCCATTTTTCCACTTTCGCCAGCATGAGGATTTACTCCAAATACAGCAATCTTTGGCCTACGGATTCCAAAATCTTTAGTCAAACTAGCAGCAAAAGACTTTATCTTATCATAAACCTTATCTGCTGTTAGCGTCGTAGTTACATCTTTCAATGGAATATGACTAGTCACTAGTCCTAAACGAAGTGACGGAGCAACCATCAACATAAGCGCTTCAGCCTCTCCGGACATATCAGCTAAATACTCTGTATGACCAGGGAATTTAAATCCAGACTGGCTCATTGCATCTTTTGATATTGGGGCAGTAACAAGTACATCTATCTTCCCCGAAGCCAAATCACTAGTCGCTGCCTCAAGTGATTCAAAGGCTAAACGACCTCCATCAGATGTTGCTTTGCCTAATTCAAATTTAATCTCATCTTTCCAAATATTAACTACGTTAATGTTTTTATCTCTAACACCGTCAACGGAGTCTGAATTCAAAAAAACAAATTCTTTGATATCTAGGTTTTCCTTATGAAACGAAAACACTTTAGATGACCCATAAATAATTGGAGTACAATCCAATAACAAACGCGTATCATTTAATGCTTTCATTATCACTTCAGGGCCTATACCATTTACATCTCCTATTGAGATACCTACACGAACAGGCGATCTTGTTATGGTCTCTTTATTTGACTCTTTAATCTTATCCATTAAGTATAATTTTTAAGGAAGTTATATAGCAACCTAACACCTACACCAGAACCTCCCTTGGTTCTGTAGGCTTCATTTTTATCTAACCATGCTGGGCCAGCAATATCGATATGTACATATGGCGATTTAACAAACTGCTCTAAAAATTTTCCTGCAGTAATCATTCCTCCAGAAGGGCCCCCTAGATTTTTTAAGTCAGCAATTGGCGATTTCATTTCTTCTAAATATTCATCCCAAAAAGGAAAGCGAACTACGCGTTCGAATGAATTATTTCCAGCTAGTTCTAACTGTTCAAAATATTTATCATTTGCATTTCCCATAATTATCGAGGCATGCATACCGATAGCACGGTGGGCAGCACCTGTTAATGTGGCAGCATCAATAACAACCTCTGGATCAAATTTAGCAGAATAAGAAAGTGCGTCCGCTAAAATCATTCTTCCTTCAGCATCTGTATTCAAAACCTCAACCGTTGTGCCATTAAACATTGTAATCACATCACCTGGAGCATAAGCATTTAAACCTGGCCTATTATCTGTAGCTGGAATTAACCCAATAATATGTAATGGGAGGTTTTGCTTTGCCGCTAAGTAGATTGCTCCTGCCACACAAGCAGCTCCACCCATGTCACTCTTCATAATGTCCATAGACTGAGCTGTTGGCTTAAGGCTTAATCCTCCTGTGTCATACACAACACCTTTGCCAACTAAAACAATTGGTTTTGAATTAGCCGCATTAGCTGGTTTATATTCTGCTATTGTAAACGTTGGTGGGTCAATTGACCCTTTGTTTACACTTAGAAGTCCCCCCATCTTCAAGGCTTCGATTTGCGATTTTTCAAGTACCGTAATCTTTAAATCAGAATCATCCCCTAAGGCTTTTATCTCTTCCGATAGTTGTTCTGCGTTTAAGAAAGAAACGGGTTCATTTACCATATCCCTTGCCCAAGACACTGCTTTTGTAATATTCAAAAGCTCCTCGAGGTCTGAAGCCGAAAAACTATTATCAACACTGATTGAATTTAGCTTATTCGTTCTTTTTTCAGCATCCGAAAAATACTTGTTAAATTGATAATTCGACAACATCAATCCTTCAATAAACGAAAAGCAATCCTGTGATCTTCCATGAACGGTAATTGCCTCGGTCTCTTTATTTAAAACGCTTCTTACTTTTGAACCAGCAACACGCATCCTCTCGTTATCAGGATTGACATTTACTAAGGCAATGATTGAATCAAGGCTTGATAGAATTTTCACTTCCTCTTCCAACAATAAGAAATCAGAGAACAACTCTTTATCTTCTGTTGAAAGCGTAACTGGAATGTTTTCCTCTGAACCGATAATTATACGATTCTTCGTGTATTCTTCGTTAATCTTATTTATTAACTGCATTCTTTATTTTTTTTAATAAACAAAAATAATCAACTTAATGGATAAACTAAGAAGTAAATACGCTTACTCTACATTACCTCTAGACCTATTTCTATTTAAAGAAGATGTATTCAATTATTTCAATATGAAAATAGCTTGATGCAGACTTATTAGACTTGCTCTCATTAATAATTTTCACAGGGAGGCCTCCCTCTATTTCAAAAAAGTTTAGTTCAGATTTCAAGAATTTATTCCCGCTAAATGTTGAGTCAATAAAACCCAAACATATCCCATTTTCATCATACTTTATCTCCTGAACAAACTCTTCCGATTTATCATATTTGAAATTAACAATATTCAGCTCTTTTACTATATTTTCAACACGATAAGATTTATAGGGGATAGATGGTGTTCCTAATATAATTTTATCTTCTATCGTTGGATTAAAAACCGAATCTATAGAAAGAGCACCCCAGTTCTGCTCATTCAACATATAAAATAAATAGTCCCCTGAAAACTCATCTCGATACATTAAAAATTTGTCACCGCACTTCTCTTTCTCATATATAAAATAATGCTCTGACGACTTTTGATCTGAATTGGGAACAATACTCTTTTCTACCTTAGAAAACCCATTCTCGTCTTTCGCTGTTGAATATTCGAATAGGTATGACCCTACTTTCATGTTTTCATAAAACTGCTCAAAATGCACTGAAACTAAATCACCTTGTTCATTAAATGAATACACTTTTTTGTGTTTAGGCGAATTGTCAATTAGATCTATATCGAGCGAAGATGGGAATCCATTCAATCTAATTTCCTTTATTTTTTTCTGTTTCAACACCCTATCATTAAACCAAATCGGAAATGACATGTTATATTCATGATCAGAGAAATACTGTTGCATATTAAATAAGAAAGGTTGGTAAACCACTTTCTTGTTCAAGGATATCTGACGTTTTTGCTCCGAACAACCATTTATTACAAACAGTATTAACAATACCAACTGCTATAAGTCTCATAAAATCATGCATTATTTAGGTATTCTTACAAGATAAATACTCTTTAGCTATTATATGAAATTTCTTTTCAGTTTTTTAGTTTAGTTTTGCAGTATGTCGATTGAACGCCCTATAACAGATTGGTTACCCTTAACAAAAAAAGAACTCGAAAAACGAGGGTTTGATGAAGTGGATGTTGTCCTAATTTCAGGCGATGCCTATGTGGACCACCCAGCTTTTGGAACAGCTGTTGTTGGACGTATAATTGAAGACGAAGGATTCTCAGTTGCTATTGTTGCACAACCTAACTGGAAAGATGATTTAAGAGACTTCAAAAAATTCGGGAAACCCAAAAAGTTTTTCGGAGTAACTGGGGGCTGTATGGACTCCATGGTAAATCACTATACGGCAAATAAAAGGTTAAGGTCTACTGATGCTTACACTCCAGGTGGAGTTGCAGGATTCAGACCAGATTACGCGACGGTTGTTTACTCTAAAATTCTTAAAGAACTTTATCCCGATGTTCCTATTTTGATTGGTGGAATCGAGGCATCGTTAAGGCGTGTTACTCATTATGATTATTGGGAAGATAGATTATTTCCTTCCATTTTAGAAGATTCAGGTGCTGATTTATTGGTGTATGGAATGGGAGACCAACCTTTAAGAGAAGTTCTTCAATTACTCAAAAGAGGGGTGCCTTTTAAAAGTCTATCGACTGTTAAGCAGGTTGCTTTTTTAATTGAAGAAAGTGACCCTCTTCCTAAGAATAAGAATTGGAAAACCGTTGAAATGGCGAGTCATGAAGATTGCTTAGAAGACAAGATAAAGTACGCGGCCAATTTCAAAATAGTTGAAGTTGAGTCAAATAAATGGGAAGCAAATCGGATTACTCAAAAAATTGGGAACAAAACCCTGGTAATCAATCCGCCATATAAAACCATGATTGAAAAAGAGATTGATGAATCTTTTGATTTACCCTATACTCGATTGCCTCACCCTAAGTATAAAAAACGTGGAGCTATTCCAGCCTACGATATGATCAAGTTTTCAATTAACATGCATCGTGGATGTTTTGGAGGGTGCAGTTTCTGCACGATTAGTGCACATCAAGGAAAATTCATTGCGTCACGTAGTGAAAAGTCGATTCTAAAAGAAGTAGACCAAGTTGTAGGTCATCCAGATTTTAAAGGCTATATATCCGATTTAGGAGGGCCATCAGCAAATATGTATCGCATGCAAGGTAAAGACGAGGCCATTTGTGCTAAGTGCTCTAGCCCGAGTTGTATACACCCCGTTATCTGTTCAAATCTAGATACATCTCACAAGCCAATGACTGAACTTTACAAAAAAGTTGATGCTCACCCCGGTGTAAAGAAAGCTTTTGTAGGGTCTGGAATTCGATATGATCTATTAGTAGATGATTTTAATAAAAATAATGGTGATGGTAATCACGATGAATACATTGAGCAAGTTGTTACCCGTCACATCAGCGGTAGACTAAAAGTGGCGCCGGAACACACATCTGATAATACTTTAAAAATGATGCGTAAACCATCATTTAAATACTTCCATAAATTCAAAGAAAAGTACGATAAAATATCAGCTAAGCATAATTTAAATCAACCTTTAATTCCTTATTTTATATCATCTCACCCCGGATGTGAAGACGAGGATATGGCTAATTTGGCTGTTGAAACAAAGGATATGGGTTTCCAGCTAGAACAAGTTCAAGATTTCACACCAACACCTATGACCGTTGCCACAGTTATTTATTATAGTGGAGTTCATCCTTATACACTAAGACCTCATCGTACAGTAAAAGAGAAAGAAGAGAAGTTAAATCAACGTAGATTCTTCTTCTGGTACAAAAGAGAAAATCATTCCTTTATAAAGAAATCCTTACAAAAAGCGAATCGCATGGATTTAGCAGAAAAACTCTTAGACGGAAACACTTCAAGCTCTAGGGTTCCTAGTTGGCTTGAAGAAAGGCGGAGAAAAGGACGGAAATAAGCCCCCTACACTAAAACCTTTTACACCTTTAAAAGGTGAAGACAATTCTATTAATATTGCTCTGTAAAAAAAAAAAGGTTATTATTAATCTTCTTTTTTACTTTTTTTATGTTTAAATGTTTGCTGTTTGCCTTATTCCTTTTTTAGGATTTGCACAACCTGACTATAACATTATAACTAATAATGGTGCCCATACTGGTAACCTGTTTTTTCATGTCGGGGGACAGCCAGTAAAGCCTGTAAATATATTAGACTCATCTGGGACACTCATCTATACTCAGAATTTTGATTTGAAAGGATGGGGATGGAAAGTAAACCTTAATAACAAAATCACGTTTTTCGATAGGCTACAAAAAAGGTGGTTAGTAATGGATTCCTTAAAAAACATAGTAGATAGCGTTTCCTGCCAAAATGGATATATTGCTGACAATCATGATTTTATTGCATTGCAAAATGGTAATTATATATTATTTGCTTATGACCAACAAGATTATGCAACAGATAGTATTTCAAATCAAGGCTCCTCTAATAGCACTGTTTTTGGGCTTGTAATTCAAGAGCTTGATTCAAACCATAATTTAGTTTTTGAATGGTTAAGCTGGGATCATTTTTTTCTATCGAACTATTCTCAAATCGACTATAATAATCTAAATATTGACTTTCTACATTGTAATGCAATTGATATAGATGAAGATGGTCATTTGCTTATTTCTAATCGTACCATTTCAGAAATAACGAAAATACACAGAACAACAGGGGAAATAATTTGGAGATTTGGAGGAGATCAAAGCGACTTCTCTTTTGAAAATGACTACCCATTTTCAAAACAACATTGTATAAAAAGTCTTGGGAATAACCATTACATAATGTATGATAATGGAAATTATAGCGATGACTACACTGGCGGTATTAAACGATCTAGAGGTGTAGAATACGTATTAAATCTAGATAATCATACTGCAACAAAAGTTTGGGAATTTGTTCATCAAGACTCTTTGTTTACTCCATCTATAGGAAGTATTCAAAGGTTGAATAATGGTAATACCTTGATTAATTTTGGGAATAACCAAATTGTAAATAGAGGCTCTGTAATTACGGAAGTGAGTCCAAATAATGAGGTGGTTTTTGAAATGGAATTTAATACCGGACAAAATGTATATTGTGCTAATAAATACGACTGGAGTTTCTACAATGAACCAATAGCTAATACAATTGAATCTAAACTTGACGAGGCGTTTTTCTCTATTTATCCGAATCCTTCAGACGAAAACATTTCTGTTAAGTTTTTTGAAAAATATGAAGGGTATTTAAAATACGAAATCTTTAATCATAAGGGAGCCCTTTTATTAGAAAATAAAATCCCTGTCTCAAGCAATCAAGAAAACATAAGAATCAAGCATGGATTACCTAGTGGAAATTACATCCTAAAACTATCTTCAGAAAAAAAATCTGCCTTCACTAAGCTAAGCGTAATAAAATAACTTTTTCCTCTATTTTAGCTATACTTTAACAAGTATAGCTTTCTTCAATAATAAGATTTCAATCACACTAAAAGTACTATCAAAATTTACTATAATACTCCATATTAAATTAAGCACTCTAAATCTTTAATTATTAAGGCATCTATCATTCTAAGTGTTTACACTTAGGTGTATGAGTGGTAATGACGATTACTCAATTAGTATTGTTGTGTATTTATCTTTTAAAAAGGCTGAAATAATTGATGTCTAGGTAAAAAAAGAAGTGATTTGATTTATAGTTAATCAACTAAAAATAAAATCATGAAGAAAACACTTCTAACAATCGTTGCAATTGTCTCAATGGCACTAACAGCTATTATTTTTACTTCCGAAGCTAATGCGCAAGAATCAACTAGCAATATCAGGCAAGTTATTAAAAACTCTTCAATGAATGTAGGCTTGAAAAAGTACTATCCCATCATTGATAAAGCTCCAACAACAACAAAGCTGACAAAGAACTCAGATAACTTTCATGATACGGGTGGAGCTTTGGATGACTATACGAATAATGAATTTCAATTATGGCTGATAGAGCCCTTAAACGCGAAATCTATTACTATTGACTTTACCGCTTTCAATATTGAAGATGAATATGATAACCTCTTCATCTATGATGGTAACTCTATAGATTCACCTTTGATTGGGAGCTATACAGGTAGCAGTTCACCTGGAACAATTATTTCTTCCTCTGGTTCATTATTAATAGAATTCCGAAGTGATTGCTCTAACTTGTTAGATGGATGGGTAGCTTCTTATTCAACAGTCTTGTCTAATTTTGACTCTGCTGAAAATACTGATAAAGTTGTAGACTATTCTTCAGGGCTAGTTTTTCGTGTTCAAATCGGAGCATTTTCTGAACCTATTCCTAAAACTTTAATGAAAGAATTTAGCCCGATACATCGTGAAAAAATCGTATCAGCAAATATAACACGTTATATGACAGGTTTATTTAAAACTAGCGATGCAGCAGTTAATACTGAATCTCAGATTAAAGCGCTTGGATATGGCGATGCTTTCACTGTGGGTTATTATAATGGTGTTCGTATTGGTTTCAATGAGGCACGAAAAAGAGAACTTGTTGCTAATGAAATGATTGTTGACGTAGATTATTAAGATAATACTGGTTGAAAATTTACAGAGAGGTCTTAGATTAAATATTAATCTAAATTCTATCCTTCGAATATATTAAAAGAACGATACTATAAAGTTAAAAAATCAAACATGAAAAAAGTACTAATAATAGACGACGAAAATAGAACAAGACAACTCATTGCTGAAATGATTGAGTCATTTGATATGGATATTGAAACAATTCCTGAAGGTAGAAATGTTAAGTCTGGAATTAAAGCTATTAAAATACATAATCCAGATATTGTTTTCTTGGATATTAAGATGCCTGATGGAACTGGTTTTGATGTATTAGCCTCTATGCCAAATAAAACATTTGAAGTGATCTTTATTACGGCATATGAAGAGTTCGCAATTAAAGCAATTAAATTTAATCCGCTAGATTATCTATTAAAACCTATAGATATAACTGAATTAAAAGCGGCTTTAGAAAAAGCACTAAAGACAATAGAAAACCGCTCTGAGCGTGCATATCTTGATGTGCTTCAGAGAGGTGTTCGACCTTTAGAAAAAAGAAGATTGGCACTAAAGAGACAAGAAATTATCCATTTTGCTTAATTTAAATTATTCAAGAATAATGTGTTAAGAAAGTATATTTTATATACTCATGCATAAAGTATTAAGTGTAAACAATTTTTTTTTTAAACTAACTGAATAAGCGAATTAGTTCTATAGAGTAGTTATATTTCTCAACAACTCATTTATTGTAACAAAAAATATAAATTGAACATTAAAATTTAGTTAAAAAAAAAGGTCCCAATGAATAATCGGGACCTTTATATTTTGATGAATAAGATTATTCCGCAGCGGGAGCTTCTTCAGCCCCTCCTTCTGCTGTCTCAGCAGCCGCAGCAGCAGCCGCAGCTTCTTCTTCAGCTTCTTCTTCAGCAGCACCTCTTGCCATTTTAACACCAATAACTACAGCGTTTGCTGGCTCATTAAATTCCATTCCTTCTATCTTTAATTCAGAAACACGAATAGAATCACCAATTTTCAATGTAGATATATCGATCATTATTTCCTCTGGAAGAGATCCAGGCAAACCAATTACTCGTAACATTCTGTATGGCTGTCTTAATTTACCGCCATTCAAAACTCCAGGTGCAGCACCTGTAACTCTAACTGGTAAGCTAACTTTTACAGGCTTTTTATCATTCAACTCCAAGAAATCAACGTGAACTGCTGTGTCTCTTACAGGGTGCATTTGCTTAGCTTGAATAATGGCCATTGCTTTTTTTCCGTCGATATCCAATTCAACTTGATATACATCTGGAGAGAATATCATTTTCTCTACGTCTACTGCTCTTACAGAAAAGTGAGTTTGCTCACCTGATCCATAAAGCACGCAAGGAACTTTTCCTTCACCTCTTAGTGCAGAATTTTCCTTTTTCCCTACGCTCGCTCTTAGCGAACCGCTCAATTGCGCTTTTTTCATTTTTATTTATTTATGAGATTATAAAATGTGAACTAATTGACTCATTGTTAACCATGCGCTTGATAACATCTGCAAATAAATCTGCAACGCTTATAACACGAATCTTATCATGTGTTTGAGACAATGGAATTGTATCCGTAACAATTAATTCTAAAATTGACGAATTTGTAATCCTATCGAAAGCTGGACCAGACAGAACGGCGTGTGTACAAAATGCACGAACACTTTTCGCTCCTTTTTCCATAAACAAATCAGCAGCTTTTGTTAAAGTTCCTGCGGTATCGCACATATCATCGACAAGGATAACATCCTTCCCAGCAACATCTCCAATTACAGTCATTTCTGCTATTTCATTTGGTTTCTTACGTTGCTTGTGGCAAATTGCCAAGCCAACATTAAGACGTTTGGCATATGAATTTGATCTTTTTGTCCCACCAGCATCTGGTGCAGCCATTATCAAATTTCCATTATTTAATTTTTCAATCTCTGGATAAAATATTGTAGATCCAAATAAGTGATCAACAGGAACCTCAAAGAATCCTTGAATTTGATCTGCATGTAAATCCATCGTCATAATTCGATCTATACCGGCTGCCATTAGCATATTCGCTACTAATTTCGCTCCAATAGCAACACGCGGCTTATCTTTTCTGTCTTGACGTGCAAAACCAAAATAAGGAATTACTACAATTATTTTTCTGGCAGATGCTCGTTTAGCTGCATCAACCATTAACAATAACTCAAATAAATTGTCAGCGGGTGGCATCGTAGATTGTACAATGAATACATCTTGACCTCTAACCGTTTCTTCATAAGAAGGTTGAAATTCACCATCACTAAAGCTAGTAAGTTTAACGTCTCCTAAAGAAACTCCATAAGCGGATGCTACCTTTTCAGATAGAATTTTTGACGCGCGCCCCGAAAATATCTTTATTCCTGTAGACATAACTTATTATTGAAGAGAGCAAAGGTAGTATATTTAAGATAAAAAATAACTCCTATTTGTTTATTTATCAAATTTATGGAAATTTAAAATGTCTTCTGGTAAAGCACCACCCAACCCATCCCTTAATGTCTCTTTTAAAAAGAGTGTGCTTTCTTCAAAAGCAGGGATACAGGTTGTTATAATTTTCCTTACCGGATAGTAAATTAAAGATTCATTTTTAGCCTCACCAGAAATAATATCCTCTTTTTCGTCAAACGATTCTACAAGAAGAATCATTCCACCAAAGAAAAAGGTTATTTTAAGCATAGAAAAGAAAGCCCCTAACAATTTATTCGCTAAACTTAATTGAACTACAGATACGACTTTCTCCAAAGCCTTTCCGCCAAAATAGACCATAGCACCAACGACTAAAAATACAATCGCAAATGATATTGTCGGTAAATAATCCGAGCTAAAATTGAGGATGTTTTTCAATATGTTTGTGACGACACTAGAAAAATGAATTCCTGCATAGAGGGCAACAAAGAGAGCTAAAAAAGTAAACAATTCAATGATAAATCCTTTTTTAAACCCACGCCAAGCAGCGTAAGTGAAAAGAGCAATGAAAATGATGTCAATGAAATTCATTCAAAAGAAAGCTTAATCGCAATCGGATTTTAATTTTGTGATGAACGACAACTCTACTTTAGGCCACAATTTAGAAATACCATCTTCACCAGTATGTACATCCTCACAAACGTTATTTAAGGCGGTAATTCCAGGGAGTGCATTCCAAGATGAGACATCAATCTCTGAATTAAACATGAATATGTTATTTTCGAATGTGTAATCTCCAACAATATCAATAGATACCCCATTCATCTTAACGCTAATTCTACATTCTCCATCATCATTAATAGACGTTACATTTCCTGTAATTTCAGACGTGTTAATTGTTTCGAAAAAATACTTTGCCACCTTTGCGTTTCGATCTTCATTATTCGTTTCAACAGAAGCCGTTGACATATTGAAAGCGATTGATTTCAATACAATCATTGGATCATCAGACTTCTCACTTCTAATTGTAATATTATTGAAACCCCCTGCTACTCCTACTTTATTTGTCGTTTTAAATGCCGTCCATTGAAACTTAGTTGTTCCTTCATTATACGAGTAAAAACATGCTCTCGCAGAACTCCCTCCTGATTCTTCTGATTCTATAGAATCTCCTTTACATGATGTAAATATCAATAAGACCGAGATGCCTAACAATAAAAATATACTTTTTTTCATATTCATGTTTTTTTCGAAGTTAATAATAACTAAATAAAGCCGCACTTAATTTGACGTCTATTACATCTTAATGTTTATTTTAGCTGCATGGATTATGACATTGAATTGAAATTCCAACAAGTTAAAAGCCAGCTGGAGTTAACATTTGGAGAAGGAATGGATCTGCAGGCCATTTTATTCCTTGTGGGAGTGAACGAATTAGGTGTTGGATACAAAGATTTTTCTAAAGCAGAAAAAACAGACCTTCTACATGTTGCAATTTGTACTCTTCTAGAGCCTTATGGATATTATGAGTTTGAGGGTCGTGATGAAGAACAATGGCCTCATTTTAAACTAATAAAGGAAATCCCCCCGATTAATGATAGGGAGCAACAGCACCTGATGAAAGAGGCTCTTACCTCTTATTTCATTCAGAATGACTATGCTCATCTTACTCCTACGACATAAAACAATATATTTACACTCATACATTTTACTATGGACATTTTAATCAAAGCAGCACAGCTACTACTATCTCTATCAATACTAGTTGTACTACACGAATTCGGTCATTATTTGGCAGCGCGTTTTTTCAAGATTCGTGTAGAAAAATTCTACTTATTCTTTAATCCTTGGTTCTCCCTTTTCAAAAAGAAAATAGGTGACACAGAGTGGGGAATTGGATGGCTCCCATTAGGAGGGTATGTGAAAATATCAGGAATGATAGATGAGTCTATGGATAAAGAGCAAATGGCTAAACCTCCAGAACCTTGGGAGTTTCGATCAAAGCCAGCTTGGCAGCGACTAATTGTAATGATTGGCGGTGTCGTGGTAAACCTAATATTGGGCGTTCTTATATACATCTTTGTGGTTTTTACTTGGGGAGAAGAGCAAGTTCACACAAAAGATTTGGAGCACGGATTAAATATTCATTCGGCATTGGCAAAATACAAAATCAATAATGGTGATAATATTATTGCCATTAATGGTAAAGAAATTACTCATGTCAATGATATAAATAATGGTATCCTTTTAAGAGGTCAGCGTGATTTAAGTGTTAAGCTTCCTAATGGAGATATAAAAGAGATTACACTTCCCGATGATATAGATTATGAGCTTTTCGAAGCAGGAGCATTTCCAGTAGTTACCTTACAAAGCTATGCCGTTATTCAATCTGTCGATTCAGCCGAGATTGCTGAAGTAGTAGGTCTTAAAAAAGGAGATGAAATTCGTTCGATTGGAAATGTTGATGTTTATTATGGTGACATTCTATCGGTTTTTGCGAAAAATGCGGGGGAAACGATAAACGTAAAAATTATGCGTAATGGTAAAGAAATATCATTTCCCACTGCTGTTAGGGCTGATAGTACAATTGGAATGGTTTATAGCGCTGAGAGTTTTATTGAAAAAGATAAAATTCAAACCGTGAATTACGGATTTGGCGAAAGTATCGGAAGAGGGTTTGATCGTGGGATGACTACTTTAGTTGATTACGTAGGACAATTGAAGTTCTTGTTTACAAAGAAAGGCGCAACTTCTTTAGGGGGATTTGGAGCGATAGGGAATTTATTCCCTGCTCAATGGGACTGGGAGAAATTCTGGTTGAATACCGCCTTAATTTCAATTATTTTAGCATTCATGAATATTCTGCCGATTCCAGCATTAGATGGTGGGCATGTAGTGTTCTTATTATATGAAATGATTACTGGAAAAGAAGCTCCCGGAAAAGTGCTTGAATACGCGCAATATGTAGGTTTTTTCATCCTGATGACCTTACTGCTTTACGCGAATGGCAATGACTTATACCGTGCAATATTTGGTGGTTAGAGACCATTTATATAAAAAGCCAAATAGTCTCTCCCTTTTTATTTAAACTATTTTGCATTAATTAATAGGTAATAAACTTAATATTTTTTTTAAGCCCATCATATTTTGTTCTTTTGACAGGACTTTTCTTAAAAACTTCACGAAATAATTCTTCAGATATGTCTTCCCATTCAGATTTTGACATTCTCAATAATTGATCATGTGGGTTAAACTCCGCTTGATTGTGTGGTTTTGAAAACCGGTTCCACGGACAAACATCTTGACAAATATCACAGCCAAACATCCAATTATCCATTTTTCCTTTAAATTCACTAGGGATTTGATCCTTAAGTTCAATAGTTAAGTATGATATGCACTTAGAGCCATCAATTTTGTAAGGAGCTACAATAGCATCGGTAGGACAAGCATCAATGCATTTTGTGCATGTTCCACAATAATCTTTTATTGGGCCATCCTCTTCTAGTTCAAGATCGATTATTAGCTCTGCGATAAAAAAGAATGATCCATGTTTAGGGTGAATAATATTAGCGTTCTTACCCATCCAGCCTAATCCACTACGCCTTGCCCATGCCTTATCCATAACTGGTGCAGAATCTACGAAGACTCTGCCTCCTACTTCCCCTATTTCATCTTGAATAAATTGAAATAGTGCTTTTAATTTGTCTTTAATTACAAAATGATAGTCTTCTCCATAGGCGTATTTAGATATTTTTGGTGCTCCCTCTTGCTGTTCACTAGCTTCAGGAAAATAATTCAACAACAACGAAACTACAGATTTAGCACCATCGACTAAAATACGAGGATCTAAACGTTTGTCAAAGTGATTTTCCATATAGGTCATTTCACCATGCTTGCCATTTTTCAACCAATCTTCTAATTGTCCTGCTTCTTCTTCTAAAAAATCCGCTTTAGAAACTCCAGTATAAAAAAAGCCTAGCTCTTTTGCTTTGTCTTTAATTAATCGTGTGTATTTAGATTTATTACTCAAATTAAGCTTTTAAAACATTCCTCCTTGAGTATACCCTTTGTCCTTACCTAAATGCTGATAAGCCTTCTCGGTAACTTTACGTCCACGTGCCGTACGCATTAAAAATCCTTCTTGAATTAAAAATGGTTCATAAACCTCTTCAATAGTTCCTGCGTTTTCACCAATAGCAGTAGCAATTGTTGTCATTCCCACTGGACCGCCTTGAAATTTATCGATTATTACTGTTAATATTTTATTATCCATTTCGTCCAATCCATTTTGATCTACGTTTAAAGCTGTAAGAGCCATATTCGTAATATCTAATGTTATGGTGCCATCTCCTTTAATTTGGGCAAAATCACGTACCCTACGAAGCAAAGCATTCGCTATACGTGGCGTTCCTCTACTTCGACTTGCTATTTGATAAGCTGCTTCTTCCGTAGTTGGAATACCTAATAAATCAGCAGACCGTTCAACGATTAATGTTAACGTTTTAGAGTTGTAATACTCTAATCTTAGATTAATTCCAAACCTTGCCCTCAATGGAGAGGTTAGCAAACCAGATCTAGTTGTTGCGCCAATTAAAGTAAATGGGTTTAATGCAATTTGAACAGTTCTAGCATTTGGCCCACTATCAATTAAGATGTCAATACTATAATCTTCCATTGCAGAATACAAATACTCTTCAATAACCGGGCTAAGACGGTGTATTTCATCAATGAATAAAACATCACCTACATCCAAGTTTGTAAGTAGGCCAGCTAGATCACCTGGCTTGTCTAAAACAGGCCCACTAGTAACCTTAAAACCAACATTCAGTTCATTCGCTATAATATGTGCCAAGGTTGTTTTACCTAGTCCTGGAGGCCCATGTAATAAAACATGGTCTAGTGGTTCATTCCTAAGAATTGCAGCTTTAATAAAGATCTCAAGGTTCTCTACAATTTTTGGTTGTCCTGTAAAGTCGTCTAGCTTTTTAGGTCGCAACACTTTATCATAGTCCTGATCGCCACGACTACCTGCCTCTTCTTTATAATCAAATGTATCCTCCAAGTAATTTGAATTTACTCAAAAATACAAAAAGCCCTCTGTCAAATGACAAAGGGCTTTCAATATTTCAAATAAAAATATTAATGCTCTTCTTCACCCTCTTTCAAAGGAACGTTTTGAGGAATAAAATCCTCTTGAGCTCCTGGCTTAGAATAATCATAAGGCCATCTATGCACAGTTGGCAATTCACCTGGCCAGTTACCATGAATATGCTCAACAGGAGTAGTCCATTCTAATGTGTTTGACCTCCAAGGGTTTTGATCAGCTTTAGGCCCTCTAAATATACTATAGAAGAAGTTGAACAAGAAGATACCTTGACCTAGTGCTGCAATAATTGCAAAGATTGTAATGATAACATTCAGGTCCAACATTAAATTAAATGTTTCAACGTCGAAATCTTGATAAACAGAATAATTATAATAACGTCTAGGAGCTCCTGCCAATCCAACGAAGTGCATTGGGAAAAACACGCCATAAGCCCCAATAATTGTAATCCAGAAGTGAACATACCCCATACGAGTATTTATCATTCTACCGAACATTTTAGGGAACCAGTGATAAACACCAGCAAACATACCAAAGACTGCTGACAACCCCATTACAACATGGAAGTGAGCTACAACAAAATAGGTGTCATGTATCGTAATGTCCAATGCTGCATCAGCCAAGATAATACCTGTAACCCCTCCTGTAATAAATGTTGAAACTAGCCCGATTGTGAATAGCATTGCTGGTGTGAAGATAATTGACCCTCTCCATAGCGTTGTTATGTAATTAAATACTTTAACCGCTGATGGTATCGCAATTAACAATGTTGTAAAGACAAATACTGATCCTAAGAAAGGGTTCATCCCTGTAACGAACATGTGATGCGCCCATACAATAAACGATAAGAATGCAATCGCTAAGATAGAACCAATCATTGCTCTATATCCGAAGATCGGCTTACGAGAGTTTGTAGAAATCACCTCCGAAGATAGTCCTAGCGCAGGAATTAATACGATATATACCTCAGGGTGACCTAAGAACCAAAACAAGTGCTGGTATAACAATGGCGAACCACCATGTTGCGATAGCATCTCTCCGCCTACTATAATGTCAGATAAATAAAAACTCGTTCCAGCCATTCTATCCATTATTAACAATAAAGCCGCTGAGAAAAGAACAGGGAAAGATAATACACCAATAATTGCAGTAATAAAAAACGCCCAGATAGTTAGTGGTAATTTAGTCATTGTCATTCCCTTCGTACGTAAGTTTAATACTGTTACTATATAGTTCAAAGACCCAATTAATGAAGAAGCAATGAAAATCGCCATAGAGAACAACCAAAGAGTCATTCCTAATCCTGATCCACTTACCGCTTGCGGTAATGCTGATAATGGTGGGTAAACGGTCCATCCAGACATTGCTGGCCCTGATTCAACGAATAAAGAAGCCAACATGATGATCGAAGACAAGAAAAAGAACCAGTATGATAACATGTTCAAAAATCCTGACGCCATATCACGAGCACCAATTTGCAATGGAATTAACATGTTCGAAAAAGTCCCTGACAAGCCCCCTGTTAAAAGGAAGAAAACCATGATAGTACCGTGGATTGTAACCAATCCTAAGTACATGTCTTCTTTCATTACTCCCCCTGGAGCCCATTCATTACCTAAAAAGAATGATACGAAATCTGAGCCCTCCCCTGGCCAAGCAATTTGAATTCTAAATAGCGTCGACAATAACATTGCCACTACACCCATGAATACAGCAGTCATTAGGAACTGCTTACCAATCATTTTATGATCTTGGGTAAAAATATACTTTGATACAAAACTCTCCTTGTGGTGATCGTGAGAATCTTGATGTCCGTTTGCCTCATGCGCTACTACCGCCATTTCTATATATTTTAATTTATTATAATCTAGTCTTCTTGCCCTTTTCAGCTCTTATATTTCTTCAATTACAGACACTACAGTAGAAGCGAAATATTTATCTCTGAAAGTTTCTGTTAATTTAGAATCTTCCCATTTTTTATACTCGGACTCTTCTAAAACAACAACCATCATCTTCATTTTGTAGTGTGCTCCACCACATATCTTATTACAAAGCAAAGCGTAATTAAATTTTGTGTCATTCTTTTTATCACGCATTTCAATAGTAGAAACAATTGGAATGAATTTGAACCTAGTAGTCATCCCAGGCACAGTATTCATTTGAGCTCTAAAGTGAGGAAAATAAGCTGAGTGAATGACATCTTTTGATCTAAAATTAAATTCATACTCCTTGCCTTTACATAAATACAAGGTGTCTTTCTGGATAAAATCATCCCAAGCTTGAGCATCTAATCTAGAGTCATGCCTCCCTTTCATTTGATATAGCAATCGAACAAGATTGTTCTTTCGATCTAAATCCTCCATCATTGCATCTCTATCCTTAGGAGCAAGCATTAAATGCTCATCATTCAGCCTATCTTCTAACGTTTTTATCCCCATAATACCATTTTCCATTTGTTGGATAGCTGTATCAATAGTATTAGTGGTTAAAATAGCTAATTCATTATTGTCAGTAGTTACTTTATAGTCAAATTTTCCTAATGTATTATCGACACCCGAATAACGAGCAGTCCAATCAAATTGTTTAGAAAACAACTCTACGCGTATTGATTCAGCTTTTGCCCCAGAAGTTGCCTCATTCCAAGTTTTAAGCCCTAAAATTATTATCACTGCTAACACAACTGCAGGAGTTATAGTCCACAACATCTCTAACTTATTGTTATGAGGATAAAAGAATGCTTTAACACCTGGTCTTTTAACATACTTATATGCAAAACCAAACAACAAAGCGTTTGTTATAAAGAAAACTGCAATTATGATTATGAAGTTCAAGTTCAACAACCAATCGATTTCTATACCATGAACTGAAGCAGCTTCTCCACGACCTGTCCAGCCGTAAGTTAACATTAACCAAATAAAACCACCGAACATTGCAAGCATAAATAAAAGCATCAAATTTGCATTGAGCTTATTATCACGAGTACTGATTTCAGCTTCGTTATTCTTTCTTAGCTTAGAAGATATCTCATAAACTCTCATTAACTGAGCGATTGCGATTACTCCTAAAATAATTACCGCTATTATGACTAATTTAATTACCATCTATTATAAATTATCTTGATAAGTGTATTTATTTATATTTCATGATGAATACTTTCATCTAAGAATGGATGATTAACAGGACTAAGCGGTGCTTTCGTCAGGTTGTACAATATCACTCTTATAAAAATTCCAGCCATCAATATAGCCATGCCAATTTCCATGAACCCGATGGAAGCAGTCGCTCCCATAGAACCAGCGGAAATCATAATGTATACGTCAACCCAGTGAGAACTCAAAATGATTAATCCAACGATAGTCAAAATACCTGAATGACGTTTAGCTTCTCTAGACATTAACAATAACATCGGGAATACAAAGTTTACAACGAACATACCAAAGTAAAGCACTTTGAAGTTTTCAATTCTCATCATGTAATAAACGACCTCTTCACCAATATTAGCATACCAGATTAGCATGTACTGTGAGAACCATAAATAAGACCACAAGAATGATGTGGCAAAAGTCCATTTCCCTAAATCATGAATATGGCTATCATTAACCTTCGGTAAATAGCCTAACTTCTTTAGGTATAAAGTTAAAATAACCAAAACAACCATGGAAGAACACCAAATTCCAGAAAATGTATACCATCCAAATAATGTAGAGAACCAGTGAACATCAATTGACATTAACCAATCCCAAGAGGAAGTAGAACTAAAGACAGAAAAGTACACTAAAAATAAAGCACCTTTTTTGTAGTTTTTAAAGTGAATTTCTGTCCCTCCTATTCTATCTTCTTCCAAAGATCTTTTCTTAAATCCTTTCCAAAACATATAATAAACCCCTAAATAGACAATTGTTCTAATCCAGAAAAAACCTTTGTTTAAATAGAATGATTTTGCTTTTATGATTTCATCATTAGCAACAACTTCTGGGTCCATCCAAGTATAAATATGACCCCCATCAGTTAATGTTAGAGCCAAAAGAATCAGTACCATAAAACCAATCCCATAAGGAATAAAGCCCGTTACTGCTTCAACGACTTTCTTTATTGCAGCATACCATCCTGTCTCTGTTGCATAAGCCAATGCTAAGAAGAATAATGCTCCCATTCCTATCGAAAAGAAAAAGAAACTGTTAATTAATCCATTCGCCATAAAGCGCTGCCCAAAATTGTGATCTTTCCAAGTTAAAGCGATACCAAATCCGGTAAATATAACCCCCATAATCATCAATATGAGTGTTAACCTTTTCGCTTTATTTGCTATTTTGAATTCCATCTTCTTGTGTTAGTCGATTTGATAATTATCCTAAGATTAATTTGCTTCTAAAGCCTTAGCTGATTGAGAAGTGCCATAATCAGTATCTTGAAACTTTCTAATGTAGTGAACTAAGGTCCATATTTCTCTTTTATCCAATAGTGAATTATGCGCACCCATCATACCTTTACCATAGTAAATAGAATAGAATATTTGTCCATCACTTAGGTTAGTTAAATTAGCATAATCTGGAACGCCAACATAAGCCCCACTGACAACCATTGGTCCGTTTCCATTTCCTTTCGCTCCATGACAATGGGCACAATTTGCAGTAAATAATTTTTTGCCCGTATCAAATAAATCTCCCATATTATCTGAGGTAAGCTTTAAAGGATTTTTATCCGCTAATGCAAAATCATACTCATTTTCTTTTGTTAAAACAGCATCATACATTCCGTGTGTAGATTTCATAGCAACATTTGCTTTTCTTGCATAGGGCATCATTAAAGCTACAGTTGCTGAATCAGTACCATAATAAGGAATAGTTCCCGAAGGAGGAATCATAGCAGAGCGCTTTAACTTAAGATCTTTATTCTCTCTCCCTCTAACTTCACCATAATCAACATAAGGCTCAATTGCCGGAGAACGATACATGTCGGGCATATACTCTAAACCGGAGCTGTCTGGATCCGAAGCACATGATACGAACATTAATGTTGTAACCGCTATGATGGATATACTTAATATTACTCTAAATTTTATTTTCATCAGTGTTGTATGAAAAATTATTAAATTTCTTTTTGCTCAATTTCTACCATACCTGTTTCTTTAACCAAAGACTCTAATTCTGCAGCAGAAAACTTTGAGTTCTGAGAGGCTCTTAATTCAATCACGAAACGATCATCTGTTGTTCTTGGATCTGGATTTTGAGCTTTCATTCCTGGTAACGTTCTGTTTGCAATAAAATAAGTGATTGCCATACCGTGTGCTGCACACAATACAGTAAACTCAAATGTAATTGGAACAAACGCTAACATATTCTCCATGTAAGAAAAGTTTGGTTTCCCTCCAATATTCATTGGCCAATCAACAATCATGAAAAACCTCATTCCCACTGTTGCCAATGTCAATCCAATTAATCCATAGATAAATGCAAATATCCCTAAACGTGTTTGCTCTACTCCAATTATTGGGTCTATTCCGTGAATAGGGAAAGGAGAAAACACCTCTTCCACTTTGACTCCTTTAGCAACTAAATGTTTTGCCCCGTCTTTCAGTACATCATCATCGTCATACATTGCATATATTACTCTGTCAGTCATGTCCTATTGATTGTTAGATTTATTCATGAGTTTCTTAACCTGCCCTGCCCAATCATCACGTTCAGAACGCCCTTTTGAAGAGCCAGTCAATTCATCAAGGAGATGATATTCTTCTGTCGTCATTTTACTTACCTGCAAGTAAGTGTAGATTCCAATTTTATTCAGTTTACCTTCTAATACAGGTCCAACTCCTGAAATCAATTTCAAATTGTCTTTTGTTTCTTCTGAAACAGCTCCTAATTTTGAAATCAAAGCCGTCGTTTTTGCAGAAAGTTCATCCCGAGTTAACTTCGCCTTAACTTCTTTTACATTTTGAATAAAAGGTGTTGGTTTAACGGTCTCTTTATGCGTATTTGGTGAGTTTTTATATGACTCCCCTGAAGACTTCAAAATTGATTTAATCTCTGCAATTGGCAATACTGGGAAATATCTAGCAAACAACAAGAAGAAAACAAAGAACAATCCAATTGTACCAACATATACTCCAATATCAATATGACTTGGGTAATGCATACTCCATGAAGATGGAAGATAATCTCTATGAATAGAAGTAACAATAATTACATACCGCTCAAACCACATACCGATATTTACAACGATAGAAATAATGAATGTGAAGATTAAGCTTCGTCTTAACTTTCTGAACCACATTAACTGCGGTGAAATAACATTACAAGTCATCATTGAAGCATATGCCCACCAGTATGGTCCTGTTGCTCTATTAATGAATGCATACGCTTCATACTCAACACCTGAATACCAAGAAACAAATAACTCAGTAATGTATGCAGTCCCTACAATCGATCCTGTTACCATAATTACAATATTCATATACTCGACATGTCTTGTGTGTATGTATGCTTCAAGATTCATTGCCTTACGCATAACAAGCATCAATGTTTGTACCATTGCAAAACCTGAGAATACAGCTCCTGCAACAAAGTAAGGAGGGAAAATTGTAGTATGCCACCCTGGTATAACTGAAGTGGCGAAATCGAAAGATACAATTGAGTGCACAGAGAATACAAGCGGAGTTGCTAAGCCTGCTAACACTAATGAAATTAATTCAAATCTATTCCAATGTTTAGCACGGCCTGACCATCCAAACGATAAGATTCCGTACATTTTTTTAGAAACCGGCTTTTTCGCCCTATCACGAATTGTAGCGAAATCAGGTATTAAACCAATATACCAGAATACTAATGAAACTGATAAATATGTTGAAATAGCGAATACATCCCAAAGAAGGGGTGAATTAAAGTTAACCCATAACGAACCAAATTGATTTGGCAATGGCATTACCCAGTAACCTACCCATATACGTCCCATGTGAATTAACGGAAATAATCCAGCCATGAATACGGCAAATATTGTCATTGCCTCTGCAGAACGGTTAATGGCCATTCTCCATTTCTGGCGAAATAATAAAAGCACAGCAGAAATCAATGTGCCAGCATGACCAATACCTACCCACCAAACGAAGTTTGTAATATCCCATGCCCAACCAATCGTTTTATTCAACCCCCAAACACCTACTCCTGTTCCTAAGAGGTAAAGGATGCATCCAATACCATAAATTCCAATAATAAGTGCAATACCAAACAGGACATACCATGTTTTTGGCGCTTTATCCTCAATTGGCCTGCAAACATCTTCTGTGACGTCACTAAAGGTCTTGTGACCTAGAATGAGGGGTTCTCTAATTGCTGCTTCCTTATGCATTACAATAGGGTTTTTGTTTCAATTAATGATTACTATGTTCTCCATTTCCTTCAGAAACGTGACCCGCACCATGTGCATCTTCATGCCCTTGGTGATGTGATTCTTTGACTACTTGAAGAGCATCTAATTCCTTATTCTCTTCGTTTCTAACTTTGACTTTAAACCAAACATTAGGTTTCACTCCGATTTCTTCTAATGCTTGGTAAGATCTCTTATCATCAGCACTCTTACGCACCATTGATTTGATGTCATTCCAATCTCCAAATGTAATTGCTCCAGCAGGACATGCATCTCCACATGCTGAAGAGGTATCTTGATCAGTAACAGCTCTGCCCTCAACCTTAGCTTTTAATTTAGAAGCCTGAATATTTTGAACGCACATAGAACATTTCTCCATTACGCCTCTAGTCCTTACAGTAACATCTGGATTTAATACCATTCGACCTAAATCATCCTGTGCAGGATTAATTTCCGCTTGGGCCTTGTATGATGGATAATTGAACCAGTTAAAACGACGAACTTTGTAAGGGCAGTTATTCGCACAATATCTTGTACCTATACACCTGTTATATGTCATTTGATTTAATCCTTCATTACTGTGTGTTGTTGCTGCAACTGGACAAACAGTTTCACATGGAGCATGGTTGCAATGGTGACACATCATTGGCTGATGGACAACCTTAGGGTTTAACGCTGGGTTTTCAGCATCTGCAAACCATTCCATTTTACTTTTATTATGCTTTTTTCTGAGACCAATAGTAGCCTCTTCATCAGATGCAAAATAACGGTCAATTCTTAACCAATGCATCTCACGTCCTTTTCTTACCTCTGTTTTACCAACAACTGGAACGTTATTCTCAGCTTGACAAGCTATTAAACATGTGCCACAACCAAAACATGAATTCAAATCTATAGTCATTGCCCAACGATGTCCAATTTTTTCAACTGGATGAGCATCCCAAAGGTCAAAGTCTTTCATCGGTGCATCAACATGATGACCATTTTCATCTAACTTCTGAAGTGTATGATCAGGGTTATATGCTTGCTTATCTTTTGATTTATATATATCTAAAGTAGTTTCACGAACGACTGAATGACGACCCATAACAGTAGAGTGAATTTGAGTAGCTGCAATTGGATACATTTCATCTAACCTCTCTATTGATCCCGAAGTACTGAAGGAGAATGTTCCATTCGAAATATTCACTAATTTAAATGCATTCTGTCCTATAGGTTTCGGGTTTCCATTTTCATTCATTTCATATCCTCCATACTCTTTTGTTTGGTATGCAGCTTTACCTATTTTCTCACCATTACCTCCTCGACCATAACCAAGTGCAATCCCAATAGTACCAGGTGTTTGACCAGGCAATGGATATACGGGTAGCGTAAGCTCAGCATTGCCAACTTTAACCTTCGCAAGATTTAATCCATTTTCCTGATCAAATGTAGTCGCGTAGCCATCCATTTCAACTGGATTCATAGTGATACAATTATCCCAAGTAACCTTAGTCATTGGATCTGGCATTTCTTGTAACCATGGGTTATTTGCCTGAAGGCCTATACCCATTCCAGCTTTTTGATATAAAACAATCTCACGATCACCTGGATATTCCTTGAATTTCAGGCTCTTCAATGAATCTGAATTAAAAGCTACTTCCTCTGGAGCTACTCCAATCATGTTTGCTGAGCTGTTGTGAACAATGATATTCCAGTAGGATTCAAAATCATTGTACTTATCTTGAGAAGGGTCTTGAAAACCTTTTTCTTCCCATAAACCTCTAATGAAGTCATAAGATACTTTAGAGTCTTTTCCAGCTCTTTTTGCCTTACCTGCCCATACTAACATAGACTCTAAGGCAGAAGCTGTACTATGAAGCGGTCTTATCGTTGGCTGAGCGATACTAAAGTGATTTTCAACTGGCCTGTGATCATTCCAAGACTCTAATGGATGAAGGTCAGAAGCAACATATTTACATAACGATGCTGTTTCATCAGCATACAAAGACATTGACACTGAAGTCTTTATTTTCTGAACACCTTTTCCAAATTCTGACCCGTTAGATAAAGTATACACGGGGTTTACGCCATAAAAGATGACAGCTTCTGGCACTGTGCCTTTAATTATATCCTCAACAAATGCACCCATTTTTTCATCTTCTGATTTGAATAAATGAATAGGGTTATTTACATTAATAGTTACCTTGTAAGCTCCAATTACTGAGTTTAATTTATTTGTTAAAACTTGAAGTGAAGTTTCGTTTGAACCACAAACTACCAATGATTGAGATCCAGAAGTTTTTAATGAGGAAATAGCCTCTTCCACCTTCTTTTTAGTTATTGGATTTAATTTATTATCAACACCTGTATTAACACCAAATGCTTTTAACATAAAAGACAAAACATTCTTTTGCTCTGATGGTTTTATCATTCCCCGCACGTCTGCATTTGAACCCGTAATGGACATTACAGATTCAAAATGAAAGTGTTTTGACATCCATTCTCCATCAGGATTACGACTGAACCCATACTGCCCTGAGAACTGAGTAGGTAACAGCCAAGAGTTTAAGAAATCAGCTCCGATGCTAATAACAGTTTTAGCTTTAGTAAAATCATAACTTGGAATAATTCCTGAACCAGTGAACTCATCTGTTAAACCCTCAAAAGAAATCTTATTTGCATTACGAATACCAGCATAAGATACTGCATCATACTGAATATGTTCAGTTTTATCGACACCTATAGATTCCCCCAAATTAAGAATCGCTTCGTTCATAGAAGGGCTAATAATCGTATTAGATAATATAACGACCTTCTTTGCTGATTTTAGCTCAGATATGACATTCTTGTCTAAATCTGAATATGATCCGCCAACTCCATTAATCCTTGGGCGAGTTAATCTTTCGCTATCGTAAAGGCTTAAGACCGAAGCGGCGATTTGTGGATTCATATTCCCATGCGTAATCCCAAAATCTTTGTTTCCCTTAATTAAAATAGGTCGCCCCTCTCTAGTTTTAATAACAATACTAGCATAAGAGTTTCCATCGTAATAAGTAGAGGCATACCATGTTGGCATACCCGGAGTAACATTTTCTGGTTTATTTACATAAGGAATCGCCTTAGTTACAGGAGCTTCACATGCCGCAACAGTAGCAGCAGCGACAGTAAATCCTAAGAACTTCAAGAAATCTCTACGTCCTGCAGACGATTCTTGTAAATTTTCATCAGACAAAAACTCTTCAACTGAATTTTCCACTGGAAATTCTTGGTCTCTGGACTCTAAGAATGATGAAGTCTCTTTAAGCTCATCTATATCTTTCCAATATTTTCTTTCCATTCCCATATTCTTCTTTAGAATTCTTCTGTTCTTTATTAATAGTGACATTTAGCGCATTCCCATCCGCCTAATTCCATCACGGTTACTTTTCCATCCTCTAGGTATTTACCATATAATTCTTTATCGCCATCCATCAAACGCTTATGGATTTCATCATAATAACCATCTTTCTTAGTATCCAATGTGCCATTAGAAATTTCTTTCTCTTTGTGACATTCAATGCACCAACCCATTGTTAAAGTCGTTTTAGATAATTGAATGTTACCCTCAACTTTGTTCAAATCTTCAATTGTTTGAACTTTTGCAGTTTCCATCATTTTTTCCATATCTCCGTGACACTGCTTACAGTCTACGCCTCCCACCTCAACGTGTTGAGAGTGATTAAAATAAACATGGTCAGGTAGAACATGAACTCTATTCCAAATGATTTCTTTGGTATCTCCTGTGTACCTCCCTGCTCCCGAAGGGTCATATCCTGCAGCATCATAGATTTTCTGAATTTGCTCTTGCTGTTCTGGTGTTTCACCACTAATTTGCTTGTGACAGTTCATACAAACATTAACTGTTGGCAAGCCAGCAGATTTTGACTTTGTTACTGAATTGTGACAATATTTACAGTCAATAGCGTTCGTTCCAGCATGAACTGAATGAGGGAAAGATATCGGCTGAGAAGGTTGATAGTTTTCAACGAGACCTACAGAATATAGACTTAAAAAGAGAGCTACTACCAAACCTAAGACAATTGAAATAATTCCAACAACTACAACTTTTCTGTTAGCCCAAGCCCATTGCTTTAACTCATCCGTATACGTCATGTCATCATCAATTGCCTTCCCTTCCATTTCAGAAGAAGCAGCCTTTAATTGACGCCGGACACCACCCACGGCTAAAATTATAACTACAAATATGACACCCATTATAATCCAGGCCCAAGACAAACTAGACTCTTGCTCTACGGCGCTAACAGATAGGGGGTCTCCGCCATTTTTAGTTGTAGCTTGTTCTTGAGAATCAACCCAATCAAAAATACTTGTGATTTGCTCTTTTGACAACTCTGGAAATGCACTCATTGCAGTTTCAGACCAATTTGAAACTGTCTTAGCATACGGATCTATAGCCACAGCGTTTTTCCAGTTATTTACCCATTGGAAAATTGAACCTTCGGCAGCACCACCATCAGTCCACTTCTGGCGAACCTCATAAAGTTTCGGTCCTGTGCCATCCTTAAAAACTTGGTGACATGTTGCACACTTTGCTTTAAAAAGTGCATCACCTTGTGCTTGGGCCTTAAACGGCCCAGTAAATAACAACAATGCTAGTGCTCCAAAGCACCATTTACTAATATCTCTAAACATCTGACTACTAGATATTTTCATGTAAAAAACTGTTAGTCCAACATCGAAAAAACAGTTTTCGACGATAGCAAATTTAGTAGAAAAGTGAGATTTTATGACAGTTTTATGACGATTTCAATGCGAAAAAACTTAATTTAAAACGATTCTAAATAAGATAATCCTCCTATTCAAATTCACATACTTTCACAACATGCCCCAAACCAAAAGTTTAGAACATCTTAAATTAATTCGGCACAAATATTGATTGAACTATTTTGTAACTTAGCAGTAGTATGAGAAAAAAAACAATCCTAATTTTAGGGATAACAATGAGTATAAACCTTCTTTTCGCACAAGGAGGTAATATAGAAATTATTAAGGATATCAGAATTGACGCTCTAGTAGAGAAACAAAGTGTGATCATTCCGCCTGGTGTCAATCCTAAAATTGATGGATTTAGAATCCAACTGTTTTTCGATTCAGAAAAAAGTAAAATTAATTCTGCAAAAGTAAAATTCATGTCTAAATACAACACCGTTGATACATACATTACTTATAGTGCGCCTAATTTCTTTCTGAAGGCTGGCGACTTCAGAACACGCTTAGAAGCTGAAAAGGTAAAATCAGGAATCAAGGCAGAATTCCCAACTAGCTTTATCATAAAAGAAAAGATTAACCTCCCTCGTTTAGAAAAAGAGAATACTTCAAATTAATATTGAGTATGAATTATAAGCTCGGGAAGAATTACAAACTCTGTAGTAAAACAATTATACATTCGCTTTTTGATACAGGTACTACAATCAAGTCCTACCCTTTTGTTGCAATCCTTAAAGAAGTTGAATTTGATACTAAAACTCCTTTTAAAGTAGTCTTTTCTGCTCCTAAGCGTACGTTTAAAAAAGCAGTTCAACGAAACTTAATCAAACGTAAATCAAAGGAGGCATTTCGCGTAAATAAAAATATAATTGAATCGTACCTTAAGCAGAACAATAAACAAATCGCTTTGTTTTTGGTATATTCAACTCCTGAAGAATTTGATCATATTATTCTTCAAAAGAAGATCGCTAAACTATTTGATAAAATCATAAAGAAACTAGATGAATCGCATCCTTAATATACTGACCCACTTCCGAATAGTACTCACTATTCTTTCGATGACATTTACAACATCAACTTTTTCGCAATCGAACGGGTTTGAAGTTATTCGTAGCCTTGAATTACTTGATCAAATTTATGAACATCTTGAAAAATATTATGTTGATGACCTAGAGACAGGAAAGATGTCAAAGATCGCTATAGATGCAATGTTAAAAGAACTTGACCCTTATACTGTATATTATCACGAATCTAATATTGAAGATTATCAATTAATGACTACAGGGCAATACGGTGGTATTGGGGCCTTGATTCGTAAAAATGATAACTTCGTTTATATATCAGAGCCATATGAAGGTAATCCTGCAGAAAAATCAGGATTAAAAGCTGGAGATAAAATTATGGAAATTGACGGGAAAAACATGGAGAATAAATCTTCCTCTGATGTTTCATCTGCCTTAAAAGGACCCAAAGGCGCTGATCTAAGAATTAAGATAGAGCGTAATTTTGAAGAAACAAAAATAATAACCGTTACTCGTGATGAAATCAAACTTCCAGATGTTCCTTACTCAGGGATGTTAGATGAGACAATAGGATATATCAAACTTAATAGTTTTACACGTTCAGCATCTTCAGATGTAAAAGCTGCATTCTCAGCATTAAAAAATCAAGGCATGAAGGAACTTGTTCTGGATTTACGCGGCAATGGTGGTGGGCTTTTAATTGAAGCTGTTCGTATTATTAATATGTTCATTGATAAAAACCAAATTGTTGTTTCTACAAAAGGAAGAGTTGTTGAAGAAAATCATGTTTATAAAACAACGGAAGCGCCGATGGATTTAGAAATTCCTTTAGTTGTTTTAGTGGATAAAAATTCTGCTTCTGCCAGTGAAATTGTTTCTGGAAGTTTACAAGACTTGGACCGTGCGGTAATCATCGGAACACAATCTTATGGCAAAGGCCTTGTCCAGAGAACCTACAATTTAAACTATGGGTCAAAAGTAAAGCTGACAATTGCTAAATACTATACTCCTTCGGGAAGATGTGTGCAACGTCTTGAGTATTACGACAACAAAGATAGTGGGCATGCTTCAGAGATACCAGATTCTTTGGTTAAAATATTCAAAACTAAAAATGGTCGTTCTGTAATTGACGGACGCGGTATAGATCCAGATATTAACGTTGAGTTAAAAGAGATGAGTCGTTTAACTGCTACTATCTATAGAAACAACTTACTCTTCGATTTTGCGACAAAATACTACTATGCACATGCAGCAATTGCAGATGCAACGACATTTGAATTGTCAGATGAAGAATATGAGTCGTTCAAAAAATATGTATTAGACCAAGAATTCAAATACTCTACTGCGTCCGAAGAGATGTTAAAGGAAATGCAAAAAACGGCAGAGGAAGAAGGTTTCTTTGAAGATTCAGAAGTTGAGTTTAAGGCCTTAATGAATAAAGTTATCCCGTCAAAAGAACGGGATTTAGCCAAGTTTAAATCTCAAATTAAATCATTGCTTGAAAATGAAATTATTTCAAGATATTATTATCAATCTGGAAGAGCAAAAAACTCATTCAAGGACGATGTTTTCATTAAAAAATCATTGGAAGTCCTTCAAGATAATAGACAGTACAATACTATTCTGAGAAAATAAGCGTTCTTAAGAAAACTATAGCCTCTACCTAATTATGTTGAACCGAATATTAGGACAAAACACACACACTTCTCTACATGTTCTTTGGCTTTGCGCTCTAGCTTTTGGGACCCCCTTAAACAAGGTTGTGATGTCAATGTCTATGATATTTTTGATTCTAAACCTATTGTTAGAGTCTGAGTTTAAAACCTATTGGAGTAATATCAAGCAAAATAGAGTTTACCACTTAGTTATTGTATTCTTCTTATTCAACCTTCTTAGCTTGCTTTGGACGTTTAATTTTAACTATGCAGCCCATGACTTCAAAGTAAAGCTTCCCCTGCTAATAATAACTACTTCGCTCGCTGCTAAACCAATATTCAACCGTAAACATTTACATCTAATTTTAATTGTATTTGTTACGTCTACAATTCTAGTCTCATTAATTAATTTCGGGATGTATCAGCACTGGATTGGCAACCGTGATTATGATGATATACGCGGAATGTCAATTTTATCTTCACATGTTAGGTATGCTTTAACGGTTACATTTTCTATTGCAATATTGCTATACTTCTTGTTTTATTTGAAGAAATATTGGCTACTTCTTTCTATGCTCATTTTATGGCTTACTTTTTATACCTATTACAGTCAAGTCATAACCGGATATCTAACCCTATATGGAATCTTACTTCTGTTTTTGTTTTATAAGCTATGGCATCTAAGCCGAGCAGTAATAAGTTCAATTATTTCAGTCTTAATAGGCGTGTCCACATTTTTTATATTCTGGGTTTTCACTCCAATTAAGATTAACGAATCTGATTATAAAGACCTGCCAAGGAAGACGGCAAAAGGGCAGTATTATACAAACCATTTCGGTATTATTTCTCCGATTACTGAAAAACCAATTTATATCTTAGTTTGTGAACCCGAATTAAGAATTGATTGGCCGATATATTCGAATGTCGGGTTTGATTCTTTGGACCGAAAAGGTCAACCAATTAAATCTACCATTATTCGATATCTATCTTCAAAGGACTTGCCAAAAGATGCTGAAGGATTATCCAAACTAACAATGGAAGATATCCAATCAATAGAAAATGGTGATGCGAGTTATATTAAAACAGGATTAATGGCCCGGGCATATAGCGTGAAATTCCAACTAAACAATGGTGCAGATCCCAATAGCCATTCACTTTTAGAACGCTTAGAATACTGGAAAACTGGATTTTGCATTCTGTCCGATAACTATATTCTTGGTGTTGGAACAGGGGACATTGATGATGTATTCAAATCATATTACAAAAAATCGAGTACGCTATTAACAGCAGAAAATCAGCATCGCTCTCACAACATGTACCTCACGGTATTTATCACTTTAGGAATTTTAGGAATAAGTATTTTCATTGGCGTGCATATACAATTCATTCGATTAAATTTGAGGAATAAAGATATCTTGGGATTGAGTTTTATCGTGGTCGTATTGTTATCATTCTTAATTGAGGATACGCTGGAAACACAAACAGGAGTTACTTTCTACGCATTATTTTTAGGTCTTTTTTTCTCGAATCAAAAGGAGAAAAAACTCGATTAAACACCCTTTTATTATGTCTCCAAGTTGGATTTCATTCTTCCAAGACAAAAGTATTATCTTTGTTGAAAAAACTGAGTGATGGGTTTCGAATTAACGAAAAAGTTTCTTGAGTTATTAATTACTGCCATTGAACAGAAGGATACTTCTTGGGTGGAGAAAAATCTTTTTGTTTTACATCATGCAGATATCGCTGAGATTATTGATAAGTTAGAATTTGAAGATTCTGCTTACCTATACAATCTTCTTGCGGAAGAACTACAAGTAGCTGTCTTGGTTGAGCTAGACGAAGATCTTCGAGACAATATTATTCGCACTTTTTCGTCTAAAGAAATTGCTGATCAATTGGAGTTTATGGACTCTGATGATGCTACCGATTTAATTAGTGAATTCCCAAAGGAACAAATCGAAGAAGTAATCGGTCACATTTCTGATGTTGAAACTGCGGAAGACATTGTAGACTTGCTGAACTATGAGCCTGATACTGCTGGTGGGTTAATGCAAAAAGAGTTTATTCAGGCAAAAGCAGAATGGCCTGTAAATAGATGTGTTGTTGAATTACGAAAGCAGGCTGAAGAGGTTGAGAAAATATTTACAATTTACGTTGTAGATGAAAATAATAAGCTGGTTGGATATTTATCATTAAAAAGTCTCTTGTTTGCAAACCCAACAACAAAAATAAGCAACTTATACCAAAGTAAAAACATAATCTCGGTTAAGACGAGTGATGACAACGAAGATGTTGCCAGGATCATGGAAAAATATGATTTGGTTTCTGTTCCTGTTGTTGATATTCAAAATAAGCTAGTTGGGCGGATTACAATTGATGACGTTGTCGATGTAATTATGGATGAGGCTGATAAGGATTTTCAGTTGGCGTCAGGTATTTCCGAAAATATTGAATCCAGTGATAGTGTTTGGAGAATATCTAGAGCACGTATCCCTTGGTTATTAATTGGCTTATTGGGAGGCGTTCTTGGAGCTTATGTGATTTCAATGTTTGAAGGTGGAATTAGCAAGGTTCCGCAATTAGCATTTTTTATCCCTCTTATTACAGCTATGGGAGGAAATGTTGGCGTTCAATCTTCTGCCATTGTAGTTCAGTCACTAGCTAGAGAAACAGACCAATTTGGATCTACCTTTAAGAAATTAAGAAAAGAAGCGCTCGTTGGATTGGTTAATGGGCTCCTTTTGTCTATTATAATCTATGGGATTGCATTTGTCTTTCATAGTGCTACTCTTGGGTTTGTCGTAAGTGTCTCGTTATTAACTGTTGTTGTTTTTGCTGCTATTTTTGGCACGTTGATACCACTTATGCTATATAAGTACAAAATAGACCCTGCGTTGGCTACAGGACCATTCATTACAACATTAAATGACGTCCTTGGCCTGTTTATATATTTAACGATTGGAGTACTTGCGTACGGAATGTAAGTCAACAAATTTATGAAAGTTGTTTTCCTTGATACTGTTCATTCAATTTTAAAAGAGCGCTTATTAGCACATGGTTTTACATGTATTGATGGTACAATACTTAATTATAATGATTGCTTAAATGTATTGTCTGATGCAGATGGTATTATTATACGTTCTAGGTTTAAAATGGATGCAGATCTTCTTTCCAATTGTCATTCTCTTAAGTTTATCGGGCGTTCTGGTGCCGGAATGGAGGGGGTTGATGTTGATTACTGTGAACAGAGACGGATAACTCTATATAACGCCCCTGAGGGAAATAGAAATGCCGTCGGCGAACACGCCCTAGCAATGCTTCTTGGTTTGTTTAATAAAATCCCAACCGCTGATGCCGAGGTTCGAAATGGAAAATGGAATCGTGAAGGAAACAGAGGTATTGAATTAGATGGGAAAACAATTGGTCTAATCGGTTTTGGGAATAATGGCCAAGCTTTCGCTAAGAAACTGAGAGGGTTCGATGTTCAGGTTCTTGCCTATGATAAATATAAGTCTGCCTTTGGAAGTTCAACTGTTAAAGAATCAAGTTTAGAAGAAATTTATCACCAGGCTGATATTGTAAGTTTTCATATTCCTCAAAATGAGGAAACCGTCTATTTCGCTAATGAAAAATTCTTCAATAGCTTTAGGCATAGCATATATTTAATCAATTTATCTCGAGGAAAGGTTATCAAAACAGCAGCTTTAGTTAAAGGGATGAAAGAGGGAATAATTCTTGGTGCATGCCTCGATGTCCTCGAATATGAAAAAGATAGTTTTGAATCCTTTTTTGAGCAAGAATTACCTCCTGATTTCAACTATTTAATGAAATCAAAAAAAGTAATCTTATCTCCCCATGTTGGAGGATGGACAGATGAAAGTTATTTCAAGCTCAGTGATGTTTTAGCAGATAAAATATTGAATCAATTCATCGGATGAACTCGAAGTAAGTTTCCGTAAAAAAGGTCTTTTCCAGTTGTTGTTTTCATCCACAATTCACGCACTTCACTTCTTCCCTTCTCAAAATGTACTTTTCCAGCAACCTCGAGTGTTCTTATGTCAATTTTTGGCGAATATGTATTCAATACCAAAAATCCTTTTCGCCCAATAACTTTTCCGGCTTGAATAATAAGTTCTTCTAATTTGTCTTCCAATTTCCACTTCTCTTTTTTGGCTCCAATTCCCCAGGCAGGGGGATCCATCATTATTCCATGATAATGGTTTTTCCTCTTGACCTCACGGGCTACAAACTTCAATGCATCTTCATGAACCCATTTGATATCAGAAAGGTCACTCGATTCCATATTCTCTTTTGCCCAACCCAATAATTGTTTAACAGAGTCTACATGCAAAACAGTTCCGCAAGTTTTTTTTGCTACGACAGATGCCGCGCCTGTATAAGCGAACAAATTTAAAAATTTATCGTTCTCTTTCAGACGTTTAGTTAAAAAATCCCAGTTTAGTCGCTGCTCCGGAAATAGGCCAACATGTTTAAATTTTGTGAGCTTAAGATTGAATGTTAAATTATTATATGCAATGACCCATTCTTTTGGACTTCCTTGCTTCAAACACTTCCATTTACCAGATTGCCCCCTACTAGAAATAAACTCCCAATTTGCCAGCTTATCCCATTCGTCAAAAGATTTCCCTGACTTAAAATAAGCTTGAAGTTCCGGTCGAATAGTTATAACTGAACCCCAACGCTCCAATTTTTTACCCCCTCCAGCGTCGATTAATTCGTAATCTTCCCATCCTGTGGTATATAAGCGTTCTTCTGGCATTCTATCTACGTGGTGTTTTTCTTCTTCCTCCCATCATTTGCGACATACGCATTTGGTTTTTAGAAGGCGCTACTTGAAGTTGTTTTTGCATTTGATTGATTTGATCTTTCATCATTCCACCTGTGTCTAACTTTTTAGCCTCAGCCAAAAGAGTTAATGCATCTTTCTTTCTGCCTGTTTGCGCACAAATACCTGCTAAGTGCATTCTTGCTACCGCGTTATCTTGACCTGTTCTCAAGCCTAATGACATTGCTTTTCGCAAATAGGCTTCACTTTCAGAAAGACCAAGTTCTTGTGTATTCAATACTGCTTTCAAGAACAAAATATAAGCGTGTTGCTTCTTTGGTAAAAATTGCGGATGTGTGATCTTATTAATAAACTTCGAAGCCTTGTCAGTGTCTCCTGTTCTCATAGCATTCAATGCTAAAACCATATTCTCATTTCTGAAGAACGATAGGCCAACCACAGCTGTTATTAGAATCATAACGATTCCCCATCCCCAATAACCATTGTAGAACAATACAACGGTGAAAAACAAAGATAATACTGCAACTGTGCAGCGAATAATAAATCTGATCATAATTACTTAATTATTGCTATACATTTCAATTCAATAGCAATCGGAGTTGGTAATGAATTAATTTCTACGGTTGTTCTACAAGGTAAATTATCCTTGAAATATTCAGCGTATATTTTATTATAAATCTGAAAATCGCGTTTCATATTTACTAAAAAGACAGTGACATCGACTAAATCGTTCCAACTTGAGCCCGACTCCTCAAGGATTACACGAACATTATCAAAGACACTCCGACATTGTTTTTCAAAATCAAACTCGATAAAATTTCCATTCTTATCCAATTTTAAGCCTGGAACTACTGAATCAACCTCATCTGAACCCGCAACGCGCGGGCCAACACCTGATAAAAACAATAACCCCCCCGCCTTACGGGCATGAGGATACAAACCAACAGGCTTAGGTGCTTTGTTTGTTGAAATTCTATTTTCACTTGACATTCGGATGTTGTGTTTTTATATGTAATGAATGTGTTTAATTTGCAAATATAACGAGTATTCAAGAAATACTAAAGCTTTACGTCAATTCATTCGTGGTTCTGCTTTTGATTAACGAAATTTAAATACACTTGGCATATGAAACTTTTAGTTAGCTTTTTAGTTTTTATGCTCTTTACCGGTATTTATAGCTGTAGAAATATCCTCGATGACATCTCTTTTAATGAGGATGGCAGTGACACTTTTAATACAATATTAATTTAAGTTAAAATTAACTCTTTACTTGCTCTAGACATCTTAGGCTAAAAAAGGGGAGCGCTCTGAATTATTCAACCTAGCGAAAGATTTACTTTAGATTTAAATCCTTAAGTGCTAATTCAAGGGTTGGATACTTGAATGTGAAACCTGTTTTTTTGATTTTACTATTTGAAACGTGGACACCGCGTATCAATAAGGTTGCCATTTCCCCAAATATGATTTTTAATACGGCTCCTGGAACCGCCGGAAGCCTATTCTTTTTCCCAATTGAATTAGCTAACGTATTCATAAACTCTCTGTTTGAAGTGTTTTCAGCAAGCGCATTAAATGAGCCATCTAATTCAGCTGTAATAATATGAGCAAATAAGCCTGTCAAATCGTCGATATGAATCCACGGAAGTACTTGATTGCCGCTAGCAATTGCGGCCCCTAAACCGAAGTGTATTGGTTTAATCATCTTTTCAATAGCCCCTCCAGTATTAGACAAAACGATTCCAGTACGTATTTTTACTGTTGGAACATGGGTTTTAAATAAGTCAGCCGCTTCTTCCCAGTTTTGAACAAGGGATGAAATATAATCAGTCCCAAAGGAATCTGACTCAACATATCCACTAGGATTTAAATCGTTCCCGTAACAATTTATCCCTGAAGCAGATATGTATTGTTTCAACTTGGGCATTCTTCCCTTATGAGCAAAGAGTACTTTAGCTGTTTCTACACGTGAATCAAGCAACTCTTTTTTTCGATCTTTTGTCCATCTTTTATCTGCAATTCCAGCTCCACTCAAATTAATTATGACTTCAACATTAGCTAAATCGGTTGATTCAATTATTCCAGATTTAATGTCCCAAGTTATTAAGCTTTCTCCTTTGGAGCGAGACAATATAGAAACAGTATGGCCTTTACTTGAAAGCTTCTTCATTAATGCTTGACCAATTAACCCCGTTCCACCAGCTATTAAAATATTCATTTTACTTCGTTTTCAAAGAAAAAGATATGCCCATTTAGCCAATCATTATCTATTAAGGCACCTTTACGTTCATAAAAGTCAATGGCGAGTTGATTCCAATCTAAAATTTGCCAATCCATACGAGCAAAACCATTATTTTGAGCTTTACTCACTAGGTGATCAAACAGTTTAGATCCAACACCCATTGAACGAAATTTCGGTAAAACGAATAGGTCTTCCAGATAAAGGCATGGTCCCTTCCATGTAGAATATGATGTGTAATAAAGTGAAAACCCAACAATTACTTCCTCTACTTCAGCAACAAGCGAATCACAATGATGATTTTTAAAAATATCGGCTGACAATCTTTCTATAGTGTTTGTTACAGACTTCAAGTCTTTTTCATATTCAGCAAGCCCACGGATTAAACCCATTACTTCCGACACATCTTTAGGCTCTATTTGACGAATAATCATTATTGAACTCCCGCTAGATTAAATCTTAACCTGATTCCCGCGGCTAAATTTCCCGTTGGATAAGATGTCGCAATCTTAGGTGTGTTTAACGTTTGGTCATAGTACAATTGAAGTGTCAAATAACGAGACATGTTATAATCTGCAGAGGCCTTAATTGAAATCACCTTTTGACCCGCAGTAGCTTGATTTGTATTCTCCACTACTTTTCTAATTACTGTCAAATTATCTCTAAAAGAAAAGTCAAATCGAATATTAACAGGGCTCGCAGGAATTTTTTCAAATGGCAGTTTTAATTTCGCAAATTTATATCCAACACCGATCACCCATTCATCACCTAAAATTTCAGTTACCTGATTGTTGTTTAATGATAATGTTGCTGAGCGATCTTTCTTATACTCAAACTTCGTGATCAATCCTTGACCTTTAATAATCCAAGTGGCATCCATTCCAATTAATGGAGAGAAACGCTCACTAACTACAATGTTTTGAATCTGACTTTGAGCAATAAAATTACTATTCAAATCACGTGCTGTAGCATCTCCATTGTCATCAAAATCAGCTGTAAGATTAGACTGCATTCCAGAAATACTTACAGTTGAGCTGTATGCATGACGTAAAACAAAGTTTTTCAAGTGCTTTTTCATGAATTTAAAGTTCTTTAATCCATTGTAGTTTATAGACCAGTTCGGTAATGGAACATTCTTAATTGGTTTAATACTCTTTTCATTCACCTCGCGCTGTGTATATGAAGTCATGAATGCCCCTAAGATAACTTCTTGTTGCGTTCCACTGTAACCATCATAATACCCAGAATTTAGCTGATCTGAATTTCCGTTTTCTGCTCCTAACATTTGTGAAACAAGTTTTCTATTTGCCAAAAGATTATCAAACACAGATGATTTATAGCCATCTCCTAAAGCAGTAAAAGCAGAGTTAATTGAAACATTCGAATAAGTTAATGTTGAGACATCTACCTTGCTTTGACTTTCAAAGTTTGAAGTCAGCGAATTCCATCTAAAGAATTCATTTTGACTTTTACTATATGTTCTTAATAGAGTAAGCTCAACCGTCAAGTCTTTCATTGGTTCAAGGCTCGCTCTAAGATTTAAGTTTTTCGAATGCATGCTTGTATATTGTTTGTTTAAGTTTTCATTTTGAACTAACCATCCATTATCTCGAGATGTTTCAGCAATATTATATCCCGTTTCACGCCCCCAAATATCATAGCGTTGTTGCCCTAAGATAAATCCAGCCATTCCACTACTGAAGCTTGGGTTAAAACCTAGAACTCCGACTTCTTGATTATATCCTGGTAATAATGTGCCATCAGTTAAAGCATAAGTACCTGAAACATTTCGAACACTCATAATTATTCGTGCTAAGAAGCCCGCGACAGGATGAACTTTTCCCTTTCGCTTCTTCTCACGTTTTTCTTTTTTCTTCTTTCGTTTTTCTTTTCGCTCTTTCTTTCTCTTTTCACGAAGCTCTTTCTTCGTCATTTCAGATTCAGGTTTCTCTGTATCTTCTGAAATAGCTTCTTCGCCATTTTCATCCTTCTTAACGCCTCCTTTTTCTTCATCCTCCTCTCTACTAATACCTCTTCTGTTTGATTTCCCCCCCTTATTAACCTTCTTGAAGAAAGGGACCTTGTTGTATAGGTTCGTAAAGTTCAGCTGACCTGTCATATTAATATTGCGACTGTTTTGCACTATATTACCAAATGATGATTGTGCTAAAGGAGCTCTTTGCCAATTATACGTTGCGGCATATTTAATACTCGCATTCATCCAATCAGTAGCTGGTATCTTATCTAAAGGAAGTGTATAATTTATACTATAGCTATGCGTGTAATCCATAGCCTTACCCAAGGTAGACATCTGAGATTTGATTGAATCTTGGAAAACACGGTAACCGTCTGGATCTTCTTTTCGATCTACTTGTCCATCAGCCTCTTCAAATATAGAAAGATTATTCGCCGTGAAATTGAATTTAAGCTTCTTAGTAAGATCATAAGCTAAGGCATAATTACGATTCCAATTAAAAAGCTTCATGTATACTGGAGAAAACTCATAATCAGGAACAATATTATTTCTAACCTGACGCTCATTGTATGTTCTCAATAAGTCTGTTCCAAAGGAAACATTCTTCGGCTTCAAATAGAGGTTGAAATCTCTAACTAAAGCGAACCATTTTGATTTCTTTAAAAATTTAACGTTCTTGAATGGCATAACTGCTTTCACATCGAAGGAATAGTTATAATTCAACCCTCCGCCCCAAGTCTTTGTTATGTCGTAATTCGTATTGAAATCGCGTTCGTAGGTTTCAGAATATGCGTAATTTGCAGACCAGTTAGAAGCTCTCCAGAAATGAGGTTTTGCTCCAGCTTTCATCTCCTTACGGACATTCGTGAAGTTATATGATTTACGCTCTATAAAATCTTGCCCTAATTTAGCTCGTTCTTTGCGGGTCGCATCATCATTATAATCCTTCAGTTTGATGTCAGGGTTAAAAGGATCATACTCTGGATTCACAATTCCCATTGAATATCCATAGAAGAAGGGTAACGAAACTTTCGCTTGTTTTCCGAAGAATTGCCCTAGCTGAACATTTGCATTCATATCGAATCCAATTTGCTCATTTCTCTGACGATCTTGTACTCGGCTTTCAACAGAACCCCAATTAATCCCTGAATAATTACCAGACATACTCACATTGGCAAAATCAGCTAATTGAACTTGCATTTGGGCAACTGCCGCAGACCCTCCTTCACTTACGAAGTCTGTTAATCTTAGTTCATTAACCCAAACAATAGCACATTTAGGGCTCCCGTCCTCAGCCCAATCGTCAATCTCATGCGAATCTTTGTGTGGATTGCGCACACCAATCATCATAACTTTTAATGCTTGCAAATTTGGACTGCCTTTTACTTTTATAATTCGTTCTGCATTGGCAGGATCTACTTTTGAATATTCTACAACATATGAAGCACTGAGAGATCCCGAATTAATCAACTCATTACGCCCTTTCTTCAGGTTTAGTAGGTCTTCGAAAACAATCTCCATGAAGTTTTCTTCCGGCCAAATATCTGTGTCGGTACTTGCTCCCCAAGCAGATGTCTTCAAAGGAAGTTCGTATTCATAATAATTATCTGTAAAATCGGTCCCCAAACGAACAAACAAAGTAATATCATCATCGTCTAATGCTTTCAAAGGATCAACTTCCTCTGCGTGAACGAACATTTTCAACTTCTTATATGCCCTAACATCAAACTGCACATTTCTATATGCTGCTCTAGCATCTCCATCTTGTAAATCACATACCTCTAGACTCAATGATTGTTCATTCAAAAGGCGCTGGAATGTTTGAGAAGGATCAACTTCTTGTGTAATTCCTGGTGGAACCTTGTATTCAATTGGCACACGCTTATCATTCTCTTGAATGTTTACTGCACCAACATTAAATGTTGTTAAGTTTGGATCTACAACAATACCTTCACCTGGTTCTGTTAAATCATCATAGAATCTTCTCCATTCGCCACGAATAAATTCTAAACGAGCAAAACGCAATACAACTTCTTCATTGAAATCTTTCATGAACATACGCATGAAACGTATAGAACGAAAGTCATTTATTCCGTTAATCTTCTTTTCAAAATCCCGAATTGGAATTTTTAACTGATACCATTTTTCAAGTTCTCCATTCCCTTTATCATATGTTTGAACATCTGTAATAAAGTTTTGTCCAACCTGCATCTCATTTGGACGAAGGCTTACCTTATATTGGAAATAGCTTTCAGTTTCTGATAAATTATTGTCTTGATTTACATCTTCTACATCGGGAGAGTTTGTGCCCAAGGTAGGATAGCCATCTGCATTAGCAACATTAGACATTTCAGTGGTTGGAGAATTCCCCTCCATTCCGTTATACTTCTTATAACGCTCAAGTATATTTAGTTGTTGCGTATCATAAACATCATCTCTATAATAGTTATAATCATCATTTGATGGATCAGAAATCATACGCGCCTTTGCCGTAGGGTCTAAAATAGTGTTATTCTGCACCCAATTTACATAATTAGAATAATGAATACTCTCATCAATGTTGTTCCAGCCATCCAGACCAACATCCTGATTTACCCTTGCATTTGGGTCGTTATCAAAAGCATTCACAACAACCTGTTGAGTTGAAACTCTTGCCCAAACAGTCGTGTCTAAATTATCATCAATAAAAGACCCTGTAGCTGGCAACCCATTCTCAAAACTCTTTCGCGAATCCGGTAAAATATCTTCACTTATGTTCCCTAAGTTAAAATATAAGTCTCCCCCATTATGGGTTGAATTTGGGTCAACATTTTCAGCATCAAGGTTAAATGGATCCATCATCCATAGCTGTATGTATTCTACGTTTGTTTGTTCAAAATCTGTTGTAGTCAATGACCTCATTATACCACCCCAACGATTTTCAGGATTGATAAATGTACCGTCAGAATTTACAGTATTCGTAGTGTCATAATTATACATCCCCCGTTCCTTTGGATAATAACCTAGTTCTAACATTTGAACGTTTTGAATGGACCCATATTGAGGGTCCCAATTCGGCCAAATATCCTTTTGATTTACTGCACGCATTCTACTATCTGATAACTGTGCGGGATTGCTAATAATGTGCTGTGGTGTTAAATTACCGCTTTGATAAAATAATGGGTCAATTGTATACCAAGATGTTTTTGCTCTTTTGAAACCAGCCGTTAAGTTTTTGTTAACCACTTCAGGGAATAAATCTATTTGCCCTTGAGGGACAGAAGCTAAATGCCAAGAAGCAGCAGACTTTAAATCAATTGTACTTTGGGCACCTTCGAAATCATCAATATAAGAAGTCCCTTCTTTATTAATTGCCTTAGGTTGCCCTGGAATTAAATGCGCAAACTCCCCTGTAAACGAAATTGTCGATTTTTCTTTGGTTGAAATAACCGGTAGATAATCAACAAGTTTGGTTAAAAATGGAACATCAGCATTAAATTGTAAGTCAAGCCCAATTACATTGTTCTTAAATGGTTCACTTCCAATGTCAACTTTCTGTGTAACGGGCCGTTCCATCATTCGCATCCACGTAGCACCTATATTCAATCGATTACTAAAACGATGGGCCACACGAGCTCCAAAGAGAGATTTCGACTGGAATCCAAATACAGAATTACTTTCAATTGAAATTTTAATAGGTGCATTTGACTCAAGAATACCCGAGTTTAAGATTTTGACACGGCCCAAGTTATAATCAACTGTATAGTCAACACCCTCAGTAAGTCTTATTCCGCCTGCTGTTATAGACACGGCACCTTCAGGAACGTTCAATGCATTTAATGGAATATCAGAAGTAATTGAAGATTCGTATTCTCCTTTAAAACTGAATCTATTTTTACTAGGAATTTGTTGAGCTGCGGTTTTTGTTGAATCATATAGCTCAGTATATGAAACACGATCAATAATTACATCAGAAACTCCTGCAGCATCTAATTTATCTGCCAGTGTTTTCCCAAATGGCTCAACTGTACTGAAATAGACACGACCATTTCTAGTATTAATCGTGCCACCATTTTCAGCTCTATTACCATTAAATTGAATTGGAACAAAATCAAATATACCATCCGAGAAAGGTTGGTTATTTTGATTAATCTTATCCATATCTAGCAGAGTAACTAATTGCTTATCATCAATTCCTGTAATATTTTGCCCTAAATTATCTGCCGGAAAGAAGGGAACCATTAAAGAGGTGGATGGATTGTTATATAATAAATCTAATCTAAACCCATCCTGACCTACTTGATATGCTCCTGTTGAATAAACGTTCTTCATCATTAAATCCCACAATTTATTCTTAGGGTTTGTAATTGTTGGTTTAATCAATTTTAATAAAAGTGCATCCTGACCGTCAATACCATCCGTAGAGAACTCCCCTACTTGATAGGTGTCACCACGATAGGTATATTCATATGCAACGGCCAAAACCTCATCATTATTCAATGGAAGGTTCAGGGATATGAACCCTAATTGCGCATTGTAAGTAAATTCTTGTTCTGTAAGTTTTCTTGCATTCTCAACTTTCTCATAATTAACGGCTTGCTCGAATGGTCCAGGCTGACTTCCTTGACTACTTAATGAAGCTACAGAATTGACGAAAGTTCTGATGTTAGGCTCATCAACCGAAGCCCATTTATAAATGCCATTAGCATTGTTTGATGGTAAATCTACTCCTGTAAAAGAGCCTGGATTACCTTCGCAATTATATGCTTTTTCTTCCCCCAAATCAGTGAATGCAATAATATTTCTTGTATTCTCAGTGTTGTTTGTTTTATTCGTTAACCAGACCTCTATACGATTGATATTAATAGTAGAGTTTACAATGGGAAGTGTTGACATTCCTTCATCGTAATGATCTTTATGATAAAGGTTTAGGAAGTAGTGGCGATTTGCTTCGTAGTTATCTGCAGTCAATTCAAATTCTTGAACTTGAGCTTTCCCTGTAATATTTATTTCTTGACGTCTTCCTTTCGAAGATGCCGCAATTAAATCAACGGTTGTTTTACCAAACTTCAATTGCGTACTTGCACCAAATAAAGTTTGAGAACCTTGAATTAAAGACGTTGGCAGCTCCATTGCTACATTCCCTAATGCAATTTTCTGAATAATTTGATCTTCATTACCCGCATACTCAAGTTTTGAAACATTATCAAAGTCGAATGCTGCTTGTGTATTATAGCTAACTCCCAGTTTTAATTTAGTTCCAATCTGACCAACTAAGTTTAAGTTAATTTGCTGATCGAAATCAAACCGCGTAATTTTTCGTTGTCTTACAGGAATTAAGGGGTTGTCATATCTAGAAGAATTAACACCAAAAGACAGCTCAACACTACCTTGAGGGCGAATTGTAATCTGATCAGAACCAAAGAAGTTTTCAAAGACTTTACTTCCAATTTTAATTGGGAATTCTAATGGTTGATTTTCTGCTGTTTGCTCATCTATTTTTTCTTTCCAATTATCTTGTAATGCTTTTTGACGCTCATATTCAATATACTCCTCGAGTGTCATCATCGAAGGATTGCGATAATTCAACTCTCCTATCGTTTCTTGAAAAATATATGTGCCTGTTACGGGGTCATATACAATAGTAGGTTGGACAGAACTAGGGTCCCCTAAATCAAAGCTTTGGGGAGTCGTTTGTGTAGGGTCAATATTATTATTGATTGGATAGACTAGAGTATCCTGTCCATAGCTCCACCCAGCAAAAAAAAGCAGCAAGGCAAGAGTACATTTCATATGTAGCAATCTAATCGTTCTCAATCTATAATATTTTCAATGCCTCCTTAATCAATTGTTCAACAGATTCTTCTCCAGTGCTAACTTTATCGACAGCTTTCTCCGCAGACTTTTTATCAAAACCTAAGGAAACCAAAGCAGTTAACGCATCAAATTGATTAGTATTGTTTGAATTGAAGATATTTTCAGTTGAGAATGCCATTTTCACCATTTTATCCTTCAAGTCTATAATAACACGCTGTGCAGTCTTAGCTCCTATCCCTTTTATACTTTGAATTGTTTTTACATCTTCTGACTGAATTGCTACAGCAATTTCCTCTGGAAGCAAAGATGAAAGCATAATCATAGCAGTATTCGGTCCAATACCAGATACTGAAACTAAGTGGTTAAACATTTCACGTTCTACAACATCAGCAAATCCATATAAAATCTGAGCATCTTCGCGAACCACCAGCTTGGTATATACACGAATGCTTTCATCTGAGCCTAAAGCGCTGAATGTATTCAATGATATTTTTACTTCATAGCCTACACCACCACAATCAATAACAAGATTTGTAGGATTCTTTTCTATTAATCTTCCGTTTAATTGTCCTATCATTCTTTATTTGTTTTGAGCATCCACAACTGCGACTTTAACCATGTTGATAATCTCACGAACGGAAGAGCCCATTTGTAATACGTGAATAGATTTTTTCAATCCTACAAGTACTGGCCCAATGGCGTCACCTTCGGTCATTTCTTGTAAAAGTTTATATGCAATATTCCCAGAGGATAAGTTAGGAAATATCAGTGTATTAACTTTCTTGTTTGCTAACGTCGAAAATGAAAATTGTTCATTCATTAAGGCATTGTTTAATGCAAAATTGGCCTGAACTTCCCCATCAACAATTAAATGAGGATCGTTCTCTCTAATAATCTCAACTGCTTTAGACATTTTTTTAGCGTCCTCACCAACCCCTGACCCGAAATTTGAGTAACTCAATAAGGCTACTCTCGGTGTCACTTTAAACTTGCGAATTGTCTTCGCTACGTTCGACGTAATCTCTGCAATATCCTCTGCCGATGGATTTAAGTTTATCGTTGTGTCAGCCAAAAATAATGGCCCTCTCTTCGTGTTTAAAATATACATTCCTGCCACTTTCGTAATCTCTTTCTGAAGTCCAACTGTTTGAATTGCCGGTCTAAGAACGTCACGATAATTTCGAGTAATGCCTGAAATCATTGCATCAGCATCCCCCATTTCAACCATCATTGCACCGAAGTGATTACGCTCACGCATAATTTGAATTGCCTCATACTCTGTAACACCTTTTCTTATTCTTTTTTCAAAGAAAGCTAGCCCAAACTGGGTTCTACGATCGGTCTCTTCATCAGATTTTGGATCGACAATCTCCACATCTGAAAATTCAAGGCTATATTCTTCAATTAACAACTCTATTTTTGCTTTACGTCCTAATAAAATAGGAATCGCTATACCTTCTTCAAATGCCGTTTGAGCAGCCTTAAGTATTTTAATGTTGTCAGCTTCAGCAAAAACTACACGCTTAGGAGAACGCTGTGCCTTTTCTGTAATATTTCTGATCAGTTTATTATCTAGGCCAAGTCGGTTTTTCAATTCCATTTCGTAAGCCTCCCAATCTTCAATTGGAGCTAAAGCTACACCTGAATCCATTGCAGCTTTAGCAACTGCTGGGGCAACGTAATAAATCAACCGCGGGTCTAATGGTTTTGGTATAAATTGTTCTCTCCCAAAAGAAATATTCTTTTCTCCGTATGCCTCAATTACCTCTTCAGGAATAGACTCTTTGGCCAATGAGGCAATTGCATTAACCGCAGCCAATTTCATTTCTTCATTAATCGTTTTTGCCCTTACATCGAGGGCCCCTCTAAAAATGAATGGGAATCCAAGAACATTATTTACTTGATTAGGATGATCAGACCTTCCGGTAGCCATTATAATATCTTCACGAACCGATGTTGCATCTTTGTAAGAGATTTCTGGGTCTGGATTCGCTAATGCAAATACAATCGGATCTTTAGCCATTTTCTTAATCATCTCTTTATCTACAAGGCCCCCTCTAGAAAGCCCAAGAAAAACATCTGCTTTTTTAAAAGCTTCTGCAAATTCAACTGTCTTCGTGTGTTTAGCAAAAAGCTTCTTTGTATCGTCTAAATCTTGACGGCCTGCATGAATTAACCCTTTCGAATCAAACATGAAGATATTTTCAATTTTTGCTCCAAGAGCATGATATAACTTCGCACAAGAAAGAGCCGAAGCTCCAGCTCCAGAAACAACAATCTTCACTTTTTCAATTTTCTTTTTTGCTAACTCTAATGCATTCAACAAAGCAGCAGATGAAATAATTGCCGTTCCATGTTGATCATCATGCATTACAGGGATATCCAATTCCTCTTTAAGTCTTCGCTCTATCTCAAAAGCCTCGGGGGCCTTAATATCTTCGAGGTTAATCCCACCAAAAGTAGGAGCAATTGCCTTCACTGTTTGAATAAAAATTTCTGGGTCGGAAGCGTCAACTTCAATGTCAAATACATCAATATCCGCAAATATCTTGAATAGAAGTCCTTTCCCTTCCATTACAGGTTTTGATGCCGCTGCCCCTATATTTCCAAGTCCAAGAACCGAAGTTCCATTGGATATTACAGCAACTAAATTTCCTTTACTTGTATATTTATAGACGTCCTCTGGGTTTTTAGCAATTTCCAGGCAAGGCTCTGCTACACCAGGAGAATAAGCTAATGAAAGGTCTCTTTGTGTTGCATACGGTTTCGTGGGAACTACCTCAATTTTCCCTGGTTTTCCAGCTGAGTGATAATCCAAGGCATCTTGTTTTCTAATTTTTGACATATAGGGTATTTTCAAGCTGATAAAGGTACTAAAACCATTTGTAACAAGTGACCACAGAGACAATAAAGTCAAGCTCTTAGGCGAATAGATATAGTGGGTTTAATCTAATTTTTAACGAACGAAGCTGTTGAGTTTACTCCGGTGTTTGTATCTAAAATCATTAAAAAGTAAGTGCCAGAATCCAATTTATTTACATTTATAGAATGACTATTAAATGTTCCTGAAATAATTACTTGCCCTAGGGAATTACAAATAGAATAATCCATGCTAGCATCTACATTCTGAACAAATAGTGCCCCTGAAGTAGGTGAAGGATAGACCCGTAAAGATTTAATTTCTTTCTTGCTCAAGCTTAACTGAGTTAGGCAGTTACTTTGATATGGCTGTAGCTCAATCGGACCTGTATTTGTCATTGGTAACACCATTACACCAGGATAATCATGCGCTATTCTCCGAGCTCTAAAAACTAATGCTTGTTGACCATTAACGGGTTCCTCTTGAGCTAAAATATTATTATTTTGAACTATTGGATTGACATAATCCCAAACAAGAACACCTGAACTGTCAACCTCAAAAAAGTGGCCTTTCGACCCTTCATCAATAATTATATTTCCATTTGGAAGCATATCTGCGCTTGATACAATGTGACTAAAAAAAGTCGTTTCACTGGGAGCGGTGTAGATGTAATCAGGAAAATCAGGAAAATAGTTCCCTGATGCGTCCATTCCATAATTACCATCAGAAAGAATTAAAGGTGCAATTATATCGACTGTTGAATACTCTTCAGGACTTCTCCCCTGTCCATTATTATATAAAATCAACTTGTTTTCATGACGATAACCTGAAGGAATCCAATGCGCATCATGTTGAAAAAATAATTGCTGATTAGTGCTGTCGCCAGCTCCATACATTTCTGGGTTACCCCAACGCCAAAGAATATCTCCTCCCTTCCCATATTCACCTCCTGAGTGGCTCGCGGCCTCAAGACTAGAAGTTGAATGATCAATTATGTATACCTCGTTCCAAAAAGGACTTGATAGTACAATCTGATCTAGTTCTTCATTATAAGCTATTGAATTAAAATGTTGCCAATCAGGTTGTCCATTCCCACGATCAAAATTTAGATTAAATAACTCCGGATGATCAGCCACTATTCCATAATTTGGCTTAGTAGCATCAAACTCTTGAACAAGATGATCCCAAGCATTCCACCTCCAAACAATTTCATCATTTACTGGGTCGTACTCAATAACGTGATCTGGCCAAAGTCCATTTGCTGTAGTAATTATAGGTTCTCTACCCGCATCAATCACTTGCTGCTGTGTTTTGGCATCCCACGCGATCATTAATATGTTGCCATTATCCATTAATTCAAAATCATGGTGTAACCTTACGGAATCATTCGAATACTCAAAAGACCATGCGATTTGTTGGTCTAGCTGAATTGCCTCAATTCTTCCTCCTGCACCTCCTGCACTAATTTGAGATTCATTATCAAACCTACAAGCTCTAATCAATGTTCCATCATCTAATAAATCAACGCTAGCACCTGGTCTATATGAGCTTTGCCAAATATATTGTGCGTCTCCACAATTGTCAATTAACCAAGTATTGTCAGATCCCGATGGCGCAAACAATGTATACCCTGGAAAAGCATCTGTTGTATACTGAAATAGCCCTACTGTTTGCTGTCCAAAACTGAAAGAAGTAAGCAACAAAAAAATAATCAAACTTTTATTCATCCTTAAAGGTAAAAAAAGCCCTGAATAAAATTCAGGGCTTAATTATTAATATATATACACTAATTATTTTTCAACGATAATTTTAACCGTCTTAACTGTGTCATTCAATACAACTTGTGCAAAATAAACACCATTCGCATTGTTAGATAAATCAACTGAAGCTTTATAAGATCCAGCTGCTATTTCAGTACTTGTCATGTTATAAACAACATTTCCAATAACATCAACAACAACGATACTCATTTCAGCAGCAATATCTAAATCGACCATAATGTTAGATACACCATTAGTTGGATTAGGAATAGCACTAACATTAAAGTTATTTTCGGCTAAATCATTTAACCCTAAAACACCACTTGTAATACCTGCGTTTAAAATTTCACCTGTAGTTCCATTTACGAGCATTCCTACTGCATGCATTTTCCAAGGAGACCATGAAGAATTAATTGGAAAAGTATACGTATGTGTATGATTAGAGCCTGAACTAATTGAGTTAGGCAATGAGCCTGGTGCTCCATTAATTTGGTTACTTCCTAAAGCTCTAGCAACATGATCATGCAATACTGGAGTGACGGTAGCACCTCCACCAACAAAGTTAAAATTAGGCATAGAACCTGTGTTTGGGAAAGCCATTGCTCCAGATTGTCCATCATTATAATAGTTAGCTTGTCCTGATCCAGAAACAGCATCTTCAATAAGAACGACAGCTAATCTATAGTCTCCAGACAAAGCACCTACAAAATCAGCAGAAACAGTAACTGTAGCAGTTGAGCCATTAATCTCACTATTTACAGAAACAGAAGCGGGAGGAATCATGCTAGCGCGCGCGTTGTGCATTGCTAGAAAGTCACCAGGATCCCCTGATTCAACACGATCAACTCCTCCTCCTGGGTATCCTCCTGGAACATAGTTCGCCAATGCCACCATCGTAAGACGACACAGTCATTGCATCTCCATTATGGACAGCAATACCAATAAAATCAGAAGGATTAGATAAAGACATATTAGCTAATGCAACAGCACCACGAGGACACCATCCGCACCATTCACCTGTTTTCTCTTCACCAACAGTAACTTTAGGTACAAGCTCAGACACAGCACTTATAACACCTGAAACACAGTTGTTAGAAGGATCCGCATCTGAATTAGCAACAACACAGACGTTAAGATTATAAGTCATTCCAGCTGCTGCAACTAATGATGTTGTATGCGTAAAATTATATGTATCACCATAGTTTAAGCTAACAGGAAAGGTAGCAGAGTTTGATCCTGAACCATCATCCCATGTTACTTCAATAGAGTTCACTACATCAGCACCGAAGCTTGTTACAGTTCCTGTAATAGCTGCATTTCCAGCAACGACTGTAGAAATTGTAGTAAGAGCAGTCATTTCCATATCAACTGTTGCCGGTGTAAAAACATCAACATCATCAAGCATTAACCCATACGCCCATACGCCTTGGTCGTTGTAATTCCAAACGATATTAACTGTTTGACCAGCATAAGAAGATATGTTCGCAGATGCTGTAGTCCAATCCCCAGCAGGAGCTAAAGTAATAACTTGTGTGCTTGTAGTGCCGCCATCAGTAGAGATACCAACTTCAGCCGTTTCGCCATATCCACCTGGTAAAACATATTCAAATGATAATATTCCGTTTGTTGGAACAATAAATGAAGTAGAAATCAATTTTTCGTTTGCCTTATCACAATCACAAGCATCATCATTTGTACCTACATAACGTGTATGAGCTGGTATTGGAAAATACTCACTTGACATGTCCGTTCCCGAAAGGTAACCTCCATCTGTAGCAGCTGTGACTTGTGTCCAGCCAGAAGGTAATGCCGTACCTGTAGTCCCCTCAAAGTCCTCTGAGTATTGACCAAAAGCAGAACCCACTAGAAGTAAGCTCGTACATAGTAATAATTTTTTCATAGTTTAATTGTTTTAATTTTTAATAATCATAAAGTTACATTCTTAATCCTCTGAAACCAAATAGAATGACTTGTATCTGTTAAAAAAACATATATTCGGTCAAAAATTAAGAATAAAACCGTTTGGAAATTAAACTGAAATCTCCTAAATAAGAAGTAATAACCCTCTTTTTAAATAAGATGGTATAATATTAATTATTTTTTGTTTTTCAATTGCTGTTTCACATAATTCTCAATTGCTCCAGTCATTGATGGAGCATTGGGCTGAGGGGCATGTAAATCTAGTCTCAATTTATTCTTTACAATTGCATTGGCCGTTGTAGGACCAAAAGCAGCGATAACAGTTGTGTTTTGCTTAAACTTAGGATAGTTTTTTAATAATGACTCTATTCCTCCTGGGCTGTAAAAGACCAGCATGTCATAATAAACATTTTCTAAGTTTGACAAATCAGAAGCAACTGTTCTGTATAAAACAGCTTTAGTGAAACTAAAGCCATTTGACTCTAAAGTTGATGGAATATTGTCCCTTAAAATATCTGTGCACGGCAAGAAAAACTGATCTTTTTTATGCTTCTTTAAAACATCTACTAGATCTACTATTGTCTGTTTCCCGAAAAATATTTTTCTTTTACGGTACGCAACATACTTTTGTAAATAATACGCAACCGCCTCAGAGATACAGAAATACTTCATACTATCAGGCACTTCGAATCTCATTTCTTGAGCAATTCTAAAATAATGATCTACGGCTGTTTTTGATGTTAAAATTACAGCAGTATGGCTCTTCAAATCAATTTTTTGAGATCTGAACTCTTGAGCAGCAATCCCTTCAACGTGAATAAACGGCCTAAAATCGATTTTAAGATCATATTTCTGCGCCAAATCAAAATACGGCGACTTCTTCCCTTCCGGCTTAGGTTGTGAAACCAATATAGTTTTGATAGCCAATTTTATTTGCTTTTAATTAATCACCTTGTTAAATCAAAATCACCAAATATAACGTAGTAAGCTACAATCATCGGAAGGATTTCGAGGGTGCAAAAATACAAAATTATATAATACAAAGAAACTCCTTGATGATAAACTGCTGATATGCTCTTAAATAGCCTTATTGAGTTCTCAATTAAGAAAGACCATAGAATGATATTTATTAATATAGTTTGATCAAACGGATTTAAAGCCCACATCAAAGATACTATAAAGTAAAAAAGACCTAAAAATTGAGCTCCAACTATTTTCATAATTATTGGCTCTACAAAAACACTTTTTTCGCCTGTAATCAGGCGAACAAAATACATTGATCCTATATGCCCACTAAGTAGACTTATCGGTATAAATATTGAAATTTCCTTGCTGTAGTGAGCTTGAACTGTTGATGAACTAAATAGAATTAACAATATAGTTGCTGTAGCAACTATATTGTTAATTACCAAAAATAAAGAGGCTATCCTATTCACTGGATAAGATTCTCTTGTGTGTGCTCCTAAGCCCTTTATTTTTGTTAATGACGTTACCATGGTAAAATAAACATCTGCTTTAATCAATTTAGCAAATGCAATTAGCAGAAAGGATATGCATAGCCCAGATCCTATAAAAATCGTTATAGGGTGGTCTCTCAAGGTTAATTCGCTGGGAATTACGCTTAGAACAAGATGTAAGCTAAGTGAAAAATTCATTCTACTATTCTTCGAATCCCGAAGATAAGAAAGATATTTTCTGAAATTGAAAAAAATCTAGCGCAGACAAAAAATATCATTAAATTTGTTGCACTTAAATGAATTTAAATATGAAAACTGATTTATACACACATCCTGATTACTTTAATATGGATGACTTGCTTTCTGAAGAGCACAAGCTAGTTCGTGACGCTGCTAGAGCATGGGTAAAAAAAGAAGTGTCTCCGATTATTGATGATCATTATGAAAATGCAACATTTCCAAATCACATACTCCCTGGGCTAGGTGAAATAGGTGCTTTTGGACCCTATATCCCTGAAGAGTATGGGGGTCCTGGACTTGATCAGATTTCTTATGGATTAATAATGCAAGAGCTTGAACGATGTGATTCTGGATTAAGATCTACCGCTTCTGTTCAGAGTTCATTAGTTATGTATCCAATTTGGAAATACGGAAATGAAGAGCAAAAACAAAAATATTTACCCTCACTTGCAACAGGTGAAATGATCGGTTGTTTTGGTTTAACTGAGCCTGACCATGGGTCTAATCCTAGCGGGATGCTTTCTAACTTTAAGGATGCTGGAGACCATGTAATTCTTAATGGAGCTAAAATGTGGATCTCAAATGCTCCATTCGCAGATATTGCGGTTGTTTGGGCAAAAGACGAAAGCGGAAGGATTCACGGGTTAGTTGTTGAGCGTGGTATGGAAGGTTTTTCAACACCAGAAATGCATGGAAAACTTTCCCTTAGAGCATCTGCAACTGGCGAATTGATTTTCGTTAACGTTAAAGTTCCTAAAACAAATATACTTCCTGGAAAATCAGGTCTAGGTGCCCCATTAGAATGTTTAGATTCTGCTCGTTTTGGAATTGCCTGGGGCGCTCTTGGAGCCGCGATGGATTGTTATGATCAAGCACTAAGATATTCTAAAGAAAGAACCCAATTTGGAAATCCAATTGGGGGTTTCCAATTGATTCAAAAGAAATTGGCTGAAATGATTACCGAAATCACAAAAGCACAATTGCTAACATTGAGATTGGGACAATTGAGAAATGAAGGAAAAGCAACTTCTGCTCAAATCTCAATGGCAAAGAGAAATAACTGTGAAATTGCATTAAACATTGCTCGAGAAGCACGTCAAATCCATGGAGCCATGGGTATTACTAGTGAATACTCAATTATGCGACATATGGCAAACCTTGAATCTGTTATTACTTATGAAGGCACTCATGATATACATCTATTAATTACGGGTATGGATATTACAGGGATCCCTGCATTTACAAGAGAACCCGTAAAATAACTATTACTGTTTTCTATTGAAAAGGGAAGCAATAGCTTCCCTTTCTCATTCTTTAATCGCGCTCATTACAAAAGAACTTTGTACATTCATAATACTTGGTATTGTAGCTAGGCTCTGCTTTAAGAAAGCTTCGTATTCGCCCATGTCTGCGACCTCAATTAACAAGGCATAATCGTGATCTCCTGCAATATGGTAGCAAGTTGAAACCTCATCAAAACTAACCACCATTTGCTCAAAACTTTCTAGCAGCTCAAGATTATGTTCCTTCAACGATACCTGACAAAATACTTGAAGACCCTTTCCTATAAGCTTCTTGTTTAGGCAAGCTGTATACCCAGTAATCACTCCTATTCTTTCTAATCTTTTGATTCGTTCATAAGTTGGCGTTACTGTCAATCCAACTTTCAAAGCAATTTCTTTAGTTACAATTTTAGAATTCTCTTTAAGAATCTCCAATATTGCTCCATCAATTCTATCTAATTTATTCTCCATAGAAAATAATTCTTTTATTAGCTCTTATTCAATCAAAAATAAGGATTTAAAACGTAAATATATCCCTAATTGTAGTTTTATATTCTTTTACAACCCACATATATAGATGTTTTATTATGTTTAATAAAAAAAACAGGATTAATATGGATTATTCAAGTATGAGACCAGAAAGTTTAATGATGAGCTATGGCTACAAGCCAGCTTTATCAGAAGGAGCAATTAAGTGCCCAATATTTCAAACATCTACCTTTGTCTTTGTTAATGCAATGCAGGGTAAACGCTTTTTTGAAGTTGCCTATGGCTTGCGGGAAAAAGATGAAGATGAAGAAATGGGGCTTATCTATAGTAGGTTGAACAACCCTGATTTAGAAATCTTAGAGAATAGACTTTGTCTTTGGGATGGTGCTGAAGACTGCGCTATTTTTGAAAGTGGTATGTCGGCTATCTCTACCGCAATGATGGAATTCATGGAGCCAGGTGATTTGCTTTTGTATAGCAAACCTGTTTATGGTGGAACAGATCATTTCATAAATCACTTTCTAAAGAAACTAAAGATTCAATCTATTGGTTTTATGGCGGGAGAAACTAAAGAAGAGATTATTGAAAAAATCAATGCAAGTGGCCGCGCTGACAGATTAGCAATGATTCATATTGAAACACCAGCTAACCCAACAAATGCAGTGATTGACATTAAAATGTGTACAGAAATTAAAAACCATTTTGCGACAGAAGAAAAAACTGCCGTTTTTTCAGTTGACAATACGTATATGGGGCCATTATGGCAGCACCCTCTTAAACACGGTGCTGACTTAGTTTTGTATTCTGCCACTAAATACATTGGGGGACATTCAGATGTAATTGCTGGGGCATGCCTTGGATCTAAAGAGCTGATGGGGCGCATTAAAGGATTAAGAACATTCTTAGGGAATATGGCTGGACCATGGACTGGCTGGCTGTTAATGAGAAGCTTGGAAACACTGAAAGTTAGAATGGATCAACAAGCAACAAACGCTATACATGTAGCTGAATTCTTAGATAATCATTCAATGGTTGAAAAGGTTTATTATTTAGGAAATACCGCTAAGCACGGAACAGACTCTGAAAAAGCAATTATTAAAAAACAATATCTTTCTTATGGCGCAATGATTTCGTTCGACATCAAAGGGGGGGAAAAAGAAGCATTTGCATTTTTAGACAACTTAAAACTGATTAAACTTGCTGTTTCGCTAGGTGGAACCGAAAGTTTAGCCGAACATCCTGAAACAATGACACATGCAGATGTTGATCCAGTAGAGAAAAAAGTAATGCATATTACAGAGAAACTTGTTCGTCTGTCTATTGGAGTAGAAAACTATAATGACTTAATTACTGACATAAACCAAGCATTAGGTAGTGTTTAAAGAACAAATCACTAATAAAAAAGGGAGCTAAATGCTCCCTTTTTTTTTATACTGTTTCTCTTATATCTTTTATATTCAACTGCAGTGTTTCACGATCTCTCCATTTATTAATCTCAAGTGTATAGACTAAGTCAAAAGGCATTCCGGATGCTACTAAATCAAGTTTTTCTCCTAAATTAAATCCAATACCCTCAATAACGACATCGTACTCAGGCTGAGTTATTGACAGTTTCAAATGTACATCCTTTAGCGCACGGACATCTGTAGAATAGACATTTTTTGACAGGAAAACGGGTTTCATGTTTCCAGGGCCATGAGGCTCAAATTGACGTAAAATGCGTTTCAACTGTGGTATTTTCAAGCGATTCTCTTCCGGTTTGAAAATTTCGTTGAACTCTATTTCAATATCTACATCTTGCTCTTCGATTAGCATCTCTTTAGTGATACTTCTTGCTGACACTTTCTCAAACTTAACCTTAAACTCCTCAACATTTTCTGGCTTCATTGTTAAGCCAGCAGCGAATTTATGCCCGCCAAACTGTTCCAAAAGATCTGAGCACTCACTAATGGCATCATAAACGTTAAAATCTTTAATTGATCGGGCAGAACCCGTGACCAAACCATTTGATTCTGTTAACACAATTGTTGGCTTATAGTATTTTTCAATAATTCGAGAAGCAACGATGCCAACTACACCTTTGTGCCAGTTTGCTTGAAATACAACATTTGTAACCTTGTTTTTTGTGTTCTCGTCATTCGCTAAAATCGCCAAAGCTTCTTCTGTTATTTCAGAGTCCAACTGACGCCTTTCAATATTGTCATTATTAATCTCTTCTGCCAAAACATTAATCTCTTCTGTATGTTCAGATATCATGAGCTCTACGGCGTATCGTCCCGATCTTAAGCGACCCGCCGCATTAATTCTTGGCGCGATTGAAAAAATAACATCAGTTAATGTTACAGGAAGCTGCTTCTTGGCTAATGCTAGTAATTCTTTAAATGCAACCCTTGGGTTCTCATTTAATGATCTCATTCCGTGATAGGAGAGTACACGGTTTTCACCAGTCATAGGGACAATGTCTGCTCCAATACTTATTGCTAAAAAATCTAATAGCTCAAATAATTTATCATATGACCACCCATTATGATCACATAGGCCCTGAAGTAATTTGAATCCAACTCCACATCCCGACAATTCATCAAACGGATAATTACAATCCCTACGTTTGGGGTCCAATATAATCGCATTAGGGAGGCCTTCCCCCGGTGTATGATGATCACAAACAATAAAATCAATACCTAAAGATCGCGCATGGGCAATTTCATCTATCGCCTTTATCCCGCAATCCAAAGAAATTATTAAGTCAACAGAGTGCTCCTTTGCAAAATCGATTCCCATAATGCTCAATCCATAACCTTCCTTGTATCGATCAGGAATATAGAAGTCAATGGGTAATGTATCTTTTAAAAACGTGTACATTGATGCAACTGCGGTTGTTCCGTCCACATCATAATCACCAAATAGCAGTACTTTTTGGCCTTCATCAATAGCCTCTTGCAAACGATCAACGGCCAACTCCATGTCCTTCATTAAGAATGGATCATGTAGCTGATCTAATTTTGGTCTAAAAAACCCTTCTGCTTCAGGAAAACTATTAACCTTTCTTTGTAAAAGTAACTCTGCTACAATTGGGGTTACTTTTAATTCTGAACGAAACTCATCAACAGTTTTACTATCCATTGGCGTTTTAATCTGCCATCTTTTTTGCATGTTTCTGTATTTGATCGGTTGGTAATTGTAAAGTTAGGGCTCATTCTATATTAAGTTATGAAAATAGTTGTTTTTATTACAAGTCTTTTACTATCTTTTTATCAATTGGGCAACAATATTATTATTCTCACGCCCCTTCGGAGAAAGCTATCATGGGCATGGCTTTCTTTTACTGCTGAAATGAGTTATGTAGGAGATAATCCTAGAAGATTTAAATTACGAGAAAAATGCGAGTATATGCAATAGAATTTCAAGTGAAATCTATTTCAAATGAATCATTTGGCCTTATCGTGTTGAGACCTAACAGTAGAAGGATTTGAAAAAATGACCAAGAGATGTGTGTTTTCGAATGATAAACCTTACCAACAAAAAGAAGCTACACGAGTAAAGAAGCTTGATAAAGTTTTAACTCATCCCAAGTATATTTTTCTCCAACCTTATCTTTAAGAGGGGTCATTGAACCTCCTTCATACTCTTCGAACACATCATAAAGTTCATTGATAAGTTTGCTATCCATAACATCTTTTAGATCTATTTTTTCAGTTTTAAGTAAGCGAACACAATGTGCTGATATTGTTCCAGCAGAAAGCTGCCTTTCTCTAGCGATATGCTCAATAGGGGCTCCTTTCTTGATTAGCTTCAATGTAACCTCGTAAGTAGACTCTTTTTTCTCTTTGGAAAGTTTAGTTTTTGTACTCTTCGTTTTTAATTGAACAAAATCAGTGTCAAAGTCAAAGGTTGCATTATCCACTCGCATTTCATTTTTAACCAATTCGATTTTTGTGCTTTTATACCCCTTAATGTCAGCTGTCCAAATGTGCTTTTTATCCAACGGTTGACCATTCATTATTGCTTCAATAACTCTTGTTACTTTTTTCACCCTCAAAACAGTCTCTGTCAATAACACGTCCAATTCTTCCAATTCTTCGTTATACTGCTTCGTATTCTTTTGTGATTGGAGCTCAGCCATTTTCTTCAAATTGGAATACAACATCCCGTCCAAGACTTTAAAGAAATAATCGTACGCTGAAGTTGTTCTTTTGTAGATGAACTCTAAGTCAACCTTTTGCTCGTTAAATAGATTGGTCAGTTGATTTCTAAATTTCCTAGACGGATCAATCGTCCCGCTCAAAATCTGGACCTGCTGTGTTGCCCATGCCAAATTCTTCCCTTTAAGAGATTTTACGCCATGATTCTTATATGTCTTCTCATGTGTTTTCCATTTATTCATTAGCTCTACCCAGTCATACGTCATTGTCAATAAGTCTCTCAAAAAATTAAACGTTTCTTCTTGCAGTGTTTTGTCCAAATCAACTACTTCATTCTTGGACTTCGCATAAGAAGCCACATCCTTGTCGATTGAAAGTCCATTCACTCTAATGGGATTCAAAAGAACTAATCCATCCAATGACCGAAGACGTGATAAGGCAACATAAGCCTGTCCCGGCACAAATACCTTAGACAAATCTATGACCGCTTTTTCAAAAGTAAGTCCTTGACTTTTATGTACCGTTATTGCCCAAGCTAGCTTAAGCGGGAAATGAACGAATGTACCCAGTACTTTTTCATCCACTTCACTCGTAGATGGGTTTAATGTGTACTGAATATTATTCCATTCGTAACGATCAACACTAATTGTTTTATTTTCCTTTGGGAAGTTCACGCGAATTTCATCATCGTCTAATCCTATAATTTTTCCCATTTTCCCATTATAGAATTCTTTATCCTGAGAAACATCATTCTTTATAAACATGACTTGGGCCCCTATTTTTAATTCCAACGTTTCATCCAATGGAAATAAATGCTGCGGAAAACTACCCGTAATCTCAGAATCAAAACTGACAGATTTAGATTCTAAACGTTTCAATGCACCTAGGTTAATTCTATCCGCATCTGAATTATGTGTTGTTAGTGTGATATAATCATTATGATCAACAGATTTGAAATTTTGCTGAACATGTTTGTTAAGGATAGCTATATCACTTTCTGTGATTTCATTATTACGAAGGTTATTTAGGATATCAATGAAGCTTTCATCCTCTTGCCGATATACTTTCTCTAGTTCAATATATACAGGTTCTGATTCTTGAACAACGTGAGAGTTAAAGAAAAATATACCTCGATAATAATTTCTTAGAAAATTCCACTCTTGCTGTTTAACAACAGGCGGTAATTGTAGTAAATCTCCAATAAATAAAACTTGTACCCCTCCAAACGGCTTATTGATGCCTCTCACATTTCTAAGTGTCCAATCAATGGCGTCTAATACGTCTGCTCTCAGCATGCTTACCTCATCGATAATCAATAATTCGAGATTTCGAATTATTGATTTTCTAGTCGCATTCATTTTGAAGTGACGCATCAATGTAGATTTCGTTTCTAGTTTTACCTGATCTGTAAATTGCGCGTCAACCTTAAAATCTGGAATAAAACCTCCGAACGGTAGCTGAAAAAATGAATGAATTGTAACTCCGCCAGCATTCAATGCCGCTATTCCTGTTGGCGCAACAATAACTGTTTGCTTATAAGTAGTTTTAACAATCTTTTGAAGTAATGTAGTTTTCCCTGTACCCGCTTTCCCTGTTAAAAAAATTGACTTATTTGTTTGATTGATAAATTTCTCGGTAAAATCAGCTATTGCATTTATATCCATTCTTCTAGTTGAAGGTTCATTTCATGATTAATATACAATAATAGTTTAATTCTTAAGCGATACCATCAATATTTAGCCGTTATTTTATAAAACAAACTCGGCCTTTTAAGGAGGAAAATTGTTTATGTTTACAATTCGAATTTTTGATAAACTAATCTCTCCATGAAAAAACTACTCTTTTCAGTGGCAGCTGTATTAATTACAAGCACAGTCAATGCCCAAAAGCAAACAAATGAGATTCAAGCTGTCTCTATACCTGTATCCTATAACGGATTAACGGGAAGTCTAATTAATTATCTAGAGCCTGTAGGAACGGTTAATGAAATCACAAAAACACCAAAAATTGGATACCACCCAAAGGGTGACTGGATCTTAAACGAATCTGTAAACCCAAATGCTTTACCGCAAGGAGAAGACCCAGCATTACAAAAACACTATTCACCTGCTAACACAAATGTATTGACTCAAAGTTGGGATGGTATTACCAACTTTAATACTAATCCTGCGGATCCAGCAGTAGATGTTGGACCTAATCATGTTGTTCAGATGACAAATGGCCCTTCTGGTGCATACATTCAAGTTTATTCAAAAACGGGGGGGGCAATCGGGAGTCAAATATACTTTGACAACTTCATGAACATGCCAGGTGGTCTTGGTGACCCAATTGTATTATACGATGAGCGGGCTGATCGTTGGATGTTAAGTGAATTCTCTAGTTCAGGAGATAATATGCATATTGCAATATCTCAAACTGCCGATCCAACCGGAGCATACTACACATTTTCTTTTAATTCCCCTAACTTTCCTGATTATCCTAAATACTCAATTTGGAATGATGCTTACATCATAACAACCAATGAGTCTGGTAATTCCCCTGTTTATGCTATAAATAGAGCAGATTTATTGTCTGGCACTCCAACATCTGCACAACGTTTTACTGTTCCTAGTTATGGCACTATCGGGTTCCAAGCAACAACTCCTGTTAGTTTATTAGGAACAACAAACCCTCCTGCAGGAGCACCGCCGATGGTTATGCGTATGAGAGATGATGCATGGTCTGGTGTTGCAAATGATGCGTTAGAAATTTGGGAGATAAACCTTGATTGGTCAAATTCTTCAAACTCTTCGATTAATCAAATCACAACATTAAATATGACGTTACCTTTCGATTCTGAACTCTGTGGTTATACATCATTTTCTTGTATCGATCAGCCTGGTTCTAATACAAATCTTGACCCTCTTAGAGAGGTCTTGATGAATCGAATCATGTATAGAAACTTTAGTACTCATGAATCAATAGTTTGTTGTCATGTTACCGATGTATCAGGAAATGATCAAGCTGGTATACGTTGGTATGAGTTAAGAAGAACAGGAGGGGCTGCTGGATCATGGATTCTTTATCAAGAAAGCACATATGCTCCAGATACAGACTCTAGGTGGATGCCCTCTATTGGTATTTCTGCGTCTGGAAATATTGGTTTAGCCTATAACGTGTCAAGTAGTTCAACATACCCTTCCCTGCGATATACAGGACGTAAGGAGTGTGATCCACTTGACCAGATGACAGAGCCAGAAACATCAATTGCAACAGGGACAACCAATAATAATTCAAACAGATATGGTGATTATAACTCTATGGGAGTTGACCCTTCAGATGGAGAGACATTTTATTTTACAGGCGTTTATAATCCTACATCTTCTGGATCAACTAGAATAGGTGCCTTTAATATTGAATTATGTAACCAAGATCCAGCTGTTCAATTTGACATTGCCACTGCAATAGTAAATGAAACAGATGCGACAACAGCATCTAGCTCTTGTTTAGATTATCAAGTAATTAATGTTCCTATTTCAATTGGTCTTTCTCCAACTCAAAATGCGGACATAACAGTTTTAGTTACCGGTGGTAGCGCCACCCTAGGCGAAGATTTTACTTTAAATAATTCAACTTTTACTCTAGCTGGTTCAGTTTTAACGGCGACAGCAGAAGTCTGGGTTTATAATGACAATATTGTTGAAGGAACCGAAAATATTATCCTCGGATACACATTGAATGCAAACGGAGGAGATGCTGTTTCAGCAATTGCTAACCAACTTGTTGATATTACAATTAATGACAATGATTTAGACCCGACATCTATAGTCAATGATGCAACCTTATTAACCGAAAATTTTGAATCAGGATTTGGGGGTTTTACTACAATAAACGCTTCAGGTGACACCCCGTTTCAAATTGGAGATGCTACTAATGCAAGCACCCAGCCCATGACTTTCCCAGCCACAAACACATCTAATTTTGTTTGGATTAATGATGATAATTGCGATTGTGATCAAGATAATGTGGACTTAAACTTTCCGCCAATAAATTTAACTGGATTTACGAGCGGGACCTTATCCTTTCTTTCTTATTTTGAAGGGAAAACATGGGACAACAATACTGAAACAGCCGAAATTTATGTCTCTATTGATGGTGGCGCAGCTACTTTAGTTCAACCAATTACAACAGATGTTGTGTGGATGACCCAAAATGTAGACCTAAGTCCGTACACAGGAAATAATAATGTTGTCTTCTCTATTAAATACAGCGATGGAACAGGCTACCTATACGGTATGGGAGTTGATGATGTATCCATTATTAGTCAAGGTCCTATCGGCATCCAGACCGATATGAATAGTAGCGCTGGAATGACAGCGAACCTTGCGCCAAATACAACAGTTTATTTTTATGATCCAACATCAACCAATGTTATGCTTTCTTTGGAAAACACATCATCATTTGACTATGGATGTGTTACTGTTGAGGTAGATAGAGATGGAACATCAGCTTTACAATTCAACACCGCAAACCCTAATGATTTTTTACACTCAAAAACATTTAAGGTAACTCCAACGAACAGTAATCCAAATGGAACATATAATGTAACCCTTTACTATAAAGAAAGTGAAGTTGCTGGATGGGAATCTATTACAGGTAACTCTAGAAACGATGCTGAAATCATCAAAGTTGATGGGTCAAATGCAATTAACGATGTTAATCCCTCAAATGCTAATTCTTTCTCTATCTCAAGCTCTGCATCTGTTTTAGGAAGCTTTTATAGTGATGTCACTTTTACAGGAGTATTTAGCTCTGGGTTCTCTGGGCTAGGCGTGGGGGTTTATAACGCTGTTGCTCAGCCAGCTGTTCAATTTGACATTGCCACTGCAATAGTAAATGAAACAGATGCGACAACAGCATCTAGCTCTTGTTTAGATTATCAAGTAATTAATGTTCCTATTTCAATTGGTCTTTCTCCAACTCAAAATGCGGACATAACAGTTTTAGTTACCGGTGGTAGCGCCACCCTAGGCGAAGATTTTACTTTAAATAATTCAACTTTTACTCTAGCTGGTTCAGTTTTAACGGCGACAGCAGAAGTCTGGGTTTATAATGACAATATTGTTGAAGGAACCGAAAATATTATCCTCGGATACACATTGAATGCAAACGGAGGAGATGCTGTTTCAGCAATTGCTAACCAACTTGTTGATATTACAATTAATGACAATGATTTAGACCCGACATCTATAGTCAATGATGCAACCTTATTAACCGAAAATTTTGAATCAGGATTTGGGGGTTTTACTACAATAAACGCTTCAGGTGACACCCCGTTTCAAATTGGAGATGCTACTAATGCAAGCACCCAGCCCATGACTTTCCCAGCCACAAACACATCTAATTTTGTTTGGATTAATGATGATAATTGCGATTGTGATCAAGATAATGTGGACTTAAACTTTCCGCCAATAAATTTAACTGGATTTACGAGCGGGACCTTATCCTTTCTTTCTTATTTTGAAGGGAAAACATGGGACAACAATACTGAAACAGCCGAAATTTATGTCTCTATTGATGGTGGCGCAGCTACTTTAGTTCAACCAATTACAACAGATGTTGTGTGGATGACCCAAAATGTAGACCTAAGTCCGTACACAGGAAATAATAATGTTGTCTTCTCTATTAAATACAGCGATGGAACAGGCTACCTATACGGTATGGGAGTTGATGATGTATCCATTATTAGTCAAGGTCCTATCGGCATCCAGACCGATATGAATAGTAGCGCTGGAATGACAGCGAACCTTGCGCCAAATACAACAGTTTATTTTTATGATCCAACATCAACCAATGTTATGCTTTCTTTGGAAAACACATCATCATTTGACTATGGATGTGTTACTGTTGAGGTAGATAGAGATGGAACATCAGCTTTACAATTCAACACCGCAAACCCTAATGATTTTTTACACTCAAAAACATTTAAGGTAACTCCAACGAACAGTAATCCAAATGGAACATATAATGTAACCCTTTACTATAAAGAAAGTGAAGTTGCTGGATGGGAATCTATTACAGGTAACTCTAGAAACGATGCTGAAATCATCAAAGTTGATGGGTCAAATGCAATTAACGATGTTAATCCCTCAAATGCTAATTCTTTCTCTATCTCAAGCTCTGCATCTGTTTTAGGAAGCTTTTATAGTGATGTCACTTTTACAGGAGTATTTAGCTCTGGGTTCTCTGGGCTAGGCGTGGGGGTTTATAACTCAACTGGGCCTGTCGCACCAACAGCTAATTTTACTTCTAACACATCATCAACCTGTGAAGGAAATGAAATCAATTTTACTGATTTATCTGGAGGGGGTCCTACATCATGGATGTGGACATTTGGAGATGGGAATTCCTCGACATCTCAAAATCCAACACATATTTATAACGCCGCTGGAATATACAATGTTACTTTAACTGCTTCTAATTCTGAGGGCTCTGATGTATCAACACAAACATCCATGATAACTGTTCTAAATGAGATTGCTTCATCTCAAGCATTTGAAATTTGCGATGGCTCCTCAATAGATATTGGCACAAGTACATATAATTCTGCTGGTGTTTATATCGACACAATCCCTAACCTAAATGGATGTGACAGTATTATTACAACTAATCTTTCTATACTCTCATCATCTTCATTATCATTAAGTTACACTATTTGTCAAGGTTCAAGCCTAACAGTTGGAAATAATACCTATTCTAATGCTGGCACCTACACAGAGATATATTCAAATAATTTAGGTTGTGACAGTATTGTCAATACAACAATTATTTTCAATCCATCACCTATTGTATCAACTTCACCAAATTCAATTGGACCCTTGTGCTCATACGAAACTTCTGTTACAATGGTTGGAATACCAAGTGGAGGTGTTTTTTCTGGAGTAGGAGTAACAGGTTCAATATTCAATCCAAGTTCATCAGGACCGGGAGTTCATCTAATTACATACACTTTTACAGATGAAAATGGCTGCGAAGGCTATAGGGTTTTATATGCTGAAGTTCTTGATTGTGCAGGGTTATCTGAAGAAAGCATTAGTGGAATCTCTTTGGATCCTAATCCAAATGATGGTAACTTCGTTATTACAGGTTTAGATAAAGGAACTGATTATAAAGTATACGATTATAAAGGAAGATTAGTCATTAGCTCAACCTATACTTCAGGTGAGGAGTATGTAACAATCCCAGAAGTCAATGCTGGAGTGTATTACCTTCGTGCTACAAAAGATGGAAAAGAAGGTGGAATCAAATTCTTAATCGCAAAATAATCAAGGCCCCGCAAAAGTAGTTCTTCTATACATAAAGAACACACCTTTTATCTTTGTGAACTTCTAAGAAATAAAAAAGGGTTAAACATAGTTTAGCCCTTTTGATATTTTACAGGCTCATCACACTTTCATTAAGGTAATCTTAGCATCTGCTGACTCAGCTAAATCAGTTGTTAATGAATCATTATTTAAAGATTCAAATAAAACGTCATTTGCTAAAACCTCATTACAAACATACTCTTTGTTTACAATGATCGCATTTTGAATAAACTCATTTGTATCTACTTTCAATATAATTCTATCTGTTATTTCTAAGCCAGAATCCTTTCTCAAGTTTTGAACACGATTGACAAGCTCACGTGCAATCCCTTCCGCTTTTAATTCTTCAGAAATTGTAACATCCAAGGCAACAGTTAGTCCATTTTCAGAACTAACTAACCATCCTGGGATATCTTGAGCGACAATATCAAAATCACCTAAATCCAGTTCAACAGATTCTCCATTAATTTTTCCTGACCATCCTTTTGAGACTTCAGCAGAAGCAATATCATCTGCCGTCATTTTAGCAACCATTTCAGCAATAGCTTTCATGTGTTTACCATACTTTGGGCCGATGGTTTTAAAATTAGGCTTGATACTTTTGACAAGCACGCTGTTATCTTCTTCTAATAACTGGAGTTCTTTAACGTTCACTTCCGATAAAATCAAATCTTTAACGTGCATGATATTTGCTGCGAAACCTGAATCCAAAACAGGAACCATAACTTTCTGTAGTGGCTGGCGGACTCTAATTTTTTCTTTCTTACGAAGCCCTAAAACAAGGGATGAAGTGCGTTGAGCGATCTCCATTTGCTCCTCTAACTTCAAATTAATACACGACTCATTCGCTTTTGGAAAAGCCGCTAAGTGAACGGATTCCAAAGTTGACTTGTTAGAAACAGTGTTTAAATCTAGATACAACTGATCCATAAAGAACGGTGCAATAGGGGATCCTAAAACGGCAACTGTTTCTAAACATGTATAAAGCGTTTGATATGCTGATAATTTATCATTTTCGCCAGCGATATCCCCTGTAGAATCTTTCCAGTAACGCCGTCTACATAACCTGACATACCAATTTGATAGCTGATCACATACAAACTCTTGTATTAAACGTCCTGCTTTTGTTGGTTCGTATGAATCGTATGCTTCATCAACACTCTTAATCAATGAATTCAATTTGGAAAGTACCCAACGATCTATCTCTGGACGATCTATCAACGCCACGTCTGGTTCTAAATAATCAAACTCGTCTATGTTTGCATACAAACCGAAGAATGAATACGTATTGTATAATGTGCCAAAGAACTTCCGTTGTACTTCTGTAATCCCGTCTAAATCAAACTTAAGGTTGTCCCAAGGTTGAGCATTCGTAATCATATACCATCGCGTTGCATCAGGGCCATACTTATCCAATGTTGTAAATGGATCAACTGCATTGCCAAGGCGCTTCGACATTTTTTGTCCATTCTTATCTAGCACCAATCCGTTTGAAACAACATTTTTATATGCAACAGAGTCAAATACCATCGTTGATATTGCGTGAAGCGTATAGAACCACCCCCTTGTTTGATCCACACCCTCAGCAATAAAATCACCTGGATATCCTTTTCTATCGTCTATTAATTCTTTATTCTCAAATGGGTAGTGCCATTGAGCATAAGGCATTGAGCCTGAATCAAACCATACATCGATAAGGTCTGCTTCACGATTCATTGGAGCACCTGAATCAGAAACCAATGTAATTTGGTCCATGTAATTCTTGTGTAAATCTACCTTCGAATAATTTTCTTTCGACATATCCCCTATTTGGAAATCTGCTAATGGGTTCGACTCCATTACTCCTGCGGCAATAGCTTTATCACATTCTCCCTTCAGTTGTTCAATTGAAGAAATACAAACACGCTCATCACCTTCCTCCGTAGACCAAATTGGAATTGGAATCCCCCAATAACGAGATCTCGAAAGGTTCCAGTCATTTAAATTCTCTAACCATTTTCCAAAACGACCAGTCCCTGTAGATTCTGGCTTCCAGTTTATCGTTTTGTTTAATTCCATCATTCGCTCTTTATTCTGCTTTGCTTTAACAAACCAAGAGTCCAGTGGGTAATAAAGAATAGGCTTGTCCGTTCTCCAACAATGGGGATAACTGTGGACATACTTCTCTACTTTGAATGCTTTATTCTCTATTTTTAATTTGATTGCGATTTCCACATCGGCTGATTTATCAGGTGCAACTCCATCCGCATAATATTCATTTTTAACGTACTTACCAGCAAATTCAGCCATGTGTGAAGTGAATCGCCCTTGTAAATCAACTAACGGTGTTGGATTTCCTTTATCGTCTAAAACAAGTAATCCCGGTACACCAGCGTCATCTGCAACTTTCGCGTCATCTGCACCAAAGGTTGGAGCAGTATGAACGATTCCTGTTCCATCTTCTGTTGTAACAAAATCTCCTATAATTATCTGAAATGCTTTCTCAGCATCTTCAAAAGGCTGTGCATAAGGAAGTAACTGCTCATATTTCAATCCAGCCAATTCTTTGCCGATACAATCGCTAACGATGAAGTAAGGAATTGATTTATCTCCTTGATTATATTCTGAGAATTCAGCTTCTGTTTCAACCGCTTTAAATCCTTTTGAGAATTGAGTGCCAACAAGATTCTTCGCTAAAACAAGATTAATCGGCTCGAATGTGTACTGATTGAATGATTTTACTAATACGTATTCAATCTTAGGGCCTACAGTTAATGCAGTATTCGAAGGCAGTGTCCAAGGAGTTGTTGTCCAAGCAATGAAATGAATATTTTTGTTAATTCCAAATGGTGTTGATTGTCCATCAACCATTTTAAATTGAGCAACAACTGTTGTATCCGTAACATCTTTATAACATCCTGGCTGATTCAACTCGTGTGTTGAAAGTCCAGTTCCCGCTTTTGGAGAATACGGTTGAATTGTATATCCCTTGTAAATCATATCTTTCGAGTACAATTGTCCTAACAACCACCAAACAGACTCCATATATTTTGGGTCATATGTAATGTATGGATCTTCCATATCAACCCAATATCCCATTTGATTTGTAAGCTTATTCCAAATGTCAGTGTACCGCATTACTGCCTCTTTACAGGCTTTGTTATAAGCTTCAACTGATATTTTCTTTCCAATATCTTCTTTTGTGATTCCTAATTCTTTCTCAACACCAAGCTCAACAGGAAGTCCATGTGTGTCCCATCCAGCTTTACGTTTTACTTGAAACCCCTTCAACGTTTTATAGCGACAAAAAATATCCTTAATAGAACGGCCCATTGCGTGATGAATTCCAGGGAGACCATTTGCAGATGGTGGTCCTTCGAAGAAAATAAACGATTCATTTCCTTCTCGAGTAGAGATTGATTTCTCGAATACATTCTTTTTCTCCCAGTTTTCCAATACCCGACTTGCCACATTCGGCAGGTCTAATCCTTTATACGTTGGATATTTATTGCTCATTATAATCAGTGATTTTAATCCGCAAAGTTAATGATTACCGATGAAAGAAACGAAATTAATTTCCTGCGTTACTTTGTCGTTTGAATTGATGTTGGTTATCTCTTTTCACTCCCTGTTTAACTTATACTAAAGATTACGAATCAATAATAGGTGCTTTTCCTTACACTTAGGCGCTAAATAAGACACGGCAAAAAAACATTATTTGATCTTAAGAGGTGAAATGTTTTTACTCTACTGTAAGTATTCAAATCAACCTTGAATACCTCTAAAAGGAATATAGGTAAGGATTTTTTGAAGGTAGTTCCCCAAAAATAAATCTTAATATTCCTTAATTATAAAATATAATCCACTCAATACTTGTTGTGGTTAACGATAAGATGTAAATTTGAATTTGTTGAACAATTATGGCAGTATATAAAACAGGTCCTTTTTTAGAACAAATTAACTTTCCTGAAGATCTGAGGGGAAAGTTTGGAATTAATGACTTACCTCAGGTTTCTGAGGAGATTCGCAAATATATCATAGACGTAATTTCAGAAATTGGAAACAGTCATTTTAGTGCGAGCCTAGGTGTTGTTGAACTTACTGTAGCGCTACATTATGCTTTCAATACTCCTTATGACCAATTAGTGTGGGATGTCGGACATCAAGCCTATGGGCATAAAATTCTTACAGGTCGTAAAGAAGTATTCCCAACAAACAGAATTAAAGGTGGAATCTCAGGATTTCCAAAACGCTCTGAAAGTAGTTATGACACATTTGGTGTAGGGCACTCGTCTACTTCTATTTCTGCGGCATTAGGAATGGCTGTCGCAAATAATTATAAAGGAGAAAAAACCCGTCAACATATTGCAGTTATAGGTGATGGCGCAATGACCGCTGGACTTGCTTTCGAAGGAATGAATCATGCTGGGTTTGAAAAAGATGCGAATCTTTTGGTTATACTGAACGATAATTGTATGTCCATTGATCCAAATGTTGGTGCTTTAAAAGAATACTTAACTGACATCACAACATCACATGCATACAATAAAGTTAAAGATGAAGTTTGGAATTTATTAGGTAAGGTTTCCAAGTTTGGACCTGATGCGCAATCTATTGCTTCTAAAATATCTAATGCCTTAAAAGGTTCATTATTAAATCAAAGTAATCTTTTTGAAGCTCTTAATTTTCGTTACTTCGGCCCCGTTGATGGCCATGATGTCATTGGTTTAGCTAAGGTTATGGAAGATTTGAAAGACATTCCTGGGCCAAAAATATTACACTGTATCACTCGAAAGGGTGCTGGATATAAATTTTCTGAAGAAGGGAACCCTACTCAATGGCATGCACCAGGAGTATTCAATAAAGATACTGGTGAAATCGTAAAGGTTCTCCCTAAGTCTCCTCAACCTCCTAAATACCAAGAAGTCTTTGGTCATTCAATTGTTGAGTTGGCTGAACAAAATGATAAAATAATGGGTGTTACACCTGCAATGCCATCGGGCTGCTCACTAAATATAATGATGAAAGCTATGCCTAATAGAAGTTTTGATGTTGGTATTGCTGAGCAGCATGCAGTAACATTCTCTGCTGGACTTGCCACTCAAGGTATGGTTCCTTTTTGTAATATTTATTCATCATTTATGCAGCGTGCTTTTGATCAGGTATTACATGATGTTGCTATTCAGAATCTAAATGTTGTCTTTTGTTTAGATCGTGGTGGATTAGTCGGTGCTGATGGTGCAACACACCATGGAGCATATGACATCGCATATATGCGCATGATTCCTAATATGACCGTTTCTGCACCTATGAATGAGTCTGAACTACGTAACTTAATGTACACTGCTCAGCTAGAAAACATGGGGCCATTTTCAATTCGTTACCCAAGAGGAAAGGGTGTAATGACGGAATGGAAGACTTCAATGAAAGCGATTAAAGTAGGGACCGGTCGAAAATTGACTTCTGGAAAAGATCTTGCTATTTTAACCATAGGCCATCCTGGTAATTTTGCTCAAGATGCGATTCAAGAATTAAAGGCTTCAGGGGCGTCAATAGCACATTACGATATGCGCTTTGTCAAACCGATTGATGAAACAATACTTCACGAAGTATTCTCTAAGTTCGATAAGGTTATCACCATAGAAGATGGTTGTATAATGGGGGGGTTTGGATCTACAATCGTAGAATTTATGGCTGATCAAGCTTACTCGTCTCAAATTGTAAGACTAGGTATTCCGGACGAATATATTCATCATGGAACTCAAAAAGAACTATGGGCAGATTGTGGATTCGACACAAAATCTATTGTAACTAAAATCAAGTCTATGCTAAATATTGAATCAAAAGTTGCTAGCGAAGCTGTTAATGCTTAGCTCATTGATTAAAGATCAAACTCTGATCGTTTAACTAGTTCACAATCCGTCTGTAATTATTATTAATAGCCAAACTATTTTAATTAAGTTTGGACAACTAATTGAAAAGAATATTATGAAGAGACTAATCTTATCAGCAATACTTTACGTATTATCAATAACAATTTCAACGGCACAATTAAATGAAGGCCTTATCAAGTTTGAAATTGAAGTAAGTGCATCTAATCCTCAAATGGAAATGGCAGTTGGAATGATGCAAGGAAGCACAATGAATCTATACTTCGCAGACGAAGACGTTCATTCAGAAATGAATCTTGGATCAATGATGACCATGAGTACAATCGTTTTAGGTAAATCTGAAGAAGTAATGATTCTGATGAGTGGAATGATGGGTAACAAAGCTATCCCAACTACACTAGAAGCAATAAAAGAGAAAGCCCCTAAAGGTCCTGATGCTGATTTTAGTGTTGAATTAATTGATGAAACAAAACAGATTCAAGGTTACACATGCAAGAAAGCTGTTTTAACAAATGAAAACGGTGATGAAATGTTTTCATGGTATACCACTGACATTGAAATAAATACTATAGGTCAAAGTTACCACAACGAAAAAATTCCCGGATTCCCTTTAGAATATAATACTAGTGCAAATGGACTAATAATGACTATATCCGCTGTTGCAATTGAAGAAGGAATCAATAAGAAAAAGAAAAAAGAACTTTTTTCTACTAAAATTCCCGAAGGATATACCAAAATGTCTGCTGAGGATTTAGAGAAGATGGGGGGTATGTAATCCTTTCAACATTTACTTTTTAAAGGCAGCCAAATGGCTGCCTTTTTGATTCCCTTAAATAAACCTGTTATACTTGTTTCTTTTTGTAGTACAAATGCTAACTTGAATAAAAAATAACGGGGGTGGTAAGGTTTACGTAAAAAAGAAAGCATGGCACTAATTAAAAAAGGAGGAGGGGATCACTTGGTTTATGAACTAGAAGGTCGGGGGATTCTTGTTGCAATTGAAAAACAACGAACAAGCTCAATCAAAAAATATTGGAGAAAATATAAAGGGAAATCTGAACAGCCTGATGACACAGTTCCTGGTTTTCCTTTTATTCACGATGAAGAGCAAGATTCACTTAAAATTGATTTTTCTGAGGAGCAATTGTACTGTATTAAGCTCCTTAAAAAATTCGAGTAGATACTAGAAGACTATCAAATTACACGCAAAGTAATGATTAAATAATATCTGTAGATTATATTAAAGACGTCCTCTAATGAAAGTCAGGAGGTTTTTTGTTTGACGATTGTGAGATTTAAGGCGATTAGATTATGTATCTTTATTAAAAGCAGATAGCACATTGAAAGACATTCTACTTATAACTCCTCCGTTTACACAGTTAAATACACCCTATCCTGCAACAGCATATCTGAAAGGATTTTTAAACACGAAGGAGGTCTCTTCATTTCAAATGGACTTAGCTATCGAAGTCTTGTTAAAGCTATATTCAAAAAAAAACCTTGAATACATATTCAATTTTGCGGTTGAAAATGACACTCTATCAAGTGAAAATGCAATCAGAATTTGCTCTTTAAGAGAAGACTATCTTAAGCCTATTGATGAAATTATTGCCTTTTTACAAGGCAAAAACAAAACCCTCGCAAGGCAAATATGCACAGATGGCTTTCTTCCCAGAGCATCTAGGTTTAATCAACTAGATGACATGGAGTGGGCCTTTGGGAATATGGGGCAACAAGATAAAGCTAAACATTTAGCAACTCTTTTTCTAGAAGACATATCGGATTTTATTATTGAGTGTATCGATGATAATTTTGGGTTTAGTCGATATGCAGAGCGACTTGGAATGAGTGCTAATTCATTTGATGAATTGTACGAAGAGCTTCAAGAAGAACTAACTTTCATTGACACAATCACGCTTGAAATATTATCTAAACGAATCGAATCCATTCAACCTAAATTAGTTTGCCTATCCGTTCCATTTCCTGGTAATCTCTATAGCGCATTTAGATGTGCGCAGTTTATTAAAAAGAATTATCCGAATATTCCTATTGCTATGGGAGGAGGCTTTCCAAATACCGAATTACGCTCTCTCAAAGACAAGCGTGTTTTCGAATTCTTTGATTACATAACCCTCGATGATGGTGAATTACCGATAGAGCTACTCCATAAGAGAGTCCTTGGTTCAAGTTCGACAGAATTAAAACGAACTTTTTTACTTGAAAATGGCGTTGTCACTTATAACAACTCATCAAGTAAAACAGACTATAAACAAGCGCTTATTGGAACGCCAGACTATTCAGATTTATTCCTGGGAAAATACCTCTCTGTTATTGAGATTGCCAATCCAATGCACAGCCTTTGGAGTGATGGTCGCTGGAATAAACTTACCATGGCTCATGGCTGTTATTGGGGTAAATGTACCTTTTGTGACATCTCGCTAGACTACATCAAAATCTATGAGCCTATAGCTGCTAACATTCTCGTTAATCGCATGGAACAAATGGTTGAGCAAACAGGAGAAAACGGGTTTCACTTTGTCGATGAAGCGGCCCCTCCTGCATTAATGAGGTCTCTTGCCTTGGAAATAATAAAACGTAACCTGATTTTTACTTGGTGGACAAATATTCGATTTGAGAAAAGTTTCACGAATGATTTATGTCAACTACTAAAAGCTTCGGGCTGTATAGCTGTCTCTGGTGGATTAGAGGTGGCATCAGACCGATTATTAAAGCTAATTGATAAGGGTGTTACCGTTTCACAAGTAGCTCAAGTAACGAGAAACTTTACTGCCTCAGACATTATGGTTCACTCCTATTTAATGTATGGTTATCCAACACAAACGAAACAGGAAACGATTGACAGTTTAGAAATGGTTCGTCAGCTTTTTGAAATAGGAATCATTCAATCTGGATTCTGGCATCAATTTGCTCTAACCGCACACAGCCCAATTGGAAAGAAGCCCGAAGACTACGAAATTACTCCAAAACACGAAGACATTACCTTTGCTAATAATGATATTCAATTCACGGATAAGACAGGTCTTGATCATTCAAAATTCAGTTTTGGTTTGAAAAAATCATTATTCAATTTTATGCATGGTATTGGCTTTGAACTTTCTGTTAATGATTGGTTTGATTTTAAAACCCCTGGTACTAATGTGCCTCCGGATTACATCGAAGATTGCTTGCAAGAATTAAATAGGTTTCAACTCAAGACTAATGCAAAGATACTATGGCTTGGAAATGCACCAATAACTTCTACTTTCACTAAAAACAAACGAGGGGAATCATGGAATATGATGGAATTATCCTTCCACACAAAAATGAATTTTTTCTCAATTAAGATTAATGAAAATTACGGACAATGGCTAAATAAAATCCTCGTTGAGATGATCACTTCAAATAAGTTAAAGACTTTGAACGATATTAAATCGGACTTTGAATTGAATTTCGAAGACTTTGAATTATTTTGGTTTTCAAAAGAAATTGAACAATTAAAGCAAAATGGTTTAGTCTCTATCTGACTCTTTTTTGTTATTAACAACAATACTAATTCATGAAAGAAATACAATTGGGATTCAAATTAACCCCGAAATCAATCAAATTAAAAAAGCGAAAATTTCGTTAATTAGCCTTCCAGGCCTATTACTAAAATACGGTATAAATGTATCCTAATCTCTCAATAAAAAATAACTGTAAACTATGAAATCAGTTGTATTACACTAGGAGTAATTTGAAATGTCGGATTTCCTGAAGAAAATAATTCTCCATCACATTCAATAAAAAGATTGGATACATTTGTCTTTATTGACATCTTCTGTGTTTCAAAATAGTAAACTTGAGGATGATCAATCTTTATCCCACGTTTTATACGCTTTAAGTACCGTACATAGTCAAATAATGTTACATCACCGATAAAAGTCACTCCAAACGAACCAGAGTCCAATATTGCCTCGGGATAAATGACTAATCCATGACCGAATGTTGACCCGTTACATGATGCTATTAGTAGCCCTTTTCCCTCATACTCAAAGTTGTCTGCTTTAACACTAAGTATTGGTTTTTTGAATAAAAAAAATGAGCGTAAAATAGCCAAAGCATATGAGAATTTCCCTCCTATCTTAAGTCTGGAACGTTGTTTATTCAAAAGGCTCACAACAAACCCATCAAAACCAGCTCCTGCAATATTTAGCGCATATTGCTTTTGCTTGTTTATCATAACATGAATCAGATCTATCATTTTTGTGTTTCGCTCTTCGAGGTTTTTGACAAACATCTCAGGCAAAAAAGGCCCTATCATTCGATGAAAATCATTTCCTGTTCCATTTGGAATAATAGCAAGTTTAGCAAGTAAAACATCGGACATCATCATCCCGTTCACAACCTCATTACAGGTGCCGTCTCCACCAACAGCAACGACCACATCAACTCCTGAAGTTACCGCCGAATGGGCAATTTTAGTAGCGTCTTTTGGTTCTGTAGTTTTAGAAAAAAAACAATTCAAATATTCACTTTTTCTGCATAAATCAATTGCCAATAAGGCCTTATTGGATAGTTTACATTTACTGTTAACGATAAACTGAACTCGAATCATACTATTTAGGACTACTCAAATAAATTTACACCTTTTTTCTCATAGAAAAACAACCTATATTTATCTCTCATTTTATTTCTACTCTATTGTCTTCCCCATGAAACACAAGCTATATTGACAAATATCTCTATAGATTTAAAGAGGAACCAACCGAAGTATATTTTATCACACTCAAATTAGATAATCACTTGAAAACATTTAAGTTGATTAAACAATCGCCACTTAAATAATTAGGGTAAAATAAAACGGCATTTATCATTGATAAATGCCGTTTACTTTTCTATTTAGCTAATCTTGTACGGCCAGTTCAACCTCTACCTTTGGCGCAAGAACATCCTTAATTTTTTGTTCTAGCTCATCCATCAATTCAGGATTATCTTTAATGATTGCTTTTACAGCATCCCTTCCTTGGCCTAATCTCGTTTCACCATAAGAGAACCAAGAACCACTTTTATTTACGATATTCATCTCAACACCTAGATCTAAAATCTCTCCTACTTTAGAAATTCCTTCACCATACATGATATCAAATTCAGCTTTTCTAAATGGCGGAGCCACTTTATTCTTAACCACTTTTACACGAGTTCTATTTCCTAAAACCTCATCACCTTCTTTAATTTGACTTGATCTACGGATATCAATACGAACCGAAGAATAAAACTTCAAAGCATTACCCCCCGTTGTTGTTTCAGGATTCCCGAACATCACACCAATTTTTTCTCTTAATTGATTAATGAAAATACAACAACAGTTTGCCTTATTAATTGATCCTGTCAATTTACGAAGTGCTTTCGACATTAAACGTGCCTGAAGTCCCATTTGAGAATCTCCCATTTCACCCTCAATCTCTGCTTTTGGAGTTAAAGCCGCAACTGAATCAATAACCAATAAATCAACGGCCCCTGAGCGAATCAAATTATCAGCAATTTCTAAAGCTTGCTCTCCATTGTCTGGTTGTGAAATCAATAAATTCTCCGTATCAACACCTAATTTTTGTGCATAAAACTGATCAAATGCATGCTCCGCATCAATAAATGCAGCAATTCCACCTTGTTTTTGAACCTCAGCAATAGCGTGTATTGCTAGTGTTGTTTTTCCTGATGATTCAGGTCCATAAATTTCAACGACTCTTCCTTTAGGATATCCATTTACACCTAAAGCCAAATCTAAGGTTAAAGAACCTGAAGGAATAACATCAATTTCTACAATTGGCTCGTCTCCTAACTTCATCACTGTTCCTTTTCCATAGGTTTTATCTAACTTATCAATTGTTGCTTGTAAAGCTTTCAATTTTTCCGCACTAGCTTCTTTTACTTTTACTTTTACTGACATATCGTTTTGTTTTTTATCTAGTGTCCCATATATCATTCAAAAAATGTTTCACTGAATGGTTGTTGTTTTATTTTCTACAAACATAGCCTAATAACTACGTAAACTATTTACGTAGTTAAATTATGTGTTGTATACTTCTAATATTTCTCTTGTATGATCTTTCGTTTTTGGTTTTTCAATTACTGCTAAAATCTTGTGATCTTCTCCTAGAAGAAATGTTGTTCTATGAATTCCATCATAGATTTTACCCATGAATGTTTTTTCTCCCCAAACACCGTAAAGATTCAATAGTTCTTTGTTAGTATCTGCTAATAGTGAGAACGGCAACTCAAACTTTTCAATAAAGCTCTGATGTTTTTTTTCAGTATCCGCACTTACTCCTAAAATCACGATCCCTTCCTTCTGAATAGCATCATAATTATCACGAATATTACATGCTTGGACCGTACATCCAGGTGTATTGTCTTTTGGGTAGAAATAAATCACCACTTTTTTCCCAGTATACTCCTTTAAACTCACTGTTTTTCCATTTTGATCAACTGAGATAAATTCTGGCGCCCGATCTCCTACGTTTAAGTGTTTCATTTTTGATAATTTTCTAATTATTTTTATGACGGCTTATTAGTCAAATATAGTTTCATTTTATAGAATGACAATATTTTAATCATAATAAATTATTTAATCGTCACTATTTAAATAACAAAAAGCCTAATGAACAGTATGCCTTATTCAAATTAAGAAACTTTATTTATTTTTCTAAGCTTGCCTTTAATTCTGAATATTTTGTTTTTATAGCTCTGTACTTAACTATTTTTTGTCTTGTTTTTTTGGCGTATATTTCATCATTATTCTCCTCATGCTCTTTCAATTCTGAATCAAGTTCTTCTACTTTATCTCCCAAATAACCCACTAAATAATTGAGGTTTTGAGGTAAGAACATTTTAGCATAAAAACCTCCGTTTTCACCAAGGTTAGCATAAGAAACATAAGCCTTGTCTAATGTCTCAATATTTTGGCGCGTTAAATAAAGGGTCATTGAATTTAAAACAGCCAGCTTATCAAAACCTTGAACCGTAGTTCCATTTAGCGCTTCGTTGAAAAAATCGAATTTGTCCGCTCCTGCAAATCCAGAATATAACTGTGTAATTCCCGAAACCATTTTCGATGATTTTTCACTTTCTAATGGCTCGGCCAATGTCAGTGCACGATCAGGGTCTTGCTGCCCCAAACTCCTTAATGCAGAAGAAACGACTGAATACGATAAGTCCTTAGAAACGACACCCTCATATATTCCGGCTAAGGTCGCTTCTTCTAATTGTTTAGAAATAGCATTCAATGCAGCAACTCTAACTGCTGATTTTGGGTCATTTACTACCATTGCTCGCATCATCTCAATCCCTTTTGCTTTCATCTCACCTCTAAGCTTTCCGGATTTCCCAATAGCAAGGACTCGAATATTCCAAAAAGGGTCGTTTAAACCATCTAGGACTAGCTGCTGAGTAATTTCCGATTTATCTTTTGTCCCTTTTAATATTCCCTCTTTACGCGCATTGTAATTTCCACCATGATAATATTGGTAGATATATTGCTCCGGTGTTTTATCTTCCTTTATTTTTGCCAAAAGCATATTCTGATCATCATAAATGACCCCTTTCAACTCCCCTTTATATGGAAATGTGAACGTTTCATTTAATTCATCAATGACCACTTTATGAATGTGCTTTCCTTCCCCATCAAAAATAGCAACTTGCGTTGGCAATTTGAAAATTGGGAACATTGACAAATCTTGGGTTTGTTCCACCGACAAGGTTAATACCTCTGCAATCGTATCATTTGATTGAGTAAATTTCAAGCTTGGATGTCCTGAACTTAAGTACCATTGATTAAAGAACCAATTTAAATCTTCTCCTGAAACTTCTTCAAAAGCCAAGCGCAAATTGTGAAATTCAGCAGCTTTAAACTTATTCTCCTCTAAATACTTCTTCAGTGCTAAAAAGAATGCCTCATCTCCTAAGTAATTTCTAAGCATATGAAGAATCCGTCCCCCTTTATTATATGAGTGTCCATCAAACATTTGGTCCTTCTCATTATAATCAAACCAAACTAAATCATGGTGTCCTTGTGCTTCTGCCGACTGATAATAACCGTCAGCTTCTACCTCAGCATTAAAATCCGCCTCATCCACGCTGTACCTATGCTCATCCCATAAATACTGGGAGTAGTTTGCAAATGACTCATTTAGCGTTAAATTTGACCACGATTCAGCCGTAACTAGGTCGCCAAACCAATGGTGAAACAACTCATGAGCGATAGTCGATTGATCCGTACCGTCCAAAAGTTCTCTTTTGTTCTTATAGACATAATCCCCAAAAATAACTGCCCCTGTATTCTCCATTGCTCCTGATACATAGTCACGAACAACGATTTGATGGTATTTATCCCATGGGTACTCCACACCTAATTTCTCTGAGAAGAACTTAATCATCTCTGGTGTTTCTCCAAAAATAGCTTTTGCTGAGGATTCCCATTCAGGCTCTATATAATAATTAACTTCCATTTTAGAGCCATCCAATTTCGTGTACGAATCATTTACAACCTTAAATTCACCAATACCCATCATGAATAAATAGGGAGCATGCGGTAATTCCTGTTTCCAGTGATCAACCCGTTTACCGTCAGCCGTTACTTTACTTGTTAGCAATCTGCCATTTGAAAGCGTAGTATATTTCTTCTCTACTGTAATAAATATTTCTTGTGTTGTTTTTGCATTTGGAGAATCAATTGTTGGAAACCAAACTGAACTTGATTCAGTTTCACCTTGTGTCCAAATCTGAGGCATTTTGTTGTTATCCTCTCCTTTAGGATTAATAAAGTAAAGTCCTTTATCTGATGTGATTGCTTTGCTCCCCCCTATTTCTCGCTCATCTGGACAAGCAACATAATTAATTATCACGGTATATTCGTCATCTCGCGTGTACTTTCGATCCAAGAATATTTTTAAAAAATCCTCTTTATATTCAAAGTTCATACGCTTCTTGTTTAACTCAACAGAATTAATAATCATGCCTTTTGCATCAAGAATCAATTCATCTGAAGCATAAAAATGTGGTTTAGCTGTTATCGATGCCACACCATTCATCCGAGACTTAGGCCAATCGAAGCTAACTTCTAGCTTTGTATGCACTAAATCCGTTGCTATAGTCTCTGTCTCTCTATAAATCGAACGTTTCTGTTGTATTCCACTCTCTAGTACTTCAGCCTCTTCAGACATTTCTTTATGTACCTCTAAAGCTTCTGTTTTTATGGACCCACAAGAAGTTAAAACTAAAACTATCCCTCCTAATAATATATTCTTCATACTTTATGTGTTTAATACAACACAAATCTGGCAAAATAAATTGAATTGTATTACTATTTATTCATCATCGGAAAGCTATTCTATTAAATTTGTGTTAAATTGATCATGAATGGCAAATCAAATTTGGAATATAGATGGTGTTGAAACTGTTTCTAGTGAGGGGGCAGTTGTCAAATGGGAAGACAGTCAATTTTTTACTTTATCCTATAATGGAAAGTCTTTCAACGGAGAAATACTTGAGGAAAAAACGGAAAGCAATTTTTTAAAACTTAAAATCAATCACCGCGTATTCGAAATTCGTAAAAAAGGAGAACTAGATGAATTAATCTCAGCGATGGGGTTAGATATCCCTAAAACTAGAAAAATGAAGGAGCTACAGGCTCCGATGCCAGGAAGAATTGTAAACATCGCTGTAACTATCGGACAGAAATTAAATGTTGGAGAAGATATATTATCTCTTGAGGCGATGAAGATGGAAAACATTCTTAAAGCCGAAGGAATTGGTGTTGTTAAGGCCATTAATTATTCTAATAATGATATCGTTGAAAAAGGCGCCATCATGATAGAATTTGAATAATAAAACTCTAAATAGATTCAGAAATTAGTCTTAGCAGTTTGTATCTCTGCTGCTTTAGATAATTGAATGAAGCAAACCTATTCATAAATTAACGTTTAATTAAACGCTTGACACAGTAATTTATAAAGGGCTTAATTAGGCTTGTTTACTTTAAATTATTGCAGCTTCTTCTTGATTACCTGATATACTTCTTCGGTCTCAGCATCTCTAACGTAAATCAACAAATGAACATTATCTGCATCATACTGAGCTGGTAAAGAAAAACTATAATTGAAATAGTATTTTCCATTATCTAATTCATTTTCAGTAAGCTGTCTTCCTTCCCAATTGCTCCCTATTGTTCCACGCATAATATCTCTATGAATATAACTTTCATCGGTTGTATTATCTGGCATTTTTTGCTTAGCGATAACTGAGTCCTCCATTAAAGTAACTACAGTATATAGGTCGTTTGATAAAACTGCTAAATTTTCTACTTCGGTATGTATAAAAACACCTCTTGTTGAAGGGTAGTAGTTTACAGCAGCCTGTGAATTCGCTTTAAGTGATGAACCCATTGCCGTTTCCGTAAATCCCCTCCAGTCATTTACATTTGCTGTATGCTGACCACCATTCAAAATACGACTAACACTTCCTCTAGGGTTCCCTAAAAATGCTGACCCTGGAATACTTCCAAAATACTCGCCAACAGCAAGCCCTGAAGGGTTTGTCCAATCAATGGGGAAGGACGCTGTTGTTAACTGAAATGCTCCCGCACCAGTAGGTCCGCTATGGATTGTGGATATAAATACTCTTTCTGGGTAATCTTCATGAATTTTATGTGCTGTATCGGCTGCAATAGGGCAGCTAACACATGTATGACCCGTGAAATCTTCGAGCATTATATTTCGAAATGAATTCGTGTTAGGTATAAAAACTGGCCATTCTGTAGCTGAGTAAGCAATAGAATCACCACCTGGGTATAAGCTGTAATTTAGCTCTGTAGTAATTGTAGGAGGAAAAGGGTTTTCAACCTTATCACAAGAAGTAAAACTTAATAGCCCTAAAAATCCAATAAAAAATGCCTTTTTCATAATTAGTTATTTAAAAACTATGTGTAAATGATAATGTTAATCCATTGGATGCTGGAACAAAGCGACAAATCCCACCTACACAAAATAGACCTTCTCTCTGTCTGCCATAACCGATAGTAATGCGAGTGGCATCTTTGATGTATCCCAAAGAACCGTATGCATAATGTAATTTCAACGCATCATTTGGGTTACCATAGTTATATTGATCCATAATACTAAAAAACCAATGCGGAGAAACATTATACTCTAACAGAACTGTCGCCCAATTTCCTTTATCATTAATGTTGCCATACTCATCATCTGCTATAAATAAGCCTTGAACCTCAAGCCTTAAAGAATGCTTCTTATTGATTTTATACCCTATCTCGAGAACACCAATCTGTGATTGAATAATGCCATATGCATCATTAGTAACTTTAGCAACGTCATTGTTCAGACTAATATTATAATAGCTTAAGCGGACATTAAATTCTTTCGTGAACTTTCTATAAATATTAATATTAAAATCTCTCCAAAGAAGGCTGTCGCTCTGATCAAAAACTCTCCCCTCATATGCAATCCCGGTTGAATCAGCTGGATTAATATCTCCTGTTCTTTGCAATGGCTTATAAGCTGTAGAGAAATTAGCGTTAATTGATGTTCCGTATTTCCCTCCTAATTTAGACCCTCTTTTAATTGTGTAAAGAATCTCTGCTTGATATGCAATTTCACCTGTTGGTTGAGTTGCATATGGATAAATTGATGAGACTAGGTTATAAGTGTGTGTTTTATTCATTGCTGGTAAATAATTGATGAATAAATCAGTCAGTTCTTTTGACCGGTCTGATCTATAGCTCATATTATCTACTGATTTTGCTGACAAAACAATCCCTAATCCTTTTTGAGAAAACCCGAAATTGACTAACGCCGCATGACCATAATTATAAATGTAACCATTATCTGTAGAGGGGTCTTGCCCTTTAATCACATATTCTCCATCCAGGGTAAATTTACCATAACGAAGCTTGGCTCGTCCGCCATATACACCCGTGTTTTCAGGTAAAACATATGTTTTATTATCATCTTTCTGATATTTACTTACAAGAGAGCCTCCTAACGTAACATCTAGTTTTTTTCCCTCAAGGACCTTAAACATTGTGTTTAGGTTCACCTCACCATCAAAGCCACGAACAATTCCATCACCGTGAACAATTTTTCCTGATTGAAAAGAAAAACGTTGAAGCCCATAAACTCCCTTAAGCGTAACTCCCTTATAGGGTCTCAAAATTATGCGAGCTCCGTCCAGCATATTGTCATAACCTAGCGCTCTATCTTCGTATGTTCTCAATGCCATTCCAGAGCCAAATTGTTCGTAAAAAGACCCAAGGGTTACATCAACTAAATCATTTTGATATCCAACATATCTCATCCCTATACCAGTACCATCAAACCGATTTGGATATCCTTGAATTCTTGGTAAGTAAGACTCAACACGCATCCCCGCCTTAAAACCTCTATTCGTATAAAAGACGTTCATATAAGTGTTTATCAACCCTTTTGAATCAGGTTGATCCGCACCAATTAAACTATCCTGATTTAGGTATTGAAATGTGCTTTCAATATTCCCTGTCAAACTCCCCCCTTGGTTTTGACTAAATCCTAATATGGAAATAGTAATCATAAAGGTGCACAGCACTAATTTTTTCATTCCGAATGTAATATGATTTTGCTAATTATTTCGCTGCTAATTTTAACACCTCTTCGTATAATTCGTCTTCATCTCCTGGAGCGTAATTGTTGTGAGAATAAACGATATTTCCTTCTGCATCTAAAAGAAATGTGTGAGGAACATTATTCACTCCCATTGCTCTTTTAAAATCTCCATTTGTATCCATTAAAACCAAATAGTCCCAGCCTTTTCCATTAGCATATAATGGAACCATATTCTTTGTTTTCTCATCATCAATTGAAACTGCAACTAATTCTACGCCCGTTTCCTCTTGCCAATCAGGATAAACATCTTGAATAGTGTTCAATTCTCTTTTACACGGAGAGCACCATGTTGCCCAAAAACTAATAATTACTGGACCATCAAAACCTAAATCAGCAGTATTAACCGTCTTTCCTTCCATGTCCTTCAATTGAACAGAAGCGACCTTCTTGTTTAAAAGAGTGCCGTTATCTTCTTGTGCCATTGAACAAAAAACAAACGTAAAACCAATAAATAATAATGTAATTTTTTTCATAATGAGTTTTATTTAAATTTTCTAGTAAAAAAGAATTCAAAAATCTTGCCGAATTCAAATGTAACGGAATTTTATGGTTTGTTCTTAGGTCCATTGCTTTTTATTCTTGAACTCCTATGCAAGGTGTTTTATTCCAACTTAAGTAAGTTACTCAGATTACTTAGTGTAAAAGCATAATTTAATCTTTCACTCTTAAAGAATCAATAAATTGGGCTGTTTTTTTGTTGAATCTGTGCATTAACGCCCTATTATTTCATATATTTGATAACTTTAGTGTTCTAATTAAAAAATAATTATGAAAAAAATACTACTTGCTATAATTGCTACAATAACTTTAATGACATCGTCATTTGCTCAAGGTGTAACTATATTTAATGATCCAGGCACATTTACAGATATTTCAGGCACAAAGCAAGAAGTTATTTTGTATGAATCAGTTATGAATCATCACTTATTAGATTTTATTATAAATAATGAGACTGGAAGTGCTCAAAGTTGGAAGATTACGCGTTCTATTCTAAATGAGCCGGCTGGATGGTCTAATTTTTTATGTTGGGGGCCAAATCCAGGTATCGGCCTATGTTACCCAGCAAATGCTAATACAGAGTGGTCTTCTGCGGCTGAAGATATTGCACCTAATGGTTCTGGGAAATTACAAACGTATGTTACTGCTCCTACTCAAGGATCTGCAACTTACAGGTATTATGTATCCACGGATGGAGCTAATTTTTTAGACTCTGTTGATGTTGAAGTAAATTCATCATTAAGTATTTATGAAAAACCATCTTTAACTGTTAGCGTTGTCCCTAACCCTGCAAATTCTTATGTATCTGTTTCTGCAAATGGCGTTAATTCTGCATCAGTTACTTTAGTCGATGTTTTAGGGAATATTATAATGAAAGAAACTATGAGTGGCTCAAAAACAATTAACATTTCTGATTACAAAAATGGAATCTACTTCTTCCGTATTGAATCTGATGGTGTAAAAGCCATCACACGAAAAATTATTGTTAGACACTAGTCTAAGTTTTCAAATACTAGAAGCCATCCACATTATGGCTGGCTTTTTTTATGCTCCTATGTGAGCCTAAGTTTTTGTAACTTTGATTAAAGTGAATAAGGTTCCTCACATATATCTAAGGTGTATAAAAGCTTCCATCGAAGCCGCCTATGCCATTATGGAGGTTTATCGCTCCCCCATCAGTGTAAAAATAAAAGACGATGGATCCCCTGTCACTGAAGCCGATTATAGATCATCTAAAATTATATCGAAGCACCTAGACCCTTTAAACATTCCAATTACGGGAGAAGAGCGTACAAAGAATGATTATTCTATTCGATCCAAGTGGGAAGAAAATTGGAGTGTTGATCCTTTGGATGGAACAAAGATGTTTATCCTGAAAAACGATGAGTTCTCTATTAATATAGCCCACATTAAAGATGGAGTTCCAATCTTCGGGTTAATCTGCTCTCCAGTAGAGAAAAAAATAATGATTGGAGGAAAAAGCTTAGGGGTTTTTATTTTCAATTTTGAAGACGCAGAAAACTCATTAAATTGGAAAGAGTTAAAGCCTAGACAAAAGGTAAATTCACCGCTAGTAATTACTTGCTCAAGAAGCTTTACGGCCTCAAAATACCCTTTAATTAAAGCCTTAAAGACGGAATTCGGGGATATTACCCTTCTTAAAAAAGGAAGCGCATTGAAATTTTTCGACTTAGCATTGGGTAATGCTGATGTATATTTGCGTTATGCCCCAACTATGGAGTGGGACATTGCAGCAGGACAAGCAATATTAAGTGAGCTTGGCGGAGAAGTTAGAAGCTTAATTAATAATGAAATTTTAACGTATAACAAAAAGAGTCTATTCAATCCGAATTTTATCGTTAAAACAAAGGCCACTTTAAATTGAAAGTACTACTTCTAATAATTTGAGTCCAGAACCACTCAAATCACGTAACTTTGTGATCATATTATGGAATTAAAACGACTCAATAAAGCAATATCAGAAACCGGTTTTTGCTCGCGTAGAGGTGCAGATAAGTTCATCGAAGCAGGTGAAGTAAAGGTAAACGGTGAGACAGCCACTCTAGGGGTCAAGGTTTCTGCTGAAGATGTTATTGAAGTAAACGGCAAGGTCATTACCAAAGAAGTAAATAAAATCTATTTGGTCTTCAATAAACCGATTGGGATTACGTGTACAACCGATACAGAAATAAAAGGAAACATCATTACATACATAAAGTACCCTGAACGTATTTTTCCTATTGGCCGTTTAGATAAGCCAAGTGATGGCTTGATTTTTATGACAAACGATGGCGACATAGTCAATAAGATTTTACGATCGAAAAATAATCACGAGAAAGAATACATTGTACGTGTAAACCGCAATGTAAGCTCCTACTTCTTAAAAGAAATGGCAAGCGGTGTTCGGATTTTAGACACTGTTACACTCCCTTGTAAGGTTGAAAAGATAGACGACCATACATTCAATATCACATTAACACAAGGATTAAATCGTCAGATTCGTAGAATGTGTCTTGAATTAGGATATGAAGTTCGCACCTTGAAACGTGTTCGCATCATGAACATTCATTTGGGGGGGTTGAAACCGGGTAAATACCGTCATTTCACAAAACTAGAACTAGAAGATCTCTTTCATTTAGTAGACGACTCAATTAAAACAGAAGAGGCATCATAATCAATCTTTGTAAGAAATAATTTAATGAAAAGATGAAGTTTAACAGTAGAAAAGATATCTTATTTCAAACCTTGATATTTGGAGTTTGCGGACTACTAATTACACTATTATTATTTCGAATATTTAATGCTAAAGAGTCAGGCATAATCGACTTTTTTATTTTACTGCCCATTAGTCTTTTATTATGGATACATTTTGGGACAAAGTATGAACTCACCCAAACTGAATTAAAATATAAGAGCGGGCCGATATATGGAAAAATTGAAATAAAACAAATAAGAGAAATCATAAAAGGAAAAACTTTATGGGTAGGATTGAAGCCTGCAACAGCAAGAAAAGGACTAATTATAAAATATGATAAACACAAAGAACTTTATATTAGTCCAAAAACTAACGATTCGTTTGTAGAAAAAGTTTTGGAAATAAATAAAACCATAATAATTACACCGAGCAAAAATGTTAAACATAAAAACTAGAGAAATACTTCCTAAGCTGAATAATGTAACTTATAATATCCTCCTTTTCTTATAACAGGCCGATACGCTTTAGAGCCAATAAAATTATTTATCTTTAGCTTTCAATATGATTGAATCAGAAAAATTACGGATAACGCGTACCCCTGAGCATGCAGCAGGAATGAAAGCCGTGGTTATCGCATTGAAGAATATTTTTGCCCGAATGCCCAAAGGCAAGAGTCTAAAAGTATTGAATAAGCTGAACAAAAAAGAAGGATTAGATTGTCCTGGTTGTGCGTGGCCAGATCCAAAACATCGCTCTAAACTAGGTGAATACTGTGAAAATGGGGTAAAAGCAATTGCGGAAGAAGCAATGGATGCTAGAGCAACCCCAGCATTTTTCGCCAAACATTCTATAGAAGAATTACAAGCACAAAGCGATTATTGGTTAGGACAGCAAGGGCGTTTAACACATCCTATGATACTTAGGCCGGGAAGTACACACTACGAAGAAACAACGTGGGGTGAAGCCAACAAAATTATTGGTAAAAACCTAAACGCGTTAAGCAGCCCAAACGATGCGGCATTCTACACCTCAGGGAGAACAAGTAACGAAGCGGCATTTTTATATCAGCTGTTTGTTCGAATGTATGGAACCAATAATCTGCCAGATTGTTCAAACATGTGTCACGAATCAAGCGGTATTGCATTGTCAAGAACAGTGGGAATTGGAAAGGGATCTGTAACACTAGACGATCTTTACAAGTCAGATTTAATCCTAATATTTGGTCAAAACCCAGCAACAAATCACCCAAGAATGCTTTCTTCATTGGAAAGAGCAAAAGCAAACGGTGCAAAGGTTGTGTCCATTAATCCTTTGAAAGAAATTGGATTGGTGAAATTCAAAAACCCTCAAACGATTAAAGGTGTTGTAGGTGGTGGAACGGTAATTTCAGATCTATATTTACAGCTCCGCATTAATGAAGATGTGGCCTTGCTAAAAGCCGCAATGATTAAGTTATACGAACGCGCTAAAGCGAATCCAGATATTTTAGATGAAGATTTCATCGCAAATAAAACTGTTGGTTACACTGAATTCAAAGCAGACCTAGATCAACAAGATTTGGGAAGCTTAGTTGAGCGTACAGGACTTGCAGAAAGTGAAATTGATGCATTTGTCGATTTACTTGCTAACCGCAAAAATGTTATCACATGCTGGGGGATGGGGTTGACACAGCACGTAAACGGTGTCGACAACATCCAAGAAGTAGTAAACCTTTTATTAATGAAGGGAAGTATTGGCAAACCAGGGGCAGGAACCTGTCCTGTGCGTGGTCACAGTAACGTTCAGGGAGATCGCACCATGGGAATTGCAGAGCGTCCTTCAAAAGCATTATTAAATAAAATTAGCGAGAACTTCGGCTTTACACCTCCACAAGAAGATGGATACAGTGTAGTTAGTGTAATCCAAGCTATGCACGAAGAGAAAGTAAAAGTGTTTATCGGAATGGGGGGGAATTTCTTGTCCGCATCACCTGACACACTTTATACAGCAGATGCATTGAACAAATGTAATTTGACAGCGCATATCTCTACAAAACTGAATCGCTCACATTTAACACACGGAAAAACAGCATTGATTTTACCATCAATGGGTCGAACAGATAAGTACGTGAAAAATGGAAAATCGCAATTTGTATCCGTAGAAAACTCAATGGGTGTAGTACACACAACTCAAGGGTTATTGCAGCCTCCTTCTGAATTTGTAGAAAGCGAGCCCGTAATTGTAGCCAATATGGCAAAAGCAACATTAACACAAGACAAAGTAGATTGGGATTTCTTAATCGAAGATTATAGTAACATTAGAGACCTAATTGAAAAAACCATTGCAGGATTCGAAAATTTCAACGAGCGCTTAAAAAAACCACTCGGATTCGAATTGCCAAATGGAGCGAGAACAGGAAACTTTACAACGCCAAATAAGAAAGCCAATTTTACAGTAAATAAGGTTTCTAAAAATAATTGTGAAGTAGACGAATATTTGATGATGACCATACGAAGCCATGATCAATTTAATACCACAATTTACGGATTAGATGATCGATATAGAGGTATTTACAACGGAAGAATGGTGGTATTTATGAATAAGGGTGACGTAAAATCAAAAGGCTTAAAGCAAGGTGACTTAGTTACTTTATATAATAATTACAACAATACGAAGCGTGTAGTTGAAGGCTTTGCAGTAGTTCCATACAACATTCCAAAAGGATGCTTAGCAACCTACTTTCCCGAGGCAAACCGATTGGTTCCACTCGGGCTACACGCACATTCAAGTCACACACCATCGTCTAAATCTGTGAAAGTTAAAATCAAATGAAAAAAATATTTACCATACTATTAGTCTTACTTTCTTTTACTTCATTCTCACAAGAATACTGGAGAAAATACGAAATAGAAAAAGTGATATTAGAACAAATTAATGAGTATAGAGATTCTATTGGAGTTGGTACTTTGGTTTATGATAATGTGAATACTACAGCTTTGAGGTGGGCTGATACTTTAGTTAAACGTTCTATATCTAACAATAGTATTAGGTTGACTCACTGTAATTGTCAACCTGGTGGAGAAAACTTAGCTAACCTTAACGCTTCTTATAATTTTGAAAGTCACGAAAATCGAGATGTAGACTCTGAAGATTTTATAAAAGAACTTATGACTGTATGGTTAAATTCTCCACTACATAAAGAGGTTCTTGGTTTTAATGGTCACAGATTTGATGATTCTCCTATAGTAAGACATACTGTAATTGTTTATATGTATGAAGAGACTCCTGAGGTTGGGTATAACAACTCAACTAGACTACTGGTAGTTTATCAAAATCGTCAGTCTAAACAGTACTACATCGATACGGGTAGGGCTGGGGATATATAGCAAATAAAAAAAGGACCAGTAGGGATATAAAATAATAAGAACATGTTTACAGGAATTATTGAGCAATTAGGAGTCGTTACGTTTATTAAGCGCAAAGGAGAAAACATTCACTTTACCATTAAATCATCGTTTACTGATGAGCTTAAAATTGACCAGAGCATTGCGCATAACGGATGCTGCTTAACTGTGGTTGAAATTAGCAAGGACGAATATGGAGTAACGGCCATTCAAGAAACCTTAAATAAAACCAATTTGGGTACTTGGAATGTTGGAACGAAAGTCAATTTAGAGCGCTGCACAGTCATGAACGGACGCTTAGACGGACATATCGTACAAGGGCATGTGGACACCACAGCAATTTGCACAGCCATTGAAGATCAAGATGGAAGTTGGAAATACACTTTTAAATACACGGCAGATCAAGTTACTGTAGAAAAAGGATCAGTAACCATTAATGGAACAAGCTTAACTGTCGTCGATTCAAAAGATAATTCGTTTTCGGTACACATTATTCCATATACGTATGAGCATACAAATTTTCATACCTTAAAAGTAGGTGACAAAATCAATTTAGAGTTTGATATTATTGGAAAATATGTCGCTAAATTAATGGCTAGAGAGTAAGCCGCTCTTTTAAGCTATGTAAAGTGTCGTTACAATAGCCCCATTCTCGTCATCTAGAACAACGGACAATAATTGTTTTGATTCCTTCACTTTAAAAGAGAACGGCGGATGAAATAAATTCAACCCACTTTGCTTTTTTAAGCGCGTTCCTTGACCCGAAATAATATCCTTGTTTGAAATAAAATCTCCGCTAGGGATATGTTCGGTCAAAACAACATATTTAAAAGCACACAAATTACTTACAATGCGTTGTATTTCAGCATTAGATAAATGTTGTAAAACTTGTCTTAATATAGCACAGTCTCCAGAAGGGAAATCATCATAAGCGATATCCAAACAATGAAACTCTAAATTGTCTGCCTTGAAAACTTCTGAGTTGTACTTAATAAGATCTGAAACAATATCTATGGCGATGTACTTCTTCGTGTATTTGACCAGGTCTTTGCCCACATTAAAATCCCCACAACCTAAATCACATACCACAAGGGGGGGTGAAAACGAAGTTAAAAATGAGGTTAAAACATCTATGTATGGATCTACTATTATCGGAGAATGTGAGCCATCACCAGAATAAAAATCAGAATTATTCTCCCCCCAAAGCTTCATCGCATAAACCTGATCCATCGCTTTTTTAGTTGGCCAAGGTGTTTTTATCATGCTAGATTTATTGGTCATAAAAACTGCTTTCGCTTATAAATCAAGCTCCTTAGCATAGTGAAGTACTTGCTTCAATGTTTCTTGATCATCTTGCATAGAAAACTTCGCTTTCATTATAATTTGCTCACATTTGTTTTTCCAAACTAATGCATATTGATTATGCAGCCCATTCTCAACTCGTTTTCACGAGCTATATTTGATTCTGATCGCCACTTCCAAACGAGAACGTCATTTGGCCCTTCAAATTTAAGAACATCTAATATTGCCATAATCCCTTAAAGTTAGAAAAATAGTTTAACTATTTTCCATTCTATTGTTTTGAAACGAAGCTTTCAATTACAAATATTACTGTCTGTTTTTATTTAAACTCTGGGGGGCTAAACCATTAATTTCCTTTTAAAAAAAGCCGCGATATAAGTGATAATTGTAGTCCTAATACACCAGTAAACACTATTCAAAATGCTGATTATTAACAATTTATTGTTTACATTATCAATAGTAACCCTATTATTCCTGTTTTAATTTAAAGTAATTTCAATGAACTTAATATCTAATTATTAAATTAAAAAAAAATGGAAACAACGGAAAAAATTGAATCAACAGACAAGATGGCTAAAGTTAATGAATTGACAAATCAATTGCTTGACTCTCCAAAAATAATCAGTGAAAAGCTGCCTTGGAATAACTGGACCTCTTGCGTAGAAGACTCTGAAAATAGAATTGCAGGCTGGATTGGAAAAGTATTCCAAGTTTTAGCACTTGCTAGCTGCATAATGATCCTATTTGGAACATTAGAGAAATTATGGGAAAACTCAGGAAAAATGTGGCAGGGTGAAACAGAAGCTATAATAAGTGCTGTTTTATCTATTTTATTATGGACCTGTGCTGCCTTCCCTATTGCACAAATTATACGGAATATTGGTGACAGCCTTGGCTCATCTAAAAGCAATACTATTGGTCTAGTATTTTTAGACCTTCCTGTTGCCATGATAAAAATGGCTGGCTACATTCTGGCTATGATGGGGCTTTTTGTAGCCATTTCAGCTCTGTTAAGTTTTATCACAACACTTAATATTGTTAATGCTATGGGTATGGATCTGTTAGTGTTAACTGAAATGGGGTCTATGGGAACAGCTATATTATTTGGATTGCTAAATGATTTAGGAATGACACAATTTGGTGAGATGATGACAGATATGATGGCTGGTCCAAATATGGGATATGGAGGCGCTTGGACAGTAGCAGGTGCTATCGGTGTATTCGGATCATTTATATCAATTGTGGTTATATTAGTGAATTTATACATTAATGTAATGGTATATCAATTCTTATACGGATTAGCATCTACATTAGTAAAATGGCTTAAAGCTCCATATTTACCTTTTAAATCATTATAATTTCAAGTAAAATATTAAAAGAAAGACCTCAAGTTGAGGTCTTTTTTTTACTTAGTAAATCATACTCTTATTGTGTCACTAAAAAAGGCTTATTTTTTCTTCCACCTCTTCACTATACGCTTCCCAACTTTCTTACGAAAACGCTTGATCACACTCTCACGGTCACCGATGTTTCCACATTTAACCATGTCAGAATAAATCAACTCACTGCCTCTAAAGAATTTAAACTCAAAGCTAATAGAAACGATATCCTCACGGTACAAATCAAAAAGGCTACTTAGACCCAGTGCTGTTTCCAAATTATCCTTGATTCCTGAAACTTTAAATTTGCGATCAAATCCTCGAACACTTATCAAGACATAAGTATCAATTCCTTTTGCTTTCATTAATTCTGCAATTGAATCTGAAGCCAAAACCAATGCTTCGCCACCCAGCTTAATTACATTCAATGAAGGAATCGCTTTTACACCTCGTGAGTTCAGTAATTCAGTGGCATTAATTTCCAATGAATAGCGATCTTCAGTTTTATCCATCTGCCCAATCACCAAGGCATTTGTCAAATCTAATTTTAATTTTTCTTTCTTTTGAGAGAAAGTTCCTGTGGCAATAAGTGCCACTAATACTGTTAAGATTAACTTCTCCATAATTTAAACTATTTTGATAACGATTGCTTTTACTGACGGCAAATTTGACGCTTTGTAATAATTAATGCTCGGCCCCCTCCTTACTTTATTCCTTTTTAACGGAGGCATGGATTCAAAACAAGTTATATTTCAATTGACTTGAACCATCTTTTAATCTCATAAAAAAGATTAGTCGCCAAAGATACCATTATTGCATTTCTCTCAATCAATTTTTATTATTATTTAAGATACAACTCTGCGAATTTTAAATCACCCTTTCTGGTAATTTTAATATTTTCATCATTCCCTACAACTGTTTTAATTTCGAACCCTGCTGCTTCTACTAAGCTAGCATCATCGGTTATCCCATCATGGAAAGGAAGACTATAGGCTTTTACAAGGATGTCTTTCTTGAAACATTGAGGTGTTTGCACAATTTTGTACAGTGAGCGATCTACAGACTTTGTTCCTTTATCTGACTTCACACGGAGTGATTCTTTCAATTCAACTACTGGAATTATAGCACCGTGCTCCTCTACCGCTTCCAAGCAACGATTAAAGGTTTGCGAGCTAACAAGGGGGCGAACACCATCATGAACAACTACATAATCGCCATAACAATACTCCAACGCATTTTTAATGGAATGGTATCTTTCTTTTCCACCATCAACAATACGGTGAGGTATTCTAAAATCGTGTGATACGAGTAATTCTTCCCAATATGACTTCCAGGCTTCCGGCAAAGTAAGAATAATCTGGAATTTTGGGTTAAAATGATATACCTGCTCCATCGTATGCATTAGGATTGGTTTTTCATTAATCTCAATAAATTGTTTCGGCAGGTCCGAATTCATCCGTTTTCCAATTCCTCCTGCTGTAATTATTACCGTGTAAATACCCATAGGATTAAATATAAGAGATTTTTTTGAGGGGCTGGACAAAAAAAAAGGTTGTCTTCCGACAACCTTATATGTTTTGAATATGAATGGTTATTTCAACTTCCCTGGATTGCTCTTAGCAGCAGCATTGAATTTTCTTTGCATGTTTAACCAAAAAAACAATCCTACAAATCCTAAAACAATAAACGAATAGTTAAAAACATTCCCAATCATATCAGCTTGTAAGAAGGAGAATGGCAATTGCATAAAATCTGCTATTCCGTAGAAAAACCCTGATAATGTCATAATTTCAATTATTTATAGATTACAAATTAAATCAATTTTTTACACATTTCATTGCATCAGCCTAATTTCTTAATTATTTGAATACCTTCTAATCAAGATTAGCCTCAACTAACAGTGTCAATTCGATGAATTGATCTACAGATAATGCTTCTGGGCGTAGTGCCAATAATTCATGCTCAACTCCCTTTCCTTTAATGAACTGTTTAATTGAGTTTCGAATCGTTTTTCTTCTTTGATTAAAGCTCAGTTTAACCAGCTGCTTGAATAGTTTTTCATCACATGGAAGGGAATCACGACCATTTCGTATTAAACGAATAACGCCTGACTTTACCCTTGGCGGTGGATCAAACACATGCTCATCAACAGTGAAGCAATACTCAATATCGTAATAGGCCTGCATCAAAACAGATAAAATCCCTCGTTGCTTGGTGCCTGGTGGCTCTGCAATTCTCCATGCGACTTCGCGCTGAAACATTCCCATTATTTCAGGAACCTGATTTCTCATTTCCAAACACTTGAACATGATTTGCGTAGAAATATTGTAAGGAAAATTTCCGACTACAGCAAAGGGCTCATCTCCCATCAAATGCTTCAAGTCTGTTTTTAAAAAATCGGCTTCAATGATTTTACCATCGAGGGAAGGTCTATTTTTTTTTAAGTATTCAATACTTTCTTTGTCTACATCCATTACCCAAAGATCCAATCCCATTTCATCTTCTAGTAAGAAGTCGGTTAAAGCTCCCATGCCAGGACCTACTTCCAAAACCTTTTTACAATCTTTATGTGATCCGTATGTGTGTGCGATTCGCTTACAAACGGTCATGTCCTTTATGAAATGCTGTCCAAGATGTTTTTTTGCTTTTATACTCATACTTTGAATTCTTCTAAAACTGTCAACATTGTTCTAAATGCTGCAAATTGACCGTTGTATTTTTGAGCGTGTTCCCGTTGTAATTCTTCAGCATATTCACGTGCATATCTATCGTAATCTTCTTGCGCTTGGCAAAGGTATGATATAGCAAAAGATAATCCACCTTCTTCATCTCCATGTACACGAGAAATTCTACTCTCAATAAAACATCCTGTAGCCATTACATCAGGAACATGTTTTGTTTTCATCCAATCAAGCCACTCTTCGTGAATTCGCTCATCGATACTAACTGTTACGTTATATAAAATCATGCTACTAAATTACTGAAAAGGATACACATTGGGTGTTACAATAGTTTCTAAAATATCCTTAAATTGACAGCCTGCAACTCAGAACGATACCACCTAGCAGCATAAACTTCACTTTGACTTAGGCTGTAGCGTAATTGATACTTTGACACTTTAAATTTTGTTTTTGATTCAGGATGCCCTATTTTGCATTCAAATGTTAGATATATGAAATATTTCCTAATTCTCGTTATGATTACAATCAGTTACTTTGCTTCTACGCAAACTTGGAGTGACGGTGTTGCACAAATATTTTATGACAAATGCTCTAAATGTCACCATACAGGAGGAGTCGGCCCTTTTTCATTGATGACGTATGCAGAAGCAAGCCCTCTTTCTATTGCAATTTATGATGCAATTAACACGGAAGAAATGCCCCCTTGGCCGCCCAACAACAACTTTCAGAATTATTCACACGACAGATCTCTTAACCCGACTGAAAAAACTACGGTTTTAGATTGGCTGGTTAATAGTGCCCCAGAAGGAAATCCTTCAAACACACCCCCGCCACCTGTTTATCAAGAAGGGTCGTTACTTGGGAGCGGAGATTTAGAAATTCAGATCCCAACCTATATGAGTAAAGCCACAGCATCCGGAGATGACTACGTATGTTTTGCTATGCCGTCAGGATTAACCGAAGATAGAGTAATTAAAGCGATTGAAGTCATTCCGGGGAATTCTGAAATCGTACATCATGCTATGGTTTATGTTGACCCAACAAACTCCTGCACTACAGATACTGTGGGTGGAGATTGTGGAGGGCCAGATTCAAATAATGCCTCACTAGTTATGGGTTATACTCCTGGAAGTACTCCTCTTACTTTACCAACCTCATCTCCTTTAAAATTAGGGATTACAATACAAGCTAATTCACAGATAGTAATTAATATGCATTATCCTGAAGGAAGTTATGGTGAGTATGATAGCACCAAAGTCATCTTTCACTTTTACCCTATTGGCGAAACAGGAGTTAGGCCAGTTAGTACAGAACGTCTTCTTGAAAACTGGTCATTTTTGCTTCCGCCAAACGAATTTACAGATGTTACGGCGCAATATCCAAGTTCAAATGGAATTGAAAGTGATTACTCTTTATTAAGTGTCTTTCCTCATATGCATTTACTTGGGCAGCAAATGACTGTTTACGGAATCAAGCCTAATAATGATACGTTAAAATTAATTGATATCCCTCATTGGGATTTTGAATGGCAAGATTTTTATTTCTATAAAACCATTCAAAAAGCAGAGGCTGGAACAGTGCTATACTCGGAAGCTACGTATGATAATACGTCTGGAAATTTACATAATCCGAACAGCCCGCCGACTACAGTTTTCCCAGGATTAAACACGAGTGATGAAATGATGGTAACCTTTATGCATTTCATGCCCTATTCCCCTGGCGATGAGACTTATAATTTAGATAGCTTAATGAACCTGAGTGAAACTAATATTATAGAGCAAGAGTATGGAGCTTCAACGTTTAATGTTTACCCAAACCCGTTCGGGGTAGACTTAAATATATATACAACTGAAGTTTCTACCGGAGATCAGGTTTCAGTATATGTGTTCGACAGCAAAGGGGTGCTTGTAAATAGGCTTGCGTCAAATATAACAGTCCAAGATGATGAACTTCGCTTAGTTTGGAGTGGGCTTAATGAGAACTATAAACCTGTTGATCCTGGTCTTTATTTTCTGTCTATAAATATTAATGGTGAGCTCTCAAGCCAGCGCGTAATTAGGCGTTAGTCTAAAAACATTAGGGCTTTCTTAACATCTCCGTCTTCGGTATTACTTACTTGGAAGAATCCTTGCTCTACCCAAATTTGTCGTGCGATTTCACCTTTTATTTTCTGCGCAATTAATCCTTTACTTGTCTGGAGGTCTCTTGCATTTCTTTTAATATTGTATTCAGATTCAGCAAACTTCACAAAACTCATCAGGATGTTTTCTGTAACCTTAAATGACCTATTGAAAGCTTCTGGAGATCTCCATTTGTTACGCTTGCCTTGAACATAATCGAATGCGAATGTTGTAAACACGCTTGAATATCTTAATTCCGTAAAGTACCAACTAGAGGCTGTTGTATCATAAGGAATAAAAATATCGGGCATAATTCCTCCCCCTCCATAAACTACTTTCCCTTTAGGGGTTTTAAATTTTAATGAGTCTACAAAAAGTGTAGAGTCCACCTTATACATCTCTCCATTTTCATAACGATCCATTTGATCTTCATAATACGATTGATAATCCCCCGAGTAAGGTTTTTGAATACAACGCCCCGTTGGAGTATAATAACGTGCAATAGTCAGCCGTAAGTTGCTTCCATCTCTCAAAAGCTTATCTTCTTGGACTAGCCCTTTCCCAAACGATCGTCTTCCGATTATCATTCCGCGATCGTTGTCTTGAAGTGCCCCAGCTAAAATTTCAGAAGCCGACGCACTGTTTGAGTTAATCAATATAGCAACTTCAATATCTACCAATTCGGAATTTCGTGTAGCGCGATAAACATATGAAGGAGAATGTTCTCCTTTTGTTTCTACTATTGGAGTCCCCGCAGTTAAAAATGCATCTGCAATATCCGTAGCGCCAGTTAATAATCCACCTCCATTTCCACGAACATCGATGATTAGTTTCTTAAGGCCTTCCCGCTTTAAGTTTTTAGCTGCAAACAAAAACTCCATCGAAGTTGACATTGAAAATTGATCAATCCGTATGTAACCAACTTTATCTGTCATCATATAAGCGGCCACAACTGATTCTACAGGAATTGATCCACGTGTTACGTTCTTTTTAATATGTTTGCCCTCTCTTAGAATAGTTAACTGAACATCCGTGTTTTCAAGGCCCTTCAACAAGCTCATGACGCCTTTATTTGTAATTGTTTTATCGAAAACCTCGTTATTCACTGCAAGGATTTTATCTCCAGCTTTCAATCCCGTTTTCATCGCAGGAGAACCAGTCAAGACATTTGTAATACAAACCGTATCACGAATAATAAAGAAACGAATTCCTACTCCTCCAAATCGCCCTTCGATAGATTCATTGATCGCTTTTAAGTCTCTAGCAGGAATATAGTTGCTGTGCGGATCAAGCTTGTGAAGCATGTCACTTATGGTAGTTTCGAACAACTGGTTATAGTTTATAGAATCCACATAGCTATTGTCTAACACGTGAATAATGTCTTGAATCTTTTGAGAGTTAGCATCCGAAGATTTATTACCCCTCATTTTTGACGCAAGGGCATCTCCTAAAAATAAACCAAAAGCCAGGCAAACAGAAATTAAAATTGGTATCCAATATGACGTTACTCTTTTATTAATTCCCATCAAACGGCGTTTCTATTTGTACAACTTCAACGCCTGCTTCTCGCAAAAAGTCGATGCCACTTGTGTCTTTATATGAATCAATAAATACAACTCTTTTTATTCCAGATTGAACGACAAGTTTACTGCACTCCTTACATGGGGAAAGTGTTAAATACAATGTTGCATCCTGGCTGTTGTGTGTAGACTTAGCAACCTTTAAAATTGCATTTGCTTCGGCGTGAAGAACATACCACAAGGTATTCCCATCCTCTGATTCACAACAATTATCAAAACCACTAGGCGTGCCGTTAAACCCGTCAGAAATTATCATTCCATCCTTAACGATTATAGCACCCACCTGCTTACGTCCGCAATGAGAAAGTTCCGACCAGGTTTTGGCCATTCTCAAATATGCTTTATCGTATCTTAATTGTTTCAATGGTGTATTCATTTTATTCATTATAACACTCAAAAGTAAGAAAAAGCATAACTAACTTCAATTAATAAAACACTTAGAGCTTCTTCTTAACTCAATTTGTGAATTTATACCCTACTCCACGAATTGAGTGAAAGTATTCAGGGTGCTTTGTATCCTTTTCAAAGATTTTTCGGAAATTTAAGATGTAGTTATCAATTGTTCGTGTTGTTGGAAACTGATCCTTCCCCCAAACCTTGTCTAAAATTTCAGCTCTGGATATTACTTCGCCATTCTTTGTTATAAAAAGTTGTATTAATGCTACCTCTTTCTTCGATAAGCTGTGTGATTCTTTTGTTGATTGCCGAACAACCTCAAACGTCTTGAAATTCACAGAAAAACCACCAATATTAGCTTCAATAATCTCGCTTTCATCCAAGCCTGGTAAAATTAAAACTCCAACACGAAGTAAGAGCTCCTCCAGATCAAATGGCTTAGGTAGGTAGTCGTTACCACCTGCTTTCAAACCTTCAATTCGGTCTGACGTTGTCCCTTTTGCGGATAAAAACAAAATAGGTATCTGCGATTTTTGACGAATTTGCTTGCAAAGATCAACGCCACTATGTCCAGGCAGCATAACATCTAATATGATTAAGTCAAAAGAAATAGGCCCCGAAAAACACTCCTGTGCTTTTGTCCCTGTGCTAAAAACAGTAACGTGATATCCCTCAAGTTCAAGATTCAATCGAATCATTTCTGACAAACTAGACTCATCTTCTACAACACAAATTTTACGCATTCTTTTATCTCTTTGAAGATAAAAATAAGGATTCAAAAACCATTTTCAGGTAATGAACACTAAAAATGGAAACTTCGTTGAAAACTAATTAGTTTTTTTGCCAAAAAAGGAAGTAGGTTTTTAAAAAAGGAAGTAGCTTTACCTCTTATTATTATTTCATAATTTCAACCGAAATGACCGGTACAAAAAAAATCAAATCAGCACTAATTTCAGTATTCGATAAAACTGGCCTTGACGCTGTTATAAAGGAGTTACACAAAAATGATGTAGTGATTTATTCTACGGGAGGAACTCAAGCTTTTATTGAAGAACACAACATCCCTGTAATACCTGTTGAGGACTTAACTTCTTACCCTTCAATTTTAGGGGGACGTGTAAAAACATTACACCCAAAAATTTTCGGTGGGATTTTAAATCGTAGAGATTTAACTTCTGATCAAGAACAAATCAAAGAATTTGGTATTCCTGAGCTGGATTTAGTCATTGTTGACTTATATCCTTTTGAAGATACTGTTGCTTCAGGAGCGGATCACGACGCAATTATTGAGAAAATTGATATCGGTGGTGTTTCGTTAATTCGTGCTGCTGCTAAGAATTACAAAGATGTTGTGATTATTCCTTCGAAAAATCAATATGCTCCCTTTTTAGAGCTCCTTTCTTCTAACAATGGTGAGACAACGATAGAAGAGCGTAAACTATTTTCAAGAGATGCGTTTGAAGTGTCTTCTCATTACGACACTCATATCTTCAACTATTTCAACGCTGGAGAAAAAGATGTTTTTAAACACAGTATTGCAGAGGCTCAAACATTACGCTACGGAGAAAACCCTCATCAAAAAGGTATTTTCCATGGCAATATGGATGAAATTTTCGATAAATTACATGGTAAAGCATTGTCATATAACAATCTATTAGATGTTGATGCTGCTGTTAACCTAATGGGAGAATTTAAGTATGATGATCCAACTTTCGCTATTCTAAAGCACAACAATGCATGTGGTTTAGCTACAAGGCAGACATTACACCAAGCTTATTTAGATGCTTTAGCTGGAGACCCGGTAAGTGCATTCGGAGGAGTCCTTATTAGTAACCGCCCGATAGACAGAGCAACTGCTAATGAAATTAACTCGCTTTTCTGTGAGGTAGTTATTGCTCCCGCATATAGCACAGAAGCATTTGATGTTTTGAAAAGCAAAAAGAATCGTGTTTTATTGGTTCAAAAAGAGATTGAGTTGCCAAAACGACAATTTCGAACTATTTTGAACGGTGTTTTAGAACAAGATAAAGACCTGATTTCAGAGGTTAAATCCGACTTAGAAAGCAGAACAAATGTGAAGCCAACTGAAAGTGAAATTGAAGATTTACTTTTCGCGAATAAATTAGTAAAACACACGAAATCAAATACAATCATTCTTGCTAAGAACAAACAACTTTTAGCGGGTGGAACGGGTCAAACATCACGTGTTGATGCTTTGGTTCAGTCAATTCATAAAGCAAAGTCATTTAATTTCAATTTAAATGGAGCTGTTATGGCTTCTGATGCATTCTTCCCTTTCCCTGATTGTGTTGAGATTGCGGGAAATGAAGGAGTGAAAGTTGTAATTCAACCAGGGGGATCAATCAAGGATCAATTATCGATTGATTACTGCAACAACAATGATATTGCAATGGTATTTACAGGGAATCGTCACTTTAAGCATTAAAAAACGGAATCTTGTTGATAAAAAGTCGTTTAAAAAGTACTATTTTCAACTAGAAATAAAGTATTATTACAATTCATCTAGCAGCGCAAGGAAAAAAATGGGATTATTTAGCTTTTTAACGCAAGAAATTGCAATTGATTTGGGCACAGCGAATACGCTGATAATCATGAACGACAAAGTTGTTGTTGATGAGCCTTCGATTGTAGCAAAAGATATTCAGACAGGGAAAGTAGTAGCAATTGGTAAACGTGCACAACAGATGCATGGGAAAACACACAAGCTAATTGAAACTGTTAGGCCTTTGAGGGATGGTGTGATTGCCGATTTTCAAGCAGCTGAACAGATGATTCGTGGGATGATCAAAATGATTGGAACCGGGAAAAGTTTATTCAACCCTTCGCTAAGAATGGTTATTTGCATCCCTTCTGGAATTACAGAGGTTGAAAAACGTGCCGTTAGAGATTCTGCTGAACATGCTGGGGCCAAAGAAGTATATTTAATTCACGAGCCAATGGCTGCGGCAATCGGTATTGGTATAGATGTTGAAGAGCCAATGGGTAATATGATTATTGATATCGGAGGGGGTACTTCTGAAATTGCTGTAATCGCTTTGGGTGGCATTGTTTGTGATAAATCGATCCGTGTTGCTGGAGATGATTTCACAAAAGATATTGAAGAATACATGCGTAGACAACATAACATCCTCGTTGGTGAGCGCACTGCTGAAGCAATTAAAATAAATGTGGGTGCTGCTTTACCTGAATTGGATAGCCCTCCAGCAGACTATGATGTTCAAGGACGTGATTTAATGACAGGTATTCCTAAACAAATTACTATCTCTTATGTTGAAGTTGCACACGCTTTAGATAAAACTATTTCTAAAATTGAAGAAGCCATTTTAAGCGCGCTTGAGATGACTCCTCCTGAACTTTCTGCAGACATATACAAAACGGGGATCTATTTAGCTGGGGGAGGGTCAATGTTGAGAGGGCTTGATCATAGAATTTCAATGAAAACTAAGCTTCCTGTTCACATTGCAGAGGATCCGTTAAGGGCGGTTGCAAGAGGAACCAGTATCGCATTGAAAAATATCGGTAAATTTCAATTCTTGATACGCGACTAACATAACACACTCCTTGTTTATTCAAGGGAATATATATTTGGGACATGCGTAATTTTCTTGCATTTATTAGACGTTTCCGCGTTCTCTTTTTTTTTGCATTATTGCAAGGATTCGCATTATCTATCTACTTGACTTTTGTTCATTTCCCTAGGTCTCAATACTTAACAACAGCTTCCGTTGTTTCTGGTGCTATTTTTGAAGTTAGAAATGATTTAACGAAGCATTTCAACTTAAGTGAAAACAATACAAATCTTCAAAAAGAAAACATCGCTTTAATGGAAAGCCTTCCATCTAGTTTTATTAAACTAAACAATGGACTGGTGAAAATTAATGACATACTGTTTCATCAACAATATGAATATATCCCCGCTACTGTTATTAATTCTACACACGATAAACGCAACAACTACTTCACTTTAAATATTGGTTCTAAACAAGGTGTTGAGCGTGGCATGGGGGTGTTTTCTAGCAAGGGTGTAGTAGGTGTAATCCATAATTCAAGTGACCATTATTCTGTGGTTAAATCTTGCCTAACTGAAAGTATCAATATTGATGTAATGATTGAGAAGACCGGCCAGTTTGGTCTGCTAAAGTGGAACGGAAAAGATGCTCGCCGCGGAACGATGTCGGGTGTATCTAATGACACTGAAATAAAAAAATGGGCAAAGGTTGTTACTCGGGGAGGGGGGAACATCTTCCCGCGCGGAATACCTGTTGGAAAAATTGAAAAAACAGGTGTTATTGAAGGTAAACCCCTTTGGGATATTACCCTGAAATTTTCAGAAAACTACACCTCATTGCAACGAGCTTACGTTATAAAAAATATTCTCCGTACCGAACAAGAAGATTTAGAGTCATTAACCCCAAATGATCCTGCCTTATGAATTTTTTTATAAAACATGGAATCCGTTTTGTATTCATTTTAGCTATACAAGTGCTAGCCCTAAATCAAATTGAGCTTGGCCTTGGTATACAATTAATGGTATATCCATTGTTTATTTTACTGCTTCCGGTTGAGCTTGGTGTTTTCCCATTACTTACGTTAGCCTTTATTCTGGGGGCTGCAATCGATTCATTTTCTAACACTTATGGATTGCACACTTCTGCGTTATTGACTTTTGCATATGTAAGACCTATTATCTTTAAAGCATTTGCTCCACGAGATGGTTACGATCCACTATTAGAAACTACCATTTTCGCGATGGGGTTTAAATGGTTCTTGAAAATCTTTGGCTTACTGATTGTAATTCATCATTTCTGGTTCTTCTTAATGGAGATGTTCAAAATGAATGAGCTGTTATTTGTATTTCAAAAGGTTTCTCTAAGCGCTCCTATATCATTCTTAGTTTGTATATTTTTACAATATCTTTTTGTGAATAAATCAAGTGAGAAATGAAATTTGAAGATCGTAAGTACGTAATTCTTTCCATTTTCGTCCTTATAGGTGTTCTTTATTCCTTCAAGCTGTTTTATATGCAAGTTGTTGATGACACTTGGAAATTACGGGCTCAGCAAATTGCAGAGAAACGAAGAGAAATTAACCCTCCACGTGCAGTTATATTTGATCGTAATGGAAATAAGGTTGTCTCTAACAAAACGTACTATAACTTAATGATGGTTGAAAAAAATATCGACCATTTAGACACTCTTGGTTTTGCTAAATTGATTGGGTGGACTGTTCAAGAAGTAAAAGATAGATTTGTTGCAATTATTCACGGAGAAGGGAAGTATTACAACAGGCATTCTGGAAAAACGACTTCTAATTATCAAACGATAAGAGCCTACCCTTTCATAAAGGAATTAACTGCTGAAGAAATGTCCCGCATAGCTCCACATCTAGAAAACTTTAAGGGGTTCTATGAAGAAGTGTCTAGCATGCGAGATTACCCGTACGCAAACGGAGCTAACATTTTAGGCTATCTATCCGAAGTTACTCAATTGGAAATTGATAACGACAACTTTTACAAACCCGGAGGTCGAATCGGTCGCTCAGGGATTGAACGTTATTATGAATCTCAGTTTCGAGGAGAAAAAGGTATTCGATATATTGTAACGTCTGCTATGAACAATACGGTCGGAGCGTTCGAAGATGGTAAATACGACACTATTGCGAAGCAGGCCCCGCCCATTCATCTTGGCCTCGACGTTCTTCTTCAGGCCTATGGCGAAAAATTATTGCTGAATAAGAAAGGCTGCATCGTTGCAATTGAACCGAGCACAGGAGAAATCCTTACGATGGCTTCATCCCCAAATTATGATCCCAATTTATTGGTAGGTAATCGTAAAATCCGTAAAAACTATCCTGCGTTATTAAATAATGAAGATAAGCCTTTATTTCCAAGACCACTAGCATCAGAGTACATGCCTGGATCAACATTTAAATTAATTCAATCATTAATCGGAATGCAAGAAGGTGTGATAACAAAAAACTCTGGGTTCCCTTGCAACCATAGTATAGTTGGGTGTCACAATCATCCCTCAGCACAAAACATTTCGCAGGCTGTACAGATGTCATGTAACCCCTACTATTATGCTGTTGTAAGACGAATAATTGAACAAGGGAAGAAATCAAGTAGTTTTGAAGATGCTGAAATTGGATTAAATATTTGGGCTAAATATATGCACAGCTTTGGTCTTGGGAAGCGCTTAGAAACAGATATTACAGGACTTAGGTCGGGCGTTATTCCAGATTCTAAATACTATGACAAATGGTACGGGCATCATCGGTGGAAATTTTCTACCATACGTTCAATATCAATTGGGCAGGGAGAAGTTCAATTAACTCCTTTACAGCTTGCTAATATTGCTGTAATTATGGCTAATCGTGGATGGTACTACATGCCTCATTTTGTTAAATCTATTGGAGATAATGGACCCTTAAATCGATTCCATGTGAAGCACAAAACAATGGTAGACCCTATTCATTTTAGTCCTGTCATCGAAGGAATGAGAAGTGTTGTTCATGAGCTAGGCGGGACTGCTCGAAGAGCTCGCATTGATGGAGTTATTGTCTGTGGAAAAACAGGAACAGTTGAAAATTATATTGGAAAAGTGAAACAACCAAACCACTCTGTATTTATTGCTTTTGCACCTATGAATAATCCGAAAATTTCGATTTCTGTCTTTATTGAAAGAGCCGGAGGTGGTGGTGGAGATTGGGCCGCACCAATCGCTAGTTTAATGATTGAAAAGTATTTAAATGGTGAAGTGAAAAGTATCGAAAAAGAAAAACGGATTTTAGAAGCAATATTACCAACTTCCAAATGAGACAAAATCAGTCCCTTACCGGAAGTATCGATTGGCCATTAGTGTCAGTCTATGTTCTACTCTTAATTATGGGGTTATCTACGGTATATTCTGTGGCGTATAACCCTGAACACCCCAGTCTTTTTGACTTTTCAGAGAAATATGGGAAACAGATCATGTGGATAGGGCTATCGTTATTTTTAGGGGTTTGTGTTTTTCTTATTGACTCTGATATATATCGGAAATTTGCACTTCCTATATACCTTTTTGTTATTGCGCTTTTGGTCATCGTACTATTTATGCCAGCTGTAAATGGAGCAAAAGCCTGGCTAGGAATTGGTTCGATGGGGATTCAGCCGGCAGAATTTGCAAAGATTGGTACTGCAATTATTCTTGCGCGATACTTAAGTTCTGTTAATTTAAAACAGCAAAATGCACAAACAGTATTAGTCGCCAATGCTATTATCCTAATTCCAATGGCGCTGATTCTTTTACAGCCAGATGCCGGAACATTTGTTGTGTTTACATCCTTCTTGTTTGTGCTATACCGAGAGGGGGTTTCATACGATCCAGTCATATTATCTATATTAAAACTAATCCCCATTCGTGCGCTTCACTTTAAACAAACATGGATAGGGTCGCACTTTATCCCAATATTGTTCGTTGTCATTTTCTTAAGCATTACAACTCTACTTATTAGTAATGAAACAATTATACTGAGCCTCTTTCCAGGCAAAGAAATCCCAGGTTATTGGGGGATGATTTTCTTTCTTGCGCTTTTCTGTTTAGCTGCTTATTTATTTATGCGTTTTATTTTCTCAAAACGTGATCGGAAAAGAGCGCTTTCTATTGCAATCATTGGTTTCGTTCTTGCTTCAATCCTTACTTCTATTGTCAATTATACGTTCCAAAAACTTGCGGGGCACCAAAAAGAACGTATCGAGCTAGTCCTTGGGTTGCGTGAAGATCCAGATGGAGATGACTATAACCGTAACCGTGCAATGGCAGCTGTTGGATCTGGTGGAATGTTTGGGAAAGGGTATCAAAATGCTATTGTCTCTAGCGTTCAAACCAATCATGTTCCAGAAAGTGAAACCGATTTTATATTTTGTCCTTATGCAGAAGAATGGGGATTCATGGGGACTTTTGTGCTTGTTGGGCTATATATATTTATGATATTGAGAATTGTATTCATTGCAGAACGGCAAAAATCCTCCTTTAATCGAATCTATGCATATGCTGTTGCGATGATATTATTTTACCACTTTACAATCAACATTGGTATGAGTATTGAGTTCGCGCCCGTCATTGGAATCCCCCTCCCTTTCTTTAGTTATGGTGGTTCATCTATGATGTCTTTTTCCATCATGATGTTTATCCTCTTAAAGCTTGATAGTCAAAGAAAAGACGTCCTCAATTAATTACCTTGACTGAGAGGTTAAAATTTTGAACTTTGTCTCTAAGCGAAAGCTTTTTCTTATTTTTACAGTAACACAAAACACGGATGACAAAAAAAACGACCCCTAAGCAGAAATTTAAGACGAAGACAGCTCGCCTTCTTATGATGGGGATATGGGTTGGTGCATTGTTTCCTGCACTACTTCTAATTCTTCTTTTCCTTACACAGTCAGAAGATGAGCTCCCTTCAGTTGAGATGCTAGAGAATCCCCCCGAATTATTAGCTTCAATTGTGTTAGCCGATGATAGTAAAACAGAATTAGGTCGTTACTGGACTGTAAACAGAACAAATATTGCATATAAAGATATTTCTCCTTATGTTCTTGATGCTTTAATCTCCACAGAAGACGAGCGTTACTTCGATCATTCAGGCATCGATTTGCGAGCTGTAGCTAGAGCTGCATCCCACGCTGGAAGCGCTGGAGGGGCGTCAACAATATCACAGCAATTGGCCAAATTAGTTTTTACACTTCAAGAGAGAACCCGTAAGAATGAGTTGAAAACAAAAGGGGAAGTCGAGGCTGCTCCACCTGGAAAAATTGGTCGAATTAAAAAACGACTAGACGAAAAAATTAAAGAGAATATTATTGCTGTTCGCCTTGAATCACGCTATACAAAAGAAGAAATAATTACGATGTATTTGAATCAATTCGATTTCTTATACAATGCTGTTGGAATTCAAAATGCAGCAAAGGTTTACTTCAATAAAAACCCAATCGATTTGACGAAAAGTGAGGCGGCAATGTTAGTTGGAATGTGTAAAAACCCAAGCCTTTACAACCCTTATACATATCAAATTAAAAATTACCGCTCGAGAGCGGCTAAGAAAAATAACATTTCTTTAGCACAGGTAACAAGCGGGCAAATGCAGGAATTAAGAACAGTAGACAGTTCGCGTGCCCTTCAACGAAGAAATCAAGTGTTATATCAATGGAAAAAAAATACGCTGAGCGGGAATGAAGCATTAAAAAACTCCGTTAACCAAGACGAATATGATTCTTTAAAAACCACCCCCCTTATAACTAATTACCAAATAGTTGATCACAAAGAAGGATTAGCGCCATACTTCAGGGAGTCTCTTAGGGCTGAACTTTCGAGGCTTTTCAAATCAACGGATGATCAAGGAGAATTAATTTACAAGAACGAAAAGGAGGAAGCTTATAATCTTTATAAAGATGGACTTAAAATCTATACAACGATTAATGTTCGGATGCAAGAACATGCTGAAAAGGCCTTAAAACGTCACTTAAAAGAAGATCTACAACCTGAGTTTGACAAGAATAATCGTAACCTTAGAAACTTTCCCTTTACAAATCGTATTTCGGATAAAGTAGCTGAAACATTAATTAATTCTGGAAGAAAGAATTCTGAGCGTTATCGATCACTAAAACTTCAGGGGGCCTCTAAGGAAGATATTGAGGAAAGCTTCAATCTAGAAGCTCCTATGAAAGTTTTTTCTTGGAAGGGTGATATTGATACAGTCATGACTCCAAATGATTCTTTGAGATATTATAAAGGAATTTTAAGAGCTGGGTTAATCTCGGTTGAACCAAGTACAGGTTTTGTTAAGGCGTGGGTTGGTGGCATAGATTTTAACCATTTTGCCTATGACCATGTTAAACAAGGAACACGCCAAGTAGGCTCAACGATTAAGCCATTTGTATATGCTACCGCAATTACAATGGGGGTAGTTAAGCCCTGTACAACATTTCCTTATGGCTCCTCTGCTTGTGTTGACGTCTTTAATAATGAAAAAATCACGAAGCAATGGTGCCCAAAAGGTCAATTAACGCCAAAATCTGGAATAGATCCTTCTGTAGAATGGTGCTTGAAAAATTCAAATAACCCAGGCACCGTCCTAGTAATGTCAAAAATGGGTGGGCAAGCAGGACCAAAAAATATTTCTAAACTTTTAAAAGGGTTAGATATTACACTAAGACCTGAGGACGAAGTTCCTTCGATGTGTTTGGGGGTAATGGACCTGTCACTTTTTCAAATGGTAGGAGCACAATCAATGTTTGTCAATAAAGGCATTTACGTTCGGCCTTCAACAATTTTAAGGATTGAGGATAGAAATGGAAATGTGATTTACAACGCAGAACCTTACTCTAAAGAAGTATTAAATTCTGGTGATGCATTTGTTACACTAAGGATGATGAAAGGAGTTATTCAATCAGGAACAGGTGCTAGTTTGCGTGGCGGGAGAAAATGGGGAGGGATTTCTCATCCCACTGCCGGAAAGACTGGAACAACTCAAAACAACTCTGACGGCTGGTTTATGGGCCTTACGCCTGACCTTGTGACCGGTGTTTGGGTCGGCGCGGAAGATAGAGCAGCTCGGTTTAAGTCTATGACTTGGGGACAAGGTGCGAGAATGGCACTGCCGATTTATGGTTATTATATGCAACAAGTATACAAAGATACAAAGCTGAAGGTTTCTACTGAGGACTTTGAAGCACCAATAGGATATAACGAATTTATATATGATTGTGATGATTCCGAGAATCAGTCTAATCAGAATCCAATCACTTTTTAACTAGTGCAATGAAAAAGGTAGTAAAAGACAAGGTAGAGGCATTAACTGGAATTGAAAGCAACATGACTATCATGCTAGGTGGTTTTGGTCTATGTGGAATTCCTGAAAATTCTATTTCTCATTTAGTGGAAATGGGACTAAGTGGACTGACATGTATTTCTAACAATGCTGGGGTTGATGATTTTGGCTTGGGCCTTTTACTTCAAGGTAAGCAAATCAAAAAAATGATTTCTTCATATGTTGGTGAGAATGATGAATTCGAGCGCCAAATGTTATCTGGTGAATTAGAGGTTGATTTAATCCCACAAGGTTCATTGGCGGAAAGGTGTCGCGCTGGCGGAGCAGGAATCCCTGCATTTTTTACTCCAGCGGGATACGGGACTGAAGTTGCCGAAGGAAAAGAAGTACGTGATTACAATGGTAAACCTCACATTTTAGAAACAGCATTAACAGCAGATTTCGCAATTGTTAAGGCTTGGAAAGGTGATACAGCAGGGAATTTAATATACAAAGCAACTGCTAGAAACTTTAACCCAATGATGGCAATGGCTGGGAAAATTACCATTGCCGAAGTAGAAGAATTAGTGCCCGTTGGAGAATTAAACCCGAATGAAATTCATACACCAGGTATTTTTGTACAACGTATTTTTCAAGGTGAGAAGTTTGAACAGCGGATTGAACAGCGAACAACAAGACAAAAATAATCATTGATTCAAAAGTGTATTAACTAAAAACACCTAAAAATGAGTCTAGATAAAATAGGTATAGCAAAACGAATTGCGCAAGAATTGTGCAATGGATGGTATGTAAACCTTGGGATTGGTATTCCAACATTAGTTGCTAATTATATTCCTCAAGGTATTGAAGTTGAGTTTCAATCAGAAAATGGAATTCTTGGAATGGGCGCTTTCCCTTATGAAGGTGACGAAGATGCAGATTTAATCAATGCTGGAAAACAAACCATTACTGCAACGAAAGGGGCTGTTTATTTCGATTCAGCTACATCATTTGCTATGATTCGTGGACAACACGTTCAGTTAACTGTTTTAGGAGCGATGGAGGTTTCGCAAACCGGTGATATCGCGAACTGGAAAATTCCAGGAAAAATGGTTAAAGGAATGGGAGGGGCAATGGATTTAGTCGCTTCTGCAGATAACATCATTGTAGCCATGATGCACTCAAACAATGCTGGTATTTCAAAAATATTAAAAGAGTGTTCGCTACCACTGACTGGTGTTGGTTGTGTTAAGAAAGTTGTAACCAACTTAGCCGTATTAGATGTTAAAGATGGAAAATTTCATTTGGTGGAACGTGCTCCAGGAGTTTCTATTGAGGAAATCATTACAGCTACAGCTGGTGACCTTGTTGTTCCTGATAGTGTTCCTGAGATGAGCATATAAACACACTATGACATTATTATAAGGGTCTACATAGCAATTTCTTATCCAGCCTAGGCTAATACTGATCACTGTAAAATAGAATCGTTTATTTTATTTATAGAAATTCATTTCGCCTAAATACTTATAGACTTTTTCGGTTAGCAGAGAGCTAACATCTTTCTGATCAGCAATTTCTTTTCGAATAAAACTAGATGATATTTTAATTATAGGAGCGCCTTCGCAAAAGATCACATTCTTGTGATTAGAAATCGGTGTTGTTTCAAGACTCCTCTTTTGTTTCCCTTGCTCTTGTATGGTAATCACGCGTGGGTAAACATAAAGCTTGTGATTTTCTAGTATCTCTTCGTAATTATACCATTTATGAAAACCACGAAGATTATCCTCTCCCATTAATAATGAAAAACTATAGCTCGGATGTTTCTCCTTTAAATATGCTAAAGTTGTGGCCGTATAACTTGGTTGTGGAAGGCTAAACTCAGCCTCACTTTCCGTCAATTTTGAATTGCCGCCAATTGCGAGTCTAACCATTTCTAGTCGATGATGTCCTTTCAGTAATGTCTTCTTTTCTTTGTGCGGACTGTGAGGTGAAACAACAAACCAAACCTCTTTTAGCTCGGTATTCTCAGCCATATAATTCGCAATCAATAAATGTCCAACATGAATTGGATTGAATGTCCCGAAATATAAGCCAACCTTCATTCCTTCGTTAAAAATTTATTGATTGATTCTTCTGCTATATCAAAAGCTTCAGCTAAATCATCATTTACCAAGATGTAATCAAATTCTGGAGCGAATAAAAGTTCTTTCGTTGCTTTCTCCATGCGTTGATTGATCTTCTCTTCTGTTTCAGTACTTCTGCCACGTAAACGATTCTCCAACTCTTCATAGCTAGGTGGTTTTACAAAAATAGCAAAAGCATCATCCTGAAACTTTTTCTTCAAATTCAGACCACCAATGACATCCACATCAAAAATGACTACTTTTCCAGCGCGCCAAATACGTTCCATTTCAGATTTAAGCGTTCCATAAAAGTTGTTTGTATATACTTCTTCCCACTCAACAAACTCCCCCTTTGCTATTCGGGTTTTAAATTCCTCTAAGCCTAAAAAGTAATAATCTTGTCCATTTTCTTCAATCCCACGAGGGTCTCTACTACATGCGGAAACTGAAAACTCTAAGCCCAAGTCTTGATTCAATAAATGATGGACAATCGTTGTTTTACCTGCGCCAGATGGGGCAGAAAAAATGACACATTTACCTTTAACTTCTTTCATCTTATTAGAGCGTATTTAATACTTGTTCTTTAATCTTTTCAAGATTATCCTTCATCCCAATAACCAGTTTCTGCATTTCTGCATGATTACTTTTACTTCCTAACGTATTAATTTCTCTTCCTATTTCTTGACCGATGAATCCAAGTTTCTTTCCTGCTTGATTGGTCTTCATTGTCTCAAGGAAATAATCTAAATGGTTTGAGAGTCTCATTTTTTCTTCCGCAACATCTAATTTTTCAATGTAAAAAATCATCTCTTGCTCTAAGCGGTTATCATCATAGCTCCCTGATTTAATGTCCTCCAATCCTTTTTTCATGCGTTCCCGAATGATCTCAATTCGTTCATTTTCGAATTTAGGAACTTCTAATAAAAAGGCTCTAATCTCTTCTATACGCTCTGTGAATTCTTTCTCTAAATCCTCTCCTTCCTTTCTTCGGAAATCATTGATACTTATAATAGCTTCTTCAACAACTTGAATAACAACACCCTTTTCTTCGTCAGTTAAGTCTTCTTTTGAGTGGCTATAAACCTCAGGCATTTTTAAGATCAATGACAAATAATCTTCAGTAGATTCTCCCAGTTCATCATTCAATGATTTTAATTCTTTGTAATACGTTTTAGCTAATTCTTTGTTAATGGAAATAGGTGTTGAATCACCTATTACTTCAACATTGATTGAAATGTCAACCTTTCCTCTACCAAGGCCCGCAGAAATCTTCTTGCGTATATCTCCATCAGTCTCTTTGTATTTAGAAGGAATGCGTGTATTCAAATCCATCGACTTACTATTTAAAGAACGAATCTCAACAGTTATTTTCTTCGATTGGAAATTTCCTGATGCTTTTCCAAAGCCGGTCATTGATTTTAGCATAATTGCTTTTTTTTGTAAAACTAGAAGAATTCTAGCTTATATCCCAACAACACTAATTCTTCTTGACTAGTTTAAGTTGAAAAGAGCTAGAAGATGTAATATATACACCTATGAAGATGATAAGCATGTATAAGACTTTTTCCAAAGTAATACTTCCTGTATAATCTTCTGCTAAACCTACAGCGCTAAATATCACGGCAAACAACATAACCAATACTGGCTGTAAATAAATGTATGCGCTCGATACCGAAGGGCTTACGTGTTGCAATCCGTAAACCGTTAATAAATACGTTAGGAAGGTAACTGAGACGATCACGAAAAGTATAATGAATACTATGTGCGTTGGAAGCTGAAAATCGGTAACAGACAACTCCATTAACGTTGGAGGGTATGTCATAACATAAAGAAGTCCAAATGTAAACACATAGGTAATTACGGTAAGTGGAGCGTACTTTTTCATTAATGGTTTTACGAGCACCAAATAAAGGGCGTAGCTCGTTGCATTGATGAATATGAATAAATCTCCTATTAATGAGTCTCCGGATCCAGTTCCGGCTGTTAAAGTGAGTAATATGGCTCCGGTGGCGCCAATGGTGATTCCGATAGATTTTCGCCATGTTATCGCTTCTTTAAGCAGAAAAAACGACAAAATCATCACCAATATTGGATTGACTGTCATTATAATTCCTGTATTAACAGGAGATGTAAGACTTAATCCATGAAAGAAGAATAGTTGATTCATTGCAACTCCAAACAAACCGCATAGAGCCATTAAAAACAAATCCTTTCGTTGTACCTTTTCCCGAACAAAGATGATTTTAAAAATCCAAAACAGAAGTGTTGCACCTGAAGCTCGAAGAAAAATGAAAACACTAGGTGTTAAATAATCCGGCATAACACCTTTCGCAATTACGTGATTTGCCCCGTATATAGCATTCACAGAAAACAAGGCGATATGTGCTTTTAAAACTTTGGACATAAAAAAAGAGCCTTGGCTGAACCAAGACCCTCAAAAGTATGCTTTTAGAATGACTATTTCGTTACAACAATTCGTTGTACTGATTTAGAGTCATTCGCTGTAATAGTTACAAAATAAACTCCCGATTCCATGTTGTTCAAATTAACAATAACCGTCCATGTTGAACGATTGTATAGCAGCCGCTACAACATCTTTTGAGTTTCCAATAAAAACCTCTTCCCCATTAATCATGAATGGACGCTTAATAAAAGTATATTCTTCAAGGATGTATCTCTTATAATGAGACTCTGAAAGGTTCATTTCATTCAATCCCATTGAACGAAATTTCATTGCTTTCTTAGAAAAAAGCGCTTCATACGAGCCTACTTTTTCCTTTAAAAAATCGAGCATTTCAGCATCGATGTTTTGTTCCTTTATGTTCTGTAGTTCAACTTCTGGACCGGGCCCAATCTCTTTTAATATACGCACGTTTGTGCTACAGCTTTTAAGATGATAAATCTTCTTCATATTATATTTTTTTAAGGATCCTATTCATCACTTCTTCAGAGTCCCAGTTCGCATCGATATTATGAGTTGAAGCCATAACATCTTTCATTATCTTATCCTGACGTTTCCCATTTGCATAAGCCTCGCTGTATCGGATGTCACTGAACGTTACCTGAGAGTATAACGGCATCCACTTCTCTGGATACAGACTTGAGAATTTTGCCTCAATTTTTTTCTGTAATAAAAAATCTGGATCTGCTACAAAATCACGCATTACATAATAATTGTCCAGCGAAAGGTCCTGAAGGGCGTCACCATCTGGCTTACGGACTTCACTATATTCAGCGAATACCTTCTCCCAATCTTCATTGTGTTTCTTCATCAATCCATCCAGAACTGTACAGTCTTCAAATGCCCCATTCATCCCTTGTCCATAAAAAGGGACGGTAGCATGAGCAGAATCTCCAATTAAAGCTGTTTTTCCATCGTGCCAAGGGTACGACCTCATAATGCCCAAAGATGCAAGTGGATGATCTCCCCATGCACCTCCGACATTGGGCATCATTTTATGAAAATCAGGAAATGTTGTTTTAAAGAATTCGTCTACACTTTCTTTAGATTTTAATTTTTCGAAGCCTGAATGCGGCATGAAAAGTGAGCATGTAAATGACCCGTCTTCATTCGCAAGTGCAATCAACATAAAACGACCTCTTGGCCAAATATGCAGCGCGTTTTTCTCTATTTGATAGGCTCCATTTTCTCCGGCTGGGAGTAAAATTTCACGGTACCCATCTTCAATAAAGTGCTGGCTGAAGTTGAAACGGTCTAATTTCTGGAAAGCATGGTAGCGCATAGCTGAAAAAGCACCGTCAGCTGCAAAAACAACATCTGCCTGACCGCTAAGTTCTTCCCCCGTATCTTTATTCTTAAGGTGTACAATTCCTTTTTTCGTGTCTGCTCCGACACATTCGTGGTTGTAATGAATAGCTGCTCCTCCATGTAACTCGGCAATATCAAGCATTCTAGCGTTTACACCACCTCTGGATACAGAATAAATTGCTTCCCCTTCTTTTCCATAAGCCTGATACGTCAAATTTCCTTCCGTATCGTGCATCATTCTTCCATACATCGGAATTGCAATTTTTCGGATTTCATCCCCAACTCCAACATTGTCCAAGGCCTTCCATCCTCGTGTAGACAATGAGAGGTTTATTGATTTTCCAGCTGAAATTTCAGCTAATCTAATATCAGAGCGTCTTTCATAGATGGTTACTTTATATCCTGCTTTAGATAGGTATACTGCCCAAAGTGATCCAACTAATCCGGCGCCAACAATGATTGCACTTTTATTTTTTTCCATGTTATTTTCTTTTCCAACCTTTAGAATAAGGCGTTTCAAAATATGTGTTTCGCGCGCGCTGCGCCATTTTCTTTTTTTGTAAAGCAATACTCCCTCTCCAAAGGATAATCCCTCCGATTATAACCCCTGTTGCCTGAATAGCCAAACTAACGTATATAGAAGTTTCAGCTAAACTACCAGAGTAATTCGCCTTAATTAAGGTCTGTATTGTTAGCTCGTCCATAATTTATTCTATTGAATTGAGTCCCCTAGGCAAACCCCAAAATTGTAACAATCCTCAAATGAGTTATATAAAGGTGCCGGAGCAACACGAATAACATTTGGTTCTCTCCAATCTGCAATTACTCCTTTTTTTGTCAACGCATCAAACAAAGATTTTCCTTGTCCATGTGCTAAAATTGAAAGTTGTGCGCCACGTTTTGTTTTATCTGTAGGGGTAATAATTTCAAATGTACAGCGATCAGAGTTCCGCTTAGAAACATCCTCAATTACGAATTCCAAATAAGCTGTCATTAAGTCTCTTTTTTCTCCTATTCTATCCATTCCCGCCTCATCAAAAATATCTAATGAAGCTAAATGAGCTGACATCCCTAGAATAGGCGCATTACTCAACTGCCAACCTTCGGCACCTCTCATTGGATTAAAACCTGGCTCCATCTGAAAACGCGTTTCTTTATCATAGCCCCACCAACCTGCAAATCGTGGAAGATCAGGATTGTATCCATGTCTTTCATGAACAAAGATTCCAGAAACTCCTCCTGGAGACGAGTTTAAATATTTATACCCGCACCAGGCAGCAAAATCTACACCCCAGTCATGTAATTTAAGGTTGATGTTTCCTGCAGCATGTGCTAAATCAAATCCAACCTTAGCCCCAACAGCATGACCTGCTTTTGTAATTGCTGCCATATCGAATAATTGCCCCGTGTAATAGTTTACGCCGCCAATCATAACCATTGCAAGCTCGTCACCAGTCTCAACAATTTTATTTAAAATGTCTTCTTCGCGAATTAAATGCTCTCCTTCTCTTGGTGCTACTTCAATTAGATCAGTATCTATATTCAACCCATGAAACTTTACTTGAGATTCAAGCGCATATTGATCACTAGGAAACGCCTTCGCTTCACAAATAATTTTTGTTCTTTTTCCTTCAGGTTTAAAAAAAGAAACCATTAATAAATGCAGATTTGTCGTTAATGAATGTGTTACGACAACCTCTTTAGGGTTGGCTCCAACAATTTTTGCCGCTTTTTCAGTTAAGAACTCATGATAAGCGAACCAGGGTTTCTCAGCTAAGAAATGGCCTTCAACACCAAACTTTGACCAAGCATCTAGTTCTTCTTGAATATACCCCTGTACAGACTTTGGTTGCAACCCTAGTGAATTTCCAGTAAAATAAACCATATCCATATCCATAAAGTTTGGAAAATGAAACTTCTCTCTGAAGGATTTTAATGGATCTTTTTCATCCATTTCTCGAGCAAATGCAATTGTATTCTGATGTATCATAACCTTTAAAAAATTATCTTCTCAAAGATAATAATAACATTTATACTTTTTCGTGAAGCATAAACTTCTAGGGTATTGACACTTAAATCTAAATCTTCTTTTTATATCAGAAAAATTGACTCTAGTATTATAGCCTTTTCCTCATCCGAAATGTGCTTGATCTTAGAATAATTCAACACTTATTTGTATCTTTGTTGCACAGTTATATGCTTATAATAAGAGAGAAGATGGGTGTTAAAACAATAATAAAAAGATCTGTATCAGAATCTTTATTTACTAAAGCGAAAACATACTTTCCGGGCGGTGTAAACTCCCCTGTCAGAGCATTCAAGTCAGTAGGAGGCGTTCCATTATTCATAAAGAAAGGTGATGGTTGCACTATTTGGGATGAAGATGGAAATCAATTCATTGATTTTTGTTGTAGCTGGGGGCCATTGATTTTAGGACATAACAACCAAAAAATCTATAATCGTGTTATTGAAGCTCTTAAAAATGGAGCAAGTTTTGGCGCACCAACTGTGTTAGAAAACGAACTAGCAGATCTCATATTATCTCGTAATCCATTTATTGATAAAATAAGGTTTCTTAGTTCTGGAACCGAAGCTGTCATGTCAGCGTTACGTTTAGCTAGAGGTTATACAGGGAAAAAGAAAGTGCTGAAATTTGAGGGCTGTTATCACGGCCATGTTGATTCTATGTTAGTTAAAGCTGGTAGTGGATTAGTTACTTTCGGTGAGTCATCAAGCGCTGGTGTTCCTGAAGAGTATGCGAATGAAACTCTTGTGCTACCATTAAACGATATAGAAGCACTAAGAACTTGTATTCATGAATATAAAGATGAATTAGCTTGTGCGATTATTGAGCCTATCCCTGCAAATAATGGATTATTACTACAAGAAAAAACTTTCTTGTTAGAATTAAGAAAATTATGCACAGAAAATGGTATCCTTCTATTTTTCGATGAAGTAATTTCTGGATTTAGAGTTAGTTTTAATGGGGCTGCAGAATTATTCAATATTAAGCCGGACATTATCACATATGGGAAGATTCTTGGTGGAGGCTTACCTGTTGGGGCCTATGGCGCGAGCAATGAAATCATGGCCTGCGTTTCTCCTGACGGACCTGTTTATCAAGCGGGAACTCTTTCTGGAAACCCTGTAGCTATGGCGGCCGGAATTGCTCAATTAACGGAGTGTGCAAAACCTGGATTTTATGAGGATCAAGAAGAACGAACTCTCTTCTTCGTGAACAAGGTTAATAGTCATGCAGAAAGCAAAAGGTACAACTTTGAGCTAATCACAGTTGGATCAATCTTTTGGTTGTCTTTTGACGGTAAAAAAAGTATTCGCCGTGCAGATCAAATCGATTCGGACATGGGGGGGTTTAAAAAACTATTCTCTGCTTTACTAAGTCGCGGGGTATACATTGGGCCAAGCGGATACGAAGTTGGCTTTATTTCTCAAGCACATACAAAGGGACACCTAACTATTGCCGCAAATGCAATGTGTGATGCCCTAGACGAAGTGTACAGTTAATGGCCTAACAGCTTATAAAGTACTCGCGCCAAGACTAATCTGATTCGTAATACTATAGAGCTAGTCTAATTCGTTTTTTAGTTTTCACATTCTACTTTTTTCTGACGCATTATTTTTCCACTCATCATTTGATAATCTTTACAGGCATCTGATTTAACCCCTTTTAATTCCTTCACCCTGTCTTCTTCATAATCAGAAGGTGTTCTGTCAAAAAATTGCTGTGTGTATCTATTCAATTCTTCTCCGGCATTAAGGCACTGACAAAACTGTTCGTCTTTACTTGAACAAGCAGTAAAAAGCAAAAGTGCAAATAAGGATATACTTTTCATTTAGTGAATATACTAATTTGAAATTCGTTCGCATACTTATTTTTATCTTGCTATGCGGAACCTCATTTTAGCTTAGCTGTCGATATTCTGATTGGAGACCAAAATTTAATATTAAGGGCTATTATCACTTTTCCGAAAATATAGTAGAGCACTTAAATCTTGATAATTTTTCCTTATCTCAGAGAGAGTTGTATACCTTTAAGGTTATAAATTCAATACATGGAGCTTAATGTTTTAGGAACCCCTCTTATTTCTTGCTGTATAAATCCTGTCACTGGGTATTTTAGAGATGGTTTTTGTAGAACCATCTCTGCAGATACCGGAACACACACTGTCTGTGCTATTGTTAGTGAAGAATTTCTAAAATATTCCGCATCTAAAGGGAATAATTTAATGAGGCCCATACCACATTTTAATTTCCCCGGGCTAAAGCCAGGAGACAGCTGGTGCTTATGTGTTTCTCGTTGGGTGGAAGCAGAAAAAGTAGGTAAAGCACCTCCTATTATTCTAGAGGCAACACATCAAAAAACCTTGCAGTACACTACATTAGATTTATTACAGCAATACGCTTTTAAACAGTCGTAGTATTTCTACTCAACCTTTCTAAAACTGCCAAGGCAGCATTTTCTCCTGCAATCATAGCAGCATTTAAAGACCCGTTTAACTGTACATCTCCTGCTAAAAAAACAGTTGCTGTTAGCTGTGTTTCTGAGGGGGACACTTCATATTTTAAATTCTCTAAAGCAGGTAATGCTTTTGAGATGGTATAAAATTTAAGGAATGTCAGCGCTTGGATATTACACTCTTCTTCTAATTGCTGAAGAACAGTAGCCACCAACTCTTTTTCTAATAAGTTGTGGTCTTTTACGACAGTAACAGAGAGCAACTCTTCCTTAGAAGTATTGCTTGTCTGTAGACTGGTATGATAAAAAATATTATTTATAAGGCTTTTATTATTGGGGATAAGCCCAATAAAAGGTTTTACTATTGCTCTCTTCTTAGATTTAAAATAGAGTGTTTGACAAGATTTCCATTCTAGACTCTGCCGCTGTAAATTTTTCACCAGCTTGTTGACATCAGTAGCAATAATTGTTGCGTCACTAATTAGCTTTTCTCCAGTACTCAATACGACTTCTCTATCTTTTACTGAGGTTACTTCTGTGTTAAGCTTAAAGACAGTCTTGTTTAGTTTGGCAGTTAATTGTTTTGAAATTTCCTCCATCCCTCCTAATGGAATCACAGCCATTCCTTCCCCAAACATCTTAAAAACAAATTCAAACATTCTACTAGATGTTTTTAACTCTGTTTCTAAAAAAATACCCGTGAAAAAAGGCTGGAAGAAATTATCAATCATCTGTGAAGAAAATCCAATATTGCTTAAATACTGTTTGGTGCTAATTTCTTGGGAATCAAAAATATCTTCCACTGATTTTTTCTTCAACCGCATGTTAAGTTTTAGAATTTTAAACTTATCTGATAAATTTCCAATACCTGAAAAAATAGTAGAAAATAATACAGACAAATCTCTTCGTGGATCGCCAATAATTTTCTGTTTCCCATTTCTAAAAATTACTGCTCCAGGTTTTAATTCTTGCAATTCTAAGGCACTAAAATCTAAATACTTTTTTGCCGCCGGATAGTTTGTAAGCAAGACCTGAAACCCTTGATCTAATTTAAATCCATGTATGGTATCTGTCTTTACCCGTCCGCCTGGCCTCTCTGTTGCTTCAATAACAACAGGAGAATGCCCGTGATCTTCTAGTACTTTTGCAGCGACTAGTCCGCTCACTCCTGCGCCAACAATATGAATTTTTAAACCTTTTTGAGCCACGCTACTTTAATTAAAAAATTATTTGTAAAATTACCACAAATAAATTCGCAATTTGTAACAAAACCTATAGTTATTTTATGATTGACATCACACGATTAGTATTAGATTTTGGACTCTTTGTTTTAATATGGATGACTCAACTTATTATTTACCCTAGTTTTCTCTTTTATCCTACCAAGGAAATACTCGATTGGCATGAGCGCTATACAAAAGCAATCGCTATTATTGTATTACCCCTAATGCTTGGGCAGTTGAGTATTACAATTTTTCAGGTATTTATCACACAAAACATATACACATTTAGTAGTATCGTTTTGGTTATTTTTCTCTGGGGTATTACCTTGTTGAAGTTTGCTCCGATACACAAACAAATTTCACTAGGAAAATCTTCTCACAAACTATTAAATAATTTAACACAAAGCAATTGGGTTAGAACCGTTAGCTGGACACTATTGTTTCTAATGAGTGCTGCCAGTGTTTTCATGAATGAATGTTAATCTAATTTAACCACAACCCTACAGAGCTATTATGCAAGATTTAAGAGTAACACTTGTTCAGGCAAATCAAATCTGTGAAGATAAGGAAGCAAACTTTTCAAATTATACCCTGCTATTACAAAGTGTAGAAACCGATCTTATTTTGCTGCCAGAAATGTTTCAAACTGGATTTAGCATGAATACCACGGGTCTAAAAGAGAAGTATGTTGAGAGTAATAGCATACAGTGGCTTAAGCGTTTAGCAAAAAACAAAAATGCCGCCATCTACACTTCATTTATTATAAAGGAAAATGATGCCGTATATAATAGAGGTGTTTTTGTTTCCCCTAATGGTGAAGTTCGCTCCTATGACAAACGAAAATTGTTTTGCTTGGCAGGAGAGGATACATTTTTCACTGCTGGAGGTTCAGAAACTATTGTACAATATCTGGGATGGAACCTTCAGTTACAAATTTGCTATGATTTGAGGTTCCCTGAAATTGTAAGGAATCGAATACTACCGAACCAACGCGCGGCATATGACGCTATTCTTTATGTTGCTAATTGGCCAAGTTAACGAGCGAGTCATTGGAATGTGCTTTTAAAAGCAAGAGCTGTTGAAAATCAATGTTATGTTTTGGCGGCCAATCGAGTTGGTCTAGATCAAAAAAACAATCATTATATCGGTGATTCTCAACTAATTTCGCCTCTTGGAGAGGAAATGAAGCTAATTAACGATATAGAATCTATAAAGACATTTATCATAGAGTCAACTGATTTAGAGTTAATTCATGAAAAATTGCCGTTTTTAAAAGACATATGACGCTCGGTTTCATGAAAAATTGCCTTTCTAGCTTGTTTATTATATATTTGATAATATTTAAAGCTAAAAAATTATGAAAAAAATCTACTTAAGCTTAATTTTTGCAGGATTTGCGGTAAATGGAGCTGTTGGACAAAGCCTGACAACACCACACTCTTTTAGAGGGTTAAATCAACTTTCTCCTTCAATTGCTAAGGAAAAACAAAAATTAAACCCAATTAATTACTCTACTAAAGCTGTGCTTTGGAGTGAAGACTTTGGAATATCTGGAGTTACAGGCCCAGCGTCTACTGCAGGACCAACTTTTACAACTTCTAATGGGGATTGGACTACAGGTGGCGCTAACGGTGATGTTTGGAAACATAGCTTTTCTACTACGAGCGGTGAATGGTCTGATAATGCTCCTGCTTTCGCTTCAAGTACTTCAGCAAATGGCTATATGCTATTTGATGCTGATTCAGTAAACTTTCCAGTAACTCCAAACTACATCAATTTAACAGGTGAATTAATTTCTCCTGAAATTGATCTTACAGGAGCCCTATCGGCAAAATTAACAATGCAGCAAGACTTCAGATGGTGCTGTGCTACAACTCATAATATTAATGTATCTGTTTCTTCTGATGCAGGTGCTACATGGGGAACTCCAATAGACTTAATTCCTGGTGCAGTTAGTACAAATGATGGTGCACATGTTACTACAGGTTCTTATGATATCGCAGCTAACATTTCTGGAGAAGCCGCTGGTAACACAGTTATGCTTAAGTTTACTTGGGACGGTGTTGGGTCTGGTAGCTCTCATTATTTCTGGGTAATGGATGATATTGAAATTGTTGAACTTCCTTCTGATGATATTCAGATGAACTCTGCTTACATCATTGGTGAAAACAACAGTGGTGTTGAGTATGGAAGAACTCCTTCTGATCAAGTTGACGCTAGCTACATAGTAGGTTCTGGTGTTTATAACGGAGGGGCTAACGACGCTATTAACACAACCTTGACTGCTGATTTCGGTTCGTTCACATCTAATCCAACTTTAGCTTTAATCGAATCAGACTCTACGTATAGTGTTGAAGCTATTGAAGGTTTAACACTAACTCCTGCTGTTTATACTGGGACTTATACTGTTGTCTCTGATGGCGAAACTGCTGGCGCAGAATTCTATAATAATACCGGAGCTAGGGAATTTGAAATTACAGGGCCTTCTGCTCCTGGCAATCCTATGACTGTTTATTCTCAAGATGGTATAGGTGTTTATACAACTGGCGTTAATATTGGTTCTATAGGTACAGATTCTTTCACAGGTGGTGAAGACGGATTAGTTTGTGCTACTTTATACCACATAAAAGCCAGTGCTAATGTTGCTGGTTTAAGAGTAGTTTTGGCTTCAGGGACTGCTGCAGGCGCAGAAGTTTATGGCTCTATTAAAGATACATCTACTTTCTGGGTAGGTGATATGACTTCTTTATACACAACTGAGGTTGGTTTAGTTTCTACTGCTGATATTGCTGCTGGATACATTGATGTTAATTTTGCTCCTCATGCACCTGTAATGCCTGGGGTTTATTATGCTGCTGTTGAATTATACAGTAACCTTAATACAAATGACGTTCGTATCGCTGATGATGAAACAGTTGCTCAGCCTTTTGATGCGTCTGCTATCTACATCCCTGGTGATCAAGCTTACACTAACGGGGTTGCTTTAGGAATTAGATTGTTAACTGGTGACGTTGGGGCTGGACTTAACGAAAACACATTAACTGGTGTTTCTATTTACCCTAATCCATCAACTGGTTTAATTAACATTACTAATGCCAACGCTACCGCAAACACAATCGTAGTTTATGACATGGTTGGTAAAGTTGTAACAACAAAAGAAGCTGAAAATTCAACTACAATCGATTTAACATCTAAAGGAACTGGCATCTACTTGGTAGAGGTTTCTAATCAAAATGGCTCTTTATTAGAGAGAGTTGTTATAAAATAAGAAATACATATTGACTCAATTAGTCAAGGCATTTTATTTAAAACCGGGAAGAATGATCTTCCCGGTTTTTTTATTCCCCTGATTATCCCACAACATTTATTGTTGAACACTGTTCTCATTTACCATGCTCATAATAGTCAATAATAACTTCGCTGGTGATAAAATATTTTTATTTGGAATTCTTAGATTTCAACTGCGGTCAACTAATTGATTTTACCGATATTTGCTAAAAATTAAGCTTTATGCCAAAACTTACGCCTCTTCATGAGTTTATTATGAACAGACAATCAGATTTTCCTTATCCATCAAGTGAGTTGTCACGATTATTAAGTGATATTGCGATTGCTTCTAAAGAGGTAAGCAAAGATATTCGTAGAGCAGGATTGATGGAAGATATTCTAGGGGCTCATGGAAGCACAAATATTCAGGGGGAGGAACAACAAAACCTTGATGTGATTGCTGACAAGGCTTTCATAGATATATTTAAAGCTGGAGGTGAGGTTTGTGGGATTGCTTCTGAAGAAAATGATGATTTCATGCCATTTACCTCAGAATTTTCAAAAAAAGGGAAATATGTGGTATTATTTGATCCACTAGACGGTTCTTCAAATATTGATGTTAATGTCTCTATTGGAACAATTTTTTCTATTTATAGAAGAAAGAGTGAGGTTGGAACAGAGTCAACGCTAGAGGATATGCTTCAATCGGGGGACGACCAAGTTACAGCAGGATATGTTCTTTATGGCTCTTCAACAATGTTGGTTTATACCACAGGGAAAGGTGTTAACGGTTTTACTTTAAACCCTTCTACGGGTGAGTTTTGCTTGTCTCATCCTGACATGAAAATGCCGGAAAATGGTAGGATTTATGCGATGAATGAAGGAAACGTAAATATTTGCGAGTCTGGTATTAAAAAATACATCGAGACGTATTGCCAACAGACATTGCCTGGTGCAAGTCGCCCATACTCTGGAAGATATATAGGTTCTTTAGTAGCTGACTTCCATAGGAATTTAATCAAAGGAGGGATTTACATTTATCCTGATACAATAACAGACCCTGAAGGGAAGCTACGTTTATTATATGAATGTAATCCTTTGGCCTTTATTGCTGAACAAGCAGGCGGATTGGCAACGAATGGCAGAGAACGCGTATTAAGCATTAAGCCTGAACGCTTACACCAGCGTGTGTCTTATTTTGTTGGATCTAAAATAATGATGGAGCAAGCTATGAGCTTCATTAAATAACCTATATGGACGTAAAAGAGTTAAAGTCAGCTTTTTCTAAGTCCGGCCAAATTGATTCCACAGCGAATGCCCTTCAAGTTATTGGAGTAAAGATTAAATGGAGAGGACAAGTGGGTTCGTCCAAATCAATCTGTGCTTCTTGCGTTGCAGATCAATCTCCTGGAAATCATGTTTTTATCCTAGAAGACAAAGAACAAGCCGCATATTTTTTAAATGACCTTGAAGGATTAAACCCTAACAACTCTCATATACTTTTCTACCCCGCATCATATCGAGTACCTTATGAACTTGAGAAAACTGACAACGCTAATGTTGTTGCACGCGCAGAGGTTTTAGAAAAAATAAGTAAAGGACGAAATACATGGGTAGTTACATACCCTAAAGCCCTTTTCGAAAAAGTTCCGTCTCAAAAAAGCCTGATAAAAAGCACCCTTAAAGTAGAAGTTTCGAAAACCTACTCTATTGATTTCATTAATGAAACATTACTAGAAGAAGGGTTTGAACGCGTAGATTTCGTTTATGAACCGGGGCAGTTTTCAATTCGCGGGGGAATCATTGATGTATTCTCTTTTTCAAATGACAATCCATATAGAATTGAATTCTTTGGGGATGAAGTTGAAAGTATAAGAACCTTTGATGCAAGTACTCAGCTTTCGATCAACACACATCAATACTTCAATATAATTCCTAATATTCAAGGTGAAATGATTCGCCAAGGTAACGTCTCTTTTTTCGACTTTGTAGGTGAAAATGTAACAGTGTGGGCATCTTCAGTGGAACAAATAAAAAGTCAAATAGATAACGAATATAAAAAAGCTGTAAAAATATATAATGCAATAGAAACATCGGTTATCCCTACAATTCCAGCACATTTATTCTTACACCCAACAGATTTAAAAGAAACATTTGATGCCTACTCTATCATTGAGTTTGGCTCTGATCAATATTTCAAAAATGCCACGGTTATTGATTTTAACTTTACTCCGCAGCCAAGTTTTAACAAGAACTTTGATCTCCTATCTGAGGATTTAGTAAATAGGACAAAATTGGGCTCAACAAATTTGATTTTTTCAAATCAACCGAAACAAATTGATCGTCTTTATCAGATTTTTGAGGATATAAACAAAGAGGTTATGTTTCAACCCCTTAATCTTGCCCTTCACGAAGGCTTCATTTCTCCTGATAATAAAATTATTTGCTATACAGATCACCAACTATTTGAGCGTTATCATCGATTTAGGTTAAAAGAAGGTTTCCGGCAAGCTAAACAAGCGCTTACCCTTAAAGAACTTTATGACCTACAACGTGGTGATTACGTAACGCATATAGATCATGGGGTTGGAAAATTCTCTGGGCTTGAAACAATTGATGTCAACGGAAAACCCCAAGAGGCGATCCGCTTAATCTATCGTGATAATGATGTGCTTTACGTCGGTATTCACTCCTTACATCGAATTTCGAAGTTTACAAGTAAAGATGGAGGCGCACCGAAAATGAACAAGCTTGGTACGCAAACTTGGGCTAAGCTTAAAAATAAAACGAAGAATAAAATTAAGGAGCTTGCTTTCGATCTTATAAAATTATATGCTAAGCGAAAGTCACAGCCGGGATTCGCGTTTAGTGAAGATTCCTACTTACAAAATGAGCTAGAAGCTTCATTTATGTATGAAGATACTCCTGATCAACTGAAAACAACAATTGCTGTTAAGGAGGACATGGAGTCAAACACTCCTATGGATAGGCTAGTCTGTGGAGATGTTGGTTTTGGCAAAACGGAGATTGCCGTTCGAGCTGCATTTAAGGCTGTTGCAGACAATAAGCAAGTTGCAATTCTAGTTCCAACAACTATTTTGTCTTTACAGCATTATCGTAGTTTTAAAGAACGATTACAGGATTTCCCGTGTAATGTAGATTATATTAATCGCTTTAAATCCGCAAAGCAAGTTACAGAGACACTAAAGAGGTTGGCTGATGGAGAAATAGACATCCTCATCGGAACACATGCAATTGTCGCCAAACGAGTTCAGTTCAAAGAACTTGGCTTAATTATTATTGATGAAGAGCAAAAATTTGGGGTAGCTGTAAAAGACAAATTGAAAACCCTCCGTGCAACGGTCGATACGCTTACACTAACAGCAACACCGATTCCGAGGACACTTCAATTCTCATTGATGGGTGCGCGCGACTTAAGTATAATTAATACTCCCCCGCCTAATAGACAGCCCGTTTTAACTGAAATTGTGACTTTCGATGAAGAGATGATTCGTGATGCTGTTTCTTATGAAGTCAGTCGTGGCGGTCAAGTTTTTTTCGTTCATAATCGCCTACAAAATATCACTGAAGTTTCAGGGATGCTGCAGCGTCTTTGCCCTGGAGTTCGAGTTGCCATTGGACATGGTCAAATGGATGGTAAAGCACTAGAAAAAATCATGATGGGCTTCATCAATCATGAGTTCGATGTACTTTTAGCGACAACGATTATTGAATCAGGAATTGATATTTCTAATGCCAACACGATAATAATCAATCAAGCCAATAACTTCGGAATTAGTGATCTTCACCAATTAAGAGGGCGTGTGGGGCGCTCAAATAAAAAAGGATTCTGCTACTTAATTGCTCCGCCACAAAGTGTAATGACATCTGAAGCTAGAAAACGATTAGATGCGCTTGTACAATTCTCTGACTTAGGTTCAGGCTTCAATATTGCCATGAAGGATTTAGACATTAGAGGGGCTGGAAACATGCTTGGAGGAGAGCAAAGTGGTTTCATTGCAGATATTGGCTTTGAGATGTATCAGAAAATATTGAATGAGGCCATTGACGAGCTTCGCGAAGGAGAATTTAAGGAATTATTCGAAGAGCGAAACAGTGATCAATTAACAAGCTTTGTTAAAGATTGCATTCTTGAAACTGACCTTGAGGTTCGAATTCCTGACGATTATGTCAATAGTGTTGCTGAACGTTTGAGCTTGTATCAACAAATGGATAATGTCAAGAACGAAGCTGCTCTTATTGTATTCGTAAATCAGTTAATCGATCGATTTGGGCCTATCCCAAAGCCTGTAGAGGAGCTTATCTTATCATTCAAGCTTAGATGGTTAGCTGAAGAGATTGGGGTTGAAAAACTAGTTCTTAAATCAAATAAAATGATTGGGTACTTCATTGCAAATTCGCAATCTAAATTTTATGACTCTCCAAGTTTTACAAAGGTTTTAGATTTCATGCAAAAACACCCTATGGAGGTTAAATTAAGCGAAAAAAATGATCGTCTAAGAATCATCTATTCTGATGTTAAAACCTTGACAGATGCATACAGTCGTTTGGAGCGTGTTTTGAAATTAAACTAAATCTTTGTTTTTAACGTTAGTGTTTTCAAAATGAAGACTAGTAACAGTCTACTTTTTCTGTTAAATTTGAATGATGTCGAAAACACCCAGGGCAATAGTTTCAGTAACCAATGATTTATACACGGATAACCGTGTGAATAAAGTCTGTATGTTCCTCGTTGAACAGGGTTATGATGTACTTTTAGTGGGGAGAAAAAGAAAGTCAAGTGTTTCCCTTGATCAACGGCCATATAAAACGAAGCGCTTCAATTTGCGCTTTGAGACAGGTGCTAAATTTTATGCTTTCTTTAATCTAAGGCTGTGCTTGTTTTTAATATTTAAACGTGCTGATCTTCTCGTTTCAAATGACCTAGACACACTTCTTGCAAATTATATGGCAAGTAAGCTAAAACCGAAATGTAAATTGGTTTACGATTCGCATGAATATTTCACAGAAGTCCCTGAGCTAATTAATCGACCAAAAGTTCAAAAATTATGGCTGAGTATTGAACATTATATCTTTCCTAAACTAAAGACTGTTTATACAGTTAATCAATCAATAGCGGATATCTACAGAAAAAAATATAACACCAATGTTAAGGTAGTTCGAAACATTTCAAAACGATGGAATCCAAAAACTATCCTTAACAAATCAGAGTTGGGTATTCCAGAAGATAAAAATCTAATCATACTTCAAGGCGCCGGTATAAATGTTGACCGTGGTGCAGAAGAAGCTCTTGAGGCAATGGTGCATCTTGATGCTGTGCTAATGATTGTTGGCGATGGTGATGTTGTTGCTCAATTGAAAGTTAGTGTGCTTGAACTTGAGCTGAGTAAAAAAGTATTGTTTTATGGTAAAAAGCCTTATCACATTATGATGAACTACACCCATTTTGCTGATATAGGATTAACCTTAGATAAACCATCAAATCTAAATTACCAGCTTTCTTTACCGAACAAAGTATTCGATTATATGCATACACAAACCGCTGTTGTTGCAACAGATATTAAAGAGGTTTCTGCAGTCATTAAAAAGCATACTATTGGTGAAATTCTAACTGAATTCACACCTGAAACGTTGGCTAAAAAACTAGCTAACTTATTCGAGAACCCGTCTCTTCTTAATCGCTATAAAGACAACTGTAAAATTGCAGCGAACATTGAAAACTGGGAAACAGAAACAGAAATATTAAAGACCATTTACCCACATGTCTAACGCTATTCATATTATTGCATTGGATGTTCCGTTGCCGTTAAATTACGGTGGGGCAATTGATATGTTTTATCGCATTAAAGGATTACACAGCTTAGGCTTCAAGATTACTCTACATTGTTTTGACTACGGAAGGGGTGAGCAAAAAGAACTGGAAAAGTATGCACGGAACGTCATTTACTATTCGCGGAAAAAAAGTATGCTCAATTGGTTTAGTTCAACACCATTCATTGTTAAATCTAGAGCAAATAAAACCTTGTTGTCACAATTAAGCTTAGATAATTCGCCAATTTTATTTGAAGGCATACACACTACGGCATTTCTAAACAACGATCAGTTAAAGGGTAGAGTTAAACTCGTTAGATGTCATAACATAGAGCATGATTATTACAATGCATTAGCGGCTAGGGCGCGTGGTTTACAATCTATCTTTTATAACAGTGAAGCTAAAAAATTAGCGAAGTATGAGTTTCAATTGTCGCATGCAACAGCATTACTTGTTATTCAACACAACGACTTAGAACACTTCAAACAGCTGAATAGTAACACATATTTACTCCCTGCATCACTCCCAGAAATTCAAAGCAATAATGCCGTTTTCATCAAAGAATATGCGCTTTTTCACGGAAACTTATCCGTGTCGGAAAATGAAGAAGCTGCCGAATGGTTGATAAAGAACGTCTGCTCTAAACTAAGTACTATTGATTTTAAAATTGCAGGAAAAAGCCCTTCGAAAAAACTAAAAACCCTTTGCTCTCAATACAATGTTGATTTAATTGCATCACCATCAAATGAGGAAATGAATACTTTTATTGCCGAAGCCAAAGTTCATGTATTCTATACCAATCAAACTACAGGGTTAAAGTTAAAGCTTTTGAATGCGTTACAGTTTAGCGGGGCTGTTGTCGTTAATCTATCAATGGTTGAAGGAACTCATTTAGGTCGCTATTGTCACATAGCAAGTACATCCGAGGAATATATCCAATGTATAACCGAATCGTTCGCCAAGTCAATAGATATAGAGCAAAATTTAAGTAGAAAAACCCAGCTTCTTGAAGAATACAATACCGTTAAGAATTGTAGTATAATTAAACTCCTTTGCCAATACGATTCTCAAAACGCTAAGAAATAGTCTAATTGATTACCGAAAGAATTCTTCGTGCTTGAACGTTTTGTTGAGTCAGAATCAACGTATACACTCCCCCTGAAAGTGACGATACATCAAGAATAATTTGACCATTCACTGACTGCTCTTCTATTGAAAAAACACGTTTTCCAAGGTGGTTAATCACCTTAACATTTACGCTCCCTTCTTGTACTGGAAGTCCAGAGATAAAAACAGTTTCATGCGCTGGAACGGGATAAGCGACAAGATTATTCTCCTTGAAATCAGCCAATCCTGTATTATCGCTTAAGATTTCATGTGCAACACAAAAATCAGGAATACCATAGCCTTTGTATTCATCTGGGAATGAAAATTGACTAGCAGATTGACGGATAGCATCCATTACCTCCTGTACTGTTCTGTTCGGGTTTGCCTGAATCAAACATGCAGTAGCTCCAGCAATAATCGGTGATGAGAACGAAGTTCCACTACCTTCTACTAAGACTCCTGACTGCCCTATCAACCAGGCATCTTGACCTCTTGCAGTAACATCTGGTTTTACTCTTCCATCTGCCGAGGGGCCAATAGAAGAGAAAGAGGCTAAATCCCCAAGCTCATCTACAGCTCCAACACAAAACGTTCCTATAGCATCGCAAGGAGTAGAAATTGTACTTGGTCCTGAATTCCCTGCTGAACTTGCAACAAAAATTCCTTTGGATGCAGCAACATTAACTCCAATAGCAGAAATTGTTGTAATCCCATCTAGATCGGAATACACATGACTCGTAGTAGAATCATCGTATTCGAAATACCCCAATGAAATATTTACGACATCAACCCCGACGGAATCACAGCGCTCCAATGCAACGACAAGATTAAACTCTTCTACTTCTGTTTCTGAATCAACATCTTCCGATAAGTATAAAGCCAAATCAACATTAACCCCAGTTCCTGCGTATTCTTCTGGAGAACCTTTTTCACCAACAATACATGAACTTACGGCAGTTCCATGACCGCTAAAATCATAAACTGTTGAATTACTACTGACAAAATTAAATGTGTCTAAAACACGCTCTTCAAGATAAACTGAATCAAAATAAGGAATCGTATCCATACTTCTGAAACCCGCATCTATCACCGCCAAATAAATGCCGTCCCCCTTAAATCCGAGTTCATGTAAGCAATCCAAATTCAATTGTTGAACCTGATCAATTGCAAGACCATAACTTAATGATTTTGTTTCTGCGCTAAACTTGGTGATCGTGGTCTTTGAATCTTTGATCACCTGAATTCGTTCAATAAAAGGATATCGTACTAATAATTCTTCCGTAGACAAGGTTGATTTTATAGTCAGTGCATTTAGCCACCTGGAAACATTTAACACCTCTCCTTCTTGCGATAATTGACTGATAATACTCTTATTCACAGGGGCATCTAACAAGTCGAACCCTATTCCCTGACGAGACCTACGTTCAATAGATCTTAACGATACAAATTGAGACAAGTTCAACATGCAGCATTCTTTTGTATTATCTTTTAAAAAAATTATTTTCGTGTCTTGTCCAGAAACGGAGATAGATAGCCCTATTAATATTAGGAAAATGGAGAGAGTTTTCATGTTATTAAGATAGAATTTTTAGCTTACTTAAGCTAAAAGTATAGTTTATATATTAAGGGTTAACTATTCTCATTCACTGATAATTTATATCGTGATATTTTGCTAAACTAGACAGAAAATGATTTAACTGCCTGATTAGTTGAGTTTCTGTCGTATATTTTTCACAGGCAATAAATAAAATTGATGCAACACAAAGAATAATGCCGTCATAATTTTTTAATTAAGCGTTATCTCCATTTATAGTGCTTCTCTCTATTTTTAATATAAAAAGTCCCTGCAGGAGCTTCATTTAACTCTCGTCCCATTATATCATATATTTTATTATCAGGAAGAAAGTGTGGTACTTCAACTTGTTCAAGTCCTGCGATTGAAAATATTTTTTCCCATTCTTCAGTAGATGTATTAAAAACCCAGTCGTCACAAATCAAACTCTGACCATTCATATTACACAATGTATTAGGGTTACTAAATGAAACTAGCTCTGCTGACCAACAAATAGTTATTGTGTCATCACATAACACCGGATTAAGTATCCATGAGTGAGGGCTAGAGCCTACGGTAGTGTAGTCGGTAACCGAGTTAAAAGAATGCAATGCTGTGAATGTATGTATTACTGTATCAGCATAATCGTTTAAGTCTTCTGTAATATATCCTGTGATTTCAGCTTCAAACATACAATCTGAACCCATATTTGTGTTTGTAAACTCTACTTCATACCATGTTGAATCACACCAATTTGTCTGTGCTTGAATTAAGCTCGATAGGACTAACATAATAACTAGATTGAATGCTCTATTTTTCATGATTTTAATTTTAATTTTATAGTATGCCTTAAATTTAAGACAACTCAAATACAATAAAGGTTGCTTTAAACATTGTGTTTAATAAAAGCTATAAAAAGTACTTCGTAGTTCGCTAATCAATCACGCTAAATATGCTAAATTTGAACTTTTAAACACAAAAATCTAGAATGAGAGTAGCTATTATTGGTGCCACTGGAATGGTTGGAAGTGTAATGCTAAAGGTTTTACGCGAGATGAGTTTTCCGATTACAGAACTAGTCCCCGTGGCTTCAGAGGCTTCTGTTGGTAAAACGGTTGATTTTGATGGGCGTGAATGTATCGTTGTTGGCATCCAAACAGCGATTGATATGAAGCTAGATATAGCTCTTTTTTCTGCAGGGGGCGCTGCTTCATTGAAATGGGCCCCGAAATTTGCTGAAGTAGGAACAACAGTTATTGACAATTCATCCGTTTGGAGAATGGATCCGAGTAAAAAACTTATAGTTCCTGAAATTAATGGTGGCTCTTTAACCACATTAGATAAAATTATTGCTAATCCAAATTGTAGTACCATCCAATTGGTCCTCGCATTAAAACCACTTCACAAAAAATATAAAGTGAAGCGTGTTGTTGTTTCTACATACCAGTCGATTACTGGTACAGGAGCTAGGGCGACAACTCAACTAGCGAATGAACGTGCAGGTATTTCTGGAGAAATGGCCTACCCATATGTGATCGATAATAACTGTCTTCCTCACTGTGATGATTTCACAGAAAGCGGTTACACCAAAGAGGAACTGAAACTTACCAACGAAACGAAAAAAATTCTTGATCCTAATATCAATGTTACGGCAACAGCCGTTCGAGTTCCGGTAATGGGAGGTCACTCTGAAGCATTAAATATTGAGTTCGAAAATGACTTTGACTTAAGTGAAGTACGAATGTTATTGCATGAACAGGAAGGAATCACAGTGAAAGATGACCCAACAACAAATACATACCCAATGCCATTATATTCTGAGGGTAAAAATGATGTTTTTGTAGGGAGAATCCGTAGAGATGAATCTCAAGTAAATACTTTAAACATGTGGGTTGTCACTGACAATCTACGTAAAGGAGCGGCAACGAATGCAGTTCAAATCGCTCAATTATTAGTTAATAATGGATTGGTTTAGCTCTTAAACCGCCATTTACTTTTAGTAACCGAATCACGAAAATCATCTAATTTTTCTGAAACCCCTTTATTAACTAGTTTTCGTATAAATTTAAACGTTCCTCGGGATTGTTTAAATTCGAATTCTTTAATGAAAATGGGGACAATTGCTAAAAAATGAATGCTTTTATCTCCTAATTGAACTTTTTCTAATTCATTCTCTAATAATATCGGGTTAGTTAAGAAAAAATGGTTTTGCTTCATTGTATTAGAAAGCGTCTTTAACTCTGAGCCACATGGCATTGTATGTCCGTGACCAAACCATGTTTTTTTTTCAATTACATGCTTTGCTAATCGTTGAATCCAATCAAAAACCCAGTTCATTTCGGGGTTAGAAGTGTCTTCCCATTCCCAGTAACTTGGTAAGCAGAAGTATAATTCATTATAGTCTTCACCTTCTAACTTCTCAGGAACAGGCATCCGATAATTACTCAGCCCGTTTGTCATGACAATAGTAACCGGTGTTCTTAATTCCAAGCTGATTATTAAAAGGGGGGTTTCTCCTTCTTTTACTAGTAATTCAGAAACACGATGTTCTCCAAATCTTGCCTTCAACGTATCCTTCAACTCTGACATAAAACTATTCAATACTGATAATTTATCTTACTACATACTCAATAATATACTAGCCATTATATGGAAAAGGCCTAATTGAAACCCTTAACGTACCTTATACACTAATTTCATCGTAATTGATGCTGTTTTTTCTTTAGAGCTTGTATTAAAAGTACCGCCCCAAGAATAGTTTTCTTTAGAGTTTTGTCCCGTAATTTGAAAAATACCCATTGTTGCTGATTCTAATCTTCCTAATTTTCCGCCTGAATATTCAGCTATTATTTCCGCACGTGTTTTTGCGTTTTTTGTTGCTTTAGAGATCATTTCAATTTTTAAATCGCCTAGTTTTGTATAATAATATCTAGGAGCTTCTGAATAAAATTGAACTCCTTGATTTAACAATTCCGTAATCTCTCTTGAAATTTTCTCCACCTTATCTACTTCTTTGGATTTAACTGTAATAGATTGAGTTAATTCATACCCTACGAATTCTTCTCCCTTATAGTCCCCATCTTTGTTATAAATATTTTTGTTTTTGACATTTGTGCTAACAGCACTAAAAATAATCTTTTCTGAAGAAAGCCCTTTTTCAGTTAAATACTTTGTTATTTTAGCTTTTTTGTTTTCCAAGCTTATGTAAGCCTTTTGTAAATCAATGTTTTCAGCCTCAAAACTCCCTTCCCAAATAATTAAATCAGAAGAAAAATTCGCCTTTCCTAGTCCCGTTATTCTAACTTTTCCATCAACTTTATTTCTATCGACATATGATTTTCCGAGAAAAAGAGAAGAAGTAACGATCGAAATTCCAAAAATTATTGCGCTTGCATATTGTTTCATGTTTATGTTTATTTAGTCTTCTGATCCGGGTAGTTATCTTCTTTTTGTTTCCGGCTGGAGTAGGTGATGTTCCATATAGTTAAACCTATATAGGTTGCAAATATAATTGCCCCTACAATAAAAAATCCTATGCTCATGTTGTTCTTCTTTGTCTGATTACTAAGGCAAATAATAAAATTGTCCCTGGCCAATGTGCCGAATATTGCGCCTTATCAATAAATTCTTGGCCTTCCGTCTCTCCCAATATAACACCTAAAATACCAAGTCCTACTGAATACAAAAGACATATAAAGGCCAATATAACAGGGTACCAATTTAGAATAAAGTTTTTCATTTTTATATTTTTGATTTATTAAATTTAATTATAAGTCTAATATACATTTTTAGAGTCCGTATCACTTATACTTTTGCATATTAAATAAGATAAGCTCATATATATTTTACAGTTGTCCAGCCTTGTTACAAATGTAAGCCACATTCTGTTTTAGGATTATTATTCCATCGACCATCACGCCCTTTACCAGGTTTAGTGCAATGGGAGCATCCAATAGATAAGTAGCCTTTCGAAATGAGTGGATGAAATGGTAAATGATGATCGTGAATAAAATTTTCCCGCTCATCCCTTGTTAAATCAAGGAGAGGGTAGAACTTTAGAATTCCGTTACGTTGCTCGAAAATATCTAAGCTTTTTCTATGGTCACTTTGCCAAGACATTAATCCAGAAACCCATAAAGTGTGTGTCTCCTTTAAAGCACTAATGGGCTCCACCTTATTTAGGGTACAACAATAATTAGGATCTTTTTTCCATGTTTCGTCTTTAACAGTGAATTCATGTTTGAAGTTTTCCGCTTGAACATTTTCAACATTTAGGTCGTACAATTGTGTGAGGTATTCTTTGTATATAAGTGTTTCCTTGAAATGGAATCCAGTATCGATAAAGTAGACTAATTGTTTTTTGTTTATGTCAGAAAATAACTTCAACAATAAGGCTGATGTAGCGGCGAATGAAGAGGTAAGCATGATTTCGTCCAGCTCAAAATCTTTGTATAACTCAGTTATACGTTGCTCTGAACTAAGCTTTCGGTATCTGTCATTTAATGCCCCGATTTCCTCATCACTGAATATTCTTTTGGTAGTAGTGTTGTTCATGTTATTTTATTCAATTTTCTAACACAATTGAGGAAATTAAATTGACAACAAAAGGTTACGCTTTGTCCTTGCATAATGGTTAATTTCACCTTAAAGGTAATTGAATTTGTTTAAATGAGTGCCCGCGGTTGAGTATAACTGCTATTACGATTCATAAACTTGCCCCAATTATGCTCTTTATTGATTTCGTTTTGCCTTGCCTAGTGTGACTTTGTAATTGTCACTGTTTCCACGGACTTTGAGATTGAGATACCTTGTTTTTTTATTTGACGAAACCTGAATAATCTCATCGTCTCCCTTTTGGTTGTCTGCTGTTTTCTTTTCACCAAAGATGGTATATCGTGTACCTTGCTTAATTAAGGACCATGGGATTTTTATAAAATACTCCATGTTCAAGTCCATATCCTGTTTTCCTGACAATTCAAAATGTCCTAAGGTGGATTCAATGCTCATATTAGGAATAGTGAGTTCGCCATTTATGATATCCATATGGTTTTCTAACGTGTCAAAGCGTACCGATTTTAAATCTTTGTCACCCAAGTAATCAGAAAGCATGAGCATGTAATCATAGTTTTCAAGCCTTCCATCAAGGACCTGAAGATCTATGTGGATCTCAGATTGATCCATATCCGGAACCATGTCCGGATAAACTCTTATTTTCCCTATAATATCAGCAGAAAGTTTCCCGTGAATGTTTTCGGATAAAGTAACGTCTTGACCGAGTTTTTCAAACTTAAAAAGCAGTTTGTCCAATTCAACTTTTTTACATTTTAGATTTGGCCTAAGGTATATGTGTTTTGGATCGCTTCCATTAAAATATCCCGACATTCTAATATTTCCTCCTGCGGCATTTAGATTGAGAGTGTCTACATAAAGATAGTGGTTTTGTGTGGTGCGTAAGCGCGTATGAATTTTTTGTAAATCGATTCGGTGGTAGATAAGGCGAGCGACATCTACTTCAATCGTCATGTCCGTAAAAGGTAATTCATAGAGGTTGAAGGCCTCTGAATGAGCGGATACGTCAGATGAGGAAGGAGTTTTGATTGATTCCGGCCCTGGAATCATTGGTTTAATCTTAAAATTAAATAGCTGATCAAAGTCAATATAATTTGCCTTTAGGTCCAGGTGGTTGTCTCTTTTTCTTATCGCTGTATTTTTTCCAAGGTAGTAGTTCATGTCAAAATCAAAGACCGTTCTCCCAATTTTCCCATGAAATTTTTCAATCATAAGGTGCTCATCTTCATAATGAATCCTTCCTCTAAAGTCCTCAAAAGACATCGGGTGAAGATGCATTTTAGCATTTAATTTATCCAGGTGAACATCAATAGAATGTAGTGCAGAGGCTCTATAGTGCATGCTGGACTGTAAGTGTAACTTAAGACGGCTAACCTCCTCATGACGATATTCCTCTGGAACATAGTTTTCTCCTCCATAAGAAAAGATGTCTTCTAAGCGAAGTCGATCAGAATTTAGGGAGAGGTCTAAGTCTATATCTCCATCTAGTGTGTCTTTCATCCAAAAGCCATAATCGTGGGTAAACCCATTAAAATGGAAATCGGAATCATCAATGTATCCTGTAAAATCTTTGATTCTTATATCGTCATTTCCAACCATTATACCTGCATGAAAGTCATGTAATTCATGAGGATAATGTTTGAGTTGGGCATGAAGATTGTCAATAAAATACTCGCCAACCGGCAAGTGTTCATATTCTGTAAAGGCTTTAGCAGAAGATTTAAAAGTGAGCCCTAAATTTAAGCCTTCTATAAGTTCATCTATGCCTGAGCTGTCTGTTTTCGAATAGCTGGTAATTTCTGAAATGTCTAGCGTTTTAGATACTATTTCTAGATGTGCAACGACGGGAATATTGGTGTGGTGCACAATCGATGGTAGGTCAGAAATATACCCCTTTATCGATAGGTCAGAGTTTCCAAAATTCATTTCAAATAAATCAAGGTCCGCCTTTTTTCCATTCATGATTAGGTGCATGTCTAACTTTTCTAATGGCACTAGCAGGTCGCTTGATCGTAAGGATAAGTTTTGGACTTTTAGTTCGCTGAAATATGCTTGATTCAGGTTATTCAAGGCAAGCTCTGGGTTCTTTAAATCAATAATGTCGTGAAATTTCATTTCTAACTCGGCGCTTCCTTCAGCTTCCACACCTTCAAGGCTTAAGAATCGGGTTAAGAATCCAACATTGAAGTCAGCGCTTAGCTGCATATCTACTTCTGGATTTTCGAAGTTTTTGACAAGAACAGAGCCTAAAAATCTTCCTGTTTCAAGTTTTGCAGTAATACCTGTTAGCGAAAATTCCATCGTTTTTAAGGAGCGCTCTTTTCCGTTGGTAAAGTGTCCTTCAAATCCCATTTCATCTATACGCTTGTCTTCGTCTGTGTTTTCAAGAGAAGCCTTACTTGCACGAAATTTAACATCAATGAAAGGCATCACACCATGAAGAGTCGGGCCGTTAACGATTGCACTGAAATGGATATCTCCTTCATTTTTATAGCTCTCAAGTAGAGTGATTAAATTCTGAGGAGCAAAAGCAATGAGCATGTCAAAGTTGGGTTTGGCACCTTTAAGCTCTAACGCTAAATCGACGTCATTTTTAAAATCTATGGATCCCTCGATCTCAAAGTCACCATGCTCCATTCGGATACCTGAAGGCTTTAAGATAAGAAGGCCAGTTTGATCATTTAAGGAAAAATCCGTATGAAATTCAAACTGCTTATGATTGATATAAGTAGAATCCCCATTATCGATGACATTTAATTCAAATTTACTGTCAAAATGGGCGTTTATAACATCACTAGTAGCTTGAAAACTACCTTTTGCAGAATAGATAAAAGTTTCGACGTCGACATTTGTAGCTTCATCAAGCTTGTGAACGTCAAGGTTCAGTAATTCAATGTTTTTGAGATGAATCTCCATTGGGGGCTCTGCGCTTGCGTCTTCATTTATCTCGAGTGCATTCTGTAAATTGATTGTTCCATCTTTATGAAAGATGAGGTTGAAAAAACCGTCTTCAATTAAAAGGTTTTGAATGTCATAATTACCCTGAAGAATATCCCAGATGTTGAACCCCACATAAATGTCAGTAACATTTAGTAGTTCCAATGCCTTCTCGTCTTTAGACTCTATAATTATTACATTATCTATTTTAATGGAGATAAATGGAAAGGTTGCGAAAGGCTCTATATGGGTATCACCTATTCGTATTTCTCCGTGATAACTTTTATTTAAAGCGTCTACTTCTGATTGAATTAAAGTATCCTGCTTGAGGTAAATTAGCAATACAACAATACTGAAAAGTAAAATTAAAATGCTTATGAAAGCACCAACTAAACGGCGCCAAAATTTTATTTGTCTAAGGAATGATAGCCTCATAAATTAAATTTCCTTTTAAAGATTTACTCTTATATAACGATTAAGCTATGCGCCGTTGTGTTTTGATTAAAGATAAAATTTATTTCGGAGTATAGCCTTATGGCTTTCTTATTCGACTTAAACTTTCAGATGTAATACCTAAATATTGAGCTATTAAATATTGGGGTATTCTCTGTTGCAATATTGGGAATTCAACCTTGAATTTGGCGTATATTGTTTCCGCTGAATCCAACTTAAACGATCGGCTTCTATTCTGCTGTTCTATTAGTAAGTTTTCTACATAGAGCCTTCCAAACCTTTCCATTTTAGGAAATTGATTATATAACTTTTGTAGTTCACTAAAAATAAGAACTACTAATTCGGTTTTTTCAATTGCAATATAATTTCTTAATGAGGGAGTTTTAGATAAAAAGCTTCCTATATCACCAATCCAACTTCCTTCTATATAGAACTTTTCGGTTTTTTCATTTCTTTTATTCATATAGAAATGTCTTAATAAACCCTTATTTACGTAGGCTAATTCTTGACTTATTTTCCCCTCTGGTTTCCAAGTTTCATTTTTTTCTAACTGTACCCATTTTGTTTTATTGATAACGGTGTTGAACTCGGCTTCATCAATACTTATAACTGCTTGTAAGTCCCTTTTTAAGTTTTTATACATTCCCTGTTTGATTTAATTACTGTCACTTATTGTTCGGTTATCGACGCCTTAAATTATTTTGCAAAGTAAATCCCAAAATTCTTTTGTTGAATTTGAGCAACCCTGCTCTATCATTTTATGAATCTCAAGCTCTCTTTCTTTCTTGTAAGCCTTGTCGGACTTAAATAACGTCACTTGGGACGAGTTATTTACAAGGGCCGAATGAATAGATTCTGGTGTTGAAAGATCAATATTTGATTCCGCTTTTCCATTCAAAGAAATAAGTTGAATTCTCTCTTTATCTAGCTTAAAAGCCAAACAAGACGCCTCACTTCGATACTCTATGTATTGTATTTTCTCATATACCTTTTGAAGCACCGTATCTGAGAAAAGAGCTACAAGGCTTTTGGCTTTTGGAATATCTAACACGTTCATTTCCCGCCACTCCTCATCATGAACACCATTTACAATTAAAAAATGTTTCAACTCTTCTGCCAAAACTTCCAACTCTTCTCCCGTAAGCATGCGATATTTCATATCGTAAAATTAAGAATACTTCAATCATTTTGAAAACGTGTTTTTATTCTCTGTATTCATTTGCGGAAATATTGCGCTTTTATGCCTCAACATCCTTTGTTAAATCTTATTTTTGTTTCATGCAACAGAAAAAAGGTATAGCCATTTTAGGCTCAACGGGGTCTATTGGAACTCAGGCGTTAGATGTCATTGAGGCTCATCCTAATCATTTTGATTTACAGGTCTTAACGGCGAACAAAAGCGCTGACTTACTCATAGAACAGGCCATAAAATATAATCCAAATACTGTTGTAATAGTTGACGAACAACACTTCGAAAAAGTGAAAAATGCGCTCTGGGAACATGCTATTCATGTTTATACTGGAGAAGACGCATTGTCACAGGTGGTAGAGGCTGATGAAATTGACACGGTACTTACAGCAATGGTCGGATACGCAGGTTTAAGACCAACACTATCTGCTATTCGCGCAAAAAAAAATATTGCATTAGCAAATAAAGAAACACTTGTTGTTGCGGGCGAAATTGTAACGAGAGAAGCCAAAGAAAACGGTGTAAACATTTACCCTGTAGACTCTGAGCATTCAGCAATTTTCCAATGTTTGGCTGGAGAATTCCACAACAAGATTGAAAAGATATATCTCACTGCTTCTGGAGGTCCATTCAGGGGGTATACTAAAGAGCAATTAATGGAGGTAACAAAAGCACAAGCTTTAAAACATCCAAATTGGGAAATGGGAGCAAAAATAACGATTGATTCAGCAACATTAATGAATAAAGGCCTCGAAGTAATTGAAGCAAAATGGCTATTCAACTTGAAGCCTGAACAGATTGATGTAATTGTTCATCCTCAGTCGATTATTCACTCAATTGTGCAGTTCGGAGATGGCAGCATGAAGGCTCAAATGGGCCTTCCTGACATGAAATTACCAATACAATATGCGCTTACGTACCCAGACCGTATTTCATCCCGTTTTCCGAGGTTTAATTTTCTTGACTATCCTCAATTAACTTTTGAAAAACCTGATCAAAAAACCTTCACAAATCTTCAATTGGCATTTGATGTATTAGAAACAGGAGGTACTGCAGCGTGCACACTAAATGCTGCCAACGAGATCGCCGTGGATGCTTTTTTAAATGAAAAAATCACTTTCTTAGATATTCCTAGAATAAATGCAGGAACGCTAAAGTTAGTTGAGGTGATCCAAAAACCAACAATTGAAGATTATATCAAAATTGATAAGCTATCACGTGAGGTTGCTGCTAAATTAATCTAAACGATTAGAGTTATATTTTGACGATTCAATGAAATATAAAAATGGGGATCAACAGTATTGTTCCCCATTTTTATTATACTTCTAATTGAAGGTTAATTATTTTATATAAAACATCTTTAATAGGCATATATTGATTATTTACCACCTTAAGTAGCTTTCAAAAACATGAAGAATAGTTCATGAAATACCCCCAGTCTGTTCTCTAATAGTTTTTCACTAAAAAATAACGTGTTTTAATAGATATTAAGAATAGTATAGAGTTCTTATCTATTTCCTAACTTTTCCATTTCTTTTTCAAAAGTTTCTTTAAACTTTTCATAATTATAATCTGCTTTAATTTTTTCATTTTTAGAAAGCGTTTCAGCATACTTTGAAGCAACTTTTTGGCCTGATAATTCAAGTGCTATATACGATACATATCTTTTATCATCACTTTTTTGTGTTAGTTTATCACAAATCTTAACAGCCCCTGAAATTTCTTGGTCAACCACGGTTCTCGACAATTCATTAAAAGTTTCTGTTACCTCTTCTTTATTATTAAATTCTGTAGAGCTAACATAATTATCTCCAACTATTTTCATAGTTGCTTTTATAGACTTAGCCAATTGTGCCATTGCATTCGATCTAGCTTTCTTCTTTGCCGTTTCTCTATCAAGACTTTCTCCTGTTGCATTAGCTCTAAAATATTTGTCGTTAGAAAAATAAGCGTCTCCTGAACAATGTTCTATAATTTCAATTTCTCCTTTATTCTTTAGCTCTTGTGTGACTGCTTCTTCACTTGATTTACATCCTTGGATGTTAACTGCTGACACTAATGTAATCCCAATAAAAAGGACAGATTGTTTAACTTTTTTCATGTTCTTTATTTTAATTTAAATTAATTCATAAATCATGCCAAATACTAATTTAGCATTACAATTCTTCGCTAAGATAAGTTGTTTTAATTAGTAATTGTTTTTAACATTTCTTTAAATATACTTTCATTAATTAATTCGCTCGCTTCTTGGTAAGCTTTTAAGCTTGCTTTATCTTTAGTAAAGTGGATTCCTTTTATATTCGATAAGGTTTTGTTATACAAGGTTTTCCCTGACTTGTTATTTTTAAGTGATATTACACCGTTTAAATATGCAGGAATAAACTTTGACTTGTTTTTTTCTGATTCCGTATCCGTATCTATTGTTAATGTTAAACCATCTGATGGCTTTAAATCAACTATATCATAATTATTTTTAATAAAATTTTCTTTAAAAGTGTTTGTAAGGATCTTATTTAAAGACTTTTTCCCCAGACTTTTTTCTTCCACATTAATGAAAATTTTTGGTAAGATTAGTTTAATAGGGATCGATAATTTTATTTCAGGAAATCTACTGAGTATTCCTTTCATCAGATTTAGATTTTCACCATCGATATTTAGTGTTTTTATTATATCCACATCTATGGTAAGCTCTTGCTCTTTTGATACAAAGAGGTCTGACACGAAAAAAGATACCTCTCCATTTGCTTCAGAAGTTTTAGTTTCAGTATATCTTTTGCTAGATTCAGTGTATTTTGCTCTCTTTAAATAAGAGAGATTTAGTGGGAGGAAAGAAATCTTTTCTCTATTAAATAAACATTTTATTCTGAGCGTATTGGAATACTTGTTGGAATAGGAAAGATTAAATTTCTTATCAGTATTTTCTAGTTTTATTTGACTTAAAATCCGTTGAATATTTGCAGAAATCTCATTTTCCAGAAATATTAATTTATTTCCCACATTGTATTCGTTTATCTCATTCCAATATTTTTTAATAGAAAGCAAAGCCCTTGCATTTAGATTCATTGCTAATGAAACATGCGATTTCTCCTCAGCAGCAACAGCTTTTAGATATAAATCGTAACAAAGTCTCAATGCTTTTTCTTTTTTCTCTTTTTGCTTTTGATGATATTCACTTCTAGAGATACGATAGTATACTTTATATATCGATTTGTCTTCCCAGCTATCTACTAATTCATACCCTTCAAGGTTTTTGTTAATCTCTGTTTTTATGGTAGAATTAAAATCTTCATTAAAGCTACCGTTAGACTCCATTGTAAATAGAAAAGAATTACTCTTTATGGTTACACTAATTTCAGATGCTAAATCATTTAGTGCATTTTTTTTGGCTTGCTCTCTATATTGTAAATTTTCACTGTCTTTATTGGCTATACCTATACCTATGTAATAGCTTGAAGAAATAGGATGGTTTTTTACCCAATCTGGCTCTTTTTGTTCGTTTGATAATTCTGAATTATCAAATACTACCTCCTTGCTAGGTTTACAAGAAAATAAGATGCTTAATATGCAAAACAGAAACAAGTCCCTCATAACAAGATCATTCTATATATTGAGTTATTTTTTTAGAAACTTTACCTGAAATACTTTTAAATAAGTCATTGCTTAATTCTTTTTCAGACTTTAACTTTTTTCTTTTAGAAAATTGTGCTCTCAATTTTCGAGTAGGTGGAGAGTAGCCTTTGTCTATCCCGCTATTAGATACCGAGTGCAGCTTTTTGGAGTCTCCGTTATAAACAGAGTAAGAAACGGCATCATTTAACGATATATCAATAATGTCACTTAATAAAACTTCTGAGGTTTCTAATGAAATTAGTTTATAATGAAATTCAACATGAACATCAATACTTTTATTGTAGCTGGTATAATTTACCTTTTTATATTTAGTTTCTGACGTATAACCTTCTCCATCTAACCTTTTTTTCCTTACAGTATATGATTCAGCAGCTTGCTTTTTTTGAGGTTGTGACTGATTAACTTTATGGGAGTAGGAAATTACTTTCCCTGATATAGCTTTTTGAGCACCAAGAAGCTTTCCTATTTCTGCAGCTTTACTTTCATCAACAAATCCAGAAAGAGCCAATTCTTGCTCGTTCATTATTTTTTCAAAATTGCCCCGATCAACTAAGCGCAAAAATGGATCATTTAAATTCGATAACTCATTAGAAATATAATTTGATATTTTAGTCTCAATATGTTTTTTGTGAGTTATATTTTCAAAAGTAAAAAGTAAAAAATTATGTCTACCAAGTTCCAACGCTTGAGCTTTTGACTCTATGGCATCTTTGTAATTCGGGATTCTTTGAAGCACCAATACAAAATTATTATATGCGTCTCTGTAATTTTTCCCTTCTAACTTTATCTTAGCCTTAATAAAAAGAGGCTCAACATAAGCGATATCCCTTAACTGTTTAGCATCTTTATATTCTACGTTAAATTTCAAAATCTCTGTAAAACTATTTTCAGCATTTTTATAGCTTAACTCATTCATTAAGCTTTCACCTACTTCGTAAAGATTTTTAAGATATATTCTTTTCACATTTTCATATTTCTCTAGATAGTGATTAGGAATATCATTATAAATTTTATATTTACTTAACTTTTTTTGATAATTAAATGCTTTTAAATATCCGTATACAGCACTTTTAATATCTCCTATTGATTCTTTCTTGTAAAAATCATTTAGATATTGATTTAATACTTTATTCCCGACTCTGTTTAGAGCAATCGATGCATCGACATTAGAATTTTTTCGATTAAGCGCTTCAAAATAAAAATTTGATGCCTCAACATATTGTTTATTATGCTCTAGCACACGCCCTTTTTTTAACATTTTCTTAGAGCCGGAACAGCTAAAAAGTAGTATTGTAAGAAGTAGACTCAGGTATTTTAACATTTCTATTCTATTCAGTATATTATTCTTTATCAATTAGAAAATCATCAAATTCTTTTTTCGAACTAGAGAATGTTAAAAGGTCCCTAAGTAGATACATTTTTTCAGGATATTCAGCATAGTCATAAGTGAACTTCAAGATTTCTAATTTATCATCATCCATACTAAATAAAGGCACAACTTTTCTTAATTGCTCCATAGATAAGCAGTTTTTTGAAACCTGCTTTTTAGCCATTTCTTTTTTGTCACTTGAAAATGATTGAGATTCTATAGTTGTAATAATATGAGAAAATTCACTTTCTTCTGTAATACATGTTTCTTCTACTATTTCAATGGTTTCTACATCTGGTTCTGAATCCATAAATTCTTGTTTTCTTCTGTTGGCCTCTTTTATTCTAGTATAGGCGGTTTTATCTCCAGGCTTTAGAGTCATTGCACGTTCATAAGATGATATTGCTTCATCAAAAAGATTGTACGCTAATAGATGATCTCCTTGTTGAATTTGCGCATCAAATTTTACGCTAATCTGGCTCTGTTGACTGTTTAAATTTGCAAGTTCTTGTTGCCATTTACGAGCTTCTTCTATCTTTGCGCTTGGAACTGAGCTTTGAGGTTTTAGGTTCTTTGCTTTGAGATATAATGTAATCGCTTCATCAAATTTATTTGCTGATAACAGAATGTCTCCTTGATGCATAAGTAAATCAAACGTTGTGTTAACATCTTGCTCAATCTTTAGTTGGTTATTGTATTGAACTGACAATAATTCGTCTTTCCCTTGAGTATCACGATATAGTTCAATTGCTTTAGAAACGGAGGAAAAAGAATTGTAAATATTAATAAAGTTATCCTTATCAAGGATGTTTGGATATGCTGCAAGACAAAGGTTATATTTCTCTTGATCGTTGTTTAGATAAAAACAGACGTCTTGAAGTTGTTTTGTAGTTGCGTGAGTACTAGAAAGATAATTAAGGGCGTTATCGTACCTAGTTTGTTGATTATTAGTTGTCTGTATGGTGACAATGGTGCTTGTAAACCCATCTGATGTTGACCACGATATGTTTTGAGCTTCTATACTTTGAATTAGTAACAAATTAAATACTAGCGTGATAAGAAAAGTTGTTGTTTTATTCATTATTCATTATTTAATTTATTCTTTGACTATTGTCAAATACAATGCCATCTTTTACCAAAGTCTGTTAGAGTTTTTAGAAATTGTATTAGCGAGTAATTACTTATAGTAATGTTGATGAGCCTTTTTATTTAATATCTAATTGCTTTTTCATTGTTTTGGACAAACCGTCCTTGTGTAGGTATACATTGATTGTTTTCCACTTGAAGTAGCTTTCAGAAACATAAAGATATCCTTCAGGATAATTACCTGTTCCCCAAGAGTTTTTTACTAAGAAGTAACGTGTGTTGTTTTGGTCTTTATACAGCCCAATAATGTGCATTCCGTGATCATCCGTTGTTGTTTTGTTCTCGTACCCTTTTTGTCTAATTTCAGGTGTTACTTTAACCTCAGCAACAGGGGTCTTAAACGCATTTGACTTTTTTTCGGCACCGCCATCAGAAAAGTTTTTGTTGTCATTCCCTGAAACCGAGATTGTTTCTTCGTCTTGAGGGTTAATTGCAAGCCCATTTGAGAAGCTAAATCCTTTTTCAGATACATCAGCACCCCAAGCCAACGAGTAGCCATTCTTAAGGGCGTGTTCACATGCGTCCATTAAGTCATTAATTTCAACGTTGTAGCCTTTCCCCCAAGCCCAGTTGTCTGGAATGGCAAGCATACACTCTTTATTCATTTCATGATTCGTAAAAGAGGTTAATGAAACATAATCATCCATGTCTAAACCAATTGCATCAGCATAAGATTTTGGCGTATATTTTTTTCCCCCTAAGTCAAACGCTGTAACGTCATCACCGAAGTACGCATCTAGAACCCCGTTTAAGGCTCCTTTCCATGCAGATGTTAGCGATTTTACACTCCGTTTTTTCATGTGTTTTAAAAGGCCCTGAATGGCTCCGTCTAAAACACTAAACATTTCACTATGATTGTGTTTCTCTGTACCATAATTCAACCCTTTATAAACCTCTAAAGGAACAATTCCGTAATTTCTAATTACATAAGGAATATCATGAAAAGCACCTCCTTCCGAAAAGTTGATTTTTCCATCCATACGGATGTATTTTTCCGCTTTGCTTTCATAGGCTTTACGTACAATGTACATTTCTGATAATAAGGCGGGGTCAGCTGTTCCTTGACGCATTAATTCTGACTCAAAGAAAGACAGTGCGGAGAAACTCCAGCATGTTCCAGTATAACCTTGGCTTTGAACTGGTGTCGCATCTAAGTGTGCTACTTTGTGAAATTTGTACTCACTCCCTTCCGCGTTTGAGGTTGGCTCATAAACTGTAACTTGACCAAAACTAAAGGACACAAGTCCTACAAACGCTAAGGCGATTATATTTTCTCTCATTGTAATTTGTTTTTACGTTAGCCAAATATAACAATAGTTGAAAACCAACCAAGTTGAAAGACAGGAAGAATATTGATTTATTTTAAAGTCCAACCGGCGAAACCTAAAGCACTCGCTTCTTCACGGATTTGAAAGATAGACTCCATAGAAACCCCAGAACCTGCAGAAACACGGCGGAGCCCATTGTGAATATCAAGAATCTTCGCGTTCATTCCACTTGCCTTTAGCTTTGAGACTAGGTTTACAGCATTTGATTCTTTACGAAAACACCCTACAACAAAATGCATTAGTTCTGCTTCGAAGACAGTCTCCTTTTTTAATGAAGTAGTCTCTATTATTTCTGTTTTCTCTTTTTCAAGAGTAACAGGAATATATAGCTCGTCATCATATTTATAAGTGTAAACTTCAATTTCACTTGGAAGATCGTTTACTTTTTCTTGCAACGAGACATGCTTTATTTCTGGTTCACTCTCAAATGATAGTGCTTGCTTTTCATATTCGGCTTGTGCCGTTTTATGTAACGGATTGAAATCATTAAATGAAATCATTCCTGACTCAAGGATGTCCGTTTTCGCCGGGATCCAAATAGAATAAAATGCGATTGGCAAGAAACACGCAGCAGCAATGTATTTCCAGACTTTTGATTTTCGCTGTTCCTCAATTACTGGATGAGCAATCACTGGAGTCTCTTCTGTTTCTGTACTTAAATCTGTCTTCTCTACCTTAAATGTCGATTTGTCTTCAATAACAATAGCGCTGACCAATTCAGGGTGAGCTGTTTCTGTACCTAAAGCTTTAGCTTCTTCTGAGAAAAACTGAACCTTCCCTAGTCCGTATGATTCTAATAGAAGGTTAAAGAAGCGGTCCTGCTCAAAGCAGATGTTTTCTTCTTCGTTAGCATATAGATAACCAACACGATCTAGCTCAATGCGCTGCCCTTTTTTCAATGCCTCTTGCCATCCACTCACTTTATTTTTCACTTCCGTAGAAGCAATGTCGAAAGATAGGTCATTGGCCAATGACAACTCATTAATAAGAAGTCCATCATTATTAATTAACTGCTTGTTAAATAGTAACGTCTTGCTTGGAGGGAGCATTTTCATAGACGCATAGTCAATTCTTGCAGAAACTTGTTTCGCTACGAACCCCCCGAAAGAAGGAACAATCACGCAGTTATGCCTAAGCAATAAAGAGCCAATAAGATTTTCAATAGTTGTCATTAATACAAATTTAAGGAAAAACGCTGAGTAAAGCTAAAGCGCCCGCAAGACATTTTCAACATCTTCTGGAACATCTATATTTGGTGTCTCAATCCTTGTTTCAACAACACGGATATCATACCCATTATACAACCATCTAAGTTGCTCTAAAGATTCTACTTGTTCCAAAAGCGTTTTCTTTAACTTGACAAGCTCCATAAGTGTTTCTTTTCGATATGCATACAGCCCAATGTGCCGATAAAGATTCATTTTCTCGGCAACTTCAGCCGATGCCTTCGATTTGTTTGGAATTGGACTTCGAGAAAAGTAAAGTGCGTTACATTGGCCGTCCAGGACAATCTTTACTCTATTTGGGTTATTACTGTCTGCTTCAGAAACACTTTTAATTCCCAGTGTTGCAATCGCTACGCTTTCATCTTCAAAGGCTTCACACAGCTGGTCTAATTGCCGATAATCTACCAACGGTTCATCGCCTTGAATATTGATGATAACATCTGCTTCCATACCACGAGCAACCTCACCACAACGGTCGGTTCCATTAGTGTGCAGTTGAGATGTCATTTGTACTTTGCCTCCAAACCGAATGACCTCATCAAAAATGCGCTGATCATCTGTTGCAACAATCACCTCGCTTAATTTTTGAGATTTTTTTACGCCTTCATATACACGCTGAATCATGGTTTTTCCATTCAGGTCTACCATTGGCTTTCCAGGAAACCTTGAAGACGCGTATCTCGCAGGAATAATGCCAATAATTTTCATTAAAACTTCATTTGTAATTGCATCAAGAATGTTCTTGGCGCTTGAACATCTCCTGGGCGTCCAACATACTCTTCATTTAAGAGGTTATTCACCACTAATCCCAGGCGGTAATGCTTTGTAAGCTCGTACCCAATTCTAGCATCGAAGACCAAGCTCCCTTTATTATTTTTCTCACGATACTGCTCTAATCCTGGTAGGATTTGAATAGAAGTACTACCAAAAGGAATCCCTTCAACAAAAGATTTGTCAACATTTGACATATAACTATTATAACGCGCTGAAAATCCAATACTCATACCTTTCCAAGTTGCTTCAATATCAGCTTTCACTAAATGGTTAAATCGATACTTAAGCATTGTTGTATTTGAATCAGAAAATGTAGCTCTATAAATAGAATCTGTATTCAAACTTATAGGGTTCATATATGTGTAACCTATCAAAGATGTTAATTCAACATCTCCTATTTGCCCTTGACTATTAAACGAAAACTCAACCCCTGTAATACGGGCCTTTTCGGCATTTTGAGCTTGAAATCCAAACCATTTATTTAAATATCCTGGGTCATTTGGATTAGTGCTCCATGGAATAGAGTCTGGTTTAAACTCTCCAAAGGTAAACTCCATCATGTTGTCATACTGATTTATAAAACCGGCAACATCAATTATCCCTTTCCAGTTTCTTCCTATTTTCACAACTTGTTTAAAGCCAATTTCCGCGGCCCAACCAGTTTCTGGCCTTAGGATTGGGTTTGGGAAAACATTAAGTGCACCAACTGAAGTTTTCGTGTAGCGTTCTGCAACAGAAGGATATCGAATACCCTGCCCAAATGAGGCCCTTAAATGCGTAAATTTAAATAATTCATAATGCATCCCAACTCTCAATATTGGATAGACAGGAAGCTTTTTTATGCTATCCGTGTCTTTTCCAAAATAGAAATCAGAGTCTCCTCGAGAGCCGTCTTGCTCAAAGTACTCAAAACGAACCCCCCCTGTAATATCCAGTTTCCTATACTTTTTTTCTGCCTGTGCATAAACAGCATAGTTATTAGAATAATGGTCACCAAACAACGCAGACTTAACATCAGTTCTTAGCCCAGTAAACCCAGAAGTTAACACTGTTCCTTTTAACCATTTCCGCTGGAATTGGTAGTCTCCATATGAAACGCTTGAAGCTGTAGATTGTGAAGCGTTCGTTAAGTTAGTTCTATCAAGATAATAATACCTTGTCTTTATTGTGTGTAAGTTGTTGTATTTGTCATAAACCTTTAAATAGGGGTCAATGCTTGCTGTAACTCCCGTATTATATGTTAGTGTTGACGCAGGATCATTAAGATCTGTTCCTCCTAGCGGGGTGTATGCAAAAGTGTCGCTCTGCCAAATAAGAAAATTTCCTGTTTTTTGATATTGCACATTATATCCAATCCCTATTTTCATTCTTTTTATTCTCTCAGGACGAAAAAATAGAGATCCAGAAATACGCCCTCTGTCTGCTGTTTCACCTTCCTTATACCCTTCGGTTCTAAATCCGTTAACAGAAACCGTATATCCAAAGGTTTTATACATTTTCCCATAGAATGCTTCTGCTTGATAAAACATAGGGTTAATGGCATTTTCTCCCCACCATTTCAGTGTTTCTCTTTTAGGGTTATCATATATTCCAGATTGAATTTTTGCCCGTACTTCCCCTTTTGTGCTTGGCTCTCGTTCTGTCAATGAAATAATCCCATTTAGCGCACCAGAACCATATAAAACAGATGACGCTCCTTTAATTACCTCGATTTGAGATGCATTTTCAATTGGAACGGTCGTCCATTTGACATCACCAGCATCACCACTAATAATTGGAATCCCATTCCATAATAATAAAACTCTACTTCCTGCTCCGTATGCAAAGCCAGATCCACCACGAATACTAACTTGACCATCCATTGCGTAAACACCTGGGCTCTGGTCTACCGCTTGCTCTAAATCTACTATCCCTTTATTATCTATAAGCGCTGGTTTTAAAATTTCCATTGAGATAGAAACATCTTCAATATCTTGACTTCTTCTACCCGCGGAAACGACAATTGTTTTAATAACCTGAATCGGTTCCTGCATTCTGAACGTGTAATCTCCTGACTGCTCAATAAGCACCGTGTCTGTTAAAAATGTTTGAGAAGAAATAATTAACGTCGTAGGATAGCTCCTTGGGTTAATAGTAAACCTTCCATCCAAGTCAGTAATAGCTCTTTCCCCAGTTGATGCAATAACTTTTGCTCCTATTATTGATTCTTTTGAATCGCCATTGAATAAAGTTCCAGTTACTTGGGAAAATAAGCAAAATGGGATGAAAGTAAGTAGTAGTAGTATGTTTTTCATATATTTTTTTCTTAAATTCAAGTTGCCTAAAATACCAATTATTTTGAATTAGAACCACTTACACCATCAAATAGATATTCTATGGCATAAAAAAGGCCTCCTTCCGGAAGCCTTTTCAATACTTATAATCGAGCCTATCTTCTTATGTTATTCTCAAAAAATCTTCGATTATCTACAACGTCAGCTTGTTTAGCCAATGCCTTTCTTGCAGCGCCCTGAATGCTATTACGTGCAGCTTTCAGTAGTTTGTCTTGTTCCACTAGATAGTTTGCTGCTTGTGGTGCTTTTACCGTTTTTTCTATTTGAGCAACATAAACACCACTCTTTCCAATTAAAGGAACAGTGATTTGGCCATCCTTCAATCCTGAGAAAAGAGCGCCAACAATTTCTGGTTCAAAACCAGTTCCTGTAATTTGTGGATTCCCAAAAGTAACCTCTGCTTTTTGAACAGAAGCCCCTTTAAGTGATTTGGCTAATGTTGCCAAAGATTTCACATTCGCCATTTTTACAGAAATTATTTTCGCTTTTTCTGCTTGAATATAATCTTTCTTAACGGTCGGCTTGATATCGTTGTAGTTAGCCTCTCCTTTGTTCTTAATTGAAGAGAGGATAGCAATCACATATCTTTCTTTATCTTTAATTGGAGCGCTAACTAAGTCTCCTAACTTTGCTTCAGTATCAAAGGCCAGTTTAAGAATTTTATCTTCGGCAAACTTAGATGTAAACCCGTAAATTTTCGGACTATTTTCTTGAATGTTGATTGGCCTAGAAGTATACCCAGCTTTAGAAACGATTGTGTCAAACAATTCGATTTTCGCAGCGACATCTTCGTTAGCTCCTAGCTTTTCATCTAACTTGTATAAAAGATCATAAACCTCTTGCTCTTTTACATCAATTGTTTCTAAGCTTGGCTTTAATGTTTTTTGAATGATTGCTAGAACAGGTTCGTTTGCAGGTTTACGCTCAAGTGCCTCCATAATGTGGAAGCCATAATCAGTTTGGACATATCCTATTTCCCCAATAGGCTCTTCTTTAGCAAAATTACTAAACTCCGGAACCATTTCGTAATCCATAAAGTCCTCGTATTTACCCCCTTTGTCCTTAGAGCCTGGGTCATCTGAATACTTAGTAACAAAATCGCCAAAATTAGATTGGTTTAATATTGGCATAATAGAGTCAACCTTCTTTCTTGCTTTAGCTACAGCTAATGTATCTGTTCTTTGAGCAGCAATTAAGATGTGTCGTGCGCTTAATAAATTCCCATTAAACCCAATTACTTTAGCAATTTTCATTGAGCCATCCTGTTCAAATGGTCCAACAACATCACCAATAGAAGATGATTTAATAACAGAGTCTAGGTCGTCTGGATAAGTCATGCCGTTTTTAGCTTTCTCGTCTTTATCCGATTTGAATGTTGCAATGCTTGAGAAAAACTTCACTTCAGAGTTCTTAATTACATACAAAGAATCATTCGTTGAGGCTTTCAATCCATTTTGCATTTTGACGAGTTCATCGTCAAAACGTTTAACATCATCTTCAGAAGGCTCAATAGTTATATCAAAAAACTTGACCTCTCTTGAAGCTTGCTTATTTTCATATTTTTTATCTGTCTGGTTTGCTTCAAAATAGGCTTTTACTTTTGCCTCAGAAGTATCAATCTCTGTATCTTTGATAGAATTAAAACGCTCAACTACGTATGAAACACTCTTAATTTCTTTTTGAGAAACATATTCGTCTTTAGCCTCAAGGTCAGTTACATAGATCCCTTGGCTTAAGATTGCGAAATACTTCTCTTGCTTTCTTCTATTTATGTAGTAATCTTTCGAGTCTACCCATTGCTTTTGAACTGCTGGATCATCGGACGATTCCATTTCTTCAATACGCGCCTGAAGCAGCTTCTCGTTGAAGAGTCCCGTAATCGAATCTGTAAACCCTTGAACTAATTCAGGAATAACATCAAACCCCTCTCTTCCATATAAGTAAGCGTCAAACTCATCATCAGAAACACTTATTCCTAACGCTTCATATTCTCTTTCTAACAATAAGTTATCTACGAAAGATGCCCATACAGCTGCTTTATCCACGGGCTTTGGGGCCTGTTGCTGCTGTTGAGCTGTTCTTCTAGAATTTTCAGTAGCAATATTAACCGCTTCATTAAAGTCTTCTATATTGACTTTTTCTCCGTAAACGGTTCCAAAACCATACTTAGACTCATTAACTGTTGAGCCTTTTTGGTAATCCCCTAGGATAAATGCTACTAATGCACCACCAATGATGATTAAGATTAACCAAGATTTATCTCTAATTTTTCCAATTATTGCCATCTTCTATTATTATTCTAAATAAGTCTGCGAATATAGTTAGATGAATTGATTTTTGAAAATAAAAACGGCATTACTTCCCCGCGAACTCGGCATAAAAAAAACCGTTCTAAATTTAGAACAGTTTTTTATCCTGTCAAGAAGGATTATTTTCAACCCCCTCCTGCTTTTATTTTTTTCACAGGAACGCCCTGTTCATCTAGTTATTCAGGGTTTTCAATAGGCCTAGGCTTTATGCTTTCTCCTTTATTAGACACACAGCGGCCTAAATAATCTCCATGTGATGGCTAGGCCACTCAGACAGTAGAATCTGTATTGTCGTTAATTCCCTTCCTGATTTGTGGCAGATAGTGATCATTTTAGGATCGACATTTGTCTCTTTCATCACTATCGCTTTCCCTGAAACAGCTCCAAAGCCAATTCATGACCCTCTGTTTGAAAATTGTTAATTGTATAGCCCAAAGTATCATATATGTCGTTAATCGCAGATGTCTCGTACTCTGAGCTATATCCCAACAAGGCCGTTGTGTTATAATCTTGTCCATACCATTTCCCGCGCAAATACCTCGCTCTTAAATCAAAACTGATTTTCTTTCCATAATTATAATTGAAAGATCTCCCAAGAAGAAAACCCCAACCAGTGTCAGTTTTATTTTCAACATCTGTTGTATTCAAAGTTAATCCTGCGTTTAAAACAAAAAACCATTTTGAATCATTGTCATAATCCAGTTTTTGAGAAAAACTGGATAAGGCAAGTGATAAGAAAAACCCGAGTATAATTGTTTTTTTCATAATCTTCGATTTTATCGAAAAATTAGGAATCAAGGTTCTAAAATTATGCCAAAGCATATTAAAACCCAAGAAACAATGATGTAATACTCCTAATTGGTGTGTAAAATTATCTTATTTTTGATTAAATACTAGAAAAACAAGGGTTTTCATCATGATAAAAACGGGTCTTATTTTTTTGTTAATGCTTGGGCTATCAGTAAATTATACTTGGGCGCAAGAGCTTTATAACGGCTGCTCGACAGCTTTTGAAGTTTGCCCAAACACCACGTTTAACCTTAACAATATTGATGCAAACGTTGCTTTCTGTGCTGGATGTGAAGATGATTTTAATTTCTGTTTTACGCCTCAAAACACCGTTTGGTTTACCTTCACAACCAACGCGACGGGAGGGGACGTAACCCTGAACTTCAGCAACTTAAGCTTCAATGTCAGCCCTGGTCAAGACACTGAAATTCAAGCAGTAATTTTAGAGGCTTCTATCCCATGCAGCTCATCCTCCTATACTCAGATAGGTAATTGTGTTTCTAATGGTGCAGCGCCTTTTAGTTTAAATGCAATTGGTTTGCCACCAAACACAACATACTACATTGTCGTTGACGGGGATGATACTGGTACTGGAATCACCTCTGCCGCAGAATGTACTTTTGATTTAAGCATAACAGGGCTGGGGGTTAGCCGACCAACGCCAATAGTTAATTTGATTACTAGCTCTACTTCTATTTGTTTAAATGATGTCGTTTTCTTTGAAGCAACCTTGACAGACTGTCCTGATAATTCTTCTTACAGCTGGTCTATTAATGGTGAACTGGTTGCCGTAACAGATTCTAATGTTTTTTCAACCTCAGCTCTAATTGATGGTGATGTTTTAACGGTTGAAAACAGCTGCTTTACAAGCTGTCTTGAGTTTGTTACAGCGAATAGCCCCGCTATAAGCGTGTACTCTTTCAATGTTGAGGCAGGAGCAGATCAAAGCGCAACCCCTGGAGCTGCTGTTAGTGTTAGCGGTGTCACGAGTGCACCCATACATGTTTGGGAGCCTGCATTCTTGTTTAGTAACCCCCTGGCTTTAAATACACTCCTTTTTCCTGAAGAAACAACAACGATTACATTAACAGTAACAGAAAGCGGTTGTACATTAAGTGATTACTTAACCGTTACGGTATCAGAGGGATTGCTTATTCCAAGAATGTTCTCGCCTAACGGAGACAATGTAAATGACCTTTGGGTCATTGATGGGCTTGATAAATACCCGAACAACTATATTTATATTTATGACCGCTGGGGCCAAGAAGTTTTTCAGTCAAGATCTTATAGTATAATCAAAGCTTGGGACGGAAGGGTTAGGTCTGGTACTGTGTCTGAAGGAGTGTTCTATTATGTTCTTGAATTAAACGATGATGACAATCAGCAGTATAAAGGTTCTATAACTGTAATTCGATAGCGTGAAATCAATTCTGATTCTTTCTTTTCTATTACTCTCCTTAACTTCATTAGGGCAACAACTGCCACAATATAGTCAGTGGTCGATGCATCAATTTGCTGAAAACCCAGCGCATGCCGGAATAAAAAAATGCGTAGATATCCATACTTTATATCGATTACAATGGGTTGGGTTTGAAGGCGCGCCGAATAGTGGATTTCTATCTGTTAGCATTCCTTTAGCCTCAAAAAGAAACCGGTATTTAAGTACAAGACAGGGCACTGGCTTTAAGTTCGAAACCGATCAAATTGGCCTATTTAACATGAACCGTTTAAGCGCTGCCTATGCGGCACATTTCAATTTCAATAAATACACCCGCTTGTCTCTTGGCTTATATGGCGGAATTATGCAATTAGGCTATGATCCAATAGGGCTCCAAGGAAATGAACCAGACCCTGCAGCAATGAGTGAAGGTTCAATTGTTACTCCAGATGCCTCATTTGGAGCTTGGTTTAATGCTGAGAAATACTATTTCGGATTATCCCTTAAAAATTTAATTCCAAGTAAATGGAGTGCTATTGGTGTCAACTCTAGGAACCGATTTCATGCATCACTAACCGCAGGGTATCAACTTAGCATAAATGAATCTGTTTCCGTTACTCCTGCTAGTATTCTTAGAGTGCCTCCAAAAGGTCCTCTTTCGGTTGATTTAAACTTAATGCTCAATATTAAAAATACGCTTGGAATTGGAGTTGGGTATCGAAATACAGATGCTTTAATAGCATTATTAAACATTAAAATACAGGAACAATTTTCTGTCTCTTATTCTTTTGATTATACCCTTTCCAAAGTACAATTAGGGTCAAGCAACACCCATGAGATTTCGCTGAGGTATACTACTTGCAAGTCTCGTAATACCTCGGCATCTAGCTGCCCATTATTTGAGTAATTTGGGCTAGAACGTAAATATTGCTTGTTATTATTTATTGTAAAGAAAAAACCTAAAGCGGTTAATTCGATTGATTTTTTGATTTAAACTCAACCATTTTGGTTGTAGCAGGAATCACAACAATATAATAAGGCTGTGTCATAACAGATGTTGCTATGCCTGATGGAAAACCCTTCTTTGTCCAAACCGTTAGTTGGTCACGCCCTTCTTCTATATCAACGATCACAATAGAGTGCCCTCCTGAATTTTGAATCTTATCAAAACAGGCAATAACTGTGTTTTTGTCAAAATTTACCCTTTTGCTTTCCCCTTTTGTAAACGATGACAACACTATACCATTGACGCTATTCATCTTTGAAAGAAGCTCCCTCCATGCGTGTTCTGTTTGGATGACGAGGTTAGATTCATAAATGCCTTCTTCTCCAGCGCCATATAAGTTTCCTTGGCAAGCCATATTAAAATCAATAAGCTCCAAGCTCTCTTTTGAGTTTTTGGATAGCTGCTCTCTTTCACTAAGAAGAGCACAGCTACTCAAAACTGCTAGACCCAACATGATACTAAATCCTTTTTCCATCTGTTTATTTTAGCTTTTTGCCCGATTATTATACCATAAAAGTATCAATTTAGGGTTATTCAATGTTTGATGTGCATAAATTCAAGAGAAACGCATCCTTTTGCCCCTAGCTTCTTCCCATCTTTGTTTAAAATCTCTATTATGAAAGAACTTGTTATAATTTTAGCGGCTTTAACTTTAATGACTGCTTGTGTACCAGCGAAACGCTATAGTGAACTAGTTGAAAAAGAAAAGCTATGTAGCGAAGAGCTAAATAAATTCAAAAACAGTTCTCTTAATTTTGAAGCTGATGCAACTGACTTACAATCTCGCTTTGAGGTTCTTTCTAAAGGAGCCGAGCAGCTTAAAGAAGACACAACAAGCCTTGGTCGAGAACACAGAACACTTTTAGCGAAATACAATAAGCTTGATCAGATTAACGAAACCCTTGAGACTAATTACGATAAAATAAGGCTTTCTGGAGCGCTTGAAACGGCAACGCTGCAGGCTGAGCTACAGCAAAAACAAATTGAATTACAAAAAAAAGAAGACGCTCTTTTGGAACTTGAAAAAGAGCTCCTTACAAAACAAATGCTTCTTGCTGAGCGTGAACAACGTGTAAATGAGCTAGAAAAAATGATCTCGGAGAAAGATAAGGCAGTTCAAGAATTGAAAGATAAAGTGAAGAACGCATTAAAAGGATTTGAAAACAAAGGCCTGACCATTGAAGAAAAAAACGGAAAGATCTACGTAAGCCTTGAAGCAAAGCTCCTATTTGCATCTGGAAAGACATCTGTTGAAACTGAAGGACAGGCCGCGCTTGTTGGCTTAGCAAAAGTATTAGAAACGGAAAAAGATCTTGAAATTGTTGTTGAAGGGCATACAGATGCAGACAAAATGGAAAGCGCTAAACACCCAAAAAACAATTGGGAGCTTTCCGTCCTAAGGTCGACGTCGGTCATTGAAATCATGTTAGCAAATTCAGAAATCAACCCTGCACAATTAATGGCTGCTGGTCGTTCTCAGTTTGTTCCTGTAAATCTAGAGGATAAATCGAAAAACCGCAGAATTGAAATCATTATTTCCCCTAACCTAAACGAGCTTTTCGAGTTAATTGCTAACTAATTTAGCCTTATTTTATTCTAGTAAACCATTCTTTTAAGCGACATTTTCTCGTATTTTTGATTTATGTCGGCAAACATCGAATTCATTCTATTAAAACTTAAAGTGCTTCCTGAAAAACCGGGGGTGTATCAGTTTTACGACAAAAATGACAAAATTCTATACGTTGGTAAAGCGAAGAACCTTAAAAAGCGCGTTTCTTCTTACTTCAACAAGAACCAAGAGAACGGCAAAACGCGTGTCCTTGTCAATAAAATTGTTGATATAAAATATTTGGTAGTTGACACGGAGCTAGACGCACTTTTGCTCGAGAACAACCTAATTAAAAAATATCAACCTAAGTATAACATACAGCTAAAAGATGATAAAACATATCCTTGGATATGCATTAAAAAAGAACCTTTCCCGCGCGTCTTTACAACGCGTCGACTAATTAAAGATGGCTCAAAATATTTTGGGCCATACCCGAGTGTTAAGGTTGTGAACACGCTCCTCTCTTTGATTCGTGATATTTACCCATTACGCTCTTGTGCTCTCGATTTGTCGGCTTCTAAAATTGCCGAAAAAAAGCATAAGGTATGTCTTGAATACCACCTTGGAAATTGCAAAGGAGGTTGTGAAGGGTACGAAACGGAAGAGAAATATAAAACCTACATTTCAGACATTGAGCACATTGTAAAAGGAAATTTAGGTGCGGTAATTCGATCATTAAAAGGCTTCATGAACAATCATGCTGCCAATTTGCAATTTGAAGAAGCGCAAGCAATCAAAAATAAAATTGAAGTAATTGAGCGCTATAAAGCGAAATCAACTGTTGTTTCTCCTACAATTCATGAGGTTGATGTAATTACAGTTCTCGATGATGAAAAATCTGCCTATGTGAATTACTTAGTGATTAATAACGGAGCAATCATTCATGGCTATACGGTTGAGGTAAACAAAAAACTAGAAGAATCAACCTCTGATATTATTGGGTTTGTTCTTCCAGAGATGAGAACACGGTTTGAAAGCAGTTCGAAAGAAGTACTTATTTCTAAAGAAATTGACATTGAGCTGAAAGGGGTAAGCTTCTTTTCGCCACAACGTGGAGACAAAAAAGCATTGATTGATCTTTCTGAGCGTAACACACGCTTTTATCGCTTAGAAAAAAGAAAGCGAGAGAACCTTAAAAATCCAGAGCGTCATACCGAACGAATTTTAGAACAAATCCGCGTGGACTTTAGGTTAACGGACACGCCTGTTCATATTGAATGTTTTGACAATTCTAACTTACAAGGAACAAATGCTGTTTCAGCCTGTGTGGTATTCAAAAATGGAAGACCAAGCAAAAGAGATTATCGGCACTTTAATATAAAAACGGTTGTAGGGCCGGATGACTTTGCATCTATGGAAGAAGCTGTCTTTCGCAGGTATCAAAGGATGTTAGACGAGGGTCATTCACTTCCTCAGCTAATTGTTGTTGATGGTGGAAAAGGTCAATTAAGCTCTTCTTTGTTAGCACTAGATCGACTAGGGCTTCGTGGGGAAATTGCTATTGTTGGTATTGCTAAGCGTTTAGAGGAAATCTTCTTTCCTGGAGACCGTCTCCCTATATACATAGATAAACGCTCTGAAAGCTTGAAGGTGATTCAATACTTAAGAAATGAAGCTCACCGATTTGGAATTACACATCACCGGAATAAGCGTAGTAAGGAGTTTGTTGAGTCTGAGTTAACTGAAATTATTGGTGTTGGCCTAAAAACACAAGAAAGCTTGATGCTTTCATTTAAGACAATAGGCAACATAAAAACAGCAAGCTTAGAAAGTTTGTCTTCTGTTATAGGCCCTTCAAAAGCAAAGATTGTAGCATATTATTTTAGTCTTCAAAAAGAAATTTAAGATACCGCTTCTCTTGTAATTCGACATCTATTAATGGGCTCATCTCCATCTCTTTTCTTTTCTTCGACAGCTGTTCTTTTTCACTTAATCGCTGTCTAAAACTTGAAAGGTTATAGTAAATACTTGCCATATTCATTTCTTCGATTTGGTTATAATGCTCATGAATTAACATGGGAATTTTATACCCAAAAGACACGCTCATTGCTCCAGAAATCTGATTTTTGAAATACTGCTCTGCGCTAGGAGTGTTTGGATGTATTAAGGGTAAAATCGCATCCGTTTTCATTAAATGCGCATTGAATTCTTTCTGAGAAACAAAATGATTAAATGTTTTAACCTGACTCTTTGCCTTGCTTTCTTCTAAAGAAGATTGAAATGTCATTACGTCCGGATGCATTGGGTCGCTCTTTCCTAAAAAGGTGAAGTTTATGCCCTGCTCGAGATTGGAAATCATCTCAATAAAACCATCTAGATCTTTTCTCCTATTTTCTACTCCTCCAATAATTGCAACCTCTAAGGTTTTGTTGTCAAGGCTAGATTTGGCATATCCTTTATATCGGATTGGATAAAAGTAATCAACCTTTATTCCATTTGGCGCGGTCACCGTTGACATTAAATGCTTACTTAGCAGCAAGTACTTTTTAATCTTCCAATTGATTATTTTTTGTGTAAACGAACCCTTAAATTTTCTTGTTGTATGAATGATTCCGAAGAATTCAAGGCTAGAAAATAAACTCATCAAACACAGGTTTCTAACCTTGGCCCCCTGTGCTGTGTTTAAAACCAATTTTGATACTCTTTTTTGTTTTAACCTTTTTAAGATGCACGCGAGAACCCTATTGTTCTTAAATTTGGAATTAGAAAACGCTACCAGAATAAATTCTTCAACCAAGTTTTCAAAGTGAGGGTTTCTATCGCGAACCTCTTGGGTGCATATAAGAATTGTACGTCTTCCCGAACTTGATAGTGCATATAATTGACTGTAAAGACATTCGTCATGCGAGCCTGAAAATTCAGCTAAAGCAATAAAATGATTTTTTTTACGCAACATGAATTTCAACAATAATTATTTGGAACACGTTTTAGCATAACAAAGAAACGAAAAAGTATCCATGTTAAATTTATGCCATGATAATAATGCTTTTTTTGATACTTTTCATTCCCCTATAAATGAGTGATTACTCTGTAAGAAAAGAGCCACAAATCCGCTTTCCTATTGCTAATTATTACATATTTAAAGGTGTAATCGCCACCTAACAATAATTTTTAAACTTTTTGTTTGAGAGAATAGTTTCTTTTGCATATATTTGCACTCGCTATTTGCGAATAGAATATTCTCCCTTAGCTCAGTTGGTTAGAGCATCTGACTGTTAATCAGAGGGTCCTAGGTTCGAGTCCTAGAGGGAGAGCATAATAGTCAAAGGGTTACGGTCAAAACGACAGTAGCCCTTTTTTTATTTGCATACAATTTGCATAAAAAACTTCTCTTTTACTGAATAAACAGATATGCCTTGGGTATAAAAAAAGCCCTCCAATGCGGAAGGCTTTAGTGTTTTATATTTAAATTATTTGCAATCCTCTAAATACCATTCACAACATTTTTCTTCTCCTAAATCACAAGCTCTTTTATAATCAATGCAATAAGGTAATCCTGCATTTTCTTTTGCAAGCCCTCTTCTCCAATATGCATCAGCAACATCAGGGTCTATTTTAATGGCACTTGAAAAGTCAGCTATGGCATCCTTATATTTTTCTAGGTTATAATATGCAAGCCCTCTGTTGTAATATGCATCAGCAACATCAGGGTTTATTCTAATGGTACTTGAGAAGTCAGCTATGGCATCCTTATATTTTTCTAGGTTATAATATGCAAGCCCTCTGTTGTAATATGCAGCAACATCATCAGGGTCTATTTTAATTGCACTTGAATAGTCAGCTATGGCATCATTGTAGTTTTCTAATTCAGCATATGCACGCCCTCTATTGTAATATGCAGCAACATCATCAGGGTCTATTTTAATTGCACTTGAATAGTCAGCTATGGCATCATTGTAGTTTTCTAATTCAGCATATGCACGCCCTCTATTGTAATATGCAGCATAATCAGGGTCTATTCTAATTACACTTGAATAGTCAGCTATGGCATCCTTATAGTTTTCTAAATTGTCATATGCTAACCCTCTTCTCCAATATGCAGCAGCAACATCAGGGTTTATTCTAATGGTACTTGAGAAGTCAGCTATGGCATCCTTATAGTTTTCTAAATTGTCATATGCTAACCCTCTTCTCCAATATGCAGCAACATCATCAGGGTTTATTTTAATATAGCTTGAATAGTCAGCTATGGCATCCTTATAGTTTTCTAACTTATAATATGCAAGTCCTCTGTTGCTATATGCATCAGCATAATCAGGGTCGATTTTAATGGCATTTGAGAAGTCAGCTATGGCATCTTCATAGTTTTCTAATTCAGCATATGCACGCCCTCTATTGTAATATGCATCAGCAACATCAGGGTCTATTTTAATGGCACTTGAAAAGTCAGCTATGGCGCCCTTATAGTTTTCTAAATTAGCATATGCAGACCCTCTGTTGTAATATGCAGCAGCATAATCAGGGTCTATTTTAATGGCGTTTGTATAATTGTCAATTTGGTATTGCCAATCTGACTCATTATTATATGCCTTATTAAAATAATCTTCAGCGGTCTGCCCAAAGCTCATCATTGGGACTAATATTAATGTAAACAGTAGTATTTTCATATTTAGAGAATTAAAGAATTATATATCTATAATGTATCTAAATGAGAAAGTAACTGAAAACAGTCAGTTTTAGGTGAAAAAGACTCATTTATGCTTAAAAACCATCAATTTTGAGCCAAAATCTCTCTTTTTTGTTAAAAACGTGAATTTTTAGAAATTAAATATATTGGTATAAAAAAAGCCCTCCGATGTGGAAGGCTTTAGTGTTATTCTAAAATTATTAATCATTTATACAGTAATTGTTTCTTGAGTCTCTTCTCTTTTTTCGTGAACGTGTTTCCAGTAGAATTCCATTACACAATCTATCTCTTCTTTTGAAGGTTTCTTCTCATATTCAACTACATCATTACAGCCAGGTAAAGAGTTGAACCATTCCCAAAAGTCCATACTAAATTCATACTTATGGATTTGACCATTATTTAGTTTGTTCCAGTTTGAATGGACTGTAAACTCTATATCATAAGACTTATCATCTTTCCAATACTCATTTGAAGATAACTGCAAAATTCTACCATTGTTGAGCTCATAGAAAGAGAAAAGAAACCTTGTCTCCCAAATTCCATCTTTCACAGGATGAGGACCAGGTTCATCACCTAACATAAAACCTTGGTTTTTATATCTGATTACTTTGAGGGCCATTAATTAAATTCAATCTTTATTTAATTATCATTTTCCTCTCTACTGTGCCATCATTATAGATGTATAGAAGAGGTGTGTTAGGCTTAAATGGTATCTCTCTGCCTAGCACGTCAACAATCTTTATTAGCTGTTTAGGTGTGTTGTTTAGTTCTCCTATTCCTGTATAGTCTACTAACCTACACTCTGATGTATTACTACATCCATTAACAGTTACAATAACTGCATAATTACCTGTTGAAATTGGTGTAAATGATTGATTGACTTCACCTACTATTGGAGCATTGCCATTATCACAATCTAACCATTGGTATGCAGCACCTGTTTGTGTGGCTGTTAGTGTAGCACCATTTTGTGTTACAGCAGCACTAGGAGTAGGGTTTATAGTCAAATCAATAGTGATAACACTATCACAACCTGCAGCATTATCAATTATTGCTGTATAGATTCCTGTAGAAGTGTAAACCTGTCCATCAGGTGCTGTATAGCTTCCACAAGAAGTATGAGAATCTATTGATGCGGTTGGAGTACAAGCCGAACAGTCATTACCACAATCTGTGCTAAAAGAAGTTTGAGAGTCTATAAAAGTCCAATTAGCTGTTGAATAGTTCACATCATCTACTTCAATACAAGTAAGGTTTGGGTTATCAGTTGCATAAAAGTCTCCAAGAGCTGTGTTGTTTCCATTTTGAACATTTAAGCACTCTAGTTGGGTATTAACAGCAAAAAAGTAAGTTAAAGCAGTATTTTGAGTTACATCTAAAGATATTATTTCGTTATTGGAACAATGCAAATAAGTTAAAGCAGTATTGTTAGATACATCCAAAGATGTTAGTTGGTTATCCTGACACTGCAGCCAAGCTAAAGCAGTATTACTAGACACATCCAAAGATGTTAGTTGGTTACTATGACAATACAAAGTAGTTAAAGCAGTGCAGCTAGACACGTCTAATGATGTTAGTTGGTTAAAACCACAAGCCAAATATCCCAAAGCAGTAAAGGCTTCTATACCTGTTAAATCTGAAATAGATAGGCCATAGCAATTAATAGTCCCTGTAAAAGCACTTGCCTCACTAACTTGTATCTCACTATCACCATTTGTATTAATAGCAGTATTAACAACTAGAACAAATTTAAAATTAGCATCAGGGATATAGACATTCTGCCCAAAGCTCATCATTGGGACTAATAGTAAAGTAAGTAGTAGTGTTTTCATAGTAGTTAATTTGCTCTAAAAGTAACATTAATACTCTAAAGACCAATAGGGTGTGAGTAGGGTAAGGGTATAAAAAAAGCCCTCCGATGTGGAAGGCTTTAGTGTTTTATTTTAAAACTACTTTCCTCTCCACTGTACCATCATTATAGATGTATAGAAGAGGTGTGTTTGGTTTAAATGGTGTTTCTCTGCCTAGCACATCAACAATCTTTATTAGTTGTTTAGGGGTGTTGTTTAGTTCGCCTATTCCTGTGAAGTCTACTAGAAAGCATTCAGATTTTTTAAAACAATCACCAATAGTTACAATTACTGCATAGTTACCTGTTACGGCAGGAGTGAAAGCTTGGTTTATTTCACCAACAATATACTTTCATCATCACAATCTATCCATGATATGTAGCACCTGTTTGAGTAGCTGTTAGTGTAGCACCATTCTGTGTTACAGCAGCACTAGGCGTAGGGTTATAGTCAAATCAATAGTGATAACACTATCACAACCTGCAGCATTGATCAATTATTGCTGTATAGTTTCCTGTAGAAGTATAGACCTCATCATCAGGTGCAAGTGTAGAAAGCACAAGCTGTTTTAATAATTGAACTTGTTGATTGAGGAGTAATTGTTAAGTCAAGAGTAATACACTATCACAACCTGCAGCATTTATTGTTGTATATGTAGCTGTATTGTTTGAAGAGGAGTAAGTGTTGCCATCTACCCAAGTATAAGAGTCACACGCAGTTTGTGTATCAATTGATGAGGTTGGAGCGCAACAATTGTCAGGAGGTGTATCTGTATCGTAAGAAGCATTAATAGTTGTAGAAAAAGATCTAGCAGCAATAACTCCTCCTTGCCAACTATCTTTATTATTATTATATGCTATAAAACCATCACTAAAATTAATATTAGTTGCACCTTGTTGCTCATTAATTGAAGATTCTGAAGATGACCAATACCAATTGTTAGGATCACCAGTGTCATAATTTACTATCCCTTGAGAATGTAGATTATTATAAATTAAGTTTAACTCATCTAGTGAAGGAAGGAACCAATCATTATATCCATTAGAATAATTATAAGCTATATTGGCAGCTGTGGGATTGTTACTACTAGCCGTACATCCTGAATTTATAATATCTGTAGTATTTTGGGCTCCTGTTCCTATTGACTGATCATCTGCTCCTGAAACAGCTATTCCATAGCACCCCCATTCTCCTGTTCCAATATAATTGTCAGTTGCAATCAATCCGTTTCCCGTAGAAGGGTCTAACTGAAAAATATAGCCCCCCTCATATTCTGTTCCAATTAATCCATTTCCATAAATGATCCCATCATTGCTATTTGATGTTTGATCAAGGGCAGTTGTTCCGCTTCCTTCTTCAAAGTTCCAATATCCAACTAGACCTGATTCTGTTCCTGTTGGAGGACAGTTCATATAATCCTGTATTTCTTGTTGGGTGAGTGCTTTGCTCCAAATTCTTGTTTCATCAACTAAACCATCAAAGTATTCTGAACCTGAAGTTGTCGATCCAAACCTACCAATATTGAAAAAGTTATTTGATGATACAATAGATCCGTTGCTGATTGTATTGCTAAATATTTCAACACCATTTTTATATATTTTTTTTGAAATACCATTATAAGTTGCTACAAGATGAATCCATTGATTTGTCCATTGGTTAGGATCAATAAATGTATACATTTGATCAAATCCATTTTGAGTTGTAAGGCCAAAGTTTATTATTGTACCAGGTCCAGCCAAACCTCCATTATGTTCAAAAATCAAAAACCAATCACCACCATCTTGTCTTATAATTGAAGTGGCAGAATTAGCAGTTATAGTTTGAGGATTAATCCAAATTTCAATTGACATTTCGTTTTGATTACTTAAATCAATAGGAGTTAAATCAACATAATCATCTTGCCCATCAAAGCTCATTGAATAGTTGTTCTGCCCAAAGCTCATCATTGGGACTAATAGTAAAGTAAGTAGTAGTGTTTTCATAGTTATTGTTTAATAAATCTAATTGTCTCAACTCCTTTGTCATGGTTTATGTTTAAGAAGTAGATACCACTCTTTAGCATAGATACATTAATCTCTTCTTTTGTCCCTTCAAGTCTTCTAACAATGTCCCCTTTAGGTGATGTTATCTCAAGGCCTCGAACTCCAGAAACTTTATTCAAGCCAGATATCATTAGAATATCTGATGTTGGATTAGGGTAGATTTTGATGATGGTTGAATTTGTTATATTATTAAGATGTGAAGTATAATCTATTAAAAAGCAATCAGATGTATCTATACACCCGTTTAAAGTTACTTCAACAGCATAATTTCCTGAAAAAGCTGGTAAAAATGATTGCCAACTTCCTCCTACAGGAACAAGGTTACTGCCACAATCCAACCATTCATAAGAAGCACCACCTTGATCAGCAGTCAATGTTGCTCCAGTTTGTGTCACACTATTATTTGGTAATGGAACAATTGTAAGGTTTAGTGTTACGACACTATCACAACCATCTGCATTTGTTGCAGTATAGGTTGCAGTGTTATTCGATATTGTGTATGTATTCCCATCTGCCCATGTATAACTATCACATGCTGTAATAACATCCGTTCCTGTGTTTGAGGAATTGATTGTAAGGTCAAGTGTTACAATACTATCGCACCCTGTAGCATTCGGTATAGTATAAGTTGCAATATTATTAGATGCTGTGTAGTTATTGCCATCTAGCCAAGTATAAGAGTCGCAAGCTGTGATTACATCGGTTGATGAACTTGAGTTGTTAATTGTTAAGTTAAGTGTAATAATACTATCACACCCCGCAGCGTTTGTAGTTGTCCACGTAGCAGTATTATTCGATGTTGTGTATGTATTTCCATCTAACCAAGTATAACTATCACATGCTGTGATTACATCCCCTCCTGTATTTGAGTAATTAATAGTAAGGTCTAATGTCACAACACTATCACATCCTGCTGCATTTGTTGTTGTATAGGTTGCTGTATTATTAGATGCTGTGTAGTTATTGCCATCTAGCCAAGTATAACTATCACAAGCTGTTATTATATCTGTACTTGAACTAGAATTATTTATGGTAAGGTCAAGCGTCACAACAGAGTCACACCCTGCAGCATTTGTTTCTGTCCATGTAGCAGAATTGTTAGATGCTGTATAAGTATTACCATCCACCCAAGAGTAACTATCGCAAGCCGTTACTATATCTGTGCTTGAACTAGAATTATTTATGGTAAGGTCAAGCGTCACAACAGAGTCACACCCCGCAGCGTTTGTCTCTGTCCACGTAGCAGTATTATTCGATGTTGTGTATGTATTCCCATCTAACCAGGTATAACTATCACATGCTGTGATTACATCAGTTCCTGTGTTAGAGTAGTTAATAGTCAAATCAAGAGTAATAACACTGTCACAACCTGCAGCATTTATAGTTGTAAATGTTGGAGGTGGTGGTAATACTGTTATCGTTCCTACCATTCCATTTGCAGCATGTTGTCCAACAGAGCAGTCATATTCATATGTTCCAGGAATAGTAAATGTGTGACTATAAATAACAGCTCCTACGACACTTGTTGAGGGGGAATTAAATACTTCTGGATTATTGTACGGTAGACCAGTTATGGTATTAGTCTCTCCATTGACATCATGAAAGCCGCCATCGTTTATCCATTCTACTACATCACCTGTATTTATTGTAAGTGTGGATGGTAAGTAATAATAGCTTCCCGAATTAATAGTATGTAAAGTAGGGTTGGGATTATTAGTACTAGCTGTATATGTGTTCCCATCTATCCATGTATATGAATCACACGCAGTTTGTGTATCAATTGATGAAGTAGGAGTGCAAGAGTTATATAATTCAATTATTTCTTGTTGATTTAAAGCTCTATTCCAAACAGCAACATCATCAATCTTACCATTAAAAAAGTCTATACCTCCAAAAATACTTGCTCTACCAAGATGAATATTAGACAAAATATCAGAAGTAGGGCCACTAGCATTAAAAGATTCGGCTAAAACTCCATTTATATAAAACTTCCAATTTAAATTATCATTAACTATAACAAGATGTTTCCATCCACTCCAAGTTTGATTAGTTAAAAAATGTCCATCATCTGAAACATTCCAAGATGAAGATGTATTCAATCCATCACCCAAAAAATAGCTAAAATTCCCCTCTTCAAATGAATAAAAGTTATAGACAAAGTTTTCTATTGAATGCGGGTCAGTATTAAAGATTGCTTGTGTAGCTTGTGAAGTATCATTAATATGAAACCATAAAGAAATAGTGTGACTTGTGTTTGAAGAATAAAAAGGGTTATTTGTATTAACATAATCATCTATGCCATCAAAGCTATATGATTCATCAACATTACCAAATCTATCTAATGTTAGTGTTGCTCCATTTACAGTTGCATTATTTCCATTACCAGATTCGTCATTAGCATTTCCATTAAATGGCCAATAACCAATAAGCCCATTTGTAGGGACATAACTTGGCACTTGCCCAAAGCTCATCATTGGGACTAATAGTAAAATGAGTAGTAGTGTTTTCATAGTTATTCTTTAATTATCATTTTCCTCTCCACAGTTCCATCATTATAGATGTATAGAAGAGGTGTGTTGGGTTTAAATGGTGTTTCTCTGCCTAGCACATCAACAATCTTTATTAGTTGTTTAAGGGTGTTGTTTAGTTCATTTATTCCTGTGAAGTCTACTAACCTGCATTCTGATGTATTACTACATCCATTAACATTAACAATTACTGCATAATTACCTGTTGAAATTGGTGTAAATGATTGATTGACTTCACCTACTATTGGAGCATTGCCATTATCACAATCTACCCACTGATATGCAGCTACAGTTTGAGTAGCTGTTAATGTTGCACCATTCTGTATTACAGCATTATTAGGGAGTGGGTCAATAGTCAAATCAATTGAAATAACACTATCACAACTTGCAGCATTTTGGACAGTAGAGCTATAGCTTCCTGTAGAAGTATAAACCTGACCATCAGGTGCTATATAGAAATCACAAGCTGTTTCAATAATTAAACTTGTTGATTGAGAGTTAATTGTTAAGTCAAGTGTAATAGTACTATCACATCCTTCAGCATTTGTTGTTGTATATGTTGCTGAATTGTTAGATGCTGTATAAGTGTTCCCATCTAACCAACTATAAGAATCGCAAGCTATTATTACATCTGTACTAGAACTTGGGTTGTTTAATGTTAAATTAAGAACAGCAATGCTATCACAACCTGCTGCATTTGTTAGATTACAATTCTGCACAGGAACATCTGTACTATATGTAGCTCCATTTATTGTTCCATCATTACCATTAGGCGTCAAATCAATAGCTGTTGTTCCACTTCCTTCCTCAAATTTCCAATAGCCAACAAGCCCTGTTTCTGTTCCTGTTGGTGGACAGTCCATATATTGCTGTATTTCTTGTTGAGTTAAAGATTGGTTCCAAAGATTTATGTTATCTATGTTACCATTAAATTTATATTGCCCATCACCTCTTTGACCTATATGAAAAGTACCACTCCAATTATCTTCAAACTCATCGTAAACATAATTTTCAAAATCAAGCTGCCCATTTAAATAAAATCTAATTGCGTTACCATCATAGGATACAGTAATGTGACTCCAGACATCTATAATTAGTTGATTTTCACTCACGTTAACACCTTCAGATTCAAACCAACTAGGACCTGCAACGAAGTAAATTTTACCATCACTTAATATTAATCCGTAATTAGAACCATCAGATACGCCATCATTATGAGTAAAAATAAACTGTTGTGAATTAAGTGTAGATGGTTTTATCCAGGCAGATAAAGTCATTTCATTAGTTTCTGTAAAAAGTAAATCAAGGCCAGATGTACCAGTTACATAATCATCCACACCATCAAAACTCATTGAATAATCATTGTCAATATTACCATCATATGAATAAATTCCACTTTGATTATAAGTACTATCATTCCATAAGTAAGTGCTATCACAAGTTGTAATATCAGTATATGAGGTATCTGTTGTACAACAATTCTGAATAGGAACATCTGTACTATATGTTGCTCCGTTAATTGTTCCATCATTTCCATTAGATGTTAAGTCGTAAGCTGTAGTTCCGATTCCTTCTTCAAAGTTCCAATATCCAACTAAACCTGTTTCTGTTCCTGTTGGTGGGCAGTTCATATATTGTTGTATTTCTTGTTCGGTAAGTGGAGTGTTCCATATAGAAACATCATCTATTAATCCATCAAACATCTCGGTCCAACCATGAGCTGCTTTACCAATAAATGTATTAGAAGTTGTATTTGGAGAATTGTTTAAACCATTACACGAGTGAATAAACTGACCATTTAGATAAAAAGATAATAATCCAGCATCTAAAGTTAGAGAGATGTAATTCCATTGATTAATATTTGCAAGTGTATTGGTAGCACAAAAAGTAGTAGGTGTAACACCTAGGCCTGTATGTGCGTAAAAATTCCCTTGGTCACTTATAATTAATGCATAACCTCCAGGTTCAGGAGCATTCACATATTTTGAAACAATATTTTGATATGAACTAATATCATCAGTTTTAATCCATGCGCTTATAGTAAAGTCTTGCAACAAATCTATGTCAGTTAATTCAACATAATCATCATTCCCATCAAAGCTCATTGAGTAATTGTTCTGCCCAAAGCTCATCATTGGGACTAATAGTAAAGTAAGTAGTAGTGTTTTCATAGTTATTTATTGACGCAGCACCTCAAATTCAATATCAATATCCATAGGAATTGAATAATCATCTATCGTTCCAAGAGCATTCAAATAAATGATTCCGGAATATGATCCTTTAAGGCTAGTCCCCCCACTCCATAAACCACCTCCAGCTGTTCCTAAATCAGTTATAGTAATTGGTAGATTCACTCCTCCTACACATCCATCTGAACCCGGCTCCATTACTCCTCCTTGAGTTAAGGAATATCCAAAATATCCGTAAGCAGCACCAGCAGACAACTCGACTGCATCTGCAAACCAAGTACTATAAGTAGAACTCATAGTTGTACCTATTGAAGGATTATTAATAGTAATACTTAACTGACCATTATTACCGCTTACATATGAACTTAAAGATGGATCGGTAATTTGACAGAGAATACCCCAACTGATAGACGTTGTTGCATATGCCGCATTATTAATCGTACCTGTATTCCAATAAAGGCCATAGCCTTCTGCTTCGTGTGTTATACCATCAATAGTAATTCTAAACTTCCAATAATCATTATTTTGAGAACTATTTCCATTAGGAGAGGTAGTACAAGGTGGACAGTTTCCTCCACAGTCTATTCCTGTTTCATTTCCGTCTTGAACTCCATTAGTGCAATCTGTGGGATTACAACTAAACATTAAGGAAGAAAGTATTCCTAAAAATAATAGTCTAATGTGTTTCGTTTTCATAGTGGTTTTAATTTAACCTAAAAGTAATATTAATACTCTAAAGACCAATAGTGTGTGAGTAAGGTAAGGGCATAAAAAAAGCTCTCCGATTTGGAAGGCTTTAGTGTTTATAGATGTGAGTGTTTACTTCAATACCACTTTCCTCTCTACTGTACCATCATTATAGATGTATAGAAGAGGTGTGTTTGGTTTAAATGGTGTCTCTCTGCCTAGTACATCAACAATCTTTATTAGTTGTTTAGGTGTGTTGTTTAGCTCACCTATTCCTGTGAAGTCCACTAAATTACAAGTTGATGTATCTACTTGAACACCTCCACAAGCATCTGTAGATGTAAGTTCAACTGCAAAGTAACCTGTAGTTGTTGGTGTGTATGTTTGATTGGTTTCACCATTTATAGCAGAGTAGTTATTATCACAATCTAACCATTGGTATGAAACCCCATTTTGAACAGCAGTTAATAGAGTACCTATTTGATTTACATCGTTGTCTATATCTGATTGGCAATCTACATTAACACAAGTTGATGTATCTATCATTACTCCGAAACAATCTTGTTGAGTTATTTGTACAGCGTAATTACCTGTAGTTGTTGCAGTATAAGATTGATTTGTTTCACCGTTGATTACCGCATAGTTGTCATCGCAATCTAACCATTGGAAGGTTGCACCACTTTGTTCCGCTGTTAGTTGATTACCGAATTGATTTACACCGTTGTCTATTGGGTTTTGTACGCATTGAAACTGAAAAGTAACCCAAGGGTCATAACCATAATTATTATAAGCATAAGTAGCATCGCTAACACTTACACAAGACAGTTGGTTATTGGCACAAAAAAGGAAATTAAAGGTCGAACCATTATTCGCATTTAAACATTGCAGTTGGTTAGCAAAACAATCCAAAGAAATTAAAGCAGTATTACTAGACACATCCAAAGATGTTAGGTTGTTAAAAAAACAATACAATTCAGTTAAAGAAGTATTACTAGAAACATCCAAAGATGTTAGTTGGTTATCACCGCAATTCAAATAGTTTAAAGCAGTATTACTAGACACATTCAAAGATGTTAGTTGGTTATCACCGCAATTCAAATAGTTTAAAGCAGTAAAAGCCTCAATCCCCGTTAAGTCTGAAATGTTTTGAAAAGAGCAATTAATTGTCCCTGTAAAAGCACTCGCTTCACTAACCTGTATCTCACCATCACTATTTGTGTTAATAGCTGTATTCCCAACTAAATAGTTTTTAAAGTTAGCATCAGGGATATTTACGTCTTGAGCATTTAGATTTACAGTAAATAATAGAATTGTAGATAGTAGTAGTGTTTTCATAGTAGTTAATTTCCCCTAAAAGTAATATTAATACTCTAAAGACCAATAGTGTGTGAGTAGGGATAAAAAACAGAAAAGGGAATAAATAGTTAATTAAGTATAGAAGTTAAAAACGAAAATTAACGGGGATAAATAATATCATATGTCAAAGTTTAAGAGTGGGAATTCAGGAAGACCAAAAGGAGCTATAGGAAAGACAACTAAAGAAGCTAGAGAGCTATACTTAAATGCTATACAAGGAGAGAGTGAACATATAGCACAAGCATTTAAAGACTTGAGGGAGAAAGACCCTTATAAGTACCTTCAGGTAATAGCAAAGTTCACACAGTTTATAATACCTAAACTATCAAACACTGTCTTGAGTAATGAAGAGGATGAGGTGTTCAAGCCTTTTACAATAAACATAGGGAGCGATACAGACTCATAAAGAATGGAAGTAGACATAAAGAACATAGATGACCTATTAGGCTTCCTCAAGAAGCACTATGACGATATAACAGAAGAGAATTGGAGTACAATATGTAAACAGTCTCTAGATGTATACGATGATTATAAACCAAACACATATCAAGAAGCTGAAGAGCTATTGTTAAACCATATGAAGTATATAAAGAGTAGACCAAAGGATTCAGAGAAACCACTATTCTTATATCAACCTGTTTCGTTTAATGATATACTTCGTTCAGCACGAGGAGAAGAAGTAAAACTTCGAGGAGAAGCTAAAAGATTAGTTAAGTATCTTAAAGGATAGTTAATAAGTTCGTGATTCTAAAATAAGGTTATTATTTAGCCTATGATATCAAAGAGAACTATGGGAAATATGTATTTATTGAGGTATTTATTATTGTTGTTTATTGAAGGTGTTTATTAATAGTATTTATTAGTGGTGTTTATTGATAGTATTTATTAAAGGTATTTATTAAGGGTTAACTTTTTATGAAGCTATTATATGATTATGTAATTGATTATCATTTTAAAACTCTGTTATCCTTTATAAACAAAAGTGTATATTGATTTAGTGAAAAGTTTTTTATAGATATATTTTGACATAATCGCCTGAAATAACTAAATCACTTCATACGAATCTGTCAATTAAAGAGGATCTTCCCGTAAATAACGGAGTAATTACTGAAGGTTAAAATTCCATTAATTTATTTGATATCTCTTTCTTCTTTTCATCATCAAACCCCGCAAAGTAACCCTTTGTTGTATTTAGGTTGCTATGACTCAAAGCTTCACTCACAAACTCCATACTCGCACCGTTACGAATTGCGTTAGTAGCGAATGAATGTCTAGCCCAATAACTAGATATCTTTTCATCTATTCCAACAATCTTTGAGTACTTCAAAAAATGTTGGTTTACTAGCCTAGTAAAATTCTGCAATTTACGCTTCTTTTCTTTCGGGTCCTTTATGTTGTTAAGCATTGGAAAGATGAGGTTTCTAGGGCTTTTATCTTTGTTTCCATACTTATCTATAACCACACGTAAATAATCGTTTAGATGCACTTTAATTGGCTCTTTCGCTTTGTTAGTGTTGGCTGTTTTAGCCCGAACAAAAATTAAATTCTCTTTGTCAATATTCTTATACTTTAAATTCAACATATCCTTAAAATTAATCCCATTACAAGCATACGAGAAGAACCAAAATGCTTTGGATAATTCTTGCTGTTCATTCTGCGGTTTACCTTCATACAAAACTTTTAATTGCTCTTTTGATAACGCTTTCTTAACTCCCTTTGGTGAGGGTATAACATACTTATCTTTTACAAAAGGGTAGTGAGCAATATCTATAACACAATCTTTTATTGCTTTATTAAAAATAGCTCGTAGTGGTCTTAAATAAATCCCTATTGTAGCACTGCTTTTTTCATCAGCTAACATTTTACGCTCATACCCCTTTAGCCAATCGGATGTAACATCATAAAATTCAATTGTACTTTTTTTATGATATTTCAACAATGATTTAAGGCTTAAGTAGTAATTTGAAGCGGTACTTATTTGTTCGTTTTTATTGTATTTCTCAATAGCTTTTTGATAATAGTTATTTACGACATTACTACTTTTACTATTGCCTCCAAATAGACTGTTTTCAAATTCTGATAATATAAATGGATTAATTGTTTTCGCTACTTCTTCAGCTTTTTTGTCTATTGCTTGGAGAGAAAGTCTTTCCTCTTTAAAGGTTTTGGTTGGTTTTATCCATACACTATCGAATTCAGCTTCTGTAAACTCATACTTTGTAGGATACAACTTTTGCTGTCTAGGAGACGAAGTGAATACTCGAAGTTTGACAGGATACTTTCCGTTCTTCTTTGCCCTTCTTTTGTCTAGATAAATAGAAATAGTATAGTCTCTTGTAAAATCATTCATAGTATCTATTTGATTTTGCATACAATTTGCATACAATAATACATAATTTGCATACAATAACAATAAACAACACAAAGTGTAATTTAGCTAAAGTCTTGTTTTATAGATATAATAGGGAGTATTAATAAACAGCGAATAACTAAACCTTCTGACTGTTAATCAGAGGGTCCTAGGTTCGAGTCCTAGAGGGGAGCAACTTATAATGATAAAACGGTTATACTTTTATAGTGTAGCCGTTTTTGTATTTTTACAGCATGTTAAAAAATATTATTTACATCTTTTGCGTGCTTCTGTTTGTCTCATGTACTAAATCGACTAACACTTCCTCTATAAAGGTTGTTGGTGAAATGAGAGATGTGATGTGGAAAGGAGATTTAAAAGGTAAGATTGCAACAGATTCATTAAATAACAAGGAAACCTATGGATTAGGACCTATTGAGTTTTTGAAGGGAGAAATAGTAGTATTTGAAGGACAAACATATGTATCGAAGGTTATTGATAGTGTTTCTCATCAGGTAACTAAAATCCCCTCAGTCAGGGCTCCCTTTTTTGTATACAGCACAAATAGTGATTTAAAAGTTGTTGAACTTACTCTTGATAATTACTCGCTAAAAGAAATAGAAGAACAGATTGATTCAGTTTATAAAAATTATGACCAACCTTTGTTGATACGTATTGATGGGGTTTTTAATAAAATGAAACTTCATAGTGTTAATTTACCTGAGGGTAAGCAAGTGTCATCACCAGATGAAGCTCACCAAGGATTAACTCAATATGAGTTGAATGGTATTAGCGGATCTTTAATTGGTTTCTTTTCTCGCCATCATAAGGCTGTTTTCACCCATCATGATAGTTTTTTCCATGCGCACTTTATTTCCGACGATCGTCAAGTATTGGGGCATATCGATGAACTTGACTTTAATTCTTCTAACGTTACCATAAAAGTTTCAAAGTAATTTTATCGTCTGAAAACAAACAAATCGAATGAAAAAAACAATATTTGAAATCACCAAAATGGACTGTCCATCAGAGGAAAATCTAATCCGAATGAAATTAGACGGGATCTCAAGTATTGCAAATTTAGAATTTGATATTCTCAACCGAAAATTGACTGTTTTTCACTGCGGAGAAATTCACCAAATCGAAAAGTCTATTATCGAACTAAATTTAGGCGGAAAGAAAATCTCGACCGAACAAACTGACCAAACAGAATTTAAAGAAAATTCAAACCAAAAAAAACTACTTTGGTCTGTACTTGCTATAAATTTTACGTTTTTCATAATTGAAATAACAACAGGAATTATCTCTAAGTCAATGGGACTTGTTGCCGACAGTTTAGATATGCTTGCCGACAGTTTCGTTTACGGAATTAGTTTGTTTGCCGTAGGGGGAACTTTAATTAAGAAAAAACGGATAGCAAAACTTGCTGGATATTTTCAAATAACACTTGCGATTATTGGATTTTTAGAAGTATTAAGAAGATTTTTCGGAGACGAGAAACTCCCCAATTTTTCGACAATGATTATCGTTTCGATTTTTGCACTTATAGCAAACGGGTTTTGTCTTTATATTTTGCAAAAGTCAAAGAGCAAAGAAGAAGCACATATGAAAGCAAGTATGATTTTCACCTCGAATGACGTGATTATCAATTTAGGAGTAATATTTGCAGGAATTTTGGTAAATTGGTTGAGTTCCAATAAACCTGACTTGATTATAGGAACAATCGTTTTTGTGTTGGTAATTCAAGGTGCATTTCGAATACTGAAATTGAGCAAGTAAACGAAGCACTACTTACAATAACGTCTATAAAATTTAGCTAGCAAAGGTTTTCCGATAGGTTTGTGTTTATTTACAAAGACCGTTAACTACAAATTAGAAACCAACGATTTCATCAATCCACTTCCTTCAAAATTAAAGGAGGTTTAAAACGATACCTTAATATTCTTAATGAAGGAGAAACGGATATCGTCCAAGGCGAGTGGGTCGTTAAAAGAAGAAATTGTGTTGCAACTTTGAATAATAGGGGGAGCAACAAAACAATATAAACCCCCTAGCTATTAATTAGTTAGGGGTTTTGTATTTCAATAGTGTACATTAAAGTGTACGGTTTTACCTATTTTACTATCACCCTAAAAGCTTCTTATTTATCACAAAAAGAGTGTAGAAGTCTACCATTGAATGATTAAATTAATCGAAATCGAATCTCATTCCGTCCAAAGATATTACCTGAACTTCTTCATATCGTTTTGAGAACGCTTGAAGTATTCGAATCTTTTCATTGGTGCTTAATAAAGCATAATTGAGAATCAAGTCGCTTGTTATCATGTTGAGTAGCTGATTAAGTTCCTTAACACTAGGCTTTCGATTCTTCGATCCTTTCGGCCTTCCTGTGTTACCTACTTGAAACTGTCCTTTTCTTTCGCTCATCGATATATATTTTTAGTATTCTATTTTTAATTATTGTCCTTTCTAACTCTACTGAGTCAGTTGTTAGGTCGTCATCAATATATTGCCAAAGTCTATGGCAAGGGATATTAGAGTCAAGGGCTTGTTTCACTATAAATAGATATGGTAGCTCCTTGATTGTATACGGCTGGATTGATTTATTGGCGTTCATTTGACGTTATTATCGTTATCGTTATACATATTGTGTAGGCGTGTATATTAATTGAGTTTGATTACTTTTAGAGTAAATAAAAACCTAAATGGACCTCTTTTACGAAGAATCTGGGCAAAAAATTGGCCCTATAAAAATCACAGATATAAAGCCGAATTTAATCGATAGGGATACACTTGTATGGCATAAAGATTTAGACAATTGGATTAAAGCTGACACCCTCCCTGAACTTACCAAGCATTTCAATAGTATACCCCCACCTTTACCCTCTAAGAAAGAGCTAGTAATTAAGGCAAAGTATGATAAGGAATATGATAAGGAAAGTGAAGCTACAAGCCTTGGTGTTTTTATTGTTATTATTTCGATTGCTTTATACTTTCTAAGAAAAAAAGTATTTAGTGATGAGGAACACCAAATATATTTTTTAATTTTTGCCCCCTTACTTGCGTTAGGCTGTGCAATTTATGCCTCAAAAACAGCTAAAGAGCTAAATAGAAATCAAGGGGGGTGGTTTATGTTAACATTATTCCTTCCTTCTATTGCCTTAATTATATTAGGACAATTACATAAATTAAAAGAACGAAGAGTCTCAGATTTTGAAAGAGAGTTGGACAGAATCAATAAAGAAGATGAAAATTAAACCCCGA
>CAJJBE010000003.1 GCA_905182335.1 Flavobacteriales bacterium UBA4466 | reverse complement strand
AACTAATAAAGATAGTTGATGTACTAGGCAGAGAAACACCATTTAAACCTAACACACCTCTTCTATACATCTATAATGATGGTACAGTGGAGAGGAAAATGATAATTAAAGAATAACAACTAAAGCCTTCCACATCGGAGGGCTTTTTTATACCCTTACCCTACTCACACACTGTTGTGTCTTTAGAGCATTAATATTACTTTTAGGGGAAATAAACCACTATGGAAAATTATATAAATCATTTAAATGCCTTGTACAACAATGGGGGAATTTCTCGAACACAAAAACAAAAAAATTATAACCTCTTTCGTATTGTTTTGGTATTTTTGCCATTATAAATAGAATTACTCTATTGATTAATTCAAGAGCTTAAATAAATTAGGGAGTCATAGGGCTACTTATTTCAGAAAAAAATGGAGTCTAGCAACCATTTCAAAAACGGGGCGTATTCCGAAAAGCCATAAAGAGTAAGAAAATTAAACCTTAAGTAATATGATAATTAAACCAAGTTTTATAGCCCAACTCTTTTATTATGTTGGAAGCTATAGCCTAATTTTAGAAGATGGTCAACTCAAAAGAGATTTAAAAACATTATGGCTCTTCAAAAGAAAACCTAAATTTTTAAATTCAGATAAAATAATTGTATTTGATACAGAGATTGGAATTCTTGGTCATAAGTTAACTTCAGGGTATAAAGCAGGAGGAGCCGATGATAATACACTTATAGTAAGAGGGCTGGGGAAAAAAGACATTAATGATATTAAAAGTTACATCCAAGAGAATGGTGCTCAAATTCTTCAAGCTGATGGTTTAACTTTGAAAACAAACTTTCCATTATTTACACCAACAAGATGGCTTTCTTTTAGGGAAAAGATTACAATAAATGAAAAGGGGATTGGTCATATTAAAAGAGGGTGGTTCAAAACTAGACAGTCCTTTCTACCTTATGAATCTATTGGTATGTATTGCTATAATGGGGTTGTTAATAAGGATATTTTACTGCTTGGAGACACGACAATAAGTTTAGTTGAAAAACTTTCAAACTCCAATAATGAGAAAATTAAAAAAGCACTTCATGAGAAAGGTGTGGAAGATACAAAAGGAAGAAAATATCTTCCCGCTCTTTTGAGCTTCAAAAGAGGATTATCACCAGATGTATTAATCACAACCGAAAAAGGGCTTTTGTTTAAGTCTAAAAAACTGGTTGGAGGTCAGACTAATATGTTCTTAAGTTATGAAGATATTGTCACATTTAAAAAACATGGTTGGTATAAGTTATTCGCTCCTATTTCTATTGAGGGAAGAAGAGTTGATGCAAGGCAAGGAGAGGGAGGTAATATAAATATATTCATAGAAGGTATTGCATTTTATAGATGGTGTACATTACTGTTTTTCAACGGCTCCCTAAAGTCAACCCTAAAATCAAAAGGACGTTAATGAACTAAATAACATAAAGCCTTCCACATCGGAGGGCTTTTTTATTACCTCACAAATAATTATTAGTTTAGTTGTCACTATGAAAACACTACTACTTACTTTACTATTAGTCCCAATGATTAGCATTGGGCAGAATACCTATAAATCAACCCATCATTTCTTAGAATGGAATTTTGGCTTTGCCTACATAGAAGACATTCCCTTCCCTCTCCCTGGAACCTCTGTCCTTTTCGGTGGTACACATATAAATGAAAATAATTTTATTTTTGAATATGAAGTGGGGCTTGCCTTGCCATCTATAGTTACTGGTAAACTAGGAATAGGAAGAAGGTTTAAGTCGACTGAAGTAATCGTTGGAGTAAGGCCATTCCCCTTTAATATCTACTTGCAATCTAGTTTTGCGAACAAGCAAAAAGGATATTGGATTTCCTCTATTGAATTTAACCCACTTCATAATACTGAAACAAAATTCTCATTTGCGTCAACGGCAATTTTAAATTTTGGATACAGATGGAACTTAATTAAGAATAAAAACTCAAGTAATATCTGGAATCGTTGGAGTAAACTCGAAGTCACAAACTAAAAAGCTTGGTTATTCCGACGAATCCACATTCAATAAAAAAGCCTTCCGCATCGGAGGCTTTTTTTTGTTAAGTCCATAACTACACAATCACGACTTCTACTAAAAATCAACCTTAAATTGCATTCATCTAAAATAAAGCTTGAGATCATCAATTACCCACTAAAAATAAATTCATCCAAACACAACCTTTAACGACTGAACACCATCCCTTCATTTAAAAGAAATGTGTATATTGCATTTTTCTTAGATAAAAGCATCTATTATTATATACTACTATGGCAGTAAAAGATAAATATGAAATTGAATTCTTACTACAAACTTCTGCGAAAGTTTTAGACGGAATGATAAGCACGCCAAGCGGATTAAGCGACTGGTTCGCTGATGACGTAAACATAAAAGATGATATTTACACATTCTTTTGGGATGGTTCAGAAGAAGAAGCTCGCTTATTGACTAAAAAGACAAATTCTAAGATTAAATTTCAATGGATTGAAGACGAAGAAGATGGTGTAGATTCTTACTTTGAACTAAGACATGAAGTTGACCCAATGACAAAGTCAGTAATTCTTACGGTTACTTTCTTTGCTGAACCTGCAGAGCAAGAAGAAACTCAGCGTTTTTGGGAAAATCAAATTGGTGAGCTTAAACGTACACTAGGAGCATAATATCTCCGTACCTTTTTCGTTCTTGATATGTCTATTGTTAGACATAAATTTTACACATATTGAAGCGTCTCTATTATTTTAGTATTCGATCTTTTATAGGGCCATTTCTGGTAACCCTTGCAATCTCGATGTTTATCTTGATTATGCAGTTTTTCTGGAAATACATTGATGACTTGATGGGAAAAGGTCTTTCTATTGCCGTAATAGCAGAGTTACTGCTCTACATTTCTGCTAGTTTAATTCCTTTAGCCCTACCCCTTGCAATACTCCTGTCTTCAATAATGACTTTAGGAAACCTCTCCGAAAACAATGAACTTATTGCATTGAAATCAAGTGGCCTATCGCTTTATCGAATACTTCGCCCTTTAACAGGCGTTGTTTTAATGATTGCTTTGGCTACATTTTCCTTTTCTAATTATGTAATTCCTGCTTCAACATTGAAATGGCACTCATTAATTTACGATATTCAGAACACAAAAATATCTAGTATAATTAAGCCTGGCTCTTACAGCACAGAACTGGATGGCTTCGCTATTAAAGTAGATGAAGGAAATGAAAACTCCTTCAAAGGAGTTCTCATTCACGACCACACTACACCAAACGAAATAAAATCTATTCGTGCTAAAGAAGGACGCATCTACAGATCTGAAAACGGAAAACTCCTCTTTTTTGAATTAAAAGAGGGAACCGTTATGGAAGAGTTAGCTCCACAGACACCGAACTTCGGTGCAGACGGAATTCCACACAGCCCTAATAAAAACCATCCCTCCAGAAGATCAACCTTCAAGCAAGCTACATACAAGATTGATTTACAAGGATTTAATTTAAGTCGCTCTGATGAAGATTTATTCAACGACAAACACGAAATGCTCAACGTGTTTCAGATTCAATATACTATTGATTCTATTCAAAAAAGAGGAAGTGACATTATCGACAACTTTTTAATGAGTATCAAGAATGATCATCCCTATTTAAATTCTTATTCCTTTTTAGAAAATAATAAATTAACCAAAGATGATCAAATCAAAGAGATGGTTTCACCTGACACCACAATGTCCTATAATAGCTTATCAGTAAAAGAAAAAATTTCAACTATTTCTATAGCACAAACAAAACTAAGGAACAAGAGTAAAAACCTTGATTCTCAAAAGAATTTTCTGTCGGCAATGGATAAAGATATTGACCAGTATTTGATTGAGTTTCATCGTAAATTCGCCTTAACCTTTGCAATTATAATTCTATTCTTTGTAGGAGCCCCCTTAGGAGCTATTGTGCGAAAAGGTGGATTTGGAGCACCTGTAGTTATTGCGGCATTGCTCTTTATGGTTTACTTCGTTTTGATTACTATCGGTGATAATATGGCCAAAGCAAATTCTGTTTCTCCATTTACGGGAATGTGGTTTGCATCATTAATTCTACTTCCGATTGCCTTTTGGTTAATGAGAGCAGCAGCCAATGATGCTCCAATTTTTAGCTTGCCAGCCTTTAAAAATCCATTTAAACGCAAATTGTGAGAATACTTTATATCACACATAAGCCCATATATCCAATAATAGACGGTGGATGCGTAGCAATGAACAACTTCCTTAAATGCTTATTAAAAGCTGAAGTTAAAGTCAAACACATATGTATCTCTACGAATAAACATCCGTTTGACTTTAGCTTACATCCTTTAGAATACCAATCTAGTATTAATATTGATAACCACTATATTGATACTGACGTTACTCATACCCGAGGCTTCTTTGGTCTTTTTCAAAGTGGTTCCTACAATATCAACCGGTTCCATTGTAAGAATCTTCAAAAGAGAATTGGACATGAGCTAGAACAGCATGAATATGATTGTGTAATTTTAGAAAGCTTGTTCACAACAACCTACATCGATTCTATACGCTCTAAGAGCAACTCAACTATTTTTATTAGAACGCATAATATTGAGCATAAAATCACTTCAGACCTTGCTAAAAATGCTTCTGGAGCAAAAAGAGTTTACCTGTCAAAGCTATCAAAAGACTTGAAGGTATATGAAATAGAAGCATTAAATAAAGCTGATGGCATCCTGTCAATTTCAAAGAATGATACCGAACAATTAAAAAATCTAGGAATCATGACGCCGATTAAAAATATCGGTGTCGCTATACCAATTAAAGAAATTCAAAACAACTATGATTCTAGCGGCATTTTTCATCTGGGATCGATGAATTGGCAGCCCAATATTGAAGCCGTTAAAAGATTAATCAACATCTTTCCTGAAATCAAGAAGTCTGCTCCTCTTTGTGAAGTTCACATTGCTGGATCAGCAGAAAACAGTAAATTGAAATCACATCCGAAAAATCAAATTTATTTTGATGGATTTGTAGACGATCCAAATGAATTCGCCATAAATAAAGGAATTTTAGTTTCTCCTATTACATCCGGGTCAGGAGTTCGAATTAAAATTCTTGAAATGATGTCAATCGGTATACCTATTATAACTACAACACTTGGAGCATCCGGAATAAATCACCATGACTCAAACGCTCTTGTGATTGCCGATAATGACACAGAAATTATTGACGCCACACTAAAATTAATTAAGAATAAAAATATACGCAAAGAAGTCGGACAAAATGCAATCGAATATATTCGAAAAAACCATAATATTGAATCCATAAGTAAGGAAATCATTGAATTCATTCAAGGAACATAAGCCGCAATTATTAATGATTGCATCTCGCTTCCCTTATCCACTGGATAAAGGAGACAAGCTTCGTGCGTTTTATCAATTGAAGGAATTAAGTAAAACTTTTGATATCACGTTAGTAGCATTAACGGATAAAAGCATCTCAAAGGAACACATTGAAAAAGTCGCTGCATTCTGCGAAGAAGTTGTCATTTCTAAATTGACTTGGCCCTCAAAGCTACTACACATGGGACGAAGCCTATTAAATGGGAATCCGTTCCAAATCGGTTATTTCTATACCTTAAGTGCTCAAAAATCAATTAATTCTATAGTTAAACTTAAAGATATTAAATTAATTTACTGTCAACTAGTTAGGACTACAGAATATGTTAAAAAAATCCACACTATTCCAAAAGTAGTAGATTACATGGACGCGTTGAATACAGGAATTGAGCGTCGCATTCAAAGGCAACCTTTCTACAAGAAGTGGCTATTTAAATCAGAAGCACTAAGGTTATCTAAATACGAACGAGCAATTTTCGACTTCTTCGAAGTGAAAACAATTATAAGCGAACAAGACAGAGTACTCATAAAACATCCTGAAAATCAATCGATAGTATGCATACCCAATGGAATTGACGAATCATTTTTTGACAACATCGAAATAGAAAAAGACCACGACTTTGTGTTTGTTGGAAACATGAGCTACCCACCAAATATAGAGGCAATACAATTCATTTATAAGAATATTTTACCAAACTTTCCTCAATCAAACCTTCTAGTTTCAGGGGCTTCTCCACACCAATACCTAGTGAGCCTAGCAAAAAAATCAAAGCAAATAACCTTAACGGGCTGGGTCGATGATATCAGAACATCTTACGCTAGAGGAAAAATATTCTTAGCCCCCATGATGATCGGGACTGGAATGCAAAACAAGTTATTGGAGGCGATGGCATCGGGCACTCCATGCATCACCACTCCCCTTTCCAACAAAGCCATTAAAGCGAAACATGAAGAGCAAATCCTTGAAGGAACTTCCGTTGAAGAAATTAACAATTTAATAGCTAAACTGCTAAACAGCCATGAGCTCCAAATGTCAATAGGCAAAGGAGGCCGTGATTTCGTTAAAGCGAATTATAGCTGGGGGAAATCAACATCTCCATTAATCGAATTAATGAAAAAAAACAGTAATTAAGCCTGGTTTCACATTATAAATAGAACAGTTCACTGTCTAGGCGATAAACTGCCCCAATATTTTTCGATAAAAGGCGCTATAACTAAGATATTTCAAGTAATTTTGTGGTACAATTAAGTAGTGAAATATGCAGTTTAAGCTGAATACAATAGAAGAAGCAATTGAAGACATTAAACAAGGACGCGTTGTCATTGTAGTAGATGATGAAAATCGTGAGAATGAGGGTGACTTCTTAACAGCAGCTCGAAATATCACACCAGAAATAATCAATTTTATGGTTACTCATGGTCGTGGCCTAGTCTGTGCACCCTTGGCAGAAGATCACTGTGATGCTTTGGGACTGGATTTAATGGTTCATTCGAATTCAGCTGCATACGAAACGCCTTTTACTATTTCAGTTGATCTAAACGGACACGGTTGCACAACAGGGATCAGTGCGGCCGACCGCTCAAAAACGATTAAAGCACTTATCGACCCAACTATTAAACCTGAAGAACTAGGGAAGCCTGGACACATCTTCCCTCTTCGAGCAAAGAAAGGAGGTGTCTTAAGAAGGGCCGGGCACACAGAAGCTGCGATTGACTTAGCGCGTTTAGCTGGCTTTGAGCCCGCAGGAGTTATTGTTGAGATTTTGAATGAAGATGGGTCTATGGCTCGTCTTCCGGAATTGATTGAAATTGCAAAGCGCTTCGATTTAAAACTGGTTTCTATTGAAGATTTAATCAAATATAGAATCCAGACAGAATCATTGATAGAAAAAATAATTGATGTAAAAATGCCTACTGAATTGGGTGATTTTGATCTTCACTTATATAAAAATACAAATTCCGAAGAAGAACATTTAGTACTAACTAAAGGTGATATAAGTAGTTGCACACCCGTTCTGTTACGTGTTCACTCCTCATGTATGACAGGTGACATATTCGGGTCTTGTAGATGTGATTGTGGACAACAACTTCAACGCTCTATGAAGATGATTGAGGAGGAAGGACGTGGCGCAATTATTTACATGAACCAAGAAGGGCGTGGAATCGGTCTTACAAATAAATTGAAAGCATACAAACTTCAAGAAGAAGGTTACGATACACTAGAAGCAAACATCAAACTTGGTTTTAAGGGTGATGAACGCGATTACGGAATTGGGGCTCAAATCATTCGTGATTTAGGCATCTCAAAAATTCGTTTAATGTCGAATAACCCAACAAAACGTACGGGATTAATCGGCTACGGACTTGAAATCGTTGAAAACATTTCCCTAGAAATAAAAGGAAATCAACACAACGAAGACTATCTTAAAACGAAACGTGACAAGATGGGACACTCACTAAAACTAGAAAAATAGTCGATGCTAATCACTAAAGGAATAACTAAATCGTATGATGATTTTCAGATACTTAAAGGTATTGACCTAGAAATAAATCAAGGCGAAGTTGTATCTATTGTCGGAGCTTCGGGAGCCGGAAAGACTACTATACTTCAAATTCTTGGAACACTTGACACACCAGATCAGGGAGATTTGTTCATTGATGGTATTAATCCGTTTACCTTAAGCAGAAAGCAGCTTTCGGCATTTCGAAATACATCGATTGGCTTTGTTTTTCAGTTTCATCAACTTCTACCCGAATTCAATGCTATTGAAAATATTATACTCCCAGCTTTAATTAAGGGATTATCTCAAGCTGAGGCAAAAAAAGAAGGCATGAAACTTTTGGAAATTCTTGGACTACATAATCGTTTCGACCACAAACCAAGTGAGCTTTCCGGAGGTGAACAACAACGTATTGCTGTCGCAAGATCATTGATCAATCGTCCCAAAGTCATTTTCGCTGATGAACCATCTGGAAACCTTGACAGCCAAAACTCATCAGAATTACACCAAATGTTCTTCGATTTACGCGACGAGTTTAACCAGACGTTTGTAATTGTTACGCACAATGAAGTTTTAGCAGAAATGACAGACCGTAAACTCACGATGTCTGACGGCCTTATCTTAAGCTAGAAACGCTAGCCACTCAAAATAAATTAAACTATAACACGAATGACGCATACTGAAATAAAGGAATACCTTGACTTTAAAACGGAACAATATAATACCTCTAGTTTTATTGAGACAGATCCTATTCAGTTGCCACATCGTTTCACGAAAAAAGAAGACATTGAGATTGTCGCTTTTTTAGTCGCGACAATTGCTTGGGGCAATAGAACATCCATTATTCGAAGTGGAAATCGAATTATCGACATAATGGAACACGACCCATATCACTTCATATTAAACTACACATCAAAACCAATTGAGTTTGTTCACAGGACATTTAATGCAATCGATTTAGACTTCTTCTTTCGAAGTTTACGGAACATCTATGAAAAAGGTGGGCTAGAAAAAGCATTCGTTATTCACCCCGAAACTGAAGGTATTAAAGGACGTATCATTCAATTTAGAGAATTATTTTTAAGTACTGAACACGAAAAGCGTAGCGAAAAGCACATTTCGAATCCACAAAAGAACTCAGCAGCCAAGCGCATTAATATGTTTTTGCGATGGATGGTAAGAAATGACTCTACAGGCGTTGATTTTGGTTTTTGGAGATCCATTCCAACTTCAGAGTTATACCTACCCCTTGACGTTCATACCAGTAAAAATGCCCGGGAACTAGGATTAATCACTAGAAAACAAAATGATTGGAAGGCATTAGATGAATTAATGGAGAACTTAAAATCGTTTGATCCCGAGGACCCTGTGAAATATGATTTCGCCTTATTTGGTATTGGCGCATTTGAATAGGTGATTATTGAAAATAGTTAAGGAAGATAACGATAAAATTTTATCTTTGATAATATGAAGTTTTTGTATCCGGAATTTCTTTGGGCTTTTGCAATCTTAATCATCCCAATTATTATTCATCTTTTTAATTTCAAACGATACAAAACCCTATACTTCTCTAGTTTAACCTTCGTTAATCATGTTGATCAGCAGACAAAATCAACTCAAAAATTAAAACATCTTCTTGTTCTGTTTAGCAGATTGCTTGCATTTATATTTTTAATCCTTGCATTTTCACAACCATACCTCTCAGACGAAAAGAAAAATACACCATCAAAGAGCGGTATTATTGCATTTTACATTGACAATTCCTTCTCAATGCAAGCAATTGGAGCCAACGGAGAGCTACTCTCTGAAGCAATTGAGAATGCTAGAGAAATCATAAAAAAAGCAGCCTTAAGTACACGTTTCCTTATCGGCACAAATACTAAATCTGGAAGCGAAGAACGAATCCTTTCTAAAATTGAAGCCCTAGAGAAGCTCGATCAAATTGATCTATCTCCTTTAACACGTTCTATTGATGAAATAATTCAATGGCAAAGTGAACGCTTAGCAAAAAGTGACATTGTAGCAGAGGGAACTTCAACCCAATACATAATCTTAAGTGATTTCCAATCAGCCAGTAGCTTTAGTAAGGATATGAAATCACTTACATTAAATCCTAACAGTTCATTCTACCCTATAAAACTATCTCCAGAAAGCAGTGACAATATATTCATTGATTCAATCTGGTTCACAACTCCGATTCATAAGTTAGGCGCAAAGAAAGAATTGAATATTCAAATAAATAACCCTTCAGACTCTGATTTAAAGAATGTGGAATTAAGCATCGACATTGAAGAATATAAAAACACTATATTAATTGACCTCCCTAAAAATGAATCAACCGCAACACAAATTGGATATACAGACAAATCAATTGGAACTAAAACGGGTGAGATAAGACTATACGATAATCACGTACAATTTGACGATACTTATTTCTTGACTTATGAGGTACGTCAAAACGTAAATATCTTATTATTGGATGGCGAAGATGCTGTAGAGAACATTGAAACAGTTCTAAATTTAGATGAATTCTACATCACTGATCGAAAAAATATCACAAGTATAACACGCGAAGACTTCGTTCAAAAGGATTTAATAATCGTTAACGGAGCTAATACAATTTCTAAAGGAGCAATTAATTACATTACTACATTTGCATCAACAGGTGGGACGGTCAGTTTATTCCCTGGTAAATCACCAAATTCAGCCGACTGGAATGAATTATTACTCACCCTCAACCTACCAACTATTGCGAAAACAATAACATCCGGTAACAAGATCAAAACCTTAAATTACGACGACCCTTTCTTTAGTGGTGTTTTTCAAACAAAGAGTACTAATTTGAATCTCCCAAGTGTTACTAAAGTATACCAAGCAATAAAGAATTCAAAAACATTAGGAAAAAGTTTAATTGAATTACAAAATGGACTACCTCTGCTCGCTTTTAACGAGCAAATAGGAAAATCATTTATGTTTTACAGCTCGCTGCATTCAGACTTTGGCAACTTTACTAAAGACGTACTTTTTACCGCCGTCTTACTCAGAACAGGAGAGTTAAGTCAACGTAATCAGCCGGAATATATAATTATTGGAAAATCTAGTCGCTATCCAGTATATGCAAAAACAAATGGAGAAACACCTATTCATATCATTGGAAATGGAATTGATTTTATTCCAAAAATAGCAACTGCGTCAGGTGTCAAATATCTTTCACTATCAAACACACCTAGTATTAAAAACATTCAGGCTGGGAACTATACAATTAAGACAGATAAGAATATAGGTGGAATTAGCTTAAACTACGATCGAAAAGAATCGCTATTATCTAGTCACAGTGAGGAAGAAATAATAGTTCACTTTCAAAACCGAGGTATTCAAGAGGTGACATTTAATGAAATCAACGGATATTCAACAGCAGCATTGATAAATATTAATAAACCATTTAGCTTTTGGAAACTTTGTATCATTTTAACATTTACTTTTGTGTTACTCGAAATGATATTTGTGCGATTTTTAAACTAAAATAGAGATATGAAAATCCTTATTAAACAAGCAATAATTACAGATGCTTCCTCTCCATTTAACGGAAAGGCAAAAGATATTCTAATCGATAAAAACATCATTTCCTCAATAGAAGATTCAATCCAAGATGACGAAGCGAAAATAATTGTAATTAAAGACCTACATATTTCAATTGGTTGGGTTGATTTAAAATCAAGTTTTTGTGACCCCGGAATGGAGCATAAAGAAACGATAGAATCAGGATTAAATGCGGCTGCATTTGGAGGGTACACACATGTAGCTGTTTTACCAAGTACATTGCCCGTTATTGATGGAAAGAGTCAAATTCAATACATCAAAAATCGCGCAGAAAATCATGTAACATCAATCCACCCAATTGGAGCAATCACCGTTGGAATGAAAGGCGAGAATCTTTCCGAGATGTATGACATGTTTACAAATGGTGTTCATTTATTTTCAGACGATCTACAACCTGTTTCCTCCGGAATAACTTATCGCGCACTACTTTACTCAAAGAATTTCGGAGGTAAAATAATTGTTTTTGCTAGGGATCATTCAATTGCAGGAAAAGGAATAGTAAACGAAGGAATGGCATCCACAAAAACTGGTCTAAAAGCAGACCCTTCCATTTCTGAAATTATTGCACTAGAGCAAAACATCAGATTGGTTGAATATACTAGTGGAACGATTCACTTTACGGGAATATCTACTGCTGAAGGAGTTCGATTGATTCGAGAAGCAAAGAAAAAAGGATATAATATCACTTCAGACGTTCATGTTTCCAATTTAATTTATACTGAAGAAGCTGTTCTAGGATTTGAAAGTAATTACAAAGTGATGCCTCCACTTCGTTTTGAAAGTGACCGTGTTGCTTTATGGAAAGGACTAAAAGATGGTACGATTAATTGCATTGTTTCAGATCATAGGCCAAATGATAAAGAAGAGAAAGATGTAGAATTTGATGTAGCTAAATTTGGATCACTAAACCTTCAAACAAGCCTTGGCGCCTTGAAAATAGCCCCTGAATTTGACTTGTCGACAGTAATCAATTCATTAACAGTAGAAGGACGATCTATATTAAACTTAGCTCCAATACAAATTGCAGTGGGCCAACCAGCCGACTTAACATTGTTTACTCCAAATAAACAATGGACACTTACAAAGGAAGACATCTGTTCTCATACTACTAACACACCTCTTGTGGATAAAATATTGACAGGTAAAGTTGCAGGAGTTTTAAATAACGGCAAATTAGTAATCAAAGAATAATTCAATATGAATACTAAGCGTAATTTTATTAAACAATTTCTAAAGGACAAAAAAATGGTTGGAGCAGTAAGCCCCAGCACTAAATTCCTCGGAAAAAAAATGCTTAAAAATATTGATTTTTCTTCATCCAAAATTATCGTTGAGCTAGGTCCAGGAACAGGAATATTCACCGATATGATTATTCAGCGTATGGCACCAGATGCTAAACTATTTCTTTTTGAGCTAAATGACGATTTCCATAATACATTAGCAGCCAGGATTAGTGACCCTAGAGTAAAGATCTTTCATGAATCAGCCGAGAGTATTCAAAGTAAATTAGATCAAGGAGAACAAGCCGATGTAGTTATTTCTTCTTTGCCATTAATGGTTTTTCCTGAAACACTAAGAAAAAATGTGGTCTCTGAGTCCTATAAGTCACTCAAAAAAGATGGTATTTATATTCAATTCCAATATTCTTTACAATCAAAAAAATTGCTAGAAGCTACCTATAAAAAGGTTTCTTTGAGTTTCACAATTAAGAACCTACCTCCTGCTTTTGTATATACATGCTATAAAACATAAGTCAGCTTCAGATTATAATCATTGACTACTCTAATATGACTGCACCAATAAACTAAATAGCAATCATTACATAATTATGTAACAGTAATTTTACCTGAACGAAAAAGGACTTGTCGATGGATTAATTAATCGCAATTAAAGCCTAGGGGGAAATGCGCAATAAATTTTAATCCGCTTCTCCTCCGCTAGAAGATTTAATATTGATCTTTTTATCAATATTCCCAAATTGATATGACGCCGTGATAAAAAACCTACGCGTTAACCACTTGAATTCAGACTCTTGCCTCACACCTTCTTGAATCAATACCATTTCAAATCCTTTACGGTTGAAAACATCCGTCACACGCATACCAATAGATAAACGCTTACTCAAGAAACGCTTCTCAACCGCAGCATCAATTCCAGTTCTTCTTTGAACAATTCCTTGCGGCGAAACTCTTGGACCTGCATAATTTACATTTAATTGGACGTTGGCGGTTTTTTTCCAAAAATATAACGACAAAATATATTTAACACCATACGTAAAACCATCATTATCCCAATTAGTATTTAGGTCTAAGTTCGTATAATCAATATAACTACCATTAAGCGAAAGCGTATTCTTTATCCATTTTAAAGGCTTATAAATAATAATTGTTCCCACTCCAGTACTTTCACTTCGGTCTATATTACCATAAGTTACCTTTGATGTATTATTTTCATAGTAATACTTAACACGATTAATCACATCCTTTGTTCTTCTATGAAAAACACTAACTGAGAAAATTAATTTACTTTTTGTAAATGAGTACCCAGCATCATATGAGTCCACATACTCTGGCTGTAAGTATGGATTACCACTTCTTAAGTTAAACGGGTCAGCATAACTTGTAAATGGATTTAATTGCCTTGAATTAGCACGATTAATTCTTCTACTGTAGCTTAAACTGAATTGAGATACCTTACTTAAATCGTACTTTAAATGAGCTGAAGGAAATAGGTTCAAATATTCATTATTTATTTTCTCACTAGTGCTTACTAGATATGGTACTTGCTTTGCAAGCTCCCCACGTGCCCCTACCTGATATTTAAACCTCCCTAACTCTTGTCCAAAAAGACCATAAATACTGTAAATATCTTCGTTATATTCATAACGATAATTAGAAACTGTATCCTCAAAAAACACTTCAAAAATGGTGTCTCTTGTCTCAGAGTAGGTATACTGAGAGTCTTCACTAAAAATTACTTTACCTCCAAACTCGACTCTAGCTTTAGTACCTTTAAACAAACGTATAACATCCATCTGAGCCGTTGTAATTCGTTGCCCTTTTACATTCTCTAACTCCTGATTTAAAGGACTTAACCCATTTAAATCCCCGTTTACATTGTAATATTTTTCCTCATAAAAGCCCTCAAAAAGCTGATCGCTAAAAGATTGATTAATATTTAACGAAATGTCTCCCTTATCTTTATTTAAATTATGCTTGTAATTAAAATTGAGATCTAAAGTCTTGTTACTTCGAGGGTCAAAAGATTCCCTTGTCCATAATTCCGATAAATCATCAGCATTATAATAAAGTGAGTTCTCCATCATTCCCGTGCGTTCTCTTCTCCCTAATGAACCCGTTGCAGATAATCCAAATAAATTTTGATTATCAAACTGGTAATCTATCCCTAAAACTAATGTGTGAGATGATTTCAAGTCACCCCCCGCCCTAGACTGGTCTAATATTATCGTACTATCTTCTGTGAAGTCTCGCTCTAACGTATTATAAAAATTACGATATCCTTCATAGTAATTAAATGAATAATTCGTGTACATATTAAAACGGCTGTTTCTATATGCCAAGACTAAATTCCCTTCATATTGATCTCCCGTTCCTGCTGTAGCTGAAACCAATCCATTAAAACCTTTTAATTTATTTTTCTTTAGTATGATGTTGATAATTCCAGACGTTCCATCAGGGTCATAGCGTGCAGAAGGATTGGTAACAATCTCAATACGTTCGACTAAATTTGAAGGTAAAGCATCCAGCATGCTCTGACCATCACCAGAAACTAAAGCACTCGGACGCCCATCAATCAGAATTGTCACATTTGCATCTCCTCTCAAGCTAACATTTCCATCTTGATCTATTTGCACAGAAGGAATGTTGTTCAAAACATCATTTACACTACCGCCTTTTACAGAAATATCGTCTTCAACGGAATAAATCTTTTTATCAATCCCTGCTTTCAATACATCCAAAGACCCCGAAGCGATAACTTCATCAATATCAATTGCCATATCTAAACTTAACGCCACAGCAGGTATTTTAAGATTAGATTTCTCATTAATAGAAATAGGTATTTCTTGAGACTCATGATTAGCGATTGAATATTTTAAGTAATACTCACCCAATACAACCTTTTCAATTTTATAATCACCATTTACATCGGAAAATGAGCCTAGTAAAACAGATGAGTCTAATGAGAATAGTCTTACAGAAACAAATTCAAGAGGTCGATTATCAGAATTTAGAACTTTTCCTTGAATAGATTGAGAATGCCCGGAAAAAGATAATATCACGAACATTATTATGATTATTTCACGCATTAAAGGAGTTTAAATTCGATTGAATTTGAGAGCATTTTAGCAATGGGACATCTTCCTGAGATATACGTTAATCGTTTTTGTTGCTCTTTCGTATGATTACTTGTGAACTCTATGCGCTTTTCAATGATTGTTTTCTCTTCACTTCCAATAATCTCTAAATGAATTTTAATCCCATCTAAATTCCATCCTTTTCGCTCAGCATAAACCCGTATAGTAATAAGTTTACAACTCAAAAGAGATGATAATAGTAACTCTGTTGGTTTTGGGCCTAAATCCAACCCTTCAGCTTCTTCTGGTTGATCTGAAACCCACTGGTGACCTCTCGCGGTATTAATAACTGTATAGCCTTGCTTTAATTCTCCTGAAACTTTTCCCACCGCCATTATCCTCTTAACTTATCTAATAAATCACTTAATAATAAAGTTTCATTATCAGTTAGATTAACTTCAAAAATATCACTATCCTCAAATTGCTTGTCTATATACGACAGAACCTCCAATCCTTTCTTGGAGATTTTAACAAAAACAATCCTTCGGTCATCTGAACAACGTGTACGATTAATTAAGTTTTTATCTATCAACTTATCCATTAATCGTGTTGTGTTAGGAGACTTCTCTACCATCCTATCTTTAACTACATTTACTGCTAACGACTTTTTAGCACCGCGGAGAATTCGAAGAATATTGAATTGCGGCATTGTCAAATCATAATCGCTCATGAATATATTTTGCCGTTGCGCTAAAAAATTTGAGGTATACCTTATGTTTACAAGAACCTTGTGAGAGGAATTTTTAAATGTACTATTAATTACATCTTCAATTTTCATAAGCCAAATATATGTACCCTGGTAATATATTCAAAGCTAAAATGTATTTATTTAATAAGAGAAATATTCAGCACCTAAGCTTGTTAATAAATCTCCATCAACACCTTGGGTTATTTGAATAATTTTAGCGTTATTTAAGTCAATAAAACCAATTATACTTAAGAACTTTTAAAAGTCAAACTATGAAAAAAACGCTTACACTATCAATAGCTACTTTGTTCATTTCACTTTCTTTTTGCCAGCAATTTAGCTTGCTACCATCTCCAGAGAATGTTATTGCAATAAGCCATGATATTCAACCAACCTCTCCTACCTACACTCCTATTAACGGACAATTGTATCAAGATTTCACCCAATCACATAAGGTGACACACATGCAACTAGGCGCACCCTCACTACCTTACTTCAGTGAATCCGTTATTGTACCAAACAAAGGGAAGGTTTCTCTAAACATTAAACATGGTGGATATATTGAGTACACAAACATAGAAATAGCACCATCAAAAGGAAGCTTAAAGCGTAATGTAAATCCTTCAGATATAGCGTATACTTTTGGAAGCACCTACAACACGAATGCTTTTTTTCCTGGTGACTTAGCAAGATTAGGTATACCTTATAATTTAAGAAATACACGTGGAGCAACAATTTCTATTTCGCCTTACCAATACAATCCAGTCACAAAGGTTTTGCGCGTTTATCAAAATGTTCAAGCAAATGTCATTATTAATGACAATGAGACTGGTGAAAATGAATTACAGAGTGATTATAACCAAAGTGATGTATTTAATACTGTTTATGAAAATCAATATTTAAATACTAGCGTTGTCTTTGGAAGATACACAACTGTTGAAGAAGAAGGAGACATGCTCGTTATCTCAAAAGATGCATTCATTGATGAAATTCAGCCTTTCGTTGACTGGAAAAACCAGTCCGGTATAAAAACGACGGTTGTTGGAATATCAACTACTGGGTCAACTGACACTCAAATCAAAACCTATATTGAGAATTTTTATGCCGAAAACCCTGACTTAGTATACATTCTTTTAGTTGGAGATCATGGAGATGTCCCATCTCACACGTATGGAAGTTCAGGTGGCGAAGAACTTTGGAGTGATACATATTATGGTCAACTTACAGGAAATGATTATTACCCTGAGGCATTTGTAGGACGTTTCTCAGGGTACGGCCCTCAAATTACGACAATGGTAAATCGTACATTGGAATATGAAAAAACTCCTATAGCTGGTGACTGGATGACTAGAGCAATTGGATTAGCTTCAGATGAGGGTCAAGGAATTGGGAATGATGGTGAGCCAGACTGGCAACATTCCCGAAATATGAGAACTGTTTTAATGAATTATGGATATACTACAGTTCACGAATTTTATGATGGTTCTCATGGAGGAGCTGATGCTTCAGGCGACCCAACCCCGACAATTATAACCCCTGCTGTTAATGCTGGTGTTGGATTGTTTAACTATACAGGTCATGGGTCTCAAAACGTTTGTGTAACTGGCAACTTTAGTTCTTCAAATATTAACACAGCAACAAACAATGGGACTTATCCATATGTTATATCTGTAGCTTGTAATAACGGGACATTTACTTCTGGAACATGTATTTCTGAAACATGGATGCGTGCAACAAACGCTGGCTCTCCTACAGGAGCAATTGCAGCCTGTGGATCCTCTATATTGATGGCCTGGGCTGAACCTATGCAAACTCAAGATGAAATGACTGAGTTAATTGCTGAGACATATACAACGAATCGAAAATCAACATTAGGTGGGATTTTCTACAATGCACAGATGAGTATGCTAGAAGATTATAACGCAAACACAAATTCCAGAGAAGTTATGCAGACATGGGTTATGTTTGGCGACCCTTCAACAATCTTCAGAAACAAGGTAACTATGAATATGATTGTTTCTCATATTAGCAATGTACCACTAGGAACGAGTTCAGTAGATGTTAATTGCGATACTGATGGAGCTAAAGTTTCAATCTCACAAGATAATATGTTTTTAGGTTTTGGAATTGCAAGTGGAGGATCTGTAACAATCAACTTCCCTTCGCTTACTTCAAATCAGCCATTAATTGTTACGGGAACTAAACAAAATTTCATTCCGTACCAAGGTGTTATTACTGTTGGTGATGGACCAGCTAATATTGATGAAAATATTTTAGGCGAAATAAATGTATTCCCTAATCCTGCATCAAGTAAATTAAACATTGCATGGAACAACACTACCCCTACCTCTATTGAATTAAGAGACCTATCAGGTAAAGTAGTTTATTCAAACACTAAAATTACAGGATCAAAATTAACGATTACAACTACTGATTTCGCATCAGGAATGTATATCCTACAAGTTAAAGCAAATGATAAATTAAAAGTAACGAAGGTTACGCTTAACTAATTTTTTCAAGCTAAAGAAGCCGGCTTTTAGTCGGCTTCTTTTTTGGAATGATTTATGCCTACTACATATCAAATCACAAATTATGAAACCGTTATTTATATTAAGCCTATTTTTTTTATCCTCATCATGTAGTACTCAAAAGGAAATCCCTACAAATACTGATAAGCACACCTTAACTAATATAGATACACGTATCCTAACTGAAAGTGAGGTAGCTATTGATACAATGAGAGTTATAGGAACTGTTCATATCGAAGAAAAAGGATGCTTAATTTATATCGATGCAAAAACAGATTCTGGCAACATAACGATGTACCCTGTAAACTTAGCTGAAAAATTCAAAAGAGAAGGGTTCGTTATTCGCTTCACCTACACACTAAGCAGGGCAATGCAGCCAAATTATTGCAAATGTAGTCGAGTTGTATCCTTAAGGGACGTAACACCATTGAGAAAGTAATTATATTTCTCACATCTTTATAAGTCTTTTATAGCCACATTAATTTAAAATCCTCTAGAGTAGGAAGCGTTTCGTATTTAATCTTTATTTTATGTTTTCCTGGCAATAAACTTTCGAAATTATTATCAAATTTTAATCCAAACTTGGCACTAGAAACCCAAAGATTTCGAAGATATTTGGAACATGATATATCTAAAACTAGATCCCGATTCTTCTCATCTATTGAATGAACTGTCAGCTTAACATCTTCTATTTTCGCTTTCTCGAACTCCGATACAATGTGATCAAAATTTCTTTTAACCCTCTCTCCTAGATCATTATAGAAGCTAAAGGCTAAAACCGCATTGCTATCTAATCCGTTATTTAATAGAAATTCGTTTAAATCAAGCTTATGAGAACCATTCCCATTCACATCAATGACAGTGTCTAATTCATTCAATAAATCACCATGTAACGAAAATACCTTAAGGTTAACATTAGATTTAAACACACTCACTACCCCTGAAACGAGATAGTAGTCAATATCATTTAATTCATTGTATTTCGCCATAACAGAAACATCACGATAATCATCGCGCATTTTATATTGGAGTGCTTTCCAATTCCCATTATAATCAACACTCGACCACGTTGGAGCTGGCCAACAATCATTAAGCTGCCAATATAGTGTCCCCCCACAACGAGGGGCATCAATACGATGCCCTGCAACAGCCATACTGACAGCCATAGACTGAGTTAGCTGAGAATAATAAACAAACTCCTCAAAGGTTTCTGGATTACCATACAATCGCTTCGCATGCTTTAAAATCATATCATTCCCAACATAGCTTTTTTGATGATGCCGCATTACCGGAGAAGACAAATCCCAATCATCCTTTATTGAAAATGTACCAAGTGTATTATATTCAGGGAAACTTTGAAATCCATACTCTGCGTTAAACCGCCCTATTTTCTTTCCAAAATCTTCAATAGGATCTTTTCCATGCCAAACACCCCAGTAATGTTGAGAACCATTATTATATAAATGACTCTTCCCCCAATTACTTAAGGGTGAAGTGTGTATGTATGGAATCGTACTATGCTTAGTTATAACGCCTGGAGCTGTCTCCTTAAAAATACGATCATATGCCGACTCAATATCCCTCGCACTCGCACCATAAAGGCCATATTTTATTTGAAGTCCCCAATTACCCCAAGCCACTTCAACTTCATTATTACCATTAAATAGCACAACGCTTGGATGACTAGAAATTCTAGGAACTTGATATTCAAACTCACGTGTAATATTTTCAATAAACACATCATCTCCAGGATACATAGCACAAGCGAACATCAGATCTTCCCACACCATTATGCCAAGCTCATCGCATCGATCAAAGAAAACCTCATCAGGGTAATAACCACCACCCCAAACACGAATCATATTGAAGTTTGATTCATCCATTAAATCGACCATATCAACCACCATTTTATCGGTTATTCGAGCAGGAAAAATATCTTGTGGAATATAGTTGGCACCTTTACAAAAAATACGTCTCCCATTTATCTTAAAGTAATAACTTATACCCCATTCATCCTGCTCTTGAACCAACTCGGAAGACTTAACCCCAAACTTTAATTCGATAGACATAATAACCTCTCCATCAATATTTTTAATATATATTGAATCCTTATACATAAACGCATATCCTTGCCCTTTTGGCCACCAAAGCTTTGGATTTTCGATTTCAACTTTCCGGGTAAATAAACCGTCTACACCCTGAACTTCCTCACACCCAAACAACTCACTATCCCATCGAACTTCTTTAATATTTTTATTTGATAAATAAATGTCAAATTCAACCACCGCAACCTCATCTGAAATAGATATAATTCGCGTTGTCTTATTTAACACCCTTGTGTTTTCGTATGCCCTAATTACCGCTGGCTTATTTAACCCAATTGTATTCATCCGTAATGCCCAATCCCAGCCAAACTGATATTGTGGTTTTCTTGAATAGGGAGCAATGGCAACTTCATGGACATCATTAGGCGCAGGAAGCTGATATCCTACTTTTTTCAATTTATTTTTATGATAAATTACAGGAGGCGTGAACACAATCACAATTTCGTTAAATCCTTTTTTAGCATACTTCTTAACGTCTATGAAATGTGGAATAAAAGCATTATCTGTCTCCAAAACAAGATGATCATTCAAATATACTTTCGCATATGTATCAATAGAAGGAAAAATCAATTCGACAAACTCTTTCTCCAATTCTTTCTCGATAAAAAACATGGATTTAAATTCCCATTGATAGTCCTCAACCCAACCAAACATCTCTTCATTCAATCCATAAAAAGGATCCGGAAGCTCTTTATTAGTAATCAATCCTTCTTGCACAGAGCCTTTAACACCTAGCTCTAACCACTCTTTTTTAATCGGATGTAGAAAACTCCAAGAAAGCTCAATATCCTGAGAATTAGAGATAAATGAAGAGCTAAACATAAAAATGATTAGAAAAAATAAAATTAAAAATTCACGCATAATAAACCTTACCAATTACGATCATTATCAGCATCGATTAATTCCGACTGATCATTTGATTTCACTGCAAAATTAAAGCCATTAAAAACAGAGTACGCTCCATAATCTCCATTTTTATCCAAAGCAAGGAATCCAACCTGTAATCCTTCCATATTTTTATGTTTTGAAATAATTCGTGCCACAGCCTCTTCACAAGCTTGCTGAGGGGTTCGACCTTGCCTCATCAATTCAACAACTGTATGGCTTCCAGCAATACGAATCACAGCCTCTCCTAACCCAGTCGCACAAGCAGCACCTATTTCATTATCAACAAAAAGACCGGCGCCAATAATTGGCGAATCTCCAATACGACCAGGAAGCTTGTATCCCCAACCACTCGTTGTACAGGCTCCACTCAAGTTCCCGTTAGCATCTAGCGCTAACATACCTATTGTATCGTGATTTTCATTATTGATAACTGGCTTTTCAAATAATTCTTTATTCTCTTTCTTCCAACTTTTCCATTCTTGCTTAACCTCCTTAATTGGAGACTTCACGTGTTTAAACCCATAATCTAGCGCAAAACTCTTAGCCCCGTCTCCCACTAACATAATGTGAGGAGTATTCTCCATGATTTTTCTAGCAACAGAAATTGGGTGTTTAATTCCTTCTAAATAACCTACAGCACCACAATTAGACTTCTCATCCATTATGCAAGCATCCAAAGTAACATGACCATCACGGTCAGGCCTACCACCAATGCCAACGCTTCGGTTTTTCATATCTGATTCTGTGGTTCTAACTCCAAGTTCAACAGCATCAATTGCAGGACCATTCGCCTTAAGAACCTTCCAAGCATTATCGTTAGCAGCTAAACCATGTTCCCACGTAGAAATAACGATAGGCTTCATAGTCTCAGCTGGACTCGTTATCACACCCTCAAAAACACGTGCTGCCTTCCCTGGCTTAACCACACCTAAAGCAGCAGCTGTCAACCCGAGTTTAAAAAATGACCTTCTTCTCATATTAACTATTCTTTTCTGCTAAATATTTCTTCAGCCACACATGATATATAGCAGCATTTTTATCATGTTCACGATTGGTCACAGCAAAATTATGCCCTCCACCTCCAGGCTTACCACACATAAATATATAGTTGACATTGGCAGGATTCAACACTGCATCAATTACCTTTCTAGGCACAACACAAATTGGCCCTGGAGGTACTCCCTGATACCTATAAGTATTGTAAGGACAATCTATTTCTTTGTGTTTATTTAATAAACGCTCTACCCCCTCTAATTTATCTCCCCAACAAAATTTAAAAGTAGGATCAGATTCTAATCGTATTCCTTTATCAATACGATTAAGGTAGAGCTTCGCAATAACAGGCCATTCTTCTTCCATTTTAGATTGCTCAGAATAAACAATACTTGCAATGGTAGCTACTTGTGAAGGAGCACTAAGTCCAATGGATTTCATCTTGACTATTCGCCCTTTATTCCAAAATGATTTAAACTCATTAGCCATAAACGCCGTAAAAGCCTCAGCATCTGTATCGAAATACATTTCGTAGCGTTCTGGTAAAAACAAGGCCGGCATTTCTTCTTCCGTAAAACCATAGATCGATTGTATTACAGGATCGAATAGATAAGTTGCAATAGAGGCGCTATCTGCGAGTATGCATTTACTTATACTAGAAGCAATATCTTCAATACCTCTGCATAAATTAAAATCGACATTGACTTTAACTTCTGCATTTCCATGGCCATTATCTCCCTTAACAAAACCATCAACTAAAGATGCTAGATGAGTTTGAGATAGTATCACATACTTCCCTGCTGCAAACTGGCTCGCATCAATTCTGTTAGCTGCTACATATTCATTAAAATGATCTCCATCCGAAATAATACCATTCTTGATTAACTCAGCGGTCAATTGTTTTATCGTAGGAGCTTGACGAAAAAGGAGCTTAACCTCAGAAGTGTTTATTGTTCTAGTATCCTCACTAAATGAGCGTATGATACGCTCTCGATTATAAATTGCAAAAGCAGAAATTGCAAATAAAGCGAGAAGAGCTATTTTTTTAAACATTTTTCAAATAATATTGCTTCAATATACACACCATCAGTGAGATATTTATCATCTGACCATCCTATTTTCTGAAAATTACATTTTTCAAACAAAGCCAAACTTGGTTTGTTTTCCGGATGAATCATACACGTTAGCTTGTCAACCCCTACATTGATTGCTTCATCCTGAATTAGTCGAAGCCCTTCAGACGCGCTACCTTTTTTTCTATTATTCTTATCCGCAATTAAAATTCCAACTATCGCTTCCTTAGAAGAGAAATCAATAGCACACAAATCTACTGCCCCTAATGTTTCACGTGTTTTTAAATCACAAATAATCCACCTGGCCTGTTTGGAAACCTTGATATCTTGAAGTGACTCGATCAACCTTACAATATCCCACAATTGATATGGCGTTTTGTTATTGCTAGAACTCCAGTTTTCAACATCATTTTCCCAACGTAATACTTCAATAGCATCACTCAATTCAATTGGTCTAATATATACACTCATAATTACTTATTTAATAAGGTCAATCGTTCGTGAATATCAGCAACATCATAATCTTTAATTCCTGAAAAATCATTTAAAATATTTAAACCGAATACATTAATAATCCTTCCCTCTTCCTCAAGTAAAGAAAGTAGCTCAACGAGTTTAGTAGGCCTATCATGTTTTAAAATGTTCTTAATTGGATTCAGACACGTTATTTTATTCGGAATTGTTTTATCGTATAACTCAAAAGAATCTGCCACTCTTTTTTCAGACAAAACGTCACTCAATGAAAAACAAAGTAACGTAATCTCTCTACGATTAATCACATCTAGAACATTCTCGATGGGAACAGCTATATCCTTACCATTTGCTTTTAAACTAAAAAACAACCCATTGATAGAAATACCAATATGCGGAGGTATTTTGTCCGCATGCAACACCCAAATTACTATTCCTTCTAAAACTCTTTCTAATGAAAATGATTGAATATTATTCATTACATAATTAGGCATCAATACTTCCATCAAAAACAAATGTTGCAGGTCCGGTTAACCAAATATCAGTGAACTCCTTTTTATTTCTTTGGGCAGTAACTTTTAAAACGCCACCTTTTGTATTAATTATTACTTCAGAATTATTTTGATTTTTAATCACCATAAACGCTAATACACAAGCAGCAACTCCAGTACCACATGACAAAGTTTCATCTTCTACCCCTCGCTCATAAGTTGCAACATTAACCTCGTTATCTGAAACAATAGCCATCGTATTCACGTTAATCCCATGTTCATTAAAACGGTCTGAGTATCGAATTGAATGCCCATAATCAACAATATTTTCATCATCAAGGTCTTCTACAAGATGAATGTAATGTGGAGAACCGGTATCTAATAAATAATCGTTTTCAACCATTTCGTAATCATTCACAGATAGCATCTCCAAACGGATATTTTCATCTTTTATAAAAGCCTTATGAGAACCATCAATCGCATAAAAAGAAGTTTCAGCCTCGATAATTCCAATTGATCGTGCAAAGGAAACAGAACATCTAGCGCCATTTCCGCAAAAGCTTTGACTTCCATCAGCATTGAAATACTCTACTTCAAAATCAAATCCTTCTTTTCTAGAAAGCTTAATTAATCCATCAGCACCTACGCCCAGCTTACGATTACACAAGAATTTAATTTGTGCAATACTCAAAGAATTGTACAAACCACTCATATTATCAATCATGACAAAATCATTTCCAGTCCCTTGATATTTCGAGAAAAATATGTTCATTACAGTAAAAGTACCTCATATCAATGAAATCTCAATGTTTTGCTTAACATCTTTTAACACAACTCATATATAACTTTTTAATTCTTTGTTGTTATAATTGACATATAAATGAAACAAAAATGAGAACTTATGAAAAGCAATTTTAAATTTTTTGTAATTAGTATTTTCGGCGGAATGATTCCATTGGCAGTCCTCCTTGCTTTAAATCAAGAGCCTTCACGACCTAAATTAGGTAAAATTCAAAATAAGTCAACAGAGTCCATTGGGAGGAAAACAGCTTTGAACTTCAGCACGATTAGTACTGGCCTTGATTTCGTCAACGCATCAGAAAATAGCCTAAACGCTGTAGTTCACGTCACCACTAAAGTAGAAACAACTTCATTTCAAAGGGATATATTTTCAGAGTTCCTTTATGGACCAGGTGCTGGCGGAAGAGAACTCAAGCAATATGGATCAGGGTCAGGATCAGGAGTAATTGTTTCAACTGATGGATATATTGTAACAAATAATCATGTCATTGAAGACGCTCAAGAAATTGAAGTCACACTAAATGATAATAGGAAATATACTGCTACAATTGTCGGGACTGACCCATCAACAGATATTGCTGTATTGAAAATTAAAGAAAAAGGTTTAGTAGCAATCCCTATTGGAAACAGTGATAACATTCGAGTTGGCGAATGGGTTCTAGCAGTAGGAAACCCTTTCAACCTAAAAAGCACAGTTACAGCTGGAATTATTTCAGCAAAATCACGCAACATAAATTTATTATCCGAGCGATCTAGCTCTACTGTCGTTCCTATTGAATCTTTCATTCAAACAGATGCCGCTGTTAATCCAGGAAACTCCGGAGGAGCACTAGTCAATACTCAAGGAGAATTAGTTGGTATAAATACTGCTATTGCATCTCAAACAGGAAGCTACAGTGGCTATTCGTTTGCTGTACCGGTGAATCTCGTTAAAAAAGTTTTAACAGATCTAATCGATTATGGAATTGTACAACGTGGGTATCTAGGAGTACAAATTACAGACATAACACAAGAGCTAGTTGAAGATAAAAAACTAACAAATATCAAAGGTGTTTATATTGAAAGTGTTTTAGAAAAAGGAAGCGCAGACAAAGCGGGCTTAGAAGATGGCGATGTCATTTTAAAAATTGGATCAAAAATAGTAAATTCAGCTGCTTCATTGCAAGAAGAGATAGGTAAAAGACGTCCTGGTGATAAGGTCAGCGTAACTATCAGAAGTCCAAAGGGTAATGAAAGTGTTAAAGAAATTATACTTCGAAATAGCGATGGAGAAGCAAAGCTTGTTAGTAAAGAGAAAATTCAAAAAAATGTAGCCTTAGGCGCAGCTTTCACAGAATTAACAAATAAGGATAAGAAGGAATTGAATATTTCGAATGGGGTAAAGATAAAATTTATTCGTGCAGGAAAGTTAAAATCTATCGGCCTTAAAGAAGGTATGATCATTTTAAAAATAAACAACGAAGTAATCGAATCTGTTGAACAACTCACGGATAAATTAAATAATGACAACAGAGGAGTTCTACTAGAAATAATGACAGAAAGTGGTAAAAGAGACTACGTTGGGTTCGGGCTGTAAATCAGTGATTTAAGGCATGGTTTTTGGTGTTTAAATTATTAAAAAATAATAAGCGTGTTTTTTTGGGAATTGGGTTCTTTTCACCGTATCTTTGCAAAAGCCATTATTAGCCATAACAATATAGAAGACGACAAGAAAGTATGAGACAACTTAAAATTACGAAATCTATTACCAATCGTGAGAGTCAGTCATTAGACAAGTACCTGCAGGATATCGGTAAAGAAGAGTTGATTACTGCAGAGCAAGAGGTAGAATTGGCAAGGAAAATAAAACAAGGTGACCAAAAAGCCCTTGAAAAACTAACAAGAGCCAACCTTAGATTTGTCGTATCTGTCGCAAAACAATACCAAAACCAAGGGCTAACACTACCAGATCTTATTAATGAAGGAAATCTTGGTCTTATCAAAGCTGCACAAAAATTTGATGAAACACGTGGGTTTAAATTCATTTCTTACGCAGTATGGTGGATTCGTCAATCGATATTACAGGCATTAGCGGAGCAAGCAAGAATTGTACGTCTCCCTTTAAACCAAGTAGGGTCGTTGAATAAAATAAATAAGGCATTCTCTCGCCTGGAGCAAGAATTCGAAAGACCACCTTCAGCTGAGGAGTTAGCTGAAGCACTGGAGGTTCCAGAAGACAAGATTAAGGAGAGTTTGAATGTGTCTGGTCGTCACGTATCTATGGATGCCCCACTATCAACTTCAGAGGATGGAGGTACACTTATGGATGTTATGGCAAATAATGATTCGCCAAAAGCTGATCACGCGCTGATGGCCGAATCTCTTCAAAAAGAAATTGAAAGATCATTAAGTACATTAACAGATAAAGAACGTGAAATCATTCGTTTGTTCTTCGGAATCGGAATGAATCATGGACTTACACTTGAGGAAATTGGAGCTAAATTTAATTTAACTCGCGAAAGGGTAAGACAAATTAAGGAAAAGGCTATCCGGCGTTTACGACATACCTCGCGAAACAAATTACTTAAAGCTTATCTAGGATAAGAGATTACAAAGGTGCCCATTAACTTGGGCACCTTTTTTTATATATCAACACATTAAATTAAAAAATGGAAACAGCGTTGAGTTACGAAAACGAATTACAGTCGCACATTAAAAAAGAAAGAGCAGCGGTAAAACTATCAAGTAAAGTTGGTGAACTACTTTATGACAAAGGAATTGAATTAGTATTATTTAGAAACCATCTTATAGATATAACTATCTCAAAAATTCTAAATCTACATGAGTATTCAAAAAATGTCGTCAACAAACCTGTTGATATTTTCACAACATCTGATTTGGCAGAAGCAATTCTTGCAATGGATCTTGCCCCAGCGAAATTGGATATCGGTAAATTAGCAAGTGAATGGCTAAGCGAAAAAGATGATTTTGAAAAAATGACCGATTTCCTTAAAATCAAATTAACAGGATTTGAAAGTACTAATAATTTAGCATTTGAACCAAGAGACGTTATTCTATATGGTTTTGGCCGTATTGGCCGCTTAGCTGCAAGAGAATTAATAAAACAAGCTGGAAAAGGACAGCAATTAAGATTAAGGGCTATTGTAACACGTAGTAACTCTGAAGATGACTTAATAAAAAGAGCTGCTTTATTGAAAAACGATTCCGTTCATGGTGCTTTTAACGGAACAGTTGAAGTAGATATCGCAAATGAAGCTTTAATTATTAATGGCCAAATTATTAAAATGATTTGTGCCAAGAAACCTGAAGATATTGACTACACATCTTATGGAATCAAAAATGCATTAATAATTGATAATACAGGGGCTTTTACAGACAGAGAAGCACTATCTCGTCATTTGCAAGCACCTGGTTCATCTAGAGTGCTTTTAACAGCTCCAGGGAAAGAGATCCCAAATGTTGTTTACGGAATAAATCAAAAAGAATTCAATATTGAAGGTGAGAAAATTTATTCAGCTGCATCTTGCACTACAAATGCTATATCCCCTATTCTTAAAGTTGTAAATGATAAATTTGGTATTGTAAAGGGGCATGTCGAAACTGTGCACGCTTATACAAATGACCAAAACTTACTGGACAACATGCACAAAAAACCAAGAAGAGGTCGTTCTGCTGCCATAAATATGGTAATCACTTCTACTGGTGCAGGTAACGCGGTAACAAAAGTTATTCCAGACTTAAAAGACAAATTAACAGCTAATGCAGTACGTGTGCCAACTCCAAACGGATCTTTAGCTATTCTTAACCTTGAACTAGAAAAAGAAACTTCTTTGGAAGAATTGAATAACGCAGTTAAAGATGCGGCTTTAAATGGTGAATTAGTTAATCAAATTTTTTATTCCTTAGATCCGGAATTAGTGTCTAATGATATAATTGGAAACACATGCTGCTCTGTATTTGACTCAAAAGCTACAATTATCTCTAAGGATGGTAAAAGCGCTGTCATATACGCATGGTACGATAATGAGTTTGGTTACACAAAACAAGTAATTCGTCTAGCAAAATACATCACTAAAGTGAGAAGAGCGATTTATTACTAATCGGCAGTATCCCTTTATAAAATTGGTGTTTTTAATTTTTAAATTCAAGGATATATATATTGTAGTGACTATTGCCAATAATGAAATTAATAGCTAAAACATACTTCTCCATAGGGTTGTTTTCTTCTTTTTTTCATTTAAAAATTAAGTATTAAGAATACAAATTAAACTTGATAGTTTAAAAGAGGGATCCACTATGTAATGGGTCCCTCCTTTCACATCTTGGCTTAGTGCTCATGACAATGAACGACATAATTTGCTGTATCTAAATTATAACCATTTGCCTCAAGAGTCTCCAACTCATCCCCACACTTCTCACCTAGTTCGACCTCTCCATTTGGCCCATCATAGTGACAATCATGACAAGATTCTTTCTTACATGATACTGTTGTCATAGCTACTAATGCCAATCCGATTACAAAAAATTGCTTTTTCATCTTTTTGATTTTTATTTGTTATTATTATTTGTTACTAATTAAACTTGATAGTTTAAAAGAGGGATCCACTATGTAATGGGTCCCTCCTTTCACATCTTGGCTTAGTGCTCATGACAATGAACGACATAATTTGCTGTATCTAAATTATAACCATTTGCCTCAAGAGTCTCCAACTCATCCCCACACTTCTCACCTAGTTCGACCTCTCCATTTGGCCCATCATAGTGACAATCATGACAAGATTCTTTCTTACATGATACTGTTGTCATAGCTACTAATGCCAATCCGATTACAAAAAATTGCTTTTTCATCTTTTTGATTTTTATTTGTTATTATTGATTGTTGATTTGAGTGACTTCAATCTATTTAATTACTCTTTTTAAGGTAATCATCTAGCTGATATGTTAGACTAACATAAAAATTCCTTCCGGGGCTGTAGACACCAATATTCTTCAGTTTTGAAAGGTGGTTTGCGTATCTGGTATTCAAAGCATTTTTCACTCCTAAACTAATTTCAATAGATTGTTTGAGATACCACTTAAAATTAAAACCTGCATTTAACAATCCATATTCAACTGATTCACTTTCAAATGTTGTTACACGATTCTGTTCAAAGAATTTCATATGCTGAATCACAACTTCCTCTAGATTAAATTTGAATCTTTTCTTAAATGTAAGTCGAACCAAATTATTTAACCTTGGCTGGGGCATTAGAGACATATTTTCCTCATTAAGTGACTCGCCGTAAATTAATGAATATGAGGTCTCTACGTGCAACCAATGAGCAAAATGAGGATGGTAATGAAAACCTAAATCCACGCCATATAAATGTGACTCACCTTGTTGTTCATAACGATAAACTGGAAACATATCTATCATAGTATCTTGAGCGACAATCTGTGTGAAATTTTGAATATAATTATAGAATGGATTCAACACGAAAGAAACATGATCCCTTTCAAATTCATAATTTAAGTCAAATTGAGTAGCTTTTTCAGATTTCAGATTTTGATTTCCTATCTCATACCTTAATGTACCATGATGTATGCCGTCTGCTAAAAGTTCAGAAACATGTGGTGCTCTATATCCTGTAGAAATATTTAACCTTAAAGTGTTCTTAGAATTCTTTCCCCAAAAATATTTACCTCCGATAGAAAAATTTGGACTATCATAAGTATTACTGAGATTACTCGTATTTAATATTCGAACATCATATCTACTACCAAATTGAAAACTAAAATTTGATCTAGTTTTATAATTAGCAATAGCATAAACTCCATTATCTAGTTGATTAAAATTTGGAATTAGCTCATCTTCTGCCTTGGCAATATTTCTATTCACTTGATACATACCTTGAATTCCAGCGTTTATACTCCAAGCTCCCATTTTTCTTTGAAACCTTACATGATATAATCCATTTTGAAGCACCATTCCAAGACCAGGTAATGAAACTTTCTCTTCAAACTCCTGCAAATCATTGTGTGTATAACCTAACATCAACTGAATTTTGTTCTGGCCAAAGAAAAACTTATTGTCCATTTGAACTAAATGATTATTAATGTTTTGTGCCGGTATATTTCTTTGTCTATTCTGAAAAGATAACATAAAACTATTTGGATTCGGATCCGTATCATGCGTATGCCCGGGAAGTCCTAAGTAACTGTGAGAATAGATATAATTTACATTCATTACCCAATTTTCTTTATTTACAGCAAAACGAGCTTTTGCGCCCATATCTTGATATCTAGAATCTGCTAAATAAGTGTTGTTAGGCATTTTATAATCTGAAAAATTAGAATATAGAGCTCCGAAATTGAATCGCATATTCCTCTTAGACATTTTTATCATTGCAGTATTCGTTGTTCCTAAGTTCACTGATTCAAATTTGGAGTTAATTACTACTGAATAAGCATTCTGTCTAGAAAACTTCTCTTCTGCTAAGTAAACTACTCCACCTAAAGCATCAGCGCCATATAAAAGTGAGGAAGGACCTTTTATAACTTCAACTGAACCGATTCCTATTTGGGAAACCGCCATCCCATGATCTGCTCCCCACTGTTGATTTTCAATTCGCATTCCATTCCAAGCTGTTAAAACTCTAACTCCTTGCATTCCTCTAATAACTGGTTTAGAAATCCCTATTCCAATTGAAGCCTCTTGGACTCCATTCAAATTTGCAATTGCTTCTGAAAGAGTGCTTGCAGGAATAGTCTTTAAATCTTTCAAATTTAATCGATCAACTCGAACAGTATTATCTTTTTGCATTACGCCATTTGGAATTATCAAAACAACTTCATCTAATTCTAAATGAGTTCTTTCCATTGCTACAACAATCAGCTCTCCAGGGTTTACTGTGACCATTTTTGACTCATACATAGAAGAAGTTACAAGCAAGGACACGTTGGGTGGAATAGATGTGTTAAAAACAAACTTCCCGACAGAATCCGAAATTGTACCTATTTGAAAATCCGGTATATAAACCTTTGCATAAGGGATATTTTTTTTTGTTTCTGAATCAAGTACTATACCTGAAAGGACTTGAGAAAAGGACAATTGCGTAACGCAAAGTGTAACAATCGTCAAAAAGATATTTTTCATGATAAATTCTATTACTTTAACATAAAAGCATAGAACCTATCTATAAAAGGAATTAACTATGCCAACGAGAATAGGTCAGCATTTGGGGGGCCCCTAGAATTAAAAAGATAATTATAAGATGAATTTCCATCAAGACGACGGCTATTCATATACTCTTTTAGAAAAATTAGCTTGGTGCTTAATCTAGGTTCCGTATTCCCAGACAAAGATGTATAGTCAAAATCACAACTAAAGCAATCTAAATGATCTACTGAAAAGAAATCACCTTCTAAAACAATTTCATGTTCGTCATGATCATGGAAAACAGTTTTAGGAAATGTTATGATAACAAAACATAAAATCAATATATAAGATAATACAACTTTCACTTTTCAAGTTTACAATAAAAAATTTTATTTACCTATCTTTTTTTTAGACAATGACTCACTTTTTTTATGCTTTACTCGATCTTCTGGCGTTAAATTTGGACTTTGAATCCTAAAAGCTTGACACTTTTCATCTATTTCATCTAAACGAATTGCTAGACGATCAAATTCTGAATCAGACAACATTGTATTCATCAAAGGCACTATTGATTGAATCGCCTTTGATTACACAATCACAAAAACTCCATTGTTCACCAAACTCCGCTTCAATTTTCAGTAAACTCTCTTTAAACTCAGTTGAGTTATTCTTATCAACTGTAGATATATCATATTCTGATATAATACTCTTTGATATTGAGTCTTCTATAACTTCATTCTTAGTAACTGAATCTGTATTCACAGGAAGAACTTCCACAACCTCTCCATCTTGATTACAAGCAATCAAAAAAAACATCGTTATTATTATAATAGGGTAGTTTTTCAATGTTATGAAGTTTAGTAGCACGTTTTATTTAAAAATACGAACTTCTATCAAAACAGAATTAAACAAACGAAGGTTAACATGCTAAGAATTACTATTTCAGCACTTACAGTTATTATTTTAGGGTTTTCGTATAGCCAAGAAGACTATGACACTGTTAAGGAATTAGAAATTCAAACAGTCTATGTCTCTAAAATATTTTAATTTAAATATTGCTATTATGGAGGAGAATAAAAATAAAGGGGACAACAATAACTTGATTATTGGCGGAGTCGTATCGGTGATAATTTTTGTGATTTATTTAATTTATTCATCATACGAAACCGATAGAATGATGGATAGAATAGAGAATGATACAGAAAAAATAATGAGAGATACTGAAAGACAAATGGATGATATAATGAGAGACTATAATTATTAGACTCTTTTATAAAAATTAATTTAGCTCTAATTATTTGATTTAAAAGATATTTAGCTAAAAAAAAGGACTGATTTAAATCAGTCCTTTTTTTAGCTTTAATATTAAAGCTATTTTGCTCCTAACTTATCTTCAGCAGAATTGGAAACAGCAGATTTATCCATTCTTAGTTTTCCGCTCTCTGTTGCAATTAAAATTGTCGAGTCTGCAACTTCAAGGATTTTCCCATGAATACCACCAATAGTAACAACCTTGTCACCTACAGCCATTGATTCTCTAAATTTCTTTAGCTCCTTTTGCTTTTTCATTTGAGGTCTGATCATAAAGAAGTAGAACACTACTAAAATCAGCACTAACATTACCATTTGCTCCATATCAGTTTATTTATTTATTTATTTATTTATTTATTTATTTAAAACTACCTTCTAATCACATTTGCTCTAACGACTACCTGGGTAATTGAAGGTGTTGTATTTGCGACAATACGAACTGACTTGTTTAATGTGCCTGCACCTACCTTCTCTGTATTTACATGTGCTAAAATCTTCCCCGACTGACCTGCCTGAATAGGATATTCAGGATATTCAGCAACCGTACAAGAACAAGACCCCTTAACCTCACCTATAACTAAAGGATACTCACCTGTGTTTGTAATTACAAATTTTGCTGTAACAACCTCGCCTTTTACCACGTCACCTGCATCAAAGACAGTATCAACTGTCATTGTAGTTTTATTTCCAACTTCAATGCTGGAAGTGTCTTTACAAGACATCATTAATAATCCCGTGAAAATAACTAATAAATACTTCATCTTTCTAGTTTTTTAAGCCACGACCGACTTTATTAATTTTACCATCTTTTACTAATAGTGAGATCGCTTTGTCCAAAACACCATTAATAAAGCCATTACTTTTCGGTGTACTGTAGAATTTCGAAATCTCAATATATTCATTCAGCGTAACTTTTGTTGGGATATTATTAAATATCTGCAACTCTGTAATAGCCATTTTCATTAGAATAATGTCCATTTTAGCAATTCGATCTAACTCCCAGTTTGCAGTTAACTTATCAATCAGCAACTCATTATCCTTATCAAGTACAATTGTCTTTCTCAACAATTCACGAACGAAAGTTATTTCATCATCCTTATCCTTATACAAAGGAAGTATTGTGAAATCCTGACCCTCTTCAAAAGATTTGATTGTTTTAACAACCATTGAGCAAGCTAGGTCAATATCATCAATCCAATGAATATTTCTATCTTCTAAATGATCATATAAAATCTCTGAATTAGCAATCTCTGCCTTAAACAATGCAATTGCAAAAGCCTTATCTTCTTCAAATCCAGAAACCTCGTTATTCATATATGAATCATAAACTTCACTCTCTCTAATTTGAGCATAAATTTTACGAAACATTTGTTGATTCTCATCACCTACCCAATTCACTTTACGCTGCTCAGATAGCACGCGTAATGTTGCTTGTTTTTCAAGAATATCAACAATTGCGCTATCAACAAACTTTCGATTTGGATTAACATCCTCGTCTGTAGTGAAATTTTTCTTTTTACTCTCCTCCATACGATACTCTCCAAAAGTTTTCAATTCTGAAAAAGTCAGCAGAAAGTAAATATAAAGATCATATATTCTCTCTAAAGAATTCAATGTTTCCTTTTCAATGTTTCCAAAACCCTCCTCTTTCGATTGGAAGAATGCATAAAGTGATTGAAGTACTTTTATTCTTAAATGTCGTCTATTGAGCATCGAATATTATAAGGGTAATTTAACTTTTCCTATCGCTGAGATTCTTTCCTCAGCCATCTTGTTCGCGATTTGATATGTTGGTACCTTTTCATCTTTTGAGCGTTTCACAATATTATATATTGTGGTGTAAATCTCTTCAGATTTAGTCATTGCCCATTCAGAAGACAAGCCTTTTACCTCTGAATAACAATTGATTACACCTCCAGCATTCAATGCGAAATCTGGTGCGTAAATCATTCCTTTTTCCATTACTATTTTACCGTGAACATTCTCTTGTTGTAATTGATTGTTAGCTGCACCAGCAATGATAGAGCATTTTAAACGGTTTAAAGTATCATCATTTAATGTTGCTCCTAAAGCACATGGGGCATAAACATCCATTTCTAAATCGTAAATATCGTTTAAACCAACAACAGTCGCGCCATACTGTTCTGCAACACGTTTCAATGAAGGTTCATGAATATCAGAAATATAAACCTTAGCTCCTTCTTCCGTTAATGACTTTACTAAATATTCACCAACATGGCCAACTCCTTGAACGGCGATAACCTTCCCTGAAAGTGAATCTGAACCAAACTGCTGTTTAGCGCAGGCCTTCATTCCCATGTAAGTTCCGTAAGCTGTAACAGGTGATGGGTCTCCACTTTTACCAGGTAAACCAACAACGTGATTAGTTTCCATTCCTACATAAGTCATATCCAAAGGATTAATCCCCACATCTTCCGCAGTAATATATTTCCCAGCCAAACTATTAACAAACTTCCCGAATCTTCTAAATAAAGCTTCAGACTTCATGGTTCTTGCATCACCAATTATGACAGCCTTACCTCCACCTAGGTTTAATCCAGATATAGAGTTTTTATATGTCATGCCGCGAGATAATCGCAACACATCATGTAAAGCCTCCATTTCATTACTGTATTTCCACATACGAGTACCACCTAATGCTGGCCCTAATATCGTGTTATGCACAGCAATTATCGCTTTTAAACCTGTGTCGTTATCATTACAAAAAAGCAGCTGCTCATGATTATACTTGCTCATTTGAGCAACTACCGGATTATCTGCGAGGTTTGTATCCTCAATATTTTTTACTTCAAACATAGATGATAAATGTTTTCTCAAGTGTATTATATACTTTTACAACGTCATGCAAATGAGCGTGGCAAAAATAGGAAATTATCGGATGAAGTCACTTAGCTACCTAAACAAATATTTTATAAAGTATAAATGGAGATTCCTTTTAGGCGTATTATTCATAATTGGAAGTAACTGGTTTAAAGTTGAAATGCCCGAATTCTTTGGGGATTTCACGGATGACTTAAAAAATTGGGATACATCAAGACCCACTGATGAAGTAATTTATATTGCATTAAAAGCTGGCGGAATCATCATGCTTTTGATAATTATATCCGGATTCTTCCTTTTTCTAACACGTCAAATGATCATAATTATGTCGCGTTACATTGAATACGACTTAAAAAATGAAATCTATGCTAAGTATCAAGAATTAAACTATTCTTTTTATAAAAGGAATAACACCGGAGACTTAATGAATCGTATCTCCGAAGATGTCACTAAAGTAAGAATGTACTTAGGGCCAGGAATTATGTACTCTATAAACCTTATAGCCTTAAGTGTTTTGGTGATCAGAAATATGGTTAATGTTGATGGTTATTTAACAATAATAGTTTTAGCACCACTCCCACTTATGTCTTTCATAATTTATAAAGTTGCGGATCGCATTGGGAAACTGAGTGCAGAAGTACAGGAAGAACAATCTAATATGTCTACGCTAGTACAAGAGGTATTCTCTGGAATCCGCATCATTAAAGCCTACAATAGAAGTAATGAGATAAATAAGCAACTTGAAATATCTGCGGAAGATTACAAGACGAAAAGTATGCGCCTTGTACTTACAAATGCCTTCTTCATGCCAACTATTTTCATCTTGATTGGGATCAGCACAATTCTCTGTATATACTTGGGTGGACTTTTATACTACAGAGAAGAAATAACGCAAGGTGGAATCTTGAAATTTATTTTTTACGTCAACCTTTTAACGTGGCCATTTGCTTCTATTGGATGGGTCTCTTCATTAATTTCTAGAGCGGCTGCTAGTCAAGCTAGAATTAATGAGTTCTTAAATGAAGAGGTCGAAATTGTAAATACAAATAATGATATATTTAATTTTGGAGGCGTTATTGAATTTGTTAATGTAAGTTATACTTATCCAAACTCAAACATAAATGCTGTTAATGGATTAAGTTTCAAAATAACAAAAGGTGAATCTCTTGGGATTGTAGGAAGAACCGGGGCAGGAAAATCAACTTTACTAAAACTTATCATGCGACAAATTGAACCGACTTCAGGACATATTTTAATCGATGGTGTCGACCTAAAAGAAATTAATTTAAATCAATTTAGAGATCAAACAGGAATTGTACCGCAAGATGTCTTCTTATTTTCAGACACAGTCAAAAACAACATTCTATTCGGAAGCAACACCAATAATGAATCTCTCACAGAGATTGAAAACGCAGCTAAAGAGGCTCATGTTCATCACAATATTATTGAATTTAGGGATAAATATGATACTATACTTGGAGAACGTGGAGTAAATCTAAGCGGAGGACAAAAACAACGTGTAAGTATTGCGCGTGCTTTAATTCGAAATCCAATGCTTTTAATCTTGGATGATTGTTTGTCTGCGGTAGATACAGAAACTGAAGACATTATTCTGTCTAACTTAAAAAGACGACAAGCAACCTCTATTGTCATTAGCCACCGTATATCCTCTTTGAGAAATGTGTCTCGCATTATCAATATTGATCATGGCTCGATTATCGAGCAAGGAACCCACTCTGAATTAATTGAATTAAAAGGTATATATGCCGATTTACATAAGAAACAACTAGCTGAAGAAACTCATTAATAGCAACTTGATTGATTAAATAAAAATCAGCATATTTGTTAAGCACAACAGAAAATAAAAGACGAGATGAATTACCACAAGAATGATGAGGTATATTCCAAAGTGGTTAGAGCTGGAAAAAGAACCTATTTCTTTGATATTAAATCTGCGAAGGGAAACGAGCTATACATCACATTAACAGAAAGTAAAAAAACCTCTATTGACGGAAGATAATCTTATCAAAAGCATAAAATATTCTTATACAAAGAGGACTTTAAAAAGTTTGCTGATGGGTTCACAAATACCATTGAAAAAATCAAAGAATTAAACGCTAAAGGGGATTACAAAACAGATAATTCAACTGACTCAGAATCAAATGAAGATGTCAGTCTTAATGATTTATAATATTTGAATCTGCAGTTTTCGGTAGTGCTGTTTTATAGACCAACATGGTATCAACAATTTCGAAGTTGATAACTACTAATAAAATTAGTGCGATTCAAATTCGATTTGACGTATATTTATGACTCAATATAAAAAATTAATGGGGAAAATTATTGCTATCGCGAATCAGAAAGGTGGAGTTGGAAAGACAACTACAGCAATAAACCTGAGTGGATGCTTGGGTGTTCTTGAACACAAAACATTACTCGTTGATGCAGACCCCCAGGCCAATGCTACTTCTGGACTAGGACTGGACCCTAACAACTCAAAAAACATTTATGATTGTCTAATAAACGATATCAATCCAACTGATTTAATAATCAAAACAGATAATCCAAATTTGGATATCATTCCTTCCCATATAGATCTAGTTGGCGCCGAGCTTGAAATGATTAATCTTCCAAACAGAGAGCGTATGCTTAAGTTTGCTTTGGAAAAAATTAAAGATCAATACGATTATATTATAATTGACTGTTCACCTTCTTTAGGTTTGATTACTGTTAATTCTTTAACAGCAGCAGATTCAGTTATAATTCCTGTTCAATGTGAATACTTTGCACTGGAAGGATTAGGGAAATTATTAAATACAATAAAAATTATTCAAGGCCGATTGAATCCTGATTTAGAAATTGAAGGAATTCTATTGACTATGTATGACACGCGATTAAGACTTGCAAATCAGGTTCTAGAGGAAGTTAAAATGCACTTCCAAGAGATTGTATTTGATACCGTTATTCATCGCAATACTAAACTGGGAGAAGCTCCTAGCCATGGGGAAACAATAATCATGCATGACTCAGCTAGTAAGGGTTCTGTGAACTACTTGAACCTTACACGTGAAATTCTTCAAAAGAATGACGCGACAAATATTTCAAACGACGATAAAAAAATTAATATTAGCGATGAACTCTAATACAAATAAGCGCTCAGCACTAGGAAAAGGACTAAGTGCTTTATTGGAAAACGCCGATACAACTATCACTTCCACTAATGGAGACGCAGTAATTGGGTCTATCTCTACACTTCCTATTTCATGTATTGAAGCAAACCCATTCAATCCACGTACAAATTTTGAAAAAGATGCTTTAACCGACTTAAGTAACTCTATCAAAGCTCATGGAATCATACAACCTTTAACTGTTCGAAAACTTGGTCGTGGTAAATATCAATTAATTTCTGGTGAGCGACGTTTCAGAGCTTCACAACTGGCAGGACTTACTGATCTTCCAGCCTACGTAAGAATCGCAAATGACCAAACAATGCTAGAAATGGCATTGGTGGAAAACATTCAACGTGAAGACCTTAATCCAATCGAAGTTGCCTTGTCATACTCGAGACTAATTGAAGAATGTGATTTAACACAAGACCAGTTAAGTCAAAAAATTTCAAAAAGCCGATCAAGCATAACAAACCATCTTCGCCTTCTTAAATTACCCGTTGAGATTCAAGCTGGAGTTAGATCTAAGCAAATCACCATGGGGCATGCACGCGCATTGGTTTCTGCTGGCAGCGAAGAAACACAAGTTAATTTATTTAATCGTGTTGTTGCTGAGAAATTATCTGTAAGAGACATTGAATCCCTTTTACGTGGTGAACAACTGACTTCTTATCCTACAAAACAAGAACGAGATAGTTCAAAATTCAAAGTGAGCATCTCTGAAAATGAGTTTGTTTTCAAAGAACACCTGAGTGATCAATTGAGAACCAAGGTTGAAATAAAAAAAACACCAAAAGGTGCTGGAAGGATCATCGTTAACTTTGACTCTGATAATGATTTGAATCGAATTATTGAATTATTACACAAATAATGAAGCTTTTTCTCGTGCTCATTTTATTTAGTACAAACGTAGTGTTTGCACAAGCGGATTTTAATTTTGAAACTAAACATCACTCAATTCGAAAATCCGTAATTTTATCCGCTGTATTGCCTGGGGCTGGTCAAGTTTATAATCACATAGCCATGCCGTTAGGTAAGAAGAAAGGATTCTGGAAAGTCCCCCTTATATATACTGGGATCGGTGCTTCTACTTATTTCCTTGTCACTAATCAAACTACTCAAAAATCACTTAAAAAAGAATATACATTGCGTAAATCTGGCGAACCTGGAGATGATAAATGGGCCCAATTTGATGACCAAGCGATATTAAGTATTTACAATCAGTATTTAGATTGGCGTGATCTATCTATAATTGCTGTTGGCATAGCCTATATACTTCAATTAACTGACGCAGGAGTTGAAGCACATTTCGTTAACTTTGATATTTCTGAGGATTTATCAATGTCTTTTGACCCCGTTATTCTAGACTATCGCGCACCAGGTTTAAAGTTATCCTTTAATTTTCGTTAAAAGTCTTGCCTACTCTGCTTAAAACTTTATTTTTGCTTTAATTGTAACAATCATGAATATAGCTTTAATTGGATATGGGAAAATGGGAAAAGTGATTGAAGAAATCGCTGAATCTCGCGGACATAGAATTGTTGGTAAAAGTAATAGTCAAAATCCGATTATAAGTTTAAATTTTTCTACCATTGATGTGGCTATTGAGTTCACTGCACCTCATTTAGCTATAAAACACATAGAATATTGTATTGACAAGAAAGTACCTATAATTGTTGGCACAACTGCTTGGGATGACCAATTTCAGCATGTAAAAGACTATGTTACAAGGAATGATGGTGCTATTCTGTATGCTTCAAATTTCAGCATTGGCGTAAATATCTTTTTTGATATCAATCGACGATTGGCAAAATTGATGTCGAATAGTCCTGAATACAAAACTAACCTTGAAGAAATACATCATCTAGAAAAAATAGATGCGCCTTCAGGAACAGCTGTTTCATTAGCTAATGATATGATACTGGAAAATAAGAACTACTCTTCATGGACACATCAAAAAAATATAAAACCGAATCCTTTAGACAAACAAATTGCCATTACATCCTATCGAGAAGATGGTGTTCCAGGTACACATAAGATTAGTTATAAGTCTGACATTGATGTTATTGAAATTAAACACACAGCTAAAAGTCGTCAAGGATTTGCATTGGGAGCGGTAATTGCTGCAGAATGGATTGCTAACAAAAAAGGAGTATTTACAATGCAAGACGTAATCAACATATAAGAACATGAACATATTTTACTTTTATATCCTATTACTCGTCCACCCATACATTTCACTTTGGTTTATCAGCTTTAAACAAGCAGACAGAAAATCATGGGAAGCACTCATACCAGTTTATAATTACTATGTAGCGTTTAAACTAGGTGCAAAAAAACCTTGGTGGTCTTTGCTTATGATTGTTCCTGGAGCTCATATCGTGATGTGGTCTGTTGTGAATACTTCTTACATCCGCAGATTTGGTTATTTCTCACTTATTGATACTTTACAAGGGGTTTTCTTTCCATATATCATAATGGCTAAGATTGCAAAAGACAAAGACCCAATTATTTCTGAAACTAACTGGGCAAACAGCAAGGAGATGGGAGATCGTGAATGGGGAGATCATTTAGCTTTATTCCTTTCTTTACCTATCATAGGGCACATTATTGCCCTTGGTATTGGTGCTGTCACTCGCCATCAGCCAGGGAAGAAATCCAAAGTAAAAGAATGGGGAGACTCCATTCTTTTTGCTTTAGTTGCCGCAAGTATTATTCGAACATATGTTTTTGAGCCATTCCAAATTCCTACTGGATCGATGGAAAAAACGTTAGTTGTGGGAGATTTTCTATTTGTAAACAAACTTGCTTATGGGCCTAAAGTTCCTGTTACGCCTCTATCCTACCCACTCGTTCATAATACAGTTCCATGGATAAATGTAAAGTCATATACGGGATTAGAGACATCTAATTATACAAGATTACCTGGGTTTTCAGGTGTTAAGAACAATGACGTACTCGTTTTCAATTATCCTTCTGGTGATACTGCCGTTTACGACCCAAGAATGCCAAACGGATTGATGGGTCACGATTATCACGGAATTGTAAATAAGGAAGCTCTTCGCTTATGGCAAGAAAAAAATGCCTCTATTTCAACACTCAAGGTTCAATTAAAAGACAGTATTTTAAAGTCAGCACCTCAAGGAAATTTTGATATGTATAGCGTTGATGCATTCACATCGCAAGAAGCAACACGAAGAGTCATGAACCTAAACGGCCAAGACTTCATTGATAACATAGAGTTATGGAGGGATAAAGCACGCTACAAATTAGCAGTTGATAAAGTTGCATACGACCAAAGTAATGGTGGTACAATTGAACATTACGGAGTAATTTATCGCCCAGTAGACAAACGTGAAAATTATATTAAAAGATGTGTAGGTATTCCTGGTGATTGGATTGAGATTAAGAATTCTACCTTGTATGTAAATGACAAAAAGGCTTTCGTTGCTGAAAACCAAAACTTACAGTACAATGTAACCAACGTTCTTATCCCAACAAAATCTAGAATGGATGAGAAATATGGATTGGAAGTTGAACGTGGCGACTATTACAAGAATCAGAATAGTGATGGAAGCTACATCATGAATTTAACAAAAGATCAACTTACAAAGTTGAAAAAATCAAACCCTGAAGGAAATTTCAATTTGGTAAGATATCCTCAATTAGCTGATTCGATAACGCCTTCTCCAGTAAGACTAATTGATAACTTAAATAGTTTTCCGAAAGATTTCTATATTAATAACACGATAACTGACTTTAATAGATTTCAAATCCCTTTTGCTGGTCAAAAAATAAAAATTGACACGAACAATATTGCATGGTTTCGCAGAATAATTACAGCTTACGAAGGCCATTCCCTTAAGGAAACAAAAGATGGAATTTTGATTGATGGAAAAAAAGCTACGGAATATACCTTCGCTATGAATTACTACTGGTTGATGGGAGATAATCGCTATAATTCAGCTGATTCACGTATATGGGGATTCGTGCCAGAAGATCACATTGTTGGAAAAGCATCTATGGTTTGGTTCTCTAAAAGTCCCTACAAAGGTGTTCGTTGGGAGCGTTTATTTAACATCATTCGATAATGACGCCCATTCTACCTACTTCCTATTTTGGAAGTATTGCTTACTTCAAGGAACTCGCTAGACATGATAAGGTGTTCGTTGAGGCAAAAGAACATTACCCAAAGCAAACATATCGCAATCGATGTGACATTGTTGGTGGAGATGGTATAATGTCTCTGTCAATTCCTACAAAGCGACCTAGGGGTTCTAAAACGCCAACTGGAGACGTTGTTTTATCAGATGAAGAGAACTGGAGAGTAAGGCATTGGAGGTCAATTACAAGCGCTTACAAATCTGCAGCTTATTTTGATTATTATAGCATTGAAGTTGAAGAACTATTGTTTTCAAAGGAGAAAAGCTTACTTAACTTTAATACCGAAATTACAAAACGTGTTATTCATTGGTTAGATCTTAAAACAGAGATAATAATTAGTGACGAGTTTCAAGCTATATTTAAATATGACTTAAGACTAACCTTAACCGGGAAAGATTCATTTCAAGAGAAAGAAAAAGCACCCTATATTCAAGTTTTTCCGGGGAATTCAAATTTTAAAGAAAGCCTATCTATTTTAGATGCGATTTTCTGTGAAGGCCCTATGACACGTGATTTACTTATACAAAGACATTAATGTTTAGATAAAAAACTAATAATGAAATTGACTACACTACTCACCTTTGTTATCATGCTACTATCCTTCACCAACATTTTCGGGCAAAAGGACCTAACGATTGGTTTCTATAATGTAGAAAACCTATTTGATACCTTAAAAACAGAAGGTAAAAATGACAATGAATTCCTTCCAAATACAGCTCGCGAATGGAATACTCAAAAGTATTTCGAGAAGATATCACATATCAATAGGGTTATTGAAACAATGCATTGCCCACTAATTTTAGGCCTATGCGAAATAGAAAATGAAGCAGTTGTCAGAGACATAGTAAAAGGAGGCAGCCTAAATAAGACACACGGAATTGTTCACTACGAAAGTTTAGATCAACGTGGAATTGATAATGTAATAATTTATGATAGCACAAAAATAAATATTGCAGAATCAGGAATTATTCGTTTTAAAATGCCTTTAAACTCTTTACCAAGTAGAGATATTGTATGGGCTAAACTCCACTCTGGAAATGATACTATTCTTACCATAGTAAATCACTGGCCAAGTCGTTATGGAGGACAAATGGAAAGTGAGCCAAAGCGTTTGATAGTAGCATATTCGGTAAAAAAATTTATAGATTCAATGGTCACAGTTAATCCTAAAATAAAGGTTGTTTTCATGGGAGATTTAAACGATTACCCTGAAAACATAGGTCCTCAAATAATTTCAGAATCACTTAAACCAATGATTACGGCAGAATCAGGTGAGTTTGGTGGGTCTTACAATTATAAGGGGAAATGGAATGTCCTAGACCATATTTTTGTTTCTAATTCATTGCTTAAAAAGAAAGGAATTCATGTTTCAAAAAAGTCAGGAAAAATCCATAGTGATAAATATCTTTTGGATACATACAAAGGAAATATAGTTCCATTCAGGACATATGGAGGAAGAAAATATCTTGCTGGATATTCTGATCATTTACCTGTAACAGTGAACTTTTCTTTTAATTAGAATTGTTAATATAAAATTCATATTCAAACCCTTATCAAGATTCTTTGTTTCTATATTTTTACACACAAATATAAAGCATGGGAGAGAAAGGTAAATTAGGAGAGGTAGCTTCTGTTTTTTTTAAGTTAGGAGTAATAGCTTTTGGTGGTCCAGCGGCACATGTTGCCATGATGGAAGAAGAAATTGTAAACAAGAGGAAATGGATGGATCGTCAACATTTCCTTGATTTAATGGGGATTACAAACCTAATACCAGGCCCTAACTCCACAGAGATGACAATGCACTGTGGGCAAGAGCGCGCTGGTGTACCTGGACTCTTTGTTGCCGGATTTTCTTTTATCTTACCTGCAGTAGTCATTACTGGGACTTTAGCATGGCTATATTCACTTTATGGCGATTTACCAAATTTAGAGCCATGGATCTACGGGATAAAACCTGCTGTACTAGCAATTATTGCTGGGGCTATTTTTAAACTGGGTAAAAAGGCACTGAAAGGGTGGGAACTTGGAATATTAGGGATATTCGTCTTAGTAGCAAGCTTATTAGGAGTAAACGAAATCATAGCCTTGCTTACAGCTGGTGTTGTAGGAGCATTTTATTTTAGTGCTAAAAACAAGCTGTTTGATAACCCAAAATCTATTGTTCCTTTATTTTTATTACAAATCCCTACTGCAACTATCGCAAGTGTTTCTTCACTAAAAGTGTTTTGGACATTCTTAAAAGTTGGCTCTGTATTGTATGGTTCTGGTTATGTTCTATTCGCTTATTTGGATGCTGAATTAGTTACAACAGGATGGCTAACACGTCAACAGTTAATGGATGCTGTTGCAGTTGGCCAATTTACACCAGGACCAGTTTTATCAACAGCAACATTTGTTGGCTATCAATTAACCGGGTTTTGGGGCGCTGTCGCGGCAACAATTGGTATATTCTTGCCATCGTTTCTTTTTGTTCTAATTCTTAATCCACTAGTTCCAAAAATGAGAAGATCTAAGGTGTTAGGTTTCTTTTTAGACTCCGTAAACGTAGCTTCAGTATCAGTAATGGCTGGAGTTTTGATTGAAATGTCAAAAATATCATTACTCAATTGGGCAGAGGTTACGATTGCCATAATTAGCTTTTTATTAATCTTTGGTTTAAAGAAGATTAGCTCAATGTGGATTGTTCTAGGAAGCTCTTTTTTGGGTTTTTTGTTTAGCTTGATTTAATCAAACCTATATAAATCAGGTATATTCAAAGTATTCAACTACCTTTGCAGTAACATATATAACGTTGCATGACATTTAAAGAAATCGGGATTATTGATCCTATATTAAAAGCCCTTGATGCCCAAGGCTATACTCACCCTACTCCAATTCAAGAACAATCAATCCCAATTCTACTCAAGGGAAAGGACTTATTGGGTTGCGCTCAAACTGGAACAGGAAAAACTGCCGCCTTTGGTATTCCAATTATCCAACATTTGTATAACAACAAAACGGATGAGAAAGGACGTAGAAAAATAAAATCATTAGTTGTTACCCCAACACGTGAATTAGCAATACAAATTAGTGAGAACTTTACAGCATATGGTAAATTTGCGAATGTTCGAAATACCGTTGTTTTCGGTGGTGTAAAACAGGGTTCTCAAGTGAATGCTTTAAAAGCTGGAGTTGATGTTCTTGTGGCTACACCCGGTAGACTATTAGATTTAATTCAACAGGGGTATATATCTCTTAGCCATATTGAATACTTTGTGTTAGATGAAGCGGACCAAATGCTAGACATGGGGTTCATTAATGACATAAAAAAGATTATTGCGAAGTTACCATCAAAAAGACAGTCGCTATTCTTTTCTGCAACAATGCCTCCTAACATCGTGGAGTTATCTACTAAGATTTTAGGTGATTACGACAAAGTATCTGTTCAACCTGAACAAGCAACTGCTGAAAAGGTAGAACAAGGTGTTTATTTTGTTCCTAAGAATAGTAAAATAAAACTACTAGTTCAAATTCTTAATCAAAAAAGAGCTGAATCCACCTTAATCTTCGCGAGAACAAAGCATGGAAGTGATAAAGTGGTTAAATTATTAGAAAAAGCAGGGATTAAAGCAGCAGCTATTCATGGCAATAAATCTCAAAACCAACGTCAAAAGGCACTAGGTAGTTTCAAAGACGGACACCTTAAAGTTCTTATCGCTACAGATATTGCGGCACGTGGAATCGATGTTTCGAAATTAGAATTGGTTATTAATTATGAACTCCCTAACGTTCCTGAAACTTACGTTCATCGTATAGGAAGAACTGGTCGTGCAAAAGAAAGCGGTACAGCATTATCTTTTTGTGATATGGAAGAACGCGCTTACTTAAAGGATATTCAAAAATTGATTAATCAAAAAATTCCTGTAATTAATGATCACGAATTTGCTGCAGAGGCGGAAGATGAAGTAGTAATACCTAAGGCTAAGCGCCAACAAAGACCTCCAAGGAATAAGAATAGAAACAGCTCTGGCGGTGGAAATAGCGTGCGTAGCCAAGGGGGTGGTAAAAATCGGAATCCTGGATCAAAACGAAGAGATTCTTATTCTTAATTTAATTATTCATTTCTAATGAATTACCAATATCAAATTAAAGAAAAAGATTTACTAGAGTTCCAGATTTATACCGCTTCGAAATCAGAGCGTATTAATAGAAAAAAGAAAGCTGGAAGAATAATAATGACAATCATTGCATTATTTATTGTTTTAAATTTCTATTCTGCAAGTAATATCCCAATGACAATCTACTTCTCTATTTTAGCTGTTTTATTGTGGGTGTTTTATCCGCGTTATTTCAAATGGAGATATACAAAAATGTATAGTGATTTTATTGTTGAGAATTATGCTATCAGAATTGATCAAACAGAGTTTATAGAGATTCATAAAGATCACATATTTGTAAAAGACAATACCGGAGAAGGAGAAGTAAACCTTTCTGACATTGAAAGTCTTATTGATGTTCAGAATTCTGTATACGTCAAATTTACAATGGGAACAGCATTGATTATGCCAAAGGATCAAGTATTAAACTACTCAGAAATAATAGACGACTACAAAGCACTCGGTATCGATTATATTGATGAGCGAGCCTGGAAATGGATCTAAACTTCAATTGTATCTTTATTTTCTGCTATTCTAACAGTCCCATCACCCTCATCAATTTCATTCAAGGTATCGATAGCCTCTTTTTTAGGTGGATAGATTTTAGAAAAAATTGCACCAACAATCATTGCTATAGCAAAAGAAGGGACTAGAACATCTAACTCTACAAAGTACGCTCCAATACTATCTATATCTTGTATTACAAACTTAAATACGATTACAGAAAGAAAGCCTGAAATCATAGAGGCAATAGCACCTTTCTCCGAATAACCTCTCCAGAATAACGTTAATATAATCACTGGGCAAAAAGTTGCCGCAATTCCCGACCAGCCAAAAATCATTACCCAAAACACCTGACGATCAGGAGAAACCCAATTAAGAATAATTGCTATAACCAAAGCAGACAGGGCCATAATAACAGTTGACAACCTTGATATTTTAGTAAGATTTTCATCTTTTATATCTGGCCTAAATATTTTTTGATAAAAATCACGTGTAATTGCACTGGATGCAAGAATCAATAAAGAATCGATTGTAGACATTATTGCAGAGAGAACAATCGCGACAAAAATAGCAACAAGAACAGTTGGCAAAAAGGTTTCAGTAATCATATTCAGAACATCCTTACCTCCTACTCCAAGAATTTCTTCGGGATCTTGACCACTCTCTGTAAAAATTACACGAGCGAGAATACCAATAGTAACGGCTGCAGCATCTGTTAATAATGTGAAAATTAGTGCAACTGGTTTTCCTTTTTGGATTTCTTTTTCATTCTTAATGGACATGAAACGCACATATACCTGTGGCGAACCTAAAAATCCAAGACCAATCATAGAAAATCCAAGAATCGTAAAAACATTCATCCAAACGTCATCACTTTTACCCCATATTTTAGTTAGATCTGGGTCTATTTGATTTAATCCATCGGTTATATCAGAGCCACCGTCCATAGAAAACCAAACAACAATTGGCAATAGCACCAGTCCTAAAAACATCAATAAACCTTGAAATAAATCAGACCATACGGCAGCAACGAAACCACCAATAAAAATATATAGTAGGACAATAACGAAACCAATAAGAGCCCCTAATCTATAATCTATACCTAGCATTGACTTAAAAGCAACACCCGTAATATCTATTTGAGAAGCAACATAAATAACAACGAACACCACCAATATTGCTGCTGCAATCACACGTAGCGTATTTGAAGTTGACTTAAAGTGACTCTGAAGATAATCAGGTATTGTTATCGACCCAAAGGCATCTGACCTCCGTTTAAACCGCTTAGCCATAAATTGCCAGGAAATAAAAACTCCTAACACTTCACCTGCAACAACCCAATAACCAGAATACCCAGCAATGGCACCCATACCTGTTAAACCGATAAGTAACCAGCCTGATTCCCCTGTTGCTCTTGCAGAAAAAGCTACAGCCCAAAAGCCCATATTTTTACCCCCAAGGTAATAATCGCTCATGCTCTTAATACGTCTTGATGCTATTATTCCAATAAGAAAAAGAATCCCAACATAAATACTTAGTATTAAAACTTTGATAAAAAGCGTCTCGTCCATCTGAATATAAAATTTATTGTTTAAATAAACATAAGATGCTCAAAATGCATATAATAATCTAAAACAGCTTCATTTAAAGTAGTTAAAATAGATACAACTAAAATTATTATTCAAAAAAAAAACTTCCACCCTATAAAGAACGGAAGCTTTTAAATAAAATTGAATACTCTTATACGGTTACATTCATATTATCTAAAACAGTCATAACGTTTCTTACAGCTTCTGCAGATTCGTCAAGCATTGCTTTTTCTTCATCATTAAGGTCTAATTCGATAATTCTTTCGATACCACCTTTACCTAAAACAACAGGTACACCTAAGAAAATATCTTTCATGCCGTACTCCCCATCTAACCATGCACATACTGGAAAAACTCGTTTTTGATCTCTAACGATTGCTTCAACCATCTGAGCAGCAGCAGCTCCTGGAGCATACCATGCAGAAGTCCCAAGTAATTTAACGATTTCACCGCCACCAAACTTAGTTCTCTCGATAATTTCTTCTAATTTTTCTTTTGAAATTAATTCAGTAACTGGAATACCACCTACAGTAGTATAACGAGGAAGTGGAACCATTGTGTCACCGTGACCTCCCATTAATACAGCTTGAATATCTTTTGGAGAAACATTTAATTCTAGTGCTAAGAATGAACGGTAACGAGCAGTATCTAAAACGCCAGCCATTCCGAATACTTTGCTACGATCAACTTTCGCTGTTAAGTAAGCACAGTAAGTCATTACGTCTAAGGGGTTCGAAACACAAATTATTTTTGCATTTGGAGAATACTTAACAATATTTTCAGTAACCATTTTAACAATCCCTGCATTTGTCGCGATTAAATCATCACGAGACATACCTGGTTTTCTTGGTAAACCTGAAGTAATTACAACGACATCAGAATTCGCAGTTTTAGAGTAGTCATTTGTAGAACCAATAGTTCTTGAATCATACAATGCGATTGGAGAAGTTTCCCAAATATCTAAAGCTTTACCTTCTGCAAAACCTTCTTTAATGTCTAACAATACAATCTCGTTAGCAATTTCTTTATGGGCCAATACATCAGCGCAAGTAGCACCAACATTTCCAGCACCAACAACAGTTACTTTCATTTTATTTATTTTGATCTATTAAGAAATAATATTTGCACTACAAAATTAATACAATTGTTATTAAAATGAGCTATTTTACAGTCTTTTTTAATAGAGAGTATTGAATTATTCATATGTAAGGCAACCCCCAAATAAGAAGAGCGTCTTACCTACGAAAACAATGTGGAGAATAAAGAACAATTAAGGCATATAATCAGCGGTTGCTTACAGAACAAAAGACGTTCTCAAGAAGAGTTGTTTAAGCTTTATTATGGGAAGATGCTTAGTATTTGTATGCGGTATACCGTAGACAGAGATTCAGCTGAAGAAGTTCTCCAAGAAGGTTTCATTAAGATCTTTGATAAATTAGAAGCCTTTGATTACAAAGGATCCTTTGAAGGATGGATGCGTAGAATCATGTCGAATACGGCTATTGATAATATACGTAAATCCAAAAAGAATCCAATCCTAACAGATAATGATGACAATTTCAAAATGGGCGCTGAAAACCCAATGATTGAAGCAGAAGATTTGGAATTTATTGCAATCAAAGCTGAGCTTGCCCTAGAAGCAATTAGTCAATTATCTCCAGCGTATAAGGCAGTATTTAATTTATATGTGATGGAAAGGTATACTCATAAGGAAATTGGCGAAATACTAGGGGTCAGTGAAGGTACTTCTAAATCTAATTTATCGAAGGCTAAAATGAATCTTCAACGAGTACTAAAAGAAAAATTCATGAACATTAAATGACATGAAAAAAAATATAGAACAAGGAATTAAAAATAGTTTAGAAAATCATGAGATGGCATATAATGCTTCCGCATGGACTGCTATACAGGTTAAGCTTGATAAAATAATGCCTGTACAACCTAAATCTAATTTTAAGTTTTACGCGGCCATTTTTACTCTTCTCGCAGTAGCTATTGCTTCTCTTATTACACTCGACAAACTTGACGATAAACCGACTGAAGAACCAAGTGAAAAATCTCAGAACATTGAAAATAAGAAGAGCATTAAATCAATAGAGGCTGGCATCAAAAGTAACAGTGAGCTTACAATTCTAAATTCAATAAATGTTATTCCCAATAAAAAAAATGAGAAAACTGTAACAGATACAAATAAAAAATCTAATGATACTCCAAAGAATCAACGCGTAAACGATCAGCCTGGTGATAATTTGGAGCAAGAAACAACACCAATCTTAGCAACTAGCAATAATTCCATGTCAAGCGATACAAGTAATATTGCCGCTTCAAAAACAATTGTACTTCCAACGATTGAAGATATTTGTGAAGGTGAAGTAATTAATGTGGAAAACAAGAATGACGAAGCTATTTTAATAGAAGGAAATAGTTTACATTTTATAATACCCGCATATTCTAAGCGTACAGTTATCACTAAGTCAACTGGAAATCATTCGATAAGTGTTTTAAACTCTAGTGATGGTAAAAATAGTTCTACCTTTTTCGTTAAAGAAGGTCCATCTGTAGATTTCACAATTGATTCAGACGTTAAGTTTGAAAAAGGAACTCCAAGTACTTATATTGAAAGTGTAGTTCCAGGTCAAGATTTTGCTTGGGTTTATGATGGTCAAAAATTAAATGGTCGAAAAGTAATTGCACATTTTTATGATAAAGGTGATTATGACATTACACTAACAGTGACAGGTAGTAACGGATGTAAAGCTTCATTAACAAAATCAATGTACGTTGAACAAACGTACAATTTGATGGCGGTAAACTCATTCATACCAGCATCTACAGATAACAGAAAGAATACGTTTATGCCTTATGCATTAACTCAGCGTGACACTAAATTCACAATGATAATCATTGATCCTCTTGATGGACATATTGTTTATCAAACCAATGACGCAACTGCTGGATGGAACGGTACTGATATAGCAACAGGAAGCTTAGTTTCTTATGAGTCAGCTTATATCTGGAAAGTAATTATTGAAACTAAAGAGGTTAACGAAAACAATGAATATGTTGGAAATATTATCCCTGTAGACTGGAGATAGCGAACTAAACCTGAGAAAGAGTATTCGGCCTATTTTTTTGCTTAAAAATTTAAGTAAGGATATTTATTTAGTAGCTCCTCCTTTGACTTTGAAGTTGCTTCCTTCATATTTACATCAGCATTAGAGTTGGGATACAATGTTTTATGAGATTCTGAAAGCTTAATTTTCTTTATGTCCTGACTTAACGAAATGGTTTCTTCAGAACAATATGCTTTTTCAAACTTATTCCATACAAAATCCACAGCACTTGAGTTTGGATGTACTAAGTCCTCCGAATAAAATCGATAATCTCTTAATTCATCTATTAAAATCTCGTATGCCGGAAAATAGTTAGCAGAAGTCGATTCAACTATGCGATGAACGAATTCAAGTAACCTTGCCTTGCTCCTATTGTTTTCAATGAGCCCATCTTTCTTATGTCGAACAGGGCTTACTGTAAAAATCAATTGTAATTCTGGATTCAATATTTTAAGAGATTGGATCAAGTCCAACCACGTCTCTTCCATTTCATTAATGGAACTCAGTGATCTCGTGAATTTATCTTGACTCTCTTTATGGCAATTACCAACCACTTTCGATAATTCATTGTGATTATACCCCCACGCCGTTCCAAATGTGATCACTAATATTTTCGCCGAAAGTAGGGATTTTTTTAGTTCTTTTCGAATCCGTAATACGTTCTCTATCAATTCATAATCAGCCATTCCAAAAAGAACCCCTGAACTATCCCACGAATGAAAAATATCATCTGATTGTTTTGTATCGACATGAATATTATCTGTAATTGTAGATTGTATAACATTTGAAATTGCTTCAGGATGAAACAACGTACCAAAAGGGTTTGAAGCTATTGAGAACCCACTTCCATTCAACCTGGAAGCTATTTCAGTAGAAAAACAACTGCCTATGAGAATTGATTGGTCTTTGTGATTCAATTTCACCACACTTTGTTCAATATTTATTTCTAGCTTAAATTTCATTATTGCATTAAAGCTCGTGCATTATCCAAAGCAGCAGCGTTAATTTTATCACCACTCATGAGTCGTGCAGTTTCTTCTACACGATCAATATCAGAAAGTTCTTTAACAAATGTCTTAGTCTTGTCGCCATCAACACGCTTAATTACTTTTAAATGCTGTCCCCCTTTTGCGGATACTTGGGGTAAATGAGTAATTGCAATTACCTGCATCTCATCTCCCATTTTTTTTAGTGTTGCTCCCATTTTTTGTGCAACATCTCCTGAAACTCCCGTATCAATCTCATCAAAAAATATCGTTCTTAACCTCACCTTCGATGACATTAAACTTTGCAGTGCTAACATCACACGAGAAAGCTCTCCTCCACTCGCAGCCTCATGAACAGCAACTGGGTCAATTCCAATGTTTGGACTAAATAATATTTCTAATGTTGAGTTACCGTATGTATTAAATCCCTTCTGCTGATTCAGTTCAAATTTTAAGACCGTATTTTCTAACTTCAATTCAGTCAATTCTTGCGTTAATTCCTTTTCAATTTCGGGAATTGACCTTACTCTTTTTTCATGAAGTGCATTAGCTAATTCTAGTAAATTATTTTCAGAGGAAAAAAGTTCTTTTGTTAATTGTTCAATTTCATTTTCCAACTCCCCATGTTGAAACGAAGAGTCTGAGAGCTCATTATATAAACAAATCAGCTCACTCTGTGATGTTTTATCGTGCTTTTGAAGAATTCTATTGTAAGTGTCTAACGAAGCTGTTAATTCTTTTATACGCTTTGGGTCGACTTCAATTTTTTCAAGATAATCTTCCGCCTCAGAAGAAATATCAGTTGATTCAATCAATATGACATTGATTCGTTCTATCAATCCTTTCAAATTCTTATCGAAATCAGCCTTTCGAGAAACTATTCCTTTTAATACATTCAGCTTATCATTAATACCTTCTTCATTCTGAAAATTATCAATGATCGCTCCAAATCCAGCGCGAATATCATCGGCATATTCAACTTGATTTAGCTCTGCTTGAATTTGGTCAAATTTATTCAAGGAAAGATTTAATTCTTCTAATTCATTTAATTGAAATTCATTATAATCGGCTTTTGATTCCGCCTCTGCTAATTCAGTTTTTAATTTGGCCAAATGCTTTTTACTTACCGAAAACATTGAAAGCTCCTTATGAAATTCTGCACGCTCATTTAATGTACCTGAAAGAACATCCAATACTTTTAATTGAAAGTCAACTTCTTTTAATTCAAGTGTATTGTATTGTGAATGAATATGGATTAATTGTCCAGAAAATGCCTTCAGGATATTTAGCTGAACCGGTGTATCATTAATAAAAGCACGTGAGCGACCTTGTTTATATATTTCTCTACGTAAAATTGTACTATCAAAATAATCCAACTCATTTTCTTTAAAAAAAGATTCGAGGCCAAATCCTCTGATAGACAACTCTGCTTCAACAGTAGACTTATCTCTTAAATTCCCAATAACAGAAAAGTTAGCTCGCTCACCTAAAATCAGGTTTAATGCATTTAATAAAATTGACTTCCCTGAGCCAGTCTCACCTGTAATTACAGTAAAACCACTATTAAAGTTAATTAAAGCGGTTTCAATTAGTGCAAAATTTTCTATTCGTAAAGAACTAATCATTAGTTTAGTATCTCTTGATATTTAGATGAGTTTGCAGGGTCTATTCGTTTCAACAGATTTACAATTTCATTTTTCTCTTTCATATCGGCTTCGGAATACATACTTTTTAATTCATTTGTTTTCGCTTGAATAAAATTCAAAACATTTAAAGACCCTGGTCGTGTGGCTGTAACTTTAACTAGTCTACTTAAAGCCGCCTCAACACTTGATCTAGCAGCTGCGACATCATCATAAAGAACATCAATTCCTTTACGATGATATTCATAGATACAATCTCTCAATGGAGAAAACAACTCATGAAGTGCATTGTCGACTAACCAGTAACGATTATTCTTACCACGCTCAGAACTTTTCCATCCTGCCGCTCTGGAGGATTGTGCATTTGTAACAATTTCCTGTGCAATTGAAAATAAATCTGTACCTCCTCTGCTACTAAATGAATCATAATCCATCCCAATGACATAATATGCATAAAATGCTAACACAGATGAAAGTTCATCTCTATATTGATTAGGTGCATAAAGCAACGCGGATCCACGTGAATACGTGAATGCAATATCATCATCTTGAAAATTAAAAATCGTTGTATTATAGCTTGAACTAAACGCTGGGCGTGAACTTTGAATCTGTAAAGACCCCGAAAAAGTTCCAGTAACAGGAACAGCGTTTATTTGAAGTTGCAAGTTACAGTTGATTCTTTCCTCCACCGTGAACTTATCTTTCGTCCACTGCGTATTATTCATAAATTCATAAATCGTATTCTCAAGTTCTAAAATCATTTCTTGATCAACTGTCGTCAATTCTAAACGAGCGTCCGAAATAATACTGACTTGACAATTCAATTCTTGTGCTTTCAGGCTAAATACTGAAGCGATCATTAAACTAACTAGTATAAAAAATTTCATGAAATATATTTTTTCAAAAACAACAATACATCTTTCGCTACTTCCTCTTTAGACTTTAACTCAAAAGTTTTAAAATTATTGCGGTTATCTAAAATACTAATTTTGTTTGTGTCAAAACCAAAACCTGCGCCAGAGTCTGCAAGAGTATTCATAACAATCATATTTAGATTTTTTCGCTTCAACTTTTCCGTTCCATTTTTTCTCAGATCGTTTGTTTCAAGTGCAAAACCAACCAAATATTGTTCGTCCGTTTTATGCTCTCCTGCCCACAATAAAATATCAGGGTTTTTTGTCAATGTGATTGTTAATTCAGTATCAGTCTTTTTAATCTTTTGCTCAACACGATCTTTCGGTCTATAGTCAGCTACTGCAGCAGAAAACACACCAAAAGTAGACTCTTTCCAAATTTTTTGAACTTCAACCAACATTTCATCAGCCGATTTAACACGAACTAAAGTTAAATTTGGATGCTCTAACTTTAAGTTTGAAGGCCCTGAGACTAAAGTTACATTCGCACCTTGAATCAAAAATTCATTAGCAATTCTATATCCCATTTTCCCACTGGAATTATTCCCTATAAATCTCACTGGGTCAATTGCTTCATGTGTAGGTCCAGCAGTAATAACTACATGTTTACCTTTATAAACTAGATCTAATTTTGAATCGAAATAATTCTCAATCGCATTAAAAATAGTTTCTGGTTCAGCCATGCGACCTTCACCGGTCAGTCCACTGGCTAACTCACCAAATTCTACCGGAATTATTTCAACACCATCTTCAGTCAATTGAGTAAAATTCCTTTGGGTTGATGGATGCGCATACATGTCTATATCCATTGCTGGAGCGACTAGTGTATTGGTTTTCATTGAGAGATATGTTGCTAACAATAAATTGTCGCAACTGCCAACTGCCATCTTGCTTAATGTGTTTTTTGTAAGCGGAGCAATGACGAAAAGGTCTGCCCAAAGTCCATATTCAACGTGGTTGTTCCAGGAACCGTCATTTTTGTTCCAAAACTCAATTCCCACAGGATTCTCTGATAGTGTTGATACAACGAGTGGGCTTATAAAATCACAAGAGGCAGGGGTCATTATACATTTGACCTCTGCCTCAGCTTTTTTTAATAACCTTATAAGGAAAACGATTTTGTATGCCGAAATACCTCCGGTAATCCCAAGAAGTATGCGCTTACCTCGCATCTAATTTATTTTTCTTCATCATTCGATTCAGGAATTCTAGCATAAATTTTATCCGCTAGTAATTCTTGCATTGCAATAGCAACAGTCTTAGGTAATTTTTCATAGAAACGAGAAATTTCAATTTGCTCTCTATTCTCAAAAATTTCTTCTAAGTTATCTGTAGTTGAAGCAAACTCTTGCAATTTCTGCGTAAGCTCTTCTTTCAACTCAATACTTAATTGATTTGATCTTTTCGACATCATTACGATTGACTCATAAATATTACCAGTATTCACTTCCATCTCGTCAGTATTGCGCGTAATAGTCGTTTTTTCAGCAGTGCTATTTTTAAAATTCATAGTTGTTTATTTCTGATATTTTAATTTCTCTAATTCCATTTTTTCGTAATAATCAGTAGTAATACCAATATATTCCGAATTAGGAAAGCTAACTACAAAAGTACGATATCTTTCAATAGTTTGGTCAATTCGTTCCTTTTTTTTACTCTCCACACTATTTTTAGATAGTAAATAAGAATTTTGAACTAACAAATATGAAACCCTTTCATTAAATACAGACATCGGGTAGTCATCTAGAAACGTTAGTGCAGCGCTTGTTGCTGCTCTATAATTTTCTGTTTTAGAATATAATTCCACCGCATTAAACTCTTTCTTTTCCAACTTAAAACGTAACCCGTCAATTATTGAATTACAAGAATCTACAAGAATGGAAGATGGAAAACGGTCAATAAATTGTTGGAGGTCATTTATAGCCAAGTCTGTTTCATTTTGATCTAGCGAAAATTCAGGAGAATTTTTAACAGAACACATTGCACTTAAAAATAATGCATCCTCAGCCTTTTCACTCGTGGAAAAACGTTGAGAAAATTGTCCCAAGTAATAACCGGCCATATAATAATCTGCACCTAAATAATACCCCTTACCAATTCTGAAATAAGATAATTCTCCCTCACCTGTTTTAGGCATTCGCTGATATATCTGTTCATACAAGGCTATTGATCTTAATTCTTGACCATCATCATACAATTGATTGGCCACCTCAAACTTGGACGGATAATCGTCTGACTTGAGCACTTTATTATAACCAGTACAGCTCACGATAGTTAAAGAAGCGAGAACAAAGGTAAAAAGCTTAAAATTTTTCATTGAGACAAAAATAAGACAAATATGTGTTAATGACTGAATTTTAATATGATTTAACGCACACGAATTCTTTGACCAATCTGAAGAACCTTCGTTGAACGAATGCCATTCAACGAGCACAATCTTGAAACTGAAGTTCGATTTCTTCGAGCAATACCCCCTAATGTATCTCCTGAGCGTACTCTATGATAAACTTTGTCACCGCTTGACACATTTGAGCCTGATGTTGACTTTACCGAAGAACCGGGCCTAAACAAACCACGATGAACAAATAAATTTTCATCTTTAATTGTTTTATTCTTAAAGTCAATGATTTTTTCTGGGTTCATTGGAATATCATAAAATCTTACTTCAAAATGCAGATGTGATCCGGATGAATGTCCTGTATTACCACCTAAGCCAATAGGATCTCCTGCATTAATATTTTGATTTGGAACAACTAAATGCTTACTTAAGTGCGCATAAAAAGTCTCTAATCCATTGTAATGACGAATCACTACTAAATTACCAAAACCACTCGAGTTGAATTTTGCATATCTAATTTTACCTCCCCATGCAGCACGAACAGTGTCTCCAGTATCTAAGTCGATATCAGTTCCATTATGATTACGCCCTCTTCTCCAGCCATAACGTGATGTAACGACTCCATCAAAAGGCATGACAAACCCTGAATCAATATTTTCTTGAATGCAAACCCAAAGTGTATCTTTAATTTTATTTACATCATTCTTCAAATTCGATGTATAACAAACCTCTGAATTCCAATTCTGAATGTAATTTAGATTTGTGTCTACCTCCATAAGATTGTTCAAATGCTCATTTAATACCCCATCAAAATCTCTATCCTCCATATACTCCCAAGTATAATTTGAATAAATTAACATTGTGCCTTCTTCAGTATCAAGGGTGTCAATAATCTGAGAAAAAGAAAAATTTGAAAGAGAAAAAATGATAAGAATGAATAGTAAACGCATATGTTCTATATAGAGTAAAAGTAACTACTAGATTTGTTAAGTTTAAAATTAGTCATTTAGATCTTATTTATTGACAACGTCCATAACCAAGACGTTATAAAATAAAGCTTCATTAGCCATCACTAAATCTTGATAACCTTTTACTCCATATGCTTCTGAAGAGGGTACATAAATAAACATTCGGTCTGATTTTTTAGCATTAATTAATGCTTTCTTCAGTCCTGGAACGGTTCCACTATCTCTTAATTTTAACTTGAAGGGGTTATTTGACCTATACGTATTAATATATAAGGGATTTGAAGGGGTTGAAACCATGCAATGAAATTGAATTTCATTGCCTTCATCGAATTTTAGTTTATTACTCTCATTTTCTTCAAAAACCCACACTTTATTGCCTTCAATTTCACGTGTTGGATTTCTGTTTTCGAGAACGCGAATACGCAGGACATTATCAGCATTGGGTGGAATAAGTCCTTTTATTCCTTTTATTCCCCTTGCTAATTTAGCTGGAATAAAAACTTCAGCAAAATCACCTACTTTTAATTCCATTAGTGCAATTTCCCATCCTGGAGTTTGCATATTAAATCCAAGTAAAAAAGGAATACTGGGCTTCTTTAGTAAGTGATTTCCATCAACAACATTATTGTCCGAAAGAGCTACTTTATAGTCAATTATAGCGCAATCTCCATATTTTAATTTCCCCCCTTCACCATGCTCAAACCATTTGATTCTAATTCCGTTTTCTAGCGTAACATTATCAACAACTTCTTTCTGGCTATCAATAACACTGACAACTTTATCTGTCAACACTGGAGTAACCTCCACCTCTATTGAAGAATTTGAAGAATCTTCAATAACAGTTGTGTCACATGCAGTCAAAGAGATTACAGTAGCACCAAGTAATAAAAGTGATTTTCTCATATTTGTATTCCGATTAAATAAACATCTATAACAAGTGCATTTAGTGGTGGTATTTTATCCCTGTCACCAAGTAAGCCGTGTCCAAGATGACTTGGTATAATAAATTTTGCGCGATCACCGACGGTCATCTTCTTAATGCCTTCCTGGACTCCAGATTCTACATGTGAATTATCAACATTAAACTCTTCGTATTCATTATCTGTAACTCGGTAACACTCAGTACCATCTAAGAGACTGACAACATATTCAATTTCAGCGATGTCTCCGGCTGCAGGATAACAGGTAGTATCTAAAGCTCCATTTTCGTAAATATAGTATTGTAATCCACTACCTGTAATTATAGTTTTCCAATCTTTGTGTTGCTCAAGAAAAAATTTAATATCCAGTTGTTCTTCGATTATTAATTCTTTGTTAAAATCGGTAGAGTTTTTTTTACTCCATTCCATCTCAGGTTTTTCTTTAACTGATTCCTCTCCACAAGAAGCAAAAAGCAACACCGAAAAAAAAATAAAAAACAAGCGTATCATCTAGAAGTATTTAGGTAATAACAACTTGAACTTTGCAATCGTATTTTCGATTGTATCGTGATTAATCCCGCCAGCAGCATACTTATGACCTCCTCCATCGAAATTTTCATTAGCTATGACATTCACAGCTAGTTCTCCTTTAGACCTAAATGACATCTTCACATCATTGCCTTTCTCTGTGAAGAAAGCAGCAACCTCAACCCCCTCAATCGAAAGCGCCAAGTTTACCAACCCTTCTGTATCTCCTTTGATATAATTAAATGATTCCATAATATGTTCTGTAACAGAAATGATTGCAACTTTATACTCAGTTAAAATCTCTAAGCGTTCCGAAATAATATGTCCACGAAGCTTTAATTTATCCAAGCGATTATTATCAAACGTGTCTTGATGCACAGCAGTATGATCTACACCTGCATTAATCAACCCTGCAATAATCTCATGCGTTCTAGCGGTTACCGAAGAGAATCTGAACGAGCCTGTGTCGGTCATTATACCTAAGTAGATTGGAGCACCTATTCTAGCATTCATTAAATGTAAATTCCCTGAAGCATCAACCAATTCATAAATCAATTGAGCTGTTGAACAAACTAAAGGCTCAGAAACAGATAAATCAACAAAATCATCTGGATTTAAATGATGATCAATCATCACTTTTATTGCCTTACAAGAGGTTAAAACTTCTCCCATAGCTTTACCTAAACGGTTCGCACCATTATAATCGAGACAGAAAATTAAATCTGCAGCTTGCATTTTATCTGTCACTGCTGATTCATTTTCTTCAAAATCAACGATTACGGCATCCTCTTTTGCCCATTCAATAAAATTTGGACAAGGATCAGGATGACATATTTCAGATGATTTACCCAATATCTGAATAAACCGATACAACCCCAAAGAGCTCCCAATAGAATCACCATCAGGCGATTTATGACTTGTAATTATAATATTCTTTGCATTCTGTATTAGCTCAATAATCTTGTTTGCTTCTTTCATCTAGGATAAAATATTTCTAGTCTCTTCTTCAATTCTGATTTTTAACCCATCAGATACTGGATATAACGGTCTTCTCATAAATGGTTTCATAATCCCTTGCTCTGCAAGAGATACTTTAACACCGCCGGGATTACCTTCCTCAAATAACATCTTTGTAATTGAGAACAACCCATAGTGATCTTCTTTAGCTAACTCTGTTTTACCAGCGATGGCATTGTGAACCATTGAGGCGAACTTCTTAGGGAATGCATTTGCAACTACTGAAATAACACCAGCTACACCAACGGCTATTAAAGGCATCGTGATCACATCATCTCCTGAAAGTACATCAAATCCTTCCGGTTTATTTTGGACGATATCCATAATTTGCTCAAAACCTCCTGAAGCTTCCTTCATCGCTACAATGTTTTCAATCTTAGCCAATTCCAATGTTGTCTCCGAAGAAACATTCGACCCCGTTCTGCCAGGAACATTATATAAAATAATTGGCAAAGTTGTGCATTTTGAAATATACTTGTAATGCTCAACTATTCCTTTCTGTGTTGGCTTATTGTAATACGGTGAAACAGATAATATACCATCTATTCCTGAAGGTAACATTTTCAACACGTCTCCTACCGCAACTGAATCATTCCCCCCAACACCAAAAATAATTTTCAATCTGCCATTATTTTCATCTTGGACTGCTTTTAGAACCTCTAATTTCTCAGTCATTGATAATACTGGCGACTCACCTGTCGTTCCTTGAACCACCAAGAAGTCTGTTCCATTATCGACTTGATACCTAACTAACTTTTTTAGCGCTGGGAAATCAATTGTTAAGTCTTGGTTAAACGGTGTTACTAAAGCTACTCCAGAACCTTTAAAAGGATTATTCATATTATATTATTTTCTCAAGTGTTTGTTTTGTAAAGTTAATCAAATGTGAGGGTGTATCTCCTTCGGTCTTAATATTAACCCTCTGCTCCGAACCTTTACAGTTAATACCAACAGATATCTTTTTTTTGGTTTTGTTTAACAGTCTAAAAATTTTACGCGATACATCCGAACTATATAAGATCATATCATAAGACCTAGATGCTATGTTTTTCGCTTGGTCATTCTTTAAAATCCCAAATAAATTAAACTCTTGTTCAGAAATAAATACGACGTTGTATTGCTCAGTAAGAACATTCTTTTCCTTTTTCGTTTTAACGATTGCTAGAACAGTGCAGTCATGAATATTTAAGCCTGCAGATTTTATCGCATCTCTAAAACTCTTTAAGTCATCCACTGTAGTGTATTTAACAATAAATAAAACACGAGAAATCTTACTCCATATGTTATTTGGTGCGCTCATTAATTATTTAAAAGTGCTATAAAACGATCCTCGGAAAGAATTGTAACCCCAAGATCTGTAGCTTTTTTTAATTTAGCCGGTCCCATTTTATCTCCGGCAAGTACATAATCTGTCTTACTTGAAATTGAACTAACATTCTTACCTCCATTTATCTCAATTATATCTTTTAATTCTGGACGAGAAAACGCACTGAAGACACCTGAAACCAAAAATGACTTTCCTTCTAAGGCATTTGAAGCCCGCTCTTGTTCTTCAACCTCCATATTTAAACCAAAAGTAGTCAATCTATCTACGATAGAGCGATTTTCTTCATCCAAGAAATACTCTTGAATAGACATGGCTATTTTATCGCCAATTTCGTCTACAGCAACCAATTCATCAAACTTTGCTGTTGAAATAGCTGCCATACTCTTCAGTGCTTTTGATAATTTCTTAGCGACTGTTTCACCAACAAATCGAATACCTAAGCCGAAAAGCAACTTATGAAACGGCATTTCTTTAGAAGCTTTAATCCCATCAATTAATTTATTTGCGGACTTATCCGCAGTTCGTTCCATTTCAACAACTTGTTCAAAAGTTAGCTCATATAAGTCGGCAACATTATTTATTAATCCATTTTTAAAAAGAACATCCACTGTTTCTGCGCCAAGACCATCAATATTCATTGATTTACGGCCAATAAAGTGCTCAACTTTTCCTTTTATTTGAGGAGGACAACCTATTTCATTAGGGCAATAATGATGAACCTCTCCCTCTCTTCTGATTAATTTAGCAGAACATTCAAGACAATTATTAATAAAACAAACAACTTTAGCGTCATTCGATCTACCTTCCAGATTCACCCCAACAATTTTCGGGATAATCTCTCCACCTTTCTCTACATAAACAACATCATTGATGTGTAAATCGAGTTTTTCAATTTGATCAGCATTATGCAAAGAAGCGCGTCTGACAGTCGTTCCACCCAATTGTATGGGTGTTAAGTTTGCAACAGGAGTTATCGCTCCCGTTCTTCCAACCTGATAAACAACAGACTCTAATTTAGATTCAACGCGTTCAGTTTTGAACTTATATGAAATCGCCCACCTTGGATATTTAGCAGTAAAACCTAGCTCTTCTTGCTGATGATACTGATTTACTTTAATTACGATTCCATCTATCTCAAAAGGAAGAGTATCACGATTTGCATCCCAATGGTTAATAAAATTCATTACTCCATCAAGAGTATTCGTTTTTTCTATATATCTATTTCGCTGCGAAGGAATTTTAAACCCCCAATCTGCAACTTTACTTACCGTTTCAAAATGACCAAGACGCAATTCACCCGTACCATAAACGCCGTAAAGGAAGCAGTCTAACCCACGATCAGAAACCACTCTAGAATCTTGCATTTTCAATGTTCCAGACGCTGTGTTTCTAGGATTTGCAAACTGAGGCTCGCCATCTTCTAGGCGCTGCGCATTAAGTTTTATGAAGTTTTCTAACGGGAAAAAAATCTCGCCACGGATTTCAAAATCAGACGGGTAATCACCATGCAATGCCAAAGGAATCGTTCTAATTGTTTTCACATTACTAGTAACATTCTCACCTTGTGATCCATCACCACGCGTTACTGCCTGAAAAAATTTACCATCGATATATTGAATACCAATAGCAACACCGTCGTATTTTAATTCGCACACATACTCTAATTCACCCTCAACCAATTTTTTGACACGCGAAACCCATTCCTCAATTTCCTCTTTAGAATAAGTATTCCCTAGTGAAAACATTGGGTATTTATGAACTACAGATTCAAACTTCTTAGTAACATCACCACCAACGCGTTTTGTTGGAGAATAATCACTTGCTAAATCCGGAAACTGCTGCTCTAATTTTTGTAATTCTATAAGCAACATATCAAAGTCATAATCCGAAATATCAGGATTACTTTCAACGTAGTATAAATGATTGTGCTTATTAAGAGTATTTGTCAGCTCTTTAACACGCACTGCTGCCTCATTGTTGTTCATAAGATAAAAATACACTTTGTGCGCGCATCATTCGTGCACGTCCTTGCATATCTTTCCTCAACTCAATGTTAACAAACCCGAGAGATTCTAATAAATCAATCATTTCTCCACAGAAATCTTCATGGATCTCAAGAAATAAACTCCCTTTATCTTTTAAGTATTCTTTAGCATTCAAAGCAATTTCACGATAGAATATCAATGGACTTTCATTATCCACAAATAATGCCATATGAGGCTCAAAATCGAGCACATTCTTATGCATTATTTCTTTATAAGAATTGGGAATATACGGTGGATTTGAAACCCAAATATCGAAAGTATGTTTTTGAAAAGAAGAATAACTCTCTGGGTTTAAAACATTCGCTTTGACAACACCAATGTCGAGGCTTGTAAATGCGCTATTCTCTTGGATTAGCTCAATGGCCTCATCAGAAAGCTCCATTGCCTTCACTTTAACCTTAGGCAGGTTCGCCTTTAAAGCAAACGCGATACAACCGGAACCTGAGCATAAATCTAAAACTAGCTGCTCTTCATTAGTATGAACAGACTTTATTACCCAATCTACTAACTCTTCTGTTTCTGGCCTCGGAACAAGTGCTCTATTATCAGATTTTAAATTCACGCCATAAAACTCAACTTCACCAATAATATGTTGGAAAGGCTCATTTTGTTGAAGCCTTTTAACTACATCTAGGAAATAAAGCAAATCTGACTCTGAAAGTAAAACGTCATCAGAAAGTAAAAACTCTGAAGAAGAAACATCCAGTCGTTTAATAGCTAACTGCTTCACCATTGAGCTCCGCTCCGTCTTAGAAAATTGAGGTAATTTGGATTTAAAGTACGCTTTTATCTGAGTGAGATTGTTGTGTTTAACAAACATTAATTCGGCGTCTTGTTTCTAAAATAATGTGTATAACCAAATCCAACCACAAAATAATTTGTCAAATTACCGAATTTTGACACATCGTATACTGCATTTGACGACAAGCCAATTCGGCTTGGACTAAAGCCATAACCGTGAATACAGTAACCAACATTCCATCTATATGAGTTTCGTTCGTCCGCAGAAAGAATTAGCCCAATTGTAGGCTCAATAAGAGTAGCAGTAAATAACTTATGATTGAGTTCTGAAACTTTATTTAAGTCTGTATTTGCATAATTCCATGAATATCCAACCTTCACTCCGAAGTCAGTGGAAAAACGCTCTGTGTGAAACTGATCATATCCTATCTTTATAAATGTCGCCCCTGTATGGATTTGACCATTATTCTCTTCATTAATAGCAAACTCATCAATTGTAAACAACGAATAGCGCATGCCTAACCCAACATTTAACTGGAAAGGAAAGCTATACTGTCCATAAATATTAGTACACAATAATCCTTGCATAATATCCTTAAACGGCTCGTTACCTGTTGCTATAGGTAGACCAATATCCATGTTAAATGTATACTTAGGAGTAATATTCTGAGCACCTACTTGAGCACTGAAAAAAAAAATAAGAATAATTGAAAATATCTGTCTCATATCTAGTTATTAATGCTAATCTACCAATTAAATTTCATTCTTAAAACTACTCTCGATAACATCATTAATTTTACTAGATGAATAAAGGCATCATTTACATTATCCTCTCTGGACTTTGTTTTCTCATCGTTAATTTCTTTGTAAAACTATTAGGTGGGGGTTCACAAAACCTAGTAGAGGGTTTACAGAAGTACCCTGGACATGAATTAGTTCTTGCGCGATCCATCGTATCATTTGCTATCAGTTTATTTATCATAAAAAAAAGGAAGTTACCTCTTTTTGGAAACAATAAAAGATGGTTAATAATAAGGGGGGTGTCAGGAACAATTGCCTTAACCATCTTTTTTTACACCATTCATTATTTACCCTTAGCGATTGCAGCAACAGTTCAATACCTTGCTCCTATTTTCACAATAATTATAGCTGTGATTTTTTTAAAGGAGAAAGTAAATACACTTCAGTGGCTTTTCATAGGACTGTCTTTTTCTGGAGTTGTATTAATCGCATTAGACAAGATAACTGGAGTAAATGCAGAACCTGAACAAATATCATTCTTCTGGCTTGGGCTTGGGCTTATTTCTGCCGTATTTTCAGGCCTTGCGTATACTGCAATTATCAAACTTAAATCTACAGACGCACCAATTACGATTGTATTCTATTTTCCAATGATTGCAATACCGATAATGATTTTACTGTGTTTTTATAGCTTCACCATACCCCAAGGAATCGAGTGGTTTTTTCTTTTGCTCATAGGAATTTTCACACAACTTGCCCAAATATCAATGACACGCGCACTGCATAGTGGAAATGCATCTACGATTACACCATTCCAGTATCTAGGAGCTATCTATTCATTCCTTCTTGGTTACTTCATATTTGACGAAACCTTGAATATGATTGTAAATATTGGTATTTGCCTTCTAATTAGTGGTGTAATCGTAAACGTCGTTATACGTAAGTGTTAATCGATAGAATTTATTAATTTTAAAAACGATGAATCAAATAGACCAAAGTAAACTCGCCAAATTTGGAAATATTGAACTCTTAGCAAAACAAGTTGTTGAAGGGTTTATAACAGGACTGCACAAGAGTCCTTTTCATGGGTTTTCAGTAGAATTTGCGGAACATCGCCTATACAATAAAGGCGAATCTACACGTCACATTGACTGGAAGCTTTATGGGAGAACCGAAAAATTGTTCACGAAAAAATACGAAGAAGAGACGAACTTACGTTGCCAAATAGTCATTGATTGCTCTAGCTCAATGCTATTCCCCCTCAATGAAGAACAATCAAAACTATCGTTTTCTATATACACAGCAGCTTCATTGATTGAATTATTAAAACGACAACGTGATGCCGTTGGTGTTTCATTATTTACAGATAAATTGGATTTACACACAAGTGCTAAATCATCAACACGCCACCACATGTATTTGTACAGTGAGCTGGAGAAATATTTAAACAAATACTATCAAGCTACGAAGACGAGTACAGCGACAATTCAGGCACTGCATGATATTGCAGAATTAACACACAAACGATCATTGGTAGTGATTTTTTCAGACTTACTTGAAGACCCCGAAAAACAAGATCAGTTTTTTCAAGCACTGCAGCATTTAAAGCATAACAAACACGAGGTTATCGTTTTTCATACGATTGATAAAAAGAAAGAAATTGATTTTGAATTAGAAAATCGTCCTTACAACTTGGTTGACATGGAAACAGGCGAAAACATTAAGCTACAACCAAATCAATTTAAGGAAACCTATAAAAAAACGATTGAGGCCTATTTTAAGAAAATCGAATTAAAATGTGCTGACTACAAAATCGACTTTATGCCCGCTGACATTAATAGTGGCTACCACGATGTACTTTTAAAATACTTACTGAAACGTCAGAAACTTCACTAGGCTGTATGGGCGGGGGTATTTAAGCCTAACACTGTTTTTACTGGGCTAAATACTGCCGATGGAATTTCAATAAAAATGGTATTCCAATCACTCATGCCGCCATTCCATAAACCTGGTAATTCACGGTATTTTATAGAGATGCCTTTATACTTTTTATCGACCACAAAACATTTCTCTTCATCTCTAAACCTCATTAAATCAAGTCTATTTCCTTGAACATCTGTTTTACAAACCACTAGGAAAACTGGATTAAAATGAGAACTATTTTGAACTATTTCTTTCTGGTGATTTTTTTTTGAAATTTGAAACCCTTCAACAATCTGTTTCGTTACGCGATTCTTATTTTTTATCCAGAAAGGCCCTCCACCAGGCGCTCCTTCATTTTTAACCATCCCACACACACGGGTTGGCCGATTCATTAAAAGATCAAACTTAAAGGCATCAAATTCTTCAACCTCTTCCCCTGGTAAGAATTGGTACTTTAAATTCAGGCTAATCAATCCAGTAATTGAGTAGGATTTACTTAGTGATTTTAAATCCTCCTGAAAATTCTTTAACATTCCTATTGACGTTTTCCATACTTCTTCGGTTAATGCAGCTTTAGAATTATGCTGAATGTTATCTATGTTTTTAATTAAAATTAAATCTGAATCAATCTCATTCAAGTTAGATAAAATTGCACCATGACCTGCAGGTCTTTTTAAGTAATCATCTCCATGCATAACAAGCCGTTTGTTGTGATCAAAGCAAAAAGCGCTAGAATCAACACCCTGATAGGAAAAGGTGCAATCTACACCTTCGTTAACCTCTTCAATGTTTTGTATAATTCGTTTCTCAAAATCTCTCTGAATAGTAAAGTGAATTTTCACATCATTCCTCAAGAACGACTTTGCTTGACGTACATGTTCTTGAAAAGCTGAATAAAGCTGTCCATCTTCAATATGAAATGGAATCAATCCTTTAGGTATCTCTCCATAGTTGAGTTCAGACTCACTCAATAATTCATTTACAATATTAGCGCGATGATTCCTTGTCTTAACCTTTGAGGCAAAAGGAAATAAATCGAATTGATTAAAAAAAGCACTTACCATGTCGCTATCCTCTCCATCTTCTAGCCATTTGTACAAAAAATTAAACATTCTTGAACCTGAACCTGAAGCAGGAATAAAAAAAGAAGGGTTCACATCTAATTTATCAAAAGCCTCATTAGCCCTTATTTTAGCTTCATCCTCAATACGAATAATCCCATAACCTATAGTACAAGCAGAATCTAACGTAACTCGAAAATCGCGATCAAAGACTTGACTTTTTTGTAATAACACCTCTTCCCTGTTCGCTTTATCCATTTCTTCGCTGAAGATTGTTTGTTTTGGTAACTGTGAATTTAGGAGTCGAATATATAAAATATCGTTGGAAAGCTAAAGGAAGAAACGTTAATCGTTCTTTTTTTATTACAAAAAAAATACATAACATATTGATAAATAGTAATAAAAGTTAATACACTTAAATAATAGATTTAATAACTAGCAAGCTTATTAATGAAGGTCGATATATTAAAATCAAAGATTCTGGAGCTGGATCGAAGAAGCCTGTGCACGAAAGGTCAATAAATTCAATCCTAAAAACAAGTTCTTAGAAAGGAAAGTATGGAGCTTTTCTATACAGAATCTGCAGCTATTATAAATTTAAAACCATCCTAGATTTTGAACTTCACTGGGAATTGGTTCGATCTATATGCAATTAAGCAGCAAAAACTCAAGAAATGTTGCCCTATCTAACTTTAAGCACATTGAGCCTCATTCGATCACTAGCGCTCAATCAACTCTTGATGATTATCTTGAGTATGCTGAAGTATAAGTTTTCATTGATGGACACCACGATGGTGATGCATTATCAAGACACATGAAATTATTGCGTGAATACTCCGATAACAACACGGTATTCGATGGAGTCAATCGATACTTTCTGCTTGGGAAGCATTAAAAAGCAGTGGATAATTCCACGTATCAATAGATTCATTTCGATTTGGGATACTCATCCGAAAGATCGAGTCAAAAAAAGAAACCCACTATATTAGTCTTTAAACCTTAGGAGATTATTCGTATCTAAGTATACAGCCCGGAATCTTAAACATACCTTGGAGTAGCTGACTCATTTTCACTTAAAAAAAACATACTCAGAATTTATTAAAGAAGAAACAAAATTTGAGCTATGTATTATTAGCGGCTGTAAACAAAAACTTATTCGGAGATGTCAGGTTTGTTTTTACAGCATACATAACAATGCCTGCAGTATTTTTGACACCAAGCTTTGCCATTATGTTTTTGCGATGTGTATTTATCGTGTGAGAACTTAAAAATAGCTTTTCTGCAATTTGAGTATTTGTATTTCCCTCTGCAATAAAAGTAATAATCTCACATTCTCTTTTAGACACGAATACTGCTTCACAAGAAAATGAACCAGTATCAATGTCATCAATATCTAAATTAGCATCCTGAATTGTCTCTAAAACACTACCACAAAAGAACTTATCTCCTCTTGAAGTATATCTTACAGCATCTAATATTTCAGAAATTGAGCAATCCTTTTTTACGTAGCTAGTAATACCAGATCGAAGTGCATCGACTAAGACTTGCGCAGACTGCTCTGGCGTAATAGCAAGTATTTTTACGTTTGGATAAAGTGTCCTTACCTTAGGTAGCACATCAATATCAAAACCGGCTGATGTATAATCAATCACAACTACGTTAGTATCAAACGAAGAAAGCATATCTAAAAGCGCTACTGAACTTTGTACTTCGCCGACAACATCTATTTCTAAATCAAGATTCAGGATAGAGCGAATACCAATTCGAACCAAGTTATTACTGTCTGCTAGTATAAGGTTCATTATTTAGAATAATTATAAATAAGACAAATATATATAAATAACTATACTTAAAACAAAAAATGCTCACCAATTTTGATGAGCTTTTTTTTATATTTTTATTAGTAATTAAACGGCTACGCACCAATTCATTTCATCTTCAATACTACCAACCTTAAGGTCAGACAAGTAGCTGCTCACTTTATTTGAAATCTCTCTTGTTTTCACTGCAGGTAACTCATATAATTCACCTCTAAAACCAATTTTAGCAATTGGTGCTATAGTTGCAGCGGTACCAGCACCGAAAGCCTCAGAGACCCTATCTTCCTTTAAGGCAGTAATAATTTCATCAACGGTAATCTTTCGTTCTTCCACAGTAATCCCCCAATGTTGAGCAATTTCAACAACAGATCTTTTCGTTACCCCCTTCAATATTGTATCAGAATCTTCAGATGGAGTAATTAACTTACCATCAACAACAAACATCACATTCATTGTTCCTGACTCTTCTATATACTTATGCTCGATTCCATCAGTCCAAATTAACTGGTGAAACCCTTCTTCATTTCCTTTTTTAGCAGGATAGAGAGACGCCCCATAGTTACCAGCTGTCTTAGCCCTACCAACACCTCCTTGAGATGCTCTTGTATAAAATTCTTCAATTTTCACATTTATCGGACTGGAGTAATAAACTCCAACTGGACAGGTGAAAATGACAAAAGTATAAGTGTCAGATGATTTAATACCGATAAAATCATCTGTAGCAAACATGAAAGGCCTTACATATAAAGAGTATCCCTCTTTATTAGGAATCCAATTTCTATCAATATCGACAATTCTTTTTACCAATTCAGTAAAAACATCTTCAGCAATGGCAGGCATACACATACGCTCGCAAGACTCAGCAAATCTTTTAGCATTCATTTCAGGTCTAAATAAAAGCACTTTCCCATCCCCTGTTCTATTCGCCTTCATTCCTTCAAAAACTGACTGTCCGTAATGAATAGCAGATGTTGCTGGATGTAATGACATTGGACCAAAAGGTTTTATCTCAGGATTTCCCCAGGCTCCTTCTTTATAATCCATAACCAACATATGGTCTGAAAAAACCTTTCCAAAAGGAAGGTTCTCCCAATCAACGCTTTCAATTTTTGAATTTTGCGTTTTATTTATTTTAATTGATAAAGTTTCGTTTAACATACCTTCGATTCTAAGGTGCAAAACTACATATAACGTATCAATTTTCAAAATGGCAATTCCATAATCATCAACAAATTATTTCAGTAGATTTGATGTTTAAAAACAATTTGACTAAAAGTAAAGAAATATTAAAGAAATATTGGGGGTTCAATGAATTCAGGCGGCTACAAGAAGAAATTATTGATAGCACTATTTATGGCCATAACACCCTTGCTATATTACCAACTGGCGGTGGTAAATCAATCTGCTTTCAGATTCCTGGAATTGCTTTATCAGGAATAACGATTGTTATCTCTCCGCTAATAGCACTAATGGAGGATCAGGTAAAGAACTTAAACTCAAAAGGTATTAATGCTAGCCTACTGGCTAGCTCCATGAGCTACAGAGAAATTGATATTACACTTGATAATGCTCGGTTTGGTGATACAAAATTTCTATACACATCCCCTGAACGTTTAAAATCTGAATTATTTATAGAACGATTTAAGCAAATGAAGATTGGCTTAATCGTAATTGATGAAGCCCACTGTATTTCAGAATGGGGACATGATTTTCGCCCTGCCTACAGAGAAATAGCTAAATTAAAAATACACCATCCGAACACGCCTATTATTGCTGTTACAGCTTCCGCAACGCAACGCGTAAAAGACGATATTATTAAGCAACTGGAATTAAAAAATGTTAATTATTTTGAAGGAAGTTTAGAGCGAACAAACATTAGCCATAAGGTTGTAGCCGCACAAAATAAGTTAAATCAAATTACAGAACTTGTAAAACTCAATGAACATCACTGCATAATCATATACTGCCAGACAAGAAAGAGCGTAAAGCGAGTTGTAACTCACTTAAGAGCATTAAAAATAAATGCAGGATTCTATCATGGAGGACTAGTTCATGAGGACCGAAAGTATATGCTTGAGCACTGGATGAAAGATGACATCAAAGTAATTGTTGCAACAAATGCTTTTGGGATGGGGATAGACAAGCCTGATGTTAGATTCGTTCTTCATTACGAAATACCTAACAACATTGAAGCATACTACCAAGAAGCAGGACGCGCAGGAAGAGATGGTAAAGAATCTCAAGCAATTGCTTATTGGGAACAAAAAGATTTAGACCTAATGCAGGAACAACTTTTAAAAAAGTACCCTGGTTTAGATCGTGTAAAGCACATTTATAATGCTGTATGTAACTTCCTGAGTATAGCAACTGGTTCTGGCAATCAAGAAAGCTATAACTTTGACATAAAGAAGTTTCATCAATCATTTGAAATCCCCGTAGCAGAAACCTATTATTCGCTAAAAATTCTACAGCTCAACGGGACAATCAACTTCACCGAAAATGGGTTCCATCCTACCCGACTAAAGATCGCTATTGGAAATACAGCACTATACAATTTTCAAGTTGGACACGATAACATCGCGAACCTTGTAACTCTATTAACGCGTAGTTACCCTGGAGTTTTTGATCGATTCATTTCAATTGATGAGTTTGAATTTTCAAAACGACTAAAAATAAGTAAAACTGAGCTCACAAAAAAACTTAAATTCCTCGAGCAATACGGGGTAATTGACATTAATTACCAATCATTTCTACCTAAAATAACACTATTGATTGAGCGCCTATCTGAAAGTAACCTTACCATTGGACCTGACGTATATGCAAATCGAAAAAAGGTTGAGGAAGATAAATTAATATCCGTTGTAAACTACATCAAAGCGAATAAATGTCGCTCACAACAAATCAGCAATTACTTTGATTCAGAAGCTGATTTATGCGGTAAATGCGATGTATGTAAATCCAATGATGATTCGAATCATAGCTATGACGAATTACTAGAAATAATACCAACAATCCTTCCACTAACCCTTAGTGAAATATCAAATAAACTTACTATTAACCAAGACTTAGCTCAACGCGTATTAAGAGAACTTATTTTAGATCAACGGGTTGTTTATTCAGAACAGAAATTCAAATTAAATGATTAGCTTTTTAGCATTATTTTTAATTCATGAATCTCTTTCTGAAGAGTTTTAAGCGATTTGGAAAGATCATTATCATCTAAGCGAACATCTGGCAGCTCTGGGGAAATATAATTCACAAATTTCCAGATTTCTAATATGTCATTCGCATGTACCAAATAAGGTTGATAAAACGTATTTGTGGAGCAAAATTGAAATGATTGTTCTGAATTCAATAGATTGTGGACTACCTTAAAAACAATCCCCTCATCTTTAGTCACTACAATACATGGAGTTCCATTGCGAATAGACATCCAATTCTGGACAAATTCACCTACCACAAAAGAACCCTCAACAACAGGTGGCATTGAATCGCCTTTAATAGGAAAAGATCTATATTTTCGATCCCTCGACAAGAATGGTAAATGGAATGTTGGCAATACCTTTAAATAATCTGGATCAGCATAACCAGAAGTGTATCCCGCACTAGCTTTTACAGGAACAAATTCTATTAAATCCTCATTATTTTGATCTACCATAGCTGTTAACACGCGAAGCTTGCTTCCTTTTACATCAGCAGTAAGCCCTTTATCAATTCTCTCCCATTCACTTGGCTTATACTTTTCAAAATCCTTGCGGACAAGGTCATCTATTGACACTTTAAAGTAATCACTAAAAAGGATTAAGCTTTCAAGATTAGGCTGCGCAACATTGTTCTCATATCCTGAGTACGAACTACGAGTTAAGCCTAGTTCTTTAGAAACCTCCTCTTGAGATTTACGCAGTCTATTTCTGAGTAATTTAAGATTTTGTCCTACTACCATGTTTAATCTTTCGTCTATGATTTGTTGGAAAATTAAACATTTCTTAGATTACAACCAAATTTTGACAATATTTTAATCATTATATTTCACAGGAACACCCCTCATCTTACTTATGACTTCTATAAATTTGGCGCCTATGAATATTATTTGAGACGAGTAATAGACCCATACAAGAATGATTAGCATTGCGCCTGCCACCCCTCCATTTGAAGCAAAGAAAAAATTAGCCAAATAGTATTTTAACAGTAGTTGGCCTAAATAGAGTAAAACACTGGTTAAAACAGCACCTCGGATAGCCATCTTCCACGCAACCATCCCATCATGCAGGTACTTGAATATAAAACTAAAGACAATGATATTTGTTAAGATTGGAATACCATGCTGAGCAAAACTTGAGAAGATCCAGCTAACCATTTTAACTTCTTTAAAAAAGTCATTACCAATAGATAAGAAAATTGTTTCAGCGAAGTAAACTAACACAAAAAGAATTGTAAAACCAACGATGAAACACATTGAGATTAATCTTGTAAGCAAACCTTTTATTATTTTTTGTTTTCTACCAATATTAATAGCATCAATACTGTAAAAAGTATTGATGCTTTTCTTAAGAGAATTAAAAATAACGGAACATGATAGCATTAAAGTAAATACACCAATCAACTGTAAGGCAAAATTACCTCTAGTAATATCAACATCACCAAGAAAATTAATAATTCCACTAACATCTTTAATACCTACTCGTTCTTGCAGCAAGTCTGTTATTAATTGAAGAATTACGTCTTGCCCTATTAATCTTCCTATATATGTTATACTTAAATACAGTAGAGGAACTATTGCTAGCAAAGCATAGTAAGCCAAAGCTGCACCATGCATCAAAGGTTGCTTGGAAAAGAACTCTGTAAATGCTGAAAAAACCAACTCCTTGACCTCCTTCACTGTCATAATATCTTATCAATTACAATTCTTTTAACACCCTCTAACGGCTTCAACGACGAAAGTAATATCTCTTTATGATCTTTGGTTTTAAAATAATTAAGCACCACAAAACCTGTATCTAAAGATTTAATAAATTGAACCTCAAAACCATTTGATTCAACTACTCTATATTCATTCGGGCGAAACAATTTGATCTCACCACTCACTTCAACAGCATTAATTTGCCCCATCAACTCTGCTTCAGAAATATCTTTGGGCTGATAATAGAAGGTTGAAACAAGATCATTTCGTTTCACCCTACCATCTTTAAGATAAATTATTTGGCTTGCAAAGCCCATCAAATCTACCCCATCATGCGAAACAATAACAATTGTTGTTCCTTGAATTCGATTTAATTCTTTCAGATAGTTAAGAATCTTATACTTTAATCGTTGGTCTAAATGTACAAAAGGTTCATCAAGCAATAATACCCTTGGCTCATTAGCCAAAGCCCTTGCAATTGCCAATCGCTGCTTTTCACCACCAGATAAAATTATTGCTTTACGTTGTCGAATACCATTCAACTCTACCAAGTCAAGGTATTCATTAATCAATTCAACTTGAACTTCCTTCGGTCTAGAAAGAACTTTCTCTCTAATATTTTGCTCAACAGTATGATAAGGTTCGAGTGCAAAATCTTGATTAACTAGTTGAATATCATCATAGCCTGGAACTAATTTCTGGTTTGGGCCAATTAATTTTTCCTCATTAAATAAAACATCGCCCTCAGTGACATCTTGAAAAGCTGAAATAATCTTTAAAAGAGATGTTTTACCAGCACCGCTTTGACCTACAATTCCATAAATCTGAGACGATTCAAATTCAGTGCTTATCCCCTTTAATACCCAATCATCATACTTTAAACCAACATTAATTAACTTAAGCATGCCCAATTAATTCTTTAGGAAACTCTTTAGCAGCTATATATATCCCTGGAACCGGGTTAGACATGGGCTCCAAATCCTTTAATAAAACCTTAATAACAAAACCATTTTCATCTGCTAACTCATAAGAGCTCATAACACTTACCGAACAACCAACATAAGTTGATCCGTTCTTCTCAGACTTCAATTCAAACAAATTCATGGCGCTAACATCATATGAAAAAGGACCATTAGAAGTATCTCCGATTAATGGATAAACTACGTTTTCATGAAAGATAATCTCATCTACCTCCGTAGTGATCTTCAATTCATCTTCCCACTCAAACTTACGATTCAATTCTGATTCATCTCCATTATAATTTGCTTCCGCATGTTCTTCAGAAAAATGGTCATTTAATAGATAAAAGTGTACTGTACATTTCATAAAACAAGTATATCGTACAAAAATATCAACTTTCTTCAGATTAAAGGCAAGAATGTCCAACGATGCTGTTGGCTTTTATTACATTTACCTGCATTATAATCAATTGTAGCAAGCATGAATATTGAAATCCGTAAGAATAAAGTGCATTCAATAGAACGAAAACATCCTTGGATTTTTTCCGGTGCCATTAATTCTGAAGTTTCAGAAATTCAAAATGGTGACATTGTTACTGCAGTTGACAAAAAAGGAAATTTTCTTGCAAGAGGACATTTTCAGCATGCAACGATTTCGTTGCGTGTATTAACATTTATTGATCAGGAGATTGACCAATATTTTTTCAATCAGAAAATTTCCAACGCTGTAGAAGTTAGAAAAAAGCAAAACCTTATTCGCAAGGACAATAACATTTGTCGATTAGTTCATGGTGAAGGAGATAATCTACCAGGCCTAATTATTGACTATTATGCTGGAGTAGCTGTTATTCAATGCCATAGCATTGGCATGTTCAAATCGGTTAATTTAATAGCTGAGGCATTAAAAACAGTTCTTGGAAAAGAGTTGTTCGCTATTTATTCGAAATCATCAGACACTTTAAATAAAGATATTAGCGATAACTATTTATTTGGTGAATGTGAAACACCTCACTTAGCTTTAGAAAATGGTGTAAAATTCAATATCGATTGGATAACCGGTCAAAAAACAGGATTCTTTATTGATCAAAGAGAAAACCGTTTGTTACTAGGAAAATACTCCAAAGACAAGAAAGTTTTAAATACATTTTGCTATTCCGGAGGATTTAGTCTGTTAGCATTAAAACACGGGGCGAAAGAGGTTCATTCATTGGATAGTTCAAAAAAAGCAATTGTCTTAACTGACGATAATGTCAAGTTAAATGATTTTGAAGAAAAACACACTTCTATTGTTGCTGATGCAATGGATTACATGAAAGATCTTAATAAAGAAGAATACGATATTATCATTTTAGACCCACCGGCATTTGCTAAGCATAGAGACAAAAGGCACAAGGCCATTCAAGGATACAAAAGACTAAATGCACATACAATTCGACAAGTAAAACCTGGAGGAATCATTTTTACGTTTTCTTGCTCTCAAGTTGTAGACAAGTATTTATTTACAAATACGATAATCGCTGCTGCAATAGAAGCTGGTAGAAACGTGAGAATATTGGAACAATTACATCAACCTTCAGACCATCCTATCAATGCATTTCATCCGGAAGGAGAATACTTGAAGGGATTGGTAATTCAAGTGGATTAATGTTAGACTTAAGATATAGATCAATATTAAGAATGGCCTTACCCTTAATGGCCTCTACCTTTATTCAATCTATCGTTTTAATTACAGATTCATCCTTTTTAAGTCGCCACGACACCATTGCATTTGATGCCGTTGGGAATGGCGGCTTAATCTACATCACTTGTTTCATGGCCCTTGTAGGGTTAAGTGATGGCGCACAGATTCTAATGGCAAGACGAATTGGTGAGAAAAAAGAAAACAGACTCGCTCGAATTTTCGGAACAACTATATTTGCGAACTTCCTTACATCAATAATACTGGTTGGCCTAATTGTATTTGTTATCCCAGACATCATAACTGGTTATGCCAAAAATCAAGAAATTGCAAGTGGCCAGATAGACTATTTAAATATACGTGTTTATGGTCTTTTCTTTGCCATGGTATCACTTGCAATAAACGCATACTTAATGGCAGTAGGAAAAACCACAATTGTATTTATAAGTGCACTTTTCATAGCAATTTCAAATATCGGCTTAGATTACATCTTAATTTTCGGTACAGAGACCATTCCAATGATGGGACTAAAAGGAGCCGCACTCGCATCAACTCTTTCGGATGGCATTGGAATGTTGTTTCTTTTAATCGCCTTATCACTTAGTGCTAAGCAAAAAAAACACAAACTATTCACAGAGCTCTCTTATAATTTCGAATCATTTAAAGAAGTGATTCGAATTGGCTCTCCAATCGTACTACAAGGCGTGATAGCGCTATCTACTTGGACAGTTTTTTTTACTTGGATAGAGCAAATTGGAGAATACGAACTCACCATATCCCAAACCATTCGCTCTTTATACTTCTTAGCTTTTGTACCGGTTTGGGGATTTGGAGCCACAACAAAAACGTATGTAAGCCAATATATTGGAAAAGGAGATCTAACTCAAGTCAAAATAATCATTAAGCGGATTCAGTTATTATCATTATTATTTTTATTTATTTTCTTTCATGGTGCAATTTTATACCCTGAAACACTTATTGGGTTAATCAATCCAAACGAAATATATATGAAGGATACTGTTGAAATTTTGAGATTTGTTACAGGTTCTGTTGTGATATACTCAATCGGCAGTGTTTTCTTTCAGACTATTAACGGAAGTGGAAATACAAAATTTACTTTCTACATTGAATTAATAGCTGTAATTGTTTATATTATCTCGGCATATATTATAATAAAAATAGTTGACGCTAGTATTTTTTGGGTTTGGTCTGTAGAATACATTTACTTCATCTCGATGGGATTATTTTCTGTTATTTATTTAAAAACATTCAAATGGGAAAAGAAACAACTATAGCAAATGATCAAAGTATCGTGTTTATGGGGACACCTGAATTTGCGGTGGAAATACTTAAATCGCTTTATGAAGATGGTGTAACAATAAAATCAGTAATTACAGCTCCGGATAAACCAGCAGGAAGAGGTCGTAAAATAAATCAAAGTGCGGTTAAAGTATATGCCTTGGAGAACGGCCTAAAAATAATGCAGCCTTCAAATCTTAAGGAGGAGGTATTTATTTCGGAATTGAGTAACTTGAAAGCAGACCTATTTGTTGTAGTTGCATTTAGAATGTTACCAGATGTTGTTTGGACAATACCTCCTAAGGGCACAATTAACCTTCATGCATCACTGCTTCCAAACTACCGAGGTGCTGCACCAATAAACTGGGCAATCATCAATGGTGAAAAAGAAACTGGAGTAACAACATTCTTTATTGAAAAAGAAATAGACACTGGAAAAATCATCGATCAAGAATCTATACCGATAGGTAAAGACGAAAATGTTGGTATGCTATACAGTAGACTAATGAAGCTAGGTTCAGAAGTGATGCTAAAAACAGTCGGTAATATTTTCAACAATACGATTGAAGCAATTGCACAAGACAACTTCATCAGCTCAGATCAGAACCCAGCTCCTAAAATATTTAAACAAGACTGCAGAATCAATTTCAATCAACACGCTAGAGCAGTGCATAATTTCTGTCGAGGACTCTCCCCTTATCCAACCTCCTGGATTAAGCTAAGTGATAACACCAATAAATCTGTTAAGACGATGAAAATATTTAACTCTAGAGTTACATCAATTGCTGTTGACGAAAAAAATGATATTCGCAAAGGTGAAAACGGAATTTTATTCCCTTGCAAAGATTATTACTTAGAAGTTGATGAAATTCAACCTGAAGGTAAGCGAAAAATGAACTTCAAAGATTTTTTAGCTGGCAATTCAATTAAAAACCTTGTTCTAAAAGACAACTAGAGCACCTTAATTTTAGACGTTATTTTTGCAATACTCGTCGAAAACATGCTTGTATACGCGGATTACAGGGCATGTTATCAACAAAACACCATATTTTTCAACAAAAACCCCGTTTTTTTCGCTAAAACCCTTGTGTGATTAGGATATTACAATATATTTGTTTTGACAATTTGTTTTATTAACAATCTAAAAAAACCACACTATGAACAAAGCAGAATTAATCGATGCTATGGCATCTGATGCTGGATTATCAAAAGCTGATGCAAAAAGAGCATTAGAAGGATTTGTAAGCGCAACTACTGGAGCGTTGAAAAAAGGAGATCGTATTTCTTTAGTAGGATTTGGATCTTTTTCTGTATCTAATCGTGCTGCAAGAACTGGACGTAACCCACAAACGGGTAAAGAAATTCAAATTGCTGCTAAGAACGTTGTACGTTTCAAAGCTGGTTCTGATTTACAGACTAAAGTAAACTAAGAATATCTTATTCTAATTTAAAAGGGAATCTTATGATTCCCTTTTTTTATGCTCAAAATACACGATGATGATTGACGAAAAAGTGCTTCATGAGTTTTACAATATTATTACTGATAATAAAATTGAAAAATATGAACATATTGCATCTGAACGTACAAAGCACATAACCATTGTGATGGAAAACATTCAAAAAGATCATAATGCCTCTGCTGTATTAAGGACTTGTGATTGTTTTGGAATTCAAAACCTTCATGCAATTGAAAAGTCAGTTAATTACGAAATTCAGCGCGACATTGCTCTAGGAGCTGGTAACTGGGTAGACCTTCACTCTCACTCTGAAGGAGACTCACCAACTAAAGAGTGCCTCGAAAAACTAAAGTCTGAGGGATATCAGATCATAGCAACTTCTCCACATACAGAAAACAGCATTCAAGACGTAAATATTACGAAACCTATTGCGCTTGTTTTTGGAACAGAAAAAATAGGTGTTTCCAAAGTCGTTAACGAGATGGCGGATCAGTTAGTTAAAATTCCAATGTATGGTTTTACTGAAAGCTTTAATATAAGCGTATCGGCCGCTATAGCTCTAAACATACTAAGAACTAAGCTGCAAAATAGTAGCATTGACTGGAAACTTTCAAAAGAAGAACAGACATTATTAAAGATTAAATGGTGTACAAGAATATTAAGAGAAGGAGAAAAAATTGAGAAAGAGATTAGAGCACGATTAAATGAATAGGAATAATATTATATTTGTGTCCAATAATTTATCTAATCAAATTTATATTACCACATTATGGGGAGAGGAGACAAGAAAACAAAGAAAGGAAAAAGAACAATGGGATCATACGGAGTATCTCGTAAGAAAAAGAGTTCTTCTCCAATAGTTGAAGCAGCTCCCAAGAAAAAGAAAAAAGCAGCTCCTAAGAAAAAGACTGAAACAGAAAAAGCAGCTGTTAAAAAAGTTGCAGCAAAAAAAGTAGCTCCTAAGAAAAAAGCTGAAACAGAAAAGAAGCCCGCTGCTAAAAAGGCCGTCGCTAAAAAGACAACTACAAAGAAAGCCTCCGAGAAAAAAGAGGACTAAATATTTTAGCTGCCTTTTAGGCAGCTTTTTTTATATAATTTTATTTAATCATTCGATGAAACATAATTTTGGAGCTGGACCTTGTATTCTTCCGCAAGATGTATTTAAAGATGCAGCAAAGGCAGTTATAGATTTTAATGGACTATCACTTTTAGAAGTATCTCATAGAAGCCGTGATCTCATCAAGGTGATGGAAGAAGCTCAGTCTCTTGTGAAAAAGGCGCTAAACGTTCCTGAAGGTTATTCAGTGCTGTTTTTACAAGGAGGTGCATCTTTAGGATTCACTATCTCTGCATTAAACATGATGAGGGATTCAAAGTCGGCGGGTTACATCAATACAGGAACCTGGGCGAAAGGAGCTATCAATGAAGCTAAGGCCGTCGGTATTGACGTCAATGTATTCGCTAACTCTGAAGACACGAACTTTAACTATATACCAAAAGACTTTGTGGTACCTAGTGATGTAGATTTTATTCATTACACATCTAACAATACAATTTTCGGCACTCAATTTCAATATGTTGTAAATACAGACTTACCTCTTATTTGTGATATGTCTTCTGATATTTTCTCAAAAAAAATTGACGTAAGTAAATTTGATATTATTTATGCCGGTGCACAAAAAAACTTAGGGCCAGCTGGAGCAACTTTATTCATTGTGAAAGAGGAGGTATTGGGTAAATCAACTTCTTCCTTTATGCCTAAATATTTGAATCTAAAAAATCATGTAGATAAGGATTCAATGCTGAATACTCCTCCTGTCTTTTCTATTTACACCTCAATGCTTAACCTTAGAAACCTCATTGAAAATGGAGGAGTTGATGCAGCAGCAGCTCGTAACGAAGCAAAAGCAAGTATGCTTTATAATGAAGTAGATTCAAATCCATTATTTAAATCTGCGGTTCAAGGTATTGACAGATCTAAAATGAATGCTACATTTCTTTTAACTAACGACTCTTTAAAGGATCAATTTGATGCCATGTGGAATGACGCAGGGATTATTGGTTTAAAAGGACACCGATCAGTTGGAGGTTATAGAGCCTCTATGTACAATGCTCTTTCTATTGAAAGTGTAAAGATCCTTACAGAAGTAATGAATGAATTCACAAGAAAAAACGGATAAAATGAACGTATTAGCAAACGATGGAATTTCAAAAGCTGGAATTAACGCATTAGAAAATGCCGGGTATAATGTAATTACCTCAAAAGTTGAACAAGAAAATTTAGTGGATTACATTAACTCTGAAAAGATTGAAGTTTTACTCGTAAGATCAGCTACAACAGCTAGAAAAGAACTAATAGATGCATGCCCAGAATTAAAACTAATTGGTCGTGGAGGAGTTGGAATGGATAATATTGATGTTGAATACGCACGATCTATTGGTAGACTTGTGATAAACACTCCGGCAGCTTCATCCCAATCTGTTGCAGAACTTGTTTTAGGACACATGTGCGCCATTTCTAGATCATTGAATGATTCATATAAACAAATGGAATCAGCCGATTTTAAAACGCTTAAAAAGCAATATGCGAAAGGAATTGAATTAAGAGGTAAAAAATTAGTTATTGTAGGATTTGGACGAATTGGGCAGAGCTTAGCTTCATACGCACTTGGAATAGGGATGAATGTCTCTGCAGTAGATATGTTTTCAAATCCTATTAGCATAAAACTAAATTTAGGTAATGGTATTGAAACAAAAACAACTATCACCCCTTCTTCTAACATGATGGAAGAATTAAAAGATGCTGACTATATATCATTACACATCCCTAAGCAAGCTGATGGTTCCGCAGTTTTAGGTGCTAAAGAGTTTGATCAAATGAAGAACGGTGTTCGAATTGTGAATGCAGCACGCGGTGGTGTAATCAACGAATCGGATTTGATAGATGCTTTAAATAGCGGGAAAATTGCTAGTGTTGCGTTGGATGTATTCGAAAATGAACCAACTCCAAGTCAAGATTTATTATCACACCCTTTAATTGCTTGCACCCCACATATTGGCGCAGCTACCTTAGAGGCTCAAGATAGAATTGGCACAGAGTTAGCAGAAAAGATAATTACTGAATTTGGTCAAAAATAAATTCTTTTATCTCTATGACAAAAATCAGTCCTTTTAAAGCGATTAGACCTACTAGAGACAAGGCACATTTAGTGCCTACCCGTCCGTATTACAAGTATAAAAAAAGTGTTTTGGCATCTAAACTAAAACACAACCCATATACATTTTTACACATCATCAATCCTGAATTCAAAGCTGATTTAACTGCGAAAATTGATCCAGATGAACGATTTAACTTAATATCAGAGGCCTATGTTGATTTTATTGACAAAGGCATTCTAATTCAGGATGAAAATCCACACTTCTATATTTATAGGCAAACAAAAGAAAATAACGAATACCTAGGGATTGTTGCTGGAGCGAGTATTCAGGAATATAAAAATGGAGTAATAAAGAAGCATGAAGCCACAATCACAGAACGTGAAACGATGTTTAAAAACTACTTAGATATTGTAGGATACAATGCAGAACCAGTACTACTATCCTACCACGATCCTAAAGACGTAATCGAAGTTTTATTAAAACAAAAGATTAAAGATCGACCTGAATATGAATTCAGAACGACCGATCAGGTTAAGCATGAGCTTTGGCTATTCCACTCTTCGGAATCAGAACAGGTAATTGATGCATTTGAATCGATTAAATCATCTTACATTGCTGATGGTCATCATCGCTCGGCCTCGTCTGCTCGTCTAAAAGAGTTTAGAGTAGAAAAAAACACTGATAATTTTCCGAATGAAGATTTCTTTCTTGCCTTTTTTATCAACGAGAACCGTTTACAAATCATGGAATTTAACCGTTTCGTCAAAAATTTAAACGGTCTTTCTACTGCTAATTTAATTAAAGCCTTAACAGTAAGCTTCACCGTTGAAACATTAGAAAATGCTCAGAAACCAGCTAAGGAACACGAATTCACAATGTTTGTAGATAAGCAGTGGTACAAACTCAAATGCAAGCAATCAATTATAGATCATAATCACCCTGTTAGATGTTTAGACTCTGAGATTTTTACCCGATCGGTTTTAGAACCGATCTTTGATGTTCAAAACTTGGAATCCGATTCAAATATTGAATTTGTAAGTGGTAATGAAGACCTTTCAATTACTGAAAACAAAATTAGAGAAGGAATTTATGATGTTGGTTTTTTCCTCTACCCTGTAAATATTAAACAAATAAAATGCGTTGCTGATAACAACATGACAATGCCTCCTAAATCTACCTGGGTAGAGCCTAAGTTAAGAAGCGGACTTACCATTTATAATATCAACGAATGATCAAGAATCAATTATTCAACGTAAGAAAGGATATTCCAGATAGTGTAACCTTAGTTGCTGTATCTAAAACAAAACCTATTAGCGTACTTAAAGAAGTGTATGATCTAGGAGAGCGCATTTTTGGTGAAAACAAGGTACGAGAACTTGTAGAAAAACACGAAGCATTACCTAAAGATATAAAATGGCATTTAATTGGTCATTTACAATCAAATAAGGTAAAATACATTGCACCCTTTGTGGCTATGATCCATTCAATTGATTCACTGAAATTGCTAAAAGAAATTAATAAGCAAGCCCTAAAGAACAACCGAGTAATTGACTGTTTACTGCAATTTCATATTGCTGAAGAAGATTCTAAATTTGGATTAACCCTTCTATCTGCCAAAGAACTATTAGAATCAAGTGAATTTTCAGAAATGAGAAATATTTCAATAGTTGGCTTAATGGGAATGGCAACCTTTACTAAAAATGAAGAGCAAGTGCGTGAAGAGTTCAGAACACTTGAAAACTACTTTCATGTTATCCAGAGTCACTTCTTTAAATTCAATCCTAGTTTTGAACACATCTCAATGGGAATGAGTGGAGATTATAAAATGGCTATTGAAGAAGGAAGCACAATGGTTAGGATAGGAAGCTATATATTTGGTACACGATGAAATTTACACTCTTAATAGCGATTATATTATTTAGCAAGATTGGTTTTAGCCAAAAAACTAAAGCTGAAATAAACACAGATAGAAATACGCATCTTAAAGAATTAAAGGATACGGTAAATGGAATACTCACAAAGGAAGAGATAAATGAATTTAATGGATTAGATTATTTTAATTTTGATTCTACATATCAGCTACAAGCTATTTTTAAAAAGCAAAAAGGCCCTAAATTCGGAATGGTAACCTCTACAGAGCGAACACCTATATACAGAAGGTATGGCATACTAACTTTTAATCTAGGAGATAAAAGCTTATCGCTTGAAGTATATCAAAATATAAAATTAAGCAAGTCTAAAGAGTATAAACACTATCTTTTTGTGCCTTTTAGAGATAAAACTTGTGGAAATTCATCTTATGGAGGAGGCCGTTATTTAGACATAGAAAAACAAAAAGGAAAATCGTGGTTAATTGACTTTAACCTTGCCTACAATCCCTATTGTGCTTATTCATATCGATATTCCTGCCCTATTCCACCTAAAGTAAATACATTAGGTACTTATATAAAGGCTGGTGAGAGAGTACCACACGGACACTAATTAGCACCCTAAGGATTCCAATCAGATTGAGACTTATTTAAAAACTAGATTCCAAAAGAGGGTAAATAACGAAAATTAAAGCCTAAAATACCGGATTGATTAGTAATTCATTTGTTAACTTCAAAAAAGATCTCATATACTGAGACTACAGCATAAAATTAGGATATTAAAAAGCAAAATGCGAGTATTATGATAGATTTTAGTTTCATTATTTTTTTTGTATTTTATCTTGTTTACTTTCGTTTTTCATATTATTGCTAACAAGTGAAATTATTACTTTATCATTTTAATAAAAAATTCACTGTTATCTCTTGACTCTATTGAATTGTAGCACTCCTCTATCATTACCTCACTAAATTTTTTTTTAAAATAAACTAAATACTCATTTTTTGTACCTCCATAAGGTGGACCATATTGAAATTCTCGATTAAACAAGACGCCTATCATTTTTCCTTGAGGCTTCAATAAACTATTGATTTTATCTGCGTAACTTTGACGCAAAAAAGGATTTATTGCACAGAACATAGTCTGTTCTATAATAAGATTATATGAGCCATTATGCGTAAACAAATCACCTAAATGAATATTTACCCTTGGGTAATCTTTGTTGCGATCTTTAAACCGAATCAGTGGCTCTTGAGCTATATCGATAATGTGTACATTAGAGAATCCAGATTTAAATAAATATTCTGCTTCATGTCCATAGCCACATCCTGGAATCAACACCTTAATCTCTTTATTTTCAATTTGATCAAAGTAAGCTTTAATTGGTGTAGAAATCTCACCAATATCCCATCCTGTCTCTTTATTTTGATAACGCAGACTCCAAAACTCTTTTGATAAGTGGTCCATTATTTCAATATTAATTGAATTGATAATGTCGAAAATATGGAATTAAATCGTATTGAATAGACTCCTGATTCAAAATTCATCATATCTAATTGATAAACGTCACTAATAGTTCCAGAAAGAATAGCTCTACCCTGCAAATCACAAATTGAGTAACTTAATTCTTGGTCAGTCTTAATAGTAAAAACTCCTTGAGATGGATTAGGAAAAACATTAACTTCCACATCATTTAACTCATTAATTCCTTCAGTTTCACTATGAATAACAGCAACTGCATCAAGATCAAAACCACTTGTTTCATATTCTGTAGGAAATGGATCATTAATTATATTCCCTTGGCTATCTTGAGTCCCTGTAAAGGAATCAATACTTCCAATCACATCAATAATCTTTACATGAGTTATATGATTAATATCTAAACCTTGTATACCTGCTAACTCATCTAAATCAAAAGGTGTACCATAACCAAACCTATATTTACCAGCAAGGTTGTGGATATATCGGCAATCTGTAAATGTGAAATTTGTAGTTTGAACATCGATAGGAGTCTCACTTATACCATCAAATCGAAAAAAATTACTCCCATCGGAACTCACCTCAACAAAAGCCAACTCAATATAATCATCTGTAAAGCCATTTTCAAATACTGCAAAATCGGGACCTATACCATTGACGATAGCCTCATTAAATGTCACTATAGCTTCTCCACCATCACCCAAAGAAACGACTTGAGAACCAGTTGCAATGCCAATAGCATCAGAATCTTCACCGAAACTTGCTAATCCTGCACTAGGATTTAGTATGTTCATAGAACCTCGATTAACAAGAACCTCAGAAGCCCAATCAATAATAATTGATGAATCGGAATAGATAGCAGTTGAACCTATATTACCTGGTGCAGGAGCAAATGATTGACTCCGTGAAAAGTAAGAAAACATTCCAAGCGCAAAAAGTAAAAATCTATTCATAGAATAAAAATTTAGAGGGGTTTAAACCAACATTAAACCTCGAAACTAAAGTTCCGGAAGTTGTATACTCATATACATATCCTGAATTGACAAACCCCATTGCATCACTAATGAAAATTGTATTTGAATATGAATTATATGCTACACCATATATGGTTGATAGGAATGATACATCTATAAAATAATAATTAATTATAGCATCTAAAACAGGGTCAAATAAACCTAAACTGGATTGATTTGAAGAAAAGTCATAATATGAAATCAAGAACTTATCATTCATTTTAGTGATTCCTGAGACCTCAAAATCAAATGTACTCTCAACGACGTCTGAAGTCACATTGATCTTAATCATTCTAGAAGGAATATCTGCATAATTCCCTCTAGATACTATATACACATTCCCTTCATTATCAGTAATACACCTACTTGGATTTAATCCTACAGTTAATTTTTTAATCTCAGTGTTTGAGTTTAAATCAATAATAGAAACCGTAGAGTCCATTACTGGTGTATTCAATCCTCCTGAATTAGAAACATACAACTTACTACCTGAAATAGTTAAATCTTCAGGATTTAAACCAACAGCTATACGTTCTGTGACTTCTAGCGAAATTGTGTCGATAACATCTACATATCCATCATAACATGTTACGTATGCACTTCCATCGTAAAACTCTATATTTCTTGGCTGCTTAGAAATCCCACCATTTTGCATTGATATTTGCTTAATTGATGTAAATGTTGTTGCATCAATAACTTCAATTGTACTTGAAACATTTACAATAACATACACCTTAGAGCCATATCGTTTAATATCGTTACCCGTATCTCCTAGGTGTCTTCCAGACTTAGAAACAAACAAGTTATTAGAGCTACTCATCGAATTATTATCGATCCAAGATAAAGATGAATTATTCTGCTGAAATAAACCTTCACACAGCACCACTGTTCCATTTTTAAGAACATCTGCTAAAATATCTACTTGAGGCTTCTCTTTTTTACAAGAAACTAAGGATACTGATAAAAAGAGAATACTAATTAAACGCATAACTTAAAGATATTGAATAATTGACACCAGGCATTGTATAGGATCGAACATAGGCATAAGAAGAATTTAATATATTTTTCACATTCCCTATTAATTTTAACTCTTGAGAGGAGCTAATTGTGAATGTTTGAAACATACTCACATCCATCAAGAAAAAGCCATCTAATTGATTCGATATAATATTTTCGTTAAGTGCGTATCTTTTAGATACATAAAAGCTCGAAATACGAATGCCGGTTTTCTGAAAATTAAAAGTAACGTCCGCATTTGCTGTATGCTCAGGAATATAGGCTACTTGATTTAGATATGTTGGTGAATATGGGTCTGTAACATCAATTGTTTTTTGGTAAGTATAGTTTGTACTCAAAGCTAATTTCCAAGAATCTGTTATGTTAAATTTAAAATCAAATTGAAGCTCACTTCCGAACGTATTTGCTCTCCCTACATTTTGTATAGACCAAACAAATAAATTCTTTGTTGGAATAGCAACAATCTTATTCTTTATATGATTAAAGAAAATAGAAGATTTAAAATCTAAATTGATTTTAGGGTTAACACGGGAGCATAAAAAGCCAAGGTTTGTTTGGTGTGCATCCTCAGGTAATAAATTTAAATTACCAATATTATTATAATACAACTCATTAAAAGAAGGCATTCTAAAAGAATTACGATACCATAATTCTAATTCGGAATCTCCCCCAAAGCCCCTAGTTTTTAGACTTATAAACGGATTAACACGAACTCGTTTTTTTGGCACCCCTCCGTTATTATTTTGTTCATTAACATATTGCCCCGAAACCTGTCCTGTCAAGCAAAAAAGCGAATTATTATACCTAGCACCGACCATAGAGAAAGAATGGTAACGAAGAGGCTCTGCAAATGTTATATCACTAACTATCAAATCAGAAATCGTTTGCTCAACCCCTCCAAAAAAATTCCATTTAACAAAATACTTTATAAAAGAAACACCTGCATTTAAATTTCGATTATTGTAATTATAATCTAAGTATCCTTGGCTATTTAAATATGTTGGGTCAAAATACCGTTGTTTTTCAATCGCTCCATTTAGAAAGGTGCGAATATAAAATCTATTATTACGCCACTTAAAATCTGTAAACAATCTATCAGAATCTGTTTCTAGACTTTCATCAGCGGTTTGATTGTACAAAATAACAGCTCCGGGTAATTCTTGCTTAATTGACTTATGCCGATATCCTATTTTCCAAATTCCTTTATTAAGTTTCGCTCCTGCTGACACTCCATAATTATAATCTAAGTAATTATTATTATTTCTCGTTCTACTCAATTCACTTAAGCCATTTAGTATAGAATAACTATAATTACCTTGAGCATTTTGCCGTGATCCAAAAGCACTAATAAAAAACTTATCCGGATTAAACTTTACTGCTGTGTATCCTTTAAGCTGGCCAAAAGATCCAAAATTAATATTAGCACGAATAGTAAGAGTATCCTCAGAAAATGAATTTTCCATCGTTTTTATCATGAAATTACTTCCACTAATCTGAGCTGAAACAGGAATTAAAAAATTTGAATTTAATCCAACTGAACTTATTAACTGCTCAACGTTATCAACAATTAGCTGACCTAAATTAACTTGACCAGTCTGTGAATTGTTTAGCGGAACACCGTCAACAATAATTGAAGAGTGATTTGCGCCTAAACTTCGCATAGAAACTGTTTTTAATCCTCCAACACCACCATATGACCTCAAATTAGTCCCTGGCACCTTTCTCAATAAATCACCAATATCGATTGGTTGTAAAGCATCTATGACATCTCTATCTATAACTAGACAAAAAGACTTCTGCTTCAAAAAAAGGTGAGAAGCCAAAACATCTACTTCATTAAACTGTTGAATAGTATCAAATTGCCCATATAAATTAGAGCAAATAAAAAGAATAAATATGTAAAGAAATTTAGTCATTAAAAAAGGGGGATATTAGACCCCCTTTTAATTTATTTGACAATTTTATGAGAGAATTTACCATTTTTATTGGTAACACTTAAAAGATAAATTCCACTGCTCAAATCAGAAAAATCTACATTTGAGACTTCACTGTGCTCTTGTGAAAGAATTACATCACCACTTAAATCAGTTAAAGTGAGTATTCCACTTTCTCCTATAACTTTTAATCTATCTTTTACAGGATTAGGGTACACCGAGAGTTCTGAAAACTTATTTTGAGCTATACTCATAGAGGGATCCATTACAGATACAACATCATCAAGAACATAATATGCCGGAGTATTCATACCAAAGTCTCCATTATCACTTGACTCTTGTGAGAATGTAATTTTGCTTACAGGAAAATTAATTTCCTGAGAAATATTAATTTTTTTCCAATCTTTCACAATATAATCTTGTGTATTATCAGTAAAACGATAATCTGCCAACAACACCTCTATACTGTCTTTATTTACTCCTGAAAAATCTTCACAATAAACCCAAATACGATAAAAATCTTCACCATTGGTTCCGTCATCTAATCCATTTGCATCATTAAAAGATCCAAATTTTTTCGCGTATTCATCACCATCTCTCATGGAGATAGCAGTGTATGTAGCATTTGTTATTTCAATAGAGACTATAGATTGGTATTCATTATCGCAAGTAATAGAACCAAATTGATAACCCATGGCATAATTTGAGGAACCGTCATGTCCACCTCCTGTAAATGCACTATACTGATTATTATATCCTGAAGTTATCGTGTCCGTAACATTTGAGATTGCATAACCAGCCCATGAGCCCCACTGAGTATCATAAACATTCAAAAAACTAATCTCATTTTGAAAAGACTCAAAGATAAAAGCCCCATTACCATCAGAGTCGTTATCATATGATTCGAAATCTAAGCTAAAAGACTCAAAATCAATGGTTTGCTGTGCTTTTAAAGCTACCCCAAGCATTAGAGCAGTAGATAATAAGTAAATTTTCTTCATCGTAATTAATTAATAGTATAAAACGTTGAAAAAATCAGGAAAGAGAAATGATATGCGCTGCAGCACATACTAAATCCGACTTTATTCTGAAGTCTTCTTTAAAATATGACTTTGGCAAGTATTCTGACTCACACCATATCGGTTTGACCTTCCCATCCTACTCTGAGGACAGTGGTATAACAAACCGACTTTAAGTGCTTACAGCTGCAGATACAGTTCTGGATTTACACCAGATTCCTTATTATTCACCCCGTGAACCAAAAGTCGAATCAAAGATACTACATTTATTGTAATAGACATATACTAATTAATTCTTATCTAACTTAAATGTGTATTGCAACATGATTGTACGAGGTTGCTCAATCTTAAGTGGACGTAGAGAATACGTTCTATTTCCGATGTTCGCACTAATTATAGCAACTTTGTGCTTTTCACTTATTTTATATGAAACTCTAGCATCAAAAATCCAATTTCCATGCCTGTGCGAATTATAGAAGTCCATATATTCGATATTTTGAATGTACGTCAAATCTTCGGTCAACTCTTCAAAGTCTCTAATTACGATATCCATGTTTTCAATTTTACTGAAGTATTTAACACTTACTCCGACTCCAAGTTTTTCCCAAAATGTAAACTCTATATCTCCTTTAACATTATGCAAAAATCTATATTTAAGAATCCCTTTTGAAGGGTCTAAGGATGTAGAGTTATAACTATATTCTTTATTGTAATACACCGAATCAACTGCGTAAACAAAATCAGGTGAAAGTGACTTAGGAACAATATAATTGTATCCTGTCATGAATGTGACATCTGTTTTCTTTCCAATTCTAGCCTTTCCTGAAAAGGATACATCAATTCCTAAAACTCTTGATTGACCTGTATTCATAAATCTAAATCCTGCAAAATTAGAAGGGTTACTACCATCTCCCCAAAAACCAAAAGTATATTCGATTGTGTTTTGATATTCCTGCCAAAAAGCAGCTAAATCTATATAACCATAAATATTTCCTAATTTGATTCCTTGCTTTATTCCAACTTCAGCATTCCAACTTGTTTCTGGCTTTAATTCAGGATTTGGAAACACACCAAAATTACCAACTCCTGTTCTAATATAGCGTTCTGTAATAGTGGGAAATCTATACCCTTGACCATAAGAAGCTCTTAAATATGTTTCCTGATAAACCTTAATACTTGCTCCGGCTCTAAAAATTGGTTTTAGAGCTGTAATAGAGTTATTCAACTGAAAGTACTCTAGTCTTCCACCTACAGATAAATTAATGATTTTATTGATCTTTTTTTCTAATTGCGTGTATGCAGAAACATTCAACATTTGATTATTAGGACTTCCTGAACCAACATACATATTAGCGAATGAATTTGTAAAAGTTCCTGTGATACCACCAATAAAATCTAAATGATCTAAATTCTTATACCTTTTTCTGAACATATAATCACTATAATATGTTGTAGCTTCGTTGGACTGATTCGCCGTCATTTGATTATTAGAATGCAACAACCGTGCTCTTAGAGTATGTTTCCCATTGGCCTGCGTGAAAAAATTAAGATATGGGTCAAGATTAAAAATAAACTGTTCCTGAAGAAAAACAGCCCCTGGATATGCTCTATATAAATCTGTAGAATCACCCAGCCATGCAAATGCCAAGTTCGTGTGAGAAATCATTATATTTCCATTTAGACCGTAACTTAAACCTTTATATTTCTTAGATCTATATCTTAGATTGAAATTGATCCGAGCTCTTTTAGAAGACATCTGTTGTTCATTGAAATTCGAAACAGTATCAGCATTCTGAGATGAAGCAACAATTGAATCTTCAACTGGTGGCCCAATATACCCATGATCATAATTAAAATTACCGCCAACAACAACGTCAAGGTTATTAATCATTCTAGAGTGTAAAAAATTAACTCCTGAAATCAATGGGAAGTTATCATACCAAGTAGCACCCTCCTGACTTGGCTTAGAATAAAAACCTGAATAAATGTTAACCTTAGTTTTTGGCTTTGTTTTTGGATAAGCTGTTCTAATATGTATGGATCCCGAAAGCGCAGAACTACCTGACAATACTGATGCCGCACCTTTAATAACTTCAATTTGATGAATATTTTCTACAGGAATAAACCCCCATTCAGGCCTTCCAGCATCCCCAGACAACATAGGCATATCGTCAACAATTACAGCGACTTTTGACCCCACTCCAAATGTAAATCCTGATCCACCTCTAATCTGTGGCTCACCATCTAATATATTTAAGCCAGGAGTTTGATCAAGGGCTGTTTCAATACTGCGCGTGTTTTTGTTTTCAATGAGCTCAGGCCTTATTATTTCCATAGAAACCGTTTGATCCTCTAAAGCCTTATCAAATTTTCCCACTTTTACATCTACACCTTCAATTTCTTGAACATATGACTTTAATATAATATCATTTGTAACTGTACTATAAGGAATAATCATAATGCTAAACGTATCCGTTATCATTGCTGAATAACGACAAACGATTCTACAATTCCCCGCAGGGATTTGTAATTCATAGTTCCCTAGGTAATCCGAATGCGTTCCGATAGTAACATCTTTACGATATATTATTGAAGCTCCCATTACAGGCTCCCCTTGTTCATCTAAAACTTTTCCAAAAACTTTTCCATCTTGGCAAAAAGAAAAGCTCGAAATAAATAATATTGTTATTACCAGTAGTCGCTTCATAATATGCATAAAAAAGGGTCGTATTTTAATACGACCCCAAAATTAATTCTTTTTTATTAGCTCTTCTAATTCTTCAGAATTTCGAATGTATATACTTTATTATTTACATCTAAATGTACAAAATAAACACCTGAAACTGTATTAAAATCAACGCTACTAGAAACTGTTCCAGCTTGAACTGTTTGACCTAAGCTATTGAATATTTTATAAGTCCCTTCTAAATCAATGACTGAATTGAAATACACTTGATTTGTAGAATTACTCATTGAAACATTAATTCCATCATTCGCATTCTCATTAATTGCATTTGCACCTGAATTATAAATTAACTCAACGTCATCAATTAATACAATATCATCATCACTTCCTTCTCCGCCTATTTCATTTGTAGTAAACGTTACTAAGATATAAGCATTATCCGTAGCTGGACCTGTGTAGTTAAATGCAATTGCATGACGCTCCCAGGCACCCTGTGTAGATGGATAGTTATCAACTGCTGTAGCAACAACTTCAGCAGCAGACGCAATATCTTCCGGGTCTCTATAATTATAATCAGTATGTAATGTCGCTTTCATTCTAGCATTATCATTACCACCATTTGGAGTATATTTCACCCAATAAACAATAGAATCGGGTTTATCTATTAGTGCCTGAGAAAAATCTTGATTGCCAGCAATTGTCTTATTATGGTTACTTGGACTTGTAGCAATAGTACTTCCCATTACAATTTGACCCAAAGTGACGTTTCCATTAGCCACTGTTCCAAATACGCTATTAGAAAAAATTTTACAGCTCGAATTCCCTGTAGAACCTGGTCTAACATCAGAAGACATATCACATTGATTACCAGCAAAACTTGTCCATGTTCCAGAAGCAGTTAAGAAACTATTCCAATTATCTGGTTCATCATTAGTTGTCCAAGACTCCATGTCCCCATTCCCTATCTGGGCTTGTGCAAAAGAATAAGTTCCAGCAAAAGCTAATACAGTAAAAAGTAGTATTCTTTTCATATTAAATATGGTTTTTAAGTTAGACGTTAAATATATAAATAAAGGATTCATTTTGAAACAATTAAATATTAATTGAAAACAATCGTTTCTTATAAAAGGCATTTGATAAAAAGTTAGCACAAATGATAATGGACAAATTGAACGTCATATTTGCAAATTAAACAACTTGCACCCTTTGGATTAATGCTTACTTTTGAAACAATGAACCCAAATCAAATAAACTCTACTATCGAACTTCCAATTATGGAAGAGTTTTACACCATTCAAGGAGAAGGCTTCCACTCAGGACGCGCTGCATATTTCATCCGAATTGCTGGATGTGATGTTGGCTGTGTTTGGTGCGATGTGAAAGAAAGTTGGACCGCTGGTGACCATCAACTAATGTCTTTAGACAAGCTCATTAAAAATGTAATTAGGAGTGGTACTAAATTCTGTGTAATAACAGGAGGAGAGCCTTGCATGTATGATTTAACTACCTTAACAAACAAGCTGAAATCGAACAACATTGAATTGGCTATTGAGACTTCAGGCTGCTATAACCTGAAAGGACAGATAGATTGGTATTGCTTCTCACCTAAGAAATTTAAATCTCCTGTTGAGGATGCTTATAAAAAAGCCAATGAACTGAAGGTTATAATTAGCCACGCATCAGATTTTGATTGGGCAGAAAATCATGCCGCTAAAGTTTCAGCTAATTGTAAATTATATCTTCAATCTGAATGGTCAAAACAGGAACGATTTTTGCCTTTAATCATTGACTATGTGAAAAGTAATCCTAAATGGAAAATCTCTTTGCAGACACATAAAACAATGAATATACCATGATAATAAAATATTTTCTAATTGCTCTAAGTCTAATCTTCTTTGTGTCATGTTCAACATCGCAAAATTATTCAACAAAGAATAAGAAAGCCATTAAGCTTTTTGAACAAGGAAAAGCAGCACCTTCTCAATCAATAGACAAACAGGCACATACACCGAACTATAAGGAAGGTATTCGTTTAATGAAAAAAGCAATAGAAAAAGATCCTACCTTTTGGGAAGCGCATCTGTTTGCTGGTGAAATGTGCGAATTAATTCGTGACTACCCTTCTGCTATTGAGCATTATAAAAAAGCACTAAAAATTAATCCACAGCCTAGTTCTACAGGCAGTACATATTTCTACTTAGCTAACTTACAACATGCCGTTGGTGACTATGACGACGCAATCACAAACATATATTTATTCCAGACATTTCAAAATGCAAATCCTGATCTTGTGAAAAACTCACATGAGATTCGAGCAAATTGTGTTTTCGCTAAAGAGTCTATGGAAAATCCATTAGATTTTAATCCAATTAATATTGGCCCTGGCATAAATACAACAGACCCAGAATATTTCCCTACAATTACAGTAGATGGAAAGACAATATTATTTACACGTAGAATTGCTGATAACCGAGTAGATACTCCTAAAAAAGAACAAGAGGACTTTTATATTTCTCAATTGAGTAATAATAACATTTGGCAAACAGCGATCACAATGCCCTCTAACGTGAACACTGTAAACAATGAAGGAGCTCCAACCATTGCTGCTGATGGACGTTCACTCGTCTTTGTTGCATGTCCCGATGTGACGGGAACAAATTATGGTGAGAATAGAAATGGACATGGTAGCTGCGATTTATTCTACACAAAGAAACTAGGAAACAGATGGACTAATCCAGTTAACTTACCTGGTGCAGTAAACACATTTGCATGGGAGTCACAGCCATCGCTTTCTGCTGATGGAAAAACAATGTACTTTGTTCGTCGTGTTAGTCGTCGTGGAGAACAAAAGAACTCTGATATATTCGTGACACGTTTAGACAAAAATGGAAAATGGGGAACAGCTAAGTGTTTACCGAATTACATTAACACTCCAGGTATAGAAGAGTCTGTATTAATCCACCCAGATGGAAAAACATTATATTTTGCATCTCGTGGACATATAGGAATGGGAGGTTTAGACTTATTTATGTGCCGCTTGGACAAGAACGGAAAGTGGTCAAAACCTGAGAACCTAGGTTATCCAATTAATACGCAATATGATGAAAACTCATTAATGGTATCTCCTGATGGGGAAATTGCATTTTTTGCTTCTGATCGTACTGGCGGATTCGGAGATTTAGATATTTATTACTTCGCAATGCCTGAAGCGCTTCGACCTACTAAAACATTATATTTTGAAGGTCTTGTCTACGATATCAACACACGCAAACCAGTCCCTGGTAAATTTGAGCTAATTGATATTAAAACCGGAGAAATAGTTATTCTTTCTGAAGCAGATAATTTAACGGGTGAATTTATAGTTTCGCTTCCAACTAACTGTGAATACGCTCTAAATGTTTCTTATACTGGCTATACCTTCTTCTCCCAAAACTTTGACATGAAGAATACTGAGATCCTTGAGGCAATTCACATGGATGTTCCAATGGTTCCTATCAGCGGAGAATATTCACAGCCAATTATTTTGGCTAATATTTTCTTCGACCTAGCGAAATCTACTTTAAGAGAAGATTCTTATATTGAGCTAACCAAGCTGGTTGATTTCTTAAAAGAAAATGAATCGGTGAAAATTGAAATTGGTGGACACACAGACTCTAGAGGAAACAATGCTAAAAATATAGAGCTATCAAAAAATAGAGCTAAATCTGTGCAAAAATATTTAATTAGAACAGGAATTGATTCAAAACGCCTGACTTCTAAAGGGTACGCTTCAGAAAAACCAGTTTATACTGATGTGGAAATTGAAATAATGAGCTCTGAAAAAGAAAAAGAAAAAGCGCATCAATCGAATCGTAGAACAGAATATAAAATCATTAAATAGTGCATTTCATTCGACTTATAAGACCGGCGAATCTCTTCATCATTGGATTAACAATGTATGGGCTTGGATGGTACTTGGATGGTGTCTCAACACACATTAAAGACTCTGGCTTAATGTCAGTTGAATTTGCTCTTCTTGTTTTTTCTACAATAATGATTGCAGCTGCAGGAAATATTATCAATGATTATTTTGATGTGAAAGCCGACAGAATAAATAAGCCTGAACGTTTAATAATCGGAAAATTTGTGAAACGTAGAATTGCGATTTTCACTCATTGGGTAATTAACTTTTTTGCGTTTGCTATTGCATTTTACTTAAGTTGGAAACTAGATACATTTTGGTATTTGTTCATTCATTTATTCTCTATCAATTTACTTTGGTATTATTCCATGTATTTGAAACGGAAATTTATAATAGGGAATGTACTAATAGCAATATTAACAGCACTAGTGCCTATTATTGTTGGGGTTTACTTCCATAGTATTCAAAACACGCCACTCTCTAAGCTTGATCAAAACTTAGCACCATTTCCGATTGAGACTAGTTTAAACTTTATCCTTTTAATTTCATTCTACTTGTCAGGATTTGCTTTTGCTTTAAATTTAGCGCGTGAAATTGTAAAAGATATGGAAGATGTTGAAGGTGATAAAAAATTAAATGCGAAAACATTACCTATCGTTTTAGGTTATACTAAATCGAAGGTAATATCTGCCCTTGTTTTATGCACAAGTATGGTTGGTGCTTCTATATCGTTTACATTTTTCAAACCCATTGAGCTAAAATTGTTTTTTCCTATTATTATTTCAGCATTATTTGTTTTAACCTGCCTATTATTACTACCCAGAGCAAAAACAAAACCACAATTAAAAGTGATTAATGATCTTATAAAATTGGCAATGATAGCAGGCTTAATTAGCCCGATATACTGGAAACTAATACTCCTGTATGGATAATATTAAAATTGTACTTGCCTCGAAATCACCTCGTCGTCAATACTTGATAAAAGAGCTTGGTTTTAATTTTGAAATTCGTACCAAAGAAGTGGCAGAAATTTATCCATCCGAATTAAACCCTTACAAAGTACCTGAGTTTTTAGCAGCGTTGAAATCAGGGCCAATAGCTCCTACTCTTGCTAATAATGAAGTTTTATTAACTTCTGACACAATTGTTCTATTAGAAGGGAATATTCTCGGAAAACCAAATAACGAACAAGAAGCAATTGAAATGATTAAAGCCCTCTCAGGAAAATCACATGAGGTAATAACAGGAGTTCAACTGAAGAGTTTAGACAAAACAATTTCCTTTTCATCCATTACAAAAGTCTTCTTTTCAGATTTAACTGAAGATGATATCTCTTTTTACGTTAAAAACTATAAACCTATGGACAAAGCAGGTTCATACGGTATTCAAGAGTGGATTGGTTATATCGGAGTATCAAAAATAGAAGGCTGCTATTATAATGTAATGGGGCTACCAATACATGATGTATACAAATCATTAAAACAAAACTTCTCCGCTTAGTATCGATACCGAATATTAGAAGTTTATTACATTTGTAATAATACAACAGCAAACTAAAAATACTAGTAAGACAAGGTGAAAGCCATAAAAAAAATCAGGTTCCTCTTAAATTCTAATGAAAAAAAAATTCTTTACAAATCTTGTTCTAGTCTTGATTCTGAATGTATTAGTGAAGCCATTTTACATACTAGGAATTGATGCCGAAATACTAAAACAAGTTGAAACACATAGTCCCGGAGAATATGGAGAGTACTTTTCAATTTTAGGATTCACCTTTATTTTGAATATTTTCTTGGATCTAGGAATCACAAATTACAATACCAGAAACATTGCGCGAAATAGTCAATCTATGCGAGAACAATTTTCTGGAATTATTACGTTAAGAGGTGTTCTGTCTATTGGATATATGATACTAATTTTAATTAGTGGTTATTTCTTAGGATACAATGAATATCAATTCAAACTACTATGCTTTCTAGCTTTCAATCAGATATTAGTAGCCTTCATCCTCTACTTTAGATCTAACCTTTCAGGATTACTTTTATTCAAACAAGATAGCGTTATCTCAATCCTAGACCGATTCTTGCTAATCATCATCTGCGCTGTTTTACTATGGGGAGGTGTGACCAATCAACCTTTTCAAATTGAATGGCTCATATGGGCACAAACATTTGCTTACGGTATAACAGGGTTAATTGCGGCGTACTTTGTCTTGAGGAAAACAGGGAGGATCAAGATAAAATTTCACTGGATATTCTCGAGAGAATTGCTTCGGAAAAGTTTGCCTTATGCCTTATTAATTCTATTAATGACCATTTATTATCGATCTGACAGCGTTATGCTGGAGCGAATGCTCCCAAATGGAGCTGAAGAAGCAGCGATTTACGCAAGAGGCTATCGATTCTTTGAAGCATTGAATATGGTTGGATATCTATTTGCTGGGCTATTACTTCCTATTTTCTCAAAGCTTTTAAAGCAAAAAGAGAGCGTACACGATATGCTTTATTTCTCATTTAAATTAATCTTAAGTTATTCTATCATATTAGGGCTGGGAGCCTTTTTCTATCGCGAGGAGATAATGATTTGGAGGTTTGAGATGACCAATTTAGAACTTGATAAGGCCACGCAAACATTTGGGCTATTGATGTTATGCTTTATAAGTTTTACCTCCACATATATCTTTGGGACTTTGCTAACGGCTAACGGTAATTTAAAATCACTGAATATTATGGCTGCATGTGGCGTAATATTAAATCTTGTTTTGAACTACATACTGATACCAACTCAAGGAGCTGTTGGAGCTGCAACTGCAAGTTTAATAACCCAAGTATTAACTCTACTCGTTCAGTTTATTATCACTTTTGTGATTATTGATGTTAAGATAAATTATAGAGAGTTTCTGCGCATAGGCATCTTCTCTGCTAGTATAATTGCTGTAGGATATTTTTCAGAACAATTAAATATTCATTGGTCGGCTCAATTTACTCTTGTTTTATTACTTGGCGGAATCATCTCCATACTATCAGGTATGATTAGTATAAAGGGAATTCTAAACATACTCAAAGACGATAAGTAGAACCACTATCTTACATGAAATCCCTTCGCTTACACCTATTCAGATAATTATATTAATTTATACAATACTACATGATTAGGAACAAGGATTTACATTATTTCAGGAACCTTAACTCCAAGTAATCGCATTCCCAAGTGAATTACTTTTGCCACATTCTTACTTAAAATCAAACGCATATTCTTCAAATCTTCATCCTTTTCAATTAAAACAGGAACAGCTTGATAGAAATGATTATACAACTTAACCAATTCGTAGGTGTAGTTTGCAATTAATGCTGGTGAATAATTTTTACTAGCCTCTGAAACAACTGAAGAAAATTCCGCCAAATGTTTCATAATTTCTTTTTCTTCAGAAGTAATTGAAACTAGTTTTAATTGACCTAAATCACCTGCTTTTCTCAACAATGACTTAATACGTGCATGTGTATATTGAATAAATGGTCCAGTATTTCCGTTCAACTCTATAGACTCTTCCGGATTGAACATCATTCGCTTCTTTGGGTCGACTTTTAAGAGGTAATATTTCAGCCCACCCATTCCTATTAAATCAAATAACTCATTTTTATCATCGTCTGACATACCATCGATATAACCACGTTCTTGTGTCATTTCTTTCGCGCTGTTAACAACATCAGCCATTAAATCATCCGCATCAACAACCGTTCCTTCACGAGATTTCATTTTTCCTGTTGGTAAATCAACCATACCATACGACAAATGAAAACAATTTTTTGCCCAGTTATACCCTAGTTTATATAGAATCAAGAACAATACTTTGAAATGATAGTCTTGCTCATTTCCAACGGTATAGATGATTCCATCTAAATCTGGATAATCTTTATAACGATCAACAGCAGTGCCGACATCTTGAGTCATATAAACTGCAGTTCCATCAGAGCGCAACACCAATTTCTCATCCAATCCATCGTCTGATAAATCAATCCAAACTGACCCATCATCTTTCTTAAAAAAGACTCCTTTTGTAAGTCCTTCCGCAACTAAATCTTTTCCTAAAACAAATGTATCAGACTCATAATAAAGCTTATCGAAGTCAACGCCCATTACTTCATATGTTGACTCAAAACCTTTATAAACCCACCCATTCATTGTAGTCCAAAGTAAATACACTTGTGGGTCTCTTCCCTCCCATTTCACGAGCATCTGTTTCGCTTCAAGTAAAAGGGACGTTTGGTTTTTCGCTAAATCTTTGATTTTAGTATCAATTCCAGCAATACCCTTATCGTCTTTACCCGTTTTAGAATCTGCTAAACGATTAAACTCGGCAATAACATAATTATTAAAGCCTCCAAAATCTCCTGTCTCCCACAATTCGATAATAGATCTTGCTTCAGCATTAAACTGTTTGTCAAATTCCACATAATATTTCCCAACAAGCTTGTCACCTTTTACCCCAGTGTTTTCAGGAGTTTCTTTTTCACCTTTATTATTCAATGGAGAAAATTTCTCCCAAGCCAACATACTTTTACAAATGTGAATTCCCCTATCATTAATGATTTGAGCTTTCACTACTTTGTGTCCATTTGCCTTCAGTATTTCTGCAACAGAATATCCTAAAAAATTATTTCTCAAATGGCCTAAGTGAAGAGGTTTGTTGGTATTTGGTGAAGAATACTCCACCATAATTGTTGGCTTCGAATCTTTAGAGGCGTAACCAAACCTAGAATTACGCTCGATCATTTTTAGTTTATTCACCCAATATTCACCTGTAATGATGAAGTTTAAAAAACCACTTACTACATTGAAATCTTGAATAAAATCAAGTTCGCTATTTAAAAATGAACCTATTTTTTCTCCTGCATCAGCTGGAGATGTCTTTAAAAGCTTAACAAAGGGGAATATTACCAATGTTAAATCTCCTTCAACGTCTTTTCTTGTTTTTTGAAATTGAATTAATTGTTCTTCGATTTGAAACCCAAAAAGAGCATCAGAATTAGTTATTAAAACTTCTTTTATTTCCTTCTCCATGTTATATTTTCTATAGACTTCTTGTTGTTTTTTCAAGCAAGTCAAATGTTACCTCTGCCATTTTGTTTGTTTTTTCATCTAAACAAGGATTTACTTCAACAAATTCGATACAAACCGTTTTTTCATTTTTCGCAAACTCACCTAAAAAGAATTCGGCTTCTTCTGGTTTTAAACCATCATCAACAGGAGTACCTGTTCCGTGTGAAGTAAATAAAGGATCCATTGAATCCACATCGAAAGAAATATAAATGATATCACAATCTTTCAATTGATCATTCACTTCATTCATTATCACATTCATTCCTTTTTCACGAACCTCTGCCACCATATGACTTTTGATGTTCAGACGATTAATCATTGCCTTTTCTTCTTTTTCAGTGTCACGCACAGCTATAAAAACAAGATCTTCAGGATTAACCTTTGCTCCTTTTATTCCAGTCGCCTTCAATTCTTCCCACATTAATGTAACTTCATCAGAAAGTGAGTTAATAGCAACCTCCCTATTATCCTCATTTAACGCGGTGGCCAATGGCATACCATGCATGTTTCCAGATGGTGTTGTATAAGGTGTATGTAAATCTCCATGAGCATCAATCCAAACTACTCCTAATCGTTTTGTAGGGTAAGAAGCTTTAATTCCGGCTATCGTTCCTCCTGCTGACCCATGATCAGCAGCAATAACCAATGGAAATCTACCTTCAGAAATGATTTCTTGAATATTATCAGAAACAGAATTAAATACTTTCACCAAACCTTCAATACGTTTAGAAAATGGATACTTAACGTCATGATCTAACATGAAATTAAACTCATCAACATGTTTGATTGGATACTGACCAAAATAATGACTACTCCCTTTTCGTGCAGCAGCCATAATAGCATCAGGACCTAATGATGAACCACGCGTACCAGCAGTAATTTCAGATTTATTAATTAATAACGTTATATCTCTTTTCATATAATGAGTTAAGTGAAACAAAAATAGTATAATCTAGAAGGATATGAATGCACAATCAAAGTGATATTTAATCATTTTTACATTAATTTAGTAACTAAGTAACTTTTCACTTAAAAATCGTTCAGTAGAATATGATTCATTATAAAGAAAATTCTTTGATATTGTTAGCCATGTGCTTTATTTTAATTTCAATCCTAAATCTAAGTTTAGCTCAAAAAAAGACTTCATTCATAGGTATGTTAGAGTATGAAATTACTCCTGCAGACACATCTAAAAATAATGTGTCAGCTATAACCAAAATGTTCGTATATACAAATGACACAATTACAAGAACTGAGAATTTCACCAATCAACTTGGTCAACAAGTTGCAATTAGACACATGGAGAAACAGAAGTCATATCTATTGCTGATTACTGATTTAGGTAAGTTTGCCCTTAAAACAGATCATTCTATAAGCGACAGTATTAAAAAAGAATCTCAATATGTTTTCAAAAAGAAATGGTTTAAACGAAAAATAGCGGGTGAAAAAGCAAATAGAATGATTGTCTATCATCCAGACTTCAAAGAACCAATTGAATTTCTATACCTCAAGAAAAAACCAAATAAGTATCTGAACATATACACTGAAATACCTGGCTTACTTCTAAAATATAGTATTGTAACGGCAGATGGAATACTAGATTACAAACTCGTAAATTTTAAGGAATACATACCAAACAAAGACTTATTTGGAATACCGTCAGACTTTTACCGAATCACTTTTGATGAATTTATAGGCGAAATGATTAAGGCGAAAGAAGAAGCGCAATAGCAATACTAACAAGTCGGTGTTTAAAGTTCCCCCCTGATCATACTCATTTGGGCGCTATAACTATATATCTTCGTTACACACACACAGATAGATGGCAGATAACATATTTAGAGCTAAAGGGAAAAAAGAAAAAGCGACAACGTCGACAGGAAAAACAAATACTAAATCTGCAAAGAAAAGGTTTACATCTTCACCTTTAAACTTCTTGAAAGATCGCTTCAATAAAAAGAAAGTAAAATCGACTGTTGGAGTTTCATTCATACTGCTTGCATTCTATTTATTAATTGCAAACTTCTCTTACTTATCAACATGGCAAATTGACCAAAGCCGTGTTATGGATAAAGGCCTTTTTGAGCTTTTGTTTGACGGAAGCAAAGAACCTTTAGCCAATTGGTTTGGAAAATTTGGAGCATGGACTTCTCACCTACTTATTTATCGATGGTTTGGATTGTCCTCTTTTGCAATTCCTTTTGTACTATTTATACTTGGTTTTAAGGCATTATTTAACATTACCATTCTTCCTTTAGGGAAAAGTATTGCTGCTGCTACTCTTTCCTTGGTGTGGTTTAGTTTGTTTTTAGGGTTTTTCTATAATTCAATTAGCTTTCTTGGTGGAACCTTTGGTTATCAAATAAATGATTGGTTGGCATTGGCGCTTGGCAGATTTGGTGCTTTAGCACTTATTATTGCTCTTGGCTACTTGTTTTCATTACTTGTTTTCAATATTAACCTAAAGAAATTATTAGTATTTATAGGGATTAGTAGATTTCAAAACGATGAAGCATCCGAAAACTTATCAGAAGTTGATTTAAATGGAAACAATACGCTTGACCCAAATAAAACAACAGAAGATCTTATTGCTAAAACAGTTTTCTTTTCTGAAGAAGACGAACATAAAAAAAATGAAAGTTCATCAATTGTAATCGATGAGCACAGCAAAGACCTAGAAGAAGAAGTTACATTAGTTGAAAAAACAATAGGGGAAGAAAAACTTGAAGGGTTAGACCCTATACCAACAATTCAAAGTGTTGAAAATTTAAAATCTAATGATCAAGACTTTCTGGTTGAGATTGCTGAAGAATCTGAAGAAGACAAATCACTTTCTGAAGATGAAGTAGATAAGAATCGTTCAGAATATGGCGACTATGATCCTACTCTAGATCTTTCAAAATACATGCTCCCTCCTATTGAGTTACTTAAAGATTATGGAGGGAACTCAAATACAGCAGTTAATACGAGTGAACTTGAAGAAAATAAGGAGAAAATTGTAACTACACTTCAGAATTATAAAATTGAAATATCTAAAATTAGAGCTACTGTTGGCCCAACCGTAACTTTATATGAAATTGTTCCTGCTCCAGGGGTGCGTATTTCTAAAATTAAAAACCTAGAAGATGACATAGCATTAAGTTTAGCGGCCTTAGGTATTAGAATCATTGCTCCTATACCAGGTAAAGGAACAATCGGTATTGAGGTTCCTAATAGCAAACCGCAAATGGTAAGCATGCGCTCTTTAATTGCTTCAAAAAAATTCCAAGAATCAGATGCCGAACTCCCTATCGTAATGGGTAAAACGATCACGAATGAGACATATACATTTGATCTTGCAAAATTACCTCATCTCCTTGTCGCTGGTGCCACAGGACAGGGTAAGTCTGTTGGCTTGAATGCCATTCTAATCTCTCTACTATACAAGAAACATCCATCACAAGTAAAATTTGTTCTTGTCGACCCTAAAAAAGTTGAACTCACATTGTATAATAGAATTGAGCGTCACTTCTTAGCAAAACTTCCCGGAGAAGAAGATGCGATCATAACTGATACATCTAAGGTTGTAGCAACATTAAACTCACTTTGTATTGAAATGGATGAACGTTATGAATTATTAAAAGGGGCTCAATGTAGAAACATAATTGAATACAATGCAAAATTTGTAGCTCGTAAATTGAATCCAGAAAATGGACACCGCTTCTTGCCATATATCATTGTATTAATTGATGAGTTTGCGGATTTAATAATGACTGCCGGAAAAGAAGTTGAACAACCAATTGCGCGTATTGCTCAATTAGCCCGAGCGATTGGGATTCACTTGATTGTCGCAACTCAACGTCCCTCAGTGAATGTCATTACAGGTATGATTAAAGCCAATTTCCCAGCTCGTATTGCATTTAGAGTGCTATCTAAAATAGATTCTAGAACAATTTTGGATTCCTCTGGAGCAGATCAATTGATTGGCCGTGGTGATATGCTTATTAGCACTGGCCAGGATGTGATTCGACTTCAATGTGGATTTGTTGACACGCCAGAAGTAGATGATATCTGTGCCTTTATTGGAGATCAGCGAGGGTATCCTGAAGCATTAATACTTCCTGAATATATTGGTGAATCTGCCGACGGTGGAGGTAATATGGATGATGAAGATTTAGATCTATTGTTCGCAGATGCTGCACGCATTGTTGTTATGCATCAGCAGGGCTCTGCTAGTCTACTACAGCGTAAGTTAAAGCTGGGTTATAATAGAGCAGGCAGAATTGTTGATCAGTTAGAAGGACATGGAATTATTGGTTCGTTTAGAGGTAGTAAAGCTAGAGAAGTTCTTTATGCCGATGAGATAGGCTTAAACGAATATCTATCTAGTAAAGGAATCCTATAGAAACTACTTTATTACATCTATTAAATACTAACCCAGCTGATGTCAACAATCTCATAATTTTTAGCATTTTTTATTCTTGGTGTACTAAAAATTAACGTAGCCCAATTAGTAAAAAAGATTCCATACTTGGACATAAAAAAAACACACCTTCTTAATATGACGAAAAAAAAGACGCACCAAAGATGCGTCTTTTTAAATAAAAAATTGTGTGTTTAATCTGAGAACTTAGAAATAACCTCTTGAGTTACACCAGTATTAGAGAACCCTCCATCATGGAAAAGATTCTGCATTGTTACATATTTTGTTAAGTCAGAAAACATTGAGACACAATAATCAGCACAAGCTAAAGCTGATGCATTACCAAGTGGAGACATTGCTTCAGAATAATTAATGAACTCATTAAAGCCTTTAACACCACTGCCCGCAGTAGTCATCGTTGGCGATTGAGATATTGTATTTACACGTACTTTCTTAGCAACTCCGTAGTGGTAACCAAAACTTCTTGCGATAGACTCTAAATAAGACTTATTATCAGCCATGTCATTGTAGTCTGGAAATACACGTTGCGCTGCAATGTATGTTAATGCAAGAATAGATCCCCACTCATTAACAGCATCATGTTTCATTGCAGCCTGCATTACTTTATGAAAAGAAAGTGCTGAAACATCTAAACCTTTCATTGTAAAATCATAATTCTCATCTGTATAATGTCTTCCTTTACGGACATTAATTGACATTCCGATTGAGTGTAGAATAAAGTCAACTTTACCTCCCAGTATCTCCATAGATTGAGTGATTAAATTGTCGATATCTTCGACGTTAGTTGCATCTGCAGGAATCACTGTACTACCTGTTGCTTCGGCCAATTTATTGATCTCCCCCATACGCATTGCGATTGGTGCATTTGTCAACACGAAAGTAGCTCCTTCTTCATGAGCACGCTCTGCAACCTTCCAAGCAATAGATTGCTCGTTTAAGGCCCCAAAGATAATTCCTCGCTTTCCTTTAAGTATATCGTTTCCCATAATTTTATTCAATTATATTGATTTACAAATTTATAATAATCTAAAGAATAGAGACCATACTATAAGTCGATTTCTAATGAAAACCCATCGTAAGCGGTAAAAACATTTTCAGGAAGAACCTCACTAATTTCCTCATGCGTACCGAACAAATGAGAGATATGTGTTATATATGCCTTTTCCGGTTTAATATCGTCAATAAACGCTAAAGCTTCTTCTAGGTTGAAATGCGAAATATGCGTACTCCTTTGTAGAGCATTAATAATTAACACCTTAGTACCTCTTATTTTTAGTCGTTCTTCTTCACTTACAGTTTTTGCATCTGTTATATATGTAAAATCCCCTATACGAAAACCCAATATAGGCAAACGATAGTGCATCACTTCTATTGGAATTACAGTCAAACCATCTTCTAGCGCTATGCTTTTCTCTTTATTTATTCTATTGATATTAACAGCTGGAATACCCGGATACCGATCAGCTGAGAAAATATAGGCATATTCTCTCATCAAAGCCTCTTCAACTCGAGAAGTACAATACACCTCCATATCACGTTGTTCTCTATAATTAAAAGCACGTACATCATCTAATCCAGCCATATGATCTTTATGCTCATGTGTAAACAACACTCCACTTAATGTTTTTACTTGTTCACGAAGCATTTGTTGTCTAAAATCTGGTCCGGAATCAATAGCATAATTATTTCCTTTATGCGAGATTAATATTGAACAGCGTAAACGATTATCCTTAGAATCTGTTGACTTACAAACATTGCATTCACAAGCAATAACGGGGACTCCTTGAGATGTACCTGAACCTAAAATTGTGACCTTCACCTTCTTTTTTTTTATTTAACTAAAGCTACGTGTTTAATTTTTACACGAATTAAGAGCGAATGATTCTAACACTAAAAACAATCCATGCAGAGATCATAAGTAAGCCACCCAATGGTGTTATTGGTCCTGAGAAATTCATTGACACACCAATAATATCCTGTGTAGCTAGTAGATAAATTGATCCGCTAAAAATGACCACCCCAGCAATGATCAAATACAAAATAGTGTCAATACTCTTAATTTTTGAAGCATTAAACCCTAAAACCAACAATGCAATTCCATGATAGGTTTGATATCGCACACCTGTTTCAAAAGATTTCGATTGAGCATCTGTCAAGACATCCTTCAATCCATGTGCACCGAAAGCTCCTAAAATAATTGCCAATACAATAAAAATTGCTCCTGTTAAAATTACTTTTTTACTCATTACTTAAATTTAAGGTATGCTGAAGTACTGAAGACCATCCAAACCATTTTCCATAATCTCCGATTGTTTCGTTATGCCAAATAAAAATAAAATCACCTCCAAACTCTTCCACTTCTCTATACATTGATGTTATTCGATATTTACTTTGCTCTACAGATAATTTCATGTATTCATTTAATGTTCCATCCATATAGGCAAAAGGATGAATGATTAATGATGTTATCTTATTTCCCGATAAATCAAACCAAAAATGAGATCGTGCTGTTCCCGATCTAAAACCAACATGCTCTGCAAAACCCATTGAATAATCATCAGTAAATCCAGCATCAATTAAAGCTCTGTATGTATTTGGTAGTTTAAATCTCAAAAAATGTTGTCTTGATTTAGTGATTTCAGTACGCGTCACTAACTCTAATTTAGCTTTCTCTTTATTTATAATTTCAACATTTCCGTTTGATGCATAGCTTGGGTGAAGGTTAACCTCAATAGACTCAGTTATAGATTGGATTAAAGCTTGGTGTTGGGCATCTTCGATTGAAATATTTCGATCCATTTTACCGCGTTCCCCTACCAACCAAAAGATAAGTGTCTTAGGAAATCTGGTTCCAACACTTACTATTTCAGTATAGGTGTCGTATGGATCTGCTGACCCATTCAAAACCTCACTGCGCTCTTTTATTCTCGTTTTGTCTCCTAGAAAGACATCTTTTATAAGCGATAAAATCATTCGCTTTCCTGTTTTCAATTTATACGCAAAGGTGTTATCAATATCAAATGTCGGGATTATATCAACCGTACTCTGATGTTTAACATAACTAGAATCTACAAAACGATTTATTTGAGAGGCCCATCGATCACAATTTACTTTTTCAACCCTATCTTCTAGTGACAGAATGCTTTTATGAAATGGGAATCGTCCGTGAACATCACGCTTTTCACATGTATATTCCTCATATCGAGACAACAGATAAAATATTGATGCTACAGGGTCAATTTGACCATCAAATGAAAGACATTTCCAATCATTTTTTTTACTCCACAATACTTCTTTGTGTAAGATATTATCTTCAAAGCAGATTGCACTGGGCTCAATCTGAACAGCATTATGTTTAATTTTAGAATAATTTAGTTTTGCACCAGAATAGTTTGAGAAATGATACTGATCTGTAGTTAATTCAAATTCAATCCCACGTGTTTTGAAGATGAACCCAAAAGTATATTCAATTCGCGCGGTAATTTCTAATACAAATACCAATGTCATAATTGAGTCACAATCTTTTTACAAATAAAATCAGCCGCCTTTCCATCACCATACAATATAGGGTAAGTGAACTCTTCTCTGGTTAAAAGTGAATTAAAAGCATTAATTATACGATTATAATCGCAGTCAGCTAAAATTGCATTCCCGTTCTCGACAATTTCAATCCATTCCGTTTGAGCACGAAGGATTACGCATGGCTTTTGAAAAAAGAATGACTCCTTTTGCAAACCTCCACTGTCTGTCACAATTATTCGTGCATTCTTCTCCAAAGCAATAATGTCTAGGAATCCGGCAGGCGGAATAACTTTAATCATTTCACTTTCATTAATTGCACTAAAAAGATCTTCGCTCAATTGAGTTTCCATCTTTGCTTTTGTTCTAGGGTGTAAAGGCAGTATCACTTTTAGACCTGAATTCTCTGCAATATCTAGCAAAGCTTGGAAAATGGACTCCATATTCTCTTTAATATCAGTATTCGAATCTCGATGTACCGTGCAGAGCACAAATCCATTTATTTCAAGATTCAGATTTGAAATAATTGTAGACTTATCCTCTGACGTTTTAGAGAAAAAAAGACTATTATCAAACATGATGTCCCCACAATGATATACGTGAGGATGGTCAATAGATGCTTTTTCTGAAACACCTATTTTAAAGCCTTCCTTAATCAAATTATCAATTCCTGATTGTGTTGGTGTAAACAACATCGTTGACATATGATCACAAGAAATTCGATTAATCTCTTCAGGCATTGCCTTATTAAAACTTCTCAATCCAGCCTCTACGTGAATTACAGGAATATGAATTTTAGAGGCAGATAAAGCGCCAGCAATTGTCGAATTGGTATCACCATAAACTAAAACAGCGTTTGGTTGTTCCTTGATGAAAATATCTTCTAAACCTTCTAACATTTTAGCCGTTTGAACACCATGAGAACCGCTCCCTACATTTAAATTGTAATTAGGAACTGGAATCATCATTTCTTCAAAAAACACTTTAGACATGTTCTCATCATAATGCTGACCAGTATGCACAATTATTTCTTCTAAATCGTTTTTAAATACTCCAGAAATAGCTCTGCTTATTGCTGAAGATTTTATAATTTGAGGTCTTGCCCCTACGATTGTAATAATTTTCTTTTTCAAAATAAAGATATTGTTAATTCAGAATTCCTTCATCTGAAAAGCTAAGTTAACTATTATCAGAAAATATAAGATGATCTAGTATCTGTAAGTCTATATAATTCCAAAAATTGATTAGTGATTTTGTTAACTTCAAATCAGATTCACTCGGTTTTAATTCTCCACTGGAGATGATTATGTGCCAAAATAAGCCCACTACATTTTACCTCTAGCCCTTTTCGAAAAAAAAATCCCGTCAGCGATAGTGCCTGAAATACTTTCTTTTGAAATTTACTCGAAATGTAACATCTTATTTGCTCAATCTAAGAAAACTACATAGAATTCTTCATGATTTAAATCCATGAATTTGGGCTTTAGCAATTAAAATACTTGCTTTGAATATGTAATTTTAGAAATAGCAGGTTGCTCCTCATCTCTTTTTCTCCTGGCAATTTCCAAGCTTGCCATAATACCAATTGCTTTTGTATCTCCAATCCCATTAAACTTGTTAAAGTCCGCAATAGATAACCTCGAAAGCTTTGAAAAGTTATTATCAACAGAAGCTAATATTTGACGTGACAATTCAACCGCTGATAGTTGCCGGCTTCCTGAAGCTATAATAATTGCTAATAATTCAGTATCCGAATAAATCATAACGCCCTTTAGTTTTTATTTTTTCTCTGGGTCGACCATCTTCAGGCCAATGTTTTATGGCGTTCATCTGTTTCAGATAAATAGGTTTTGGGTAACTCTTATTTAAGTTAATGAAAATATCATTTCATACTGCGTGGTATGGTTATTGACATAGTGATTGTGAACAAAACCTAAGATAAACAAGGATAGCGAATCTATTTACGATTATTTTTGAAGTTCATTTGAAACCCGACATATGAAAACTATTGTATCAGCACTATTTATTGGATTATTCTCATTTTTAGCATCATCTCAAAGTGAAGATAAATACACCCTGGAGTCCTATTTAATTAATGATAAAAATTTAGATAAAAAAGTAGAAAGTGTATTTCAATCACTCAATGAAAATTCAATTATTGCTCAATTAATCATGCCAGCAGCTGGTCGACTAGGCCAACACAAAGACACAATAAAATCGTTATTGAGAGATCAATTGATTGGAGGGATTCTATTGTTAAACGGAACAAAAGACCAATTCACTAATTGGATAAATGAGTTTGAGTCAATGAACGTTACGCATCAAAACTTACCGTTCATGTATTCAGCTGATGCTGAGCCAAGCTTGGTTAATAGAAAAATAATAGGCTCAACACCTGTAGTAAAAGCAAATGCTATTTCTAGTTTGTTAGAAGTTTTAAAAGTAGCTGAAACCATTTCAAATGACCTTAATGAAATCGGAATTAATTACAATTTTGCACCAGTAGTTGATATGGCAAAAAACAAAACTGTTGGTTATCGTGGTTTTGGATCCAATCCTGGAAATATCGTTCCTTTTAGTAATGCCTTTATTAAAAAAACACAATCTAAAAACATTGTGGCAACAGCTAAACATTTCCCTGGGCACGGATTAATCTCTGGAGATACGCATAAAGCATTACAGGTAATTGATGGTGAATTAAAAGAATTGAAAAATTATCCTCCATTAATTGATAGCGGTGTGTTGTCAATTATGGTTGCCCATATTGCCGTTCAAAATAATTCTAAATTTAATACTAACGGAGCTCCTGCTACAGCATCTCGAGTAATTGTAAATGACTTGTTACGTGACAGCTTAGGCTTTAAGGGACTTATTATAACAGACGCTATGAACATGGGAGGAGTTATTAGATACCCTAACGCTTCAGTTAAAGCTATTGATGCAGGATGTGATATTTTATTAATGCCAAACAATGCACGTAAAGCTCATCGCGAAATTAAATTTGAATACACTGGTAATAGGGTGTTTAAGTCTCGTGTTGACGAATCTGTAAAACGTATTATTCGCATGAAAATATGTCTTGGGTTACTTTAATATTGACCGCTCTTAAAGCGAACCACAAGTTTTGTATACACATGTCAACTCAATTAATGTGGATTGTTTTAACTTAACTGAAACATTCTATTAATTTTGAGGTAATGTCAATAAATCAATTTCATTCTGTTACTAATTTATTCGACCCTATTGGGTTGGAGGAAATGGACAAAGTTCAACTGATGAACCGGATTGACACCAAATTTGTCTTTACAAATGAAAAACTTCTCGAATTACTACCCGTTCTCACAAAAGATTATTACATCTTAAAAATTGGGAAAAATCTTATTGCTCGCTATGAAAGTCTTTATTACGATAATGAATTAGTTAATTATAAAGATCACCATAGAGGAAGGCTTAATCGATACAAAATTCGCTATAGAAGATATGTCGACTCAAAAATAACCTTTCTTGAGGTAAAGCACAAAGTAAAAGGACGTACAGATAAGCGAAGAATCCCAGTGGATAAAATTCCTTTAGAATTATCTGATGAGCATTACGATTTTATAAAAACCGTGAATCCTGATTTTAATCGTCTCGAGCCTTCTCTAATGAATCGATTTAACAGAATTACCTTGGTAAGTAAAAAGTTTGATGAACGCCTAACACTTGATCTTGACTTGAGTTTTGAGTGGAAAGATGAAAAAAAGTTAATTGAAAACATTGTTATTGCCGAGCTAAAGCAAGGAAAATCGAATAGAACTTCTCCGTTTTACCAAATAATGAAAGACAATTACATTCGCCCTCTAAAAATCAGTAAATACTGCGTAGGGATTATTGACATGTACGGCAAAGAGAATGTAAAATACAATAGATTTAAGAAAAAATTATTAAAACTCACTAAACTACAACCAAATGCTTACTAACATTATCGTATTAGACTCTTTTACTGAAATATTGAAATGGTTTACTGAAATAGTCGACCTAAACCTTTTCAGTGATGATTTTTACAAATTACTTTTTAGACTCGTTGTCAACCTTGTATTTATGACGATTATTATTCGTTATCTATACTACCCTATCACAAAAAGAAAAGATTATTTATTTACATATTACCTGATTGGATTAATCACCTTTTTCCTTTGTTTTGCCTTGAAGAAACTAGACATTGGTACCGGAATGGGACTTGGGTTATTCGCCATTTTTGGAATTATCCGTTATAGAACGGATGCCATTGAAATTAAGGAAATGACTTATCTTTTCTTAATTATCGGTATAAGTGTTGTCAACTCACTAGCTTCTAAGAAAATTAGTTTAGCTGAAATGGCATTAATAAACGTTGCTATTGTTTCTGTTACATATGGCCTTGAGTATTTATGGTTGGTTAAGCATCTAACGCGTAAAACAATCATTTATGAGCGTATTGACCTAATTGTTCCTGATCGTCACGAAGAAATGAAGGCTGACATTGAAGTACGTACAGGATTAACTGTAAACCGTATCGATGTAGGAAAGATTAACTTCCTAGATGATACTGCTTCAGTAAAGATTTACTATTATGCAGACGAACAGGCTTTTTCAGACTATCATAACGACTAGCAATCAAAACTAAGTTAAATGCGAAAACTTCGGGTTCTTTTACTTCCATTCAGCTGGATCTATTGGATTACTGTTGCCATTCGAAACTGGCTTTTCACTATTGGATTAAAAAAATCAATTGAAATCCCGAAGAAATCCATTTGTGTTGGAAATCTTTCTGTAGGCGGGACTGGGAAAACTCCGCATGTTGATTTACTCGTTGAGCATTTCATTAAGCAAGGTATAAAAACATCTACTTTAAGTCGTGGATATGGTCGTTCTACTAAAGGTTTAAGAGAAGTTTTTAAATCAGACATTGCTGATTACACAGGAGATGAACCACTATTTTACAAATGCAAATATGATGAAAAAATTAACGTAGTTGTTGCAGAGAAACGCTTGGAAGGTGTACATTTCATCTCTACAAAGTATCCTAAAAATCAATTAATTATACTTGACGATGCATTCCAGCATCGCACAGTAAAAGCAGGATTAAACATTATCATAACAGAATATAATCACCGCTTCACGAAAGACTTTATATTGCCAGTAGGAAATCTAAGAGAAAGTAAATATGGTGTAAAAAGAGCAGATATAATTATTGTTAGTAAATCACCAGAGCTATCGACATCAGAGCAATCAAGAATCAAATCAGAATTCGATTTTGATCCAAAAAAAATCTTCTTTTCGAGTATTACTTACGAGCAATTAAAACCATTTAACGATATTCAGAAAGGTGTAATTAAAAACGTGCTTTTAGTAACTGGTATCGGGAATCCTACTCCATTAATTCAACATCTGGAAAAGGATTATTCCGTAACTCATTTGAAATTCAAGGATCATCATCTATTTACACAACATGATATCAAGAATATTCATGAAAAATTTGATACTTTTGTTAGTGATAATAAAATTATTGTTACAACGGAAAAAGACTATATGAGACTGAGAAATCTCAAATGGTTAAATGGCGATAATGACAATTGGTATTATCAACCTATAAAAACAGAAATAAACGAACGACAAAAATTTAATATTCTTATAGACAATTATGTTAACGAAATTTAAAGAGTCAACAGCTTATATACAATCAATAACTAAGGTAAAACCAAGTGTTGGAATCATTTTAGGAACTGGCCTTGGTGGATTAGTTAAAGAAATCAATATTATTGACGAAATTAATTACGAAGACATTCCACACTTTCCTATCTCCACGGTTCAGAGTCACTCTGGGAAATTAATTTTCGGAGAACTTGGAGGAAAACATGTGGTTGCCATGCAAGGAAGGTTCCATTTCTATGAAGGATATACTATGAAGGAATGTACTTTCCCAGTTCGTGTAATGAAGTTTTTAGGAATTGAGCGTTTGTTTTTAAGTAATGCCTCAGGTGGTGTCAATCCTGATTTTGAAATTGGTGAAATCATGATTATTGATGACCACATTAACTTATTCCCTGCACATCCACTAATTGGAAAAAACTTAGATGATTTAGGTCCAAGATTTCCAGATATGATGAATACTTACGATTCAAAAATGATTAATCTTGCAAAAACTATTGCTAATGAAAATAACATTCGCGTATCTACCGGTACTTATGCAGGGTTAACAGGGCCAACACTAGAAACTCCAGCAGAATATAAATACATTAGAGCAATTGGTGCTGATACTGTAGGAATGTCGACAATTCCTGAAGTTATTGTCGCAAGACATATGGAAATACCTTGTTTCGCTATTTCTATCATTACTGATTTAGGTGTTCCTGGTAGAATTCAAGAAACAAGTGTTGAAGACGTTATCGCTGTAGCGAACAGGCAAGAGCCAAAGATGACGATTATTATGAAAGAACTTATATCAAGAGTATAATCTATGTCTCCAGAAATCAGAGATAAATATCAGGTAGTAATTGGACTTGAAGTCCATGCTCAAATGCTCACGAAGAGTAAAGCATATTCTTCAGATGTTAATGAATTTGGTTCAACACCGAACAGTAACGTCAGTGTTGTAACAATGGGACACCCAGGAACTTTACCAAAGATGAACCGTAAAACAATTGAATTTGCGATTCGCTTAGGGTTAGCTTGTGAGTCTGATATTGCAGAACATCAAAATTTTGCACGTAAGAACTATTTTTACCCCGATTTACCAAAAGGATATCAAATCACACAAGATTTGACCCCCATCTGCACAAATGGAAACGTATATATTAAAGATGATGAAGGCAAGGAAAAAGCCATTCGTTTGACGCGTATTCATATGGAAGAAGATGCTGGGAAAAGTATTCATGATGTTGATGTATTTGATACATTGGTAGATTTGAATCGTGCGGGTGTTCCTTTGGTTGAAATTGTTTCCGAACCAGACTTAAGATCTTCTAAAGAAGCGTATAGCTACCTTACCGAGGTAAGAAAACTTGTTCGTTACTTAGAAATTTGTGATGGAAATATGGAAGAGAGTTCTCTTCGTTGTGATGCCAACGTATCTGTAATGCTTAAAGGCGCTAAGGAATTTGGACGTAGAGTTGAGGTTAAGAATATGAACTCTATTCGAAATGTTCAGAAAGCAATTGAATTTGAAATAAACAGACACATTGAGGCAGTTGAAAAAGGTGAAGTAATCGCTCAAGAAACACGTTCTTATGATGCACTAAAGAACACTACCATCTCAATGCGTTCAAAAGAAGCTGCGAATGATTATCGTTTCTTCCCTGAGCCAGACTTACAGCCTTTGGTAATAAAAAAATCTCAAATTGAAGGGATTAAAGCTAAAATGCCCGCCCTGCCAAGAGAATTATTTCTTAAATATACAAATGAGCTGAAACTTTCTGAATATGACGCTTATAATTTGACAGATTCAAAAGAACTGGCATTGTATTATGAAGAAATCATCCTAAACACTACAAACTATAAATCAGCTGCCAATTGGATGATGGGTGACATAAAATCATACTTAAATCATAATGGAATAGGAATGGGTGAATTCCCAATTGCATCGAAAGTAATCGCGGATTTAATCAGAGTTATTGATGATGGTAAAATATCATCTACTGTTGCTTCTCAAAAAATATTTCCTGCTCTATTAAAAGCGCCTGAGAAAGCACCTTTACAAATTGCAGAGGAAATGAATCTTATTCAAGATTCAAATCAAGATGCACTTTTAACAATTATTGAGGAGGTACTAGAGCAACACAGTTCTGAAGCCGAGCGCTATAAGAATGGTGAACAACAATTGACAGGTTTCTTTATGGGGCAATTAATGAAAGCATCGAAAGGAAAAGCTGACCCAAAGGCTGCAAACATATTAATGCGACAAACTTTAGATAAATTATGATTAAATATATAGCAATATTAAGTTTAATACTTTTCTTCTTTACATCATGCGGAGAAGATATTGAAGAGTTAGGTGTGGATGAAAATGGTGTAGCAAATAACTTCATCGTCTCAGGAACTGTTGAAGGAGTAGAAAACACAACGTTTTATCTTGAATCAATCAGTAAACAAGGAAACATTGTAATTGCTGAAGCTAAATCTGACGCTTCTGGCAAATTCACTATGCAAGGAAATATATCTAATCTTGGAATGTTTCAACTTCGCATGGGAGAAGAGAGTGATGAAAAAATTATCCCATTAACATTAGTTCCAAATGATAAAGTAAAAATCACATCAAACTTTACTAATTACGCAACTACACCTAAGTTAAAAGGAACTAATTGGGCTCCTGTTATGACTGAGTACATGACATTGATTTCAGACTTTAATACCAATAAAAAAGAATTAATTAGTCTCAAGGGAACAGTCAGTAATAAAGACCTTACAGAACGATTCCTAGTAATGAAAGGGGTTATTGATAATTTCGCTCTTGCTTCAATGGAAAAAAAACCTTCTAATGCATTCAATATCATCTTATCATCTCATGCAACACCTACAATGGGTTTTGAAAACTGGGATTCAAATAACCTTAAAGTATTGAAAGGAGTATCTGATGCTTACGCTTCAACATACAAAGATTCTCCAATTGCTTCTACGCTTACAAATCAAGTAGCACAGATTGAAGCAGCATACAACCAGCAAAAATCAAACAATTCTGGTAAACGTATTGCTCCTGAGATTGTATTAAAGAAACCTGATGGCTCGGATATTCGTCTTTCTCAATTGCGTGGTAAATACGTGATGATTGACTTCTGGGCATCTTGGTGTGGGCCTTGTAGAAAAGAAAGTCCTAATATGGTTAGATTATACAATGAGTATAAAGGTAAAGGATTTACCATTTTCTCTGTCTCTTTGGATAAGAATGCTGAAGCATGGAAAGCTGCTATCGCGAAAGACGGATTAATTTGGCCCAACCACGGAAGTGATCTTAAAATGTGGAGCACACCTTTAATTTCATTATATAACTTCAACTCTATTCCTCACACTGTTTTAGTGGACAAAGAAGGAATGATTATCGCCTCAGGATTGCGAGGAATAAAATTGGAACAAAAATTGAAAGAACTTTTTGCTAAATAAAACATTATGAAAACAATATCATTAATCTTCTTTACAGTAATTACATTTTCGGTAATGAGCCAAGTAAATGTAAAAGTATCTGGTAATATTTTTAACACACCCTCAGATTCCGTTTACATAGCTCAGTTTTTCGGGACTCATTATGTGAATTATATTGGAGCAAAAATGAATAAAGATGGTACGTTCAAAATTGAAGGAAAACTAGATAATCCTGACTATTATGTATTAAGATTAGATAATGGTCATATCAGTTTAATACTTCGAGATAAAGCAGATGTAAAGGTATATGGTGACGGTGAAAATTTATCTCAATTTGTAAACATCGTTAACTCTGAAGAGTCAGCCAACATGTACAAGTATATTGTACAATTAAATACTTGGAATACAAAGAGTGATTCTGCAATGACAGCGATTAAAGCCAACCCATTAAAAAAGGAAGAAATTAACCGAATGATGGGACAAGAATATCAAAAATTTCAAGGTATCAATAAAGCTTTTGTGTCAAAAAACCCTGGATCAGCTGCACTTTATGCAGCTTTAGGCTCTATTAACATGGAAACAGAATTTGCTACCTACGAGTCCATTGTAAAACAATTAGGAGCTTGTTTTGCTGATTCACCAAGTATTCAGGCACTCCAGAAAAAATTTGAAAGTATAAAATCTCAATATTCTGCTAGTGACAATTTAGCTCCAGGAAAAGCTGCCCCTGATTTTAAAGAACTAAGAACGGATCGTAAAACTACAATGAAGTTGTCTGACTTACGCGGCCAAGTTGTATTGTTAGATTTCTGGGCATCATGGTGTGGACCGTGCCGCAGAGAAAACCCTACAGTTGTTAAATTGTACGAACAATATAAAGATGAAGGATTCACAGTCATGAGTGTTTCACTGGATAAGGATAAAATAAAATGGTTACAGGCTATTGAGAAAGATAAACTTTCTTGGCCAAATCATGTGAGTGATTTAAATGGATGGGCCTCTAGTGCTCCAAAGAAATATGGTGTTTCTGGAATTCCATTTACAGTATTGATTGATCGAGACGGTACAATTATAGCAACAAAGTTGAGAGGAATGGAATTAACGAATGAGTTAGCTCGTATTTTTAAATAAATAAAAATGTCTAATTCCACCTCTAAAAAAATCTATTTTGCCTCTGATTTTCATTTAGGGGCACCAAACCATGACGAAAGTCTTGTTCGTGAAAAGAAAATTGTAGATTGGTTAAATCATATTCAACCAACTGCTAGAGAGATATTCTTAGTGGGTGATATTTTTGATTTTTGGTTCGAATATAAACGTGCAATTCCAAGAGGTTTTGTACGTATACAGGGTAAAATTGCTGAATTAACAGATAAAGGGATTCAAGTTCATATTTTTACTGGAAACCATGATATGTGGATATTCGACTACCTTCCAAAGGAGCTAGGAGTTCAATTATACAGAAAACCCATAGAGCGTGAATTCTTCGGGAAATCATACTTAATTGGTCACGGTGATGGATTAGGACCTGGAGATAAGGGGTACAAGTTCATTAAGAAGTTTTTTGAAAATAAATTTTGCCAATGGTGTTTCGCTAGACTACATCCAAATTTCGGAATCTGGCTAGCTGAAATGTCTAGTAAGAAAAGTCGTGCAATGACTGGGAATTCAGATGAAAAATTTCTTTGTGAAAAGAATGAATGGCTTGTACAATACTGTAAAGAGGAACTTAAGAAAAAGCATACTGACTATTTTATTTTTGGTCATAGACATTTACCATTAGAGGTTAAGCTAACTAAAGGCTCAAAATACATTAATCTTGGTGAATGGATTAATTACTGCACATATCTTGAAATTGATGAGGAAAAGACTGAATTAAAAACTTGGAACTAAGCTTCAACTCTACTTCTATAAAGAAAATATAGATTTAAAGAAGTTAATTAGTTAATTAAAGAAGTAGTGTCTAATACTATGAATTAAAGATAGTTGTGTTAAGTTTATATTTAAAAAAATACTTTCTGAAATTTAGGAAGTCTTTTTATTTTTTTGTTGGAATGAACTTTAAACCCCCGGCATTCCTCCGCCCATTCCTTTCATTTGCTTCATCATCTGACGCATATTAGCTGGATTATTCATCATTTTCATCATTTTCTTAGTATCGCCAAATTGTTTCATCAGTTTATTAACCTCTTGAATATTTGTACCACTCCCTTTTGCAAGTCTATTCTTACGAGGTACATTTATAAGGTCAGGGTTCTCTCGCTCTTTAGGTGTCATTGAATAGATAATTGCTTCGATATACTTAAATGCGTCGTCTTTTATATCTACGTCTTTCAATGCTTTTCCCATTCCTGGTAACATTCCCATCAAATCTTTAACATTCCCCATTTTTTTCACCTGCTGAAGTTGACTTAAGAAGTCATTAAAATCGAATTGATTTTTATTAATCCTCTTTTGGAGCTTACGCGCCTCTTCTTCGCTAAAATGCTCTTGTGCTTTCTCAACTAAGGAAACCACATCTCCCTTACCTAAGATTCGATCTGCCATACGTGCAGGGTAGAATACATCTAATGCATCCATTTTCTCACCCGTACCTACAAATTTAATTGGCTTATTAACAATAGATTTAATAGACAACGCAGCACCACCACGAGTATCACCATCTAATTTCGTCAAAACAACACCATCAAAATTAATTCGCTCGTTAAACGCTTTCGCCGTATTAACCGCATCCTGACCTGTCATTGCATCCACAACGAACAAAGTTTCAGTTGGCTGAATTGCGTTCTTTACATCAGCTATTTCACCCATCATTTGCTCATCAACAGCAAGACGGCCTGCAGTATCGACAATCACTACGTTAAACCCTTTGCTTTTCGCATGTTGAATAGCAGCTAATGCAATCTTAACAGGATTTTTTTCTTCTTTGTTTGAATAAACTTCAATACCTAATTGATCTCCTAAAACATGAAGTTGATCAATGGCAGCAGGACGGTATACATCGCAAGCAACTAATAGCGGATTCTTTCCTTTTTTGTTTTTCAAGTAACTCCCAAGCTTCCCTGAGAACGTCGTTTTACCTGAACCTTGAAGTCCCGACATTAAGATAATTCCAGGATTTCCTTTAACGTTGATCTCAACTTCATTGCCTCCCATCAATTCTACCAACTCTTCGTGGCAGATCTTAATCATCAATTGCCCTGGAGAAATCGCAGTAAGCACATTTGCACCAATAGCCTTTTCCTTCACAGCAGTAGTGAAATCTTTCGCAGTTTTAAAGTTAACATCGGCATCTAATAATGCACGTCGCACGTCTTTTAATGTCTCAGCAACATTAATCTCAGAAATTTGTCCTTGTCCTTTTAAGACCTTGAAAGCTCTTTCAAACTTATCAGTTAAATTTTCAAACATATTATTACAATGGTTTTCGGGCTACAAAAATACAAAAAAGGCTTCTATTTTTTATAGTCTGAGGCTTACTTTTTTAAGATGACGTTTACTTGTTATTCTGGTTCGCTCAAATCAACTTCTTCAACTTTCGCATCTGAATCAATTAAGGCTATTTTAATATTGAAATATCCATAAATAATTGTCATCGCAGGACTTATCAGATTAAAGAAACAATACATCCAATACTCACCTGTAGCAACACCCAAAACAGTTGACTGAGCAGCTCCGCATGTATTCCAAGGAAAAAGAACAGATGTCACCGTTCCTGAATCTTCAAGTGTACGACTTAAATTTTCCGGTGCGAGCCCTCTTTCTCTATATGTATCTGCAAACATTCTTCCCGGCACCACGATTGCCAAATATTGATCTGACGCGGTAGCATTAAAGAATACACAGGTTCCTGCAGTAGTAGCAATAAGTGATCCTGTCGTTTTAGCCAAAGAAACAACGGCAGTAGTTATTCGTTGCAACAAACCGCAAGCTTCCATAACGCCACCAAAGGCCATTGCACAGATAATTAACCAAATGGTATTCATCATTCCTGACATTCCTTTCGATCCGAATAACTTGTGAATCCCGCTGTATGTATCTGAATCACTAATCAGTAATTCATGATAGATTTTAGATTCCATAGCTAATAATGGTATCATTGGCTGGTATACTTCTTTTTCTGGGAATTCCTCTAACAATGCGGTAAACACTTCATGATCTCCACCTAAAAGTGAAACCTCTCCGAACATGGCATCTACAGCTAATTTGTATGAATCATAGATGTAATTACCGGTATTCCCTCCTAATTCTTTAATCAAATCAGGTTGGAAAATTACGGATACAACAGCCCCCATAATTACACCAATGAATAAGGAAGGAACAGCATCTACTTTCTTAATGATTAAGAAAATAACGACCACTGGCACAATAAATAATACAGGTGAGATATAAAACTTCGATTCTAACAAGTCTAAAATTCCTTGAACCCCTTCTTCACTAGGATTTGAGTCAATTGTGAATCCCCAAACAAGGAAAATTACTAAAGTGATTACAATTGACGGTATTGTTGTCTTCGCCATGTAACGAATATGAGTAAACAAATCAGCTCCTGCCATTGCCGGTGCTAAGTTTGTTGTATCAGAAAGTGGTGACATTTTATCACCAAAATAAGACCCTGAAATAATTGCCCCTGCCACAACACCTTCATGAATTCCAAGCACAGAACCAATACCAAGCAAAGCCAATCCGACCGTTGCAATAGTACTCCATGAACTACCGGTCGCCACCGCAACGATTGCACTAATCGCACAAGCAGCAACTAAAAATACAGTTGGGTTTAATATTTTTAATCCGTAGTAAATCATTGATGGGATAACACCTGAGATCATCCATGTTCCTGCTAAAGCACCAATTAACAAAAGAATAAGCAAGGCAGGAAGCGCTGACTTAATACTCTTAACAATCCCACCCTGAAGTTCATTCCAAGAATAATTCAGACAAAAACCAATTACAGTAGCAACCGCGGCAGCAATCAATAAAGCAATCTGATTTGGACCGTAAGTCGCATCGTCCTCATAAATATTTACATTCAAGATCAACAGACCGACCAATACTATGATAGGAACTAGCGCAATAAAAAAAGATGGTAATTTAGTTTTTGATGACATACTCTTATTTCAACCTAATGTTATTTAAAGGATTTATAAAATTATAAAATTATTTATTACTTACTCCTTTGAGCTTTGGCTTGTAGAAAACCATCAACATAATTGGCAGAATAGTCAAATCGGCTATCAATGCTACAAACAGTGTTACACAGAGCAACAGACCCATATAAAAAGTGCCTAGAAAACTTGAAAATAATAACAACATAAATCCTGAGCATAATATCAGAGTGGTCAAAATCATTGCTTTGCCAGTAGTTAGATAACTACGTTTCAATGCATACATCTTTCCTTTCCCTTTGAGTAACTCATATTTAAACTTCCCTAGAAAGTGAATCGTATCATCTACGGCAATTCCAAAAGCAATGGTAAAAATGATTGATGTACTCGTTTTCAACTCAACACCCATGAAGCCCATTACCCCCCCAATAAAAAGAAGTGGAATTAAATTGGTAATAATACTAATCACTAAAATTGAACCTGACCGATAGACAAATCCAATTATAAGTGCAACAATAAAAATAGAGACCCCCAGTCCTCGAACCAAGCTTATAGATAAGTATTTTAAATTTTTATCTACCAAGTGTGCTGTTCCTGTAATATTAAATTCGAGCATCTCATCCAGTTTATTTTTTTTTATGAAATTAAAAAGGTCATCATTCTTTTTTGAAATGATTTGATTTCCTAAATCTGCTATTGTACCTGTTATACGTGTTACATTCTCTGCAGAGTCAATAATTGATTTTACAAACTCCCCTTTTGCCCCTAAACGAAGAGCACGTCTATATTTTCTAATTTTTTTTGTAGATGTTGGCAAGATATAATACTCTTTATTTCCTGCATGCGATGAACGATTGGCAATTTTCAACATTGTTATCAAGGACATTTTTATCCCAACACCATAATTTAGACTTAGGTATTCCTCAATAGTATTTATTTTTTGTAATACTTCTTTATCCCAAACTGAAATTGAAGTATCCCTTAATGTTACCGATAACTCAAACGGACGAACACCACCATAGTGATCGTCAAAGAAATTAAAATCTAACTTAAGTGGTTCATTCTCCTTGAGATCATCCATTAAAAAATTGTTCGTATCAATACGCATTAATCCAATAATACTCAGTAAAACAACTACTCCAGTTGTAATAAAAATCGTTTTCTGTCTTCTAATCACAAGAACAAAGGAGCTTTCTAAATATTTCCTCCAGAAATGATCTTTCTTTTCTTCTCTAACATACTTTGGACCTGGAAACAGGTAAAACAATATTGGCAAAGTCAAAAATGTCAAGATAAAAGCGATCAAAACACCAATACCCATAATAACTCCAAAAGATCTTATTGGCTGAATATTAACGAAATACAGAGAGAAAAAACCTATTGATGTTGTCAATGATGTTAAAAAAGTTGCCATTCCAACCTCTTTCACGGCAATCGTTATAGCTTTAAAAACAGTATCCTCTGTACGCAATACGTCTAAATATCGAGATACTAAATGAATCACATCTGACATAGAAACAACAAACATGATTGACGGCAAGCTGCAGAGGATGATATTAATTGGCTGACCAAAAAACCCCATACCGCCAAGAACCCAAACCATTGATGATAAAATTACAACTTGAGGAATTAAGACTCCCCAAATAGATTTAAAGGCAATAAATAAAAAGAAAATAACTAGAAATACGCTCAGCCCAATAAATAAAGCCATTTCAAAAGTCATATTATCGATGTAATACTTTTCACCAATTGTTCTTCCAGCCATTCGAACCTTATCAAACGAATGGGATTCTATCACCTTATTTAAATCAAAAATTAAATCATCACTTTTATTTATAGAAAGATAATCCTCATGTCTAACAAATAAGCATAGAGACTTTCCATCTTTAGCTACTGCTGTATTTATTAATTCGTCATTTTTATAAATGCGTATTGAATCCCTTTCAGAATCAAAATCATTGAAGTCGATGTAAGGTTTTGAGTCAGTTACGCCACCAGTAAATATGAAATATTCTTCTTGATTCGTTATCGAATTAACAAATTCGATACTTTTTATTTTTTCAACTTCTCTAGTGAAAGCATCAACTTCTTGAAGAAAGGACTTCTGAAATATGCCATCATTGGCTTCTACAGAAATAAGCAAGAAATCATTATCTGAACTAAACTTCGACCTGTAATTGAGGAAAAAATCTGTCTCTTCATCATTAGTTGGAAAAAACTTTTCGAAATCATAATCGAATCGAACTTTAGTTACTTCATATCCTAAATAAGCCGTCACCAAGATAAAAAAACCTAAAACAACCCATATATACTTTTTAAACTTCTCTTCTCTAACCATTTTAATCAATAACTATCTTAAGTTCGACCGCAAAGATAATCGCTTAAACCAAACACGATGAAGATCTGTGCTTATTTTGAAGATGAATCTTATTTTTATTACTTTTGATAAAAATTATAATTATGAAAAAAACTGTGTTATTTATATCATTAATGATCGCCTTTGTAGGGAAATCACAAAGTTTAACACAAGCCAATGAAGCTGCTGTTGGCGAAAATATTACAATGTATGTTTGTGATTCAATTGATGATTATTCCGCTAATCAAGGTACTGGTGTAACATGGGACTATTCAAGCCTTATTGGGATAACAGGCCAAACAAGAATTATTGGCGTTGACAACCCAGCTTTAACTGCAAACACTTTATCATTTCCAACTTCAACATTTGCAATTAGCGCAGGATCGTTATTAGCGTCTTATTACACCTCCACATCTACTCAGCGTATGTCACAAGGTTTTGTGTTTAATGAGCCTACTTTAGGTGACGTTGTTGCTAAGTTTGACATGGATGAAGCAAGAGTAATGGATTATCCATTCTTAAATGGAAGTATGTTAATAGATGATTTCGCAGGACAAATTGATTTCACACTATCTGGCCTCCCTCAAACATCCACACTTACTGGAACTGTATATGCATCAATTGATGGTCAGGGCACTTTACTTTTACCAGGATCAACAACTATTACAGAAGTTATTCGCTACAAAATAATTGACACTACATATACTGACATTGTCTTTTTAGGAGATATTGAAATAATTAGAATCCAATATGAGTACTACGACATAACAAACACAAGCTTACCTATATTTTCACATACAACGCTAATCGCACAAAGTGAAGGCTCCACTACACCAATTTCTACTCAAACACTTGTCCTATCTTCTATTGAGACAGATGAATTCCTAGCTGTCAATGAATTAAACACGTTTAAAGTTGGCGTTTACCCCAACCCTACAGGAAATGAAATCAAATTAAACGGTGAGTTTTCTTCAAATGCTGTAGCAACCATTTATGATCAAAGTGCACGCATTATGATTTCGGCTAATGTATCAAATGGGTCTAGCTTAAATGTATCTTCACTAGAAGCTGGGATTTACATCGTAAAAATCGAAGATAAAGGAGAAAATGCAACAATAAGAATTGTTAAAAATTAAATCTATATTCTACTTAAACCTTAAGTGTAATTATACTACTCAGTGGATTTAATAAGAATGATACACAGCCTAATCGGCTAAATTACCTAAAAGAGTAATAATATCGCCACATAAAAAGAATATATCGCGTAATCAAAAGCTTAATAATAAAACCAAATAGTCATCTTTATTAACATTTCACTCTTAATTAATGCTATTAACTGAATCAATATGAGTCTAATACAGTTGTAAGTTTGTGTTAAACTTAAAAATAGTTTATTATGAAATAAGTTAGCAATTTTATTAGGAGCTATTCTCGTTTCGGGAACATTATTAGCTCAAAAGGCTTCAAGTGATGATTCAAATTTCTCACTAGAAGGAATGATTAATTACAATTCTACTACAGGAATTTCTTGGAACGCCCCTGCTGTCAGAATCCGTTATTTCATGAATGACAATGATGTAGTACGATTATCAGTAGGAATGAATTTAAACAAAATTGAGGATGTAGCTAGTGGATTTAATCTTGGCCTTGGATATGAAACACATCTAAAAGGCACTGATAAGCTATCTCCATATTTAGGAGGTGGGTTTTGCATGAAAGCTACAAACCTAAATGATGAAAAAACAAATGACTTTGGTCTAAATGCACTAGCAGGAATGGATTATTACGTCTTTGAGAATGTATATTTAGGACTTGAACTCGGATTGTCTTTTGCAGTAAATGATGATAGAGGGTTGTATAACTCAATGACAAGTGCTGTACGTTGCGGTTGGAGATTCTAAGATTAGAATAATAATATAAGAAAGAGGGCCTTGGCCCTCTTTCTTTATTTATAACCATTGATTTACTATTAGAGATATACTGTTGAAGAAAATGAGTCATTTCCAACATTTAACAATCAAACTCTTTATCAAAAAACTCATTAGAAAAATTGACTAGATAAACTTGTCCAGTTGCTCGGGTTAGAGATGTGTACAGCCAACGGTAATAATCAGGCCCCATCGTTTCTTTGGTTATAAACCCTTGGTCAATGTATACATCAACCCATTGGCCACCCTGTGATTTATGGCATGTTACAGCATAAGCATATTTTACTTGTAAAGCATTAAAATAGGGATCTGCCAATATAGCTTCATAACGTTTTCTCTTTACTTTCTCATGGACATAATCCTGCTCTACAGCAAAAAATAATTCTTTCATACGCCCCCTTGATAATGAAGGGCCTTCAACGAACAACGACTCAAGATGAATAATCATCTCCACATCTCCTAGTGAGTTATAATCAACGAAATTGACTATCACATGAGCAAATTCAAAACCATACATCAATTCGGTTTTAACCACACGCCTAACTCTAATAAGCTCCCCATTCGCTATGAATCCAATTTTTGTTTCATCTCCTAGCCAGAAGTAGTTGTTTTTGACAACCATCAAGCACTCACCTGAGCACAATGTTTCCTCATACCACAATATCCGCCCACGAATTTGTTGATTGTAGCCATTCGCTTGTTTATTTGAACGTGTAATCACAATCGTGTCTTCCATGCCATTTTTCCCATAGCTATCCTCAAGGTAATCCTGTAATTCCACTCCTGAAATACGCTTTAAATCTGAATTTGGAACTAAATCAAACCTTGGGTAATCTTCCCATAATGTATTCCGAAGAATTGTCGCGTTTCGAAGAATTTCAGAATCACTCGCCTGACGAACAACTTCATTTAATTGATAAGACTCAAAGTTGACAGAAAAGAAGTTGTTTTCTAAATACTCTTTACTCAATGCAGGAGAGAAATCACTTCCTACGGGAGGCAATTGGCCATCATCACCAATCAAAACAAGCCTACAATTCTCCCCTAAAAAGACATATTCAAACAAATCCTCTAAAAGATTTCTCACATTTACGCTACCGTCTTTATTTAAGGTTAAATCTCCAATCATTGATGCTTCATCAACTAAGAAAACCGTGTTTTTGAATAAATTTGGAGACAAACTCATTCCAGCATTCAAATCCACCTTCGATTTTCTTCGATAAATCTGTTTATGAATGGTTAAAGCATCCTCACCTGCTTTATGACTAAACACTTTTGCAGCTCGACCTGTAGGTGCTAATAATTTAGTTTTGACTTTATAGTGCTTCAGTGTTTTTACAAAAGCAGCCAATACTGAAGTTTTACCCGTACCGGCATAACCACGAATAATTAGTGCTTGCTTCCCTTCTTTACTCCTCAAAAACGCCTCTAACTTATCAAACAAGACGCTTTGACTCTTTGTGGGTTCCATTCCAAACTTGGACAATAAAGTGTTATAAAAGGTCGGTTTTGACATTGTTTTTTATCTGTAACGAAAGTAATGAAGATTCACATATAATAGTCATTGATTAAAAGGTTTAAAAAAACTAGCCTATGACTGCACGTAAAATCGAAAAAATTGTAGTTTTGTCTAAACGCAAATTATAAAACTTAAGATTATGACGAATAGCCTTTCAATACTTTTAAAGAAATACTCAGTACCCGCTTTATTTTTTATTGTTGGATTACTTTTATTAATCATAGGCATAACTAATCAACAAGACGGGATTTTCATGATGGCATCAGTTCTTTTATTTATCGCTGGAGGATTAAGTATTGTCTTTAGTTCTGGAAATTTTAAAACTGGGGTTTTATATATCTTTGGCATCGTATCTGGTATCGCAGGTGTTTTTACAATTATCGTTTCCTACACAAGTGTAAATGAAACTTTGACTTACGAAAACAACTATCATTCTTGTAAAAGTTTATCTAAACAAAACCTGGAAGATGTGCGTTACATTCAAAAAGCATATGCTGACAAGACAGGTAAGTATTTAGGGGATTGGGATGCTATTGAAGATTTTATAAAAAACGGTACCGTACCATTTGTTGAAACACAAGGAATTGTTCCAAATAGAAAACTTAATCCTTCTGAGAATAAATTTTTATACACTGGCAACCCTCCGATTGACAATAACATGACGGAAGAAGAGGCATATAGGCTATCTAAATGGACTGAAGGACCAAATTACCAAGGAGACTTCTCCAACTTCAAAAGAGATACTATTCAAGTTGGATTGATGAAATATAAATTTGGAGGAAAGAGCTATAAATCAAGTCGTGTTAAATCAGGATTTGGCCCTTTCAATTCTGATTCTTTAAGGCACATACCTTTCACTGGAGGTCGTGAGACATGGAAGATTGAAGTTCTTGATTCTGTGAAAATGGGAGAAGCTTCTTTCCCAACAATTAAAATTTCAGGTAAAATTCCATTTGCTAAAATTAAAGGTAAAAATGGAGACAGAGAAGAGATGTATTTTGGCTCTCTTAAAACTAGTGATACTGAAGGTTCTTGGGAGTCTGAATAAAAGATGAAAGCAACCCACCTCGCGATACAACTGTCAGAACATGCAATTCACTTTGTATCCTTAAAGAATAACGTAGTGTTGCATGAATCTTCCGTTTCATTTGAACAAGGCTCTACGTCTCAAAAAGAAGTTTTGAATAATCACTTTTTAGTGACAAACTTTTTAAATGAAGATTTTGATGAAATAACTCTTTCATGGTCTTTTAAACGGACTACGCTTGTTCCTAATTCAATTTTCTCAGATTCTAGTCCAAATGAAATCTTTGAATTATGCTACGGAAAAGATTCCACTAAGTACGACATTGATTACAATCGTATTTCTGAGCTAAGTTTAATTAACATTTACGAAATCCCCCTTTGGATCAAATACTATTTCGTCATTAAGTTCCCTAGAATTATCATTCAACATGAGGGGTCACACATAATACGAAAGAACCTCACTGAAAACAACTTAAATTTAAATTCAACCGTTATATTACATCAAGGATATTTTCAGTTGACTATTATAAAGAACAATGATTTAGAGTTCTACTCATCATTTGATTATCAAAACCATGAAGATGTTATTTACCACCTCATGTTTGTATTACAGAAAAAAGAAATGACGAATGAAAATGGAACACTCCAGCTTATTATTGGGCCTGGAATCGACCGTTTAATTCTAGATAAATTAAAAATAGATATCGCTCGTATTAACGACCTTCAAAAGTTAAAGGTAAATTATCCTGAGTATTACATTGCTAAATCACAGCTTTTGTGCGTATAATCAGAGGGAAATATAAAACTAGAAGATACAAGTTTCCAAAAGGATTTCCTTCTAGGCCAACAACGGATTATGCTAAAGAAGGCTTGTTCAATATTATAGAACATCAATATCCTAATTCGGATTTAAAAATATTAGATCTCTGTGCAGGAACAGGAAACATTTCCATTGAGTTTCTATCAAGAGAGATCGGAACGGTTTTAGCGATTGATAAAAATTACTCAGCAATTAAGCATATGAAATCAGTTGTTAAAGATTTGGAATGTGAAAATGAAATGACCATTTATAAGGCTGAAATCATTAAGTTTTTAGAAACAACTGAAATGAAATTTGATCTTATTTTTGCGGACCCTCCTTATACCTTCGAACATCACTCAAAGATTGCGAAACTGGTGTTTGAATACAATATTCTGAATAAAAATGGCGTATTGATTATTGAGCATGGAAGAGATACAAAACTCGAAGAGACAACCCATTTTGAATTTTCCCGTATGTATGGTAACGTTCACTTTAGCTTTTTTGAATAACTTTGGTGTATTTAATATTTAAACTTGTCAGTCATGAAAAAAAATGGTCTATTCCCAGGTTCATTTGATCCTTTCACAAAAGGTCATGAAGTAGTCGTTAGAAAAAGCTTAAAGATTTTTGACAAAGTTATTATCGGCATCGGTGTCAACAGCTCAAAAAAATATATGTTTGATTTAGATAAAAGAATGGCTCACATTAAATCACTGTTTGAAAATGACTCAAATGTCCGTATTGCTGTATTTCAAACATTAACCGTTAACTTCTGTAAAGAAATAGGGGCAAGTCATATTATTCGTGGATTACGAGATTCTAAAGATTTTCAATATGAAAAATCTATAGCTCATATAAATGCTGACATATCAGGAATCGACACCGTATTTCTCCTTACAGAACAGAGATATGGAGCAATAAACTCATCTATAATTCGGGAAATACATAGGTATGGTGGCTCAATTGATAAATTCGTAACGAATCCTGGCCTTCTCGTTTAAATAAATTGATACAATAAATATATTACAATATCTCTAACTGCATTAACCTTTAGCTCATGCGTATATTTCTGTACTTTATTTCTATTCCATTATTCATAGGCTTTTCATTCGCTCAGCCCGTTACAATAAAAGGTCTTGCACCGGCATATGTTGGTTCATCTATCGAGGTTTATAAAATCACAGACTACTTCAGTAACATCGAAACTCTAATAACATCTTCTACTGTTAAACCGGATAGTACTTTTTCGTTAACGTTTAGTATTCCTATAACTCAAAAAGTTATCGTGAAATCTAACAATAATAAGGGGCTTATTTTTGTTCAACAAGGAGGAGTATATGATGTTTTTATACCTAAAAAAGACAAGTATGATCCGTATAAGCCAACTGGAAATAATATTGAAATTGGTTTTTTTGGATTAGACAGTACAGATATAAATTATAAAATATTAGGATTTCAGAGATGGATATATGATTTTATGGGAAACAATTATTATAGAAAAAATATAGAGCCTCTGGTATTTTCAGAAAACTTGGATCGTTTCAAATTAAATGTAGAAAAAGCATACAAAGAAGATACTAGTAGCTATTTTAAAACACATGTTCGTTTTTCTATTGCTGGATTAGACAATATTCAGACAAATACAGAACGTGGTAGACATGAAAAGTATAATTTTTATATTAAGTATACACCCGTTCAGTATAACAGTGAGGTGTATATGTCTTATATCTCATCTTTTTATCAAAACATTATTCCACGTCTTTCTAGCGAAGTCAATCAATCCGTATACGAAGGCATTCTTCAAAGTAGCCCTACTCTAGTTATGAAAGCACTTGGAGGTGACTATACACTAATCAACCTTCGAATTCGAGAATTGATTATGATCAAAGCACTTTCTGAAATCTATAATTCTAACGAGTTCCCTCAAACAAACATCTCAACTATTCTCGATAGCCTTTCAAATAAATGTTTATTCAAAGCAAATCAAGAAATCGCTAAGAATCTGACGTATCGAATTAAATCTCTGGTGCCAGGAGGTAAAGCCCCAGACATTTTGTTTATCGGGAAAGGCGAAGACAACAAAACACTTTACAATTATAAAGGTAAACACCTTTACATTCACTTTTTTAACCCTCAAAGTGAAAAAAGTAAAGAAGAAATTCCGCTATTAATTGAAGTATTTTCAAAATATCGTGACTTTGTTCAATTTGTTTCGGTTTACAAAGCAAAGAAAGTATTACCCGAAGAAGCTAAAACGCTAATAAAGAAAATGTCATGGGATGTTTACGGTATATCAGAATCAAATTCTTTATGGAAAAATTACTCTATCGAAGCATACCCACAATATACTTTGATTGATGCGTCTGGTTACATTGTTGCAAGCCCAGCATTAAGTCCAAAGCCAAACGGTCAATACGAAACTATTGAAAAAACCTTCTTTTACATTAAGCGCACTTGGGAAAATAAGAATAAAGGTCTCGAACGCTAAAAAAAAAAAAACAATTACACTATTGAAATACACTCTAGATGAGGAGAGCTTATTTTAATATGTGAATAAACTTTTCTCTTCATCAGTTCAAGTTTTTACTAATTTTATACCAAAATTAATTGCATGCGTTTCAATTTATCAGAAATAAACGAACTCATAAGAGAACGTAGAACAATATATCCAGAGCAATTCAGTGATCGAAAGGTTCATAAAGAGCAACTTGAAGTAATACTCAATAATGCACAATGGGCTCCTACACATGGAAATACACAGCCATGGCGCTTCAAAGTATTCACTGAAGAGGCAAGACAAACTCTTGGTGATTTTTTAGTAAAAACGTATATCAAGCTAACTCCAAAGGAGAAACAAACAGATATAAAGGTTTCTAAATTATTAAATCGTCCAACAATGGCTTCTGCAATAATTGCAGTTTGCATGGAGCGCCAACCAGAAGAAAAAATTCTAGAAATAGAAGAGATAGAAGCAGTTGCTTGTGCAATTCAAAACATACACCTAACATGTACTGCATATGGATTAGGTGGTTTTTGGTCAACTCCAAAGCTTATCTACACTCAAGAGATGAATGAGTTTCTTGGTTTGGGAGAAAAAGACAAATGTTTAGGCCTTTTCTTTATTGGATACCCCAGTATTGAATGGCCAAAAGGACATCGTAAACCTTTAGAATACACTACAGAATGGAAAACCCAGTAGACCATAGTTTAGATCTTGGACTAGTAAACTATGTCCAACACCCATCAAACCCAAGCTATATTGTATATCGTTTTCCTGACGCTGAACGTGCATTATCTTTCGAAGAAGAGCTAAATAAGCAGAACATTTGGTTTGAAAAGGGGGAAGATGAAAAACGCGGTAACCTTTATACGCTATATGGAGTTCATAAAAATGATTATAAAAAAACAGCGAAAATAAACTTTCTCGTTGAAGCAAAACATAAAAAACCGTTCATTCCATTTAAAATAGCACGCTATTTAGTACTCGTTATTGGTCTATTTATGTTGACTTTAGCTATTATAGGTTATTTCAAAAGTCATGAAAAAGTAGCTTTATACAATAACTCAACAATTTCAACCAATAGCGATAAATAAACAGAATAAAATGCTTTTCTTAGTATTCAATATGAGAATAAAACTACTTTTAACAATATTGTTACTTATCATTACATCCTTTTCCTATAGCCAAGGAAGAAAACAACGCGTCCCCTCCTATTTTGGGGTTCAAGTTCGCCCTTTATTTCCAACGAAGTATATTGGACAAAAAGAACATACGTTTTCTACTACTGATTCTGATTCAATTCAGTTCAGCTCCAAAATCGCACAGCAAGTTGGATATTCATTCGGTGTAACAGTTCGAGCAGGTCTTACAGAGCTTATTGCAATAGAAACTGGGATTAACTTTTACCAACGAAACTTCAGCCTAAATGTAGAACTACCAGACTCAGTTATTCATGAGAAAAACGATATAAGTTTTATTAACTATAGCATCCCAATAAATGTCCTTTTTTACATTCCATTATCTAAGAGTTTCTATATGAATGCTTCCCTTGGCACCTCCTTAACTATAAAACCAACGCGTGTAGGAGTTACAACAAAAACAATAGGCAATAATGTATTTCATCATACAGGCATCGTTAACAATAAGTTTGGCATGGCATTAAATGCAAATATGGGGTTTGAATACCGTACAAATAAAAGTGGGTTCTTCTATTTAGGAGGCTCTGCACAAATCCCAATAGCACCAATTTTTAATCTTCAAACAACTTATGAGCATGAGGGGTATAAAAGTTCTATTTATGGCGATGTTAGCGGTTCTTATTTCTCACTAGATATTAAGTATTTTTTTCCAATCATTAATAATAAGGGGCTACAGTTCAAACCTGGTCCAATAGAGTAGTCACCTCTCAAGCTTACTCCCTCCTTATTTCGTCATACAATTAAGTAGTTTTTCTATCTTTATTCCTGCTTTAAAAAGCATTTTAACACTAAAACATTTTATCCTATGAACACTAATATATTCGGAGCGATCGCTTTACTTGTAATTCAATTCACTTCCTTTAACGGAACTTCACAATATTCTGAAGAGAAAGAGCAGTTGACACCTCAATCATTAATTGAATTAAACCGTGTATCGGCTATTGGAATTTCTGATGACGGATTAAACGTAATATATCAAATCTCTAAAGTTGACATCAATAGTAACAAACGTAATAAAAAACTATTTATTAAGTCATTAGCCGGAGGTTTATCAAGAGAGATAATAGATTATAAAGATTTCATTGTTTCAGACTCACATACGTCACCAGATGGTAAATACGAGTTAATAACTGAGGATGTTGCCATTAAAGAAGTAAATGGAACCGATTTATACCCAAAATTAACCCAATCAAATATGATGGTCTACAATGATTTAAATTATCGTCATTGGGATACATGGGAAGATGGAAAATACAGCCACATTCTTATTGAAGAAAGAGGAACTGGAATTCGCATTGATATTATGGGTGAAGAACCATTTGATTGCCCACAAAAACCTTTTGGAGGTGTTGAAGATTATATCTGGAGTACCGATGGTAACTCCGTGCTTTATGTTACTAAAAAACTATTCGGCTCTGAATACACAGTTAGTACAAATACTGATATTTATCAATACAGCCTTGAAGACGAAAAAACAATTAATCTGACAAAGAACAATAAAGGATATGACACACAACCCGCTTTCTCTAAATCAGGAAAGTTAGCTTACCTACAAATGAAGCGCGATGGTTACGAATCTGATAAAAACGATATTGTAATTATTAAAGAAGGTGTGAAATTGAATCTAACCGCTGAGTGGGACGGTACGGTAAATAGTTTTATTTGGGGTGAAAAATCAGACCGTATCTATTTTACAGCTCCAGTGGGAGGAACAGTACACTTATTTGAAGTGTTAATCCCCAAAACGATGAATAAGCTGAAAGCTCCATGTCAAATCACGAAGGGGCAATTTGATGTCAATGGAATTATTGGACAGTCTGGAAAAACGATGGTTGTAAATCGTAGAGATATGAATCACACAACTGAATTGTATACAGTTAATTTGAACTCTGGCGAAATGAACCAGTTCACACATGCCAATGATGAATTCTATAATGGTATCAATTTAAGTAAGGTCACCAAACGTATGGTTAAAACAACAGACGGAAAAGATATGCTATCATGGGTTATTTATCCTCCAGACTTTGATTCAACAAAGGTCTACCCTACTTTACTATATTGCCAAGGAGGACCCCAAGGAGCTTTGAGTCAGTTTTACTCTTACCGCTGGAACTTTCAATTAATGGCAGCAAATGGTTACATAATTATTGCTCCAAACCGAAGAGGAATGCCAGGATATGGTGTTGAATGGAACGAGCAAATCAGTAAAGATTACGGCGGACAGAATATGCAAGATTATCTTTCTGCAATTGACGATCTTGCCAAAGAATCTTACGTAGACAAAGATAAAGTTGGTTGTATTGGTGCCAGTTACGGAGGTTATTCAGTGTTTTATTTAGCAGCAATTCACGAAGGAAGATTTAAAACATTTGTATCGCACGACGGAATCTTCAATTGGAAAAGTATGTATGGAACCACAGAAGAGTTATTCTTTGTAAACTGGGACTTAGGTGGAGCATATTGGGACAAAGACAATAAAGCCGCACAGAAAAGTCACAGCACGTTTAACCCTTCGGAACGTGTAGAAGAATGGACAGCACCAATTATGATTATTCAAGGAGGGAAAGATTATAGAGTTCCAATTGGACAAGGATTAGAAGCCTATCAAGCAGCACAACTTCAAGGAATAAAAAGTAGACTACTCTATTTTCCAGAAGAAAATCACTGGGTTTTGGATTATCAAAACAGCTTGATTTGGCATACTGAATTTTACAAATGGCTAGAAGAAACAATTAACGAGTAAAAAAATGGATTGGTTTACACTATTTGTTTGGGCTTGGATGGCGATAGCACTCATCACGCTTATCTCTCTGATATTCTTAAAAATAAGAGCTCCTTATGGACGTCATACTAATAATAAATGGGGTAAACTTATGGATAATCACTGGGGATGGTTTTTAATGGAAATCCCTGCTCTTGTAACCTTCCCATTACTTGTCATTATTGGACCAGCCGATAAAAACTGGCTAACGTGGTTACTTGTTGGAATGTGGACATTACACTACTTCAACAGAACAATAATCTTTCCGTTTAGATTAAAAACAACAGGGAAAAAGATACCCATGACAATTATTTTTAGCGGACTATTCTTCAATGGAGTGAATGGTTTTATAAACGGTTATTTCTTAGGATATATTAATCTTCCGGATGAAACAGTACTTTATTATGCACCAAACATAATAATTGGACTCCTTCTATATTTTATTGGGATATACATAAATCATTCAGCCGATACGAGATTAATTAATTTAAGAGCGGACAATAAAGAGTATCAAATTCCACGCGGTTGGTTATTCAATTACGTTTCATGTCCTAATCACTTTGGAGAAATTGTTGAATGGATTGGTTTTTCTATAGTCGCATGGAGCCTACCCGGACTTAGCTTCGCTTTTTGGACATTCTGTAATTTAATTCCAAGGACGTTAAATCATCACGCATGGTACCACGAGAATTTTGAAGGTTATCCAAAGAAGCGAAAGGCTGTCATTCCTTTTATTTGGTAAGTAAGCTTTCTTGAACCAACGCTACCCAAAGTGAAAAACTACCATTATCCATACGCGGCCAAATTGGACGAACAACACCATTGACAGCATCAATATTTAAATAATCCCCAAAAAACAATTTTGGGTTTGGCGTAAATGGTGATTTTGAAACACGTGTATCAACAAATATATCTCCTCCATCACGAGAAGTACTTATGTAAACATCTGTTTGTGTATCATTATAATTTCTTCTGTCATAGTATACGAAGTAAATATATCCTGTACTCTGATCTACAGTCATCCACGTAAAGAACTGGTGACTCCCTGAATCATCTTGATTCACTTTGATACGCTCACTCCACGTTGTCCCACCATCGGTTGATTTTAGTAGCCATGAATCAGTATCATCTACACCATTCTTTTGATCACACCAGTTTAAATAAAGAGTACCTCTATTTGGACCATTACTTAAATCACATTTCAAGATTGGTAATCCATTCGCACGATAAATACCTGGAATACTTAAGTCCCAACCTCCATATTGACGTTGGATTTGAATTTCTTCTTTCAACCATGTGATTCCACCATCTAATGACTTTTGAAACACCAATCCTTTTGGACCTGCCCAAGCAACATAGATTTCACCATTCGGTCCAACTGCAGGAACAGCCCCTTCAGCTGTATTATCTCCATCAAGGCAATCTCCTCCAAATTTAGAAATACGCAAAGGATCAGACCATGCTAAACCTTGATTTATTGATTTTGAAAACACAATAATTGAGCTATCTTTTGGATTATCTGAATCATAAGCATCAAATTGTGTCCAAGTCATATATATATCATTATTCTCCTTATTCAATACTGTCCAATGCTTATCTTGAACTTTTGTACCGATTGGTTTCGGGGAATTTCCTTCATCAAATTTCTTACACAACTTTTTCGTAGACTGACATACAATCCGATCTAGATGTGACGTTTCCAAATAGCTAGCTAAATGGAAGTAATACAAACGACTTTTGTTATCGAACATCAACACAGGATCTCCATACACACCGAACTTACTCGTTAAGGTTTTGCTCTTCCATTTCTTCCCGCCATTAGTAGAATAGTAATAATCAGACAACACAGAACCAGCAGCCATGTGTTTTTGATTGTTTGGGTTAATTGCAATTGAAGGCTCAATCTGTGAATAGGTATATATAGCTCCTTTCGGAAGTGGCAATTGTACTGTTTCAAAATCAGACTGCGCGAAAAAACATGCTGAACAGAATACACATATTATAAGAACGAATAGCTTCATATTATCTTAACCAATAGTTAAATAATTTCTCCTTATTCTTATTGATTGTATATTCGAATTTAGGTTGCTCATAAGCCGTTACAACGATATCAGTTGAAAACAACTGCTCGTCACGTGCAAATAGAACCTCAATCTTCTCACCTACTTGGACGCTTTTAAAATACCCGTCTAATGATTTTTTATCCGCTCGTATTCCGTTAAAACCAATAATTTCATCATTCACACTGATTCCCGCATCTTCTGCTGCAGAATTACTGCGAATTGCTTTCACTATAGTTTTACCTCCAGAATCAGTCAGGCTTAAGCCAATACTTGCCTCAGGCTCCCCAACATATTCCACCTTCAATCCTAATGGGGAAAATATTTCATTGTAATTTGGAATATCTGTCCCATCAATATAATCAGCATAAAATTGATTCATATTTTCACCTAAAAAATCTTCCAGTTCCTTTTTGAATTCAGCTTCAGAAAACCCACGATTCTTTTTCTCGTAGTAATTCGCATAAACATACTGCATGAAGTTATCTAGATTTTTATTCCCATCATACTTTTTAATGATTTTAGCATCCAACATCATCGCAATCACGGAACCTCTTGAATAGTATGACATTGTTGTGTTACGACTATTCTCATTAGGACGATATGCTTTAATCCACGCATCAAAACTTGCATGTGAAACTGACTGTACACGTGACCCTGTAGAACCTTCTACATAATTCAAACTACTGAACATACTGTTTAATAAATCTATTTGAGAATAGTAACCAGCACGCAGTAAAATCATTTTCTCATAATATGAAGTAAATCCTTCCATTACCCATAAAAGAGATGTGTAGTTTTCTTCATCATAATTAAACGGCCCTAATTCTATTGGACGAATACGCTTCACATTCCATAAGTGGAAATACTCATGTGCAACCAGCTTCAAGAAACCCAAATATTCTTTTCCCTCGTACGTCCAACGATTCACACTCAATACAGTAGAGTTAGTATGTTCCAGTCCACCTTGAGCGTTCACTACATTGTGAATAATAAATGTGTATTCTTTATTTGGGTTCTTTCCGAAAATTGCTGTAGCAGATTCAACCACCTTTGCCATATCTTTCTTTAAAGCATCAATATTGAAATTACCAAAGCTGTACATGGCTACATCATGACGAACACCAGCCGCTTCAAAAGAGAATAAACGCTGATTCCCAATTTCAATAGGACAATCAACCAAGTGATCATAATTTTCAAAATTATATAGAGTGGAACCATCATTGATAATACCATCTACATCTTCTTTCAGTGCTGTTGTAATAACTTTAAACGATTCGTGCGGGAATACTTCAACCTTCCCTTTATTCTCTTTTGCACCCTCAACGTACATAAATACACCTGAACCACTCACAAACCCGTGTGTTAAATCAAGGAAACTCGTTCTTACCGAAAGCTCAAATGCATATACTTCGTAAGCTACAGTAACTTTTTGTCCTTTACACTTTGAAACTTTCCATGTGTTTTTATTCACTTTACTTACAGGAAGATCTTTTCCATCAGTATCATGAGCCTTAACCAAGTTCACGTTCTTCGCAAATTCTCTTGCCAAGTAAGAACCAGGTGCCCATATTGGCATTTTTACACTCACCTCAGCCCCTTTAATATCGCTAATTTCCATTTCAACATGGTAATAGTGATTCTGTGGTTTAGGCATCTTTAAATTATACTTGATGCTTTGCGAAAATGATAAAGAAAATAGCATTGAAACTAGCCCGAAGATTGAATATTTAAGCATAAATTTATATTTTTCTGTCAAAGATAAGAAAACCACTAAGGTTTTAGAGGACTCAACTACTCCCTTATTTTTTCTTAAAATTAAAATAAAGAAAGTAACTTCGAAGCGCATTAATAACAAAAACACAAATTAAGATGTATAGAATACTCACCATATTATTTATTGCCTCTATATTTTTTACTAGTTGTAAGCAAGATTCATCAACAGGTGAAATGAATACTGTTTACTATTCATACGGTACAGAAAATGAACTAAAAGAAAATAGAGTTATCGAGAAGAAAAATGGCTTTATGGGCATCGGAAAAAAGACCGCGCTTAAAGACGAGTTAAACGATAAATACTTTACACGTCTTGATGCTACAAAAAATTCAACAATTAAGATTTTTGGTGATGATATGCATTTCATTACTTATCATCCTAAGACTTGTTCCCAGTGGAAAAGTTACAACAATTAAGATTTTAGATCATTCAGAATTCTGGAAGCTATCTAAATACCTTGTAGTACTCGTAAATTAAACGCTTATGAAAGAGCTAAATCCGGATAAATTTCAAAGCCCAGTTCCTTTCCTTATTAAATTTAAAAAAATAATCTTCGGGGAAAAAAAACCTGATATCTATACACGAATTACATTCATATTTAACATCTTGATCTGGTTAACGTTTATGCTATGGAGTATCGTAAGCTATTTAGCGATTACGATGCGTTCAATAATTTTGAAGCAGAAAGGAATTCCTGTAGAGGATATTATCCAGAAACGTGGCATAGAATTGGGCTTTGAACCAAATGATTTTTTACCGCGTTTACTAACATTTCATGCTGTTTCCATCATTTGTTGGGGACTTGTGTTTTTCGGCTTAATACTTCTCTACCGCAAGAAAAAACAATTTTCTTACTTTATCCTGGGGGCGGTGAGCTTCTACCTTGGAATGAGTATTTTTTACTTAAGTTTCAATTATTTCCTGTTAGACACAACAACCTTTGATAAAATTTCCCTATTAATAGTAATAACGAGTATCACGTTACATGCTTTTTTAATGAAAAATGAACGTTCAGGTGGATCAATTAGCTTCTTTGGTGAGGCTGAAGAAGACGATATAATAGAATAATATCTTCTGGAGTTTGATCTTCACGATTCAATATAACTTGCGATTGTTTATAGAATTCATTACGCTCTTTCAATTTAACTTCGATAAACTCGATTAATTCATTGTCATTAAACCCTGCCAACAATGGCCGCTGTGTTTTAGTATTCTTCAACCGATTAGCTAATTCCTTTGCAGAACGATCTAGGTAATAAGTGGTACCCAATTCGCTGAGTAATTCCATATTACGATTAAAGCATGGCATTCCTCCACCCGTTGCTAATACAAAATCATCTTTATCTCCCAGACTTTTTACAAGATCAGCCTCCATCTCTCGAAAACCAGACTCACCAAACTTCCCAAATATTTCTCCAACAGATAAATTATGTAGTCGCTCTATTTCTGTATCCGAATCAATAAATGGGATGTTTAATTGCTTAGCTACCTTTTTACCAAGTATACTTTTACCACACCCCATAAAACCAATAAGAATCACTCTTTGCATACATAACAAAGTAAGTAAAAGGGATTGAATATGCAATTATTCAAAAATAAATAAATTTTAATTCCCTCATTTTTAAAGAAGTAAAGATACCCACTATGTTTTTCTGTTTTTTTCATAAAAAACGATTGACAAAACGAATAATAGGTGTATATTTGCACCCGCGTTAGCGCAATGATTTGGTAGCTCAGCTGGTAGAGCAATACACTTTTAATGTATGGGTCCTGGGTTCGAGCCCCAGCCAGATCACGAAAGGAAGTTCAAATGAACTTCCTTTTTTTTATCTTCAAATTATGATAATTATAGGTTATACCTATATCCTTTATTATATAGCTTCACTCTTCTTATTTATTTATTTTAAAAAACAACAAAGAATATTTCAGAATTAATTAATTAGTGTAAATTTGTATTCAATTAGATTTGGTAGCTCAGCTGGTAGAGCAATACACTTTTAATGTATGGGTCCTGGGTTCGAGCCCCAGCCAGATCACGAGAGGGAGTTCATTTGGACTTCCTTTTTTTTATTCTAAACCGGAACTATATAGGCTATAACTTACGGAGCGACCCACCTCAATTCATAAACTAAATTATGTCGTCAACAGATGCTTATCTAGTCCCTTGTTTCCATATAAAAAAACGATAGGGAATAATGTTTTAAATAAAAAAATGGTGATAATTAAAGTTTTAAGTTGATTTAATTAACTTAAGAGTTAAATATTTTAGATTACTATTTTATTAGACGATATTTGACTTTAATTCTCCAGCATTTCATTAACCTCCAGCCATCCTCCACCATTCTCACAGTTTAGCCCTTTTGATTTAAAATACTGAGTCGCTTGGCCACTTCTTCCGCCGCTAGCACAACAGAACATAATAGGCTGTTCTAATGACATAACCTCTGCTTCTCTATCAACCACCTCCTGTAAAGGTATATTTATAGAACCTTCAACATTCCCTTCGGAAAACTCTGTGACAGTTCTAACATCAACAATTGTATATTTTTCCATTATTTTTATTTCATTATTTGATGCAAGAGTATTATCAAAATCTAATTTGGTTTTATCTGCTAAGTTAAATTCCATTTTCAAAAAACAACCACAAAGACTCTTTCGGCGTAGGTGCAGTTACTTTAACCATTTCTTTAGTTGTTGGATGCTCAAAGGACAAGTGTCTTGCATGCAAGTGAATTGATGCATCTTTATTTGATCTTCGCGCACCATACTTAACATCCCCTTTAATAACAGACCCAATCATAGAAAGTTGACAACGAATTTGATGGTGACGCCCAGTTTCTAATTCAATCTCTAGTAAATGGTACTTATCTGAAGATGAAATCCACTTATAACTCAAAACTGCATGCTTTGATCCATTTACCTCGTTGGCATGTGCATACGACTTATTCTGTTTTTCATTCTTTTTCAAGTAATGAGAAAGTCGAGCAGATTTTTGCTCAGGCATTTTCTCTACAACTGCCCAATATATTTTTCGAGTTGATTTCTCTCGAAATTGATCATTCAGCCTTGTCAAGGCCTTAGACGTTCTTGCAAAAACTAGCGCACCACTTGTTGGCCTGTCTAGACGATGTACAACTCCACAGAACACATTTCCTGGCTTGTTGTATTTTTCTTTCAGATACCTTTTTACCACCTCTGGCAATGGCTCATCTCCTGTTTTATCTCCCTGAACAATATCTGAAGCCTGCTTATTAATAACTATTGTATGATTATCTTCGTGTAAAACGATTAAATTATTTTGAGAAGTATGATTTGAAGAACTTTCCAATACTAGTAGGTCTAGATGATTAATACTGCTCCTCTTTATTAGGGAAATCACCAGATTTCACATCATCTATATAGCGATGGAAAGAGCCCACCATTTCTTCATATAAATTATGATATTTTCTTAAAAATCGTGGATTGAACTCATTATTAATACCTAGCATATCGTGGACAACCAAAACCTGTCCATCAACGCCATTACCCGCACCAATCCCAATTATTGGAATTGCTAACTCTTTCGCAACACGCGTTGCTAAATCTGCGGGGATTTTCTCAAGAACAATAGCGAAACACCCTGCTGCTTGCAAAGCTTTGGCATCCGCAATTAATAATTCTGCTTCATCTTCTTCCTTTGCTCTTACTACGTAAGTACCAAACTTATATATTGATTGAGGAGTTAGACCTAAATGTCCCATTACAGGAATACCAGCTGTTAAAATCCGTGTGATTGATTCCAATATCTCTTGGCCACCTTCCACTTTAACAGAGTGGCCGCCAGATTCTTTCATTATTCGAATAGCGCTTGATAAAGCCTCTTTTGAGTTGCCTTGATAAGAACCAAAAGGCATATCTACCACTACAAGCGCCCTCTCTACACCTCGAACTACTGAAGATGCATGATAAATCATTTGATCCAAAGTAATTGGAAGGGTTGTTTCGTGCCCTGCCATTACGTTTGAGGCAGAGTCACCAACAAGTATTACATCAATCCCTGATTTATCAATGATTCGAGCCATTGTAAAATCATACCCAGTTAGCATTGATATCTTTTCACCTTCGCTCTTCATTTGTTGAAGAACATGAGTTGTTACCTTCTTTACATTATTGTGAACTGACATTTTATTCAATTTTGGACAAATTTAAGTAAATCCGCTTCAATTAGTTCTAATTATTAATATTCTTAATGGTTTTGCTTCGCTAGAATTTTATTCACAAGTAAAAAAGTGACTATTTTATCAAAAAAAGTTTATTTGGGAGACGATTTCCCGAAATTATTCGTAATATTGCACCCCGAATTGGGCATTAGAACAAGAAATTAATCAACATGGATTTTATAAAAGAACTTGAAAAAGAATTAGTTGAGGCAAATAACCTTCCTGAATTCAAAAGTGGAGATACTATTACCGTTTCTTACAAAATTAAGGAGGGTACTAAAGAGCGTATTCAGCAATTTCAAGGTGTTGTATTACAACGGAAAGGATCTGGAGCATCAGGGACGTTTACCTTAAGAAAGATGTCTGGAAACATTGGAGTAGAGCGTATCTTTCCAGCTTCATCACCATTTATCGACAGCATCGCAGTAAATAAAAGAGGTGTTGTTCGTAGAGCTCGTATCTTTTACTTCAGAGAAAGAACAGGTAAGTCTGCTCGTATTAAAGAGAGAAGAATTTATAAGTAAGAAGCCTTACTCAAAAATATTTAAAGCCTTTCATCAAATGATGAAAGGCTTTTTTTTTATTTTAATCTGTGAGAAAACGTAAAAAGAAAACTTCATATATTCCCTTACTTGTATTCGCTTCCGTTTTTGGCGGAGGATCATTCCTAGTATACAACTATATTGAGAATAAAACATACTCTATAAACTTAATATTAGAGGCTATCCCAGTAACTTTTAACAGTCATGGTATAGATGTTTCTCATCATCAAAATACAATTGACTGGGAGATGTTTAAAGACAATGCTGATTCATTGATAAAATTTGTTTATTGCAAAGCGACTGAAGGAACTCACTTTGTTGACCCACAATGGAAATTGAATAGAAGTCGACTTACACATTTTAACATTACACATGGCGCATATCACTTCTTTAATCCTGAATTAAATCCACTCAAACAAGCTAATCATTTTCTTACTTATTATAAACACAAGCAAAATGACCTACCACCTGTTCTCGATGCAGAGACAAAAGGTACTTCAAATATTGAATTGATTGAGAGTATGAAATTGTGGTTAACCCATGTTGAATACATCACAGGTAAACGACCCGTGATTTATACATCATATTATTTTTATAATACAAAATTCAAAAATGCCTTTAACGGATATAAATTTTGGATAGCGAATTATTCAAACACACCAAACCGTCTTAAACACAAAGACATAATTCATTGGCAGTATTCAGACAGCGGGAATATTCCAGGTATAAAAGGAAATGTAGACTTAAACTTTTCTAAAGTTAAATTTTAGACTTATTAATACTCCTATACGATTTATTGCACATAAGTCCCACACATTATGCTTCTGACCTACTAATAAAATAAATAGGCTTGGATAGTCACAATTAATTTCGTAGATTAATTCTCTCTTTATTATCGTAGAATATTGACTTGGTATTGAGCTGCATTTTCTAGTTCCTTTTCAATAGAAGTCTTGTTAATATTTGCTATATACTTTATATCTCTGTACCAAAAAGAATTCTGCTTTATTTTCAATTTCATAAATTGAATACTCCCGCTTGAAAAGCTACTAAATATAGGGTCTTCTCCTTTAATAAATCGTGACTGAGTATATTTATACTTAAATAATTCTATTCCATCAAATCGTTTTATCAATTCTAGTTTAAGATTAAACGACTTATCAGACAAGAACCTAAGCTGATTTCCTGAAACCTCATATTTTTCAGAAAATTTAGATACTTTATTCAATAGAATAACTCCCTGCTTCGTTCTTTCCAAAACATCAATTATCCTAGAAGGATCTAATTCTTCATTTTTAGCCCCACCAAGAATGACTAAATTTTCATTCTTAACATTAGAATGAGCACCAAGATAGAATGTATTTTCCCAACTTTCAAAATCTAAAACTACACCTGAACTAATATTCAGATTAGAATTAATATCTTTTTCTAAGCTTAATAATCCTTGGTTTTCTAGCCTGGGAAGTGCATTAAAAGTATCCAAAGAAGTCAATCGAATCTCCTTGACACTTATTTTCAAAGACTCTGAAAATACTAATGCTTTTTCATAAGGCACAATCATCCAAAAGTAAGATAAGGGTAAAATTGAAATAGCGCTACCAATTAAATAAAAATTACTGTATTTGCATTTAGAGAATCCATCAACCAATAATGCAGTAAAGGGGACGGAAAAAAGAATTAATGACTGCGTAAACCTATGCTGATTCAATAAAGTTCCTACGAAGGACTTATAAATAAAAATCATGAAAATGACAATAAATAGAAAAAGCCAAATTAGCTTATTATTCATCCAGAACCTAGCCTTAAACTTAGTAATTATGATGTAAAATAATGGAATACAAATAAATGGTGACATCATAAAAAACCAAGAAAATGGAAAATATAACAATCGCTTCAATTTTTTAATCAATGATACAGAGTCATTAATACCTTCCATTCCAATATTCCAATCGTATGCACCTGTGAGTCCTGAAAAAAGATCTCCATTTTCAATAAAATTACCTATCATCCAAAATGAAGGAAAAATCATTGCCACAAGCCAAAAAAAACCCATTAAACTCCAAGACTTTTTAATACAATAAACTAATGTAAATAAGGCAATAACCAACCATGACTCATAACGAATACCGGAAGCTATGGTTATCATTAAACCTGATAAAACAGCGTACTTAACACTTTTTAGCTTTAATGACAATGAAAGCCAATTTAATGACCAGGCAATAAAAAAGGCATAAGGAACTCCAGATAAAGCATGAAATGAATTCCTAAAAAAAACAGGTGATAACACAAAAAGCAGTGCAGCTAACCAGGCTCCCTTATAACTAAATTCTCGTTCTGAAAAGTAAAAAATGGGAATTGCTGTAAACGAGGCTAAAAGAATATTAACAAGTACAGGACTAATGATATGCTCACCTGATAATAGAATTGCAAAAGCATTTAAGTAATGATGAAGTGGTAACCAAACACCATGCGTAAAGAATTCTGGTGAATCAATTAATCTTTCTGCTATGAGTATTCGGGATGTCCCATCAGCGTCTACCCCTTGAAAAAAAGGAATACAAATTAGCCTTAATACAACTCCTATAAATACAATAAGAGAGATTTGAACTCTTCTTTTTAATAAAACATAACTAATCAATTCGTACAATCATATTCATCACTTAACAAAATAACAAAAAACAAAATCCTGTGTGGTTTCGAAAGGTGTTAAGTGCTTCACGTTTAAATCAGAAATGATTTTAAACGTATGAAATAATTCAATAATTTCCTGTTTCGAATATTGTGTAATATCAATACCACTGCACTTTAATGGCCCTGTTTTCGAAAATGTTCCAATTACAAAATGTCCGTTTTTATTCATAGCATTCTCTACTGTTTCCTTGTATTGATTAACCTCAAGTGAATCTGTTAAAAAATGAAAAGTAGCACGATCATGCCAGAAATCATATTTATGCTTTGGGCTAAAATTATTTACATCTGAAACAATCCAACTCACCTTTGAAGCACTATCGCCCAAACGCAATTTCGCACGTTTTATGGCCATCTCTGAAATATCTAGGATGGTAATATTCGTATATCCTTCTTTTACTAAATAATCTACAAAAAAAGAATCGCCCCCACCAATATCAATTATAGCTGCATCTTTTTCTAGGCCTGCTAAATTGATAAATGAAATCGAAGTTTTTGGTTCTATTTGATACCAACTCACTTCATTTATTTTTTTAGTAGAATAAATATTCTCCCAATGTACTTTTCTGTTAAATTTCCCCATCATTTACATTCCTTCAATTACAAAGTCGGTACGCCTATTTTTAGCGCGATTGGCAGTCGATTTATTTTCAAGCTTAGGCATATTTTTACCATAACCTTTTGCTGAAAGCCTATTTTTATCCACGCCTAACGAAACCAAATATACTTTTACACTCTCCGCCCGATCAGTAGAAAGCACTAAGTTTTTATTATCATCACCAACATCATCCGTATGCCCTTGAATTGAGACTTTAATCAAAGGGTTTTCTTTCAAAAAACGCGCAAAACCTTTCAGTATAAATTTAGATCGATCATTCATTTCAGAGGAACTCGTTGCATAAAGAATATCATTAATCGTATACGCCTCACCCAATTTAAGTTCTTTAACTGCAAGATCTTTACCTCGAATTGTAATATCTTCTTTTTCAAACTCTTCTTTCGTAATTACTTTAGAATCGAAAGCGTACCCCTCCTTCTTGACAGTAACCATAATGTCCTGTTTTTTTTCTATCTTAACAATAGCTGCATACTTGCCATCATCACCGTTGATTTTTACCTGAGTAACTTCGTCAGAGCCTTCATAAGCAATTTCGATGGTTGCGTTTTCAACTGGAGCACCGAATTCATCATTCAATTCACCTTTAAGGATTGCCACCGATTTTGGTCGAGCTTCTTCATATAATTCAAATGAATAAATATTCCAATTTCCTTCAACACGAGAAGAGTAGTAAGCAACTTCACCATCAATTGAAACAAATAATCCTAATTCATCCGATTCTGAATTAATTGGATAACCAATATTCTTAGGCTCTGTCCAAGAACCATTTTCATTTCTAATATAGAAAATATCCAACCCCCCTAATCCAGGACGATCTTTTGTACTTTCTGAAACGAAGTAAAGAGTTTCACTATCTTGATGTAAAAATGGACTTTTATCTTTTCCATCTGTATTAATTTCATCAAATGCTCTCGGCTCACCCCAACACCCATAAGTGTTACGTTCTACAATATAAATATCATTACCCCTAGAGTTAGATCTGTTCACAGTATAAAACAAGGTGTTTCCATCAGCAGATAAAGAAGGTTGGCCCTCCCAACCATCAGGAGTATTTATTTTCTCACCCATATTTTTTAATTCTGCCCATTGGAAATCATTTCCATCAGAGCCCGAACGCTCGAAGGTAGTACTGTATAAATCACAATTCATGTATGACTGACCATAAATCTGTTCTGACTTACAGGCACAAATAATCATTTCTTTATTATCAACAGAAAGCGTTGCCGCACCATAACTCTGAACTGAACCATCATTAAAAGGTTTATTTAATGGGTTCCCACCATCAAAATCTGAATTAATTGTTGATCGTGCAGAAAATGTTATTTCTTCTAATACTTTAGACTTAATGCTTCCCATATCACTTCGGTCTAGCTTACGCGTATAGAATATCAATTCGTTATCTGGAGAAATCATCGGAAAATACTCGTTGTCAGATGTACTCACATTACGCACCAATCTTGGAGAAAATGGAACTGGATCTGATTTTATTTCGATTTCTTTTTCTAAATCAACTAAGACTTCATCAACATCAGACAATTTCTTTGTAAAATCCTCAGGATATCTATCCATATCAGAGTGATTATAGTTTTTAAATTCTTCAAACCACATGATTGCATCAGGTATTTCCTGCTGCGCATAATTAATAACACCTAAATAATATGATGCATTCGCGTGATAGTCACCACACAAATCTAGTGCAATACGAAACATCTCCTCAGCCTTCTTAAAGCTACGATCTCCCATCGCAGGGCTAGGCTGTAAGTCATAATGTTTTAATCCAGTATTGTATGCATACACCCCATATTCAAAATAAGCTTTTGCATTATCCTCATTCAGTTTTATCGCAACCTTAAAACTCTCAATAGCCGTTCGAGAGTCTTTCGATCTCACTGCCTTAGTAATTAATTTTAATACTTTTTTAGATGGGTCAACACAAGCCTCTGACTCTTCTTGAGCAAAGGAAATAATGGCTAGCGACATCATTAAAAGAGAGAGAGATAATTTATTCATTTCGACACTTGTATAATTGTTTTATGGTATAATGCATTCAAATTCTATATCTGAATAATATATACAGTAAAAAGCGCAAAAGGTTACAATGAAAGTCTTACTTAAACTTGAAAAAGTGTTACTAAATAAATTAACCTTTCTCTCATCAGCTTTTCAATATCCCTATCATATTTATACCTCTTATTCTTTCGATTTTAACTAAATTTAGATCTCAAATTAGTACTATGAAAAAACTGACATCATTGTTTCTTGCTATTTGCATTGGAACAGTATTATTTGCTCAAAAAATAAAAACAAGTGATCCATCAGGAATTAAAGCTTCTATTGTCTCGGGTTTAAAATTTCGATTGGTTGGTCCAGCATTAACATCTGGTAGAATTGCTGATATTGCTGTGGATCCTAATAATAACAACACCTGGTATGTAGCAGCTGCTTCTGGTGGAGTATGGAAAACAACGAATCATGGAACGACCTTCTCTCCTATTTTCGATAACTACGGTGCTTATTCTGTTGGCTGTGTGACTTTAGCTCCTACAAACGTAAATACTGTTTGGATAGGAACTGGTGAAAACAACAATCAACGTTCTGTAGCTTATGGTGATGGGGTATATAAATCTGTAGATGGCGGAAAGTCATTTAAGAACATGGGACTCAAATCTTCCGAGCATATTGGGAAAATAATAGTTCACCCTACTAATGAGGATATTATTTGGGTGGCAGCTTATGGCCCTCTATGGTCTAAAGGTGGAGAGCGCGGAGTTTACAAATCGATAAACGGAGGTGAAACTTGGAAAAAGACACTTAAAATATCTGAACATACAGGAATTGCAGAAATAGCAATCGACCCTAAGAATCCAATGACACTTTATGCTTCTGCACACCAACGAAGAAGGCGTGAATGGACATATATTGGCGGTGGACCAGAATCTGGCCTGTATAAATCTAGTGATGGTGGTGAAACCTGGAGGGAAATTAACTCAGGTCTCCCAACGGGAGAAATGGGAAGAATTGGAATTGCTGTATCTCCAGTAAATACTGATTATTTATATGCAATTATTGAGGCTCGTGGAGATAAATCTGGTTTTTTCAGATCAACAAACCGTGGTGAATCGTGGTCTAAAATGTCGAATTACAAAACAAGTGGAAATTACTATCAAGAGATCATTTGTGACTTAACAGATGTAGATAAGGTTTTCTCCATGAATACTTGGCTCCATCACACTGAAGATGGTGGTAAAACATTTGAAAAAACGGGTGAAACAAGTAAGCATGTAGATAATCATTGTATTTGGATTGACCCAAATAATCCTGATCATTGGATTGTTGGTTGTGATGGTGGAATTTATGAAACATATAATCACGCAACAGACTGGAAATACTATAGCAACCTTCCTATTATTCAGTTTTACAAAGTAGCAACAGACAATGATTCACCATTCTATAATATATATGGCGGAACACAAGATAATAACTCAATGGGAGGACCTTCAGCATCAATTAATAATGCTGGAATTTTAAATTCGGATTGGTTTATAACCAATGGTGGAGATGGATTCGAATCTGCTATCGACCCCATCAATCCAAATATCGCTTATGCACAAGCGCAATACGGTTGGTTAGTGAGGTATGATAAAATATCAGGTGAACGCACTCCTATACAACCAATGCCAGGTAAAGATGAATTAGCATATCGATGGAATTGGGACTCACCGCTATTGATCTCTCCACACGATAACAAAACACTCTATTTCTGTGCAAACAAAGTATTTAAAAGCACAAATCGTGGGGATGACTGGGAAACAATCAGCCCTGATTTATCACAGCAAATTGACCGAAATAAATTACCTGTAATGGATCAAGTTTGGTCTATTGATGCCGTAATGAAAAATAAGTCGACGACAATTTACGGGAACATCGTAGCTCTAGATGAATCGCCAATTACAAAAGGATTATTATATACTGGAACAGATGATGGATTAATCCATACATCTACTGATGGAGGAAACTCATGGTCCAAAGTGAATAAATTTCCAGGTGTCCCTCCGAATACAAGAGTGAATATGATTTCTGCAAGTTTGCACGATGAAAATGTTGTTTTTGCTACATTGAATAATCACAGGTCTGGTGATTTCAAACCATATGTAATAAAAAGTTCCAATAAAGGGAAGACATGGAAATTAATATCTGGAAACCTACCAAAGGCAGGAGCTGCTTTTGCTATTCGACAAGACCACATAAATCCGGAATTACTATTTACAGGAACAGAATTTGGATGTTTTTTCTCCAATGACGGCGGAATAAATTGGACAAAATTAGCAGGTCTCCCAACGGTTGCTGTTTATGACATCGATATTCAACAGCGAGAAAATGACTTGGTTGTTGCAACCTTTGGGCGTGGCTTCTATGTCTTAGATAACTATGCACCTTTAAGAACAATTTCAAAAAAAACCTTAGATAAGAAGGTAAATTTATTTCATATAAAAGATGCTTTACTATACATACCTTCTGCCCCTCTCGGCTTAAGAGGAACAGGGTCTCAAGGTGCCAATATGTGGTTTGCTAAAAACCCAGCATTTGGAGCAACTTTTAGTTTATATTTAAAAGAAACTGAAACGACATTAAAAGAAGCGAGACATAAAAAGCAAAAAGAGCAAGAGAAAAACAAAGAAGCTGTTTCCTACCCTACTTTCGAAGAATTGAGAGCTGAGAAAAATGAAGTTAAAATGCAATTGATATGGATTATAAAAAACTCTAAAGGAGAAGAAATAAGACGAATAATCTCTTCTCCATCAAAAGGAATCTCACGTATTACATGGGACTTAAGAAAGGAGACAACATCTCCCGTTCGAATAAGCAAACAAAAACCTGGAAGATATTCAAGTGCAGATGTAGGTTTCTTGGTTACTCCAGGAACTTATTCTGTTGAAGTGATTTCTTTAAAAGGAGATGTAATAAAGAACATTGTTTCTAGAACGACGTTCAATGTTGTTGGATTAAATAATCAAACTTTAATTGCAACAAATACGGAAGAATTAGATCAGTTTAGAAACGAAGTTGCTGAAACACAACGTGGAATTAATGGGGCAAGCAAGCTAATTAGTGAAACTAAAGATAAATTAAAGCTATACAGACATGTAATTAAAATATATCCAAATATTGATATGAGTTTACTTTCAGAAACAAAAGAAATTGATTCATTATTAGAGCGATGTAAACTTATGCTTTGGGGTGATGGATTAAAATCATCTCATGAATTTGAAACAGCACCAAGTATCTCTGGAAGAATTGGAATAGTAGAATACCAACTTTCAACAAATACAACTAGTGTCACAAACACTCAAAAAGAAAACAAAGCAATTGCTAAAGAGTCTTATTCAGAATTTAGAACGATATTGAATAATGCACTAATTAAGCTTAAAGTATTAGAAGAAAAACTAGCGGAGTTTAACATCCCATACATTAAGGGAAAAGATGACAGCTGGAAAGAATATTAAGTTCAAATAACTCATAAAAAAAGGCACTTATTCAAGTGCCTTTTTTTATCTAAAGATTTAAACAATCAGGGTTTTAAACTTATTTTATAATCTGTGGATTTTTAACTTTCGCTTTTGTAAGCGCTAAACCTAATACCTCTTCCATCTTAGTTACATAATGAAATGTTAATCCTTTCAGATAATCTTTTTTAATGTCTTCGATGTCTTTTCTGTTTTTTTCACAAAGGATAATCTCTTTAATATTCGCGCGTTTAGCAGCAAGTATCTTTTCTTTAATTCCACCAACTGGCAAAACATCGCCCCTTAAAGTAATCTCACCTGTCATTGCTACATTCTTCTTTACTTTAAATTGAGTGAAAACTGAAGCCAAAGACGTCAACATTGTAATACCAGCACTTGGACCATCTTTTGGTGTTGCACCTTCTGGAACGTGAATATGAATATTATGACGATCAAAAACATCTTGTTTCAATCCAAGAAAATTACTATGTGATTTTAAGTATTCTAAAGCAATTACCGCAGACTCTTTCATTACATCACCCAAATTACCAGTCAACGTTAATTTTCCTTTACCTTGAGTAATTGAAGATTCTATAAATAAAATATCACCTCCAACGCTTGTCCATGCAAGTCCTGTAACAACTCCAGCAACATCATTGTTGTCATAAACAGTTCTACCTCTACCAACACCTATAATGTCAAATAAATCAGCTGATTTAACCTTTACAGTGAACTCTTGCTCCATAGCGATTTGTCTGGCTCTATTCCGAACAAGCTTAGCAACCATCTTGTCTAGTCCACGGACACCAGATTCATTGGTATATTCTTCCACCAATTTCTCTAATGTCTTTGAATCAATTGAAATATCTTTTTTTGTGATTCCGTGTGCTTTGATTTGTTTTGGTAATAAATGACGCTTAGCAATCTCGACTTTCTCTTCAACTGTATACCCATTCACTTCAATCAGTTCCATACGATCCCTCAATGGACCTTGAATATTAGCTAAATTATTTGCTGTAGCTATAAACATGACACGGGATAAATCGTATTCCGTTTCTATATAGTTGTCATAGAATTCAGAGTTTTGCTCAGGATCTAAGACTTCTAATAATGCTGAAGAAGGGTCTCCATGATTACTTCGCCCCAACTTATCTACCTCATCCAAAACAAAAACAGGATTACTTATCTCTGCTTTCTTTATGCTTTGAATAATACGTCCGGGCATCGCACCTATATACGTTTTACGATGACCACGAATTTCAGATTCATCGTGCAACCCACCAAGAGACATACGAATATACTTTCTCCCTAATGCCTCAGCAATAGACTTTCCTAATGAAGTTTTACCAACACCTGGAGGTCCGTAGAAGCATAAAATAGGTGACTTCATATTTCCTTTCAACTTAAGTACTGCGAGATATTCAAGTATTCTTTCTTTCACTTTTTCTAATCCGTAATGATCTCTTTCCAAAATCTTAGCAGCACGATTTAGATCTAAAACATCTTTAGAATATTCATTCCAAGGAAGAGTTAACATTAGATCTAAATAGTTCATCTGAACGGTATATTCAGCTCCTTGAGGATTCATTCTACCAAGCTTATCCAACTCTTTGTGAAACAATTTCTCTATGCGCTCATCCCACTTCTTTTTAGATGCACGCTCACTCATATCATTTACATCAAGCTCTTGCGGATTATCACCCAATTCATCTTGAATCGTTCGCATTTGTTGATGCAAGTAATACTCACGTTGCTGGCGATCCATATCCTTACGGACTTTAGAATGAATTTCATTTTTCATCTCCAACATTTGTACCTCCAGGGTCAAATGCTCAAGAACCATCAATACGCGTTTTTTCATGTTCATTTCACCAAGCATTTCTTGCTTCTTAGCAACATCTGCATTCATATTAGATGAAATAAAATTCACTAAAAACGTAGGACTATCAATATTCCCGATAGCAAAGGAAGCTTCAGAAGGAATGTTTGGACTCTCTTGGATGATTTTTAAAGCCAATTCTTTAATTGACTTGAACATAATGTCCATTTCTTTATTCTTTGCATCAAACTTTGCCTCCTCTAACAACTTTACTTTAGCTGTCATATAAGGTTCTGTTTGTACAGGCTGAACCAATTCAAATCGGCGCTTACCTTGAATTATCACAGTAGAACTTCCGTCAGGCATTTTCAACAAACGAACAATTTGTGCAACCGTTCCAACTAAATGGAGATCCACAAACTCAGGAGCTTCTTTTTCTTGGTTTTTTTGAGAAACAACACCAATAATCTTTGATCCTTTATTTGCTTCTTGAATCAGTTTTATTGATTTATCTCGCCCTACAGTAATTGGAATAACTACACCTGGAAACAATACATTATTTCTCAATGGCAAAATTGGAAGCTCATCAGGGTAAGAGGCATTATTCATGTTCTCTTCCTCTTCAGCTGTAATCAATGGTATAAACTCAGCATCGGCATCAACATTAGATGACAATTGCATAAATGTTTTATCAAAAAATTCACTCATATATATATAGCGTGCGCCAAACTGTCAGAAAAGTCGCTTCTGACGCACTAAATTTTATTAATTCTAATAGATGTAGACCATTTCAAACGTTGTGCCAAGGGAAATAGACTGCTATTTTGTCTTACTTTTTGTCAGAAAGATATTTGAATATGGAAATTTCGGCTTCACTTAATACTTTGTCACGACGTATCATCATATTATTGGCACTTTCGATTGCCTTAGCTAAGTCATAATGATCATTACCCATTCCCCATGTAAACGATGGGATGTTTTTTGGTGGAAATTCCGCGCCAAACACATTACATGAAACCCCTACAACTGATGCAGTGTTGAACATTGTGTTAATTCCACATTTAGAATGGTCCCCCATAAAAAGCCCCATAAATTGAACATCTGTCTGGTCAATGTCATCCGTTTTATAAGAATATGCTTTTACTTTTCCATAGTTATTCTTTAGGTTCGATGTATTCGTGTCTGCTCCCAAATTACACCATTCACCAATCACTGAGCTACCTAAGAATCCATCATGCCCTTTGTTTGAATATCCTTGAAAAATCACGTTATTCACTTCACCTCCAACTTTACAATGTGGACCTAAAGTTGTTGGGCCATAGACTTTAGCACCTAATTTTAATCCTGAATTTTCGCACATCGCAAAAGGCCCACGAACGATACTCCCCTCCATAACCTCAGCATTATTCCCAATATAAATTGGTCCTCCTTGGGTGTTTAATATTGACGCCTCTACACGGGCCCCTTGTTCTAAGAATATTAGATTTGGATCACCAATAATAGTATTCGTAGAAGACAATTGAACCGTTTGACGAGAAGCTGTAATTAAGTTGAAATCTTGCTTTAAAACCTCTCCATTCTTTTGAAATAAATGCCATCGCTCTGAAATATAGGTAGCTTCTTCTCCTACATAATCAACAGCAACATCACCTGTTCCAACACGAGCAATCCATATCCCATTATACGTCAACTTTTCATTCCCAGATAAACTCGCGACAGCCACTGCTAACTCTTCATTTGGAATCAAGCATGCATTTACACATATCGTATTGCTGTCGAACTGAAACTTCTCTTGTAAATAATCTTCCGTCTCAAAAGAAATTAATGCATCTGGCAAGAGTTTTTGCCAACGCTCATCGTTCGTAAGAATCCCCATACGAAGGGTGCCAACAGGTCTTGTTAGGGTTAATGGTGCAAAAACTAAGTGTTTGTCGTTATCGTGAAGTTGAATTTTCATCTTAGGTAATTTGTTTTTTTCTGCTCGACAAAGCAAGCATGGCAATAAAGGTAATGAAAGCATTTAAGATGATTAATTCAAATCCAAATTTATACATCCCAAAAATACCCGGCTCTCCAACCTCTGCTCCTGGAGCACCACAAGAATAGTACCACAGAACAAATGTCATTCCAATGGCAAAAAGACATATAAATGGAACAAAAAAATCATTGATAGATCGTTTACTCAATATTCCGAAAAAGAAGATTCCAATTAAGGGACCATACGTAAATCCTGCAAATTTCATTAACAGACCAATTGCCGAATCAGAAGTTGTGTATTTCAATAAAATCACAACCAGTATAATCACCACAGACATGACAACATGAACCATCTTACGTGTTTTCTCAGTATTATTTTTCGATGAGCTTCGTCTGTCAATTGAGTCTGATTTTTCAATACGATCAGTAACCTGTTGCTTATCTTTGATGTTTAAAAAATCTACAGAGAAGGATGTTGTTAGCGATGTTAATGCTGAATCTGCACTGGAATACGCAGCAGCTATTAGCCCAAGTAAAAACAATATTCCTATTGCTTGACCGGCACCATCACTTAAAGCGACTGCTGAGAATAATAAATCAGGTTTGTCAAATTCTATTCCGTTTACATCTGCATAGATATAAAGCAAAGCGCCAAGAGCTAAGAAGATTAAATTAACAACGACCAATACTACAGCCATACTAATCATGTTCTTCTGTGCATCTTTGATGTTTTTACAACTCAAATTCTTTTGCATCATATCTTGATCAAGCCCTGTCATACCAATTGTAATAAACATTCCTCCTAGAAAGTGCTTTAAGAAATGGTTACTACTCATAAAGTCATCAAAGAAGAATATTTTAGAATACCCACTTTCTGAAACAGTCGCTACAAGTCCTTTCATACTCGATAAATCAAGCGCATCACTAATAAACCAAACAGTCAATAATACACTCAATAACATAAATGCAGTCTGAAGGGTATCAGTCCAAACAATCGTTTTAATTCCACCACGACTGGTATAAATCCAAATAAGCAACACTGAAATAATCACTGTTACTTCAAATGGAATGCCCCATCCATCAAACAGAATAGACTGAAGAACATTTGCAACTAACAATAATCGTACAGAAGCACCAATAATTCGTGACCCCAAAAAGAAAAAAGCTCCTGTTTTATAAGACCAAAATCCAAAACGCTGCTTCAAATACTCATATATAGATGTAAGATTTAGCCGATAATAAATTGGCAATAACACATAGGCTACGATAAAATACCCTACCAGATACCCTAGCACTGCTTGCATATAACTAAACTGATTACTTTCATTTCCGACCCATCCAGGTACAGAAATAAACGTAACACCACTCAGTGATGCGCCAATCATACCAAATGAAACGATGTACCAAGGTGACTTACGTTCACCTAGAAAAAACGAATCATTCGTTGCTTTACGAGCCGTCAAATAAGAAATCGTAATTAGAACCAGGAAGTACGCAATTAAAACTGTAACGATTAGTGTGTTTGTCATAGGTTAAAGCTAAACATAAATAAATCTTACAACTCAAGGCTTCGAGTTATCAATTAACACTCATAAGTGAATTAAAAGAATAATACTATTTCTATCTTTAGAAGATTTAAAGCATAAACCCATAGCGCCCGATGTTAAAAAAAATCTTAATTATTACTACAGTCAGTTTATATACATCACTATTTGTGGGGTGCTCTCAAACGAAGCTTATTATAAAAACTGAATTTGGAAATCATATCATTAAACCTGGAACTAAAGGTGCTATAACTATGAAAGGTGAAACATACCCTTTCAAAGAATGTGAATCTATTTGCAAAGATTGTGATAGCTTATACGCAAGGTCTCGCTGGGAGTTCAAGGGTTTTTATAACGATCGTTTGCTCTTACATCGAACTTTAAAATTTGATTACGACACATTGACGAATCAAGAATTTAAAAATAAAATTCGGGATACACGATGGACTAATTTTGATAAATTGATTAGTGTCGGTAATAAACCCCTTTATATTTATCGAATTCCGATTAAAATCGATACGATGACAGTAAGATATTCTGATATCGAAACACTAACCTTCAGCTACAAAGAAAAATGCTACAAAGGAGGTCCTATTCAAAGTATATTTGTTAATCCAAATAAAATAAGAAAAGTAGAAATGCAAGGTGCTAAACTTCAAGTTAAAACTAGGTAGGCAAATATAACAAGTATTGAACTTACCACAACACATAAACAATAATTTTCAATATCATTTTGTTACTTTCGTGCGTAAGAGAATTATACTAGTACAACTTTAATTATAATAATATGGATATTATTTTTCAATTAGGTCTGATAATCATTCCAGCTGGAGCAGTGTTAATCACCGCAATTTTTTTCATGCGCAAATCTGGGGAACGTGATATTCGTTCTATTCAATTGGAGTTAAAAAAGGAAAGACAAACATTCTTTCTACCTAATCGTGTTGATGCGTATCAACGCACAGTTTTATTGATGGAACGAATACATCCTAACAGTCTAGTAATGAGACATAATAATCCTGGACTACCTGCTGCTGCAATGCAAGTAACTTTACTTGAATCAATTAGGAACGAATACGAGCACAACATGGCTCAACAAATATTCATATCAAAAGAATCTTGGGATTTAGTTAAGAAAGCAAAGGATGAGACTACACGAATCATTCACCTTGCTGGTCAACAAATGGAAACCACCTCTTTAGGAATGGACCTTTCTTCTAAAATATTTGAGATTGTAGCCGAAGTTGGTGTTTTACCAACAGAAATTGCCGTTGATATTCTAAAAAAAGAACTTCAAGGATTATTTTAAATCGATAATATGATCTTTGATTTTAATTTGTTCACCTGAGCGAATCTTTGCACGCCTACGTGTTTCAATTTCACCGTTTCTAAACACGATTTCTGAATCAACAATCATCTTTGCGTTACCACCTGTTTGAGCTAAACCAATTGCTTTTAACAATTGCATTAATTCAATATATTCTCCTTCAATCTTAAACTCTTCTTGCATTTGTGTAAATTTTATAAAGCTCATCTGCCGCTTGAAAAGAAGTCTTCTCTCCGTTAATTACTTTTTGTTCAATTTCTTTTAAATGTATTATCATCTGTCCATCTAAGAAGAAATCATTAATAATCAATTCTTTCAATGTCTCTGATAACCATTTATTGTCCTGACTCTTTCTGTTGGTCTCGAAGAATCCACTAGACATTACGTGTGAACGAAAATCTTCAATCACATCTAAAACATTTGTAATGTTTTTTTTTTCCAATGCACTACAAGTAAAGACTTTTGGTATCCAGTTGTTTTTATTCGAAGGAAATAAATGAAGTGCATTCTTGTATTCTCGCGCAGCCAACTTAGCACGAAGCTTATTGTCTCCATCCGCCTTTGTTATTACGAGAGCATCTGCCATTTCCATTATCCCTTTCTTTATGCCTTGAAGCTCATCTCCAGCTCCTGAAAGCATTAATAATAAGAAAAAATCTACCATTGACTTAACTACAGTTTCAGATTGACCAACCCCCACAGTTTCAACAAGTATAAAATCATACCCTGCGGCTTCACACAACAAAATACTTTCACGTGTTTTCCTAGCAACTCCCCCAAGAGTATATCTTGCCGGAGAAGGCCGAATAAAAACCGAATCCTGCGCAGACAATTCATTCATACGCGTTTTATCTCCTAAAATACTTCCTCCTGAAACAGAACTTGAAGGATCAATCGCTAATACTGCAACCTTAAATCCGCCTCTTATTAAAAGCATACCAAAAGCTTCAATAAAAGTACTTTTACCTACTCCAGGCACCCCCGTAATACCTACTCTAATAGACTTGCCTGAATAAGGTAAACACTTTTGAATTAAGCCATCTGCTGCATATCGCTGATCCTTATCCTGACTTTCAATAAGAGTAATACCTGAACTGAGGGAGCTCAAGTCACCTTTTAAGATTCCATCAAAAAGCGTTTCTGGATTCATACGCTCACGCTGATCCTTCTTTCTCTTTATCCAATCTTTAATATTATTAGGCTCCATGTCTTAATTATTACTATAAATATACATCAATGAATTAGAAATTCAGAAAATTAAAAAGTTTAATCTTTTCGTTATTTAGTTAAACGAAATGTAGCTATATTTGCACTATGAAACGAATTGGAATTATTGGAGCCGGTTTAGCTAGCCTATACTCTGCATGTTATTTAGCTAAACAAGGACATCTAGTTGTTGTGTTTGATAAAAACACAATGCCCGGAGGAAGATCTCAATCTTTTCAAGAAGATGGATTTACTTTTGACATGGGACCATCATGGTATTGGATGCCTGATGTAATTGACCGCATGTTTAATGATTTAGGTGAAAAGCGTGAGGACTATTTTAGCTTAACACGCTTAGATCCTGCATATCAAGTTTTTTGGGAAGATAAAACCTCTACGCGCATCCCATCTAAAAAAGCTGAATTGATTGAACTTTTCGACACTTATGAAGATAAGGGAGGCGAAAAACTTCAGAAATTCTTAGATGATGCTAAAATTAAGTATGACATCGCTATGGACTCATTCATTGAGAATCCAGGAATTAAACTGAATGAGTTACTTAAGCTGAGTATTTTAAATGATGCTTTGAAATTGGATATTTTTAAATCCGTTGAAAAAGATATTGCAAAACGATTTTCGTCTGATAAAGCACGTAACATATTAAATTTTCCTGCATTATTTCTAGGTGAACGACCGGATAAAATTCCTGCAATGTATACCCTAATGAATTATGCAGACCTAGAATTAGGGACATGGTATCCTGAAGGAGGAATGAATGCTATTGCAGCAGCTCTTGAAAAAATAGCAAAGGTACATGGAGCTGAATTTCATTATAATATTGCTGTTGAAGAAATTACTGTTGAAAACAACCTTGCATCTGGATTAAAAGTCAATGGAAAGATTGAAAAATTTGATAAAATTATTGCTGGTGCAGATTACAATCATGTTGAGCAAAATTTACTTCCAAAAAAATATAGACGCTACGACCATAAATATTGGGACAAACGTAAAATGGCTCCAAGCTCTTTGATATTCTATATTGGACTAAACAAGCAAATAGCACAATTAAATCATCATAATCTATTCTTTGACGAAAGTCTTACAGATCATGGGAAGGAAATTTATGATGATCCAAAGTGGCCTACAAAACCTCTTTTCTACGTTAGTGCAACAACGAAGACAGATTCTTCAGTAGCACCTAAAGGCTTTGAAAACTTAATGGTATTGATTCCTCTAGCAACTGAATTAGATGATACTCCTGAAATGCGTGAAAAGTATTTTAAAATCATCATGGATCGTATGGAATTGCATTGTAAAGAACCTATTCTGGAATATCTTATTTACAAAAAATCATTCTGTATTAATGATTTCAAATCTGCTTACAACTCATACAAAGGCAATGCTTATGGCTTAGCAAATACTCTTGGACAAACAGCAAACTTAAAGCCTAAGATAAAATCGAAGCTTCAAAATGTTTATTTTTGCGGGCAACTGACAGTGCCTGGTCCTGGCATTCCACCGGCTTTAATTTCTGGTAAAATTGCTGCAAAACAATTAATTACTGAATTATGAAGAATCTGTATGATGAATATTCTAAAGTAGCCTCTAAATTAGTTACTAAACGATACAGCACATCCTTTTATGCAGGAGTAAATTGTCTTGGAAAAGAATTGCGCACTGATGTTCATAATATATATGGCTTTGTTCGACTAGCAGATGAGATTGTAGATTCATTTCACGATTATAATAAAGAAGAATTATTTGCTGATTTCAAAAAGAGTACTTACCAAGCAATTGAACAAGGCATTTCTTTGAACCCTATTCTAAATTCATTTCAGAACTCTGTAAATAAATTCAACATAGATAATGAGCTTATAGATCAATTTCTTCATTCTATGGAAATGGATTTAAATCCCGTTGAATACACCCCGGAGAAATATAAAGAATACATCCTAGGTTCAGCAGAGGTTGTTGGGTTAATGTGTCTAAAAATATTCGTCCAAGGAAGTCAATCGGAATATGAAAAATTAAAACCCCATGCAATGGTTTTAGGTTCTGCTTTTCAAAAAATAAATTTCTTAAGAGACATCCAAAATGACATCAATCAATTAGGGCGTGTTTACTTCCCAAATATTGAAGGAATTGATTTTAATGATGAGAATAAAAAAGCCATTGAAAATGATATTCAAAAAGAATTTGATGACGCCTTAATAGGAATTAGATTACTGCCGAAGTCGGCCAGATTTGGGGTTTATATAAGCTACTCTTATTATCAAAAATTACTTCTTAAAATCAAGAAGAAATCTGCTACAGAACTTCTGAAGGAACGTATTCGAGTTCCTGGATTTATAAAGTTTATAATTCTCCAAAAAGCATATTTAAAAAAAATACTTAACCTCATTTAATTCAATATGGAAGAAGTTATCCTTGTTAACGAAAACGATGAAGTCCTCGGGACGATGGAAAAACTACTTGCCCATGAAACAGCAAAGCTTCATAGAGCAATCTCTGTATTCATTTTTAACTCCAAAAACGAACTGCTAATTCAGCAAATAGCAAATAGCAAATACCATTCTGGTGGCTTATGGAGCAATACGGCTTGCAGTCACCCTAGACTCAATGAAGAAAGTATTTATGCAGCCTCAAGAAGATTAGAAGAAGAAATGGGGATGAAATCAGATCTTGAATTTAAATTCAAGTTTAAATATAAGTCTGAAATGATGAATGGATTATTTGAGCATGAGGTTGACCATGTTTTCTTTGGAGTTACAGACACACCCCCTAATCCTAACCCTCAAGAAGTATCAGATTTTAAATATGTTAGCTTAGAACAACTAACACTAGATATTAAATATAATACTGACAATTATACATCGTGGTTTTTAAAACTCATAGATAAGGTTTCACTAGAAATAAATAAAACCCTGAACTAATGAAAAAAATCACTCTCTTCAAAATTAGTTTAACAATACTCCTTCTAATTCATATTGTTGGAATCTTGATTTTCCTTTTTTATCCAAGTGGCGTATCATTATCATATATAATACTAGCTATTTGTGGTTCAGCCATTTTTATTTCCGAAAAAAACAAATCAAAATCAGCCATAGCATATCTTTCCATTTTTATTTTAGGCTTTATTATTGAATACATCGGAGTAAAAACAAACTACTTATTCGGAACGTATACTTACGGTAATTCCCTTGGATACAAATTATTCGGAATACCCATAATTATTGGTGTTAATTGGATTGCCATTGTAATTTCAAGTGTATCAGTGGTTAAGGCATTTAACCTCACCTCTAACAAACTCATAACAGCTTTTATTGCTGCTCTTCTATGTACTGGAATGGATTATATCATAGAGCCTGTTGCAATAAAATTTAATTTTTGGTCATGGGAAGGGAACATAATTCCTTTCTCTAATTTCGTTGATTGGTTTGGATTTAGTTTTGTGTTTGCATACATTTATATTGCGTTAAAACTTTCCATTAATAAAATTGGTGTTTATTTATTTTTAATTTGGGTTGGTTTCTTTTCTTTAATTAAATTGATGGGATGATTTTTTTAACAGGATTATTTACTGCATTTATTTCTATGGAATTTACCGCTTGGTTTGCACACAAATTTATTATGCATGGATTTCTATGGATCATTCATAAAGACCATCATAGACCCACTGCAACTTTTTTTCAACGAAACGATTTGTTCTTTTTAATTTTCGCCATCCCTTCTTGGCAATGTATTATGCTAGGGTTTATATTCGCAAATGCACTTTCAATAGGAATTGGCTTTGGTATTGCACTTTATGGTATTTCATATTTTCTGATTCATGAAGTATTAATTCATCGTAGATTCAATTGGCTAGACAACGTTGACAATACTTACTTCAGAGCAGTAAAAAAAGCTCACCGTGCTCACCACGAAAAAATAGAAAAAGAAGACGGAAAATGTTTTGGTCTTTTATGTATCCCTAAAAAATATTGGAAACAATGAAATGGATGTATTTACTTCTTGACCTTGGCACATTTTTAGGTCCTTTCCTTTTAAGTTTTGATCAAAAGGTGAAATATAGAAACTCATGGGTAAGTTCAATTACGGCAAGCTTTGTTATTGCAGTGCCATTCCTTATTTGGGATTCGATTTTTACAGAAAATGGTTTTTGGGGTTTCACTCCAGACTACATAAGTGGGATTTATATTTATAATCTTCCACTAGAAGAGGTTCTGTTCTTTATTCTTATTCCGTTTGCATGTACTTTTATCTATGAAGTTTGTAAGTACTTTTTTAATGGTTGGGATATGGATAGATTTAACAAAGTATTCTTCTTTTTCATTCCTCTCTACGCACTTTTTCTTATACTACGCGATGATTACGGATATTATACGGTATCAGTAGTTATTTCATCATCTATTGTTCTGACATGGTTGCGCTTTAATTCAAGCTACCGATTTGCTCTACTGGCTTTTTTGATTAGTACTATTCCATTTTTAATCGTCAACGGAGCCCTTACGGGTGGGTTTACTGAACAACCTGTTGTATGGTATAACGAAGATCAAAAAATCAGTCAGCGCATATTCTCGATTCCCATGGAAGATATTCTATATTCTTTCACTCTGATCGTTTCAAACATCATTGTTTTTGAAAAACTAAAAAAGTGCTTTAGCCGATGAAAAGAATCGGATTAATGTCTGATACGCATGGGTTTATTGATCCTAAAATATATGAACACTTTAAAGAAGTAGATGAAATATGGCACGCTGGAGACATCGGCACAATTGATGTAATGGATGAGTTAAAAGCATTCAAGCCAGTTAGAGGAGTCTACGGAAATATTGATGGTGCTGAAATCAGAACCGAATACAAAGAGTTTTGTAGATTCAAGTGTGAGGATGTTAATGTACTCATTACTCATATTGCTGGCAAGCCTAATAAATACTATAAAAATGCTAAAGAAGCATTAGATAAAGAAGCACCAGATTTATTTATTTGTGGGCATTCACATATTCTTTTAGTTAAATTGGACCCCAACTACAAGATGCTATGGATGAATCCTGGAGCATGTGGTTTCAAAGGATTTCATCAAGTAAAAACACTTCTTCGATTCTCAATCACTAGTGATAAAATTCATGATCTTGAAGTAATTGAGTTAGGAAAAAGAGTTTGATATAGAATTTTTCGTTTTACTTTGCGTTAATGATTTACATGAAAACAATTCTTCTCGTTTTATTCTTTACCTGTTCACTCTTTTTATTTGGACAGACTGGTGGAACAAGTTCTTTTCCAATGTTAGATCTGACCTACAACGCACGCTCCGCAGGTTTAGGTGGAGATTTTATCTCAGTTAGAGACAAAGATGTCAACATGGGGATTAGCAATCCATCTTTAGTCAATGTTAAAATGGATAAGCAAGTCACTTTCAACACAGCTTTGCTTTCTGGAAGTATTAATTATGGTGCTGTAGGATATGGATACGACATAAAGAATGTAGGAACATTAACAAGTTATATTAAATATGTTGCTTATGGTAAGTTTGATAGAACAAATATAAATGGAACAGCTGATGGTTCTTTCTACCCTTTTGAAATGATTGCAGGAACATCAATCGGTAGAGAGTTAAATCCTCGCATTTCTATTGGAGCATCAGTTAACTTACTGTACTCACAACTAGAAATTTATAATTCTATTGGAGTATCAGTTGATTTCGCAGGAACTTACCATAATGAAGACAAAGGAGTATTAGTGACTATATTAGCAAAAAACATTGGCTATCAATTTAAGACCTATGTAAAAGGCAATAGAAACCCACTATCGACAGAAATACAAGCGGCTGTTTCTTATAAAGTAAAACACGCCCCTTTTAGATTTACATTATTAGGGCATCATTTAAATAAATGGGACCTCAGCTACAACAACCCTAATCTTGAACCAACATTAGACCAACTTACAGGTGATATCATTCCCGTTCCAATAACAGGTCTTTTAGAGATAATAGGAAGGCACTTTTCATACCAATTAGAAGTACTTGCAACAAAAAATATTGATTTAAGATTTGGGTTCGACTATCAAAGGCGTAAGGAATTGGCATTGGAAAGTAGGCCTGGAATCTCTGGGTTTTCATGCGGATTAGGGCTGAAATTCGATAAGTTTAGCCTTGATTATGGTTTTATGATTTACTCTCGATCTGGATTTAACAACCTCCTAACTCTTTCCACCGACATCTCTAAGTGTCGTAAATAAAGGGGGTAACTAAAAAAACACTACTCAACCACTTTATTAACATCTCTTTGTTTATCTTTTTTTTGTAACCTTAAAAGAAAAGATGAGTATAATTGTGCAAACAAATTAAATATTTTTTAATTATGAAAAAGTTAATTTTATCTGTTGCAGTTGTACTATGTGCTTCTGCTTCATTTTCTCAAGAAGAGAAAAACTATTTGCCAGAAGCTGGTGATTGGGCTGTAGGAATTGATGCTACACCTTTCTTAAACTATGCTGGTAACCTTCTTGGAGGAGGAAACGTTGCTCCATCATGGAATGCCTTGACAAGTCAAGTAATTACTGGAAAGTACTTTGTTGATGCTAATACTGCTTACCGTGGATCTTTAAGACTTGGGTTTGGGTCTAGCTCAGCTTCTAGTATGATTGGTGATGCAACACCTAATGCAAATGATGGTTTAGTTTACCCTAATTTACCAGCAATGGTTGAGGATAATGCTAAATTTAGTAGCATGAATGTAACTATAGGGGTTGGTATGGAGAAAAGAAGAGGTTTTGGACGTCTTCAAGGATACTACGGTGCTGAGGCTGGAATAGGTATGGCTTCATCAAGTGAAAGCTACGAATATGGAAACGCTGTTACTGTTGCAGGTGTTGATGCGACCAACACTACTGATTGGGCTTTAGGTCAAGATGCATGGGGAAACTCTGCACGTGTTACTGAGTCTAAATCAGGAACATCTTTCTTTATTGGAGCTAGAGCTTTTATTGGAGCTGAATACTTCGTTATGCCAAGAGTGGCTGTAGGTGGTGAGTTTGGATGGGGATTAGGTTTCTCAACAGGCGGAACTAGCTCTGTAACAATGGAATCAACTGATGGAGTTACTGTTGGATCACAAACAGTAGAAACATCTAATGGTTCTGGTTTTGGAGTTGATACAGATAGTACTACTGGTGGGTTCGGTCCTTCTGGATCATTAAGAATGACTTTCCACTTCTAGTAAGTTGAAAATATATTTGAAAGGGTGCCCTAAGGGCACCCTTTTTTTTGATCCACATTTTATTAGTTATCTTTGTATAGAATGAAAAGTAAAAAAATTACAATTGCAATTGATGGCTTTTCCTCTTGCGGAAAAAGTACACTAGCCAAAGATCTTGCGAAAAAATTAGGATATATATTTATTGATTCCGGCGCAATGTATAGAGCTGTTTCACTTTACACATTGAATAACAATTACATAAAAAATGGAATTATTGATGAACCGGCTCTAATTGAATCCTTAAAAGACATTGAACTATACTTTGAGTTAAACTCAACTACAAATTCACCTGAAATTATTCTTAATGGAGTAAATACTGAAACCGAAATTCGAACTCCCCGAGTTGCTGAAGTAGTTTCAAAAGTAGCAGTAATTAAAGAGGTAAGAGAAAAACTTGTATTGGAACAACGTAAAATTGGCATTCATGGCGGGCTAGTTATGGATGGTAGAGATATTGGCTCTGTGGTATTTCCTAACGCGGAGCTAAAATTATTCATCACTGCTTCTACTGATGTAAGGGTAGAACGAAGACACAAAGAACTAATATCCAAAGGAATTGACATCTCCAAATATGACGTTAAGTTTAACCTGGAAGAAAGAGATTTAATTGATAGCACGCGTAAAGAAAGTCCTTTAATAAAAACAGGCGATGCTATTATTATTGATAATACTAAACTAACAAGAGAGGAACAACTTAATGAGGCTTTTAATTTAGCTAAATCACTAATTATTTTATGAATTGTTAAATTATTTCATAAATGTTAAATATTTATTTAAAATCAAATAATTTAATTAGATTGCATTCATAATAATAAGATTATGAGCTCTATAAGTAAAGTTACAGAAGAAATTATTAACCGCAGTCCTTTCGTTAGAGAGGCTATGACAGAAAATTTAATCAATATTTCAGCACTCGCTCGAAAGATTAAACCGGAAGTTGAAAAAAGAACAGGTAAAGAAATAAAAGAAGGCGCAATCGTTATGGCGATCAAGCGTATGACTCCTGGTGTTTATCACCGTTTAGATGTTAAAATTAAAAAGGTTATTGGTGGTATTAGTGACTTTCTGGTAAAAAGTGATCTTGTTGATTTCACATATGAGAATTCAGAATCACTATGCGATTGCCAAAGTAAATTGATTCAATATATTAGAAATGACAAAGACAGTTTCTTTACCCTTTGCAAAGGAATTACAGAAACTACATATATCATGAATGCTAAGTATACGAGAGAAATGAAGCGTATATTTTCTACAGAAAGAATCAAGGCACATACAACTGACTTATCTTCAATTACAGTTAAGCTACCTGAAACAAATACTGAAACATACGGTGTATATTATTACATCATGAAGCATCTTGCTTGGGAAGGTCTAAATATTGAACAAGTAGTTTCGACAGCGAATGAATTTACGGGAATAGTAAATTCAAACGACATCGATGATGCTTTCAAAATATTAATGCAATTGAAAAGAAGTATTTAAGCTTCTTTTTCATCGTTAAGACATTGTTCTTGTGGTTTTGCTCCACATAGGCCACAATTAGCTCCTTTCTCTTGAAGCATTGGATTATTGCTGGCACAAGTTCCAGCGAACTCTCCACCTTTTTTCGCCCAAATCTTAATTGCAATCCCTGCGAAAGATAATGCTAACAAACCAATAGAGAGAAATATTACAATCATACAACCGTTTTCACAAATTTACTAATTTTTATCTAAAAGTGACCCTGATCCGTTGTTATGGTAAACGATTGATGTTGGTGTGCCAATGTACCAAATATCACCAGCACTACCTGTTTCTGCCCGTAAAAAACAATCGTCTGTATTAATCTTAACAGTTTCAACAGTTTTAGATATAACTAAAATAGAATCATTAACAGCTAATCCATTCGTATTGCAAAATCCATTGCTTTTCACTTCAAGTCTTAGATAATTCACATTACCATCCAAGTTGAAATTTCCCCAACCGTGAGTAACAATCGTTTGCAAAGAATTCGCATTTATGGATAAATTAAACTCCCCTGCTCCATCCCTAATAGTCAAAAAAACATCTTCTAAATTTAATACATTATCACAAGTCACCTCTTCGGTACCTTCAAATGTAATATTGTATAAACTCTTAAAATAAATATACACTGTAATTACCTTACCATATGAGCGTAAGAAATTACATTTATTAATATTATTAATATTTAATATATCTCCCTCTATTATTGGCTCAACAAAATTAATTACATTTTTTCCGCCTACAATTCTCAACTTATTTTCATCTGACTGAATCAAAACATACTTTAGATGTGGACCCATATATAATCGGCTAAACTCTCCTAGTTCAATTTCTTTAACAGACATAGCTCCCGTTGATTTAAAGCAGTTTCTGTCCTCTGATTTTTTACAACCAAATAACATTAAAGTTCCAATAAAAAATATAATTAATCTCATCTTTTAAATGTATATCCTATACCATATTCTACGTAATCTGCTCTTGCCCAATGTGATTTTAAAACTAAATTTAAATTAATACCATTATCAAACACATATCTCATACCAACTCTATGATATAAAGCATCTTCTGGCTGATATTTATCACGAAGGTAAACGCCCATTCCTGTAATTAAATGAAAATGATTCATTGGCAATAAATACCCAACAAAAATACCCATTTGAATAATACCTAATTGCGTTTTAGGAATTTTAGGTTTATAGCCAAAGATTGCTTGCTTGGAAATTATATCTAACGTCAATTCAACTCCTGATCTCGGACCAAAATACTTTCTACTAACCAGGTTCAATCCAAATACAGGGTAACGCCTACCTCCAGTTGGATATACTTCTTTTATTGAAACAAATCCTATAGCACCAAACTCCCATTTCTTTTGGAAGTCAGAGTGGTTGAAGGACGTATCTGCAGACTCTTTCACCTTGTATCCATATCCCACGCTAATAAAAGGTAAATTCAATCCTGAATTGGGTAATTTAAATGCGCCATTCGAAAAATGAGTTGCATCCAAGGAAGCATTTATAGAATGACGACCAAAAACAAAACGATTCTCCAATGCTATTGTTACAAGGGCGTTAACCGGTGTACTCACGCCAACATTTAATATATTCTCTTCTGAATCGTAATACTTATTTGAATAAGCCAATCCACAACCCATTTTACTAGAAAGTGTATAATGTTTTCGTTTTACAAGATTTAAATTAATAAAACCAAAAATTCCGAAATAATTACCTAGCAGATCGCTATTGCCAACACTCCCAAAAAATGCAGCAACTCCATAAACAGGATAACGGTAAGCACTTTGCCAAGACCTTCTTCCTTTAGGTTGAATTGCATAGCTTAATTCCCCAGCAAACGCATGCTCATTTGCGAGGTGTCCCATAATAGTTCTATGCGCGGCTAAAAAACCGACTTTTACGCGACCCTCAATCCAAATATCCCCTACTTTTTGAGCGAATAATGACTGAGACAATAATAATATTAAAATTAAAATAAATTTTCTCACAAAGACAAAAATAATAAAACAGACTTAAGACTGTATAAATATTATTTTTGAGAAAAAACAAAAGAATGGAACAACGCCTAAAAGCATTTAAACGCTTATTAGATATCATGGATGATTTACGTGAAAAATGTCCATGGGATAAAAAACAAACATTTGAATCTTTGCGTCATTTAACGATTGAGGAAACATATGAACTTGCAGATGCAATTATTGATAATGACACAAAAGAACTGAAAGGAGAAATTGGAGATCTTTTTTTACATCTGGTTTTTTATTGTAAAATTGGAGATGAGCAAAATAAATTTGATGTAACAAGCGTCTTAAATGGAATATGTGACAAGCTCGTCTACCGACACCCACACATTTACAGTGACGTAAAAGCTGACACTGAAGAAGAAGTGAAAGCAAATTGGGAGAAGCTAAAACTGAAAGAAGGAAAGAAATCAGTTTTATCCGGAGTCCCTAACTCACTTCCCGCATTAGTTAAAGCACAACGGATTCAAGAAAAAGTTAAAGGCATTGGTTTTGAATGGGAACATAAAGATGATGTTTGGGGGAAGGTAAATGAAGAGCTGGCCGAACTTGCTCACGAAGTAAATTCTGATGCTCCAATAGAGCGTGTTGAAGATGAATTTGGAGATGTTTTATTTTCTTTAATTAATTATGCGCGTTTCATAGGTGTTAATCCAGAAAATGCCTTAGCTAAAACAAATAAGAAATTTATCGGAAGGTTCACTAAAATGGAAGAATTACTTAATATAGATAATTTGAAAATTGAAGATGCTAATATTGAATTAATGGATAAATATTGGGTGAAAGCAAAGAAATTTGAAAAATAAAAGGGCCGAAAAATAAATAAAATTCAACATTTACACTTCTTCACACTTGAATGAACATTTTTCAATGTGTTTGTTGTATCTTCGATGCTTGTTATACTCAAGTTAGACTATTTATGAGACTGTTATTACCCCTACTTGCTCTTATCACCATGAGCCAATCATCTTACTCACAAAGCTTGAGCTCACAAGACTTTACGATTAGAGGGTTTCTCACAAACCAATCGGATGGCGAACCAATGCCATTCGAAAAAGTGAAATTACTTAATACGGATAGTACAACTGCAGGTGGAGCTGTGACTGATGTTAATGGTTTTTATCAAATTAGTAAGTTATATAAAGGAAGTTACCTTCTTAAGGTTGAGGCTTACAGGTATATATCTCAAACAAAATCTGTTAATCTAACTGTTTCAAGAAAAATTGTAGTCGTTAGTTTTGAATTAGAGAAGCAAAAAGGAATAATTGATATTCAAGAAATGTCTGTAAGTGCTGATTCTAAGCGTAAAACAACGCAAGTATTAATTTCTGAAATTCGTTTAGACCAGAAGGGACTAGAGCGAATCCCTTCTGTAGGTGGTGAAAATGACATAGTTAGCGCATTCGGTGTTACTCCAGGTGTCATAACAACAGGAGATCAAGGTGGACAGATTTATGTTCGTGGTGGTACACCTATTCAAAATAAGATTTTATTGGATGGCATGACAATTTACAATCCTTTCCACTCGATTGGATTCTTCTCAATTTTTGAAACAGAACTAGTTCAAAATGCAAGTATTTTTACTGGAGGCTTCGATGCTGAGTATGGTGGAAGAATCTCTTCGATTATGGATATCACATATAGAGATGGTAATAAAAAAAAATTTGGAGGAAAGGTGTCGGCTTCTCCATTTATAGCTAAAGCTGTATTAGAAGGCCCATTAGGTACAGTAAAAGGTAAAAATGCTATTGGATCCTATGTAATCTCAGCGAAACAAAGTTTAATTGACTATAGCTCTCCTAGGCTTTACCCACGTATTAATGAAAATGACACTTTAAATAAAGGAATGCCATTCAACTTTACTGATCTATATGGTAAGTTGACATTTAAAGGAAATGGAAGCTCAAAATTTAGTGTTTTTGGATTCCATAATAAAGATCGTGTAAATTATACGCAAGCAGATATCAAATGGAATCAGAGTGGTGGTGGATTAAACTTTGTACTTGTTCCATCTAGTTCACCAATTTTCGTGAAAGGACATATAAATGGATCTAATTTTCAAACAAGATTTAATGAGCCGATTATTGGCTCTTCGGATTCAACATCAAGATACAGTTCTATTGGAGGGTTTGATTTAGGATTTGACTTTTCTTTATTCTTGAAAAATGAATCACAATTAAACTACGGAATTAACTTATCAGGATTCAATACTGTATTTGAAACATACAATTCTGCCAAACAAAAAATTGAGGCAGAGAACTTCTCTACAGAAATTGGCGTTTACTTCAGTTATAGATTTGTTTCTACACGTTTTGTTATTCAACCTAGCTTCAGAACTCAATTATATGCTTCACTAGGAACGGTATCCCCTGAGCCTCGTTTGAGAGTTAAGTTTAATGCTACTGAAAAATTGAGATTTAAAGTCTCTGGGGGTAGATTCTCTCAAAACTTCACCTCTGCCTCATCAGACAAAGATGTCGTTAATCTGTTCAACGGTATTTTGTCCGCACCTACAAATGTTCAAGAAACGTTTGTAACAGTTTTTCAAAATGAAAAAGAACCTAAAAACGGTTTGCAATATGCATGGCATGCTATTGGTGGATTGGAGTACGACTTAACAAATAAACTTTCTGTGAATATTGAAGGATACTACAAATATTTCTCTCAATTGAGTAATATCAATCAAAATAAAAAGTATTCCGATGATGCAGAGCATGTCCTAGAGCCAGATGTATTCAAAAAAGATTTCATATTAGAGAATGGTGAATCTTTTGGAGCTGACTTATTATTAAAGTATACAGGTAACCGAATGTACCTATGGGGTGTATATTCATATGGATACTCTACACGTTGGGACGGAGACACTACTTACTTCCCCGTTTTTGATAGAAGGCACAATATAAACCTTGTAGGTACATATCTATTTGGAAAGAAGAAAACATTAGAGGTCAGTATTCGTTGGAACTTTGGTTCTGGATTACCCTTTACACCTACTGCTGGATTCTATGAAAACGAACCGTTCACAGGTGGAATCACAACTGATCCAACAACAACAAATGGTGATAGCCCAGAGATTCTACTTGGAGATTTCAACTCTTCTAGATTACCAACTTATCATAGGCTAGATGTAACAATAAAGAAGAAGTTCTTATTTAAAAACGAATCAGAATTTGAAATTGTAGGTAGTATTACGAACATTTACGATAGAAAGAATATCTTCTATGTAAATAGGGCTACAAACGAAACAATATACCAATTCCCAATTCTACCAAGTTTTGGGTTGAGTTATAAATTCTAGTTTCAAAAAAAGCCATTCCAATTGAAACGACGTTTTAACTTATCTATTACTCTTCCAAGCTTCGAATGCAGTAAACTGATTTTTATCAGGGTCTTTCAGCTTACTAATGGTGTATTTCATATAGAAGTTACGCATCACTTCTGGAAAGGAAATCTCTTTGTAAACCCCATTCCTTAGAACAGTTACTGTTTTTGTAGTATCATCAAAATAACTTAGCCACTTATCCAATTCACCATTGCATGCGAATCCATTAACAGCAATAATCTTATCTCCTTTAAAAAGCCCGCCTGTTTCCGCTGGGCTGCCTGGATACATTGTGTTCACTACAAACCCATCGGTATACTTAATCACTTTAAACCCTAACCTTCCTTCCGCATAGCTTGTTGAAGGTTGATGATCCAATTCTAAACCTAAATACTCTAATGATTTAGTAATGATAGACTCATAAGGCATACAACCATTAATGAAGTTATCAAAAAAATCCGTTTGAGACTCTCCTGTAATATCTTCAATCACAGTTTTATAATCTTCTTCTGAAACGCCTTCTCCTTGTAAAGCATAGTTGAAATATAAGCGCTTCATTAATTCGTCTATTCCAGATTTGTTCAATGTTGCACGTCTGATATTTACATCTGTTACAAATGCCAATAGACACCCTTCAGTATAAATAGACACTTTACGATTTGGCACTCCAGGAACATACCCATCTAACCACGTATCAAATGACGATTCGGATACCGAATAATTAAATCTACCGTGATTGTCGAAGTGTTTTTGAAACTGCGCTTGTAACTCATTAAAGTATTCTTGTTCATTAAACACACCACTTTTCATCAAGAATAAATCGCCCTGATAGGTTGTGACACCCTCATATATATATCCCAATCTTGAATAATTCTCTTTGATGAAGTCGTATGGAAACATCTCTATTGGACGAATTGCTTTTACATTCCACGTGTGATATAACTCATGTGAGCTTACTCCTAACAATTCTTTATATAAACTCCCGAAAACTTCGTATGAAGGACCAAGTGATATCACTGTTGATTTACAGTGTTCAACACCATGGTATGCCTTATAAGGTAATATTTGATTTAAGAAATGATACTCTTTTACTGGAAACTCAGTAAACTTCTTAATTTGTGCATCTGTAAAAGACTTGAAATCTGGAATCAATCGACCCCAGTCTGGTTTTACCTCGCCATTAAACCAAACAAAAAACTTGGTATCGTTTGAAATATACGTATTGCATTGTAGTTGGCTAGAAGCAATAAACGGAGAATCTAATAATTCATCCATATTATCACATTCCCAACCACTATCATTACTCAACATTGAAGTTGCAACATCCCAGTGAGGAGGTATATTTAACTTTACATTGACTTTTTCCTCATAAGTTTCATCTGTAAACACGCAACAATTTACAGGATTGACATACAATTGTGTCTCATCTAAGAATGATGACCCAGCATTAATTGTATCTGCATAAAAACTGTAATTAACAATAATCTCATCGGCTGATGCTGAATCTACTTTCCATCGATCTTTCGTTACTTTAATAAAATCAAGTTTTTTTCCATTAAGATCAATAACTGTAAAGTTTCGTACGAACTTCGCAAAATCAGCTAATTCATAACGTCCAGGCCTCCAAGTAGGAAGCTGAACAAAAGTCTCTGCGTTTGGTGTGTTAAACTGTACTGAAATTTGGATAAATTGTTGAGAAGGATTCTCAACATTGAAGGTAAATTGAGTCATCAATGTCTATTTTACGTAAAGTTACAAAACCTTCTCTGCGATACAAATAATGTTGTCGTGTTTGGGTAATCCTTGATGATCTAAAACTTCAATAAGCGCAGATTTTCGCTCTTTCCCACCTTTAAGCTTAAATATTTTATAATTCCCCAATGACTTAATGTAATCTACAATGGCCTCTGATTCACTTTTCGTTGTTTCTCTTAAGTCAGAAACCTCTATAATAAGGATTGGTAGATTATCTTTTATAAGTTGCTCTGCACCTTTAATAACATCGAGTTCTGCCCCTTCCACATCAATTTTAATCATTTCAGGTGAAACATTATTGAGAGCATCATCCATTCGGACCTGTTCAACATTAAAACTATTTGACTCCTCCCCTTTAACAACTGTGGAAGCCCCACCTCTATTCACATGCCAATTATCGAAGATCTGAACAGAACCAGTTAAATTCCCAAGTGCATTATGTATCACTTGGATATTATCTAGTTTATTTAATCTGATGTTGCGCTGAAGTAATTGAAACGTATTTGGATGCGCCTCAAAGCTAATTACTTTAGCAGTTGGAAACTTTGAAGCTGTAAATACTGACATTAGCCCAATATTTGCTCCAACATCAATAAAAATACCATTTGAACTTAAGCTCTTTTCTATAAAACAGAGAGTTCCCTTTTCATAGGTACCCGTTTCAAACAAACTTAATTCTACCCCATTATCTACCGAAGGGTTTATGATCAGATGAATGCCATGAATGGTTTTAATAATCGATTCGTTAATAGTTTTAGAATTCGGTAAAAGCCATTGGGGAAGAAGTAAAGATAGTTTACGAAAACCTTTTACATCTATATCCCTTACACAGCTAATTAATCTGTGCCTTAATGGATAAGAATAATATTTAAGATTTTCTTTTTTCAATTACACGTACAATTCTTCTCTTGTTGCAATTATTTTTTCATCTACAAGATAGGCATCATAAGGCATCATTTTGTCAATTAATCCATTAGGAGTAATTTCGATGATTCTTGTAGCAACCGTATTTACTAGCTCATGATCATGAGATGTAAATAACATAGTTCCTTTAAACTCTTGCATACCGTTATTCAATGCAGTAATTGACTCTAAATCTAAGTGATTTGTTGGCTCATCCATTACCAATAAGTTAGCCTTAGCGAACATCATTTTAGAAAGCATACACCTCACTTTTTCACCCCCAGAAAGAACATTCGCTGTTTTTATAGCTTCTTCTCCTGTAAACAACATACGACCTAAGAACGTACGCAAGTAAACCTCTTCTTTCTCCTCTTCAGACCTCCCATATTGCCTCAACCAATCAACTAAAGGAACCTTATCTTCAAAGTATGTGTGGTTTTCATTTGGTAAATATGAAGTTGTAATGGTAGTACCATAAATAAACTCACCTTTATCTGCTTTTTCATTTCCCATCAGGATTTCAAAAAAGGCAGTCAATGCTACAGAGCTTTTAGAAACGAACGCTATTTTATCTCCTTTATTTACAATAAAAGTGATGTCCCCGAACAATTTCAGACCATCAATAGATTTATCTAATCCATCAATATTTAATATTTGATTTCCTGCTTCACGATCTTGGCTGAACGTAATTCCAGGATATTTTCTACTTGATGGTTGAATTTCTTCAATATCAAGATTTGAAAGCATTTTCCTACGACTTGTAGCTTGTTTAGATTTTGCTGCATTTGCAGAGAATCTAGTAATAAAATCCATCAAATCTTTCCTCTTCTCTTCTGCTTTTTTGTTCTTATCAGAACGCTGTCTAGCGGCTAACTGTGAAGACTGGTACCAGAATGTATAATTTCCTGTAAAAATATTTATTTTACTAAAGTCAATATCACAAACATTTGTACAAACTGTATCTAAAAAGTGTCGGTCATGCGACACAACAATCACCATGTTTTTAAAATCCAATAGAAAATCCTCTAACCAAGAAATCGTTTGAAGATCCAAATCATTGGTAGGCTCATCAAGTACTAATACATCCGGATTTCCAAACAAAGCTTGAGCTAACAAAACACGAACTTTCAAATCGTTTGAAAGGTCTTCCATTTTCTTGTAGTGCTTAGACTCGTCTATTCCTAAGTTGGATAATAATGCAGCGGCATCTGTTTCAGCATTCCACCCTTCTAAATCAGCAAATTCACCTTCCAATTCTGCTGTGCGCATCCCGTCATCATCAGAAAAATCAGGCTTAGCGTATAGAGTTTCTTTTTCAGTCATTATTTCATACAATCTTGTATGTCCCATTATAACTGTATTCAACACCTCTTTTTCGTCAAATTCAAAGTGATCTTGTTTGAGTACTGCCATTCTTTTCCCGGGCTCCAAAACAACAGAACCAGTTGTGGGGTCTTGATCACCCGTTAATATTTTAAGAAAAGTTGATTTACCGGCACCATTGGCGCCAATTACACCGTAGCAATTACCATTAACGAATTTTACGTTAACATCATCAAAAAGAACGCGTTTACCAAATTGTAACGAAAGGTTATTTACTGAAATCATTAAAAAAGAATTTGGCGCAAAGGTACTGTCTTTGAATTTGTATTCAAATATTTAAGTACATCAAGTTCAAACAAATGTTAAACCTGAACATACTATTAAAAATAGAAATAATATCTAAAATGAAAAAAAAGGCTCTAAATACCTTATTTAAGGTAAAATTAAGAGCGAATACTATCGCATCCATTTCAAGTTACGTGAATATAAGAAGATAAATATCGCCGAAACAATTAAATTCAAAACAACAACAACTGTTGGAATGTTCTCTGGAGATACATAAATGTATAGCCCTGCAATTGTCAATAAACAATATCCAATATATAAGTGAAATCCAATTTTCACCCCTTGCCACATCTTTATAGCACCAAATAACCCAATAGCCACTGCTATTAGGTTAACAATTGAAGCTAAGTAGAAATTCTCATTTACCTGCTCAGTCATTCTCTGAATTTTCTCCATTATTTCAACAAATAAATCCATTCCGAGATCTTTCAATTCAGAAGTCGATTTTGTTAATGCAACTTTAGCATCTAACAACTTCTCATCAGATTGTGGTCCTGCGACAAAATTAAAGAGTGCTGAAATAATACCTAACCCGGTTGAGATAAAACTCAAAACACAAAGCACCGTTAAAAGCCCTGGTCTTGACCCTCTAAATTCTTCTTCGTTTAATTCCAATTCGTTCATAATAGATTTTTTTATTAATTATAATGTGAAGTACTTATAAAATATACTTTACAAAGTGTGTACTCTTCTTCAGTAAAGGGTGTAAATACACATCATCTTTAACAAAAGCGACTTCTTTTCTGTAATCAGCTCTTAATTTTTCGATTTTCAGCGAACTTTTCTCTATTCTAAAATCCATTGCTTGAGCTGCATTCATTAATTCAATTCCCTGAATTGAATAACAATTTTCAACAATCTTATACAATTTAGTTGCTGCATTGGCCCCCATACTTACATGGTCTTCTTGGCCATTACTTGAATCAATTGAATCAACTGAAGCAGGAGTGCAATACTGTTTGTTCTGGCTCACGATAGAAGCCCCTGTGTATTGAGGAATCATGAATCCAGAATTTAATCCTGGCTCAGCAACTAAAAACGCAGGTAAACCACGTGTACCTGAAATCAATTTATAAACTCTTCGCTCCGATATACTTCCCAACTCAGCAATTGCGATTGCAAGAAAGTCCATCGTAATTGCAAGAGGCTGTCCATGAAAATTACCAGCTGAAACTACATCATCCTCATCTGGAAAGACCGTTGGATTATCAGTAACTGCGTTTATTTCACGTTCTACAATTTGTGCAGCATAATCAATAGCATCTTTGGATGCTCCATGTACCTGAGGGATACACCTGAACGAATATGGATCTTGAACATGTTCTTTTTCTCTAAGAATCATTTCACTTCCAGCCAATATGGATCTAAAATTTTCAGCGACTTCAATTTGACCTTTTTGCTTTCTAATTTCGTTCACATTTGCTTGAAACGGATTTAATCGACCATCGTAAGCTTCTAATGAAAGCGCACCAACTAGATTAAACTGATTCCATAGCTTAAAACCATTAGAAACAGCATACGAAGCATACGAACTCATAAACTGAGTACCATTCAACAATGCTAATCCTTCTTTAGAACGAAGAGTAATTGGTTTCAAACTAAGTTCACTAAAAACATCAACACTGTCTCTTTTCTCTCCTTTATAATATACTTCACCTTCAGAAATTAAAGGCAATGACATATGTGCTAATGGCGCTAAATCACCTGATGCGCCCAAACTCCCTTGTTGATACACAACAGGGATAATATTGTTATTGAACATATACAACAAGCGTTCAATAGTTTCTACCTGAGCACCAGAAGAACCATGAGAAAGTCCAAACACTTTTAAAAGTAGCATTCGCTTTACTAGATCAAAGGGAACCTCTTCCCCTGCTCCACAAGCATGTGAAATAACAAGATTACGTTGTAATATCCCTAGATCTTCAGTGGGGATTGCTGTATTACACAATGACCCAAAACCAGTATTAACCCCGTAAATCAGTTTATCATGGCGCGTTACTTTTTTATCGAGATATTCACGACATTTTGCAATATCTTTTTTTACAGGTTCGCTTAGTGTTACTTTGACATTTGACATTAATATCTCATCCAATTGAGTTAACGTAACCCACTCATTTTTTATAATAAAGTTCCCCATTACTTCTTTAATACATTAATTACTTCTGCCATAGTCATCTTATCTTGGGCTCCTGACTGCATGTTTTTCAATTGAATACAGGACTCATCTATTTCGTCTTGACCGACCAGTGCAATATTTTTCACACCAATGTCATTGGCATACTTCATTTGTTTTTTCATTTTCACTGAGGAAGGGTACAGTTCGCATGATATACCTGCTTCACGCGCCTGCTTAACAAGACTTAAGCAATGTAACTCTTCTACTTCACCGAAGTTAATGAACAATAATTCCAACTTATTATCGACTTCTTGTGGAAATAATTTCAATTCATTTAAAACATCATAAATACGATCTGCACCAAAAGAAACACCAACACCAGAAACATCTTTCAAACCAAAAACACCTGTAAGGTCATCATAACGGCCTCCACCACAAATACTCCCCATTTTCACTCCATTTACCTTAACTTCGAATATTGCGCCCGTATAGTAGTTCAATCCACGAGCCAATGTCACGTCAAACTCTATCTTAGCTCTTTTTAATCCTAATATTTCCACTCGCTCTAACACAAACTCTAATTCTTCAATCCCCTTCCTTCCAATTTCACTTGAGATAAGGTAGTCTTTCATTTGTGCAAGACGTTCCTTTGTATCACCATCAATTGTAAACAAAGGTTTTATTTTTTCAAGTGCAGCCTCAGAAACACCTTTCTCGGTTAATTCTTTAATCACACCATCAATTCCAACTTTGTCTAATTTATCAATTGCCACCGTAATCTGAATCAATTTATCGGATTCACCGCTCACTTCTGCAATTCCAGATAATATTTTTCTGTTATTTAATTTAATTGTAAAATCAGGAATATTCAAATTTGTTAAAACCTCATCGAATAACATTACGAAATCAACTTCATACAGCAGTGAATCACTACCAACAAGATCAGCATCACACTGATAAAACTCTTGGTACCTTCCATGTTGTGGTCTGTCTGCTCTCCAAACTGGCTGAATTTGATACCGTTTAAATGGAAAGTTAATTTCATTTTGGTGCTGTACCACAAATCGTGCGAAAGGCACTGTTAGATCATATCTAAGTGCTTTTTCAGATATAGAATTAGAAAATCTAGGAAGGTTTCCTTCTTCTAACGCCTGCAAATCAGCTTTTTTTACTTTATCTCCTGAATTAAGGATCTTGAAAATCAAGCGATCTCCTTCTTCACCATACTTACCGAGTAATGTACTCGAAAGTTCAAAGGAGGGCGTCTCAATCGGAGCGAACCCGAAAGTTTGAAACGACTTTTTAATCGTGTCAAAGATATATGTTCGTTTTGCAACATCTGCAGATAAAAAATCTCTCGTACCTTTTGGTATAGACGGTTTTTGAGCCATTCAATTTTAATTTGTTCGCAAAGTTAATAAATGCGTTGAATTATAGTTTAGACTTTCCAAGCCAACGAAGTACATTATCGTACCAAATCTTATCAGCTTCGGATTGTTTTAAGATATCTACCTCTACTGCGAAGTCAATAACACGACCTGGATACGAGTTAGCCACTCCTTCCATTTCTCCTAATGGATAAGGATCGTCTAGTCCAGCTACGATTTGATCAGATCCTACTCGCGTTTTTAATAACTGGAGCGTGTGTGAATCATGCACCAGTGTGTCAAAGAATAAATTCTTATGTCCCAAAGAAGATCTAGGGTCGCTAACATCTTCGAATAAGTCTGGTCTCCCATCATACCCTTGAAGGCGGCGTCCATAATTTGCTTGACCGAGCATACATCCATGTGCAAAACATGTTCTTACATCAGGAAATTTATCTGCAAATCCTTTGAGTGAATACAAATGCAATGTATCGGCAGTTTGAGCCATCATCCAAACTAAATGAAATCTCCAATAAACATCTTTCAACTTAATCATTTTCTGACCATCATACGGATGAATCTCTACAGCTAATTTATATTTGTTTGCTAATTCAAATATTGGCAATACACTATCGTCTGCTACAGAAAGCCACTCATCATCTTCATTTACAAAATGAGAAGGAAGGCAAAGTAATTTCATGTTTAATTGAGTAACACAGCGTTCAATCTCATTTAATGCATCTTCTATGTAAAGTGGTTGAACTACAAAACCACACGTAAATTTATCAGATCTTCTTTGTTGAACACTTGCATTAAAATCATTTTGCCAGCGAATTGCATCATAGGCATCTTTTCTTGCCCAACCATTACAATACAATTGAGAAAGATTAAGCATTACAGCATGATCGATATTATGCTTATCCATCCAAACTAATTTCTCATTAAAAAAGAAACTTGAATCAGTAATTGGACGTGACCAATCACCTTGACACATGAATTTTTTGTCATCATCAATTGAAAATAACTTCTTTTCCCTCATGAATCTAGGGATTTCATTAGGTTCAGGAAGTAAGTGTCCGTGACCGTTAATTTTCAGTTTACTCATGCGTGATTAATATTTATCGTTTGAAACTGTAGTCTTATCAAAAATAGAGAAAAGGAAAGGAATAAGATCTAGATAATAGAATAAAAAAAGGGAGAATGTTTCCATCCTCCCTTTTAAAATTGTAACCTAGTTAAATTAAGAGAACAATGAATTAACAAATTCAACCCTATTAAAAGGTTGTAAATCATCCACCCCCTCTCCTACACCAATGTATTTAACTGGAATTTTCATTTGATCAGAAATACCAATTACAACACCTCCTTTAGCAGTACCATCTAACTTAGTAATCGCTAATGCAGTAATATCAGTTGTTGCTGAAAATTGCTTTGCTTGCTCATAAGCATTTTGACCTGTTGAACCATCTAAAACCAACATAACTTCATGCGGAGCAGAAGGTATTACTTTATCCATAACCCGCTTTATCTTACCAAGTTCATTCATTAAGTTAACCTTATTATGAAGTCGGCCTGCAGTATCAATAATAACTACATCAGCTTTTTGAGCTTTTGCAGATTGTAATGCATCGTACGCAACAGAAGCTGGGTCAGCTCCCATTCCTTGATGTACAATTGGAACACCTGCACGCTCTGCCCAAATAATCAACTGATCAACAGCTGCTGCTCTAAATGTATCTGAAGCACCAAGCATAACTTTGTGCCCTGCCTGCTTATACTGATATGCTAATTTTCCAATTGTAGTTGTTTTACCAACACCATTCACACCAACCACCATGATAATATGTGGTCCATCTGAATGTTTAGGGATAGAAAAATCAAAATTATCTACTGAATTATTTTCCTCCAATAAATTGACAATCTCTTCTTTAAGTACTGAATTAAGCTCTTCAACACCGACTACTTTATCACGAGCTACGCGCGCTTCAATTTTATCAATGATTTTCAAAGTTGTATCCACGCCAACATCTGACTTAATTAAAGCCTCTTCTAAATCATCAAGGACCTCTGAATCAACTTTTGACTTACCGACAATAGTGCGTGCAAGTTTATTAAAGAAGCTTGTTTTTGTTTTCTCAAGTCCTTTGTCTAATGTTTGTTTTTTCTCTTTCGAAAAGAAATTAAATAACGCCATAACTAATAACAACAAAAGCTTCTACTAAAAGAAGTAGAAGCTTAAACTTAAATAAGATATATAAAGAATTAGTTCTTAGTGAACCATTCTTTTACTTTATCATTGTGAACGATTTCCTCTTTTAAAGAATAAGACCCCGTCTTTTCAGACTTAATCATTTTGATCACTTTCGTATGCTCTTTTCCACCACCTTTTTGTAAGGATGCTACTACTTTCTTTGCCATGTCTTAGTATTATTTAATTTCTTTATGAAGCGTGTAACGCTTCAATATAGCATTAAACTTTTTGATCTCCATTCTGTCTGGAGTGTTCTTTCTATTCTTCGTTGTAATATAACGAGATGTACCTGCTACTCCAGATTTCTTATGCTCTGTACACTCCAAAATAACTTGAACTCTATTTCCCTTTTTAGCCATTTTCTTTTATTTATTCAACTACCATTTCACAATGGGTAGAAAACGTTTTACTTTATAAATCCCTTAGCGCGTGCTTCTTTAACACATACACCAATACCTTTCTTATTGATTGTTCTCAACGCAGAAGTCGATATCTTTAACGTAATAAATTCATCTTCCTCTGGAATGAAGAATTTTTTCGTTATTAAGTTCGGGTAGAACTTACGTTTAGTTTTACGTTGTGAGTGAGAAACATTGTTCCCAACCATTACCGATTTTCCTGTGATTTGACAAACTCTTGACATCTCTATTTATTTAATCCTTATATTAAAAAGCGGTTGTAAAGTAACCACAAAATCAACTAACTTCCAAGTAATATTTACTTTTTCTCAGTATTTATCGCTAGCAATTCGCAACGCAGTAAATTTAAGGCTGATAAAACTGTCATCCTAATATTTCGCTCTCTAAAATCGCCAAAAAGAAAACTCTTTGTAGTAACTCTCTCTGGGCCAGCAATTCCAATCCAAACTAATCCAACGGGTTTTTCTTCAGAACCTCCGCTAGGACCAGTAATTCCGGAAGTTGAGATGCAATAATCGACTCCTAGTTGTCTTCTACCATTTAGCGCCATCTGTTTTACGACAACTTCACTAACAGCACCATCTCTTTCAAGATCTACTTTATCAACACCAACAAGATTTATTTTTAAATCATTCCCATAACTAACAATACTTCCTTGAAAGTATTTAGAAGAGCCAGGAACACGAACAACCTCACTTGAAACAGCTCCACCTGTGCAACTTTCAACTGTCCCAAGAATTAGGTTTTTTTTAAGTAAAATACGGCCTATAACCTCACTTAAAGTATCCTCCTCTTCCCCGAAAATGTATGTTGGAAAACGCCTATACATCTCTAATATATATCTAGACATCAACTCTTTATGACTTAAGTTGAGTTTACCGCTCAACCTTAAACGTACCGAGCCTACGGAAGGCAAATAAGCTAAACTCAAATTATCGATCAACATCTGTTCTTCTAAATCGGATATTCGATCTGCAATATATGACTCACCAATACCCTGAAAATGTAATGTTCTTTGAAAAAGAGCTTTAGAACCAAACTTCTCTAATAACAAGGGGAAACCTCGTTCTTTTAGGATGTGCTTCATCTCATATGGAACACCTGGTAAACTAATAACCACCTGATTATTGACATCAAACCACATTCCAGAAGCCGTACCTCGATCATTCGAAAGTACTTTACACCCTCTCGGCATTGCTGCCTGTTGAATATTAATATCAAGCATATTACGCCCGCGCTTCTTGAAAAACGTTGTTACGCGCTCTAAGACCTCTTGATCTATCTCTAATTCAGTGTTGAAATACTCTGTTAATGTATGCTTTGTGATGTCATCTTTCGTTGGGCCTAACCCGCCTGTAATAACAACTACATCTACCCTAGTCAAAGCAAGATCAATTGCATTTACAATATCTGATTTAATATCTTTAGTTACAGTACAAAATTCAACTTTGACTCCTTGCTTAACGAATTCAGCACCAATCCATGTAGCGTTTGTATTAATAGTCTGACCAATCAATAACTCATCTCCAATACAAATTACTTCAACTTTCATTATGCCTTTTTATATTTTGCGATAGATTCAATATGACCTGTATGTGGAAACTGATCAACGAATGAAATCTTATCCAGAAGATAGCCTTCTTTCATTAGAGTATCGGTATCTCTAGCTTGCGTAGAAGGATTACAAGAAATATAAATAATATTATTAGCCCCAATAGCGATAACCTTAAGTAATGTCTTAGGTGCAATCCCAGCTCTTGGAGGATCTAAAATGACAGTTTTTATCTTACCAACATATTTTGGATATTCCTTCAAGAACTTTCCGACATCTGCGGCATAAAAATCTATCCCTGTAATATTATTTCTCCTCGCATTTCTTCGTGCATCTTTAATTGCTTCCTCTACAATATCTACACCTACAATTTTAACATCTGCATTTCTTGAAGTTAAAAGCTGACCGATGGTGCCTGTTCCACAAAACAAATCCATAACGACATCTTTTGACGCTAAATCCTCCTCAAAAACATAATCAAGTGCCTTGTTATACAAGCGCTCTGCGCTTTTAGGATTAGTCTGAAAAAAACTCTCCATTGAAATCTCGAAATCCAATCCTAATAATCGCTCAATGACAACAGGTTCACCATGCAGTAAGGAACATTGTCCATTTTCAATTTTTGCACGATCAGCTATATTATCATTAACCGTATGTTGTAATCCTGCCAATCTACTTCCTAGCTTCCCTTTGATAAATGCGGTAAACTCATCCACATTAAAATCATCAATACCAACAGAGGAAGTCACAAGGTTGATTAATAATTTATCTTGATGAAATGATTTTCTTACCACGATATAACGAAAGAAACCTGTCTTTTGTGGCGGATGCCATGCAGGTAATCCTGAAGATTTAAGGAGCTCTCTCAACTCTCTAATAATAGTCTCCCATCGCACATCAAACATCCCACTAGGCTTGTTTAATGACTCAACTTTCCACCAAGTTCCTCTTCGCTTAAAGCCTAATGCAAAAGCATCATCTAATTCCTCTCCTGTTTCCAAATCATGTTCAATGGATGAAAAACTATACTCCATCTTATTACGATAAAAAAGGTGTTCTGGTGAACTTATAAACTCATCAAAAGAACCTTCCAGATTTTCAATATTCCCAATTCTTTTGAAAATCTCAAGTGTAGATTTTTTCTTAACTTTTTCTTGCTCTTCAATGGGGACATGAATATAAGGAGCACCAGAAATTTCCTGAAACTCAGAGATTTTCTCAATGGGAGACCTTTCAATGACCTCAAGTAATTTCGCTTCAGCAAAGCGTTTACGCTTTTTAGCAATTCTTGCCTTAACTTTTTGACCTGGAAATGTGTTGTCTACGAATATTACGTAATCACCACTTTCTGTTGCTACTTTAGCGACACCTTTTCCTCCGAACGCATATCCAGTAATATCGACGGTAATAACGTCTGCACGTTTAAACATAAAATATGATTAAATCATTCCACGAATGACTCCTCGTTCTGAATTAGACACGAAGTCTATTATTTCAGTTCTTAATTTAGAGCTAGAAATTGAAGCTTCAATCTCTTTAATTCCTTTTGAAATATTATTGTTCTGAACATATAATGTCCTATATATATCTTCGATTTCCCGAACATCCTCATCCGACAATCCTCTTCTTCTTAATCCAACGGAATTAACTCCAGAAAAAGTCAATGGCTCTCTCGCAGCTTTCACATATGGAGGTATATCTTTACGTACTAAAGATGCCCCACTAATAAATGAATGTGCTCCAATATGTACAAACTGCTGGGCAGCGACCTTACCCTCAAGTATTGCATAATCATCAATGATAACATGCCCAGACAGACCCACATAGCTTGCTAAAATAACATTATCTCCAATCTGACAATCGTGCGCAACGTGAACATAAGTCATCAATAGACAATTACTACCAATTGTTGTCTTCCATTTATCCTTTGTTCCTTTATGAATAGTTACACACTCACGTATGATAGTATTATCTCCGATTTCAACAACAGTATCTTCACCTTCAAACTTTAAATCTTGAGGCTGAACACCAATTACTGCACCAGGAAAAACCTCACAATTTTTACCAATTCTAGTGCCAGGATATATCGTTACATTAGGATGAATCTTAGTTCCATCACCAATAATAACATTCTCGTAAATCGTAGAAAAAGAATCTACAGTAACCCCCAGTCCTAGTTGAACATCGTTAGAAATATTTGCAAGAGTACTTATCATTCTGTTTTATCCTTAATTACCTGAGCAAGCATTTGCGCTTCTACAACTGGATTACCATTAACATAGCCGATGCCTTTCATATCAACTAAACCTCTTCTCATTGGTGAAATTAATTTAAGTTCGAAAACAATAGTATCTCCAGGTATTACCTTTTGCTTAAACTTAACTTTATCTATCTTCATGAAGTAAGTAGAATACAGGTGTGGATCATCTACCTTACTCAAAGCAAATATACCCCCCACTTGTGCCATTGCTTCAACCTGAAGTACTCCAGGGAAAACTGGATTACCGGGGAAATGGCCTGTAAATATCGGCTCATTCATTGTTATATTTTTTACACCAATAATTGAATCTTCTCCAATCTCCATAACCTTATCCACCATTAGAAATGGGAAACGGTGTGGCAACATTGATTCTATATCGTTAATGTTATAAAGAGGCGTTTTGGTCAAATCAAAATGAGGTCCAGCTTTCTCTTTAGACTTCATATATTCCTTCAATACTTTAGCAAAGCGAACATTTCCGGAGTGACCAGGACGTGCCGCTAAGATATGAGCTTTAACCGGCCGGCCAATTAACGCTAAATCTCCTACAATATCTAATAATTTATGTCTTGCAGGTTCATTTTCAAATTGAAGCTTTGTGCTGTTCAAAACACCAATTCCTTCTATTTTAAATTTCACATCTTCTTTACCTAGAAGTTTCGCTAAGCGATCTAACTCCTCTGTGCCTACATTTTCTCTTTCAATAAGTACGATAGCATTATCTAGGCTCCCACCCTTAATTAAATTGTTTTTTGCTAAAAACTCTAACTCTCTTAAAAAGACGAACGTTCTACTTGGAGCAATCTCATGCTTAAACTCATCAATTTTATACATTGAAGCATGCTGGGTACCAAGAACAGGTGATTTATAATCCACCATAACAGTGATTCTATAATTTTTATCGGGAATAGCTAAAAATTCAATTCCCTTATCAAGGTCTTCCCAAGCAATATTTTCATCAAGCTCAAGATAAATACGTTCTGCATTTTGATCTTCATAGCCAACTTCTTCAATAGCATCAACGAACAACTTAGAGCTCCCATCCATTATTGGCACTTCGGGACCGTCAATTTTAATCAATGCATTATCTACTTGGCAGCCATATAAAGCAGCAAGTATATGCTCTGTAGTATAAACTCTCGTACCATTTTTCTCTAGTGTTGTACCGCGATCAGTCGCAACTACTAAATCACAATCGGCCTTGATTATGGGCTCTCCTTCTAGGTCTATGCGTTGAAATTTATACCCATAATTCTCTTCTGCAGGAATAATTTGTAAGTTAACCTTTTCTCCCGTATGTAACCCAATACCTGACAATAAAACAGGGCTCTTAACGGTTCTTTGCATTTCTGCCATTGCTTTAATCTTTAGTTAGTGCTTTCATTTTATCTTCAATTGCCTGAAGGCGTTCAAGAATTCTTGGCAATCTTCTAAATCCTAAGTAGGATTTTTTATATTCTTTACTATCGAAAGCTGGTGTACCCATTAACACAGAACTATCTTTGACGTTTCCTACCACACCTGATTGTGCAGCTATCATTACTTTATCTCCAACTTTTATATGTCCATTAAGACCTACTTGGCCACCAATCATAACATTGTTACCAATTTTACATGACCCTGCAACACCAACTTGTGCTGCCATTGCTGAATTCTTTCCAACCTCAACATTGTGACCGATTTGTACTAAATTATCAATCTTAGCTCCTTGGCGAATAATTGTACTCCCCATAGTAGCACGATCAATTGTCGTATTAGCTCCAACGTCTACATTATCCTCAATAATGACATTACCAATTTGAGGAATTTTTTGAAATTCCCCTTTTTCATCCGTAGCAAATCCAAAACCATCCGCACCAATTACAGAACCAGCATGGATAATACAGTTTTTACCAATGATACAATCATGATAAACCGTAGCTCCAGGATAAATAATCGTCCCTTCACCTATCTGAACATTAGCTCCAATATTTACGTTAGGATGAATAGCAACATCATCTCCAATAAGAGCTTCACGAGCAATATAAGAAAACGCACCTAAGAATAAATCCTTCCCTACTTTTGCTGTTAAATGAATAAATGAAGGGCTTTCAATTCTAGGTTTTTCCTTCGTCATTGAATCATACATCTCTAATAACTTTGCAAAACAAGAGTATGCATCTTTTACTTTAATCAGTGTCAATGTTTTAGCAAGAGAATTACTAGGTACGAATGTATCATTAACAATACATACGGTTGATTCTGTTTCATAAATAAACTCTTCATACTTAGGGTTAGATAAGAATGATAGGGCCCCAGGAAATCCCTCTTCAATTTTTGCTAAAGCATTCACTTCAGCAGAAGGGTCTCCTTCTACCTTACCGTTCAACATGGTCGCAATTTGCTTAGCTGTAAACTTCATAAACTCAAAAATATAAAAACAATGTGTTCTTTCAGCATATAGACGTCCATTTTATTAACAAGGTTAGTTTAATAAACAATCAATCACAAGCTGCTGTCTTATCCGATTCAAACGAAGTAATATTTAATTTGTTTTTATACCAAATGACTTTACAACCAATCTGATCTTCATCTTGATTAAAAACAACATAATGCTCTGCTTTTGGACGTTTTTCAAAATTCGTTTTGGTAAAATCTATCTTACCTGAAATTTTAATTAAAGTAAAAATATCCTTGGGATTAATCAAGCCTAATAACTCTTGCTGACAGGTAACTAATACACTTGAATCTGGATAAACCATGTTATCATCATTTGGATAATGAATTATATTTCCAAAACCTGTTAATGAATTACCTGCCTTACTGAATTGATCAGTAACAAAGACTTCTGAAACGAAGCTCTCATGTGGCAAGGTGAAAGCATAGCTTGCACCGTCTTTTTCCATGATATAAATTTTTGAATCCCCTTCCTTTAGGCTCTTACCAAAATCAACATTGCCATCATTCAAAACCATAACGATATCATCCTTATCCAAACCTTTCGATTTCATTACAGATTCTGTTTCATCAGAAACAACTATTAATCGATCAAGAACAGCATTCTTAACACGATTTGATGGCGTCCAAGAACAGCCACGATTTTGAAAGAAAAAAGCAACAAAAACTAACCCTAACCCAAATCCAACACCGTAGAATTTCAGTCTTTTAACCCATGATTCCATAACCTCATTTTCACGAAGATAACACAATGGGGAAAAAAATGCCCTTCAAAATGAAGAGCATTTTTTATTTAATTTTAATCTTGTTACAAGATTGCATCTAATTTAGCAGCTAACTGAGCTTTTGGAACAGCACCAACAGACTTATCTGTAACCTCACCATCCTTAATAAATAAGACAGTAGGAATGTTTCTAACACCAAACTTTGCTGAAACACCTGGATTGTGATCTACATTTACCTTACCGATAATTGCCTTACCCTCATATTCTCCTGACATCTCTTCAACAACTGGACCAATCATTCTACATGGCCCACACCATTCGGCCCAAAAATCAACCATAACTGGTTTTTCTGAGTTTAATACTAATTCTTCAAAATTTGCATCTGTGATTTCTAATGCCATAATATTCTGTTTTTTATATTTCACCTTGCTTTTAGGTATCAAATTTAATCTATAATATATATAATTCGATTATTTTTCCACAAAAAATTAATATCACTTTTCCAGTTATCAATTTAATATAGTCATCTTCTTACTTACTTTTTGATTATCTGTTTTCAGGCAATAAAAATAATCACCATTTGGCAGCTTAGACGAATCAAACCTGATAATATTACCTCCAATCTTGCAATCTTGAGCAACTATCTCTATGAACTCATTCATCTCAGTGTCTAAGACCAATAATTGGTAATATCTTTCAACTTTAGATGTAAAATAAAATGACAACTCTCCTGAGGCTGGACTTACTTCCAAGCTGTCTAATTGACAATAATCCTCGTGCTTGACAGCACTCCTTCCAAAGTAGCTCAAAAGCCTTCTGTAGGCTATTGAAGTAATTAGTAAGGTGGTCGAAGCATAAAGAATACCTATCAAAACATCATACCAAGAAGTACCAACTAAGAACATATTTATAACGAGATTACACCTTTAAACTCTGAGGCATTATGATACTTTTCAATGACTGAACCTACATTCAGCATCATTTCTTTAACACTTAAACTAACGTACTTTCCTGTTTTAGAATTCGAATACTTCAAGTCTGCACCATCATCAAACAAAGCAGTCACTTTTGCAATTACGACTGAATCATTCGGCATAATGAATTTGAACAAGTAGACCATTGGCCACTCCTCTAACTCTAATTGCACTTTAAGACTATCAAACTTACCTGACATTATTTTCTGTTTTAAGCCACAAAGATAATCGATTCGCTTCTTGAAACAGCATATTCATAGCATCTAATTTTTCAATTTCTCTTATACCTGAATAAGCCGAAGGAATAAACGCATCAATTTCAATACCCAACGCCATTAAATCTGGCTCTTTACCAACAACAATAGTATTAGATAGTGGAAAACTCAAGGATTGAAAAAGCATTGCAAACTGTCTTTTATTTTCGAGCAACTGACTGAGTAAAAACTCAACATCAAAAAAATTAGCCGCATTTGCTAACATCAACTTTAGTTCCGTTTTATTCTGATTATAATCATGCCATGCAAGTTTCAAGTGCGCTTGATCGACACTAACCTTATACTGAAGCGTTAACCTTATATCATTTTTTTTAGTAAAAAAAACATAGGCTCCGTGTACCAAAGCCATTTTCTTAAGGTAAAATTGATACAGTTTTGTGGACGGAACAGCGTTAAGTACTTTTCGTTTAAACGCAAACAACTTCTCTTCATAAAGATCATCTAATTCATCTTTATCCTCATAAGGAAGGTACAACAAAGCATCTTCTCGTGTCATTATTCACCTTTAATTTTATTATTTCTCATTCTTATATTCAAAAACTCTACAGCTAGCGAATAAACAATTGCGAAATAAATATATTCTTTTGGTATATGATGCCCGAATGCTTCAGCTACTAAAAACACACCAATAGTTACCAAGAAACCTAAAGCAATCATCTTTATTGTTGGACGGTTATTGATAAAGTCAGCAATGTGTCTCGAAAAAACAAGCATCACAATCATTGAAAAAATTACAGCAATATAAATGATAACCATTGGGTCTTGACTCCCATCACCCATTCCATTTGTCATACCAATGGCTGAAATAATAGAATCAAAACTAAAGACAATATCAATCAATACAATTTGCGTAATTACGCTCTTTAACGTTACATTTCCTTTTTGTGCGTGTTCTTCATTGCCTGTTACACTGCTGTGCATTTCAGTTGTACTTTTATAAATTAAGAACAACCCACCTATTAACAACACTAAGCTTTGTCCAGAAAAATCAACTTCAATTAATGTAAACAAAGGTGTTGTCATTTGCATTATCCAAGCCACAAAGCTCAATAAAATCAATCGTACAATTAACGCTAATGCCAGTCCAATATTACGCGCAAGTCGTTTATTCTTTTCTGGCAATCGATCTGTAATAATCGAAATAAAAATAATATTATCGATCCCTAGTACAATCTCTAACAATGATAAAATCATCAAATACATGAGTCCATCCCAAGTAAATAAAATTGAAAAATCCATACTTATGTTTAACTATTAGGGTGAAATTAAGAACTATTTAATGACTTTCATTGATTGAAAAAACTGTTTCAAAATTTTATCATTCATGTTTGACGGAGTAAAAATCTCCATTAGTTTCGGGCACTTTGAATCGGACGCGTCATAAAACTGAGCCATTTGACGTTCAATCTCTTCGATACTATTCGCCTTAAAATACTCAACATTAAAAGCTTCACATAAACTTTTGGCTTTAGCATCTTGCTTTGTAACAAAATATTTGTCAAGCTGTTTTGTATCTGCAGGGCCATCAATAATCTTAAAAATGCCACCACCTCCGTTGTTAATCAAAATGATTCTCAAGTTCTCATTCAAGTAATTACTCCACAGTGCATTGCTATCATAAAAAAATGATACATCACCAGTAATCATTACGTTGTATTTATTATTCGCAATAATTGCTGCACCACAAGCTGTACTCAAAGATCCATCAATCCCACTCGTTCCCCTGTTAGCGAAATAAGAAATTGATTTTATCGGATCGAACAGTTGGCAATAACGAACAACTGAGCTATTCCCCATATGTAACAAAGAATCTTCAGGAAGGTAATCTAGAATAATATCAAAAACCGCTAAGTCTGAATACGCTACACCTGAATAAAATTCAGGTAATTCGTTTTGAACAAGGTAATCTTTCTGTTTCCAACGATTACCGAATGTAGAATTGTTTACAAATCCACACGCATTAATAACAGCTGATAAAAAGGTCTTAGGAAGACACTTAACAGACTTACTCAATGCCCTATATGTATCCATTTCAGGGAACTCGAAGCCAATTTTCCAATGCGATTTTAAATCTGAAGACCTCAAAAAATGCTTTATTCTTTTCGAAACAATTGCACCACCAATGGAAATCAAAACCTCCGGCTTATACGCTTCAATTTCATTGACTTCAATCGCGTTCAACGTACGATCTATACATTGAATAAATCTACCATCTACTAAATTTGAGGTGTTCTCAACCAAAACCGCAACAGAGGTGTCTTTTGCTAGATCAGAAAGAATTTTGAGTAAATCTGTGTTCTTTGGGCTTTGACCACAAATAATCATTTTTCGCTGAGAAGACTTCCATAACTTAGAAAAAGAGGTTAAATCAAACTCTTCTTCATTTAGCTCAATCGGCTGAGGTTCTGATTCGATAAAATCGATTTCTACGGTAGTATAAAGCGGTTCTGAAATTGGCACATTAAAATGTACTGGACCTTTCCACCCTCGGTTACAAGCAACAAAGGCTGTATTTACTTTAGATTTTAATGAATTTATATCCCTTAATGAATTTACCATTTCAGGCACCTCCATCTCAAACTTAATGTGGTTTTCATACACTCCTTTTTGAACAATTGTCTGACCATCACCATGGTTTACCCATTCATGGGGTCTATCTGCTGAAATCACGACCAAAGGAACACATTGATAATAAGCCTCTGCAACGGCAGGATAATAATTTAACATTGCGGAACCCGAAGTACAAACAACCCCAACCGGAGCGTTTAGCTGCTGAGCCATACCAAGAGCATAAAAACCTGCTGAACGCTCGTCATGAATAACAATTGTTTCAATTTCAGGATGTTCATCTAAGGCAATTATGATTGCTGCATTTCTAGAACCTGGAGAACAGACAACGTGTGTTAATTTATTATCCAAACATGCTTGAATAAATGTACTTACCCCTGATTTTTCTGTTGAAATCATATTAATTTTCTATATCCTTAATAACATCAAGTAATGTTGCTGCTTTCGCTTCTGTTTCAGCCCATTCCTTATGAACTAATGAATCTTTCGTGTAACCACCTCCAAGGTAAAGCGCAATTTTAGTATCAAACACCTGTGCACATCTAAGATTCACAAAGATATCCGAATTTTTCGCATTCTGAATACCTATTAAACCTGAATAAAATTGTCTATTATGCTTCTCTAAATTATTAATCAGTGAAACAGCACCTGCTCTAGGTAAACCACTAACTGCAGGTGTAGGATGTAACAAAGAAGCCAGTTTCAATACATTATTTTTGGAGATATTAAATTCGAAATCGGTTCTCAAGTGCCTTACAGGTCCCGCTGTAACTGTATTTAACTCGCTCTCTTCTATGTTCCCTAAATTTAGTTTTGATAGTTGTTCCTGAATAAATTTTGTGACAAATGCCTGCTCACTTAATTCTTTAGAAGACCATACTTCATTTGAGTTTACAGGCAATGTTCCAGCAAGAGACATTGTTCTAGCATTGTTCTTTTCGCGACGAATCAAAACCTCGGGTGTCGCTCCAATCCATGTCCCGAAAACTTCACTTGAAATTAAATAAACAAACGCACTTTCATAGCGCGTACACAAGGCTTCGTAAAACTGAAACAAATCAACATTACGGTCAATCAACTTAACACGTGAAAGAATTGCTTTATCAAGGTTATTACTTCTAATTTCTGATAAAAATTCTTCGCCCGTTTTTATATAATTCTCTTTTGACTGCTCTTCAATAAGAAATTCTGAATAACAAAAAGTTGGTGTTGATTCACTTGATTCAAAGACAAACACATTCTTTTTCTCAAAGTCTGACACAAAAAAACCAGTAGCATCTAAAATCGAATTCACTTTTGTGAATTTTCCACACGACGAAATTGACGTTTGATTTGGGACCCTATAGTGAAGAACATCTCCCAAATTATTGTTTTTTATCAACGACCATAACTGTGAGTCTTCCTGTGCAAATCAATTTATTCGTAGATTCATCACACACCTCAACAACCCAAACATGTGTACTTCTACCTCCATGAGACAAACGCGCTGTCGCAACAACAAAACCTCTTTTTACAGCACCTACATGATTCGCGTTTACTTCTAAACCAACAGAAAATTCTTTATTATGATCTACAAGTAAGCCTGATCCTATTGAGCCTAAACTTTCTATTAAAACAACTGAAGCACCTCCATGCAAAAGACCAAAAGGTTGAACTGTCCGATGATCCACAGGCATTCTACCGATTAAATAATCGTCACCAAGTTCAGTCACAACAATACCTAAATGGTCAATTAATGTGTTTTTATTAAGCGCATTAATTGTTTCTAAAGAGACTTTTTTGATTTGCATAACTACAAATTTAAGGGCATTCATGTAATTAACAACAATCGAACGTTGAAGTTTATTTTAACACTCATCATTTCTGAAGTCATATTCAATTACTTTTGATTTATGATTTTAACGAATATAAACTTAAAAGAACACAACACCTTTGGTATATCTGTTAATTCAGCACGATTCGCAACGTTCACCTCTGTAGATGACCTGACTCAAATTCTAGCAAAAAGAGACAGTTCTAAACTCTTGGTTTTAGGAGGAGGAAGCAACATTTTATTTACTCAAGATTTTGACGGCTTGGTACTTAAAAATGAAATAAAAGGATTTGAGATTATTCATCAAGACAATGATCTTGTTCAAGTAAAGGTTGGCGCAGGTGAAGTTTGGCATGATTTCGTATTAAAGTGTATCGACTTGCGTTTTGCTGGTGTTGAGAATCTATCCTTAATTCCGGGTAGCGTTGGAGCTAGCCCAATGCAAAACATTGGAGCCTATGGCGTTGAAATTAAAGATGTTTTTATAGAACTACAAGCCTATCATATCGGGTCTGGTAAAATCAGAATCTTTTCAAACGAAGAATGTCAATTTGGATATCGAGAAAGTGTATTTAAACGTGAATTTAAAGACCAATATATTATCACATCTGTGACTTATGAGCTAAACATGTCAGGTAGAATTAATTCCAGTTATGGTGCAATTCAACAAGAGATAGAAAAGAATGGAATAAACCATCCTACAATCAAAGACATCAGTGATGCAGTCATTAAAATTAGATCAAGTAAATTACCAAACCCGAAAGAAATAGGAAACGCAGGGAGTTTTTTCAAAAATCCAATTGTTGACAAAGAAGTCTTATCCAACATACAAGCATCTTTCGAAAAAGTACCAAACTATCCTGCAGCAGACGGAAAAGTGAAATTAGCCGCGGGATGGTTAATTGAACAAGCTGGCTGGAAAGGGAAAACAATTGGAAACCATGGAGTACATAAAAACCAGGCATTAGTCCTTGTTAATTATTCTGATGCGTTAGGTAACGAAATACTAGCCCTTTCAACTCAAATAATTGATGATATCACAGAAAAGTTTGGGGTAACGTTAGAGCGTGAAGTAAACATTCTTTAATTCAAAACAAGGCAATTTACCAATCAAGGCCTTTTTCACTTTCCTCATTGGCTTTTTTAAGTAAAAGCTTCCAATTACTTGACCCATCATCAGAACCATCTAAAATACTTAAGTATTCTCCTTTAGAAACTTCATATTCTTCAATATCTTGCCCTGTATACTCAACAATAGCATCAAATAATTCTTGCTCTGACTCACTGCAAAAGGCAAGTGCTTGCCCCCTTTTATTTCCACGACCAGTTCTACCGCAACGGTGAACATAGTTTTCGGGAACATCAGGAATGTCGTAATTAACTACATACTCAACATTTGGGATATCAATACCACGTGCCGCAACATCAGTTGTAACAAGGACATTGTTCTCACCTGTTCTAAAGCGGTCTAAGATTAGAAATCTATCTTTTTGCTCAATACCCCCATGCATACACTCAGACTCAATACTCACACGTTTAAGCGCATCTACAACTCTTCCTGCTCTAACTTGAGTACGAACAAAAATAACAGCCTTCTTTTCAGGATATTCTTTAATCATATTCTCCAGAAAGAATCGCTTATCATCCATACTCACTTTTATAAAAGCATGCTCAATAGTCTTGGCAACAGGGTTCTTCGGAGAAATTTGTATTCTAATCGCATTTCGAACCACATCATATGCCAAAGACTTAATTTTTTTCGAAATCGTAGCTGAAAAAAATAGTGTTTGCCTTTTTCTAGGAATAAAGGCCATTACATCCTCAATATCTTTAGCAAACCCAAGATCTAGCATTAAATCTGCCTCATCTAAAACTAAGAATTTAATATTAGTTAGATCAATGACTTTTTGAGAAATCAAATCGAACATTCGCCCTGGCGTTGATACTAAAATATCAATACCGTTATTCAAGGTTCTAATCTGTTGCTCTTGTTCAACACCACCAAATAGACCGAAAGTTTTAACACCAGTATCTTTTCCAATTTCACGATATACGGTTGCAATTTGCTTCGCAAGTTCTCTGGTAGGAACCATCACTAAACAACCTATTCCATTATTCTTCTTTTTGCTTTTTTGAATAACACTCAAAGTAGGAATGGCAAACGCTGCTGTTTTACCCGTTCCCGTTTGAGCAATCGCCATTACATCTTCTCCATCAATAATATGCTGAATTGCCTTAAACTGAATATCTGTAGGTCGGGTATAGCCCAAAACATTTAGCTGTGACTTAACCTCCTTAGTAATATTATAATCAGAAAATTTCATAAAACAAAGGTACAAACAAAAACCGCCTTGATTTTCAAGGCGGTTTTTATATATAAATTATATTCTCTTATTCAGTAGCTTCATCACTAGGAACCAATACACGACCACAATGTTCACAGACAATCACTTTTTTCTTAGCTTGAATATCTAATTGACGCTGAGGTGGAATTTTGTTAAAACACCCACCGCAAGAATCTCTATCAACTTTTACAACAGCCAAACCATTCTTAGCGCTCTCTCTAAGTCTCGTGTAAGCACCTCCAAGCCTACTGTCCAATTTCTTAAGTGCAGAAACTGATTTTTTTGTCAATTTCTGCTCTTGAATTTGAGTTTCTGCTATAATCTCATCTAACTCAGCAGTCTTTGTTTTTAAATCTACTGATCTGAAATCACAACGCTCTTTTGCAGTATCGAGAATTTCTTTTTTAGAAGAGATTCTGAATTTACTTTCTTTTGTACGTTTTTCATTCAATTTGATTTCAAGTTCTTGGAACTCGATTTCTTTATCAAGCGACTCAAATTCTCTGTTATTTCTAACATTATTTTGTTGCTCTTTATATTTAGCAATTGCCGTATCCGAATCTTTATTAGCATTCTTACGGTCAGAAACTTCCGTTTCTAAAGTCTTAATCTCTTCTTGCATTTTCACGACACGAGTATCTAGACCTGCCAACTCATCTTCCAAGTCTTGAACCTCTAAAGGTAATTCTCCTCTAACAGTCTTAATCCTATCGATCTCTGAATCAATCAATTGCAAATCATATAGGCGGTCTAGTTTTTCAGCTACCGTTGCCTCTTTTTTAGTTGCAGTTTTTGCCATGCTAAAAATAATTTATTGGGTTTGTATTTATCTCAGTTATGAGAACGGCAAATTTAGTGAATTTTTTCATCAAAATACGCTCTAAAAGCATAGAAGTATATTGTTCACTTTCAAAATGACCTATATCTGCAATAACTATTTCGTCTTCAGCGTCGAAGAAATCATGGTATTTGAAGTCTCCAGTGATAAAAATATCAGCCCCAATTATTTTTGCATTATTTAATAAAAAACTTCCTGATCCACCACAAAAAGCAACTTTTTTAATCAATTTACCTGTTGATTTTGTATGTCGAACAACTCCACAGTTAAACGTCTTTTTCAATTTCTCTAAAAACTCATTGAGTTCAATCGGTGAAGCTAGTGTCCCGACCATACCTGAACCTTCATTTTTATTCAAATTACTAATTGGAATCAATTCATGAGCAACTTCTTCATAAGGATGCATATTTTTCATAGCACTAACTACCGATGAAATATTATGATTTGACACCAATACTTCTAGCCTGTCCTCATGCTCAATAGAAAGCTCGCCAATTTCACCAGTGTATGGATTCGCATCCTCACCTGGTAAAAAAGTCCCTACTCCCCTTATCTTAAAACTACAATTTGAGTAGTTACCAATTTTGCCTGCACCTGCATTAAGCATGGCATCTAAAACCAGTTCAGAATTAACAGCAGGACTATAGCAAACCAATTTAGAAAGCACATTCTTTTTAGGATTCAGCACCTTCAAATCAGACAGACCTAATCGCTCACCTATTTCTCTATTTACTCCAAATTGATAATTATCAAGATTCGTATGTATAGCATATATCGAAATGTCATTTTTAATAGCCTTAATAACCGTTCGCTCAACATAATTATTACCATTCAATTTTTTCAACCCCTCAAATATTATGGGGTGATGAGCAATAATAAGATTGCATTCTTTTTCAATCGCCTCATCAATAGTTGACTCAATACAATCCAAACTAATTAAAACTTTCTGAATTTCATCCTCCTCATTACCTACAATTAACCCACAGTTATCATACGATTCTGAGCTAGACAATGGAACTAATGATTCTAGATAATTTGTTACGTCCTTTATTCTCATAATTATAAATCAAATACTAATATGGATACATGCACCTATAAAATATACCTTAGTGCTTCTAAGAGGTGTTTTACCTAAAACGGAATCTCAACTGGAATATCTTGCGAACTAATTTAGACAGGATAATTACCCGTTTTTTTCTTGTCCAAAGATAGTGATCTCATTACATTAAAGAAAGCTTATAAAATCAAATCTATCTAATCGCATACAACTGCCATATTCTTTCTATAATTCTAACAAGATTTTTTACCTTTGATTTAAATGAGAAGATTACTAGAGAAGATCCCGATTCATGTTAGTGTAATACTAAAGCGAATGGGCATTAGCTTATTGATGCTTTACATAACACGACTCATTTTTTTAGCATTTAATTCTGGGAGTTTTCAAGAACTCGAATTCTGGGATTACACTATTTCAATATGGTTTGACTTAATCACTATAGGATTATTTTTTCTTCCTTTCTACTCTATCTATCTCCTTCCTATTCCTATACGAGGATATAAAACCCACCGAATACTTACAAAAACACTATGGCACTCAACGAACACTCTTTTGATTGCATTCAACCTACTAGATGTTGAGTATTTTAAATACACGAGTAAGCGATCTACGTTTGATTTGTTCTCCATGCTGAGTACAGGAAGTGATTTAAAACAATTAATCTCGACTTTCCTAAAGGACTTCTGGTTTTTAGTATTAATTCTGATAATTTTAGTAGTATTATCAGAGTGGTTATATAGAAAAACAGAAAAATCACTCGCGACTTTTAAAACAAAAACTATCACTTTTTATAGGACAAATTTAATCGCTTTCGTAGTATTAACCCCTATTTTAATTATAATGGGAAGAGGAGGATTTACTCTAAAACCAACTGGAATAATAGAAGCATCCAATTACTGTAAAACAGAAAACACAGCGTTTGTTCTTACAACACCTTTCACGATGATTAAAACGATTAACCAAGGTGGTTTAAATAACGTTGACTATTATTCCGAAGTTGAATTATTACAGATATTCAACCCTATCAAGCAATCTATTCCACAACATATTTTACCCGACGGGACCAATGTAGTGATGATTATGCTAGAGAGTTTTGGTATTGAGTTTATAGGAGCCTATAATAGCGGAGAGGGATATACTCCATTTTTAGACTCATTAATAGGCCACTCTTTAACCTTCAATTACGCATTTGCAAACGGGAAAAAATCGATAGAAGCCGTGCCTGCTGCTATTGCATCTATACCTACATTAATGGACAACCCTTACATATCTTCTCCATATGGAAATAACAAGTTAAATTCACTTCCGAACATATTAAAAAAATATGGCTACTCATCAGGGTTCTTCCATGGAGCCACTAACGGCTCTATGCGTTTCGATGGATTTTCAAAAATATGTGGATTCGATAACTATTATGGAAGACATGAGTATAATAACGATGATCATTTTGATAAAACATGGGGAATTTTAGATGAATATTTTAATCCTTGGACTGCGAAAAAGCTAACAGAAATGAAAGAGCCATTCTTTGGTTTTTTATTCACAGTGTCATCACACCATCCCTATTTCATTCCTGAACATATGAAGCCAAAGGTTAAAAAAGGCCCTCAACCTATATGTGGATCAATAAATTATAGCGATTATGCGCTTAGCGAGTTTTTTAAAGAAGCTAAGAAACAACCCTGGTACGACAATACACTGTTCGTTCTCCTTGCAGACCACACACCAGGATCAAAGACGCCTGAATATCAAACCAGAACGCATCTCTATCGCATACCGATTGTTTTTTATCACCCTAATGGAAGTATAAAACCAGAAAAAAGTAATAAAATTATTCAACAATTAGATCTTTTACCTACCATATTAGACCTTTTAAATATCAAAACAAAATATTATGCCTTTGGGAATTCACAATTTCAAAGTCATGAATCAGAAGCACTTACATACATAGGAGGCACTTACTACTACTATAAAAACTCGAAGATGACATCCTTCTCGAACGATAAGGCACGGAATTTGTATGACTTCACTAATCAGAGCGTCGCTCCGACTGATTCAATTTCTTACTATTCTAGTGAAGTTGAAAAAAATGAAAAAAGGATAAAGTCCATTATTCAAACCTACAGTCGCGACCTAATTCTGAATCAAACGACAGTAGATGAAAAAGAAGATCAGATTTATAATTAATCCAATTTCTGGTATCGGGAAAAAGGAGGATATCCCCAAGTTAATTGATCAACATCTAGATTTAAATATCTTTGATTATGACATCGCATATACTGAATACCGAAAGCATGCTAAATATATTGCGACGGAATCAGCTAAAATGAACTATGATATAGTTTGTGCTGTTGGTGGTGATGGCTCAGTGCACGAAGTTGGAACAGCATTGATTGGGACAAACACAAAACTTGCTATTCTCCCTATCGGATCGGGAAATGGGCTTGCAAGACATCTAAAAATACCATTAAATATTAAAGATGCCATTTTTTGCATCAACAGAAACCAAGCTATTAGAATGGATACTGTACTTGTAAACGATAAATCATTTCTTGGCGTTGGTGGCTATGGGTTTGATGCTGTTATCGCTAAAAAATTCGACACACATCGTAAACGAGGATTGCGCGGATATACATATCTTATTATTCGTGAGTTTTTCAAATACAATCCTATTAATATTTCTATAGACTTAGATGGAAAAATCAAAACATTACCGGTAGTACTATGCACTGTAGCTAACGCTTCTCAATTTGGAAATGGCTTTACTGTCTCTCCGAAATCTGATGTAACAGATGGAGAGCTTGAACTATGCCTATTAAAACCTTTTTCGATTTGGTCTGCTCCTTCGATTCTTTTCCGATTCTTTCGGAAAAGTGGAGATAAAAGTCGTTTCGCCGAAATCATTACTTTTAAAACGGTGAAAATTCAATTATCGAAGAAGATTGCACACTATGATGGTGAACCCTTTGATGTAAAAGATGAACTAAACGTTAGCGTTGTACCAAAAAGTCTTAATATATTGGTAGGAAACAAATGATAATGAAGTTTATTAAACCTGATATAAATATCATTTCTTAAAATTGAACCTTAATATAAGGTTCAATATATTAGAATTTAAATGGTCTAAAAAAATGTGCTCTAAGTATCTCAAAAAAAGCGTAAGATAATGCCTGTCGTTTTTTTATACCCAATCGCACCTGCTATTATCCTTGGCACAATTAACTGGCTATACTGGAAAAATCAAGGCTATACGTCAAAAGTTCAATGGGCGATGAATATCCTTTTGTTTTACGGTGGGTTTTACTTGCTCTTTAATAAAATATTATGATTTCTATTCGTTAAATTTGTTGATATATGGAGACAGTCAATTATCACATTAAAGCGATAACAAATACCTTTGAAGAATTATTTAAAGGAAACTTTCTTCTATTCTTTATTCCCGGAATAGTATTGACCGTTGTTTATTATTGGTTTACATCTCAAACATCGGCCATTATTAATGCTGCTGAATTGACTAGTGACTATTCTTGGATTGATTGGATAGCAGGATATGTCAGTTCTGCTGTCCAAAAGGCATTCTCTCTATTTCAACTAATGACTGAACAGCTTTATATCTTCATGGTACTAAGTGTATTATCTCCGTTCAGCACGTACCTTGGTGAAAAGCTAGACGCAAAATACACAGGTGGTAAGTTTGAAGGCGGTTTTCTTCGTTTTTTCAATGACTTCATAAGAATGATCTTTGTCATTATACTCGCTCTTTTCCTTGAATTTATTTTTATCGGTCTTTATTGGATAATCTCATGGATTACTGGTTTCGAATTACTAGACACGATTGTATACTTTTGTATTACCGGATTTTTCTTTGGATTTTCATTCTATGATTTCGCTCTGGAAAGATACGAAACGGGAGTGTTTAGTAGCTTATGCTTTGCATTCAATCAGCCATTAACGATGATCCTCACTGGTGCTATTTTTATAGGTATTTACAATATTCCAATTATCGGAGTGCCTCTTGCTCCAATCATTACAATTATGGTCTCAACTTTAGTATATTTATATCTTACGAAGAAGATTCAGCCTAAACAATTAAAAAACAAACAGAAAGCGCTAAAAAATGAGTGATTTTTTCAACGAGTTTAAAAAGGTCTCAAAATCTGAATGGGAAGATAAAATTATCTCAGATTTAAAAGGTAAGGACCCATCAATCATAGCTATAGATGATAAGATTGAGGACTTAAGCCTTTCTAGTTATTATCATTCTGAGGACATTTTAAAGAATGACATTCCTGGCAACTTTCCATTTACTCGAGGAATGAATGAATCGAGAAACGAATGGAAAAATGGTGCTTTTATATTGGTTTCAAATGAAAAAGAAGCAAACAAAAAAGCACTTTTAGCATTAAATTCAGGAGCAGATTTACTTGTCTTTAAGCCTGAAAAAGAAAAGGTTGATTGGACCGTTGTAATCAATGAAATTAAATTTGAATTCATTCATACTCAATTTGTCATTGAATCAAAATCTGAATTTGATGACTTATACAGCATACTAAAACCATATACAAACAATGTTCAATACAACATTGATATCGTAGATAGCTTATTATCGGTTGAAGATTTAAATTTAATAGCGGAGCACTTTAAAATTAAACAGCAAAGGTTCTGCAGTGTTAATGGATTCAAAGTTCAAAATATTGGAGCGAATACATGGCAAGAAATTGCATTTTGCTTGAATATAGGTCACGACTATTTAATACGCTTAATGGAATTAGGCTTCACGATTGACCAGGCATCTGCATGCATCTCATTTAATCTGGGAGTAGGCTCAAATTACTTCTTTGAAACCTCAAAATTTAGAGCATTAAAGCAACTTTGGGCAAAAGTGATAAGCGCATACAAACCCGAACATAATTGCTCTCACAATTGTGATATCACTGCGGTAATTGGTCATTTAAACAAATCATTGAAGGATCCTTACACAAACTTATTACGCCAAACAACTGAAGTAATGTCTGCTGTAACTGGAGGGATTAATGCCGTAGTAGTTAAACCATATGATATCTATTCAACAAATGGAGCATCTGAACTTTCAGAGCGAATGGCATTAAATATTTCTAATATTCTGAAAGAAGAATCTTATTTCGATGCTGTCATTGACCCACTCGGAGGTAGCTACTCTGTAGAATGCTCAACAGAAGAAATTGCGCGTAAAGCATGGGTTAAATTTCAAGAGCTAGAACAATTAGACGCTGGTGTAAAATCAAAATCATTTAAAAATGAAATTACTAAAAAATCGGATCTCCGGGTTAAAAACATTCAAGAAAAATCAACATTATTAATCGGGATTAACACATTTAAAAATCCTGAAGAAACAAATAATGAATGGACACAAATGTATACGTATTTAGGACTTGAATCATTAGTTTTAGAACAAAAAATAAACTCTGAAACAGTATGAAAAAAGTAGATTTCAGCACTGTTCCTTTCGATTCAGAAATAATTAAAAGAAAACAAAATAAATCTGATGTTTTAACAACTGCAGATAACATCACATTAAAAAACTATTATTCTAAAGAAGATATTGACTCAACGGAGCACATTGGTTTCGTTTCTGGTATTGCACCAAACCTTAGAGGGCCATACAGCTCAATGTATACGATTCGTCCTTGGACCATCCGTCAATACGCAGGATTTTCAACTGCTGAAGAATCAAATGCATTTTATAAAAGAAATTTAGCCGCAGGACAAAAAGGACTTTCCGTTGCATTTGATTTGGCAACACACCGTGGATATGACTCAGATCACGATCGGGTTGTTGGGGATGTTGGTAAAGCCGGAGTTGCCATTGATTCAATTATGGATATGAAAGTCTTATTTGATGAAATCCCATTAGATAAAATGTCTGTATCAATGACTATGAATGGTGCCGTTTTGCCAATAATGGCGTTTTACATTGTTGCTGCAGAAGAGCAAGGAGTAAATCAAAAAGAATTAGGTGGAACGATTCAAAACGACATCTTAAAAGAGTTTATGGTTAGAAACACATACATCTACCCGCCTCTTCCTTCAATGAAAATAATTTCAGATATATTTGAATATACAGCAAAGAAGATGCCTCGATTTAATTCAATATCAATTTCTGGCTACCACATGCAAGAAGCTGGTGCTACGGCAGCAATTGAGTTAGCATATACTCTAGCCGATGGCTTAGAATACTTAAGAGCAGGTATCAAAGCAGGAATGAATGTGGATGAATTCGCTCCAAGACTCAGTTTTTTCTGGGCAATTGGGATGAATCATTTTACAGAGGTTGCAAAAATGCGTGCAGCGAGAATTCTTTGGGCTAAAATGGTTAATCAGTTTAAACCCGCAAACCAAAAATCACTTGCTTTAAGAACTCATTGTCAAACTTCCGGGTGGAGCTTAACAGAGCAGGATCCTTTCAACAACATAACGCGAACATGCATTGAAGCAATGGCTGCTGCTCTTGGAGGAACACAATCTTTACACACAAATGCATTGGATGAAGCAATTGCGTTACCAACTGATTTTTCGGCCAGAATTGCACGTAATACACAAATTTATTTACAAGCAGAAACTGGAATCACAGAGCATGTAGATCCATTAGGTGGAAGTTATTTTGTAGAGAAATTAACTGAAGAGCTCGTTGATCAAGCATCAAAACTCATAGAGGAAGTTGAAGAATTAGGAGGAATGGCAAAAGCGATTGAAACGGGTCTTCCGAAAATGAGAATTGAAGAAGCAGCGGCACGAAAACAGGCAAGAATTGATTCAACTAAAGATATTATAGTTGGTGTAAATCGTTTTGAGATTGAAAGTAAAGAGCAAATTGAGATTCTCGAAGTTGATAATACTAAAGTGAGAGATTCTCAGATAGAACGCTTAAATAGATTGAAAAAAAATCGGGATGAAAATAAAGTTAAATCTACTTTGAATGAGTTGATTTCTGCGGCTAAGAACGAAACAGGTAACCTATTAGAAATTGCCGTTAGATGTGCTCGAGAAAGAGCTTCTTTAGGTGAAATCTCATCTGCTTTAGAAGATGTCTATGGAAGATATAAAGCAACAATCAGATCTATTAATGGCGTTTATTCAGCAGAATCTATGGGAGATAAAGATTTTAATATAGCTAAGGAATTAGCAGATAAATTTAGTAAACTAGAGGGTCGACGCCCTCGAATTATGATTGCTAAAATGGGACAAGATGGACATGATCGTGGCGCAAAAGTTATTGCCACTTCATTCGCTGATATAGGCTTCGATGTCGATATTGGACCATTGTTTCAAACCCCTGAAGAAGCAGCAAGACAAGCAGTGGAAAATGATGCCCATATTTTAGGCGTGTCATCTCTTGCCGCAGGACATAAAACTCTAGTCCCAAAAGTAATTGCTGAATTAGAGAAATTAGGCCGTGGAGATATTATGGTAATCGCTGGAGGTGTTATTCCGAAGCAAGACTATGACTTCTTGTATGGAGCTGGTGTATTTGGTGTGTTTGGTCCTGGAACAAAGATATCAAAAGCTGCGCAAGAAATATTAGAATTATTAATACAGAGTTATGATTAGGAAAAAATAATAACTTTGGCTGAAATTTAGTTTCGGCACAATATTTGAAATAATCATTAAAAATGAAACATATGAAAAATATTCTTATAATATTATTCTTTATTTATTCATCAGCATTGTCATTTGGACAAGCTCCAAACTATGATAACTTAAAAATACTTTATGCAGATGCAAACTATGAAAAACTTGTGAAAGTTGCTGCTTCGTATACGGAAAAAGACAAATCAGCTAAAGACGTATTACCATACATATGGTTATCGAAAGGACTTTATAAAATTTCTTTATCTGTAAATACTGACATAAAATTTAAGAACGCATATAAGGATGCTATTAAATATCTTTCAAAAGGAATTAAATATGACTTAAAATATAATGATAGCTCTACTGTGCTTAATGGAGACCATAGAGAGTTCTTAGATAATTTTCAATTGAGTTTACAAGAAACTATTGATGATGAATTTACGTCAAACAATTTTAAACGTGCATTTAGTTGGGCTCTTAAATATAAAAAAATAACATTGTACCCAATTGGTGCGAACTATATTATGGGGGCTTGCAAATTTTTAGACCAAGACAAAACAAGTGCTAGAAATTATTGGAAAGAATGCGATGAAATGATGGAAAAAACAACTTCATTAGATCAATTTAGTGAAGCAGACAGATCGATGTTGAAAAATGGAATCCTCTCAACGGCTAAATCAATGGTAAAAGGTAGGCAAAACACAAATGCTGAAAGTTTATTAAATAAAGCTGCAAAATGGTTTGAAGAAGACGAAGACTGGAAAGAACTTTATGACGAAATCTTAAACTAATCAAAAATAGATGCTAATTAAAGCACTTCAATGAAGTACTTTTTTTGACCTACGCTTTTCAACATCACTGGTTGGATAACATCAACTTGACTTCGTGCTAACCACCTTAGTTCTTATTATATTTAATTTATGAAGAAATTACTTTCATATCTAAAAAACAAATTCATCTTGGCTATAACGATTTTCTTCGTGTACACCTTATTCTTAGATGAGAATGATATCTTTACCATTTTTTATCAAACACGAAAATTAAATAACTTGGAAATTAAAAAAGCCGGTGTTAATTCTAACTTAATTGAGACTATCAAGACTTTAAATCAATTAAAGTATCTTCCTGAAGTTGAACGATATGCACGTGAGAATAAATATTTCAAGAAGGACGATGAAGATGTTTTCGTCATCTTTTCCGAATAATCATAAACTACCAATTCCAACTTTCTATTTCTGCTAGAAGAATTTACTCTTGGAATAATCTACAATTTTAATTTTATTGAAATAGTACAATGCTATTTGCTTGTAACTAAAGCCTAAATCAGCCATCTTCATTGCTCCTTCCTGACAAAGCCCAACGCCATGGCCAAAACCACGCCCAATCAATATAACATCATCTCCTTCAATGCGTGTACTAAAATAGGTTGACTTCAGTTTAAACTCTGTTCTTAACTCCCTAAGTGGTACCCCTAACGATGGATGAATATAAAAAGCCTTACGATCTTCTTGATCAAAATCATAAATCAATTTGCCATACATTGCTTCTACCACACCATATTTCTTATTTAAAAATGAAGACCAAATAGTTTTCGAAACTCGTTTCGTCCAATTAGCTTGACGTGTATATATGCAAAAAGTATCTTTAAAGGAAGATAAATAAGGTACCGAATTATTCCAAACGTAGGAAGCATCACATGTTTGTCCTCCACAATTAGCAGAGAAATAGGTTGTAACTAATTCATCATTAAAATTAATTATTACCTCATCTGATGTCTCCTCGACGGCTTGCCTAATTTTAAGCGTATGTTTTAGTTTATTATGATACGCTTGGCAATGAACACGATCACATAACTCAAATCCGTCTTTTATGTGTCTACGCTTATTCTTTAAAGCGTACGTTCTACTCATTAATGCCTGCACTTTATAATATTCGATGTGCCTTCCTCCGCCACCTTCAGATTCAACAACACCTGAAATGTAATTCTTCATATCAACAACATTTACAAATTGTAGAACTCCTTTGGAAACAAAAACTTCTAGCGCATCCTCATACGAACGCTTTTTTAATGCGGGTTGTTTCGGAGATAATATTAATGAAGAATTCGTTTTTATTGGAATTAGCATCACTTTTGAAACAGAAAAAGTATCCAAGCCTCCAACATGGATCATGACTTTTGAATCCGAGACACTCAATTCGAGTATTCTACCTAAATTTAATGAGGATACTATCGATGTATCACCAAAAATGTCATAACTACCATGTTCACTTTTTATCGCAACGCGCTTCACCTTATAATCTGTAAGCAAACCAATACGCATCTGCTGACCAAAAAGGAATAAGCTTTGACTTAGCACGAAGATTAATAATATGATTCTCACAATAATAAAATTAAAATACGCTAAGTATTTATTTAAAGTCTTAACGAATAGTTTTTAACAAGTATTGTGCAACTTTTTTACTTGCGCCTCCTGCGCCAAGTATGTTTTCAAGTGAAGCATAATCTTGATTGATTTGATTTCGACGTTCTAGATCGTAAATTAGTTGTTTAACTTCATTTCGAATATGATCAGGGCTACACTCTTTTTGAATGAGTTCTTTCACTACTTCTCTACTCATAATTAAATTAACCAAGGAGATATAATCTACTTTAATTAATCGCTTTGCGATGCCATAGGAAATCTCAGAAGCTTTATAGCAAACAACCTCTGGAACTTTGAATAATGCAGTTTCTAAAGTCGCTGTTCCTGACGTTACAACTGCTACACTTGAATTCGCAAGCAAGCGATATGTGTCATTAAACACAATGATAATTGAAGGGTCAATTGAAGCATAAAACTCTGGGGTTAAGGTTGGCACTCCAGCAACTACAATTTGATGAGAGGTAAATTCTTTCAAAGCCTCTAACATTATTGGTAGCTTTACAGACACCTCTTGCTTTCTACTTCCAGGAAGAACTGCAATAATTGGGCGTTCGTCCATATTATTAGCCGTTAAAAATGCTTTCCCATTCTCACTGAAGTTGAACTTAGAAATCTCATCCAAAAGTGGATGTCCAACGTATTCAACTTTATAATCAAATTTTTTATAGAATTCTTCTTCAAAGGGAAGAATCACAAACATGTGATCCACATTCTTTTTTATTTTATGAACCCGGTTTTGTTTCCAAGCCCAGACCTGAGGAGAAATATAATAATACACTTTGATTCCTTTTGATTTTGCCCATTCCGCAATACGCAAATTAAACCCTGGATAATCTATCAAGACAATCGCATCAGGCTGATAAGAGTTGATATCCGCTTTGCAAAACTTAATATTCCTAAGTATTGTTTTTAAGTTCATTATTACTTCAATAAAACCCATAAATGCTAACTCACGAATATGCTTAACTAATCCGTTTTGCTGAATAGCCTGCATTTTATCTCCACCAAAAAAACGAAAATCAACATTTGGATTTTCATCTAAGATAGCTTGCATCATGTTGCTTGCATGAAGATCACCTGAAGGCTCACCTACAATCACATATAGTTTTATTGATTTAGACATTTAAAAGAACTTAACGTAAACAATGTAAGGAGAGAACAACAATGTTCCGATGATGATCCCACGACCAACGTTGAAAAACTCTTTATTCAGAGTCCTATAGAACCAAATGAGGTTAGACAACAATGCAACAGTTATTACTTTTACCTGCATCGCATCAAATCTTTTAAAATCGCTCCACAAACGCCCGAACTCATGGTTTTGAATGCATGAAAAAATAAAAATTACAATTGGAATAAAAATCAGAGGGGAAACCAATCCAATAAGAACTCCTAATCCATGGTGTTTTGTAAGTTTTCTAATTTTCATAAATTCCAGTTTTCTAATTCCTTAATTGCTTTATAAGCAGTCATGTCAAATTGTGTAGGTACTATTGTAGGATGCCCTTTTTCGATCCAGAACAAATCAGTATCTTCCAACTTATCTTGTCCCAAGAACTCCCCTGTTAGCCAATAATAAGGTTTTCCAAATTGATCTTCTCTTTTATCAAAACGATCTTCCCAAAAAGCATGGGCTTGGCGACAAATCTTTATTCCTTTTAGTTCCCCAATAGGAACATTCGGAATATTCACATTTAAACATGTCCGATCCATTATTCCATTTTTTAATATATGCTCCACAACATTCTTCACCACTACTTTTGAAGCGGTAAAATCTGCATCACTATCAAAATTACAAAGAGAAAATCCAACTGAAGGAATTCCTTCCATCGCTCCCTCTACAGCAGCAGACATTGTACCTGAATACAATACATTTGATGAGATATTAGTACCATGGTTAATACCGGATACAATTAGATCTGGCTTACAATGTAAAACTTCATACACCCCTATCTTTACACAATCTACGGGGGTACCTGTACATCCATAGGCTGGTGTATCACCGAATATATTCGAAATATGTAATCTTAGCGGTTCATTAATTGTAATTGCATGTCCCATACCGGATTGAGCAGAATTAGGAGCAATTATGACAATGTCTCCAAACTCTTTCACAGCTTCGTATAGTGAAAGAATTCCTTTAGAAGAAATCCCATCGTCATTTGTGACTAAAATCAGCGGTCTTTTAGGACTCATACATCTATTTAATTAAAAACAATACGAAAGTAACTAAAGTTAGCCTAATCTTTCAGCATAAATGACGAGTAATCTAAATGAATTAATTATTTTTGAATATGCATTTAAATATATGATTACATAATCATTTCGACACGAATGACAACAACTGATTTAATCCAAATTGCGACAATAATTACTCAATCAAATATTGAGATAATAAAGGTCTCTGTAAAAAAGATGTCTGATACTCAGCTAAACTGGAAACCAGCAGAAACATCTTGGAGTGTCAACGAAGTCTTATCACATTTAAATGAATACGGAAGGTATTATAATCCTGTATTTCTTCGTAAGATTGAAAACACACGCTTCACATCAACAAAAGAGGCTTTTTTAAGCTCTCCTTTGGGACGGTCTGCATGGAAATCTATGAAACTTGGAAATGTAAAAAACATCAGGCGAAAGATTAAATCAGCAAAAGACAGTAACCCTACAGTTACACCTAGCCTTTTGGAAGGAGAACAAGTAAATACATTCGCTAATCAGCAAAACGAATTATTGTCAATAATAAATAAATCCACAGCGGTTAATATTCGTCGTGTTAAAATTCCAATATCACGATCAAAAGTGGTAAGATTACGACTTGGTGATGCTTTACTTTTTGTTGTTTACCACAATGAACGTCACATGCAACAAATTTTAAACTTACAAAATAGCCCTAACTTCCCTGTTCACTAATGAATTCATTTAAGGCCTACTGTAAAGTCAGTATTTCACCTGTTCGGTCGGAACCGAAAGACCAGAGCGAAATCGTTACACAACTATTATTTGGTGAATTAATAATAGTTCATGATGTAAACGAACCTTGGGCTAATATTACAACTTTCGATGACGGGTATGAAGGCGTTATCGACTATAAGCATTTCAATAAACTAACTGATGAAGAATTTAGGCGATGGTCTGATGGACTGTCAATTTTGAATATCCGCGAATGTGAACTATATACACCATGGGGAATACAGCGAATATGCCGAGGCTCATACATTCCATCAGGAGAATTAGAATTCAAAATTGGAGATCATCAGTTTAAGTTAGCTAATAGCAATAATATTTCTTTTAGTTCAACTTGGGAATATGCATTAGACTATCTGAACACACCTTATTTGTGGGGTGGTAAATCCCCTTTTGGAATTGATTGCTCTGGCATCACACAAATAGTTTACCGTATATTTAATATCAATCTTCCTCGTGATGCTTCTGAACAATCACAGGTTGGAATTGATGTGGATTTTGAAGAAATAGCCCCTGGTGATTTAGCATACTTTGAAAATAAAACAGGAAAAATAATACATGTAGGAATCTGTAGCGGTAATGGAGAAATCATTCATGCTGCTGGACATGTGCGAAAAGATAAAATAACCAATGCTGGAATAGTGCATGCTGAATCAGGCTACCTGACCCATAAATTAACATCTATTAAACGTGTTCTTTAGACTTAAATAACCTAAAAGAACTTAAAAGTAAGAACTAAATGATGAAAATATTAATTACTAGAGGTGTAGGGAAACAAAGAAGAGACTTCACATACATTGATGATACGATAGAAGCATATATCCGTCTAATGACTATTAATAGATACCATTTTCTAAACACTACGAACAAAGCTGAATGGTGTATTGATGACGCTGCAGTAAAAATCAAATCTATGACAAATTCAAGCTCTGAAATATCTTTTATTGAAGCTCCAAAAATGATACGACTATTTAGTAGAAGGTCGTGTAGGTATCTCTGATAGATTATTAAAATTAACGTCTTACAAACCTGAAAAAACAATGACTGAAGGTCTACAAAAAATATATAAACATAATTTATAATCTTGACATGTCTAAAGACACACAAATTTTCAATTTAATTGACGCGGAGAAAGAACGTCAACTACACGGGCTAGAATTAATAGCCTCAGAAAACTTCGTTAGTGACGGAGTAATGGAATCAGTGGGAAGCGTACTTACAAATAAGTATGCTGAGGGGTTGCCAGGAAAAAGGTACTATGGTGGATGTAAAATAGTAGATCAAATTGAAACACTTGCCATTGATCGTTTATGTAAACTCTTTGGTGCAGAATGGGCTAACGTTCAACCGCACTCTGGAGCGCAAGCAAATGCAGCAGTATTATTGGCTTGTCTAAACCCTGGTGATAAAATTTTAGGTTTTGATTTATCGCACGGAGGACATCTAACACACGGCTCACCCGTTAATTTCTCAGGAAAAATTTATGATCCATATTTTTATGGTGTAAAAAAAGAAACTGGATTAGTTGATTACGAAATGATGGAAGAAGTTGCTAAAAAAGAATTTCCTAAACTAATTATATGTGGTGCATCTGCATACAGTCGTGATTGGGATTATATGCGGATTAGAAAAATTGCCGATGAAGTTGGAGCATTAATTTTAGCTGATATTTCTCATCCGGCAGGTTTAATTGCCACAGGGCTCTTAAGTAACCCACTTGAATACTGTCATATCGTCACTTCAACAACTCACAAAACACTTCGTGGACCAAGAGGAGGGATTATTATGCTAGGAAAGAACTTCGATAACCCATATGGGCTTAAATGGAAGAATGGAAATCCGAAATCGATGGCTGCACTGCTAGACGCAGCAGTATTCCCAGGAACTCAAGGTGGGCCATTAGAACATGTTATTGCAGCTAAAGCAGTTGCTTTTGGTGAAGCATTAACAGACCGATATAAGGTATATATGAAACAAGTTCAAAAGAATGCAGCAGTAATGGCTGATGAATTTGTAAAGCGAGGATATTCAATTATATCCGGAGGGACAGACAATCACTCAATGTTGATTGATATACGTTCTAAAGGGGTCACTGGAAAAGATGCAGAAAACACCCTGGTTAAAGCAGATATCACTGTAAATAAAAACATGGTTCCTTTCGATACAGAATCTCCTTTTATAACTTCTGGTATTAGAATTGGAACCCCAGCGATAACTTCTCGTGGAGTTAAAGAAAATGAAATGGCTCAGATTGTTGAATTAATCGATAGAGTGATTACAAATATCGATAACCATACAATTATTGCTGAAGTAAAAATTGAAGTGAATAAATTAATGGGACACCGTCCTCTATTTACTTGGGAATAAGTTTTCAATTATATTCTATGAATAAAAAAGCCTTGGTATTACCAAGGCTTTTTTTATTATCAATATTACCACTTATCTTTCAGGCTGTTTTCTTATTAGTTTCCAAAACAACTTTGGCAAGAATCTTTTTAGCGTAACTGCTTTAATTTCTTTTTTTCCAATTAGAATTTCTTTTTTATTCTTCTTAACTGCATTTAACAAAATTGAAACACACTGTTCTGCAGACATTCTAGTTTCTTGATTGTGATTCATTTCGTCATTCGCTAATCCTTCTCCATTTAACGCATTTATAGAAATATTCGTGTTTATCTTCCCAGGACAAGCGATAGTGACCCTTACTCCATTACGCTCTTCTTCCAGCATTAAACTCTCGTAGAAGCCATGTAAAGCATGCTTAGAAGCACTATAGGTGCTTCTCAAAAAGAAACCAAACTTCCCTGCAATACTGGAGATGACTACTATATGTCCCGTTTTTTTTTTGCGCATATAGGGTAAAATGGCCTTCGTCAATGCAATATTCCCAAAGTAATTAATCTCCATAATTCTTCGGTCTACCTCTCCTGGAGTATCCCTAGCTGCTGAGCGTTGTGATATCCCACCATTATTAAACAAGAAATCAACTTGTCCATATCTACTAATCACTTTGGCAGCTAGTTGTTCAAAATTGGCTGAACACTCAAGGTCTAATGGTAAAACGAGATGATTATCAGGATTATTTAATCCCTTCCTTATATTTTCTAGCACATTAGTGTTTCTTGAAGATAAGATGACTTTAGCCCCCGCCAAATCAAGCTGTTTAACCATTTCAAATCCAATCCCTGAAGACGCTCCTGTTACCCACGCTACTTTATTTGAATACATATAAAGGTTGTTTTCTGTTTTTCAAAGCTAAAAAAAATCCTGTGAGCAATTTCACAGGATTTATATATCATTATATAAATACTGACTATAAATCGTCTGGCAAAGCAACCAACTTATAACTTTTCTTCTTAGGTTTTAATTGATCGATAAAAACAATTTTAAATTTTTCATCGTCTGCATTGAAAATCATTTCAGTGATTCCATTTACAATTTTTGGGGGACTCTTCTTAGAATTATAAAAATCTCGAAGTAATTCATAAGTATCATCTTCGTACTGCAAAAAAATAGAACTAATTAAACCATTCTCTACTCTTACTTTTCCTGAAAGACAATAGGAACCACCCCCATCTTGGAAATAACTAACAATTACATTTCGGTGCATATCATCCGAAGGGGTAAAAGAACCTCGATCATCAAAGGCTTTCTGTAATCTAATAAAGCACTCATTCTGTCCAAAAGAAGACAATCCAATGAACATTACAAATAACGCTAGTATACTTTTTTTCATATTAAGTTGATGTTTTTTTTATTGAATTATCGTTTTCAAATATAGCAAGTTTGATTTAATTTGTGCTACCTGCATTTAATTTAATTATTTTTAAAAAAATCCAAATCCGATGATTGAAAGACAAATAGCAGACCAGTTTTCCGAAGCATTAGAAATTTTGCGAAAATTTAATACCACAGAAAATATAGAAAAAATAGCTAAAGCCGCTATGCACATGGTTTCGGGGATAAAAAATGGAGGGAAAATTATTAGTTGTGGAAATGGAGGCTCAATGTGTGATGCAATGCATTTTGCAGAAGAGCTAACTGGACGCTACCGAGATGACCGCCCTTCAATTGCGGCAATTTCTATTTCAGACCCTAGCCATATTACTTGTGTAGGAAATGATTATGGCTTTGATTTTATATTTTCTAGATATATTGAAAGTGTTGGTCAATCAAATGATATATTGCTTGCAATCTCAACCTCAGGAAACTCCAAGAATATAATAAACGCAATTCACACGGCTAAATCTAAAGGAATGAAAGTAATTGGGCTTACAGGTAAAAATGGTGGAGAAATGGCAGATTTATGCGATATTGAGATTAGAGCACCACATTCAAAATACGCTGATCGTGCACAAGAAATACATATCAAGATAATTCACTCGCTGATTGACTTTATTGAAAAAAAAATAACCCATTAATTAGTGAAAAATCTGATTTCACTATCTTCACCTTAAAACTTAAAAGTCTTAGAAATGGGAACAATTGCACAAACATTTGAATCAAGAGAGCAAAAGGCGAATGAAGGAATCTTCAAGAACTTAGTAATGATTGTAAGTGTTGATGGAGAAATTGACTAGTCAGAGATGACTTTACTGAAAAGAAAAGCAAGACGCCTATCTTTATCAGATGATCAAGTTTCTGAGATTATTAAATATTCTGAGCAATACCCTATGATTCCGCCTGTATCCTAAGAAGAACGCTATATTCAGTTTGTTGAAATGACTCTAGTAGACGGTGTTATTGAAGAGTCTGAGGTTAATCTAGTTGCTAAATATGGAATTAAATTAGGCTTTGATGTTGAAGACGCTCATGGATATGCAGACATCATCTACAATATGCTTAGAGATGAATCACATAGAGATGAATTTTTAGAAGAGCTAATGTAATCGCGTCTTAAAAAAAAAATAGTTAAAGCCAGTAACTAAAACTACTGGCTTTTTTAATTGTATACAAGTTGTTGAAAACTCACTTTTTTAGATACAATTAACCTTGTTTTAATCTAGATTAATTCTTTAATTTTGTCTTTTACTGAATTCGATGATTCAAGAAGAATTACATATTAAAGTCAAAAACATTTTCTCAGCTTACCTTGAGCAAAATGGTCATAGAAAAACACCTGAAAGATTCGCTATATTAGCGGAGATTTATGATTACAAGGGACATTTTGATATTGAGTCATTATATGTTGAAATGAAAAACCAGAATTATCGTGTTTCTCGTGCAACTTTATACAACACTATAGAACTACTTCTAGCATGTAACCTAGTCCGTAAGCATCAGTTTGGTAAAAACATTGCTCAATTTGAGAAATCACATGGCTCAACACAGCATGATCATATTGTATTGACCGATACAGGAGAGTTACTAGAGTTTTGTGATCCTCGTATACAGAACATTAAAGCAACTATTGAAGATATTTTCGATATAGAGATTCAGCACCATTCGCTTTATTTTTATGGTGTTAAAAGAAAAAAGGACTGATTTGAATATACAATTTGACATAGACATTAAAGACCCGGTAATTGTTTACAGGTTAATGGGTAAAATTACTTCGGAACTAGACTACGAGGCAATTGAAAAAGAAGTATTCAATCACTTGAATCAGAACTATTTTAGAATTGTTTTCAATTTAGATGAGTTAACGCACACAAATTCAATGGGGATTGGTTTTTTCATGAGAACACTGACTAAGTCACGTATTATGGGAGGAGAATTAGTATTATGTAACATTAAAGGAAATGTTGAGAAGATATTTAAAATATCTAAACTTGACGAAATATATACGATCTACTCAGATCAAACAGAAGCAATAAATCACTTTAAATAAAAAAAATGAAAGTAGACGTACTATTGGGTTTACAATGGGGAGACGAAGGGAAAGGTAAAATTGTAGATGTCTTCACACCTAAATACGATATAATTGCACGTTTTCAAGGTGGGCCGAATGCTGGTCACACACTAGAATTCGAAGGAATAAAACATGTTCTTCATACGATTCCATCTGGGATTTTTAGAGACGATGTGATGAACCTCGTAGGAAATGGCGTTGTTATTGACCCTGTCATTTTCCAAGGAGAACTTGATAAGCTTGAGCCTTTTAAAATTGATTACAAGGCACGTCTTGTCATTTCTAAAAAAGCGCATTTAATCCTTCCTTCTCACCGCTTATTAGATGCTGCTTCGGAAGCATCAAAAGGAAAGAATAAAATTGGCTCTACACTTAAAGGAATCGGTCCAACATATATGGATAAAACAGGTCGTAACGGCTTAAGAGTTGGTGATATTTATTCTCCAAATTTTAAAGCTAAGTATGATTCACTTGTTGAAAAACACAAGTCAATGCTACAGCGTTACCCTGATTTCGAATATGACTTATCTGAAGCAGAAGAAACTTGGATGGCTGCTATTGAGCGATTAAAAGAACTTACTGCCGTTGATAGTGAACATTACATAAATGATGCAATTAAAGCTGGTAAGAAAATTTTAGCTGAAGGTGCCCAGGGAACAATGCTAGACATCGATTTTGGAACATATCCATTTGTAACCTCTTCTAACACAGTAACAGCAGGAACTTGTACAGGATTAGGAGTTGCCCCTACCCGTATTGGTAATGTTATTGGTATTTTTAAAGCATACTGTACGCGTGTTGGTAGTGGACCATTCCCTACTGAGCTAAAAGATGAAGTTGGTGAGCGTATTCGTAAAGAGGGTTTCGAATTTGGAGCTACAACAGGTCGCCCTCGAAGATGTGGTTGGATTGATATCCCAGCCTTGAAATATGCAATTATGATAAACGGTGCATCTGAACTTTCTATGATGAAAGCAGATGTATTAGACAACTTTGAATCAATTCGTGCTTGTACACATTATATGATTAATGGTGAGCGTTACGATTATTTCCCATACGATGTTACGGGCATGGAAGTAGTTCCTGTTTACGAAAACATTAAAGGATGGAATTGTGACACAACAAAGCTGTCTTCATTTGATGATGCTCCAAATGAGTTGAAATCTTATGTTTCATATTTGGAACAAAAATTGGATGTCCCAATTACAGTTGTTTCCGTTGGACCAGATAGAACTCAAACATTAGAGAATAAACATTAGTATAAAACGTGCTAGCTTGATAGTATATTTAAATATATTCAAAAGTGCACTACTCATTAGTGCACTTTTTTTGGCTTCAAACCAAACAATTGCCCAAAAAGATATTTTGGAGCTATTGCCGGGTTCTGAAACGCTAGAATATGATGACGCCACTGGTGTTCATCGTCTAATTGGAAACGTAAATTTCACCTATCAAGGAAACGTGATGTATTGTGACTCCGCTCATTATATTGAACGTCTAAAAAGCTTAAAAGCATACGGGAAAGTTCATGTAAATAAACAAGATACTCTGAATCTCTACTGTGATTCACTTCATTACAATGGCCGAACTGAAAAATCAAAACTGTGGGGAAATGTTCGTGTCATTAACAATGAATACAAAATAACAACAGATACCTTAGAATATGATACAGGTAAGAGTCAGGCCTTTTATCGTCATGGAGGAAAAGTTGTCAGCACCTTAACTCAAGAAGTACTAACGAGTCGCATAGGTTACTTTTATCCAGAATCTAAGAACTTCTTCTTCAGTAAGAATGTTGATTATAAGGGAAAGGACTTGTTCATTCAGGCTGACACCCTTCAATATTTATATAGCCAAAAGAAGACGTTTTTCCATGGTGAAACTTATATTCAAACTAAAGATGCTAACATATATTGTGAATCAGGGTGGTATAACACGGATACTGGAGAGGGATCTCTTATACAAAATGCATACATATCTCGAGAAACAGATTACATTGCTGGAGACACACTAATTTCTTACTCAGAAGAGGGAGTCTCTATTGGACTTGGAAACGTTTATTATCGTGATTCCACTCAAGATATTTTATTTAATGGCGATTACGCATATACTTCTGACAGTTTAAATTATTCGTTTTTAACTGGTCATGCTATTGCCACAAAAATCATGACAGATGATACATTATACATTCATGCAGACACACTTTTTGTAACTTCATCGGATAGCATAAATGTTATGAAAGCTTATCATGAAGCAAAGCTCTATTCAACAAAAGTACAGTGTTTAGCAGATAGCATCATTTACAGTTCAGAATCAGATGTAATTGAACTTTATTCCAATCCTATTGTTTGGTCAAATGATGCTGAATTGAAAGGTGCCTTTATTAATATGCATGTCACTGATTCTATAATACACCGGGTAAACATTTATGAAAACTCTTCTATTTTAATGGAAGTTGAGCCTGAATTATACTATAATCAAATTGCAGGAAAGACTATTATAGCTAGCTTTAAAGACAATACCCTCTATCAAGCACGTGTGAGTGGCAATGCAATCACGCTATTTTATGCAGAGGAAGAAGTAAAAACAGATTCAATGCTCACTAAAAAACACCTTGGGATGAATCGCTTGTACTCAAGTAGTTTACGCATTGACATAGACAGCAATGAAATTATAGGAATAAACTACATTCAAGACCCAGATGGTGTCTTTTATCCAATGGAAGAAATTCGAGAAGAAGAAAAATTTATCGAAAATTTCGAATGGAAGCAAGCGCTTCGACCAAAATCAAAAAAAGCATTACTCGAAGACTAATTTGCAAAGTAGTCGAAGCAGGCCTTGTTTGATTCAAATTAATGTAGTGCCATCAGAGTTCTTAAAGCGTAAAGTCTCTATAGCAAAACTTCAGAATATATTAATTCATGACTACCGCTCTCTACACGATAAGAATTAATCTCAACAAAAACTAAACTATCTATAAGTTTGGTATCAAAAGAAGTGTAATCAATAATCTGTGAGTAGGTTAGTGAAGACATTAGTAGGATTGTGATTATGTTTTTTGCACCCATAATTAAAAAAGTTTACTCTGCTTTTTGAATATCTATACCAAAGACTTAACTAAGAGAAATAACTAAAACCAAAATCGGAATTATGGTTTACGTTCAACACGCTGAACTCCTTCAACCTGCTCAAACTTCCGCATCAATTGATCTAAATGTTCCGTGTCAAAAACTAATATTTTCATTTTACCTTCAAATATTCCGTCATTTGTATCAAACGAAATAGACTTCATATTGATATCATGTTGATTTGAAATAATCTCAGTCAATCTATTCACAATGCCAAGACAGTCAATACCATGAACAGTAATATATGCTAAATTCTCTCTTAAATCAGTATTCTTCCAGGTTGCTTTAATACAGCGATAGGCCATTTTAGACTGAAGATGTTCCGCATTTGGACAGCTATGGCGGTGAATTTTAATACCATCACTGATTGTAGTAAACCCAAACACACTATCTCCAGGAATCGGGCTACAGCAAGCAGATAAACTATAATCAATATCCTTGTAATCATCACCAATAAGAATGGTATCTTTTTTCTTGTCGATTTTAGAATATACATAAGTAGCTTTTCGCGTCTTTTTAATAACACGTTTCTCCATTTGAAGAATTCCATTTTTATTCTCAACTTCTCTAATCTTAGTAAGATCAATTTTACCTTTCGCTATTCTGAAATACAACTCTGTAGCACTTGGCATTTTATAAAACTTCTCTAGTACAGATAAATTCTCGGATGTATAGCGAATATTGTGCTGTCTAAGTTTACGTTCCAATATCTCTCTACCATCCATTGCGATGAGCTTACGTTCATCATTCAGTGATGATTTTATTTTTTGCCTTGCTCGAGCAGTCACAACAAATCGAACCCATTCTTCATTCGGTTTTTGTTTACTCGAAGTAATGATTTCAATCTGATCACCGTTATCTAATTGATGACTCAGAGGAACCAAGCGATTGTTCACTTTTGCACCAATACAACTGTCACCAATGTCAGTATGAATATCATACGCGAAATCAAGAATTGTTGCCCCATTTGGTAAAACTCTAAGGTCTCCTTTTGGCGTAAAAATGTATATCTCATCTCTAAACAGGTTTAATTTAAACTCATCAATGAAATCCAGCGCATTTAAATCTGGATTCTCCAACAAATCTCTGATTTCAGAAATCCATCGGTCAAATTTAGATTCGGTTGTTTTAGATTCTTTATAACGATAGTGCGCAGCAAGCCCTTTCTCGGCAATTTCATCCATTCGTTTAGAGCGGATTTGTACCTCGATCCATTTACCTGTGGGAGACATCACCGTTGTGTGCAAGGATTCATATCCATTTGCTCTAGGTGTCGAAATCCAATCGCGTAAACGATCTGGATTAGGCTGATAAAAATCAGTAACAATACTATATATTCTCCAGCTATCTGGTTTTTCCAATTCAGGCGGAGTTTCTACAATAATTCGAATTGCGAAGATATCGTAAACTTCTTCAAACGGTATTCCTTTCGTTTGCATCTTTCTCCAAATAGATGAAATGGATTTCGTACGTACTTTTATTTTAAAAACGTATCCTTTATGCAATAATGCCTCACGAATAGGTTGTGTAAATTTTCTAATAAAACGATTACGTGCGTCTTGCGAAGACCTCAGTTTGTCTTTAACATCCTTATAGACTGTCGGTTCGGTATACCTGAAAGCCAAATCTTCTAATTCACTCTTGACCGAATACAATCCAAGCCTATGAGCTAAAGGTGCATATAAAAATTTTGTTTCCGAAGCAATTTTTACTTGTTGATCATGCCGCATACTTTCAAGCGTACGCATATTGTGAAGTCTATCTGCTAATTTGATCAAAACCACTCGGATATCATCCGATATTGTCAAAATCATTTTACGGAAATTCTCTGCCTGAACAGATGCATTCTCATCAAAAATTTCTGGTATTTTTGTTAAACCATCAATAATTAATCGGATTTTTGATCCAAATAAATCTTCAACATCATCTAAAGTGATATGAGTATCCTCAACTGTGTCATGTAATAAAGCACAAATAATAGTTGTGGTACCTAACCCCATTTCCTCAGCACATATTCTAGCCACGGCAATAGGATGATAAATATAAGGTTCACCTGATTTCCTTCGCATTTCTTTATGTGCCTCTAAAGCAACATCAAAAGCCTTACGAATTCTTCGCGTATCTTCCTTAGTTCTTTCTTTATGCGCACGAAGTAGACCTCTGAAAGCATTTAAAATTTCTTTACGTTCTTTCTCTAAGTCTATTCTATCAGGTACCTCACCCATATTCTACTTCGTTGGTAAAACTTTTGCTTTCACTTCTCCAAAACCAATTCGAACTCCGTCCTTTTCAGCAAAACCTCTCATGACAACAGTATCATTATCATTAATGAATTTTCTTTGCGTTCCATCATTCATTTTGAAAGGCTTTGTCCCTTTCCATGAAATTTCTAACATAGATCCATACTGCCCTTCTTCAGGACCTGAAATTGTTCCTGAGCCATAGCAGTCTCCCAAACGCATATTACAACCATTGATTGTATGATGAGCCAATTGTTGATTCATATTCCAATACATATGTCTATAATTAGATTTGGCGACAACATTCTCTTCACCATTCTCCGGCTGTATGACAACCTCAATCTTAATATCAATGTGCTTATCTCCTGTGTATTCTAAATATGGAAGAACCTTCGGGTCTTGAATGGGGCCTGAGACTCTAAATGGTTCAAGTGCATCTAATGTAACAATCCAACAAGAAATATGTGACGCGAAATTTTTACCTAAAAAAGGTCCTAGGGGTACATATTCCCAACCTTGAATGTCACGTGCGCTCCAATCATTTAATAAAGCCATACCAAAGATGTATTCATCAGCTTCTGCTGTTGTAATATGATCTCCTAATGGTTTTCCTTTATACGTAAAGAAAGCCGTTTCTAATTCAAAATCAAGCAAGTTACTTTCACCAAAAACAGGCATTTCTGCTGTAGGTGGTTTCTTTTGGCCTTTAGGTCTGTGGAAATCAACACCAGAAGCTAAAATCGAACTCGCTCTACCGTGATAGCCAACAGGAATATGTTTCCAGTTTGGCAATAAAGCATTATTAGGATCTCTAAAAAGACACCCTACATTAAATGCGTGCTGCTCACTTGAGTAGAAGTCTGTGTAATCTCCAATTGAAATTGGGATAAGCATTTGAACATCATTAATGTCTAATAAGGCTTTATGTAAGTGATTAGAATTCTTTTTCAAGTCATCATTAGACTCCTCAAATAACTCTGAAATCCTACCTCTTAATGACCGTGTACCTTCTTTCCCAAGGCGCATCATGTTATTCAATGTCTCTGAATCAAAATCTTCTACAGTAAATTGTAAATCTGTAAAGTACCCAAAGTTAAATATTACTTTTAAATCAATGATTGTATCTCCAATTCTTGTAGCAACTCTTGGCTTATTACTATCTGTTGCTATAATTCCAAATGGAATGTTTTGAATTGGAAAATCAGAATCAGAAGGTACTTCTATCCAAGATTTATATGCTGGATTATTTGCTTTTATACTCATCAGTTTTTCGTTAAAATTTCTTACCCTAAATACATTATTGACTATACGTTGAATCTGAAATGCATTACATCTCCATCTTCAACAATATATTCTTTTCCTTCTACCCTAAACTTACCGGCATCTTTTACTGCTGTTTCACTTCCAAATTCTACAAAATCATTGTATTTAATCACTTCAGCACGAATAAATCCTTTTTCAAAGTCAGTATGTATTACACCTGCAGCTTGTGGAGCAGTCATTCCCTTTTTAATTGTCCAAGCTCTAACCTCTTTTTCACCTGCAGTAAAATAAGTGTCAAGATTTAGTAGTTGATATGCTGAACGAATCAGACGATTTACTCCAGGCTCTTTTAAACCAAGTTCATCCAAGAACATGTGACGCTCTTCATAAGTATCTAATTCCATTATGTCAGCTTCAATTGCTGCGCCAATGACTAATACCTCTGCATTCTCTTCAGCAACAGATGCTTTCAACGCATCAACATAAGCGTTACCACCTTTTACCGAAGCCTCATCAACATTACATAAATACATAACAGGCTTTGCTGTAATTAATTGCATTTTATCGACAATTTCTTGCTCTAGCACATCAAATTCAAGTGACCGAACAGATTTTCCTGATTCTAGAACAGCTAAAATATTAATAGCTAATCCATGCTCTTTAACAGCATCTTTATCTCCAGATTTAACTGTCCGTCCCAATGAATTTATACGTTTCTCGATACTTTCTAAATCTTTCAATTGAAGTTCAATATCAATAACTTCCTTATCTCTAATTGGGTTAATAGATCCGTCAACATGAATAATATTTCCATCTTCAAAACATCTCACTACGTGGATAATCGCATCAGTTTCACGAATATTTGCTAGGAATTGATTGCCTAAACCCTCTCCCTTTGATGCTCCTTTTACAAGGCCGGCAATATCAACAATTTCCATTGTTGTTGGAAGTACACGTTGAGGGTTAACTAATTCCTCTAGTTTCTCCAATCTTGGGTCTGGAACTGATATTGTACCTACGTTTGGTTCAATTGTACAAAACGGATAATTAGCCGATTGAGCTTTCGCATTTGAAAGACAATTGAACAATGTTGATTTCCCTACATTAGGTAATCCTACGATTCCACATTTTAATGCCATCTATTCGATTTTTAAACAAAGATAATAGGATGATGTAAAGCAAAAAGCTTTCTGGAGAAATCATATCTTAAAATTCCATTAATTTTAGCATTTAAAACAAAAAAACATGCGATCAATCTTATTTCTTCTTTTTTCAATCACCTTATCTTTGGGATTCGCCCAAACGGACTCAACTCAAATAAAATCATTTTATAATGCCGCATTAACTGAGGGTAAAGCATATGAAGACTTACGTACATTATGTAAAACGATTGGTGCAAGGCTCTCTGGGTCGGCTGAAGCATCAATGGCAATAGAATGGGGGAAGAAACAAATGGAAGGGTACAACTTCGATAAAGTTTACTTGCAAGAAATTATGGTCCCGCATTGGGAAAGAGGGACAAAAGAAGCGGGATGGATAAGAACTTCAAATGGAAAACTTCAAAAAGTAAACCTTCTAGCATTGGGAGGATCAATTGGAACTAATGGCTTATTGAAGGCTGATGTAATTATGTTCAACTCACTAGATGAGTTAAAAAAAGCAAAAAAGAAAGATGTTAAGGGTAAAATTGTCTTTATAAACAAGCACATGGATGAGCAACAAATCAATACATTTAAAGCGTATGGTGGATGCTATATGGTTCGTGGATCTGGAGCTATTGAATCAAGTAAACTTGAAGCAAAAGCAGTTCTCATTCGTTCATTAGGACTTCCAATAAGTGAGCATCCACACACTGGCTCAATGTATTATTTAGATAGTATAGCTAAAATTCCTGCAGCAGCATTAAGTACTAAAGATGCTGACGCCCTAGCAAAATCATTAAACAAAGGACGATCATCTTTTGTTTTAGAAATGGATTGTAGAGATTATCCAGATGTTATTTCATACAATGTAATAGGTGAATTGACTGGAACTGAAAAACCGAACAATATAATCACATTTGGAGGGCACTTAGACTCTTGGGACATAGGAGAAGGAGCCCATGATGATGGAGCAGGAATTGTTCATTGTATGGAAGCATTACGCATAATTAAAACATCAGGATACAAACCTAAAAACACACTTCGCTTAGTCTTTTTCATGAACGAAGAAAATGGAAACAATGGAGGTAAATCATATGCCAATTGGGCTAAGACACAAAAAAATGAAAACCACATTGCGGCACTAGAAAGTGATAGAGGTGGATTTGCACCAAGAGGGTTTCATTGCGACGGACCTAAAAAATATATTGACTTATTAAAAACATTTGAAACTGATTTAACACATTATGATTTACATGTGTTTGAGAAAGGATATGGCGGGGTTGATATTGGGCCATTAAGACAAGAATTTGAAGACATTCCTCTTTTTGGTTTTGTCCCTGATTCACAACGGTATTTTGACTTTCATCATGCACCAAGTGATGTGTTTGAAAATGTAAACAAGCGAGAATTAGAACTCGGTTGTGCCGCTATTGCATCTATGCTTTATTTACTTGATAAAAATCTATAATCAAGTTTCACCAATTTCTTGTTAATATCTTTTGCTAAAAGCCCATTATCTTTACTAAAAATAGAGTATTTTTGGGGCAAAATTAAAGATGATTAAATCACTTAACAATTAAGTGTGTCGTCAAAAAAAACTTATATGGCAATAGACATATTTGAAAAAATAAAGAAAAATAGAGGCCCTTTAGGGCAGTATTCTAAAGGAGTACACGGCTACTTTACATTTCCAAAATTAGAAGGTGAAATCGGAAATAAAATGATTTTTCGTGGAAAAGAATGCTTAGTATGGTCGGTTAATAACTACCTAGGTCTAGCTAATCATCCAGAAGTTCGAAAAGTAGATGCTGATGCATCTACTGAGTGGGGACTAGCTTATCCAATGGGGTCTAGAATGATGACAGGTCAAACAAGTATGCATGAAGCACTAGAGAGCGAAATATCTGACTTTATGGACAAAGAAGATACTGTTCTATTAAACTTTGGCTACCAAGGCATGGTCTCTGCAATTGATTCTGTTGTTGATAGAAATGATGTTATCGTTTATGACAGTGAATCTCATGCATGTATCTTAGACGGAATGCGACTTCACGCTGGAAAACGTTTCGTATTCAAGCATAACGACATGGAGAGTTTTGATAAGCAAATGTCCCGTGCTACGAGAATAGTTGAAAGTACAAATGGAGGAATATTAGTTATTACGGAAGGTGTTTTCGGAATGGCTGGTGATCAAGGTAAATTAAAAGAATTAGTTGAATTCAGAAAGTCTGGTAAATACGACTTCAGATTATTCGTTGATGATGCTCACGGTTTTGGAACTGTAGGTGAAAAAGGGCAAGGTGCTGGAGAAGGGCAAGGTGTTCATGATGAAATTGATATTTTATTTGGAACATTTGCAAAATCAATGGCTTCTATAGGTGCATTTATTTGTGCTGAGGAGCATATCGTTGAATTCTTACGTTACAACATGAGATCTCAAGTATTCGCAAAATCGCTACCAATGCCACTAGTTATTGGAGCAAGAAAGCGACTTGAATTACTTAGAGATCAACCTCAGCATAAACAAAACCTTTGGAGAATTGCATCGGCACTTCAAACTGGATTAGTTGACTCTGGGTTTAATATCGGAGTTACTAATTCTTGTGTTACTCCTGTGTTTTTACAAGGAAACTTAGCCGAAGCAACAAACTTAACGTTTGATTTAAGAGAGAATTACAATATTTTCTGCTCTATCGTAATATACCCTGTTGTACCTAAGGATGTAATTATGTTACGATTGATTCCGACTGCGGTTCACACATTAGAAGATGTAAAATACACGATTGACACTTTCGTAACCGTTAAAAATAAACTGGATGCTGGTGAATACCAATCTGAAGAGATGGCATCAGTAGAGATTGATACTAAGTAATAAAACTCAGTTTTTGACAGCGCTTTTTAGAAAATAACACGAAAAATAATATTGCTAAAAGTGTAATTATTAACTTTTTTAGTTTTATTTAATCTTAATTATTTTATTTGCAGCAGCAACCCAAGCATTAACATCTAGAGGTGATGCACCTAGAGAACCTAACTTATTTAAACTCACATTACCATTTTCAGATTTAGGAGTAATAAACCATACCGTTGGATAGCCCCTGACCCCAAAAAGAGCAGCTAATTCTCTATTTTGCTTTTTTAACTCATCAGATATAGGCGTTCTTTTTGGAAAGTCTAATTCAACAAGAATTACACTTTTAGATGCCCAGCTTTTAAATTCTGATTTATTAAATACTGCATTTTTCAACTTTATACACCATCCACACCAATCGCTTCCCGTAAAAAAGAAGAATACGGGTTTTCCTGTTTCTAATGAAAGGCCAATTGCTTTATTAACACTAGTGTGCCATAATAATTCTTTTTGTTGTGCAAATCCATTAATAGATAGTGCAAAGAACAATACGAATAATGTTTTTTTCATTTTTTGTTTCTTTTATTTTTTTTTAGCGCCAGTGAGCGCAATGTATGATTTTTTTTTAACCCTTTAAAACCCTTGTAAATAATCACCCAGGAGATCCTCTAAGTTCTCATGGTCTTGCAGCTGGTCGTATCGAAGATCCTGAGAGTAAAGTTGCCCCCGCTGTTCTTCGGATAACTGAACATTAAAAATAATATCTTTGTAAGCTTCATCCAAAAGCCCTTCTGGGTTTACAACTAACAAAGAATTAGAAACAATTTCAGAAGTTACTGTTGCCTTAATTTCGTCTAATACATGAATTATTTCGGGTGAAAACACCCCAAATGAGGCCTCATAAAACTCCATAAATCCTCCATTTGTTACCGTTTGATTCAGTTTAACTATTACATAAACCATCTTTTCAGCATTTGTAAGCCCTTGAACAGCCTGATACCATTGCGACCAATTTTCAGTGTCAAACACAGCCTCCTCCAACTGTTGATTAGCTGAACTATATAGTCGACTAATTAAAGTTCTATTCGAAATACTCTCCATTAATGTGATTCTAATTTACAGCTAAAAATCAGCAAATTATATTTAGTGTACTTATTAATAAATCGACTTCCGCTTCTGTATTAAACGAATGAAAACAAAATCTTATTCGTTCTTTTCCCTCTGCCACTGTAGGAGAATAGATTGGCTTAGCTGCAATCGAATTACTTTGAAGCTTCTCTGCAATCAATTGAACCTCTTTTATATTACCAATTTGTAAGACTTGAATCGGTGAGTTTACTTCAGACAATAATCCTTTATGTATAAAGGATGATCTAAATTTAAATAGAATTGATTGTAAATCATCTTGTCTTTCTTTTATAGATAAATAAGTAACTCGATTTCCATTTAGTCTATAAACATTCGGAGGCAATGCTGTTGTATAAATAAACGGCCTTGAAAAATTTATAAGGTAATTGATTAACTGCTTGCCTCCCAAAACAAGGGCTCCATGTGAGCCATATGCCTTTCCGAAAGTAACTAATCGTGCGAATACTTTTTCTTCAAAACCCAAAGCGGATACAAGACCTTCACCATTCTCTCCGTAGACACCTGCCGAGTGCGCCTCATCAACAATTAAATAAGCCCCATACTTCTCGCATAAGTCCACAATCATTTTTAATGGTGCAATATCGCCATCCATTGAATAAAGTCCTTCTATCGCAACATAAACTGCACCTTCAGCTTTTCCTATTCGCGCTTTTAGATCAGCAACATCATTATGCTTGAATGGAAATGATTTCGCAAAACACATGCGAATACCATCACGCACACTTGCATGAATCAATTCATCGTAAATAATTGTATCCCCACGCTGAGGAACACTTGAAAATAATCCAATATTTGCATCATAACCAGAATTAAACATCAATGCAGCTTCAGTATTAAAAAAAGAAGCAAGTTTTTTTTCCGAATTGATTGCATCTTCAGAATTCCCAGAGATTAGTCTTGATCCAGTAGCACCTCTTTCTTCTGAAGAAGCTAGGGGTGCATCCTTAGATAGCCCTAAATAATCATTGGAATATAAATCGATATCTCCGGTAAAAAGAGAAAGAGAACGCAGTGTTCCCTCCTCAATTCTACTATTTAATTTATTTATAAGTTTCTGATCCATCACAGACTATCAACAGTAGTCACTTTTCTTGGTTCAAATCCATCAATCTTAGTGCGGGCAGCCTTTAACTCTTCAACTCTTACAGCTTCTTTAGCTTTACGTGCTTCTATAATCAAATCTGGCTTCGTTTCTGGCTTATCACCGTCAGAAAATGCAGCTTTCGGGGTCAATCCTAATATTTTAAACATCTCCATATCTTCGTTGTAATCAGGATTTGGTGTTGTCAATAACTTATCTCCGGCAAAGATTGAACCTGCTCCAGACATAAAACAAAGTGCTTGCCCTTCCATTGTCATTTTTGTTCTACCAGCAGATAAGCGAACCACTGATTTGGGAAATGCGATACGCGTAGTAGCAACCATACGAATCATTTCCCATTGCTCAATTGGCTTTTGATCCTCCATTGGAGTCCCCTCAACGGCAACTAAAGCATTGATTGGGATAGATTCAGGGGGAGTCTCCATTTCCATATAACTCATTAAAAGGCCGATGCGATCTTCAATCGCCTCGCCCATTCCGATAATACCACCAGAGCAGACTGAAAGACCTGCTTTACGGGCATTGTCAATTGTATTCAACCTGTCTTCATATTCTCTTGTAGAGATTACATCATCGTAATAATCTTTTGATGTATCTAAATTGTGATTGTATGCAAATAATCCTGCGTTTTTCAAACGTTTCGCTTGGTCTTGATTCATCATGCCTAGGGTACAACAAACCTCCATGTCCAAGTCATTAACCGCCTGAACCATTTCGATGACATTATCAAAATCTTTATTATCTCGTACTTCCCTCCAAGCAGCTCCCATGCAAAGTCTTGAAGATCCATTTTCTTTTGCATTTTTAGCTTGCTCGACAACAGAATCAACGGTCATTAACTTTTGAGTTTCAACATCTGTATGATATCTTGCTGCCTGTGGACAATAACCACAATCTTCAGCACACCCCCCCGTTTTAATACTCAACAATGAGGACATCTGAACCTCTTCTGGATTATGATGTAAACGGTGAACAGTTGCCGCTTCAAAAACTAATTCTAATAATGGCTTATTATAGAGTTCGAGTAAGGCTTCTTTTGTGGTATAATCTTGAGTTACTTTCATTCTTCAATTTTGATCCACAAATATAAATATATCTACCGAAGAACAACAGGATAAAAAAGGAATCTACTTATTCAATAAACACGCAGCATATGCTTTTATCGCTTCTGACTTACCGAAAGAATCAACTTTTTCGTGTGTAGTAGCCTTTAACGAAACAGCGTCAACATCAACCTCAAGTATTTTAGAAATAGCTGCTTGCATAAGAGGTATTTGTGGATTTAACTTTGGTTTCTCTAGAATGATTGTACAGTCTACATTCACCACATGGTATCCTTTCGTCTTCACAAGCTTAACAACTTCTTCCAATAAAATTTTACTGTCAATTCCTTTGAATTTAGAGTCCGTATCCGAAAAATGATATCCTATATCACGCAAATTAGCTGCGCCCAATAGGGCATCACAAATTGCATGTAATAAGACATCGGCATCAGAATGGCCAACAGCGCCTAATTCAGATTCAATTTGAACTCCCCCAATAAATAATGGAATTGAAGGTGCTAAACGATGAACATCAATTCCGTACCCTATCCTAATGTTCATACATTTGATATTTAAATAGTATAGAGATGGCTTATTCTCCCAAGGCCATTCTCAAAGTAAAACGCACTGTATTTGCTAAAGGGTTAGCTCTTTTTAATGCTGCTAAATAAGAAATATCAACTCCGAATTTATTGTATTTGAAACCGACTCCTAAATTAAAGTACTGCCTAGCCCCTTTGTTTTTATCTTCAAAGAAGAACCCCGCACGCATTGCAAGAATATTATTGTACCAATACTCTACACCTAATGCTAAATTAATTTCAGACAATTCCTCTCTTAACTTAGTACCACTAACAACCTCGTATGAGCCATCCTCATTTTGAATGTAACTCCCGTCCTCATACGTAGCTAGCCTTCCCGGCGCATCATAAAATGATTGTAGCATACCTGAAATAACACCAACATTATTAGGCTTACCAGATAAAAGAACAGTCTCACCACCAACGTCACCATAGAGCGCAGGAGAAGGGACTAATAATTTCTGAATATCAAATGAAACTGTTAAAGTATTGTATTTATCTATCTTTGCTTTGTATGCATTTCCAATTTTAATATTCATTGGAAGAAAGTCTCCAGAGCTTGCGGCACCAACATCCGTATACCTAATCTTATTACCAATATTATTAATTGTTGCAGCGAATGTATACTCACCTTCTAGACCACCCATTCGTGAATCATCATCAAAAAAAGTAAAAGAAATATCAGCAGCTCCCGCTATCCCAGCTTTAGTTGTTACACCAGCGACAGGTAAGCCTCCTGTTAAATTAGAATAAGCAAACTTACCATTTAAACCAACACTCGTTCTCTCTGACGTTTTAAATGCATAACCTCCAACGAATTCAAATTCAGCTGGCTTATCATCACGAATTATATCCCCAGTTTCGGATGTAAAGGTAATCTCACCTAGACTAAAATACCTTAATGCACCACCAACGGCATGTCTATCATTAATATTATAATAACCTGATACATAAGAAAGATGAATATCATTTGTTAATTGCCTCAACCAAGGTGTATACGAAACGCTTATTTCAGATTTTTGTTCTGCGAAATTTAGCATCGAAGTATTCCAATATATAGATGATGATGATGCACTTAAAGCTGTACCAGCATCCCCCATCGCTCCAGCCCTAGAGTCCGGAGTTATTGATAAAAATGGTAATGCCGTAGTTATTGTATTTAATTGTAAATCTTCGCTTGTAACCCCGCTACCTCCATTTGGTTGAGCGAAGGAAACCAACGAAGCAAGTGTAAAAGTTGCTAATGCAATATATTTAATCATACTATTTTTTCTAAGTTTTAACTTGTAAATATACGTAAATACGGAGTGCTTATTGTGTTATCATTTCAAAATAACTAATTTTTCTAATCTTTCATCTTTCTCACCATCAGGAGTCTCAGCTTTTAAACGATAGATATAAACTCCTTTCGCGAGTTGATCACCGAAGTCATCCCTTCCATTCCAGTAAATTCCCTGTGAACGAAAACCTTCTGTATGAACATATTGATTTATTGTTTTAACTAGCCTCCCTGATACCGTGAAAATTTGGATTTGTGCTTCCAGCTGACTACACACTTGATTGTGTTCAAAATAAAACTCTGTAGAGGTTGTAAATGGATTTGGATAATTCAAAACATGTGCTAAACTCATTTCTTGTTTGTCTTGAACAACAAAGCGAATGAGAAGCTCTGAAGAGTTATTATTTACATCCCAAACTTTCAAGCTTAGCGTATGCTCCCCTTTTTCAAGTTCGTTAAAATTATATCTAATTTCACCTGACTGATAATCATCTAGTTCTGCTGAGTAATAATCGTTTAAAACGATAGGATTTCCTGTTTCGTTATCTAGAATAGCGATTAAATCGTGACCTACTCCGTTACCAACAGCATTAATTCCATTCTCATCAAAAATATTTGCTATTAAAATAGGGCTCTCATCTGTAATCCCGCCATCTATAAAACTTTCATCGTTTAAGAAAATGTCAATTTGAGGCCCTTGACTATCATTAATTCCATTTTCATCAATACCACCCACATAAACACTTTTATCAAATCCAATTGCATCTATTAATCCATTATCTGCGTAGTAGCTTACTTTACCATAATCTATCGAGTAATTGATATCTTTAGGAACAATAAATGTAAATTCAAACTTACCGGCTATTACACTCGCCTTTCCACGGTATAGTTTATTCGATTGAATTTCAAAATCAACTAATGGGGCACCAGGATCATTTTGTAACGTTGTTTGAATCTTTGGTTTATCAAACACAGATGGATAAACCACTCCATTAAAATCTTCTAAATCTGTACCATTAAAATCTTCTAAATGCCCCTTAATCGTTACTTTACTTAATGCTTTCAGGGTATCTGTCACAAGACTAGGAGCAAAACCATTTATACTATCTGTAACTATGTTCATTTCTGGTAAAGCTATCTGTAAAGCGGGGTCTCCAATTAAGGTAAAGCTTCGTTTATTATTTGAAGACCCCGACTCATTCTTAGTACGCATAATTATTTCTCCAAATGTCCTTGGTTTGAAATTCACATCACGCTCAAATACATTAGCATAAAAAGCCCTGCCTGCTGCCTCATTAACATCATAATAGACAGACCTTGTAGTTGTCATTAAAGCAATTGCTGCGCCATAAGGATTCATAGAGGCCCACTCACCAGCTGAAACTCGATCGGGATCATCGTACTTTGTAAATTCACATGTAGCAGAAACAAACAAAGGCATTCTGTCAATATTTCTCCAACCTTGAATTTGAGGAACAGTTATAACACGTTCTTCGGCTACACCGACTTCCCCTCCATGCCCAACATAGTTCACTACCAGAGCTCCATGGTCCATTCGATTATTAATAGCATTATTTACTTCTGGATATCTCTCCCCTCCTGCAGTTGATATTTGTTGAAACGCATCCAAATAAATTTTATCACAATTCATTTCTGGATAATTACTCGTTACAGAGTCGTATTGAGCTTCACAATCCTCTCCGATAAACTGGAACTCTTCATCATCTGCAATCTGCACATAACGTGTTCTCCAATCACCAAAAGTACTAGAACCATTATCAGAACTGCAGTTTGTATTTGCTGTAGAATAGAGGTTTGATCCGTTCTTCATATAATGTTCAACTTTATCGACCTGTTGTTTCGCCATTGTATTATCTGAGATCAACAATCTACCAATCCCTATATCTAATAAGTCCGATGCTAAAAAAGAATCTGTATCATCCAGCATTCCAAAATAATCATCTGTCACCAAAGCACTAATATGATTTTCAGAATTTTCCACTTGGTATGTCAGCATGAAGTTATTGTTATTAGGAACTCTATTTTTCGGGTCATAGGTTCCGTCACCAAAAATCAACAAAGACTTTGGCCTATCTTCGGGATTCAAAACTGATCTGTCATAAAACATCTTAGCAAAGCTTCTAATAGCAGTAGCATCCAGCATGCCCGAGCTAAACTCATTGTACACCTGTTCCGAAGTTACAACATGTACAGTCAAGCCATTATTAATATGAAGTGCTGCTAGGCGGTTTGCTTGAGTAATGAAATTTTTATTTGTTATAATTAAATAATCTACTGGCCCTAAAGCGTGTAGATTTTGTGGGGTCACGGACCCGACTCTTGTTGGTACTAAAAAGTCAACTCCATCTGAAGCAACAAAACTTCTTAATGTATCCGCGTCAGATTGAAAAACATAATTACTTCCTGAAACACTTCCTGAAACAAGAAAAGGAACATGGTGATCAGTAACTTCCCAAACAAACCCAGAACTAATTGGCAAACCGGATAAAGAATATTCTGCAACATTACCAACTCCAACTGAATTTAAATCTCTGAACTCAATCTGATCACCTGTAAAAACCAACCCTCTTCGAGCATTTAATAAAATGCGATCTAAATAAGTTAATGCATCTGGTGTATTTCGAGTTATCGAGATATTCAATGTCATCAAAGATGATGGAGTACTGTATGTCATAGAATTAACACTTCGCCCAAAATCACTTCCAGTAGGAAGTGTTGAACTTAATAATGTTGTCCCCCCAATAGTATACGTTTGAGCAGTACCAAAACTCGAATTAGAACTTGATGCTATGGAAACTTCAAATTCAGCAGGGCTAGATAAGCTGATATTTGGAATAGAAAAATTAAAACTTTGATAGAGCTCTGTGTCAAATAACTCACCATACCAACGCTGACCACCATTGACTAAAGAAGTATTGTCTTTTTCATATACCGTGAAATAATTGTATTCGCTAACCGCATGAGTAATTGGATTAGAAGAGTTTGGAACCTCTTCAATTCTCAAAGGAGTATCTCCGGGATTAACATTAATGAAATAGCAAGAGACATCTGAGTATGGGTTTCGATCTTGATTAAACCCAGAGCCATTTTTACTCCAACGATGAGGCCCCAAAGCATGAAATAAAATATAATCTTCATCGTTAAATACGCCATCTTCTCCACCGACAATTTTAATTGCATTTTTTGCTAAATCATCTGTTCGAGGATAGGAATTACTCTCAGGAAGTCTTCCTTCACCATTTCCAAAAATATTTATGTCATTTGGAGAAAGACTTGCTACATCAATTCCGCATGCTTCTAAAAAAGGTTTCTCAATTTTATGAATACCGTCTAGAGATACAGAAATTTTATACCAACTACCAGTACCTGATCTTAAAACAGAATTGGCAACAAAGTCTTTTTCAATATAATTTTGAACAGGTGTAATTTTAGAGTATATCAATTTTATAGAAGAAATACGTTTTAATACACCATTTTCACGAACAAATGGCATAAGGTTCATAATTACATACTTTTCATTTCTTGCATTTGAAAGAGCAACATCGGCATCAAATTCATTTACTTCGATATAATTCGATTTTAAATAAGACTCATCTACTTCAGTTGCAGGAATTGTTGATAGCAATTCTGCATTTACAGTAAAATAAATATTATTTGCTACCTTTTTTGACCAAAAATAATTTGGACTCTGTCCAAGAAATTCCTGTCCAAGAATAACTGGAGCAATAATTGATTTATCTCCCTGTGTTAAAACAGTGCTTTTACCCCATTTGATCAACACAGTTTCTTCGCTCTGGGAATGGGTGTAGCTAACTAATCCTAAAACGAGTATTAGGGGGTAAGCTAAATTTTTATTAAACTTTATTATTTCTAGGTTCATAAGGCAAATATCAAATCATTCTATTGAATACACAAAAAAACGTAACAAATCTTTGATTATTATACTTCAAATCGCAATATTTGTAACTTTATAACTAAAATGTCGTTAGTGTTACTTGAGATAATAAGATTTAATACAAGTTTTAAATGAATCAGCTAAAAAAAATACTTGTACTGATAATACTTTGTTCAACTGCCCAAACTGCTCTTTCACAAGACCCTCAGTTTACTCAGTTTTACGCTAACCCTATATACTTAAATCCTGCTTTAGCTGGTTCTTATGGCTGCTCTCGCTTCGCTCTCAACTACAGAGATCAATGGCCAAGTTTATCTGGGAACTATATAACATATAGTGTTTCATATGATAACTACTTTAAAAACATAAAAAGTGGAATTGGTGTAATTGCTACGCATGATCAACAAGGCCAAGGGACAATATACACCTCTTCTTTAGGATTGGTTTATTCATATCATCTTAAAATAAACAGAAAATTCTCTTTAAATTTTGGAGTAAAAGCAGCGATGACAAATAAATTCTTAGACTGGGACAAATTAACATTTGGTGATATGATTGACCCAAGGAGAGGGTTTATATATCAGACAGGAGATGTGCCAAGAGGCCCCGAAAGCGGTAGGTTTTTCTTTGATGCAACAGCAGGCATGGTTCTGTTCAGTAAAAACTTCTTTATTGGAGGAGTTATTAATCATTTAAACATGCCCGACGAATCTATGATTCAAGGAGAATCTCGCTTACCAATGAGATTTACAGGACACATGGGAGCTGAAATCAAACTGGGCAGACAATCTCAATATAATAATACGACTTCGATCATGCCTAATGTGATATATCAATATCAAAATGGATTTCAAGAGTTAAGTCTAGGTACCTATGTTAAATATGGTGTATTTAGTGTTGGAGCTTGGTATAGAAATAGAGATGCCTTTATTTTATCTGTTGGAATTAACACAGGGAAGTTTAAAATTGGATACAGTTATGATGTAACGGTATCTAAATTGAATAATGGAGTTTCAGGGGGGTCACATGAGATATCTTTGGGGCTTAATTTAAATTGTAAAGACAAACCAACGACGTTCAGAACTATTTCATGTCCGTCATTTTAGTAAAATTTGTAACTTTTCATTTTGTACACGTTCTACAAATGAATTTTGACCAATAAAGCAATAAAAACAAAAACATACAATATGCAATATTTCAAGTTTTTAGCTGTTGCAGTAGCAGGAGCATTTATTATGTCTTCTTGCTCTAGGGAAGCATCAAGTAGTACAGGTTGGGATTATAACAGTCCTGAGACAGGTGGCTTCCAAAAAGTACCTTTTCTAGATCAGGAAACTGGCCCAGGATTACTATTAGTTGAAGGTGGTACCTTTACTATGGGTAGAGCTGAGCAAGATGTAATGTTTGACTGGAACAACAGGCCTGCGAGGATAACTGTTTCTTCATTCTATATGGATCAAACGGAAGTAACTAACTTTCACTGGTTAGAATATCTATACTGGCTATCTAGAGCATATGATGAGTCCTATCCAATGGTGTATAAAAATGCGTTACCTGACACACTTGTTTGGAGGTCTGAATTAGGCTTTAACGAAAAGTATGTCGATTACTATTTACGTCACCCAGCCTATAGAGACTATCCTGTTGTTGGTGTTTCTTGGTTACAGGCAAGTGACTACTGCAAATGGAGAACAGATAGAGTTAACGAGTACATCTTAATTCGTGAAGGTATCATAGGATTTAATACTGAGGCAACAAACCTAGATGTATTCAACACAGGTGCATATTATGCTGGTCAACATGACAAAGGAACAAATAAAAATGGTAATAATATAGGTAGAAATATCTCAGACCTTAACCCTTCTAACAAAGGAATCAATGCTGATGACGACAAAGTCAATGTAAACAAATTAGGAACTAGAATTGCACGCCTAGAGGATGGGATTCTTTTACCTAGATATCGCCTACCAACAGAAGCTGAGTGGGAATTTGCTGCATCAGGCTTAATTGGAAACGTAGAAGAAGGAACTGAAAATATTAAGGGAGGAAGAATTTATCCTTGGGATGGCCATTGGGTTCGTCAAGATGATTCTCAATTCACAGGTCAAATTCGCGCTAACTTCGTAAGGGGTCGTGGAGATTACATGGGAATTGCTGGCAACTTAAATGATGGTGCTGATGTAACTGCTCCAGTTGAGTCTTATTGGCCAAATGATTATGGCTTATACCATATGGCAGGTAACGTTTCTGAATGGGTAATGGATGTTTATCGCCCACTTACAAGTGAGGACTATGATGAGTTCCGTCCATTTAGAGGAAACGTTTTCAAAACGAAAGTACTTAGTAGTGATGGTAAAATTGATAGTAAAAATCAACAAGTCCAATATGATGTTCATGGAATGAAAGAATACCTAAATGAATTTGAACGAATTCGCTACCAAAGAATTTCTGCCAATGAGCACGACATCACAGATACAATTATATCAGAAGGGCTAAAAGCAAACATTAACTCTAGAAACCCTATAAGAGGAGGATCTGCCCCAGATCCTTTTTATGTCTCTCACGGAAAAGTAAAAGATTCAATTGAATTAGCACTGTTAGCTGACATCAATACTATATTAGATCTTGCAGTTAAGGATAAAAACAACATGCATGATATTGAGTCTTCTGTGAGGATTCAAGATGAATTATTCGATGGCATCTTAGTTGATAGACTTAGAGAAGGTCCTGATGGAGAAGAATATGCATTCGAAATAATTTCAATATTAAGAGATGGTTTTAGCGACTTTATCATTAATACTCCAGGTACATTAAAATACAGAAATGTTACTGAAGAGGAAAATATTGGAAGACTAAACTACCGAAAAGATGACTATATCGACTATATCGATGGTGATATTGAAAGTTCTATTTACTACAAGAACGATGATCGTAAAAATGGTATAAACCAAGCAACACGTGACCCTAACTTAGTAATGTACCAAAATAAATATGAACAGTACGGTTTGGATGGGCTAGCAATTAATTCTGACCCTAACTCTTCAAGACCTACAACTTTGGTTTCTGATAGATCAAGAGTTTACAAAGGTGGCTCATGGAAAGATAGAGCATATTGGTTAGCTGCAAGTAATAGACGCTACCTAGATGAAGGTCAATCTACAGACGCAATTGGATTCCGTTGTGCTATGGATAGAGTTGGCTCACCAACTGGCATGAACTACGGAAGAAATAAGAAGAAGAAAAAATAGACTAAACATTTAGTCGTTAATAATTATAAAAAGGCTCAGTCGAAATTCGGCTGGGCTTTTTTACTTTTACGCTATGAGTATATCTCTATTTAATGTTTTTTATTCGAGCACGGGTATTTGCACTGACACAAGAGCAATAAAAAAAGGTTCCTTGTTTATTTGTATCAAAGGAGAAAAATTTGATGGGAATACATTTGCATCAATCGCTATTGCAGATGGAGCATCACATGTTATCCTTGATAATAAGGAACATTTCGTTAATGACGGAAAAATGACTCTCGTTGAAGATAGTGTGATTTATCTTCAGGGATTGGCCCACTTCCATCGCCAAAAGTTTGACATACCTGTGATTGGAATAACAGGTAGTAATGGAAAAACTACATCTAAAGAACTAATTAATGCTGTATTAAGCGAAAATCACAATGTACTCGCAACTATCGGGAATTTAAATAATCACTTGGGTGTCCCCTTGACCCTACTCCAACTAAATGAAGAATACGACATCGCTATTATTGAAATGGGAGCCAATAAACCTGGTGATATTCAAGAATTGTGTGAAATAGCTCAACCTACCCACGGTATTATAACTAACATTGGAAAAGCTCACCTAGAAGGATTTGTCAACTTTGAAGGTGTCTTGAAAACAAAGAAGGAACTTTATAATGCAATCGAAAAAGTAAAAGGCGTAATCGTTGTTAATACTGATGATGAAATATTGACATCAAACCTTCCAAAAGAGATCAATAGCTACTCATACGGAACTAATAGCAAAGATATCAATGGCGAATTAATTAACCTCTCTCCTTTTGTTAAAATGAGATGGAGTCATGATTTATTTCAAAGTGAGTCTATAGAAACGCAAATGATCGGAAAGTACAATTTCTACAATTATTTAGCAGCAGTAACATTCGGAGTTGTTTTTAATGTTCCTAATCACGCTATTTCTAATGCTATTAGAGCCTATACACCAACAAATAATCGTTCTCAAATTAAGAAGACGATTTTGAATACACTTATTCTTGATTGCTACAATGCGAATCCAACCAGCGTTAGCTCTGCACTTGAAAGTTTCGCTATGAACACTCATTCGGACAAGCTCTTCATCCTTGGAGACATGAAAGAATTAGGTTCAGAATCTACTTTAGAACATCAGAACATTATAAAACTAGCCGAGAAATTAAATTTAAAAGGATATGTTGTAGGTAATGAATTTAGCATGGTTAAGTCAAGTACGATTTTAAATCACTTCAAAAATACCCAAACACTTATTGAAAAACTAAAATCTAATCCGATCAGAGGTAAACTAATCCTTTTAAAAGGGTCTCGCAGTATTGAGCTTGAAAAACTAGAATATTCTCTATAGATTTTAACATAAAAAAAAGGGAGGACATGTCCTCCCTTTTTTTTATGTTAAAATCAACTAGTCTTTTAATATATTTCTTGAAATTACAATTTTCTGAATTTCTGAAGTACCCTCGTAAATTTGAGTAATCTTGGCATCACGCATTAAACGTTCAACATGGTACTCCTTTACGAAACCGTAACCACCATGTATCTGAACAGCCTCAACAGTATGCTCCATTGCTACTTTAGAAGCATATAACTTAGCCATAGCACTAGATTGATCATAGCTCTTCCCTGTATCTTTATCAATAGCAGATTTATAAACTAATAACCTTGCAGCTTCAATATCTGTAGCCATATCAGCTAATTTAAATGCAATTACTTGATGCTTATAAATTTCTTTCCCAAACGCTTTGCGCTCTTTAGAGTAAGCCAAGGATAATTCAAATGCTCCGGCAGCGATACCTAATGCTTGAGAAGCAATACCTATTCGGCCACCAGCAAGGACTTTCATCGCAAATTTGAAGCCGAATCCATCTTCACCAATTCTATTTTCTTTTGGGACCTTCACATCATTAAATAATAATGTATGTGTATCAGACCCCCTAATACCCATTTTATCTTCTTTAGCACCTACAATGAACCCTTCCATTCCTCTTTCGAGGATAAAAGCATTAATTCCTTTATGACCAGTTTCAACATTAGTTTGAGCAATCACTAAATAAGTAGAAGCAGATGAACCGTTCGTTATCCAATTCTTTGTTCCATTCATTAAATAATGGTCCCCCATATCTATAGCAGTAGTTTTCTGAGATGTAGCGTCAGAACCCGCTTCAGGTTCAGAAAGACAAAATGCACCAATTTTATCCCCTTTCGCCAATGGGACTAAGTACTTTTGTTTTTGCTCTTCATTTGCAAATTTCTCAAGCCCCCAACAAACAAGTGAATTGTTTACTGACATACAAACAGAAGTAGATGCGTCAACTTTTGAAATCTCTTCCATAGCCAAGACGTATGAAAGTGTGTCCATTCCTGACCCACCATACTTAGGATCAACCATCATTCCTAAAAATCCTAGTTCTCCTAGCTGACGGATCTCATCTTTTGGGAATCGCTGCTCATTATCACGTGCAATAACCCCTGGCTTCAATACGTTTTGAGCAAAATCTCTAGCCGCCTCCTTTACAGCTAAATGTTCTTCTGATAATTCAAATTTCATTCTAGATGTTTTATTCAATTTTCAATAAACAAATTTAACGCTTTAATTTAATTTTTTACCTTTAAATAACAATGAGTTCATATTCAATTATAGGATTAATGTCTGGCACTTCCATGGATGGTCTTGATGTCGTACATGTAACTTTCTATTTTTCAAAAAATAAAAAATGGGAATACACTGTAAATCAAACAGAAACCTATCCGTACGATACCCAAACACTTGAGCAATTAAAGAATAGCAAACATCTTTCTGCAACTCAACTTTTACAACTTGATAAATCATTAGGACTTATATTTACAGGTCATATAAACACGTTTATTAAAGAAAATAATATTGATAAAAACAGTATTGATACAATTGCATCCCATGGACATACTGTTCATCATAGACCCGACATTGGATTTACACAACAAATTGGTTGTGGTGATACTATAGCATACAAAACAGGAATAAAAGTAATCAACGACTTTCGACAAAAAGATATTGTTGCAGGAGGGCAAGGTGCTCCACTAGTACCGATTGGTGACAAGTTACTTTTCTCAAGCCAGGCAGATGCCTTTTTAAACATCGGTGGATTTGCTAATATTTGCTTTCCAGCCGAAAAAACAATTGCATTCGATATTTGTCCAGGAAACCTTCCCTTGAATGAAATCGCAAATAAATTAGGTCTTCATTTTGACGATAAGGGGATCCTTTCGAGTAAAGGACAGTTAAATAAAAGTATTCTCGACCAATTAAATTCGCTTGATTTTTATAAAAAAGTAAATTCGAAATCCTTAGGAACAGAATGGTTGGAAAGCGTTTTCACACCAATAGTAGACAAAATTTCTTCTTCCGAAGATCAATTGAGAACAATTACAGAGCACATCTCTATTCAAATAGCTCAATCAATTAATAGCTCGGAAGCTAAAAAAATATATATAACTGGTGGAGGTGCTTTTAACGATTTTTTAATCAGCAGAATCAAAGCACACACAGCCAGCGAGTTAATTATTCCAGATGAAGTAACAATCAATTATAAAGAGGCAATTGTATTTGCATTTTTAGGTGTTCGCTTTTTACGGGGAGAAATAAATTGCCTTTCAAGTGTAACTGGAGCGTCAAAAGACACTATAGGAGGTGTGTTACATCACAGGTAAATTCATCTTTAAAGATGCTTTATCCCCAAGAATAAAAGTCATTTTTCAAGTACAAATACTATGAATACTTTATTAACTTTGCCTTCTGAAATTTTTTGCAAAATAATGAAGGATTTATTAGAGAAATTTGAAAATAAACAACCGGAAATCGTCTTTGAGTGGAAAGATGCTGAAACTGAAGCTGAAGGTTGGGTAGTAATAAACTCATTAAGAGGTGGTGCTGCAGGTGGTGGTACAAGAATGAGAAAAGGACTTGACAAAAGAGAAGTAGAATCTCTTGCCAAAACAATGGAGGTTAAATTTACTGTTGCAGGACCTGCCATTGGAGGTGCTAAATCAGGTATTAACTTCGACCCTTGGGATCCGCGTAAAGAAGGTGTATTAAGAAGATGGTATGCTGCGGTAACACCATTACTTAAACACTATTACGGCACAGGTGGCGATTTAAATGTAGATGAAATTCACGAAGTTATTCCTATGACTGAAGACTGTGGTGTTTGGCATCCACAGGAAGGTGTTTTTAATGGTCATTTTCAACCACGTGAATCTCAAAAAATTCATCGCATAGGTCAATTAAGACAGGGTGTGCTAAAAGTTATAGAAGACACCAAATATTCTCCAGAAGTTAGTCGTAAATATGTTGTTGCAGATATGATTACCGGATATGGTGTTGCTGAATCAATCAAACATTTTTACTCAATATGGGGAGGTAGCGCTGTTGGAAAACGTGTTATTGTTCAAGGCTGGGGTAATGTCGGTTCTGCAGGAGCATATTACTTAGCACAACAGGGAGCTAAAATTGTTGGAATCATTGATCGTGCTGGTGGTTTAATAAATGAAGATGGGTTTTCTCTTGAAGAAATCAAAAAGTTATTTTTAAATAAAAAAGGCAACGAATTAAATCATGCTGATATGATGAGTTATGATGAAATCAATTCAAAAATATGGGATTTGAACGCCGAAGTATTTATCCCATGTGCGGCTTCTCGATTAATCACCGAAGATCAACTCACTAGAATGACATCTAATGGAGTTGAAGTGATTTCTGCAGGAGCAAATGTTCCCTTTGCAGATCCTCAAATTTTCTTCGGACCAATAGCGGATAAAGCAGATAACAATCTTTCTATCATACCTGATTTCATTTCAAACTGTGGAATGGCAAGGGTTTTTGCTTACTTAATGAGTAACGATCTTGGCATACTTACAGATGAAGGTATTTTTGTTGATACAAGTAATACAATCAAAAATGCTCTTCTAGAATCCTATAATGTTAGCTCTTCTAAAACTGGGATTGCTAAAACAGCTTTCGAAATTGCACTCAAACAATTAGTATAAGCTTAAAAATACAATTAAACACTCATGGAAATTTTTATCGTATCGGTATTTGTTCTTGGTTATTTAGCAATAACATTAGAGCACACCTTAAAAATTGATAAACTGATACCAGCGCTAATTATGATGGCTCTTGCTTGGGCTGGAATTGCATTTGGCCTGGACAACTTTACAACATGGTTTGATAGCCATAACGGCGAAATGATTGAAGGATTTTCTTCATTACCACTAGAAGGGCATCATGACACTAAGTTTGCTTGGTTCGAATCAACACTTTTACACCACTTCGGAAAAACATGCGAGATTTTAATTTTCCTAGTTGGCGCTATGACTATTGTTGAAATCATTGATCACTTTAATGGATTCCAAACAATAAAGAGAATTATTAAAACAAATAAAAAATCAATCCTTTTGTGGATTGTTTGTGCACTAGGCTTTATTTTATCAGCTATAATTGACAATTTAACAGCTACAATTGTATTAATTACCATTTTGCGTAAACTGATTAAAGATAAAAATCTACGCATGTGGTACGCAGGTTTAATTATTATTGCCGCAAATGCGGGTGGAGCATGGTCTCCAATTGGTGATGTTACAACAACAATGTTATGGATGGGAGACAAAGTAACTGCGAGTGAATTAGCTAAATATTTATTATTACCATCTATTGTTTGTATGGTCATACCTACATTCTTCGCAACATTTTTACCAATATTTAAAGGTGAAATTGAGGCCTCTGATCACGAAGAGACACCTAGCCAGCATGGCACCAAAATGCTAATCATTGGTTTAGGCATGATTGTTTTTGTCCCAATTTTTAAAACTGTAACACACTTACCTCCATACGTTGGGATGATGTTATCACTAGGTATTGTTTCTTTAGTAGCTGAATTTGTTTCAAACAGAGAGATATCTCTTACTAATAGAGGAGATCATGGACACGGCCCAACATTTAGAGCTTTAAGTAAAATTGAAATGCCCTCCATCCTATTCTTCTTAGGTATATTAATGACAGTTGCGGCACTTGAATCTCTAGGGTTAATCTTCATGTTTGGAAAAAGTGTTGTTAATTCTGGAATTGACATTAACATCTTTATCCTACTTTTGGGAGTCGGTTCTGCAATTATTGATAACGTTCCATTGGTAGCAGCATCAATGGGAATGTTCCAAGAATCAACAGACTCTACACTCTGGCACTTTATCGCATATGCTGCTGGCACTGGTGGGTCTATGCTAATTATTGGTTCAGCTGCAGGTGTTGTAGCCATGGGAATGGAGAAGATTTCTTTCTTTTGGTACTTCAAAAATATTGCCTGGTTAGCACTATTGGGATACGTTGCAGGAGCAGCCGTTTTCTTACTAATGTAAAATAAAAATAAAAATAAAACGTTTTAAATATTATGAGTTTATCATTCTTACTTCAAATTGAAACTGTTGGAGAAAATGCAACAGGAGTAAAAGATGTTCCATTATGGGAGGTAATTGGTGCTTCCAGTCAAGGTTTTGGATTAGTTATTAACGTAATCCTTGCATTAATGCTCGGTTATTCAATCTTCGTTTTTGTTGAACGATTCTTAGCCTTACGCAAGGCAACAAAAGAAGAGCAAGGGTTTATTTCGAAAATAAAAGATTATATTTTAGAGGGTAAAATAGACTCAGCTAAAGATTATTGCTCACGTTCTGCATCTCCATCAGCGAGAATGATTGAAAAAGGAATATCTAGATTAGGACGACCAATTGAAAGTATTTCGGCTTCTATTGAAAACGCAGCGAAATTAGAAATTTTAAGGCTTGAACAGCGCTTAAGCTTTTTAGCTACAGCAGCTGGTGCAGCGCCAATGATTGGATTCCTTGGAACTACAGTTGGTATGGTAATGGTCTTTATTGATTTGCAAAATGCAACATCTCTAGAGCTTAAAATTATTGCACCAGGAATTATGACAGCAATGATTACAACTGTTGCTGGTCTAATTGTTGGTATTGTGGCATATGTAGGATATAACTTTTTAGTTGCTAGAATTGGAAAAGTAGTGTATCAGATGGAAAATGATGCTTTAGACTTTATGGATGTATTGCACGAACCAGGTAAATAAAAACTATGGATTTAGGCTCAAAAAATAAGATAAAAGTTGAAGGAGGAATGGCGTCGATGACTGATTTGGTCTTCTTGCTATTGATATTCTTTATCATCATGAGTTTGATGAGTAACAATCAAACACCTATTGATTTACCTGAAGCATCAGAATCTTTACCCGCGTCTTCTGATCCAGTAGAAGCAATGGTTATTATTACTGAAGATAACCGCTATGTAGTTATGCCAGGAGGGTCTTTAGATAAACCTATGGACTATGAGGAAATTAAGATTAGAGCGGCTGCAGTTGTAGAGAAATCAGGTAAAATGAAACTTAAGGTTGCTGGACATCGAAAAGCTAGTTATGAAGCCGTATTTAATGTACTTGCTTTATCACAGGCGAATGGGTGGGACCCCGTTTTAGCTTACGACAAATAAAATTATGGCATCATTACCAATAGTAAATAGTATCGATAAAAGAAAAGGCATCATTACTGCTGTTTTCACGATGCTCTTATTGTTGTTGTACTTGTGGTTTACTACATTTGAAATGGCAGATCCGCCACCACAAGATGTTATTGTTGAAGCAACGACTGAATTTCCTAAAGAAATCATTCTAGAAAACCTAAAAATTGAGGGAGGTTCAGGTGCTGGAAAAGCATCCGATGCAATACTTGATGAGCCCAAACCTAAAACGGAAAAACTTATTACAAAAACAGATAATAAAGACACACAAGTAAATACAGGTAAGGCCAATACAACAAATTCATCTAACTCACAAAATAATAATACAACACCTACTAAATCTAGCGACCCCTTCGCCTCTGGCGGAAATGGCACTGGTGACGATGGTGGGTCTGGAGATAAATTTGGTGGTGATTCAGGAACAGGTACTGCTGGAAATGGTGGGAATGGTGGTGGAAATGGGAGGATTCGAAAAAATGACCCTGTAATTAATGGTTTAGGATCTAATGTCGATGTTACGATTCATTTAAAACTAACCATTGATGCAGAAGGCAATGTAATTTCAGCTTCCAATATTAAAGCTCAAACAACAACTTCAAATCAAGTATTGATTAATCGAGTTATTAATGAAGTGAAAAAACAGGTAAAATACAATAAAGAACCTGGAGCACCACTTGCTAAAGTTTTTATGCCTGTCTACATTAAAGCACAATAGCGCCTATTATGAAGCAACTGAATGGTTGTTTGAGCAATTCCCTTCATATCAATTTCTGGGGTCAAAGGCCTTCAAGCCTACTTTAACCAATAGTAAAAAAATATCAAAATTTCTTAACTCTCCTGAAAAGTCTTTGAATTTGATTCACATTGCTGGAAGTAACGGAAAAGGGTCAACATGCTCTATGTTGGCATCCGTTTTAACCGAGGCTGGGTACAAAGTTGGATTATTTACATCTCCACACATTAAAGACTACACAGAACGCATAAGAATCAACGGTGTAGAGATCCCAAAATCATATGTGACAAATTTTGTTGAGCGAATTAAAACAGGCCATTTTGATTTCACTCCGTCTTTCTTTGAAATTACATTTGGTCTGGCCTTAGATTATTTTAAAGCAGAATCATGTGATATTTGTATCATTGAAACGGGATTAGGTGGGAAATTTGATGCTACAAATATTATTAACCCAATAATCAGTGTTATAACAAATATAAGCTTAGAGCATACAGTAATGTTAGGCGATACTATAGAACTTATTGCGAAAGAAAAAGCCGGAATAATAAAATCCAAAACTCCTGTTGTCTTAGGAGAAATGAAAAATGACGCTAAAAAAATATTTGCTTCTGTAGCTATTAAATTGGAATCAAAAATTATTGAGTCAGATAAGTTTAGACACTATTTAAAGCAATTTGAACTTCCATTACTGGGCGAGTATCAAGCTGAAAATCTAATGACTACTCTCGCTTGCTTAGCTGAATTAAATCAATTAAATTTTAAATCAAATGATATTGTCATACAAAAAGGACTTAATAACATTAGCAAAAACACTGGTTTTTTCGGGAGAATACAAGTGATATCAGAACATCCTAAAATAATTTATGACGTATCTCACAACATAGAAGGAATTTCAGCTTCATTAAAAACAATAATAGAAACGAACACAGGAAGATTACATGTCATTTTTGGAACTAGTGCCGACAAAGATTTACATTCTTCTTTAAAACTTTTTCCATTAAACTCTAACATGTATTTTACTGAATTCACAAATAGTAGAAGTACTAAAAATGAAGACTTTAAGAGAGAAGTAAAACTAGTAAATTTTAGTAGTAAAAAATATTTCACTAATCCGAAACAAGCTTTAAAGTCTGCAAAGGATTGTGCATCAAGGACTGACACGATTATAATTATTGGTTCATTTTTTTTGATCTCTGATTTTTTATGATTTTTTCATTTTTTTACTTGTCAATAAGAAATTTCACCTTATATTTGCCCACCGAAAGTGATTATTAAATCACTGTATTAGGGGGGATTAGCTCAGTTGGTTTAGAGCACCTGCCTTACAAGCAGGGGGTCGTAGGTTCGAATCCTACATTCCCCACCAGTGTACAAAAGGGTTTCAGACTATTAAAGTTTGAAACCCTTTTTTCATTTGCACACGATTTGCACATAATCATATTAGATAACATAACAATAACATTTTTTCTGCGATTTCTTTATTAGTATATCCTTTGATTATAGATTTGAGGATTTCTTTTTCTCTTGGCGTTAAAGAAGAATATTTTTCCTCGCAAAATGATTTTGTTCAAGAATAGTTTTCAATAAATTGACAGTGCCATCAAATTTAGACACATCTTCTTTCAATTCAAATACTATTTTACCATTATAATCTATTCCTTTAAAAGTGATGGCTAACTTCTGATTTTCGCCATTGGTATCTTTAGTGTCGAATTTTTCATTAAGCAAAACGATTACGCTAAAAAGCGTTTCTTGCTTCAGCAAGATATGATTTTTTAGCGATTGTTAGAACCAACCTAAATTCAGCAAAAAAAAAGGCTGAACAACATCACCATTGTTCAGTTTTAACTAAAATTAGCCTCCCTTTAATAATGAACAACTAAGTCGTGCTTCTCAATCATCTTTCTTAAGTTGATTAAGGCATATCGCATTCTACCAAGCGCAGTGTTGATAATAATCTTCTAAAAATCTGAAATATCTTTGAACGACATATTCTTAAAGATCCTCATTCTGAGGATATCACGTTGTGATTCTGGTAATTTCTTCGAGTGGAATACTTTCAGCTTTCTGTATTTGTTCCATTATTAGTAGATACCTTTTTGTCGGTTTCCCAGCATAAGCCTTTTTAAAATGCTTTTTGTATAACTGGCTATAAAGGTCATCTGTTTTAAAATAAGCCCCTGAGTGTTTTATCTAACACCCTGTACTTCTTTATTTTCACTTGACTTTCATACATACAACTTTTAAAGGCTTCACGGTGTAAAAAGCAGCCCTCTATTGAATAAAATTTTCGAACCAATTTTCGATACTCTGCAAGCCCAACAAAAATAAACCCACTTAATTGAGTGGGTTTATTTTTATTCAAGAATCATTTTTTTCTCAACTGTTCCATCATCATAGATGTAAAAGAGTGGTGTATTCTTTTTCTCATTTGTTGATTGACCAAATATGTTTGTTATTTTTTGAAGAATTCTTTTGTTTGGGTAAAGTTCAATAGTAGATGTACTTTGATTGATACAAGAGCAGGAGTCTTCATCCCATACAGTCAAGTTAGGGCAATTTGGTGGGTGAACTAGATTAGAACCATTCATTTCAGTCATTATAATAACTTCATAGCTGTAAGGAGGTACGATAATGGGCGCTACGTTTGCAATGGGTAGTACTATAGAAAAACTTGATATGTTTATAGTATATTTTTCATCCTCAGAGCTATTTAGGTTTAAATAAGCCTGATCAGGCACCCATACTATTGTATTATCACCAGCTCCAGAAAACGCCGGTTCAATTGTTAGAGGAATATTTATTCCTTGCTCATCAGTCATAGATATTGTAGTATTACTAAAGTCTGCATCTGGTAAAGAAAAAGACCATCTCTCAAATACTAACGGGGCAGGAAAAAAACCTTCAGATGGATAAGCTACAAATTCATAGAATGGCTCGTTAAAACTCGGTATATCTATCACCCAGGTTACATTTGTATTTTCAGTAGAACCTGTTCCAAAAGTATTTGCTCTAGTGTATAAGAGCCATCTTCTATGTCCAACAGCGTAATTGTTAATTCCAGGGTCCTGTATAAGTCCAGTGATAGCGTCTGAGGAATGTATACCAAAAGCTAAATTGCCATATTCAGCAGCAGATGCTCCATCTGTGGTATAACAATTCCAACTTGCTGGAGGGTAATGATCTACTGTTCCATTTGCCTCCATCATTAATGCTGATTCTTGGCATTTTTGATTTAAAATTGGGTCAAAGGTAATATCTGAAGGCAATCCTACTAAATCTCTAAAATAGTTTATTCTATCTAGTGTATTGTTTATTGAGAGAGTTGAGATTGTACCGGGATCACAAGTGTTTATATTTCCCGTCCATCCTAATTGAAGTGTTGAAACCTCACTGCCTAAATATATATTATTGTAATTGTCAACTATTTGTTGTCTATCACATTGCCCAAACCCAATCATAGGAAAGTAAAGTAATATAAGTAGTAGTTTTTTCATAATCTTAGTTGTTGGTTAAGCGTTTATTCTATAATTATTTTTTCACTTACATTTTGACCAGAGTCTAAGTCTGTGATTTTAATTAAATAAGTTCCTTGAGGTAAGGTTTGAATATCAATTGTAGACTGGTTTGTCGTACTGATCATTATTCTTCCTTGTAAATCATAAATAGTTGCCTCATATTTTAGGTTGCCAGAAACATCAATATTGATCATATCTATTACCGGATTTGGATAAATAGCGAATGCTCTATCATCTAAGTCTATTTGATCAGTACTCAATATGTTTTGATAGATTCGTATCTCATGTACGCTGCCCTCACAAGAACTAATAGCTAGTTCGCTTAAAAAACCTGCAGCAGGGTTTTCAATTATTATGGTTTCAAGTGTACCATTAATGGAGTTTCCTGGATTATTGATTGTGTTTCCCACAGTATTTATGATCATCCCAGTACTATCCATTAAATGAGAGAATGTACATTGTGGACTAAAATAACTACAATAACTTATAACGTCAAGCTCTACTTTTTGGATGTTTTGTAAACCTGATAAATCAACAGATAGTCTTGATGGGTAAAGCCATACGTATGTTGGCTCTACATCAAAATAACAAGCTCCTGCCGCACAATCATCACTAGTTCCAATGACAAAACTAAGATCTAAATTTTGTTCTGTCCAAATATCATTACAATTCGTGTTTGAAGAAATACTGTCAAGAGTGAGAGTTATAGATTGCCCTGAAGCTATTAACTGTAAAAAGAGTAAAAATGCGAGTGATAAGATCTTGTTTGTTTTCATAATTACATTGTTAATTTAGACAACAAAATTAGGTGATAGAGTTAGGTGCCACAATACGCTATAAAGCGTAATTTAATAAAGGAGTTTAATTAAAAAAACATGCATATTTTAAGCATTCTATTAAATGCTTAATTTCATTTGTAAAATACTTTGGATTAAATCCAGTATATGGATTCTCTACTCCTTGCATCAAAACCGAAACATCTTGTCCAAAAACAAATGCCAATTGATCATAACCATCAGCCCTTCTCTTTACAAATCCAGATCTAAATATTGGGTTTAAAATAACTTCATTAACATATGATAATCAAAAACTAATTATTTATCATTCAAATGGAAATCACCATATTACTGGGGAATTGAAAACAGTTGATGGGAAATATCCAATGGAATATGAATTATACAATTACAAATCAAAATTTAAAACTGGTATTTGGAATGCATATAATGAAAATGGTGATTTACAAAAATCAGTTAATTTTCTACCAAATGGAGAAAGAAAAATTCTTCATATGAATAAAAACATTAAAGATGGTTTACTAATGTCCCCAATTTAATGCAGTTTAGATTTTGTTAAATGCTTTTTTGACTTTATAATACAACTCTGTTTCACTTATCCAACTTTCACCTATTTTTTTTGCTCCTATTATTTGGCGATATTTATTTTCACCCTCCCTTAATAATCTACTTGCCTCAGAGCACATTGCAGCGTATATGAGTTTACGTTTAGCAAGTCCATTCTTTTTGCAATAATAATTTGGAGCCTTTGAATTTATCCAAAGGATATAATCTTTGAATTTAGGCTTATGATTGAAATACTGAATATATTCTTCTTTTGGTAAACCAATCTTATATTCATTATCAGCAAAAAATCTTGAAATGAATTTTCCATCATATAGTGAAGAAATGATGGTATCAATAGCTTTAAGAACCTCAGTCAAATTATTCTTGCCAAATTTAGTTAACTGACTATCCTTTGGAGCCATTCTGAAGAGATGTTCACCTTTTATAATTGGTTTTTTAAACAGAGATTCAAATTCAATTAACTTTCTTATTGCAGAATCTCGATATGTCCAATTCATTGAAAAACCTCCACCTTCTTCAGATTGCAATTTATTCCATTCTTCAAATGCTTCAGTAAGCATATTTTTGTCAATTAGAAATTGAACAAAAAACTCATATACTGGCCAACGAAGATGGTATGAATAATTAGACTTAAATATGTTATAAAAATTAAACGTGCGTTCGATGTCATTATATTCTTCAAAATCCTTTTCAATAGCAAAATACAAATCACGGATATATCTATCTAAACGGATGTTTTCCTTATCTCTATAATCAAGTAATATAGGCTCTCCATTGAAAAAGGAACTAATAAATTTTTTACAGAACTCCTGACCATTAGGATTTCTCTTAGATGTATTGCTAGAACCATCTGGTCTAATTATGTAATAAGGAGGAACATCAATCATTCTAAACTCAAAACTGGTACACCTAAAGTTAAACTGGTACACCTAAATATACACCTTATATATGTAAAATAAATATTAATACTAAATCAATAAACTACTAAAAATGTATTTTATCAGCATAAAAAAAAGGTTCTGAAAATCAGAACCTTTTTGTGGCGGAGAAGGAGGGATTCGAACCCCCGGTACCTTGCGGTACGCTGGTTTTCAAGACCAGTGCATTCGACCACTCTGCCACTTCTCCGCGACAAAGATAATCCCTTTTTCGTTATTTACAATGACTTTTTTTTAATTATTTCATTTAATACTGTGAATAAGGCATTTAATAGTTTAAAAAATACAATCGAATCAATAAAGCACTCATGAGAATCAAATAAGGTTCACTTTTTGTAAGTTTGTATAACTAAAAAATAGTCAATGAAATATCTTTTTTTACTCATTAGTCTTCTTTCATTTACAATTCAAGTAAACGCGAGTAGTGTACCTTACTCAAAAAATATTCGTGCTTATATCGATAATAAACAATTCTATGCTCCAGGAGTTGGTAATTATATTGAGTTTCAATTACAGTTTGTTGGCTATTCATTGAATTACGTTCAAAATGAATCGGGGCTTTCAGCAGAAATTGTTGTAGAGATGGAAATTAGTAAAGGAGATAGTATTGTCACTTCAGATGCCTACCGTCTATCCTCCCCTATAATTACAGATAGTATTATTGATGACTTTTATGACATAAAACGATTCGTCCTAAATCCGGGTGGATATATATTTAAGATTAAACTGCGGGATGTTAATAGTCAAAACCAACCAATAGAGTCTTCGCAAAAAATCGTTATTGAAGAGCTTGGAAATGCCATCTCTATTTCCGATATACAAATTGCCGAGACGGCTTTCAAAACTACAAATGAATCTTCTTTATTCTATAAATCTGGATATGAAATGATCCCTCATATTTCTACGTTCTACCCAAAAGAGCTCTCCGCAATACCGGTTTATTTCGAACTTTACAACACACATGAATTGGAAGACAGTGTTTTTGCAATAAAGCAAACATTGATTAATGCAGACACAGAGCAAGAGTTTGAAAAATTCATAGTTTTTTCAAAACATGATGCCACAATGGTAGTTCCTTTCTTACGTGTAATTGATATTTCAGAAGTGCCAACAGGTAAATACATCTTACAATTTACCGTATTGAATAAAAACATGCGTGAACTATGTTTTCAATCGTATGACTTTGAACGGAGTAATGAGATTGAAATTGATTACTATTCTGATGAAATAATTCTAGACCCTTCCTTTCAAAACTCAATAAATAATGATTCTGTGGGATTCTATCTAGAAAGTTTAATTCCTATTTCAAAAGGAGTTGAAGTGAAAAATATTATAGATATAGCAAAACGAAGAAATGCTAAAAGTGCTAGGAAATACCTCCAACTTTACTGGAGTAAAACTGCACAAAATGCTACCTATGATACTTGGATTAAATACAAGCAACAGGTCGATTTTGTAGAGAAATTATATGCCACAAATATTCAAAATGGCTATGAAACTGCTCGTGGTCGTGTATACCTACAATATGGTTCTCCCTCAAACGTGATCATAAAAGAATACTCCTCCACAGAATACCCTTATGAAATATGGAGCTATAACAGAATTGGCTCATTCAGTAATAAACGTTTTGTCTTTTATAACCCTTCTATGATAAACAATTCATACCAACTCTTACATTCTGATATGGTAGGAGAATTGAAAAATTTAAATTGGCCATCTGAAGTTTCAAAAAGTGGTACAATTAACAATCCTAACTCTGAAGGTGATTTTGGAGGTTCTTCTGGTCGTGATTACTAAAAATATCCATAGCTTTAGTCCATAATGTCATTTAAACATATATCTGTCGTAATCTTAAACTGGAATGGTAAAGCATTTTTGGAGCAATTTCTACCTTCTGTAGTTGCAAACTCAGGTGATGCAAAAATCGTAGTTGCAGATAATGGCTCTACTGATAACTCTATCGAATTTGTTCAAACAAATTACCCAGATATTGAATTAATTATAAACAAAGAAAATGGTGGCTTTTCAAAAGGATACAACTATGCGCTCAACTTTGTAGACAATCAACTTTATGTTCTTTTAAATAGCGATATCGAAGTAACTCCTAATTGGCTTTCTCCTTTATCAGAAATGATGCATGATGAAAATATTGCTGGCTGCCAACCAAAAGTCTTATCCTTTCATAATAAGACTTTATTTGAGCATTCAGGATCATCAGGAGGATTTATTGACCGCAACTACTTCCCCTTTTGTCGAGGAAGATTTTTTGATCATATTGAAGAGGATAATGGTCAATATAATGACAACTTAGAAATATTTTGGGCAACGGGTGCCTGTTTGATGATTCGCTCAGATGTGTTTCATAAAATAGGAGGATTTGATGAAGATTTCTTTGCACATATGGAGGAAATCGATTTATGCTGGAGAATAAAAAAGATGAACATGAAGTTTATGGTGTGCCCCTCTTCTTCTGTTTACCATATAGGCGGAGGGACTTTACCATACAACTCTCCGAGAAAGGTTTACTTAAATTTTAGAAATAGTTTAATCATGATCACAAAAAATCATGAAGGAGCCCTCTGTTCTAAATTATTTCAACGTTTGATTTTGGATGGAATTGCAGCAATTACATTTATAATAAATGGAGAATTTAAGAACTTTATTTCGGTACTAAGTGCACACATGTGGTATTATAGTCACATCAGATTAACACTAAAGAAGCGAAAGGCTGTCAAAGCACAAGCCACAAAATTTAATTCAACAGGCTTTTATACGGGAAGTATTATTGTCGCTTATTTTATCAAAAAAATAAAAGCTTATTCTAAGCTGGATCAGCGCTTATTTAAATAATTAGCGAAATAATCTACTGCCAATTCATAAGAATTCATTCCAAAACCAAAAATACAGCCAATCACAACAGGAGAAATCATTGACGTATGCCTAAATGATTCTCGATCGCTTATATTACTGATATGCAACTCGATAACCGGAGTTTTAATGGCTTTTATACAGTCTCGAATAGCAATACTTGTATGTGTATATCCGCCAGCATTAATTATGATACCATCATGACTTGATGCTTGAAGCTCGTTGATTATTTCTCCTTCAACATTCGATTGAAAATAGTCCAACTCAACATCTTTCTTAGATTTTAAGCCCTCATAATACGTATCAAACGAATGATTTCCGTATATTTCTTCTTCACGTTGACCAATTAAATTTAAATTTGGTCCATTAACGATTAATACTCTCATTACTGTCATCTTGGAATCACTATATTAAGGATTTTGTTTCATTCTTGAAAATCGAGAAGGGCCTAGCTGAAAATTCAGTAAAGGCATATACTGATGATGTGCTCAAACTTAAAGATTTTTCAGAAGCAGAAAACATCGTCCCTGAAAAAATTACACATAAATTTCTTCAACGTTTTATTCATGAACTCTATGAGCTGGGATTGAGCGCACGAAGTCAAGCACGAATTGTTTCTGGTATTAAGCAATTTTTCAATTTCCTAATTATAGATAATGAAATAAAAACAGACCCTAGCGAATTACTAGAACTGCCTAGAATTGGACGTAAACTTCCAGATATATTAGGCATAGAGGAGATTGACCTAATCATCGAGACGATTAACTTAAGTACAAATGAAGGCCATCGAAACAAAGCGATAATTGAAACACTATATAGCTGTGGGTTACGCGTATCTGAGTTGGTAAACTTGCGCTTCGAAGAACTTTTTTTTAATGAGGGCTTTATTCGAGTAATAGGGAAAGGAAATAAACAACGATTAGTTCCTGTTAGTGCCTCTGTAGAAAAAGAAGTTGGTATTTATGTCGATAATTTTAGGAGTAACCAAGACGTAAAACCAGGTAACGAGAGTTTTGTTTTTTTAAATCGAAGGGGTGCAAAATTAACACGTGTAATGATTTTTACTATCGTTAAGCGACTTATTGAAAAGGCTGGTATTCGGAAAAATGTCTCCCCCCATACCTTTAGGCATTCATTTGCTACTCACATGTTAGAAGGAGGGGCTAATTTACGTGCTATCCAAGAAATGTTAGGTCATGAATCTATAACTACAACTGAAGTTTATACCCATTTAGACCAAAGTTTCATTAAAGAAGCAATAATTTCATTCCACCCAAGAAATAAAAAAGATCAGAATTTATAACGAAATACAATCGAAACCGTCCTTTTTCCCTTCAATAAATGCTTCAATTACATCATTCGCTATCACACTTGCGCTAAACTAAAATCTTATTATTCCTCTCCTATACTATCCGCTGGGTTCCAACTTGTTGTGTCGTTTGGGTTTGTGTTCCCTCCGCCATTTGGATCCCACGATGTAGAATAATTAGGATTCCATACTGTTGTATCGTTTGGATTTGTATTATCACCTCCGTTTGTTGAATCACACGGATTACCTCCACCACCATTCCATGAAGTAGAATCATCTATCCAGGTTTTATCAGCGGTTGATCCATCACTTCCGTTGGGAGTAATTGGATCATCTTGACATGAATTCAAGGAGAATACGACTGCTAAAACTGAGAAATACGATGCTGCTAATACTATCTTTTTTATATCTATAATTTTTATGTTCCTCTTAATTACAAATACAAAAATCAAAGGGTTTCTTCACATCAAAATTAATCTACTATTTCTCCGTAGAGGTCGTAATGATCAGCACTTGTGATTTTAATACTAGTGAAGTCACCTAGTCTAATATAGCCTTGTTCCTTCTTTACTAAGACTTCGTTATCTACATCAGGAGAATCAAATTCTGTTCGGCCGATATAGTAATCACCTTCAATTTTATCAAAAAGAACTTTAAACGTTTGTCCAATTTTCTTTTGATTCAATTCGTGACTAATTCCAGATTGTAAATCCATGATTTGATCAGCACGTTCACGTTTAACGTTTTCGGGAACATTATCTTCAAAGTTATAAGCGTGCGTATTTTCTTCATGTGAATAAGTAAATATTCCTAAACGGTCAAATCCTGTTCTTTCAACCCATTCGTACATTTCTTGAAAATCTTCTTCTGTTTCACCAGGGTAACCAGAAATCAATGTTGTCCTAATTGCGATACCAGGAACTTTTGCACGGATATCAGCAATAAGTGATTCGGTTTTCTCACGAGTGATACCTCTACGCATTGCTTTCAACATTTTCGTTGATCCGTGCTGTAGAGGAATATCTAAGTATTTAGCTACATTATCACGCTTATTCATTACGTCTAACACATCCATTGGAAAACCATTCGGAAAGGCATAGTGTAATCGAATCCAATCGATTCCTTCTACGTCGGCCAATTGATCAATTAAATCTGCTAAAGCACGTTTTTTATAAATATCAAGACCATAATAGGTAAGGTCTTGAGCAATAAGCATTATTTCTTTCACTCCACCCGCTGCAAGTTTCTTTGCCGAAGCAACTAAATCTTCAATAGGTGTAGAAACATGTTTACCACGCATTAAGGGAATTGCACAAAATGAGCATGGTCTATCGCAACCTTCTGCAATTTTAAAATAAGCATAATGAGTAGGTGTCGTTAATAAACGCTCTCCAACTAACTCGTGCTTATAATCCGCCTTTAATGTTTTTAACAATTTCGGAAGCTCCCTTGTTCCAAAGAAAGCATCAACTTCTGGAATCTCTTTCTCTAAATCTTCTTTATAACGTTCAGATAAACAGCCTGTAACGTATACTTTCGAGACTAACCCTTCTTTTTTGGCTTCGGCATACCTTACAATAGTATCGATAGATTCTTCCTTTGCATTATCAATAAATCCACAAGTATTAATGATTACAATTTCTGCATCATCTTGTTGAGATTCGTGCTCAACTTCAAACTTATTTCCTTTTAATTGGGCCATCATAACCTCAGAATCAAAAATATTTTTAGAACAACCAAGTGTTACAACATTAACCTTGTTTTTCTTTAGAGTTTTCGTCTTCATACTGCAAAGGTAAGTAAACGGCATTGTTTTTCATATACCGAAATAGAATACTAGTAGTTTTAGTTAATGGTATTATCTTTGATTGAATAAGAATAACAAAAAATTCAACTGTGAAAATCTATTTATTAATTGCGATTGGAAGCCTATTAATCTCATGTGTAAGAATGAAAGAGCCAGCATCAGGAATAACGATAGGCTTCACAGTCTCAGCTGCAGAACGTCTATATCAAAAGGAAGGTATTGAAAGAGTAGTTAAGAATGATGTAAAACCAGAACGAAACATCAAAACAATAGCACAAATTGGAGAAATGAAGGACGGAGACCCGATTAAAATTGAAGGAGTTCGATGTGAAGGAAACACTTTACTTATTACTGTGTCATATGGAGGAGGGTGTGGAGAACATTCATTTGAAGTTAATGGAAGTAGGGCAGTTATGAAATCAATGCCCCAAAAAAGATCCGTTAAATTAACGCACACAAACCATCAAGATTATTGTAAGGCAATTGTAACAAAAACAATTGAAGTAGACATCAGTGAGCTATCACAAGTAAAAATAAAGGGGTCTAGAGTATTGTTATTACTTAGCGGATGGAATGAAGCTATTGAATATATATATGAATAAAAAATCAGCTTAGATATCGAAACTGCTCGATATCAAAACAACTAATTATTTCACTAAAATAATACCAAATACTAATCATATTTCAATAATTACCTAAAGGTTATACTTATTAATTTAAACTAAATGTTAACAATGTTTTAATCAAATTGTGGGAAACTCTCACCTTTTTAGTCAAACTATTACTGCATTATACATTAACTTTGTTTTAAACATAAAAAGCGATAAGCTGTAAACTCATATTATGGACATATTTGGTAAACATGGGGAAAATGCCAATTTAGAAGAATCTATTGGACTATCGGGAATAGGGAATCAATTTTGGAACCTTTCACCAGCAGAACTAATCGAAGACACAATTATCAATGGTCATGGTATGCTAACAGATACAGGAGCTATTGCAATTGAGACAGGTGAATTCACAGGTCGTTCACCTAAAGATCGATTTATCGTTTGCGATGAAAAAACAGAAGATGCAGTATGGTGGGGAGATATTAATATTAAATTCGATGCTAAAAAATTTGATGCTCTATATGACAAGATGAAATATTATCTCAATGATAAAGATTTTTATGTAAGAGACTCATATGCGTGTGCAGATGAGGATCACAGATTAAATTTACGTATTGTTACTGAATTACCTTGGTCTAATCATTTTGCTCACAACATGTTTCTTCGTCCGACAGATAACGAACTAAAAGATTTCAATCCAGAATGGCACGTTGTATGTGCACCAGGATTTATGGCTGACCCAGAAATTGATGGTACACGTCAACATAACTTCGCAGTTATAAACTTTTCAAAAAAAATGATCATCATTGGTGGAACTGGCTACACCGGTGAAATAAAGAAAGGCATATTCTCTGTATTAAACTTTCTTTTACCACACGAGAAGGACGTTCTTTCAATGCACTGTTCTGCAAACGTTGGTAAGGAGGGTGATACTGCTGTTTTCTTTGGTCTTTCGGGAACAGGAAAGACAACACTTTCTTCAGATCCAGACAGAAAATTGATTGGTGATGATGAGCACGGATGGGCTGATAATACAGTCTTTAACTTCGAAGGGGGCTGTTATGCGAAAACAATCGATTTGTCAAGAGAAAAAGAGCCTCAAATTTTTGACGCTATCAAATATGGTGCAATCTTAGAAAATATTGGCTTTAAAGAATCTTCTTCAGCTCCTGATTACTCATATGTAACGATTACACAAAACACACGTGTATCCTACCCTATTGACCACATTGACAACATCATGGTTCCATCCATCGGTGGAGCACCTAAAAATATTTTCTTCCTTACATGTGATGCTTTTGGAGTTTTACCTCCAATCTCTCGTTTAACTTCAGAGCAAGCAATGTATCATTTTATGTCTGGTTATACTGCTAAAGTTGCCGGAACTGAAATGGGAATTACAGAACCACAAACAACCTTCTCTGCGTGTTTCGGTGCAGCATTCTTACCCTTACATCCAGCAAAATACGCTGAATTACTTGGAGAAAAACTGAATGGCACTGATATAAAAGTTTGGCTAGTTAACACAGGGTGGTCTGGAGGTGCTTATGGTGTTGGAAATAGAATGAAATTATCTTATACAAGATCAATGATTACCGCAGCAATGAACGGTGAACTTGATAATGTAGAGTTTCAAACTCAATCAATTTTTGATTTATCCATCCCAACATCCTGTCCAAATATACCTTCTGATATTTTAAATCCAAAAGATACTTGGGATGATAAAGCTGCATTTGATAAAACAGCAAACAACCTAGCTGAACAATTCGTAAAAAACTTTGAAGTTTATGAAGCGCAAACAAGTGAGGCAATTCTTTCAGCTGCACCGAAGGTTATGGCATAAGAAAGTATATAAAAAAATTCATGAAAAAACCTCGTCAATATGGCGAGGTTTTTTTTATCTAAAACGAAACCTTCTACAGATCTTTCATTAAGACTTTATACAACTCCACCATTGTCATGATATCATATTTGAAGACTTTCTCATCCGGTGTATGAACATTGTCTTCTGGCGCCCCTATAAAACACCAATCAATAGGTAGATCAGACTTCTGAAGCACTCCTCCATCACTCCCTCCTGCCGACTCAACTTCTAATTGAAAATCAATACCTGACTTATCAGCTATATTAATAATTCGGTCTAAATAGGTCTTTCTTGGTAAACAAATATCACGCATTGAAATCGCCACTCCTTTACCATGAACTACTCCTGAGGTCACCCAAGTGATGTCAGAAATAAGAGATTGATACACACTATATTTCTCCATTAAGTACTTTGCACAAAACGCCACTGAATTCCCTCCGTGTTCTTCATATGTTGAAAAAACAATGGCTCCATGCTCAAGATTCTTAGCTACCATCAAAGCATTCCACACTCCAAGTCGATTATCTATATAAGGAGATTGAATCCAATCAGAATTTTCTCTAAAATCTGGCTTAAACGTAAGCATAGTCCCCCTATCTATAGTACGATTGAATACATATTGTATATGCTCTGAACCATCCTCTCCTTCAATCAACATTAACTCTGTCTCTATCTCACCCTTACTATCAGAACCAACCAATTGTATTCCATCAATAGCTCTTGGACCTCCAATTTTTATTAGTTCGGAATCATATCCAACTGAAAAACCTATACTATCCATATGAGCATAAATGGCAGTTCGAGGTTTTCCAAAAACCAAAATCAAGCAATCCTGAAAGCCACGACCTTCAATAATTACTGGTTCTACTTTCCAATTTGATTGTTCTTTTTTTATATAATCAAGCAGGAATTCTTTCATCCTAAATTCATCTCCAGAAGCTGACCTTACGTCAACGAGTTGTTTTAATAATTCCAAATCAGTTTATTTTATAAGCTCAAAAGTATAAAACCTAGCCAAGCCACCACTACCTATTTAAAGAAATAATTCATCTTTCAGCCTTTTAGTAAATCCCTTTATCGATCAACTCAACACTATCATATTTAAGCAACTCATCTTTTATGCCTACCGCCATATTAAGATCTAAGAACGTGGTCAGCTTACAGGATTCTTCAAACACATTATTAGAAAGCGTTAGATTGTGCTTTTTTAATAGGTTCATGATATGAGGCATATCTTCATAACTGAATAAAATATCAATCCATTCGTAGACTTCTAACTCAATAACATCACCATTTTTAATTGCCATTTTTGCAGCAGTTCGATACGCGTTAATTAAGCCGCCTACACCAAGCTTAGTGCCTCCGTAATAGCGAACAACACCAATTAGCACATTCGTTAACTCAAACGACTCTATTTGACCAAGAATAGGTTGCCCTGCAGAATTATTTGGCTCACCATCATCATTAGCTCTGTATCTATAACCATCTACACCAAATTTATAAGCATAACACAAGTGATGTGATTGATGGTGGCGTTTTCTCCACTCTTCTAAGAAAACTTTTGCATCCTCTTCATTGTAGCAAAGAATAGCAATACCAATAAACTTAGACCCCTTCTCCTTATACAAACCTTCGGTTTCGCTCTTAACCGTAAGGTATTTAGAATTTAAACTCAAAAACTGAACTTATTTTAACTTGACAATTAATATACTGAATCAGTGCTGGTAATCACCTTTTACAAAATAGATACCTGACTATGTTTCTTTGATAATTTATATCAACTTTCTCAAATCTATTTGTATCGTATGTTATCATAACATACTAATTAAACTAGTATTTCATTAAAGGGCTTAAACACAAAAAACCATCAGCGAACTGATGGTTTTTATATTATTGAATTGTTAATTTCTTTTCTAGATCTTCCAAATAAGCTCTAAACTGCTTGTCTGTTTCAGAGAGATTGGTAACCGTTCTGCAAGCATGTAAAACTGTAGCATGATCTTTCCCTCCGCAATGCGCTCCAATATTTGCTAATGAAGACTTCGTCATTTTTTTAGAAAAATACATTGAAATTTGTCGGGCTTGAACAACTTCTCTTTTCCTTGTTTTAGACTTAAGAATCTCAAGTGCTAAGTCGAAATAATCACAAACAACTTTTTGAATGTATTCGATAGAAACTTCACGAGCAGTGTTTTTAACAAACTTATCCACCATTTGTTTCGCAAGCTCTAATGTAATTGCCTTCTTATTTAATGACGCTTGAGCCAGCAGTGTATTCAATGCACCCTCCATCTCACGAACATTAGTATTGATTGAATAAGCTAAATATTCCGTTACATCTTTAGGAAGCTCTATACCATTTCCGTATAGTTTCTTCTCAAGAATTGCCATTCTAGTCTCTAAATCCGGTGCTCCTAAATCAGCAGACAAACCCCATTTAAATCGAGAAAGCAAACGCTGTTCCATTCCTTGCATCTCTACAGGCGGTTTATCACTTGTCAAAATGATTTGCTTACCATTTTGGTGCAAATGATTAAACACATGAAAGAATACGTCTTGTGTTTTCTCTTTACCTGAAAAGAACTGAACATCATCTATAATTAACACATCTATCATTTGATAGAAGTGAATAAAGTCATTTGTAGTTTGGTTCTTAATTGCATCAATAAATTGGTGTGCAAATTTTTCTGAACCAACATAAAGAACAGTTTTATTTGGGAACTGATCTTTAATTGAAATTCCAATTGCGTGAGCCAAGTGAGTCTTACCTAGTCCAACTCCTCCATAAATCAATAACGGATTAAATGCAGTGCCACCTGGCTTATTAGCTACAGCATAACCAGAGGCTCTCGCCAAACGGTTACAATCTCCTTCAACAAAATTGTCAAAAGAATATGATGGGTTTAAATTTGAATCTACATTAACCTTCTTTAGCCCTGGAATAATAAATGGGTTTCTGATTTGATTTTCACTTACATTAAGCGGCATAGAAACAGGGGCATTCCTCAATGACTTACTATTTAACGCTGGCAACTTAACTGTATAAGGTGTTGATTTTGTTGTATTATTTTCCATAATAATACTGTACTCTAGCCTTCCTTCAGAGCCAAGCTCTTTTTGTATTACCTTTTTGAGAAGAACAATATAATTTTCCTCTAACCACTCGTAGAAAAAGTGTGATGGAACTTGTATAGTCAAAACATTATCTTCTAACTTAACAGGAACAATAGGTTCGAACCATGTTTTAAAAGCTTGTAAAGATATATTATCCTTAATTATCTTTAAGCATGCCCCCCATATTGGCTCGTGATTTTTGCTCATACTTACAATTTTTATTAGTGTTAGTGGTCGCTTAAAAAAGCTCGGTTAATTCTTTTTTATAGCAGTGCTTGTTTCGTTTGTTTTTGACACGACAAATATTCACATAATAAAGTTTAAAAAAAAGTCATTTACCCATTGATTTTATCAAAAGTTTTACTTCTAAAAATTTTAACAAAAAAAGACATTTTCTGAACGAATACTACATCTCCATATTTAAAATACTGATTTAAAGTAAATTAAATTAATAAACCTAAATGAATAGATAAATACAATGCTAAATTACATTATTCTTTTTAGTCAAACACAACATTGTAATGATTAATTTTATAATTATACTTATAAACAATGAAGTTAAATTTTAGCAGCTTAACAACACTAAGAGTCCGTTACGGAGAAACAGACCAAATGGGATATTGCTATTATGGTAATTATGCACAATATTTCGAAGTTGGACGTGTAGAAGCGTTACGGGATATTGGCATGAGCTATAAAAGCCTTGAAGACCGAGGTATAATGCTACCTGTAGTCGACTTTAAAGTAAACTACAAAGCACCAGCTAAATATGATGACAACCTTACAATTCACACTGAAATAACTGAAACAAAAGGGCCTAGACTAACATTCAACTACACCATCACCAACGAACTAGGAGAAACCATTGCAATTTCGACTACAACGCTAGTTTTCGTTTCAAAAAAAACAATGCTCCCCAAGTCGCCACCCAAAGACTTTTTAAAACTAATGCTTCCGTACGAAATCAAAGTATAAATTTATAAAAGATTTCTCCTTTTTTTTCCTTATATTAAATACGATGGAAGAAGCACGTGAAAAAAAGAACTTATTTGAATTGGTACGCTCTCTTTTTCCATTGCAATTAATTTTAGCTCAGATTAAATACAATCTTATTTCAATTTTTTTCTGGATTTTTATTTTTGCCATAATACTTGATTGTGCCGGAAGTGATTTTGGAGTTCCTTTCTTATTCCTATCACCCGAATACTTAAATGAAGTTGGTATTGGTTCATTCTTTATGATGGGGCTTGCAATTGGAGGTTTTGTAATGGGATTCAATACATACAGCTACATTAAAATTGGACCTTTATTTCCATTCCTAACAACCCTGTCTAGGCCCTTTTTTAAATTCTGTATTAATAACGCAATTATACCGACTCTATTTTACATTATATTCATTATCAAAATAAGTGTATTTCAACATCAAGAAGAACTCCAAAGCAAATTAGATATTCTATTTTTCGCTCTTGCCTTAATCACCGGAAGCATTACATTCTTTACCCTTTCCTTTTTATACTTCTTTCGTTTCGGACAGAAAAACAAGTATCCAGTACACGACGATCAATCAACAAAACCAATTAGCTCATTGACCCACAAACACGAAGACTGGTTTGAACGATTCAACAAAAGTGAATTCAACTCTTCTATATATATAGGAAAAGGACTGAAGTTATTTACAAGTAGACGTTTTTCTCACTTTGACCAAAGTTTAGTAGAAAAAATATTCGCAAAAAATAAAATCAACGGATCAATATTTGAAATCATAACCATAATCATATTTTTCATCCTTGGTATATTTCACAACTACAACATATTTGAAGTTCCTGCTGGCGCTAGCATTGTACTCTTACTAACAATCTCACTTATGCTTTTTAGCGCCCTGCACTCATGGCTTAAAGCTTGGGTATACCCGTTACTCGTTCTAACAGCCATTATGATGAACTACCTAAGTGAGACCACGCCGTTTTTTAAATATACAAACTACGCCTATGGATTAGATTATAGCGCAACCTCGAAAGATGAGTACTCGATAAACGCAATAAAAAAGATCACAACAAACAAAGCTCTAAATGATTCAACATACAAAAACTACTTACTAACACTCGAGCATTGGAAAACAAATACTGGCCAACCAAAACCAAAACTGATTATAATAAATACTTCTGGCGGAGGATCACGAAGCGCACTATGGACCATGACGGTTTTACAAAAAACAGATGAAGTACTTAATGGAAAACTAACTAAACACACCCAACTAATTACAGGTGCTTCTGGCGGAATGATAGGCGCATCATATTATAGAGAACTAATACTTCAAAAGCAACTAGGATTAATTAATAATCCTCAACAAAAAAAATACCGCGATAATATTGGAAACGACATGCTAAACAAGCTTTCATTTACAGCTTCCACTAACGATATATTTGTTCGCTATCAAACACTGGAATACAATGGTCATGAATACACAAAAGATCGAGGCCATGCTTTTGAAGAACAGTTATTAAATAACACAAATCAAGCACTAAGACACCACCTTGGATATTATGCACCTTTTGAAAGAAGCGGAAAAATACCAACAATAATATTTTCTCCCACTATCATCAACGATGGAAGACGCCTACTAATAGCATCTCAAAACATCAATTTCCTAACAGCAGATCATAGAAATAATTCTAAAATGATAGAATCCAATGAAAACATAGACATCCATTCATTACTAAAACATCAAGATGTACAACAACTTAGGTTCACAACCGTATTGCGAGCCAACGCAACATTTCCATTCGTTATGCCAATGGTAACCCTTCCGACATCCCCAGAAGTACAACTAATGGATGCGGGGCTTCGTGATAATTATGGCGGAAAAACAATGATGGAATTTTTGTTTGCTATGAAGGACTGGATAAAAGAAAATACATCAGGTGTTATTGTAGTTCAAATACGCGACACAAAAAAGGTTCTTGACAATGAATCATATAGTCAAATATCATTTATTGACAAACTAACCCTTCCGTTTGGAAATATGTACAAAAACTTCCCTAGAGTTCAAGATTTCGACCAAGAAGAATTAATTAAATTAAGCACACAAGAAATTAACTTTCCTCTTGATTTGATATCCTTCAATCTACGTGAAAAAAGTAAAGATCGAATATCACTATCCTGGCACTTAACACAATCAGAAAAGAATAAAATTGAACAGGCATTTAAAAGCGTAAGAAATCAAGAATCACTAAAAAAATTAAAACTTATACTTAATATTTAAAACTATGATAAACAGTATTATAAATGTATTATCATTAATTAAAAGTTTAATTAAAATGTGACTGGTAAAACATCACTTTTAAAAGTGATATTTCTTCTAATTATATAGATAAATATAGTAGTTAAGTGATGAAGCGATAATTAGCCAAAGGAAATATGGAACAATAAATAATGACCTTAATTTTAGAAGATTATAATACTTAAACAAGAAAACACCTACTATTCCTGTCAAGCATAAAATAACAACCAATCCAAACTCAACATTTCTGAAATAAAAGAATATCGGGTTCCATACTACATTCAATACCCATTGTAAGAGAAATAATCCGAAAATAAGAATTCTTGATTTACCAAAGCGATATAGGTTAGCCATGTAAAAGCTAAAAAAAATCATAATCGTCGTCCAAGCAACTCCAAACATCCAGCCAGGAGGAGTCCAAGGCGCCTTATTCAGCTCTTGATACCAATCAGAAGAAATACCATCAGAAGTATAAGCACCTCCTATAGCTAAGGCTAGAAAGTTAACTACAATAAAGACAACTACTATAAATAATCTCATCATAGCTATTTTTTAAAGACATCAGCTATTTTTAAAACCCTAAAATTAAATATTTTATTCAATTTAGGTTTAATAAAAATAGGGTAAAAAGGACGAGATAAGAAACCTAAAGGCAACATAAAATGAACCTCATCAGTAATCAATGTCCCTCCATCTTTAGATTCAAATGAATGCCTATGATGCCACATCTTGTAAGGTCCTGTACGCTGTTCATCAACAAATGAATTTAAAGTAGAAACCGACTTTATCTCAGTCACCCACTTAACCTTAACGAAAGGTAATATTTGAATCTTATAGACTATAACATCTCCCTCCCGCATAACACTCGAAGGATTACTGAGAATTTCAAAATTCAAATCATCAGGGGTCATCGATTGTAAATTTCTAGGGTTCGAGAAATAATCCCACACTTCATCTAAAGAAGAATCGATCCATTGTGTGGACACCAACTTATATAATCCAGAGTAACTTTCAAAATTAACCATAATAAAAAATTAATAAAAAAAGGGCTCAGGAAATTAAAACCTGAGCCCAACTTAATTTATAACTAGCTACTAAATTATTGTAACTAACTACTACAAAAATTACTTCAATGAAGTAATAACTAACCTCTCATATTTAGATTTACCTTGCCCTTGAACACCTATAGTATAATTACCAGGTGCTAAGTCAAGAACATTTATTCTTGTCTCATTAGAAGTTAAAGGAGTAATCTTAACTACTTGACCGACATTATTTAAAATTGAAACATCTTTTAAATCAAAATATTCAACTTTAACATTAATAAAATCAGCTGTTGGGTTTGGGAAAATATCAAATCCATTCAACTCATTTTTATTAATACCTGCAGTTGGAGGAAGAAGCACACCATCAATAACATGCACCATACCATTCTCAGCCTCTACATCTGGCAACGAAACCATTGCGTCATTTATCATTACGCCATTTGATAAGTCAACTATAATATCACTACCATTTAAAGTAGGTACTGGTCCATTAACTAAATCTCCAGATTCTACATCTCCACTTACTACGTGATATAACAGCACATCAGCTAAATTTGGGAGCGCTAATATCCCCGTAAGATCTGTGCCTAACTCTGTAGCTAAGGCATCAAAAGCATCATTAGTTGGTGCAAATACAGTAAATAGATTGTACGGATCAGTTAAAGCTGGTAATAATTCTGCAGTAATAACTGCTGTTGTAAGTGTTGTGAATCCATTATCAATAGCAACATCAACAACGGTTTCGAAGGGCACGACTACTTCATCTAGAATGTGAACGACCCCATTTTCTGCAACAATATCTGTACCTGTAATTTGTGCTTGATTTACAAAAGCATCACCAGTGGCTTTAACAGTTATCTTTAGATTATTAGATAGACTCAATGGTGTTACAATATCTCCATTTAATAGGTCTGCAGCCAAAACAGAAGATGTGCCTATAACATGATAAGCAAGAACATCTGCCATAAGTTCAATAGGTGTAACTTCAGGTGTTAAAAGCTCAGATAAATCATAAGCTACTCCATTTTCTTGAACACCAACCCAAGCGGCTAAATTTTCGAATGCTTGGTCTGTTGGTGCAAAAACTGTGTAAGTAGCTAAGGGATCTGTTAAAACTGGCATAAGTTCTGCATAAATAACTGCAGCTGCTAGGGAATTGAAACCATTATCGATAGCGATATCTACAACTGTTTCATATGGAAGGACAACCGCATCTAATGAATGCACTACCCCATTATCAGCAGGTAAATCAGGAGCTATTACCTGTCCTTGATTTACAAAAACAGTACCTAACTCATCTGTAACAGTTAACTTTAAAGTATTTGTTAGAGAAAGAGGTTGTACAATTTCACCATTAGTTACGACACTGGAAGGAACAATAGATCCTAAAACATGATATGTTAAAATGTCTGTTAAATTTGGTAGATTTAATAAACCAGTAATATCTGTTCCAAGAGCTGTTGCTAAATTTGTAAATGCTAAATCATTCGGAGCAAATACAGTGAAAGTTCCCGAGTTATCATCTAAAGTGACATCCAATCCTTCTTGAATAAGCGCTGCCTCTAATGATGTGTGGTCTGGACTTCCAGCAATTACATCAAATACACTTGTTTGTGCTGAAAGACCTAAAGTAGAAGATAACAATAATGCTGTTAAGCCTAATTTTCTAAAATTCATTTTTTGTACAATTCTTTTCATTTTCTTTGATTTTTAAATTAAATAATAAACAAATTTAATTAAAATGTTTAACTAAACTAGTAATAAGTTAAACAGATTAATATTTTCATATAAAGTACTGACAAAAATATATGATTTTGTTTTAAAATTTATTGACATACGTTAAAAAAATAGGTTTTAAATATAAGTCCTCCTTTCTTTTTAGTTTGTAAGAGTTAATAATTGATCCGTGAAAGTATTTCGAGATTTTATTCTGTCGCAATTAACATTTACGCATTAAAAAGTTTTTCACATCATCATTTTAAGGATGATAAACCAAACTATCTTTATGGAGTGAACACAACAAAATCCATACAGGCCCTGGTGCGTCTATGTGACGACCCTGATGAAAGCATATATTGCCAGATCAGAGATGAGCTCATTAGTCATGGTACTGCTGCGATTCCATTCTTAGAAGCATCGTGGGAAGAAGAAGATTATGGCTTATTATTTCAATCGCGTATAGAGGATTTGATACACGAAATTCAATACCATGCGGTTAAATATGACTTGAGAGAATGGATTAATTCACCTAATAAAGAATTGCTAGATGGAGCATTATTAATAGCACGCTATCAATATCCGAATTTTGAAGAGGAGAAGATACGTTCAGAAATCAAGCGTATTCGTGATAGCATATGGCTAGAATTGAATAACCACCAAACCTCATTTGAAAAGGTAAGTATATTCAATAAAGTGTTTTATGGAGAAGAAAACTTCTCAGGTAATTCAAAGGATTATAATTCCCCTATGAATTCATACATTAATACAGTTATTGAAACTCGAAAAGGAAATCCTTTAAGCCTATGCATACTTTACTCTGTAATTGCACAATCTTTAGATATGCCAATCTATGGAATCAACCTTCCAAATCATTTTATATTAACCTGTTTAGACGAAAATAAAATAAATACTTTTATTAAAGATGAGAACAAACACGGTGCATTATTCTATATAAATGCTTTTTCAAAAGGAAGTATTTTTGAAGAACCTGAAATTGACGAATTCTTAAACGGTTTAAACAAGACTAAATCACGCGAATACTATGAACCTTGCTCTAACTCCGTAATTATTTTGCGTATGCTTACGAATCTTATTGCATCATTTCAACAATCTGGAAGTGTAAAACGTGTCAAAGAATTGATTGAGCTTAGAGATTTATTTGATCTCAAAATCTAAGTCAAACCCCTCTAATCTTTTAAATAAGGTATTATTCAACTCCACTTTTATACTTTTCGAAGGCATACGCACCTCTACTCCATCTAACGTATCATATATTGTGAAGTGGACATCTGCTGACCCTTCATTTTCATTAAAAAGGGTGAATAAATCCTGAACCATTGTTTGAGACAATGCTTTTGTAGATACTTTTAAATAGACTCCACTCGCTCTTGTTTCCTTTAAATTTGTTAGTAAATCAACTGAATGAATAACAAATTCTAATTCAGAACGGCGTGGAGGAATTTCAATTCTTCCTTTTAATGAAATAAAGGTACCTGGATTTAAAAAATGTTTGTATTTCAAGTAATTCTCTCGCCACAGGAAAATTTTATGCTGATCTGCATAATCTTCAATTAAGATTGTCCCGAAAGGATCTCCTTTTCGCGTTGTGCGATGCTCACCCTCTATAACAATTGCAGCAATCAATACCTCTTTCCCTTTATGCTCCTCCAGATTATTTAACATATCAACACCCCCAGAGCAGAATGCGTCTATTTCCATTTTAAAATCATCTAATGGATGCCCAGAAATAAAGACACCAACAACTTCCTTCTCTTTATTCAGTGTATAAATATTCCCCCATTCTTCTGCTTCAGGAATTATAGGCTCAGGCAAAGTTGTGCCCGTATCCTCACCAAACAAAGACGCTTGGCTTGAATTCTCACTATCTTGAAACCCAGAGCCAAACCGGACTACATTCTCAATAAATGAACGACCACTCACGTCTTCCTTAAAATACTGAGCCCTATGAATATTACCGAAAGAATCAAAACCTCCAGCATATGCTAAACTTTCAAATGCCTTCTTACTACAAATACGCAAATTAATACGCTTAGCAAGATCAAAAACATTCTTCAAAGCACCATTTTTAGAACGCTCAACAATAATAGCTTCAACTGGTGAAGAACCTAACCCCTTAATAGCGCCTAATCCAAAGCGAATGGCCCCTTTACTATTTACAGTAAATTGATAATTTGACTCATTCACATCCGGCCCAAAAACCTCTAGCCCCATCCGCTTGCACTCATCCATAAAGAATGTAACCTGTTTAATATCGTTCATATTATTACTCAATACGGACGCCATATACTCTGCAGGATAATTCGCTTTTAAATATGCTGTTTGATAAGCAATCCAAGCGTAACACGTAGAGTGAGATTTATTAAAAGCATATGAGGCAAATGCTTCCCAATCCTTCCAAATTTTTTCAAGTGCATCAATATTATGACCATTCTCACCTCCTCTTTGAAGGAAAGTAGGCTTCATTTTATCCAGAATATACTTTTGCTTTTTACCCATTGCTTTACGCAAGGTATCCGCCTCACCTTTTGAGAATCCAGCTAGCTTTTGAGACAAAAGCATTACCTGCTCTTGATAAACTGTAATTCCGTATGTTTCTTTAAGGTACTCTTCACAAGCAGGAAGATCATAAATAATATCTTCGTCTCCATGTTTACGCTTTATAAACGAAGGGATATATTCTAATGGTCCTGGACGATACAAGGCATTCATTGCAATTAAATCAGCAAACACTGTAGGCTTCAATTCTCGCATATATTTCTGCATTCCCGCAGATTCATACTGGAAGATCCCTACGGTTTCTCCGCGCTGGAATAATTCATAAGTCGCTTCATCATCAATAGGGAAATCATCTGGAACCAAATCAACATTATGTCTTTCTTTGACATTCCTAACGGCATGTTTAATCAACGTCAATGTTTTTAGTCCTAAGAAATCCATCTTCAATAAGCCAGCATCTTCAGCCACAGAGTTATCGTACTGAGTACAATACATATCTGAATCCTTTGCTAAAGCAACCGGAACAAATTTTGTGATATCATCTGGCGTAATAATTACACCGCAGGCGTGAATCCCAGTATTCCTTACAGATCCTTCTAACTGTCTCGCCTGATTAATTACTTGTGCAGAAAGACCAGCTCCATTTGAAATTGACTTTAACTCATTTGCACGCTTAATATCATCTTGATTATTCTTTAACTTCTCTCTTAATTCAGGATCATTTAAATTGAATAATTTAGCTAATGAAATATCAGGAATCAATTTAGCAATTCTATCTGCTTCAGAAAGTGGTAGGTCAAGTACTCTTGCAGTGTCTCGAACAGAAGATTTTGCAGCCATTGTGCCATAAGTAATAATCTGCGCAACTTGATTCGCACCATACTTATTTATTACCCATTCAATTACACGTCCACGACCCTCATCATCAAAATCAATGTCAATATCAGGCATTGAAATACGATCTGGATTCAAAAAACGCTCAAACAGTAAATCGTATGCAATTGGATCAATATTAGTGATCTGTGTACAGTAAGCAACCGCAGAACCTGCCGCGGAACCACGACCGGGACCTACAGAAACACCCATATCACGTGCGGCATGACAGAAATCCTGCACAATCAAAAAATATCCTGGATACCCTGTTCGCTCTATCGTTTCAAGCTCGAAATCTAATCGTTCATTAACCTCATCAGTAATCTCACCATAACGCATCCTAGCACCCTCATAAGTTAGATGCCTTAAGTAGTTATTCTCTCCACGTTTACCACCATCTTTAGCATCTTCAGCATTAGTAAATTGAGGTGGGATATCATAAGCAGGAAGTAATACCTCACGCGCCAAGCCGTAATATTCAATTTTATCAACAATTTCATCTATCGATTTGATTGCTTCAGGAAGATCTAGAAACAACTCCTTCATCTCATCTTGTGATTTGAAGTAATACTCGTCATTGTCTAATCCATAGCGGAATCCTCTACCACGACCTTTTGGTGTTGAAACAAGTTCATTATCCTTAACACACAACAATACATCATGCGACTCAGAATCGTCTTGATCTAAATAATATGTATTATTTGAAGCCACTAATTTCACATGATGTTTATCCGCCAGTCTAATTAATGTTTCATTAACGCGATCTTCGTTCTCTTGTCCGTGACGCATCAACTCCACATAAAGGTCGTCTTTAAAAATTGATTTCCACCAAACAAGCGCTTCTTCTGCCTGGACTTCACCAACATTCAAGACTAAACTTGGAACCTCACCATATAAATTCCCAGTAAGCACAATAATGTCTTTACTATACTCTTCAATTGTTGCCTTATCTACCCTTGGAACATAGTACATACCTTCAGTATATGCAATTGAAGCTAATTTTATTAAGTTATGATATCCCTCTTTATTCTTTGCTAAAAGGACAATTTGATACCCATTATCTTTTTGTGTTTTGTCTCTTAGGTCACGGCAAACGTTAAATTCACATCCAATAATGGGAACCATTTCAACACCTTCTACAAGATCACCTGTTTCTTCTGCCTGTTTCTTTTTTTCTCTTAAAGACTTATTGTAATTCGTCACCTCTCTTTCAAAGTGAAAGGCTCCCATCATATTCCCCGTATCAGTTATGGCAAGAGCACGCATATTATTTGCTGCGGCTTTTTTAACCAAGCCTTTAATGTCGATAGTAGATTGAAGGATCGAAAATTGTGTGTGATTGTGTAAATGGGCAAAGGTGAAATCTTCAAGCTCTCCTAAAATTGAAGACTTATCAATATCAGATATTACGGGCTCCTTCTTACTTACAATTAATTTTCCGCTTTCTTCCTTAAGGTTAAGGTGTTTTAAACCTATAAGACCTATAGGTGATGGATTAAACACTTGAAAGTCCTCAATGTATTTTTCTTCTTGCTGCAATTGCTCTGGCAAGAATACCCCCCTTCGCATTAACTCAAAGAAACAACGTGTTGTTGCCTCAACATCAGCTGTGGCATTGTGTGCTTCACCGAAAGCTTGATTAAACAAGAATTTATGAAGCTCTGTTAATGTTGGTAATTTAAAACGACCACCACGACCACCTGGAATCTTACAAATACTAGCAGTAACTTCAGTACAAGTGTCAAGAACAGCCATGTCAACCATCTGAGACTTAATCCCCATTCGATGGTACTCACATCCCCATACGTTTAAATCGAACTGAACATTTTGTCCAACAACAAATTTTGCTTTTGACAGTGCAATATTGAACTCACTTAGCACATCAACCAAGGCAACACCTTGCTGCCTAGCTAATTCAGTTGAAATACCGTGGATTTGCTCAGAATCATATGGGATATTATAGCCATCCGGATCAATTAAAAAATCTCGGGATTCAACAATCTCCCCCATGTCGTTATGCAGTTGCCATGCAATTTGAACAACGCGTGGCCAGTTATCAGTATCAGTGATTGGCGCATTCCAATTTCTTGGTAAGCCGGTTGTTTCGGTATCAAAAATAATGTACATAGCAGTGCTGAATTCTAACCACTAAAGTTAGCTAAAAAAAGAGACTGAACGCTAGACGAAATATTAACAATTTGACAGGATTTTACACAAAAAAAACCAGCGCTCAATTGTAAGTACTGGTTTTATATTGAATTTACTTTATAATATATTATCTCACAATTAGACGTTCATTTACAATGACGTGCTGAGTGAATAAATTTACATGGTATATTCCAGTTGAAATTGCAGTCAAATCTATTGTAATTAATTGATTTGATGGTGATGGCTCTATAACCTCTGAATAAACTAATTTACCTGCATTATCTAAGAGTAAAAGTTTTGATCTTTCTGAAAGCGCTCCTATTTCCATTTTAATATTTTCAGAAGCAGGGTTTGGATAAATATTAAACATGTAGTCATCCTTAAGATCCAAAACATTAAGAGCCCCTGTAATATTAATAGTAAACCCAGCTTGTTTCCCTAGAATTAAGCCTAAACTGTTTACCCCAATCGAATCACAAAAAGTTTCTGAGCATCCAGTCGAGTCAGAAACAGTTAAACAAAGGTTAAATGGCCCTGCAGTAGCATATGAATGTGAAACTGTAAATCCAGTTGAAATACTGCCATCTCCTAAAGCCCAAAAATATGAAAGTCCATTACCTTGTGAAGTATTTGTAACTATTAATGAATTGGGAACAGCGACCGGAAGACCATTTGGATTTAGTGAATCAATTGAATACTCTTGTTCTATTATGAAACCTGAAATACATCCGAGAGGCTGTGAACCACTATCACAATAATCTAATGTATCAACTTGAATTGGTGAAACTGCTAAAGACCCTGATGTTGAAATAAAGTTACTATCACAATCAATAAATACCATTGTATATCCTGATGTATTAGGATTAAAACTAATCGGTAAAGCAAATTCGTAATTGCCATATAAATCAGTATATGCGTCGCCACTAGCAACAATTGTATTCATATCAAACACTTCAAAGCTAATGAAAACAGAAATCCCAGAAGTATTTTCAAGATGGCCGGAAAAATCAACCTGCTGGGAAAATGAAAATGAACTTGATATTAATAAAAAAAGGCTTAAATATATGATTTTCATAAGTTTATGAAGTTTATTATATTACAATATTAACTAAAATTAAAACATTTAGTGCTTAATTGTGCAATAAATTTTAGTATATTGCAATTAATTATAAAATATACTTTATGAAAAATTTATTTATTACCTGTACTATTGTATTTGGAGCTTTATTTTCAGTTACTTCTCAAGTAGAAGAGTCTTCAATAATTATTGATACATATTATGGCTTCCCAAATCTTTACACAAGCGTATTAAGAAGTGGGTATGAGACTACAGATACTGATGACTTTAAAATATCTGGGTATGGACCAGTAGGAGTAAGAGGTGAATATATGTTTTCAGACAAAATAGGAGTTGGCGTTGATTTTATGATTAACTCATCTAAAGTTTCATATAGCTACGATGATTTTTCAAGTGGCGACAACACAGTCTATACAGAAGAGATAAGCACTACAAAAATAGGCCTTATGGCAACATTCAACTACCATTTCGTAAGCACTGATAGAATTGATTTTTTCGCAGTAGTTGGAGCTGGATTTAAAAATAGAAGTTGGAGTTATAAATCAACCAACCCAGATCTTAATCAAGATCTAGTACTATCATCAACAGTAGTTCCTATTGCAGGAAGAATTGGAGTTGGAACTCGTATTTTCTTCACTCAAAATCTTGCAGCGAATGTGGGACTAGGTTTTGGACAAGGTGGCGTATTAAATGCTGGACTTTCTCTTGCCTTATAGGGGGTAAAATAAAATAAAAGCCATCACTTAAAATAAGTGATGGCTTTTTTTATTGTTACAATTCAGTATTAAAAAAATACTAGTCCCTAAAACCATGTGACACCTACTCATTGTGTGGTATCACATTGACCTTAACACGTAAGGCGTGTGAACCTTTTCTTGTGTTATCTTGCAAAGAGATGGCTCTATCTTGTAAATAATATTTACCCTTTGTATCAAACGTTAATTTCATACGATAAGATTGACCTGGGGCGATGGGCTTTAAAGGAAGTATAACTTTAGTACATGAACACTCTACTGTATAATCATAAATAATCAAGGGTATATCTCCATTATTAGTAATAACAAAATAGTACTCAAGAACTTTCCCTTCAATTGTTTTAGGAAACTTATGTACAGCTTTATCAATGCTAAAATCCGCCTCTTGACAGAAGCCAAGGGCGGATTTTAATACTATAAATATAATTGTTAAATATAGCTTCATTTATTTGTTAGCCGGTGCACCAGTGTTGTTAACTGGAGCCCCTGAAGTAGGCTTAGGCTTAACAGTACCTTTAATTCTTACAACTTTAGTTGGTGAATTACTAGCATTAGAAGTAATTGTAACAGATTTATTAATAGCCCCTGGACGCTTAGTATCATACTTCACAGATAAAGATGCTGTAGCTCCTGGAGCAACTGGCTCTTTTGGCCAAGAAGGAACAGTACAGCCACAAGATCCTTTCGCATTAGAAATAATCAATGGAGCATTACCTGTATTAGTAAATTCAAATGTACACTGACCATTTCCTCCATATTCAACATTTCCATAATCATGAATATCTTTTGCAAATTTGATTTGTGCTCCGTTAGTAACTTCCTGAGCTACTACTTTGTTTGTCCCTAATACTGTAACAAACATAACAGCTAATGATAATAATACCTTTTTCATATTTTAATTTATTTAAGTTTGATATTCTACTGTAAATATAACCTAAGGTAATGAATAAAGCCTTTTTTTAACACTTCGTTAACAGCTTATGCTACTCCTCGGATATGCGTTTTTGAATCAACTCACGAATTGTTAAGTTAATATTATCTAGTCGGTAATTAATATCTTCTACCTTTTCTAAAGGTAGATCTGGGTTTTCTTTTAATAACATCTCACTATAAAACCTAACCTTAGAAGTGTCTCTAGGTGATAGATTCATATCATGAATATTGGCAAGACTCTCTAAAATCATAGCGCGATTTACATAATACTCATACTTTAACAAAAGCGTATCACCATACATAGCAGCCTTTTTAAAATCACCTGATCCTGAATATTTCATGTGCAATTTATCCAAGCATTCGGGTGCATGCGTGTCTTTTGGAAACTGTATATAAAAATCAGAAAGAGCCTTAACCAATGCTTGATCCAATTCTAAAGAAATTGTCTCATCAGGTTTTAATTGCTTAGATTGTTCAAATAAGATGTTTTCAGCATCCTTAATTTCATTTAGCAAAGCTGTTTTTTTATCTCCACAAGAAGCTAAAAAAAAGATTGATCCAATTACGAATAAAAAGACTTTCATATTAACGTTGTTTTTTACGAGCTGGAAATTTCATTTTATAATCTACATTTATCTCTCCTTTTGAAATATTTAACAACTTTTTATTGATAATCCGCTTTTTCAATGGAGAAAGATGATCTGTAAACAAAACACCTTCTACATGATCATACTCATGCTGAATAATTCGAGCAGCGTATCCATCGTATTCTTCTTCTTTTAACTCCCAGTTTTCATTGTAATATGAAATCACAATATTTTCTTTTCTAAAAACCTCTTCGCGCAGCTTAGGAATAGAAAGACAACCTTCATTAAATCCCCACTCTTCTCCTTTTTCTTCTTCGATAATTGGATTGATAAACACTTTCTTAAAGCCTTCCATTCCTTCCGCCATTGGATCGGGCTCTTCACCTTCCTCATCATCTGCAAATGGACTTCCATCAACAATAAACAAGCGGATTGATTTACCAATTTGAGGGGCAGCAAGCCCTACACCAGAAGCAGCATACATCGTTTCGAACATGTCTTCGATTAGTTTCTTTAAATCTCGATAGTCTTTATCTATTTCAACACCTTCTTTTTTTAAAACTGGGTCACCGTATGCTACAATTGGTAAAATCATCTTATTGTATGTTAGAATTCAAAATTAATGCTTTCCGTTTAAAATAAAAGTCTATTCAATGCTAAATACCATTAAACAGACAACTTATCTAAAGTTGAGAAAGATAAGATTGCAAAATAATGGTGGCACTAACCTTATCGACTAGGCCTTTCTGTTTTTTTTGCTTTTTAGTAGCTCCCGCAGTATGCATAGATTGGCTAGCCATTTTTGATGTGAATCGTTCATCAATTAAAACAACCTTAACTAAATTGAACTGCTTCTCCAACGCTTCCTTTAACAAGTATACATTTTGTGTAATGTGAGCATCTTCATTATTCAAACGTTTAGGTAAACCTAAAACAATCGTATCAATATTTTCCTTTGGTATCAAGTTGTTCAAAGACGTCATTAGCTCTTTAGACTCTACCGTATCTAATCCAAACGCAAACATGTTCATATCGTCAGTAATTGACAGACCTGTTCTTTTTAAACCAAAATCAATTGCAATTATTTTACCCATAAAAGCAAAGATGCTAGAAATCTATCAGTAAACAAAAATATCCATTCTAGATAATTACATTTGTTAAACAAAAATGAAAAAATGAGATCAATTATAGAATCCGCTTGGGAGAATCGTGAATTATTAAAAGATGAAAAAACGGTTCAAACAATTGAACAAGTAATAGAAGATATAGACAAAGGAAAACTTCGAGTTACTGAACCATTAGCTGATGGAACATGGCGCGTAAATGAATGGGTAAAGAAAGCAGTCGTGATGTATTTCCCTATTCGTAAAATGGAAACGATTGAGGTTGGTCCTTTTGAGTTTCATGACAAGATGAAGCTAAAGACAAACTACAAAGAACTTGGTGTTCGTGTTGTACCTCATGCAGTTGCTCGATATGGCGCTTATGTTGCTCCTGGCGTAATTATGATGCCTTGTTATATTAATATTGGAGCTTATGTTGATTCTGGAACCATGGTTGACACATGGGCTACAGTTGGTTCATGCGCTCAAATTGGTAAGAATGTTCACTTGAGCGGAGGCGTTGGAATTGGCGGGGTTCTAGAGCCACTACAAGCTGCACCTGTTATTATTGAGGATGGTGCTTTTATTGGATCTCGCTGTATCGTTGTAGAAGGGGTTCATATTGGAAAAGAAGCTGTTCTTGGAGCAAATGTTGTTTTGACAAAATCAACAAAAATAATTGATGTTACTGGAGACGAGCCAAAAGAAATTAAAGGTTATGTACCAGAACGCAGTGTTGTTATACCAGGGTCTTATACAAAAACATTCTCTGCTGGAGATTTTCAAGTGCCTTGCGCGTTGATTATTGGAAAACGTAAAGCATCTACCAATTTGAAAACTTCCTTAAACGATGCCTTAAGAGAAAATGACGTGGCTGTATAAGTAAGAGTTCTTTTTATTAAAAAAGTCCTATTGTATTAGCAATATGACTTTTTTGTTTTGTTAATTCTTTTCTAGTTGAGACTCAACTTTGCAATTGAATTATTGACTTTTATAAAATACATTCCACGAGAAAACTTACTCGTATCAATACATACTTTAGTAATATTCATCTGTTCAGAACTAACCAACTGCATTGAACTATTATAAATATCTACTTTATCAGAAACTCCTTCTCTCAACATAATCGTTACCAAATCACTAGCAGGGTTAGGATAAACAACAAATTGATTTTCATCTTTCTCTTTAAGACTTAATCCGTGATCTGACAATCTAGAAACACCCGTACTTGTAGCTACCCATAAATCATCATTATCATCAACAGCAATAGCTCTAATTACTGGCCCAACCAATCCATCAACAACTTGGTATTCTATCCATTCATAGCCATTATAACCGCAAACCCCCCCTTCTGTAACTAAGTAATCTACATAGACACCTACCCAAATATTACCTTGAGAATCCATCTCGATATCTTCTATCGGATTTAGCGTGTCATCCGTCGGTATTGTCAACATCGTTGTATGATTTATATCGAAAGTATTCGTGTTATCAAGAACAGTAATTCCATCTGATGTAGCAACCCATCTTTCATCTTGCGCATTGATTAATAACGAACGTACTTTGTTATTAAGTAGTCCATCTGAATCAGTCACTGAGGTCATAGAAGAGCCATCATAGATAAATACACCTCCTAAGCCAGTACTTAAGTATATATCTCCGTTGGCACTTTGATCAACATCCACGACACCTCCAAATGGTAAACCATCGGCAGACCCTAAAGAGAACCAACTCAAACCATTGAATTCACTGGCTCCATTATTTGTCCCAAACCAAATATTTCCATCACTGTCTTCACTGATACATTTAATTTGATTATTACCTAAGCCATCAGCAGTTGTGTAAGACGTCCAAGTACCTGAAGAAAAAACACTTGCCCCAAAATCTGTACCCACCCATACATCTCCATTTAAAGCAATATGAATAGCTTGAATGGTATTATCTACAACGCCATCATTAGTTGTATAACCTAACCAAGTAGCACCATCAAACATAGAGACGCCATTTTGTGTTCCAAACCATAAGTTATTTGATGCATCTGTATCTAAACAATTCACGTTATCACTAAGTAATCCATCAGCAGACGTATAATTAGTAAATGTCTGGGCAAAAGTTCCTATAGTTAAAAACGTAGAAAATACTATCGTTAATTTTAATTTCATATTGATCTATTTTGTTATTATTATTTTCTTTATTATTTCTCTGCCTTCAAATGCAAAATGTGCTAAATAAATCCCACTTGTAAACTGTCTTGAATCGATATTCAAAACCTGACTCCCATCAATCAATAAATCATATATTAATCTCCGTCCATCTACTGTATAAATATTAATTGTAGCCGGTTCATCAATATTTATCTTAATATCAAATGAATTTACCGCTGGATTTGGAAAAATAAAAACATCATCATTCAATAAAGCGACATCAATTAAATTATTAAAGGAATCAAAAGTTGGAAGCATTTCCCTAAACTCCCCTGTGCCATTGGGGTAGCGCCCAAAAGAAATAGCTTCATATTGATTATCAAAAATAACAGAGTCTATAATACTACCATCAGCATAACTCAACCAAAGAGAATCTGCTTCTTTATCTAATTTAAAATTAGCATGAGCTCCATTTTGGTTTATCTCTTGATCTGCCCAAACAATATAGTAGGACCCTGGATTTATAACAACCTCTGGAAGTGACCACTTTAGCTTATCTTTCGAGTCGTTTGACAAGTAAAGGTCTTTTATTGAGACCTTATAGCTTGTGTTGTTATATAATTCAATCCAATCATCGTACTGTCCTTGACTATCCGTTACTGAAAAAGTATTTACAGCCATCAATTCATTAATCGCTAAATCTTTCGTGTTAATCTGAGACTCAATTGTATAGTATTCATAAGCTGCACGTTCGGGAGAAAACCGACCAGAAGAATCATTTTCAGCATAAACATAATACTGCACAACATTTGAAATACCTGGAATTTTAACTCCAAAAACACCATCTCCAGAAGTCCCGTCTCCAGAATTACCATCATCTTCCATATCTAACATTGTAAAAGCTTCACTTTCAGAAAATCGATAGCCCAATATCACATTAGAGTTCAGGTCATTCACCGTTACATTAATGAAAATATTATCTCCAGTGGTTGGATTTACAGGATAAAATTCAACCATTGAAATAGTTGGAGAACCCTGAATACCAGGAAAAGTATCTAAATAAGCAGCACGAGAATCCATTAAGTCAATGATCCCTGGATAATCAACTAAATCTGAAACTGTAGAAGTAAGGTTATCTGTAAAATCAGTATTTGAATAAAATTTATTAGTGTCAGCTAAAACATCTGTGTTAATTATTGATTGCATATGACTAGCTCTCTGATTGTAATCCCCGTTTAGAAAATTCTCTTCAACGATTGTTCTGATGTGCGCCAAGTACATTCTTCTATACCTATCATTATCAAATAAATTCCTTAATAAGGGCCTTGGATATACTGAAACACTTGAATAATGTAATAATGGATCAATTGATTTAGCTTCATTAATGGTGAAACCATCCCAATTATTGGAGGCATCAGTTAACCGGTAACTAGCAAAAGACATGTTTAAATCCCAAATAATAGGATTAAATAGCCCTGCATTATCTTGATACAGATAATAGTTTTGTGCATAACCAATATAACTATCAAAATTGACCATCACATAGTTGAGCGCATGCATCCAGAGTGTTCGATCAACATTTAGTTTAGATTCAATGTCATCTGGCGAGTCATTTAGCGTATTGATTAAAGTTTGTAATTCCAACCAACCCAAATCTAGCTCAGACTTTAGTTTATAAAAAGGATAATAATTCGATACATCTATACCTGGAGCATTTCCAAGGTTTGCATTTTCACCATTTAAATCAAGACTCTCAGGATTACATTTAAAGAACACATTATTTCTTGAACCATAATGATCTTCCAAGAAATCTTTATTTACGGCTTCAACGTTAGTATAAAGACCTATTAATGTATCGTTTACATATATGTTTGCATAATTAGCCTGGGCAGCTGGCATATATTTCCGAGCTACTTCATAAGACAGAACCTCTCTAACAAAGGAAGGGTCTTGGATTACATTGCTAAGCTTCATTTTATTGATTCCTCTGTGCTCCAATCCATTAAATGAATAATCTAAGGAGATATTGAATGGATTCTTTGAGCGTGAAGAGTTATAAGAGCTATACCCCTTATAGCGAACACCAACACCCGGATAATAGATACCATCAATAATTAAATTACCAACAAGCCGTTCGTTTTCTCCAGCTATATATAAGTCGTCTAAAACTTCGTCCCAATTAGCCTCATCAAAATACAACTTGACTTCACGAATACTATCAACAGCGTAAAAGTCTGGTTGTGCAAGCAGACCTTTACAAGCAAAAAATGTTGCTCCAATAAATATTATTAAAACGATGTGGCCTCGCATCTAAAACTATCTGACTAAAGATATTTTTCGTGTAATTGATTTTTTATTATTAAAATTCATTTTTGCAAAATAAACACCATCAGCATAATTAGACAAATCAATACTTAAAGCGTTATGTACTTCAAAAACAACCTCACCATAAATATTAACCACTGTAATTGTTAAATTATTCTGACCTAGCTTAAATCCATCAATTTGAAACATACCATTAGAAGGATTAGGATATAAATTCACTTGGGACAATGTCTCCTCTGAAATTGATAATAAATCACATGGATCTTCTCCTAGTAGAGCAATAACACCAGGATGATCGCACTCATATCTAAAGGACTTTGTTGGGCCAGCATTGTATTGCCAAACAACTGTACCACTTTGATCCACTTCATACATATAATTCTGAGAAACATTGACAAATGTATTACCGTTTGACATTGCATTACTTGCTCCTTGACCAGAGTTACTTACTAAGCATACATGCCTAAAATCATAATTAATAGGACCATAAGAAGTCCCTGCCAAATTATATAAAAACCCATTTTCTGGAGCTTCAATTGCATCTACTGTTGACCCACCATTGGAAGCGCCTGAATTATTAAAGTATTGAATAAACCCACCAAGTGGTCGGCCATCATCTTTAATCCACCTAGGGTCATGTACTGCAGCGTCAATTGTTTGCGTTCCATTTACCCCATAATTACTTGGCTTTCCCCAACGGTATAAGAAATCACCTCCCATTCCTGAGTTACCGCCAGAGTGAGTTGCCGCTTCTTCTGAAGTTGTGCTATGATCAATAATAAATATTTCACTTGCATGACGGGAGCTAAATACCAATTGATCAAGTGTTTCATTGTAGTCAACTCCATTTACATGGAACCAATCACCGCCCCACCGGGCCACCAGGTCCGCCACCAGAAGAGGTAATGGCATTAATATCCATTAATTCTGGGTGATCAGGAACAACACCATAATTATCTTTAGATGAGTCATGGTCTTGAATCAAATGATCCCAAATATGCCACTCCCAGACAATATCTGCACTGGATCCATTTTGTTGTAATTCAATAAAATGGGTTGGCCATTTTTCTGAATTAGCGTTACTATATCCTGCCTGCGTCAACTCAGCTGTAGATTTAACTTCCCATGCAGTTAATATCACATTACCATTTGGTAATAAAGTTATATCGTGATGAGAACAATGATCTGAATTTGAATAAACATAGTCCCAAATAACATTTGCATCTGCATCAAGTTCTTGAACTCTACCGCCAATTGCAGCTCCATTCAATTGATTACTTGTGTTTTTCGTTCCACGAACAATGTTTCCATTGTCTTTAAGTAACACTGAGTAGTTACATGAATTAGAACAGGACCAAGTATGAGCTATATTACCTGCATTATCAATTAGATATGTCGTGTTTTGATTTTGTAAATTATAAAGAACATAGCCATTGAATGACTGTGCATCTGCTGATTGAAATATAGAAGATCCAATTAGTAATACTGCTATAAAGTAGTTTTTTATACTCATATTTTGTTTGTTTTTCATAAAAGTTATTTAACTAATTGTTTTAAAGATGGAGTAAACTTCGTTAACACAACCCCTTCAACTGCAGCTTCATACTCAGCCATAGTTGGTGTTCTTCCTAAAAATGAAGAGAGTACCACAACTGGTGTAGAAGATAATAAAGACTCCCCTTTCTTCTCTCCAGAATCTTTAACAACTCTTCCTGAGAACAAACGTGTTGAAGTTGCCATTACAGTATCTCCAGGCTCAGCTTTCTCTTGATTACCCATACATAAATTACATCCAGGACGCTCTAAGTATAACATGTTTTCATACTTAGTACGAGCTACACTTTTTGGTACATTATCATCAAACTCAAATCCTGAATACTTCTGGAGCACTTCCCAATCGCCTTCCGCTTTTAATTCATCAACGATATTATATGTTGGTGGAGCGACAACTAAAGGTGATTTAAACTCAACCTTACCGTGAATAACTTCAATATTTTTTAGCATTTGAGCTAATATTTTCATATCTCCCTTATGAACCATGCAAGACCCTACAAATCCTAGATCAACTTTTTTAGTTCCACCATAGAAAGACAATGGACGGATAGTGTCATGCGTATAACGTTTAGAAACGTCATCATTATTTACATCTGGATCTGCAATCATTGGTTCTGCAATCTCATCAAGGTCAACAACTAGCTTAGCAAAATAATTTGCATTTATATCTGGCTTAATACCTGTTTTCTCTCCTGACTTTATTTCAGAAACTCTTCTATTAGCGATATTAATCAAACCTTGTAGAACTTGCTTCTCATTGTCCATGCCTTTATCGATCATAATTTGAATACGACCTTTAGCAATATCTAAAGACTCTATGAGAGTATCATCTTCTGAAATACAAATAGAAGCTTTTGCTTTCATTTCTGCTGTCCAATCAGTGAATGTAAATGATTGATCTGCTGTAAGAGTTCCAATATGAACTTCAATGACCCTACCTTGGAAAACATTATCTCCCCCAAACTGCTTCAACATTTGTTGCTGTGTAGCATGAACGACATCACGGAAATCCATATAACTTCTCATTTTACCTTTAAAAGTAACTTTTACCGATTCTGGAATTGGCATAGAAGCCTCACCAGTTGCTAATGCTAAAGCGACTGTTCCTGAATCTGCACCAAAAGCAATACCTTTTGACATTCTTGTATGAGAATCACCTCCTATAATAACTGCCCAATCATCAACGGTAATATCATTTAACACCTTATGAATAACATCTGTCATTGGAGCATATTTTCCTTGTGGGTCACGAGCAGTAATTAAACCGAAGTCATTCATGAAGCTCATCAACCTTGGAATATTAGACTTAGACTTATCATCCCAAACTGAAGCTGTGTGACAACCCGATTGGTAAGCACCATCAACGATAGGTGAAATTGTCTTAGCAGCCATCATCTCTAACTCCTGAGAAGTCATTAATCCAGTTGTATCTTGAGAACCTACAATATTAACTTCAACACGCACATCAGAACCTGCATGTAATATTTTTCCTGGCGTAGCTCCTACTGAATTTTTATTAAAAATCCTCTCTACAGCTGTCAAACCTTGGCCTTCAATTGAGATTTCTTTAGAAGCAGCATAAACTTGAGGAGTATCAATTCCTAGTAATTTAACTGCAAAAGTTTGAACTTTTTTTCCGAAAACAACAGCGTAAGAACCACCAGCTTTAATGAACTCCATTTTCTGCGGGGTCAATGCTGTTGAAATGTCTTTTAATTCCTTCTCACCACTATATAATTTCTTTGTCTTGGTGTTGATAGTAAGTACTGTTCCCGTTTCAACAGAATACTCTTGCTTTAAAACAGGCTCTCCATCTTCATTTCTAATTGTTTTGCCATTAGCATCTTTTTGCTTAACCCAGTTCTTAAGGTCAATTCCGATACCACCTGTCACACCAACTGTCGTAAGAAAAATTGGAGAAATACCATTTGTCCCTGCAATTACTGGGGCAATATTAATGAATGGCACATAGGGGCTCGACTTAATACCTGTCCATAAAGCAACATTGTTAACACCAGACATTCTAGAAGAACCGACTCCCATTGTTCCCTTATCAGCTATTAACATTACACGCTTATTGGGATGACACTCTTTTAATCTAAGAAGTTCGCTTTGCATCTCTTTGTTATGTTCAAACAAACACTGCCCGTGTAACTCACGATCTGACCTCGAGTGAGCATCTCCACCTGGAGAAAGTAAATCTGTAGAAATATCTCCTACACCTGCAACATAAGTTACAACTTCAATTTCTTCGTCAATCTCAGGAAGCTTCGTAAAGAACTCAGCCTGAGCATAACTTTCTATAATTTCTTTAGCGAATTGGTTTCCGCTGTTAAATGCCTCTGTTAAACGCTGCATATCTACTTCGTAAAGAAAAACCTGTGTTTTCAATACATCAGTTGCTGATATAGCAATTGATTCATCATTACCTAAAGCAAGATCTAATAATACAGCTATTGAAGGCCCACCCTTCATATGTGATAATTGCTTAAAAGCTGAAGTTCTATTGATTTCTTCCACAACAGATTCCCCAAGAATTATTTCTTTTAAAAATTTAGACTTGGCACTAGCAGCACTTGTTGTGCCGGGTAAAACATTGTAAATAAAGAAATTCAAAGAATCCTCTCTATACTGATTATTTACATCTTTTATTTGATCAATAACTGCAGTAGTTATTTCAGCACCATCAATTGGCTTTGGACTAAGGCCTAAAGCTTTTCTAGCTTGGACTTCTTGGATGTAATCTAAATAAACATTCATGTTAATCTATATGTAGGTATTCAATATTGTTTGAAGTAAAAGTATAAATTTACTTAAATGCTCTTTTTTAACTCAAGCGAATGTACTAAATTTGTCTTATATTTTAAAGCATAACACACAGTAAAGTATAATAAAAAACTATAAACACTAAAAAAAAGTGTGTATTTATTATATATAAAACGGGCTTTCCAAACATTTTTTAATACCTTTGCGCTCTTGTTTAGAGAAAAGCAAGACAAACAATATATTAATAATATAATCTCAATTTTATGAATTCGTACGAAACTGTTTTCATTTTAACTCCCGTTTTGTCTGAAGACCAGGCAAAGGAAGCAGTGCAGAAATTCGAAGGCGATGTTAGCTCTTTGGGTGGTAAGGTTAAGCACACAGAAAGTTGGGGATTGCGTAAGTTAGCATACCCGATTCAAAAAAAATCTACTGGATTTTACTTTTTATTAGAATTTGAAGCTCCTGGAGCTGCAATTGCTGAGTTAGAAGTGAACTACAAAAGAGACGAGCGCATCATGCGTTTCTTAACAGTAAGAATGGATGCAGATCATTTAGTATGGGCGGAAACGCGTAGATCTAAAATGAAATCGGCTAAATCAGCAAAGGCTGAAGCTTAAATTAATCACATTAAAAAAAGAGAAAAAATGGCTCAAAATGATATTCGTTATTTGACTCCGATTAACATCGAAATCAAAAAAGAAAAATACTGTCGCTTCAAGAAAAGCGGTATGAAATTTGTTGATTACAAGGACGCTAACTTCTTATTGAAATTAGTAAATGAGCAAGGAAAGATTTTACCACGTCGTATTACTGGTACATCTCAAAAGTTCCAAGGAAGAGTGAACAAAGCAATTAAGCGCGCGCGTCACATTGCTGTTCTTCCTTATGTAGGAGACATGTTAAGATAATTGATTGTATAACAGGAAATTTTATTCAAAATGGAAGTAATTTTAAAGAAGAGCGTAGACAACTTAGGATACGCGAACGAAATTGTTACAGTAAAGCCTGGATACGGTCGTAACTTTTTAATCCCTCAAGGATATGGTATTCTTGCTACAGCTTCTGCAAAGAAAGCTCATGCAGAAATCATGAAACAAAAATCACATAAAGAATCTAAAGTCTTAGTTCAAGCTCAGGAGCTTAGCACTAAAATTCAAGGAACTTTAGTGAAAATTGTTACTAAAGTTGGGGAAAAAGGGAAGATTTTTGGTTCAGTCAACACTGTTCAATTGTCTGAGGCTCTTAAAGCTGTAGGCATTGACATTGACAGGAAATCGCTTAAAATCAAAGAAGAACCTGTTAGAGAAACGGGTTCTTACGAGGCAACTGCTAATTTGCACAAGGATGTGAAATCAACTTTCACATTTGAAGTTGCAGGTGAATAAATTATTATTCACATAAAACATTAAATCCTCTATCGATTGATAGAGGATTTTTTTTGCTCTACTCTCCCAATTTACCTTTCCTTTGCATCATGAAGATTAATATTTTACTGTTTATATCATTAATTACAATTGGATGTCGTCCAGATGTCAAGCACTCCAATATATCAAATAACAATGAGAAATCATTGATTTCTTATGCTTCACATTTTGAGTTAATCAAATCAAAAGGTGATTTCCTACTTCACTTTATAAGTCCAGATTCAGGAGAGATTGAACTTCGTTTTTTTTTAACAAAAGACGCTGAAAACTCAAAAAATGGATACACAACAATTACAATCCCAACCTCAAAGTTGATTGCTTTATCAGGGACAAGTATTGGCATGTTGTCAACTCTTAATGAACAAGATAGAATTGTAGGTGTTTCAGGGAAAAATTATATCTATGACAAACAAACCTTGGAGCGTATTAAAAACAATCAAATAATAGAAGTCGGGGTAGAATCAAATCTTCCATTAGAAAAAATTATACAAATAAAAGCTCAGTTAATTCTATACAGTGGCTTTGGAAGTGATTTTCCAGGAAGTAAAAAGCTTAACGCTCTAGGAATCAAATCTCTCCCAATTTACGATTGGCGAGAAACACATCCTCTAGGTAAAGCAGAATGGATAAAACTATTTGGTGCTCTATCAGATAAAACCGAAGCTGCTGAGCGTTATTTTAATAAAATTGAATCGAAATATCTCGAATTGAAAGAAGAAGTAAAACTACTTAACGATATGCCAACGGTACTGAGTGGAAATATTTTAGGAGACATTTGGTATGCTCCAAGCGGAAATAGCTTTGTGGCGCAGATGCTTGAAGATGCTAATGTAAAATATAAATATCAAAGTACATTAGGTACAGGAAGTGTTCAACTATCTCTGGAGCGCGTAATTAAAGAAAATACTGAGACTGATTATTGGATCAACCCAGGCTTCTCAAGTCGAGATGCTATATTAGAATTAAATCATAAATTAAAACACATAGATCCTCTAGAAAAAAATACCTATTGCTATTCTCATAATACGAATCTATTTTGGGAACGAAGCACCATTGAACCACATAATGTTTTGTCAGATTTCATTCATATTTTTCACCCTGAAGTGAAAACTTCGGATTCTTTGTATTTTTACAAGAACATTAAATAATGAATCTAACAAAAAAACAATCGGTCTTTTTGATAATTTCGGGTATTCTCTTACCTGTATTATGCCTTGTTCATTTATTTAGTGGGGAAATAAATATCGGATTTCAAGATTTTATCGATTCATTTTTTAATTATAATCATGAAAATACGAACCAACTAATAATACGTGAATTACGTTTACCAAGAATGCTTATGGCCGTAATTACTGGAGCCGGACTATCATTAGCCGGACTACTAATGCAAACACTATTTAACAATCCGCTAGCAGGTCCGTTTGTACTAGGTATTAATTCTGGATCTAGCTTGTTTGTTGCTTTTAGTATCATGACCGGCATACCATTTTTAAGTTCAGACTTAGGAGTCATCTCAAGCGCACTAATTGGAGCCTTTACATTTGGAATCCTTATTTTGTTTTTTTCCTCTCTTGTAAGATCAAATGTATCTCTCTTACTTCTTGGACTTATGCTAGGTAGCTTTACAGGAGCTATTGTTTTCATTCTGCAATCTGCAAGCTCATCGGAAGAACTTAAATCATTTACAATTTGGGCAATGGGCTCTTTACAAAATACTGAGTTGTCACAACTACCAATAATTACTTTTTTATTCATTTTAGGACTGATTGGATCAATACTATTAGTTAAACCTCTCAACACATTAGTAATTGGAGAAGAAGATGCAATATTACTTGGTGTAAACTCTAAAACGATACGCTTATTCATAATAAGTATTACAGCACTATTAACGGGTTTAATTACAGCATTCTGTGGCCCAATAGCTTTTGTAGGATTGGCTGTACCTAATTTGGTTCGAATAACATTTAAAACACAGAATCATTTCACATTGATCTTCGCTTCAGTTTTTATTGGAGGAGGTTTTGTTTTAGTGTGTGATATACTGATTCAACTGTTAGAAAGTAACATTCACATTCCCATCAATGCATTAACATCTCTTGTTGGAGCCCCATTTGTAGTATTAATCGTTTTAAAACGTTTAGCATGATTACATTTAATAACGTATCGATTGGCTTTAATAAAACCCCTCTTATTTCTATTGATTCACTAAAACTAAACAAAGGAGAATTATATATACTTATTGGCAAAAATGGATCAGGAAAGTCATCACTACTTAAATCAATAATTGGTTCTCAACCATTGTTGTCTGGTGAGATTATTATTGATAGTAAAAATGTTCATTCTTATTCAAGAATTGAACTATCAAAGAAAATCTCATTGGTTAAATCAACGTTTCCTAAAACAGATTATTTAACTGTATTTGATTTTGTAGCGCTTGGCCGTTCTCCTTATACAAAGAGCTTAGGCCGTCTGCGTCAAAAAGACAACGAGATTATTCATAAATCACTTGAGATTTTAAATAGTGTTCCACTAATTAATAAATTCACTTCAGAACTATCTGATGGGGAAAGACAATTAGTGGCAATTGCAAAAGCAATCGCTCAAGATACATCGGTGATTCTACTCGACGAACCTACTGCATTTTTAGACTATTCAAACAAGTCATTACTTCATCATACATTAAAAAGAATAGCAAAGAAGACAAACAAATGTATTGTCCTATCTTCCCATGATTTAGAATTAAGTATTGACACAGCTTGTGACTTTTTAGCAACCAACAATAAAACTTCTGAATTAACCTTTATGAAATCACCTGTTTCAAAAGATGATTTATTGGGTATAGCCTTTAATTAAGTTTCGATTAAAAATCAATAATAGACTTCACAAAAAACCTGATTGAGCCTTAGTTAAATTTAAGTCGTTTTAACGAGCTGTATTCATCTCTTCAAGATGCTTGTCGTAATCTCCCGTACCCAATTTATTCAACAGTGTAAAATGGCTAACAAGAGCATTATAAAATGTTTTATTATGATAATAAGGAACACCAAACTCTTTTGCTGTTTCTTTCACGATAGGTGCAATGTTTCTATAGTGAACATGACAAATATTCGGGAATAGATGATGTTCTATTTGATAGTTCAATCCCCCTATTAACCACGAAAAAAGAAAGCTACCATTTGCAAAGTTTGATGTAGTTTTCATTTGATGAATGGCCCAGTTGTTTTCAACAGTTCCATTTTTAGGTGAAAAAAACTCAGTTTCCTGAACAACGTGAGCTGGCTGAAAAATCAAAGCTAAAATCATACCGCTAATAAAATGCATTAGCAAGAAACCTAGCAAAACTTGCCACCAGATAATGTTCAACATATACATCGGTAGAACCAATGTTAATAACGTATACCATATTTTATGAAAAACTACAATTAACAGTCCTTTCTTCAATGTTATCCCATGCGCCTCAAGCAATTCTTTTTTATCATATCGAATTAATTGCTCAAAATCCTTAACAAGGAACCAGTATATCGTTAAAACACCATATAAAATGGGAGCATAAAAAATCTGAAACTTAAAGAAACCTAATCTTTTTTGAGTAGGTGAAAAACGCATAACACCTTTTTCAATATCTTCATCATAACCCTCTATATTAGTGAAGGAGTGATGTAAAACATTATGCTGTATTCTCCAGTTAATTGGGTATCCACCTACAAAATTTAAACTAAAACTAACAATATCATTTACCTTCTGATTCTTAGAATAAGCACCGTGATTCGCATCATGCATTACAGACAAACCAATACCTGACATTCCTAAGCCCATTAAGACCCACATTGCTATCATTGGCAAAGTAGAGTGAATCATTCCCGTTGACATCAAGACCATAGGTGTAAAATACAACACCAGCATAAATAACGTTTTAAACTTCATATTGAAGTTCGCGTATCTTGATATGTTCCTTCCCTTGAAATGGGCATTCACGCGTTTACGCAAAACCTTAAAAAATTCAGGATGGTCTTGTTCGTTGAACTTAATATGTGGTGCGCCCATAACTTAATAAAAATTCACACCCAATTCATGTTAGATGAATTCCAAAGATAGTCTATTTTAAATGCTTATAACTAAATGAAATCATAATTAATCACAGTAAAATGTTTATAAAATATAATTACTGATTTTAATTGATTAAAAATGTAATTCAAACTGGAGTCTATACATCAAACCTCCATCAGAGCTATCATCTATTTTCCTGTAACTTAAATCCGTTTGAACTTTCAACTTGTGACCAACAACATACTTAGATAAACCTAAAGTAAATTGTCGATCTGTATTATATCCAGCTAAAGAAATTTGAGTATATCTTCCGGCTAACTCCCAGTTTTTATTGAAATTATATCCTGCTTGAACATTAAAACCAGAGCCAACAGAAACCGAAGCACTAGTAAATGTCGAATCAACATTTAAACGCTCATGATCAACCTTGTCAGCATCTCTTAAAGCATACTCTGCCATAACAGAAAACCCTTTATACTTAAACATCAAGTCTGAAAAAATTGTGCGTGTACTAGACATAAAGTAACCATCTATTTCTCCATCTAAATCAGTATCATACGACATATAACTCCCCATGTTTGCTCTATTCTTAACAGCTCTATCGTTGTAATCATATGAAATTCCAACTGCTAGCTTAGGAGTATTTTCACGTTTTGTTGCTCCACCTACATAATCCCCCTTACTAGAGAAAGCACCCATAGGTAATAATTCAATACGGCCAGTATATTGGAAACCTCCAAGATTATCTTGAACTAGATTTCTACCCTCGCCTTGAGAAATAGAAATCATATCTCGAACTAAAAAGTTTTTACCTAATACAAAGTGATGTCGGAGTTGAATACCCATGTCACGATCTATATTAAATTTAGAATTTAACAATGATCTGTCTACAAATTGAAGATTTGCTGAAGAAATTACACGCTCCCTATTTCCTGGTAATTTAGTTTGACCTGCCCACAATGTAAAATTTTCATAAAAATTCCATTTAATAACGGCATCTAAAATCATTCTTGGCGCAAAATTACCTCTCGAGTTAACTTTACCCAAGTCTTTATTCGATAGACCAAATTCAATTTTGTACTGAAGTTTTGGAGAAAATGCATGCCCTCCGAATTTTAACCTAGATCGTCTAATCATAAAATTCGAGTTCACTTCGCCGAACCCATCATTAAAATTAAACTCACCAACATACAAAGACTGAATTCTCAGTCCAAACTTCATGCTCCACGAGCTATCCTTTGAAACAACATTATACAATCCTTTTCCAAACTTAGTGTCTACAACATCCTGCGATAACAAAGTAATACTGAATAATACAGACAATACAATCAAACTAACTCTCATATCTTATTCTATTTAAATTTGAATACAAATATGAGTCAATTTAATATTGATTTAACATTAAAAATACAAGCTTAACTCAAGATTAATATTTAGTTAATAAGTGATTAAAAGGTTAACATTTTCGTAACATTACAACCTCCACTATTTAAATATGAGAGAGTACATTCGTAATCATTAAAAATAAGAAACACACACACTAATGTTTAGAGGCATAAAATTATTACTAGCAATTCAACTATTCCTATTTACAGGGTTACATGCAACTATTGATAACACAGATGTTAATCAAGATAATGCCACAGTTGGTTTCAATTTCACATCAGACATTTTTCAAAACATATCTGCGAAAGGAGGTGAAGAAAGTGCTGAAATATCATGGGCAATTGACCATGATGCATATACTAAATTAAAAGCAAAGAATGCTAAGCTAATTATTACTTATAACACCAAAATTGGTAAGAAAAGATCTAAAAAAGGTCTTTCCGGAGGAGAATGGATGTATACTAAACCAATTGACATTGACAAAATAAGCTTTAAAATTGAAGACTTAGCTGGACATGAATCTTACTATTTTAAGATAGGTGTTGATTTTAAAAATGAAGAAAAAATCATTTGGTCTTCTGAAGCTAAGGCAAAAACAGAACGCAGCTGGGGAATAGCAAAGCTATTAATGCTTATTGGTGCATTAGGATTTTTCATTTTCGGAATGAAATTAATGAGTGAAGGGCTACAGCAAGCTGCTGGGAATAGACTTCGCTCTATGCTTGGATCAATAACATCAAACAGATTAAAAGGTATTCTTACAGGATTTGGAATTACCTCAATCGTCCAGTCTTCTTCTGTTACATCTGTAATGACTGTTAGTTTCGTAAATGCTGGTTTAATGACGCTACGACAATCTGCTGGCGTAATGATGGGGGCTAATGTTGGAACAACGATAACAGCTTGGCTAGTATTACTCTTAGGCTTTAAGGTTAGTGTATCAAGTTATGCCTTCATGATTATTGCTATAGCAACCCCTTTATTATTTCTGTCAAAAGGGACAGCAAGAGCCTGGGCCAGTGCCGTTTTTGGCTTCTGCATTCTTTTTATAGGACTTGATGCATTAAAAGATACTGTACCGATGCTTGATGAAGGTTCAAGTATTGTCCAATTCTTTATTGATTTTAAAGATGTTTGGTATGGCAGGTTAATGTTTGTTTTACTAGGAACCATAGTTACGGTTGTTATTCAATCTTCATCTGCAGCAATGGCACTTACCCTAACAATGGTAGCAGCAGGGTCTATTCCTTTCGAAGTTGCTTGTGCAATGATTCTTGGCGAGAATATTGGAACAACAATTACAGCTCAAATTGCGTCGTTAATTGCAAACGTTCACGCAAAACGGTCAGCATATATACACACTATGTTTAACCTGATAGGTGTTCTATGGATGATATTAATTTTCCCATGGTTTATTGATATGATTGGTTATTTCGTTGGTGGTTCAACGTTTGATCCTGAAAATACTGAAATGGCTAACTCAGGAATTGCGTTATTCCATACTCTATTTAATGTAGCCAATGTCCTTATTCTAATTTGGTTTGTCCCTCAATTGGTTCATTTAGCTGAGAGATTTGTTAAATCGAAAGGTGAGACAGATGAAGAATTCAAGTTGGATTTCATCAATGGACCACTAGGATCTACCGCTGAGCTTTGTATTCTTGAAGCAACAAAAGAAGTTGCTAAATTTGGTAAAATCACTTCAAAAATGAATGGATTCATCAAGACTTATATTAATTCTTCAGAAAAAAAGGTTAAGAATAAAATGCTTACCAAACTAGAGCGATATGAAGAAATAACAGATAGAGTTGAAGTTGAAATTGCTGACTACCTTGGTGAAACAGCACGTTTAGAAATGAGTGATGATGCATCCGTCCAAATGAGAAGTATGTTAAATATATCTACTGACCTTGAACGAATAGGAGACATATTCTTCCAAATGAGTAAAGCTCTTGAAAAGAAAGATAAAGACAATCATTACTTTACCCCAGAACAAAGAGAGGGTATTAATAAAATGATCATTGTCACTGAAGAAGCATTCAATATTATGAATGACAATTTAGTGTCAGGTTACGGTACGATTTCTTTAGATAAAGCAATTGCGAAAGAAAAGGAAATTAATACACTTCGTGATCAATTAAGAAGACATCACCTGAAAACAATTGAAAACTCAGCTGATTTCAATATAAACAGCGCGCTAATTTACAGTAATATATTCTCTTCTTTTGAGAAGGTTGGTGACCATATTATTAACGTTTCTGAGGCAGTTGCTGGAGAAGTTTAAAATCTAATTAAAAAAGTACCCAGAATTTTAAATGGTCAGTGTGAGCGGTCTTTCTAAAGAAACAAGCACCTATAAGCTATAGATTACTAGAACCTGTCATCGAGAGGTTCTTTTTTTAATTTATTTTGAAGACCCTAGTCTTGATAAAGAATTACATCCCATTTCTTACTATCTCCAAAACACAATATAAGGATAAGGTGATTCTCTGCTTCTATTTATCTGAGTGACTAACCATATCAAGGCTTCTGAAATCCCTCGGAAATTTTTATATCATAGGTTCCTCAGCAGTGTTTTTATAGTTTATTTATCCTATAACTACTTAGTTTTTCAAATCGAATACAATGGCACCAGTATGATTTGAATTCGGACTACCCCTATGGCCCATTAAAAGAAATGCAACTTAGTAAGTTGCAAAAAAAACAGCGCATAAAAAAAGCCAATATAAAACTATATCGGCTTTATTTTTTCTACAGAAAAGACTAACGTTTGTGCATTCCTTCGTCAGAAACAGAGATTCTTTTTCTTCCTTTACGACGACGTGCCGCTAATACTCTACGCCCGTTCTTAGTGGCCATACGACTACGAAATCCGTGCTTATTTCTTCTTTTTCTAACTGATGGTTGAAATGTTCTTTTCATGATCTATGTATTTCCTCTTATTGTCTAAATTTTGGACTGCAAAGATAACTATTTTTTCTATTCTCCAAAGCCTTTTTACAAATTTATATAAAAAAGAGCGCATTCCTTAATTTGTGCGTAATTTCGTACTAAGAAATTTTATTTAATGCTTGGACCAAACAATAAAAAAAAGAAAAGAGAGAAGCTTTCTAAGGACAGTATCCAAAGAGCAAAAAAGCTGTTTTCGTACTTAAAGCCATACCGTGGACTTTTCACTATAGGCTGGGTGTTTCTTGTTCTATCTAGTTCTATTGGATTATTGTTTCCTATTCTGATGGGACAACTACTTGGTGTTGAATCTGAACAATCAAGTTCGATGCAAGGTGCGCTTAACATGATGAATGTCAATAATGTCACCACCTATGCCATTGCTCTATTTATAATGTTTGCCACTCAATCTTTCTTTTCATTTTTCAGAGTTGTCATTTTCACCAATGTAACAGAGAATGCACTAAGAGATATTCGTAAAGATGCATTTAAACAATTGATCTATATGCCAATGGACTTCTTTAATAAAAATAAAGTTGGAGAATTGACAAGCAGGCTTTCTGCTGATATTGAAAAATTACAAGAAACAATGCGCACAACAGTTGCTGAATTCTTTAGACAGCTTGTAATGATCGCTGGAAGTGTTACTTTCTTGCTATACATATCACCGAAATTAGCGTTAATCATGTTAGCCACTGTCCCTGTAATGGCTATAATCGCGGTTTTTTTTGGACGTTTCATCAAAAAACTTTCCAAAAAAGCTCAAGATGAAGCAGCTGCGTCAAATGGGGTGATTGAAGAATCATTGATGGGGATTTCAAATGTGAAATCATTTACGAATGAGCTATTCATGCTCGGCAAGTATGTGAAATCAGTTACGAATATTCGTGCACTGAATGTTAAAAGCGGATTATGGAGAGGTGTTTTCATTTCATTCTTAATCTTTTGTATGTCTGGTGCAATTGTGATTGTAGTTTGGCAAGGTTTACTAATGACGCAAGGAGCAAATCCGGAATTATCCCGTGGAGATTTCTTTACCTGTATGCTATTGACGATTATGATGGGAATGTCTTTCGGTTCTATTCCCGATATGTACTCAAGTATTCAGAAAGCAATTGGCGCGACCGAAAACCTAATGAATATTATATACTCGAAAAACGAAAAAAACCTGTTAACCGGTACAAATAAACCTATCATCACAGGTAAAATTTCATTCAGCACAGTTTCATTTAGTTACCCACAAAGAAAAGATATTGAAGTATTGAAAGGTATTAATTTTAACATTACTAAAAACCAAACCATCGCCTTAGTGGGACCATCTGGTGCAGGAAAGTCTACCATCGCATCTCTCCTTTTTAATTACTACCCAATTACGGGAGGAACAATACAATTTGATGGAGTTTCAATTACTGATATTGAGATAGAACATTTGCGTTCTCACATGGCTATTGTTCCACAGGAGGTTATTCTTTTTGGAGGATCTATTAAGGAGAATATAGTCTTTGGAAAACTTGATGCGACTGCAGAACAAATAATCGAAGCTGCGAAGCAGGCAAACGCTTGGGAATTTATCTCTACTTTTCCTGACGGGTTAGAAACTGAAGTTGGAGATCGCGGAATTCAATTATCTGGAGGCCAAAAACAGCGTATTGCTATTGCAAGAGCAATTCTTAGAGATCCAAAGATTTTAATTTTAGATGAGGCAACATCTGCTTTAGATTCTGAATCTGAAAAATTGGTACAGGAGGCGCTGACTAAATTAATGGCGGGAAGAACATCATTTGTTATCGCTCATCGACTTTCAACAATTCGCAAAGCAGATAATATATTTGTGATCGATGAAGGGATAATCAAAGAGGCAGGTAGACACGATGATTTAATCACTTCTAATGGGATTTACGCAAACTTAGTTGATCTTCAAGGTGTGAGTGTAACAAGTTAATTAAAACACCTTTAAAATAGGAAAAACCCATATATCAAGGAGAAACCAAACGCATCATTTCTGCACATACAATTGCTCCATATGTACCTAAGGCATAACCAAGAACTGCTAACAACGCTCCAACACTTGCTAATGATGGATGAAATGCTGCAGCAACGATTGGCGCAGATGCCGCCCCTCCTATATTCGCCTTTGATCCTACAGCCACAAAGAAAAATGGTGCTTTAATCAATTTTGCTACAGCAAATAGAATGATTACGTGAACAAGCATCCAAATGATTCCCACCAAAATTAACTGTGGTTCTTCGATTGCTTTTTCCAATTCCATTTTCATTCCGATTGTCGCTACCAAAACATAAATGAATATACTTCCAATTTTAGATGCTCCTCTTCCTTCGTACTTTCTAAATTTCGTTGCAGATAAAATCAACCCACCCGTTGTAGCTAATACAACTAACCAGAAAAATGACCCGGCAAATGGTGATTCTGAACCAAGTACATTTCCTACAATTTTAGCCATTCCTTGCCCAGCATAATGTGCAAAAGCAACTATACCAAAGGTTATCCCAAGAATCATCATATAATCTGTCAACGTTGGGTTTTTTGCCGATGCTGCTTGGTATTCAGCCATGTTCTCTTTCAACTTCTCAATCGAGGAAGTATCTGCTTTTAACCATTTATCAAATTTATCTGCACGTGCTGCACCCCATAATAAGAATGCCATCCATAGGTTTGCAACAACAATATCAACAGTTACCATTTTTCCGTAGAAATCTGGATTGTATCTATATGTTTCTAGCATTGCAGCTTGATTGGCTCCTCCACCAATCCAACTTCCTGCCAATGTTGCGAATCCTCTCCATGCCTCTTGATCTCCTACTCCACCTACAACCTCAGGGTCGATAAATGAATAGATGAATATAGCAATTGGCCCACCGACAATAATGCCCACCGTTGCCGTTAAGAACATGATAATTGCCTTAGGACCAAGGTTAATAATTCCTTTGAAATCAATTCCCAAGGTCATCAAAATTAATGCTCCTGGAAGGAGATAATTCTTCGCCATTGTGTAAAGACTTGAATATTCTTTTGAAATCAATCCTAACGAATCCAATATTGCTGGAATCAAATAGCATAATAGTAAAGCCGGAACAAACATATAGAATTTCTTCCATCCTTTTGATTGTAAACTTGATGTATAAAATATCAATGCTAAAATGATAGATAACAAGCCAAAAACGATCGTGTCTGAAACGAATGTTGGGCGATCTCGATAATCAATATTCAAGTTTGCTTTCTTAGTATTACTCGATTTAAGTTGAATTGGACTTGCGTCTTTATACATTACCAAAGCCATTGAAACAGACGAGTCAATTCCTTGAATTAAGAAGGGCACTACACTTCTTATTGTATACGTTTTCTTACTCTGCTCTTTCGTAAACGTAATTATTACTGAATCGACACCGCCGTTAGGAACATCTAAAGAACTTAAGTCGATTAGGATATCTTCTTTACCTTCAATCACTAGATCGTGTTCTACAGAAATATTGATGTATTCGAACTCTCCTGCTTTCAATGATTGCATTGCAGCACTGTCCATTATTTTCAAATCTTGTCCAAAGCTTGCAAACGAAACCAATACAGTAATAAGAAGTACTATCTCTTTCATAATCTATTTTTTTTTGCAAAAAAAATAGCACCAAAGTGCTATTTTAAAGGTTTTAATAAGGGCTACTTAACCCCGTGCATTAGTCTCTTCATTACTGGGCTTAATGCTAAAATTAATAGACCTGCAACAGCTGGAATAATTGTAAATATCAAGAAGAAAACTGATAGAGAATACTTTTCAGTTATCGCTTCAATTTGTCCACCTAAAACAGCAGCGAGCTTATTACCAATGGCAATTGCCAGATACCACATCCCGAACATAAATGCAATCATTCTACCTGGTACTAGCTTACTAACATAAGATAGGCCTACGGGTGAAATACATAATTCTCCTAACGTATGAAATAAGTAAGCGAATACCAACCAAACCATACTTACTTTAACTCCAGCTTGAATGCCATAAGAGCCATAGGCTAAAAGACCGAATCCAATTGCCATAATGATAAGCCCTAAAGCATACTTACCAGTTGCTGATGGATTGTATTTAGACTCCCACCACTTAGAAAAAATAGAAGCGAATGCAATAATAAAGAATGAATTTAAAATACTAAACCAACTCACTGTTATAGTAACTTCGTTGTCCTTTATTTTTAAAACTTCTGCCTTAATTACTCCATTATCACGTTTATATTTAACCCCATTATTTATTGCGCGTTCAACGCCTTCTTCATTAAGATATCCATAAACAGTACCCTCATTATTCATTGCAATTAAACTAATTTCAGAACCTTTATCTAACTCCAATGGCTCTCCAATACTAGTAACTTTATCAACAAGAATAGCTCCTTCCGGAACTTCGGTGTTCTCAGTAATTGGAGTGTACTCAAACAGAAGATTTCCTTCTTCGTCTGCCTGTTGTTTTTTAGTTTCATCATCCATAATAGGAGATCCCTGAATAGCACTATAAGAGACATCATAGGATATTGTATTAAAATCTCTATTCAACATCCATCCAACTACACCCCACATTCCAGCAAAACAAATGGCCAAAACAATGTTTGAACCTGGAATAGTTTTGTACGTTTTTTTCCATAACAGAACTAAAACCCATGTAATAAATAACAAAGGAATTATCGTCAATAAAGTATTAACTATGTTATAAGTAATTGCAGCGTCTCCTGTCATTACCCTGTCAACTGAGTCTCTAGCAAATAGGACTAATGAGGTTGCACCTTGTTCAAAAGACAACCAAAAGAATACTGTAAAGAATGCGAAAATCACAAAAGCAATCATTCGATCACGTGTTATTCTGTCGTATCTAAATATTCTTGAGATGACTAAGAATAAAAACAAACCTAATCCAACTAATACTGCGAAATATTCACCTGCAAGTGAACCAATAATAAAAGGAAATAAGTTAATACCTGCAATTTTAGATATTGGGTCATTTAAAAGATAAAGTAAACCGATTACTGATGTAATTCCAATTAAAAATTTATCAACCATTGTAAATGGATTTACCGCAGTACTTTCTTTTGACGAATTTTGACCACCTTCTACTTCACTTGACTTTTTAACTTCAATTTTAGAAGGAACTTCTCCGATGTTACCAAACAAGGGCTTAGACAACCAGAACTGTAACGTCCCTAACAACATAAAGACACCTGCGAGACCAAATCCATAAGACCATCCTATTTTCTCCGCCAAGTAACCACAAAGCATCATTCCGAAAAATGCACCAGCGTTAACTCCCATATAGAATATGGTATACGCACCATCTTTTTTCTTCGGTGTATCTTTGTACATTTCAGAAATAATAGAAGTCATTGTTGGTTTAAAGAAACCAGTACCAATAACCAATAAAGCTAAACCAAAATATAAAGAAAACTCAGTTTCAAGAGCCATAGATACATGACCTAAAGTCATAATCAAAGCTCCTATAACTACGGCCCAACGATAACCAATTAATTTATCTGCGATAATACCACCGAGGATTGGTGTTAAATAAAGTAACCCGGCATATGTTCCAAAAAGCGCTGTCGCATTCTCCGCTGACCATTCCCATCCTGGATTATACCCTATAACTGCCATTGTAAGGAAATTAACTAAAAGAACTCTCATTCCATAGAATGAAAAGCGCTCCCACATTTCTGTAAAGAACAAGACAAACAGCCCTGCTGGGTGTCCAAGTACTTGAGAATCGAAAAAATTTGATTTTTGATCTGACATAACTATTTATTTAATCTTCTTTTAATTTTTAATTTACTCTGCTAATTCTATATTTTCTAATTCTTTCTCATCATTTATTTCTTGATCTTCAGCACCGTGTGTTAGTGCCTTAAGCTTCTTTAGGAGTAGCATCAAAAGTAATCCAACTACAATTGTAAATCCAGCTATCCCAGTAAAAATAACGTACTCACCAAGTGACTCTGACCACTCCCCCAAAAGACCTGCAAGCTTACTTCCGAAACCAGTCATCGCAAAGTAAACCCCCATCATAATTGAGGCATACTTCAGTGGAGCTAATTTGGTAATGAATGAAAGAGCAACTGGAGATAAACATAACTCTCCAATAGTATGGAACAGGTATGCTAATACTAACCAATACATTGCTGAAGAACCTGACTCATTAAATTGAGCTACAGCACCAGTCATAAAGAAGAATCCCATTCCCATTATTATTAAACCTAAAATCATTTTAAATAAAGAAGATGCCTCTTTACCTTTTAACTTTCTTTTTGCCCAAAAACCTGCTACAGCAGTACCAAATATTACAATAAAAAGAGCATTTAATGATTGAAACCAAGTTGCGGGTATCTCTTGACCTAATAGCATTCTGTCAGTTTTAGTTTTTGTATAGATATTCATCAACCCTCCAGCCTGTTCAAAAGCACCCCAGAAAATAATTACAATTAAAAATGATAGCAATAACACTGAAACTCTGTCTTTCTCAATTTTAGTTAAAGGTTTTTTCAATGCATCTTTATCAGCTTGATTTTCTGATGCTCCAAGGAAGTTACCTACATGTTTAAGGTGTTTTTGACCAAAAGCATATTGAACTAATCCTAGTAGCATTCCTAATCCAGCTAATCCGAAACCGTAATGCCAACCATGTACTTCACCTACATATCCAACAATTATACTTGACAGAAAAGCTCCAATATTAATTCCTATATAGAACAAAGTAAATCCCTTATCTCTTCTAATATCACTTTTTGGGTAGAGCCCTCCAACCATAGTTGAAATATTAGGTTTTAACATTCCTACACCTAAAACAATTAAAACTAATCCTGTATAAAATGCCCAACTTTGCTCTATTGCTAATATGCTATGTCCAAAAAGTAATAGAACTCCACCTACATATACTGATTTCTTTTGTCCAAGAAATTTATCCGCAATTATCCCACCAGGTATTGACATCACATAAACCATCATTGTGTACCAACCATATAAAGCAAGAGCTTCACCGTCAGTCCAACCTAACCCAGGGTTATTTCCGCCAGTCTGTGTAACTAAATACAACACCAATATTGCACGCATTCCATAATAAGAAAAGCGCTCCCACATTTCAGTGAAGAACAGCACAAATAATCCTATTGGATGTCCAAATAGCATTTTTTGTGATGATAAATTACTTTCGTGACTCATAATTAAAAATTAATTTTAGGCTGTGAATGTAATAAAAAGAATCAAACTGTCGACGAACTAAAGCCTTATTTCGATAAACATTTAAAGCTACTTATTTACAACTAATTAACTAAACAATAATATTATGTTAAATTCTGTAATTCACAATGAAACAATTATATTTAGGCCACTACTCATAGAAAAACAGATGAAAAATATATACCTACTATTTTTAATATCAGTGTTAACATCTATTTCGTGCACACCAATTAATAAACATATAGAAGATGGAAAACTGGTTAAAACTGATCCAATTTCAGATTCACACTCTTATTCAAATCATTCAGAAATTAGAACAACTCATGTCCACTTAGATTTAGACGTAAATTTTGAAAAAAATATAATTTATGGCATTGCACGTCATAAAATGAGTGAAAATAATGTTTCTGAGGCAATTTTTGACATCAAAGGATTGAAAATTAAAAAAATCACATTAGGGAAAGATATCGAAGTAGAAACAGATTTCGCTATTGGTGAAATTGATGCTATAAAAGGTGCTCCACTAAAAGTGAATATTAAACCCGGAACAGAATATATAAATATATATTATCAAACATCTAAAGACACAGAAGCTTTAGATTGGCTAACACCAGAATTAACTGCGGGTAAACAGTATCCTTATTTATACACACAAGGCCAAGCAATTTTAACACGATCATGGATCCCTATTCAGGATACACCGATGAATCGTATTACGTATTCAGCTGATGTTACAGTTCCTTCAGAATTAATTGCACTAATGAGCGCCAATAATCCTAAAGAGAAAAATACTGAAGGGCACTATCACTTTGAAATGAAACAAGCAATTCCAGCTTATCTAATTGCATTAGTAGTTGGAGATATGGAGTATAATGCACTCGGGGAGTCTTGCGGCGTTTATTCTGAAGCAGAATTAACCGAACAATGTAAATATGAATTTGTAGACCTTCAAAAAATGATTAAGGCTGCAGAGAATATTTACGGTGAATATCGATGGGATCAATACGACTTAGTGATATTACCTTATTCATTTCCTTTTGGGGGGATGGAGAACCCAAGATTAACATTTGCTAACCCTACTTTAATAGCAGGTGACAGAAGCTTAATATCTGTTATTGCACATGAACTTGCACATTCTTGGTCAGGAAACCTGGTAACAAATGCTACATGGAATGATTTCTGGTTAAATGAAGGATTCACCGTGTATTTTGAAAATAGAATTATGGAAGCGATGTACGGCAAAGAAATTGCAGATATCAATGCTGTAATCGAATATCAAGATCTTTTAACTTCAATTCAAGATATTGAACAAAGTGACCACCCTGAAGACACCCAATTAAAGCTTCAACTAGAAAATAGGAACCCTGATGATGGAATGACAGACATAGCTTACATTAAAGGAGCTTTCTTATTAAGAACACTAGAAAACTTGGTTGGTCGTGTTAAATTTGATGGTTTCCTAACAAATTACTTCGACAGTCATGCTTTTGAAACAATTACTACAGAATCATTTGTTCAATATCTAAATAAAAAACTACTTATTCCAAATAATATAAAATTCGATACAGACGAATGGATTTACCGCCCTGGACTTCCTATAAACTGTATAAAAATAAATTCACAGCGACTTCTTGATATGGAAGCCTGGGCCGATCGTGTAAATTCAGGAGAGGAAGTTTTTACTGGTGAATACAAAAACATTAAACGCGCCGATCGTGTTACCCAAGAATGGCAAGCATTTATTCGAAAACTTTCACCTGAACTATCAACGGAAGTTTTAAATGAAATAGATTCTAATTTAATGTTAAGTGCGGAAGCGAATCCAGCTATTAAATCAGATTGGTTCATTTTAAATATAAACGCTGGTAATAAAATTATTCGTCCATTTATGGAGGCATACCTAATCAAGATTGGAAGGCGTTGGTATATCGAATCTATTTACCAAGCCCTTGTGGACTCTGGATTAAAAGGAGATAAAGAATTTGCACTTGCCACTTTCGAAAAAGCCAAAAATGGATACCACTTTGTATCTAAAAGTACAATTGAAGGAGTTTTAAACTAAATATTAACGACATAAAAAGGGCTATGAAATTTCATAGCCCTTTTTTATTTCTAATTTATGCCTTAATTCAAAGATGAAATCTTTTCTTCAAGGATAGCAATCTTACTTAGTGCATCTGCTTCTTTCTTCTTTTCCACAGAGACTACGTGCTCAGGAGCTCCTGCAACGAATTTTTCATTTTGAAGTTTACGCTGGACACTATTCAAGAATCCTTGTGTGTATTTCAATTCTTCAGTAAGTTTTTCTTTCTCTGCCTCAATATTTATTGTATCACCAAAAGGAATAAAATATTCATTACCATTTGAGATAAATGTATTTGAGTTTTCAATCTTATCTGAAGTATACTCTAATTGAGAAAGATTCCCCATTTTCAAAATTACTGAATCAAACGTCGTATCCAATTCAGCGTTCTTCTTAACGAACAATTCCATTTTTACTTTATTTGCAATATTATTCTTCTTACGAATATTACGAATATTTGTAATAACCTCTTCAGCAAGTCCAAATTGTAATAAAAAACTCTTAGTCGTTTCATTTACGAATTCCTGCTCAGGCCATAGAGAAATAATAATATCATCTCCCTCTGCTCGCTCACGAATCTGATGCCACAACTCTTCTGCTACGAAAGGTGTAAATGGCTGCAAAATTTTTAACAAACCTTCAAAGAAGTCTTTTGTTGTTTCCAACGTAGCTTTATCAATTGGATGTTGATATCCAGGTTTAATCATTTCTAAGTACCAAGAACAGAAATCATCCCACACTAATTTGTATGTAGCCATTAATGCTTCAGAGATTTTAAATTTCTCGAATAAATCATTAATATTTTCTAACTCTTGATTAAATCTAGTTCCAAACCAGTCAATCGCGACTTTTGATGAGTCTGGTTGAGGCAAATCTTCTTGAACAGACCAAGAACTTACTAAACGGTGTGCATTCCAAATTTTGTTTGTAAAGTTTCTTCCTTGCTCACATTGCGAACTATCAAAAGGTAAATCATTTCCAGCTGGAGAAGATAATAACATCCCAACACGTACACCATCAGCGCCATACTTATTAATCAAATCAATAGGGTCAGGTGAATTACCAAGAGATTTAGACATTTTACGTCCTAATTTATCTCTTACAATACCAGTATAATAAACATTTTTGAATGGAATCTCTCCCAAATATTCTTTGCCAGCAATAATCATTCTAGCAACCCAGAAGAACATAATCTCCGGTGCGGTAACAACATCATTTGTTGGATAATAATATTTAATCTCTTCATTACCTGGCTTAGTCAATCCATTAAAAACAGAAATTGGCCATAACCAACTTGAGAACCAGGTATCCAATACATCTTCATCTTGGCGAAGGTCCGACTCTGTAATTGCTCTTCCTGATTTAGCTGTCGCCTTTTCAATAGCGTCTTCCAATGTTTTAGAAACAACAAAATCATTTTCATCAGAACCATAGTACCATGCTGGAATACGATGACCCCACCATAACTGTCTAGAAATACACCAATCCTTTATATTTTCCATCCAATGACGGTATGTGTTTTTGAATTTTGCTGGATGAAAATTAATATCACCATCCATAACAGCATCCAAAGCAGGCTTAGATAATTTTTTCATATCAACAAACCATTGCAAAGACAGCCTAGGTTCGATAATTGCATTTGTTCTTTCAGAATACCCCACTTTATTAATATGGTCTTCTGTTTTTATTAGATACCCTTTTTTATATAATTCTTTTTCAATCGATTTGCGAACATCAAAACGGTCTTGTCCTTCATAATAAAGTCCATTTGCATTTAAAGTTCCGTTATCATTTAAGATATCAATAGTTTCAAGGTTATACTTCTTCCCTAAGTCGTAATCGTTTGTGTCATGAGCAGGAGTTACTTTAAGACAACCTGTCCCAAATTCCATATCGACATAATCATCAAAAATAATTGGAATAGTCCTTCCAACAAGAGGAACAATTGCCTCTTTTCCTTTCAGGTTTGCATAACGTGCATCATTTGGATTTACACAAATCGCAGAATCACCAAGAATAGTCTCAGGACGTGTAGTTGCAATAGTTAACCACTTGTCATCTGTTCCTGAAATCTTATACCGTATATGAAATAACTTAGAGTTTACTTCTTTGTGCAAAACTTCTTCATCTGATAAAGCAGTTAATGCTTCTGGGTCCCAGTTTACCATTCTAACCCCTCTATAAATATTTCCTTTCTCAAAAAGATCCATAAAAACATCAATAACAGACTCTGAATACTCAGTATCCATTGTAAAACTCGTTCTTTCCCAATCACAAGAAGCACCTAACTTCTTCAATTGTTCTAAAATAATTCCTCCGTGCTTATCCTTCCATTCAAACGCGTGTGATAAAAACTCATCTCTTGAAAGATCTGATTTTTTAATTCCCTCCTTACGTAATTTCTGAACAACCTTTGCTTCAGTTGCAATTGATGCATGATCAGTTCCAGGAACCCAGCATGCATTTTTACCCAACATACGTGCACGACGAACCAATACATCTTGAATTGTATTGTTCAACATATGCCCCATATGCAATACACCTGTTACATTTGGAGGTGGAATAACTACCGTGTACGCTTCTCTTTCATCTGGTTCTGAATGAAAATATCCTTTTTCCATCCAATGTGAATACCATTTCTCCTCAGCCTTTTGAGGCTCGTACGTTTTTGGTGTCTCCATAATTATTTATTTGGCTCTAAAATTAGCAATTCCGCGCTAAACAATCGTTTGATTTTAAACCATTATTTTTGAGGAAAATATCAAACTATGAAATCGCTCTACTTTTTAATTTTAATCACAGCCACTATTGTATTTTCTTCTTGTATGAAAGGGGAATCTGTAGATCTAATAATACACAATGCTAAAATATATACAATGGATGATGCTAACACCATCGAAGACGCAATTGCAATTCGTGATGGGCAAATCATTGAAGTTGGACCGGAGCGCGAAATTTTAAATAGATATAGAGCTGATGAATTTATAGATGCTGAGTTAAAAGAAGTATATCCTGGGTTTACTGATGCACACGGTCACATTATGTCTTATGCAAGACAAATGCTAAGTGTTAATCTAGTAGGGTCTAAGTCATATAATGAAATGTTGGTTCGCATTGAAAAATATAAAAGTAAACATCAGCATGACTTCATTATTGGCTGTGGTTGGGATCAATCGCGTTGGAAAAATGATGAAATGCCAACAAATGAGAAACTGAACGAATTATTCCCTGATATCCCAGTTTGTTTATTTAGAATAGACGGCCATGCACTTTTAGCGAATGATTACCTCATCAAAAAATCTGATGTACTAAATAAGGTTGCTAACGATTCTGAATTGTCATCCGGTGGGTACTTCATTTATGACTCATTGGAAAACTTCACTGGAGTAATGGTCGACAATGCTATGAATCCAATCCTTGATATATTACCAGACTTTACTGAAAAAGAATTGAGTGAAGCTATTTTGGAAATTCAATTAGAATTATACTCTTACGGAGTTACAGGAGTTCATGAAGCAGGATTGAAGTATGCAGAAGTTGAGCTGTTTCAAAAATTGATTAAAAAGGATGAGCTTAACCTAAACATATATGGAATGCTTCTTCCTACTGAGAAAAACATTGGGTTTGCTCGTAAGAATGGAGTCTACCAAAATGAGAATCTACTAATACGAAGTTTTAAAGTTTATGGAGATGGAGCACTTGGATCACGTGGCGCTTTTTTAAAAGAAGCATATACGGATAAACATAATCATCATGGCTATTTAACAACATCAATCAAACGAATGAAAGAGATCTCAGGTATATGTGAAGAAATTGGATATCAAATGAATACTCACGCCATTGGCGACTCAACCAACCGATTAATGCTGGAGATGTATGAAAAAATTTACAACGTAAACCCTGATCATCGTTGGAGAATAGAGCACGCACAAATAGTTGACCCAAAAGATTTCGAATTCTTTGCTAAAGCAGGTGTTTTTCCAAGTGTTCAACCAACACATGCGACTTCGGATCAACGATGGGCTGAATCACGTTTAGGAAAAGATCGAATGATAGGTACGTATGCATATAACTCATTACTGAATCAATTTGGAATGCTTGCTATTGGAACTGACTTCCCAGTAGAGTTAATAAATCCGTTTTTAACTATACACGCTGCTGTGAATAGAAAAAACAGTGAGAACTTCCCCGTATTAGGTTTTCAACCTGAAGAGGCAATAACATTAAATCAATGCATACGTGGAATGACAATATGGGCTGCTTATGCTGCTTTTCAAGAATTGAGCCTTGGCACAATTGAAGCAGGGAAAGATGCTACAATCGTCATGTTTGAATCTGCTATTCATGCGAATGAATTATATAGTCCGAATTTTGCTTACATGACATTCATTAATGGAGAAAAGGTCTATTCTGTCGAATAGACCTTTTATTAAACGTACTCCGAAGTATCAAACCAGAAAAGATTATCGGATTCCGCCAAATATTCATCGACTAAAATGATGGACATGAAATAGTTCTGAACGTCGTTGGTTTGTCTTTACAATTTAAATTAAGCCCCAAAGATATCTCATGTGACCCCCCTGAAACTCCATTATTCAATTTAGATACCGTTACATCATAACTGTATCCAATTTTAAACTTCCCTGTGTTAATTCCAACAGATAAAATAAAGGCATCTCTATTTCTATACCAAGCTCCAACAATAAATACACCATATTTAACATAGGTACCTAGACTTAACTCTTGAAATACGTTTTCGCTTTGTCAAGCTCCATTTTCTAACACTGAATTCATAGCTTTATTAAAAAAGCTGCACAATATCACGAAGATTCTCTCTGTTTATGATGTACTTTATGAGATATCCAAAAAATTGTTTTAATAATTACTTACTTAGATACTGTTAAAACAAAAAACAACTTTCTTTTACTAGACTAATGTCACATATATAATGTCTTTAATTAATGAATGATACAGTTAATTAACATAGAGGCACTGTTATTTAATATCAATGGTGTATTGTCGAATATTTAGCACCGTGTGTTTTTCTGTTTTTTTACCTAAATTCGTATTAACAAATACTCCCTATTATGATAGAAGCCAAAAGATTATTCGATGTACCATACCACCAATTAAATAACTGCCCAAATGATAACATGTTTGTTACCAAAATAAACGGTGTCTGGGAAAGTGTTTCAACAAATACATTTTTAGAAACTGCCATGAATATCTCTCGAGGCCTAATGGCACTAGGTATAAATGCAGGGGATAAAGTTGGACTTGTCTCAGGTACTCGCTATGAATGGAACGTTATGGATATTGCTATTCAACAAACAGGGGCTATTGTTGTGCCATTTTACCCTAATATTTCAGAAGGTGACTATGAATATATTTTCAATGATTCAGGAGTAAAATTGTGTATTGTTGCAGACGAAGAATTATTCCTGAAAATAAAACATATTGAAAGTAAAACACCTGCTTTAAAGCATATATATACGATGGATACCGTTTCAGGTGCTTACCATTGGATGGACATTTCAAAACTAAAGGATCAAGTTAGTATTGATGAGGTGAAAGCTAGAATGGATCAAGTAAAGAATGAAGATCTAGCAACGATTATATATACCTCAGGGACTACAGGTAAACCAAAAGGTGTTATGCTTTCTCATAAGAACATTCTCTCAAATGTAGAAGGGTGCATTGAACCAATTCCGGCTGATGCTAATTCAAAAGTACTTTCATTCTTACCAGTTTGTCATATTTATGAACGTATGTTACACTACCTATACATGTATATAGGCTGTTCAATACACTACGCTGAATCCATGGAGACAATTGGTGATAACATTAGAGAAGTTAAGCCAGAAGTTTTTTCAGCAGTGCCAAGACTTATTGAAAAGGTTTTTGATAAAATCATGGCCAAAGGAGATGAGTTATCTGGAATCAAACGAATGCTATTCTTTTGGGCAGTGAGAGTTGCGGAGAAGTACAAAGTCGTAGGTAGGTCTCCGATATACAATGTAAAACTGAAGATTGCTCGAAAACTAATTTTCTCTAAGTGGCAAGAAGCTCTTGGAGGAAACGTTAGAGCTATTGCTTCAGGAAGTGCAGCATTACAACCTCGTTTAGCTAGAATATTTTTAGCTGCCGACATTCCAATTCTGGAAGGATATGGTCTAACGGAGACATCTCCTGTAATTTCTGTAAATAGTTTCGTTAAAGGTATTCGTATCGGAACTGTTGGTGCTTTAATTGACGACGTTGAAGTGAAAATTGCTGAAGACGGTGAAATCCTTGTTAAAGGACCTAATATCATGATGGGATATTACAACCTGCCTAAAGCTACATCAGAAGTAATTAAAGACGGTTGGTTTCACACGGGTGATATAGGAAAATTCCAAGAAGAAAAGTACCTTAAAATCACAGATCGAAAGAAGGAAATTTTCAAAACATCCGGAGGTAAGTATATCGCTCCACAAGCAATGGAAAATCGATTTAAAGAATCACGATTTATTGAACAAATTATGGTTGTTGGAGAAGGACAGAAATTTCCTTCTGCACTTGTTGTACCAACCTTTACTTTTGTTCGTGAATGGGCAAAACACAAGCATATTGATATCGGAGATGGTTCAAATAACGCGATCGTAAACTCAGATGCTGTTAAAGCTAGAATAGACCATGAAATCAATGAAATCAATAAAGAATATGGACGTTGGGAACAATTGAAATGTGTTCAAATGCTAGAAAAAGAGATGACAGTTGAAGGAGGCGAATTAACCCCAACTTTGAAACTTAAGCGAAAAGTGATTATAAATATTAATGCAGACAAAGTAAAGGCTATTTTTGAATAGTCTACTTCCTTTTAAGTGTGGTGATTTTCACTAAAGCATAGTGAAATTTAGGGTAGTAAGTACCTGGTTCAAACTTGATTTCACTTACATAATTATGCACCTCATATTTGGCTGGAGTACTTTTTAAATTTGTATCAACTAATCTTGCGTTTGTAACTTTGCCATCCCTATCTACTGAAAGTTCATATGTACAATATCCATTCAGCATCCCCTCAATAACGAAGGGTGTATTACTTCTGACCTCCCTGCCTTCAGCAACAATTTGTCCACTTATAATTTGTGAAAAAGAAGCGGGAGAGATTAGAAGAATGAGTCCAATAACTAGTGTTTTCATAGTTTTTATTTATTTACTAATGTACTAAAAATCAATCATGCAATTCGACCCCAGTTTGGTCTAGATTTAAGCATTTCCTGAAGCCTATAACGAATCATTTTATGCTCTTCCAATTCAATAGTAGGGTCTTTACTTAGAACCTGCTTGGCAACATCTCTTGCCATTGCAACAACTTGAGCATCTTTCGATAAATTAGCAATTTTTAAATCCAACAAGCCACTTTGCTGAGTTCCTAACAAATCACCAGGTCCTCTCAACTGTAAATCAACCTCTGCTATTTCAAAACCATCATTTGTTCGCACCATTGTTTTCATGCGCTTCTCGCTGTCTTTTGAAATTTCATCTCCAGTCATTAGGATACAATATGATTTTTCAGCACCACGTCCTACTCTACCTCTCAACTGATGCAGTTGAGACAAGCCAAAACGTTCTGCACTTTCAATAATCATTACTGAAGCATTAGGAACATTTACCCCAACTTCAATCACTGTTGTAGCTACCATTATCTGAGTTTCGCCTTTAACAAATCGATTCATCTCAAACTCCTTGTCCTCTGATTTCATTTTACCATGAACGATACTGACGTTATACTGTGGCATTGGAAAACTTCTACTAATTGCTTCAAATCCATCCAGCAGATTATTAAAATCCAACTTCTCAGATTCTTTAATTAATGGGTATACAAAATACACCTGTCTCCCCTTAGCTATTTCATCTCTAATCAAGCCAAAGACTGGCAATCGACTAGCATCATACTTATGCATTGTTTTTATCGGTTTTCTACCTGGAGGCAATTCATCAATTACAGAAACATCAAGGTCGCCATAAAATGTCATTGCTAAAGTTCTTGGAATTGGAGTCGCAGTCATAATTAAGACATGAGGTGCCAAATCATTCTTTTTCCACATCCTTGAACGTTGAGCCACTCCAAAACGATGTTGTTCATCAATTACTACCAATCCTAAATTATCAAACTTAACCGGATCTTCTAAGAGCGCATGAGTTCCAATCAAGATGTTTACTTCCCCATTAATCAAGCCTTCGTGCAATGGTATTCTATCTTTTTTCTTTGTTGACCCTGTAAGTAATTTTACTTTTACATCCATAGGCGCTAACAGTTCCGAAATAGATTCATAATGCTGGGTAGCTAATATTTCAGTTGGTGCAATTATAGCCGATTGATATCCATTCCCTACCGTTAACAACATCGACAACAAGGCAACAAGCGTCTTACCAGAACCAACATCACCTTGAAGTAAACGATTCATGTGATGCCCTGTATTTAAATCTTTTCGGATTTCCTTAAGAACTCTTTTTTGCGCTCCCGTTAATTCAAATGGAATATAGTTTTTATAAAAAGTATTAAACACATCTCCCACTTGTTCCATGATATAACCTTTAGATTTTTGAAGTGTGATCTTCTTTCGTACTAACAATTCCATTTGAAGAAAAAACAACTCTTCAAATTTCAATCTAAATCGCGCTTGTTGCGCATCTAATTCAGACTTGGGGTTATGAATTAATCGTACGGCTCTATCTTTAGAAATAAGTCGATGCTCTGTACAAATAGCTTCTGAAAATGGTTCTTCAAATAGTTCTTGAATTTGATCAAGCAGTCCCTTTACTAGTTTCTCAATGCCCTTTGTATTTAATCCGCTCGTATTTAGTTTTTCTGTACTCGAGTAAACTGGTTGATAACCAACTTCATTGCTCTTATTAATGTCGGACATCTCGGGGTGTGCTATATTCCAACTGCCGTTAAACTGTGTAGCCTTTCCGTATACCTGTATTTCCTTATTAACTTTTAGTGTGTTTTTTACCCAGCTAGCTCCTTTGAACCAGACCAGGTCAATCATACCTGTCTCATCTTGAAATTTTGCTGTGAGCCTTTTTCCTCTGCCTGAACCAGCTTCTATAATCCCGACTATTCTTCCTTTTATCTGAACATTCCCTTCAACATCCAATAAATCACTAATTCGTTGAAATCTAGAGCGGTCAACATAACGAAACGGATAGTATTCGAGAAGATCTCCAAAGGTAAATACTCCAATTTCCTTTTTAAGCAACTCCGCTTTCTGAGGTCCAACACCTTTCAAGTATTCGATCGGGGTTATAAGGAAATTATTCATAAAGTAAAACTAAAAAAAATCATCCGTTGACACGAAGGATTCTTCTCAAATATTGAAATGAAATTACATCTTTTTATACTCTATCAAACCTTTATCTAACCATTTATGGAAAACTTTTGGATCAGAATGATTTTGGAAATCAGCAGAACCATTTGATAAATCATACCCTTCTGGAGTTTGCATTACATAATAAGGTTGAGAAGCAATATTATACTCTGTAATCTGTTTGATCATCCATTTATCTCCTACTGTAAACATATCTTTTGTCCGATCTCCAACTTTAACATCCTTCTTTTGTTCAGACACAGGTAGTATCGTTCTTTCATCAATATAAAGTGAAACAACCACGACATCATCTCTCAATGATTCGAAAACACTATCTTCAACCCAAACACTTTGTTCCATTTTTCTACAGTTCACACAATTCCAGCCTGTAAAGTCGACAACTAAAGGTTTATTAACCTCTTTTGCATAAGCTTGGGCTTTGTCGTAATCATGAAATACAGACAACCCTCTTACAGTTGCTAAATGAGTTCCATCTGGAACATGAGCTTCAACAGTGCTCGCACCACCACCAACACCCCTTGGAGATTCTGCATATGTACTTGGTGGAGGAAATGCATTAATCATTTTTAATGGTGCTCCCCATAGACCTGGTATCATATAAACAACAAAGGCTAAAACAAACGTTCCAAACAATGCTCTTCCAACAGATAACTTTTCAATTGGACTATCATGAGGTAAAAGTACTTTACCAAAAAGGTATAATGTCAGAACTGTAAATATTGCTATCCAAATTGCTAAGAAAACCTCTCTCTCTAACATATGCGACTGCCAAGCTAAATCAGCATTTGATAAGAATTTAAATGCAAGTGCTAACTCTAAGAATCCTAGAACAACTTTAACTGTATTTAGCCATCCTCCCGACTGAGGCATTGAATTCATCCATCCAGGAAAAGCTGCAAAAAGTGCAAATGGCAAAGCCAATGCTAATCCAAATCCAAACATTCCTATCATTAAAGCTTCCCCACCTCCATCAGAAGCTGTTCCTACTAGTAATATACCTAGAATCGGTCCTGTACATGAAAATGAAACTAGTGCTAAAACCAATGCCATAAAGAAAATACCTATTAGACCTCCTTTATCTGCTTTTTCATCTGCTTTATTTACCCATTTGTTTGGCATTCGAATTTCAAATGCACCCATAAAGGATATTGCAAAAATGACAATCAGCACAAAAAATCCTAAATTAAACCACGGATTTGTTGACATCTCATTCAAAAGGCTTCCTGTACCCGTAGACCAAACAACTGCTCCAAGAAAGACATATATTAAAATAATACTTAAACCGTAAAAAAGAGCATTTTGAATTCCCTTTGCCTTTGTTTTGCTTTGTTTTGTAAAGAAACTTACTGTCATTGGAATCATAGGAAAAACACAAGGGGTTAGAAGTGCGATAAAACCACTAGCTAAAGCAGCAAAGAAAACACCCCACAATGACCGTTCCTCATTAGTATTGCTTTCATTTTTCGCTTCTTTATTTTGTTTAAAACCATCATTCGAAGTAACATTACTATCAACTTTCACAAAAGCAACTTCAAGATCAGAAGCACTTGAGTCATCTTCAATTGGAACATTTAAGTCATCTGTAGGAACATATTCAACTTCAGGCTTTAACCCTTTAACGCTAACTGAAAAATCAGTTTCAAAAGGAGATAAACAACTAATGCTATCACATGTTTGGAAGCCAAACCTTCCTTTTAACTCAAAGTCTTTCTCTGAATTAATTTTAATCTTCTGACGTAAAACAATTGAATTTGAATGATAATATAAATCCTCATCAGCTATTTCATCATGTTCAAAATGAGGGGTTGGTTCTACAACCTTTCCAACTGTTTTATAACTAGAGCTTGGATAAAGTACTAACTCAGTTGGTAGAGTAAGAACTCCATCTGGCAAATGAACTGCATAGATATGCCAGTGCTCAACTATGGTTATTTTACCAACTAGTGTTGCCTCATCTCCATTCTGCTCAATAGAAAACTTCCAACTAACTTTATCTTCAGGAAATTTAAGTTGTCCCGAAGCATTCTGAACAAATATTGGTGCTAAAATAAACAGTAACGAACCTATTACTAGTGCTAACTTATTTTTCATATTTACTTATTAATCTTAATTGTGAATTCGATATCCTTTGGTGGTAGGCACATTGAATCATTACACACCATAAATGTTACTACTCCTTTTACTGTTGTATATTTTTTAACCTTGATTTTTTGTATAAACGTTACCTCTCCCTTAAAGAAGTTCAATTCTCCTTCGAAATTCTCATCATACTCCTTAATTGATTCAGGCTCTATCGTATTACCTACAATGAAGTAATCACGGCTTTCTTTAAACGTTATACTCGTTGGTACTGGTCCAATTTCGTTGTCAAGATATTGACTGTATAGATGCCAACCTTCGTCAATTATCGCATTAATCTGAACCGTACTTGATTCTGAATTAAAAGAATAAATCCATTTAACTTTCTCCTGACTAAATAATAGTGTTGAAACTAAGGTGAAAAGAAGAAAAATTAAAGTTTTAAGCATGATGAATATTTATTAAATCAAATTTACACATTAGGAATTAATAAACAGTAAAACAATTAAAATCATCCTTGCAATCCCAAAATAGAAGTAAACTCTATTATTTAACATCTACATCTTGTGAGTTTTAATGAACCAGGCTATTACTTAACCCCGTTAGAATTGAATGGAACTCGAGCTTGAGCTGACACTTTTTGATCTGTAAACATGCTCTTGTCAAACATGAATTTTGCTGTAACAGCTATCATTGCAGCATTATCAGTGCAATACTCAAATTTTGGGACAAACGTTTTCCATCCTTTACTACTACCCAATTCTTTTATCCTCTCTCTTAACCCGCTATTTGCAGATACACCTCCAGCAATAGCAATATTCATAATTCCATGATAATCTGCAGCTTTTACCAATTGCTTCATTAGCACCTCAATTATTGCAAATTGTATCGATGCACATAAATCATCTAGATTCTCAGAGATAAAATTTGGATTCTCTTGCTCCTGCTTTTGAATAAAATAAAGGATCGAAGTTTTCAGACCACTGAAACTATAATTAAATCCATCTACTCTTGGTTTAGCAAACTGAAATGCTTTTTTATTTCCATTTTGAGCATGCTTATCAATCAAAGGACCTCCTGGATAATCAAACCCTATTACTTTAGCGCTTTTATCAAACGCCTCCCCTGCAGCATCATCTATCGTGGTACCTATAACTTCCATATCTAATGGATCTCTTGCTAAAACAATTTGTGTGTGTCCTCCAGATACCGTCAGACATAAAAATGGAAATTCTGGCTTATCGTTTCCCGCATCATCAATAAAATGAGCCAAGACATGGCCATACATGTGATTCACATCAATCAATGGTATATTTAAAGCCAATGACATCGATTTCGCAAAAGACGTCCCAACGATCAAAGAACCTAATAAACCTGGACCTTTAGTAAACGCAATTGCATCAATTTCATCTTTATTAATGTCGGCCTTCTTAATTGCAGCGTCAACAACGGGGACAATGTTTTGTAAATGGGCTCTGCTCGCAAGCTCTGGAACAACTCCACCATATTCACTATGAACTGACTGCCCGGCAATTAAATTAGATAAAACGGTGTAATTTTTGAGCACTGCAGCTGAAGTATCATCACAAGATGATTCAATCGCAAGAATGATAGTCTGTTTTTGACGCACAATGTTTAAATTTGTAACGAATGGCAAAATTACTCAAAATATTAGGAAGGACGATAGGAGGAATCTTAGAGTGGATACTAATTTTTAGTATTATTTTCAATTTTGCAATCAGAACCTCTCCAGTACAAACATTTATAGCTGTAAAAGTTGCCTCTTATTTATCAAAAGAATTAAAAGCGACTGTAGCAATAAAAACTTTAGATATAGTATTTCTAAATAAATTATCATTAGATGATATTTTGTTAACTGACACCAATCAGGATACGCTATTTTTTGCCAAGAATACTTCTATCTCATTCGCCGATTATAATATTTCAAAATTATTATTCGTCCTAGAGTCTGTTGACTTAGAAGGTGGACTTATTCATATACAACGTGATAAAAAAGGTGTATTCAATCATCAGTTTTTAACAGATTATTTCACGTCCAAAAAGAAGAAAAAAAAGAATAGTCCAAAAATCACAGTTATCAATATAACATTGAGTAATACACGTTTTAAATACGATGATTACAGAAAAGACACTAGCGCTACAGGAGTTGATTATTTCCACTTAGACACAAAAGAAATAAATGGCGCTATAAATAATTTTAAAGTTGATAAAGGCACTTATTCCGCTGATGTGAACAGTTTCAGTTTCGTAGAGAAATCCGGGTTCACTTTAAATGACTTAGAAACAAAAGTGTCTGTATCTCAGAATGGAATATTTCTTCAAGATCTTATCTTAACTTCTGAACGCTCTATAATCGAAGCTAAAAAATTTGATATGCTTTCTACTGGACTGGGAGATTTTAAATACTTTATTGATAGTGTAAAATTTGACGCGAAAATTGATAATAGTACTATTGACTTAGCTGAAGCTGCATTATTTGCTTACGTTTTAGATGGCATGAACGATACTGTCTATTTATCTACTTCTATTCAAAAAGAAGTTAAACGACTAAAACTTGCCGACTTCGATTTAAAAGCATTGAATAGCACCCATATAAAAGGAACCCTGAACTTACCAGATTACCGAAACCCAAAAGCTGCCTTTTTTCAAGAACGAATTAACTACGCATATCTTGATATTAATGAATTAGAATCCATTAAACTTCCGAACTCCTTCAATACTGATCATCTTGATCTTGATCCTATAGTAAATCGCCTAGAATACATTAAAGCAGAAGAAATTCAGCTGGATGGCTTTTATTCTCAATTTGTAATCGCTGCTAAAAATGTTCAAACTCACTTAGGGAATGTTATAATGGACAACGGTATGATGTTTACACAAAACAAAGAGAACGATTCTTACTTTTTTCAACGCTCAGGAGCTACCGAATATGATATTAAAATAGAAACTTTCGACTTAGGTAAATTATTAAACAATGAGTCTATTGGAATAATAGATGGCATATTTTTCTTGTCAGGACAGGCTAATTCTGTTTCTGAAATAGCATTTACTTCTATTGAAGGTGAAATAAATCGTCTTGATTATTTAAATTATCCTTATAACAAGATAAAAATTCTGGAAGGCAGTTTAATTGATGAGCTATTTACGGGTAGAATTGATGTGAAAGATGATAATATTGATCTCGCCTATAGTGGTAGTATAAATTTTAAAGACGAGCTGCACTTGAAATTTGAACTTAATGTTTCAAATGCATTACTTGATCAATTAAACATCTCAACTAAAAACTCAACAATTTCGTCTCACTTTAAAATTGATATTCGAGGCGATAATCCAAATGAATTTAGAGGTTCGATCGTGATGGATCAATTCAATTTAAGTGAAGGGACAAGAAAGTTGAGTATCCCATCTATGCAAATTAACATGAAACGAAGTGATCTAGAGGATCAGTTTACAATATTGAGTGATATCGCACAAGTTAACATCACAGGAAAAGTTAACATCAGCAATATAATAAGAGATTTTCAACATCAATTTAGTCGAATATTCCCTGCATTATTTAAAAATCACATTCACAAAATTGACCATGAAAAACATGATCATTTCGAATTTGATGCTAAGTTTGGTCAGTCAGATGGATTTCTAGATATCTTTCTCCCAGATTTACGTATTTCTTCAGGAACGACAATTTCAGGTCACTATTTTGAAGAATCATCTAATTTTCTAGCCAATCTGAAATCTGATTCAATAAGCTATGGCGACTTAAGGTACTATGATGTTTATTCACATCAGACGATGAATAAAAATGACATGTCTCTTAACTTTCACACAGAAAAAATCATATATAAAGATTCATTGAGTTTTGATGAGTTAAATTTTAAAATTGCCGGTGTAGCGGATAAGCTTTTTTCTGACCTTTCATGGGGAAAAACCTCAGGTAAGCCATCATTAATTAAGTGGTCCACTTTATTAGTAGATGCAAAACACTATAAAATAAATCTAGACACTTCATATTTCTATATTAACTCTAACAAATGGCACATTGAAAATGCATCAAAATTCACATTTAATAATGACACTATTCATTTTGAAGACTTCTTATTAACTCGAAATAATCAATCTATCTCTGGTACTGGGTACTTATCGAATTCAGACACACACAAATTAAAGTTTGATATACACGATCTTGATCTATCAGAGTTTTCTAATTTCATTTCAGATATCCCTTTAGAAGGAACACTAAGTGCAACAGGTTATCTTTCTAATCCATATGAAAATTTTCAATATAGTGGTGATGCTAACATAGAGGAGTTATTGATGAAAAATCAACTTGTCGGTGATATAAATGTATCATCTCATTGGATGCCTAGCAATAAAAATATCGCTTTAAAAGGCGATTTAATTTACAAAACCAATCAGACATTCGATTTCACTGGTGATTATTACCCATATCGTAAAAAGGAGAATTTAGACTTTAATTTATTTTTTGATAACACTGACATTCAATTTACAAATGCTTTTTTAGATCCAGATGTTGTGTCTCAAATAAAAGGACTTTTAATAGGAACATTAAAAGTTACAGGAACACCTGACAAACCGATTCTTGATGGAGTAGTTTCTCTTTTAGCAGGTTCAGTCAAAATTGGACTATTAGGAACGCACTTCGGAATGGAAGGGCCAATTGAAGTTGATGAATCTGGGCTTTACATTAATGGAATACCTGTATTTGATGAAGAGGGTAACGCAGGGAAACTAATTGGGTCTGTCTATCATGACAATTTCAGTGACTTCAATTTTGACATAAACTTTGACTTAGAAGAAGATGCCGTAAACAAATCGCCCTCACAACCATGGAAAGTATTACCCCTAGATAAATTTTTAGTTTTAAATTCGACTTATAAACCAGGTGACATCTATTATGGAAAAGGTTACGCAACTGGGACAGTTAATATTTTCGGATATGCCGATAATATTGAAATAACGGTAGACCTAGAAACAAAAAAAGGAACCAAAATTAACATTCCAATGTACGGTATTGGAGATATAGAAGATCAAGAAAACTTCATCATTTTTCTTGATAAAGAGACTACACTAGAGTTAGCAGAACATAAAATTGACTTTACAGGAGTAGATTTAAATTTAAACTTCAACGTTACTCCTGATGCCGAGATTAAAATTATTTTTAATGACAAATTAGAAGATGAAATAACAGCTCATGGACAAGGGGATTTAGCCATAACATTAAATAGCATTGGCGATATTACAATGGATGGAGTTTATGCAATTACTGATGGGGCTTACGACTTCTCAATGGGTATTTTAAAACAAAAGTTTTATATTGAAGATGGAGGAAGTATCAATTGGTCAGGAGATCCTTATAATGCCACACTTGATCTTAAAACATACTACCGCGTAGATGCAAATATTGCAACAGCTCAAGGAAACAAATTAAGTACTACTGGAAGTTCTGATCAAGAAATACTCTGCTACCTTAATTTGAAAGAATCTTTAATCAAACCAGCAATTGATTTTAACATTAAAGCACCAAGGGCATCTGACGTAGAAAAATCAATCTTAACACAAATAAATTCAGATCAAGCGGAGTTGAATCGACAATTCTTCTCTTTACTACTTTGGAAAAGATTTCAGCCAATGGCGGGGAATATTTCAACAGACGGAAGTGCTGCTTTGGATTTGGTAGCAAATCAAATTAATGCCCTTCTATCTAAAGTATCAAAAGACTACAGGTTAAACGTCAATCTAGACTCAGATCGATTAACAGGTGATAACACCTATGAATTTGGTGTAACCAAAGGATTCTTAGATGATCGATTAATCTTATCTGGAAGTTTCGGTATTGAAAATTCAACCTTGGATGATTCAAAAGATGAAAATTCAATCATTGGAGATGTTCGCCTTGAGTATCTCTTAAATGAAAATGGAACCTTTAGAGTTAATATTTTTAATGAATCGAATGACAAGTCAATTATTCAAGACCAAGACCAAGGACCCTTCACCCAAGGAGCCGGATTACATTATCAAGAGGACTTTAATAACGTAAGAGACTTCAAGGTTATTCAGTATTTCTTAGATGTTTTCAGAAAGAAAAATAACAAATACTATCCAATAAAACGAAAACAAGTTCCTGTTCCTGTAGAGAACAAGTTGAATGGATAAAAAAATCGCAGAAAAACTGAAAAATTAATACCTTCGTAATGCCAATTATTCTAGTTAAAATAAGATTTAATGAAAAAAGTACTTATAGCAAACAGAGGTGAAATTGCCCGTAGAGTGATTAGAACTTTAAAGAAAATGGGGATTCAAAGTGTCGCAATTTATTCAGATGCTGACGCGAATGCTCCTCATGTACTTGAAGCTGATGAAGCAGTATATGTTGGAGCTAGTCCTTCTGCTGAAAGTTATTTGAAGCAAGATGTGATTCTTCAACACTGTAAAAATTTAAATGTTGATGGTGTCCATCCCGGCTATGGTTTTTTATCCGAAAATGGTGATTTTGCTCAAAAGGTAACAGATGCTGGAATGATATTTATTGGTCCCTCACCGAAAGCTATGGCTTTAATGGGAGATAAATTAAGTGCAAAAAAAGCAGTTAAAGAATTTAATGTTCCATTAGTTCCTGGTATTGACCGTGCAATTACCGATGCTAATGAAGCTAAAGAAATCGCAAGAAAAATCGGATATCCAGTCTTGATTAAAGCATCTGCCGGAGGTGGCGGTAAAGGAATGCGATTAGTTGAGTCAGAGGATATGTTAGAAGAACAAATGAAACTTGCTCAAAATGAGGCAAGATCTTCTTTTGGAAATGACGCTTGTTTCGTTGAGAAATTCGTTACAAAACCACGTCATATTGAGATACAAGTATTTGCTGATAAGCAAGGAAATACTGTTTACTTATTTGAACGTGAATGCTCCATTCAACGAAGACATCAAAAAGTAATTGAAGAAGCTCCAAGCGCCATATTAACTCCAGAATTACGAGAACAAATGGGAAATGCAGCTGTAAACGTATGTAAAGCATGTGATTACGAAGGAGCAGGAACTGTTGAGTTTTTGTTAGATGCAGACCTTAAGTTTTACTTCTTAGAGATGAATACACGTCTTCAGGTTGAGCATCCTGTAACGGAAGAGATTACTGGATTAGATCTAGTTGAATGGCAAATTCGTGTTGCACGAGGCGAAAACCTTCCAAAAGCACAAAATGAATTAAGTATTAATGGTCATGCAATTGAAGTTCGTGTATATGCTGAGGATACAATAAATGGATTCACTCCAGACATTGGACGTTTGAAACGTTATAGTGTTCCTTCAGGAAAAAGTGTTCGTGTAGACGATGCTTTTTTAGAGGGAATGGATATTCCCATTTACTACGATCCAATGATTGCAAAATTGATTGTTTGGGGCCAAACACGTGAGAAAGCGATTGAAAGGACAATTAGAGCAATCGATGAATATCAAATTTCTGGACTTAAAACTACACTTGATTTCGGTAAATATGTCTTGAAGCATGAAGCATTTACTTCAGGTAATTTTGACACTAATTTTGTGAGGCATTACTTAAAAGATCCACGTGTAATGTATACAGTAATGGAAGATGAAGGAGAAGTATTAAAGCATGGTATAAATCAAATTTGGACTTCAATCAAAGAAAGAGATTGCAAGGAATTTGCTTCAAAAGAAATCACAAGTAGCTGGAAAAATGCAAGAAGCTTGTAGTAAACAGTAAAGAATACAAGTATAAAATACTATACATCAGTATCATAACAAGTAAAAAGTATAATCTTACATTTTGACTAAAATTAGCATTCTGATTTATTAGATGCTTTATGATAAAAAAGTGCAACTGAGGTTAGTCGTTTCCAATAAATCCTTTTAATTTTGCCTTTTATAATATCAAAAACATGAACTTACACGAATATCAAGGAAAATCAATATTAAAAAGCTTTGGTGTTGCTGTCCAAGAAGGGAGAGTAGTAGACAAGGTTGAAGATGCACAAGCTGCAGCGAAAGAATTATCAGCTCAGACAGGTACTGAATGGTACGTAGTTAAAGCTCAGATTCATGCTGGTGGTCGTGGTAAAGGAACTGTTGCAGAAACAGGATCTCACGGTGTTGTTTTAGCAAAAGGAATTGACAAAGTTGATGACACTGTTAAAGGAATCTTAGGAGGGCACTTAACAACTGCTCAAACAAATGGTATTGGTAAGCTTGTAAATAAAGTTTTAATTGCTGAGGATGTTTATTACCCAGGAGCAAGTGAGCCTTCTGAGTTTTACATGTCAGTTGTTTTAGATAGAGAAGCTGGACGTAACATTATTATGTATTCTACTGAAGGTGGAATGGATATTGAAACTGTTGCTGAAGAAACTCCACATTTAATTTTTAAAGAAGAAGTCGATCCTCGTGTTGGTCTTCAAGGTTTTCAAACTAGAAAAATTGCTTTTAACCTAGGTTTATCTGGACAAGCAATGAAGCAAATGACAAAATTCGTTAGTGCTCTTTACGCTGCTTATGAAGGATGTGATGCTGCAATGTTCGAAATTAACCCTGTTTTAAAAACATCAGATGATAAAATCATCGCAGTTGATGCTAAAGTAACCTTGGATGGGTCTGGATTATTCCGCCACCCAGAATACGCAGCAATGAGAGATAAGTCCGAAGAGGATGCAACTGAAGTTGAAGCTGATGAAGCAGGATTAAACTTCGTTAAATTAGATGGGAATGTTGGTTGTATGGTAAACGGTGCAGGTCTTGCAATGGCTACTATGGACATCATTAAGTTATCCGGAGGCAATCCTGCTAACTTCTTAGACGTAGGTGGTACTGCAGATGCTGAACGTGTTGAGAAAGCTTTTAGCATAATACTAAAAGATGAAAATGTAAAAGCAATCTTGATTAACATATTTGGAGGAATCGTTCGTTGTGATCGTGTTGCTCAAGGTGTTGTTGATGCATACAAGAACTTTGGTTCATTCCCAGTTCCATTAATTGTTCGCTTACAAGGAACAAACGCCGAAGAAGCGAAAAAATTAATTGATGACTCTGGATTAGATGTAATCTCTGTTGTTCAATTGCAGGATGCTGCTGATAAAGTAAAGGAAGTATTGGCATAAGTCAATCATATATTATACTTAAACGCTTTTAGTTAATTCTAAGAGCGTTTTTTTTTTATAATTTACTTTCTAAAAGATATAATAAGAGTACCTAAGTCATTGAAAAGCGGAACCTATATTATACATCTGGACAAAGAAAGCACTAAGCTAATTATTGAGTAAATCCAAAGGGTAAAATATCTAAGTAGAATCTATTATCTTTGCGCCAATGAATTTATTGAACAGGAATATGATTATTTATAAAACAGCTAAAGAAATAGAGATAATGCGTGAGGCGGCTCAAGTTGTTAGTAGAACTTTAGGTAAATGTGCAGAAATGATTGCTCCTGGAGTAACACCATTTGAAATGGATAAAATGGCTGAAGAATATATTATTTCACAAGATGCTGTTCCTGGATTTAAAGGATTATACGATTGCCCAAGCACCTTACTCATATCTGTTAATGAGCAAGTAGTTCATGGGCTACCTACAAACCGACCTTTTGAAGAAGGAGATATCGTTTCGATTGATTGTGGTTCTGTCTATAAGGGATATTATGGTGACCATGCATATACGTTTCAAGTGGGAGAAGTTTCTGAAGAGAAAAAGAAATTACTTCAAGTTACATTAGAGTGTTTAATGCTAGGTATATCTGAAGCTAAAGTAGGAAACCGTATTGGAGATATTGGCTTTGCGATTCAGCAGCATGCAGAAAATCATGGATATGGTGTAGTTAGAGATTTAGTTGGACATGGATTAGGTAAAACACTTCATGAAGAGCCACAGGTACCAAATTATGGTCGACGTGGAAAAGGTAAGAAAATACAGGATGGACTAACGATTGCTATTGAACCGATGATCAATATGGGTACAGAAAAAGTAGAACAATTAGATGATAATTGGACAATTGTTACTGAAGATGGGCTACCAAGCGCTCATTTTGAGCATGATATTGCCGTAATCAATGGTAAACCAGAGATTCTATCAACTTTCAAATACATAGAAGAAGCACTAAGTAAAAAATAATGACAAAAGAAGTTCGTTTATTGTTTATCACCTCTTTAACTCTATTGATATATGCGTTAAGTATCTTTTTTGATAAAGATGCCTTTCTTTTTCCATTTCCTTTAAATCAATTTATTGTATTAATTGTTTCTGCCCAATTTACGTTTTGGAATTTTAAAAAGTATAAACTAGCCTCCATTTTAATGCTTATAATTGGATTGCTTAGTACACTTGGAAACGAATTCTATTGGTCTATTTTCTTGAATTATGAGAGTATGACCGTGTTTTCTAACACTATTATCACTGATATTTTTCAATTATTGAGCGGAATTATAACAATAGTTTTAGGTATTTTGTTTGTAAGTAAGCAAAATAGAGCTCTCAATTATTTATTATCCAGCTTTTTTTGTTTTACGTTTATTGCCGGATTAATTATATCCACCCCCCTATTTTCTAGTTTACTACTTTCAATTTCATATTTTATTTTGACGATTTCCGTAAGAATTAAACCTGTTTTTAAACCAATTCACATCTTCTGGATTTTACTCTTAACATTGGAAGCCAGCAAGTTCATTTCTATTCTATTCAATAAATAAAAATTTATTTATTTATTTATTAAAAACCCTTGTTCTATAAGTATGCTTTTACTAGTTTTGGGATTAGTTCTTTAATAGGATTTACGGAGAGATGCCTGAGTGGCCGAAAGGACTTGTTTGCTAAATAAGCGTACCTCAAAAGGGTACCCAGGGTTCGAATCCCTGTCTCTCCGCAAGAAAAAAAAATAAATAAATTAGATTGCAAAACTAAATTAATTACTTATTTTTGCACTCGAATTTGAGGATAACGTTTCTCAAATCCAATTGAAATTTTTTAGTTCAATTTACACTCGGGGTGTAGCGTAGCCCGGTCATCGCGCCTCGTTTGGGACGAGGAGGTCGCAGGTTCGAATCCTGCCACCCCGACTTTTTTTTTGGGGATGAGCAATCATCCCCTTTTTTTATTTTTTTGAACTTAAAAATGGGCCAGTAGCTCAGCTGGATAGAGCACCTCCCTTCTAAGGAGGCGGTCTCAGGTTCGAATCCTGACTGGCTCACATTAAGCCTCACATTTATGTGGGGCTTTTTTGTTTGCATTCCCTTTATTTAAGGGGTATCCAGACTGTTAGCACAATGACTTCACAGACACTTATAAGATTTATGTAAAGATACCATTTTTGACCATATTAGTGAAAAAACATCATATTTTGACAGACATTTGACAGACATTTATCTGTCTACACACCCAATATAACCTATCAAAAAACCAAAAAAGTATTCAATTACTGACAGACATTTATAGTATAAGCTTTGTGAGGGGGGTGCTTTTCTAATGGGTTCTTAGCTCTAAATAACGGGGTATAATACCAAACCAGTATACACCTAAGTACGGCCACACCTTCCCCCCACCCTTACACACTCACCAAGCCCTTTGTTTATAGGTGTTTATAGATTCGATTAATGTATGTTTTGTTTAGGATTGTGAAAGTCCTGGGGGTGCTTGAGAGGTGTCCGAGCGTTATGATAAGTCTAGTTATTAACTATTGAACAACAAACCACCCCCATA